>NZ_JACA01000026.1 GCF_000520995.1 Aquimarina macrocephali JAMB N27 | reverse complement strand
CATATTTGATGATGTATTTTTTAGTAGAAATTACGTTAGTCTCCATATATTGATTATCCTAAAAAAGAAGTAAACGTTCAAATATAATGAAATGTTGTTAGTTAGATTTCTATTGCATGAAATGTAAAATGAATCTTTATTTTTGTGAAATTGATTTATGTTAGAACATTTATGGAAAGTAAAGTATTGAAGATAGTATTTAAACTTTGTACTATGATAAACAGCTTACCCTGTTTTTATAGCATAATAATATCTGAAGAAGACATTTTGATGTGTCAAAAAAATAGATGAAAAGAATATTACTTTTAATTTTTATCATTCACTGTAAACTACTTGCTCAGGAAAGTGAAGTTGATTTTAAAATTCCCGACTCTATTCAATCAAAGACTTATTTTGAGTTGTATGAATTGTTTTTTGATAATTATAAGGAGAATCCAGATAAAGCTTGTCTATATGCCAATAGATACTTAGAGAAAGGGAAAAATGAAAATGAAGATCTTGTAATTGCACACGGCTTCTTTTTAATTTCCCATTTATATGAGGGGAACGAAATATGTCTTAAATATGCAGATAGTATTATTGAATTAACCAAAGGTTTAAAAAACAATGGCCTTCTTACCAGAGGATATTTATTAAAAGGGGATTATTTTTTGAAAAAAGGACAGCTTCAGGAGGCTTGGAACAATTATAAAAAAGCAGACCAGATTATTACAAAAAAATCTAACTCAAGGACGCTTTATAGGTATAATCGATCTATTGGACGACTAAAAAGTAGAATAGGAAGACATGAAGAAGCGATAAAGATTTTTCGAGAATGTTATCAATATGCTTCAGAAGAAGAATTAGATGATCGTTTTCAGGATATGCTATATCTAGCCAATGAATTTAATCAACTAAAAATACTGGACTCTGCTACTTATTATAATAACCTAGGAATTAGAGGAACATTGGATATTGGAGATAAGCATAGATATACTTTGTTTGCCCTTAACTCTGGGATTACTGATTATCATAAGAAAACATATAAGAATGCAATTGATAGTATATCTAAAACACTACAGTATCTAAGAAAAAGTAATGAACCCCAGGGACTAATAACCTCCTATTTTTATTTAGGAAAAGCTTATGCTGGTATTAATTCAAAAGATAAGAGTGCTGATTATTTAATGAAGATGGATTCCGTTGTTCAAATCCAAGAAGATATTATTCCTGAGCTACAAGAAGGATATAAACTACTAATTAATCATTTTAAAGAACAGAGTGATATTGAGAAAGAGTCATTGTATCTTCAAAGGCAATCTAAAATTGACAGTTTGCAGAGTAATAATACAACAAATGTATTACAAAGAATAATTAGCGAGTATACCGTACCTTTGATAGTTTCTAATAAAGATACCAGAATTTCTAAATTAGAAGATAGTGGTATGAATTATAGAATAACTATAATCGTAACGATCTTGTTGCTCATTATTTCTGTCGGGATCATGATTTATCTTCATAACGACCGTAAACGCTATCGAAAAAGTTTTCGTGCCGTCGTTTCATATACTAATAAAGTAGTCGAAACCGAACCAAAACTTAATACGAAGAAAGAAAAACATCTTAATGATTTACATATTTCGGAGGAGGTAATCCAGAAAATTTTGGAAGGCATAAAGGATTTTGAAAGTAGTAAACGATATCTGGATAAAAAATATACACTTGGTGTGTTAGCCAAAGAATTAAAAACGAATTCAACTTATCTATCAAAAATCATCAATATTTATAAAGAAAAGAATTTTTCTAATTATTTGCATGATCTTAGAATTGGATATGCAATTGAGCGATTAAGGGATGATGATAAATTTAGAAGATACTCTATAAAAGGGATTTCCGAAGAAATGGGATTTAAGACGAGTGAGTCTTTTGCAAAAGCATTTCATAAAAAAACAGGGATTTACCCTTCTTCCTTTATAAAGAAACTGAAAAATACTTAGTTTTATGAAAAAATAGGATTGCATTTTGCAATCCTATTCTGTAATTTATTAAGCAGTGGTATGACCACAGATATATTAATATAAGTCTTGTTTCTTTTGCATGGCTAACCCAGCAAATAGGGAAATGATAAATCCTATAAATAAGCTCCAGATTAATGCAAATGCAGAAAGCATATATGGAGTAGTAAATTTCTTAGTCATCTCCAGGCTTTGATTTAATTGTTCTTCTGGCATATCAGGAAAACGCTCGATCATTTGTTCACGCTGTACTTCATTCATTTGGTTAACAATATCCGGCTCTATAACACTCATTAATAGAATCGTCCAAATAACACTTATGATACCACCGATAAGAGCAATACCTAGCCCAATTTTTATAGCTTCACCAAGTTTAAGGAATCCACCATTAGCAGCTTTATAGGCTTTTATCCCGTATACGGTAACACCTACCATAATTGCTAAACCGATAACAGAATGTACCCAGTTTTGCTCAGCATATCCATCCATAACATAGACTACTACCCCCATTAGGACAGAGAGAATCCCCAGGATTACTCCGTAGTTGATTATAATTTTCTTGGTTGATGCTTTATCATTTTCCATATATAAAATAGTTTTGGTTATTATAAACCATAAGTACACAAATATAGTAAATTGTTACAGGATGAGTAATAAATTTATAGTATTGATCACTAATGTCTACTTAGTATTTTTAGATATAATAGACATAGGCTATAGAGTAATAAGTAGATGCATACATCAAAAAACATTTCGTTTCTTTTGCAAGATGGCTCCTCCAAGTAAAGAAGTAATAAAACCAAATAGTAAATTTGAAATTAATGAAAAAGCTGTTATCATGTAAGATGAACTAAATTTTTTCGTGATCATTATACCTCGATCAATCTCCTCTTGAGATATGTCAGGATTTAGTGCTATCATCTCTTCTTTCTGAGCATTAACCATTTGATTAATCATTTCTGGATCTACGACATTTATTAAAAGAAAATTCCATATGAAAGGTACTGCACCACCTATTATAGCAATGCCTATTCCTAATTTTAAAGCTTCATTTAATTTTAAAAAACCATTATTAGCTAATTTGAAAGAGTATATACCGTAAATAATAATACTAATAAGTATGGCTGCACTTAATAATGTAAATAACCAATGTCTATTAATCATATTATCAGTAGTATAGATAATAATGTTATAAATGATAGATAAGATGCCTAGAATTACTCCATATTTTAATATATACCTTTTTATAGAAATGGTAAATTCTTCCATAGTGTATAAATGTTTTTAGTTGTTTACGAACCATTAAGTACGCAAATATAATAAAAAGGTATTGGTATTAGTATTGTAAAAATAGCACTTTATCGATGTAATTTACATTTTTGTCGTATATTTACTAAATTATTACGGTTTTACCGTACTTAAAATATGGTGTCAACAGGCGTAAAATAAGGGGATTCGATAAAAATAACTATAGAGGAGTAACCAGTTGATATCTTGTGTTTTAGGAATTAAGTTATTTGAATTATTCATAAAACAAACTTTTTTAAGATTACTTACCCCAATTTGAATTGTATAAAAATATATTAACGAAACTAGTATTTATGAGAAAACTATTACTTTTTACATGTGTGATTTCTTTCCTTATTGTAGTTTCTTGTTCCCGAGACGAGGAATCTACACAAGTTTCATTGACAGAGAAAGAATACCTGGTGAAGCAAACTATTATTGAGTTTAATAATAGTGCCATTAAAACTGGGAAGTATGAGGCGTTTATTAAAGATATATCTCAAAAATCGGCGACAGCACCATTGAATCCTATTGAATTAGAGGCTATGGTCCAGGAGTTTTTAGGAGATCAGACCCAAGCATTTCTTGATGTGTATTATCAACTTGTAACTTTAAATATGACTGTAGAAGAATTTTATAGTATTGCCAATCAATTTGAATATCTGAGAATAAATATAAAAACAAATTTTGATAAAAATGGTAATTCTGACTGTTGTTCTGCTGTAGGTGAAGGAAAACATCCTGAGCTTGAAGCTCTACTTGATTGGATTTGTGGTTGTCAACCTTCTTAACCTTTACATTTATAGTTTTCTTTATTTGTGAAATAATTTTGCATTTAAAAAAATAGTTGTAAATTTGCACCTCGAAAATAGAAAAGAAATACTACAATGAGAAAAGATATTCACCCAGAAAATTATAGATTAGTTGCTTTTAAAGATATGTCTAACGATGAAGTTTTTTTAACTAAATCTACAGCCAATACTAAAGAAACTTTAGAGGTAGAGGGGGTAGAGTATCCGTTAGTGAAATTAGAAATTTCAAGAACATCACATCCTTTCTATACCGGTAAGTCAAAACTTATCGATACTGCAGGACGTATTGACAAATTCAAAAACAAATACGCTAAATTCAAAAAGTAATTTAGTAGTATATATTATAATAGAAAGCCTTTCCAAACGGAAAGGTTTTTTTATGTTATGTCCCGTCCTAAAATTCACATTAATTAGCATCTGAGTTCGACGTAAATTATGATGTTTAAAAAAGCGTCAATTCGAGTGGTTTTTCAGAATGATCTCTCGACTACGCTCGAGATGACATGGAGAAAAACTGTATCGAGAATAGCTTTTTTGATCCCAAACCCTGTCATCCTGAGTGTGTCGAAGGGCTCGATACACCATGCCCAAAAACATGGCACTCGAATCGACGTGATTTTCTTAGATCGAATTCAGGTTAAGACAAGCTCATTTTATTATTTTAACATGAATAATGGATAAGAAATTTTCGTCAGTTTGAGTGCTAAATCTCTGATTTGGTGTATCGAAAACAAGAAAATTTATAACTAAAAAGTACTTCTCGATACTAAATTCTTACAGAATTTCACTCGAAGTGATGTATCTACTCTTAAATATTATTTATGTTATTTTACAAATAAATTCGCCAAACAGCACTATTTTTAACATTAACGTCTTTATTTTTGCAGCCGTATAACTAACTAATTTTTTGAAATCGAAACATGAATTATATTCTTTTTGACGGTGCTTCACGTAATGCGTTATTACCATTTACTTATACACGACCAGTTGCCGAGATTAGGATTGGGATATTAACCATTCGCGAGAAATGGGAGAAATATTTGGGATCTACTACTTCTACAGTAACAGAAGAATACCTAAGTGAAAAATTTCCTATGGTAGAGTTAGCAGAGAATGTAATGATCAATGCTTCTTACTTACCATCAGAACAATTGGTAACAGCAATTAAAAACCTGAAACCCGAACAAGCTATTTTTTGCGATGATGAACCTATCGCTTTTTACGTCAAAGAGGATCAGGAGGTAGATTTTGAGACCTATGAAATAATAGCACATGATACTGATGTGTTTACGGTACAGCATACCTGGGATATTTTTTCAAAAAATGAACAAGCGATTGCTGATGATTTTAAACTATTAACACAGGATAGAGAGAGTCAGCCTATTCCTGAAAGTAATAATTGTATTGCTCCCGAAAATATTTTTATTGAAGAAGGAGCAAAACTCGAATTTACAATGCTTAATGCTAGTAAAGGACCAATATACATAGGAAAAGATACCGAAATCATGGAAGGCAGTATGATTAGAGGGCCTTTTGCACTTTGTGATCGTGCTGTGGTAAAGATGGGAGCAAAGATTTATGGAGGCACTACTATTGGAGTGCATTCTAAGGTAGGAGGAGAGATCAATAACTCGGTAATATTTGGATGCTCTAATAAAGGTCATGATGGATATATGGGGAATTCTGTAATAGGAGAGTGGTGTAATCTGGGAGCAGATACGAATACCTCTAACCTTAAAAATAATTATGCCGAAGTTCGTTTATGGAACTATGAAACAGAAAGCTTTACAAAGACAGGATTGCGATTCTGCGGCTTAATGATGGGCGATCACTCTAAATGTGGTATCAACACCATGTTTAATACTGGGACTGTTGTGGGAGTAAATGCTAATATTTTTGGTACAGGTTTCCCTCGTAATTTTGTGCCTAGCTATAGCTGGGGAGGGAGTGCAGGTTTTAGCACTTATTTAACCAAAAAAGCTTTTGAAGTGGCTGATGTAGTTATGTCTAGAAGGAAAATTGAATTTACAAAACAAGAAGAGCAGATTTTGGAACAGGTCTTTGAAGACACCAAGCAGTGGCGAAAGGGTTATGAAAAATAATTTTCTTGTGTTTGTGTAATATAATTATCTCGCTAAATCAGAAGGCTCTACGGAGTTGGTGATTTATTGTTTTTTGTCATCCCAGCCCTTCGACTCGGCTCAGGATAAACTAAAGGCTGGGCTCCATTTTTCAGAGGTATTATTAATAATGGATTCCGTTCTTCAACGGAATGACAAATCAACTCATTTCTGTGTTCTGTAAATTCTATAACACCTTTATGATTTTGACACATCAATCCCTGTTATTTAATGCGTTCTTTCCACACTCGTTTTAATACCAGGAAGTTTTGTGGATTATTGGTAAGACCTTTTACGTTTTTTTGAGTAAATCGAACTACCTGATCATAATATAGAGGAACGATGGGAGCATTGGCAATAATAATAGAATCCATTTTTACATAGTGCTGCTCTCTTATTTTAATATCTGTTATTAAGAAACTTTCTTCGTATAACCGATCAAAAGTCTCATTTTTAAAATGTGTGTAGTTGGGACCATGGGGAGTAAAGTTTTTACTGTAATATGGCGATAGAAAATTTTCGGCATCTGGGTAATCTGCAATCCAGCTGGCACGAAATGATTCTAATTTTCCTTTCCATTTCTTTTGGCGTATTGTCGAAGGGGGCATTACATCTACTATGATGTTTAATCCAGCTTTTTCGAGCTCTCTTTGTATAAACTCACAAATACTTTGGTAATTTGCATCTGTAGCAATTCGTATGGTTGGATTGTTTTCTCCTGTTTGCATTTTGTAGGTTTCGACTAACCTACGAGCTTTTTCAGGATCATAGTCATAACCGGGAATACTATTAAACCCGGGAATCCCCTTGGGGATAAAACCATGTGTTGCAGGAGTTCCTATGCCATTCTTTAGATAGGTGATCATCTTCTTTCTGTCGAAGCCATAATTAATAGCTTTTCTTAATAGTTCTGATTGTATTTCCTTTTTGTCTGTATCCAGATAGAAGCCCAGGTATTCAGAATTCAGATAAGAACCTTTACTAATATTAACACGGTCTTTGTATTTCTCTCTCAATTTACCGCTAGGTGTTAATAACTCATCTTTATATGAGGCATCCAGGCTATTTAGTAAATCGATATTTCCTTTGGCAAACTGTAAAAATTCACTTTGTTTATCTGGTAAAAAGGTAATAGCTACAGCTTCAAGATAGGGGAGTTGCTTACCATTTTTGTCCTTTTCATAATACAATTCATTTTTACGCAAAACGAGTTTGATATTTTCTTCCCATAATTTAAATTTAAAAGGACCTGTGCCAATGGGGTTGGCTCTAAATTGATTACCGTAAAATTCTACCACTTCCTTAGGGACCACAGAGCAATACCGCATACTCATCAATCCTAAAAATGCAGGAAAAGGTTTTTTTAATTTGATTTCAAAAACAGTATCATTAATAGCTTTATAGGTCTCTACAGTCTTTAGAACCCAATTACCAGGCGATGCTACTTTGGGATCAACCAATCTGCTAAAGCTATACACAAAATCCTCTGCAATAACATGCCGGGTGCTGTCTTTGGTCTTGAATTGTTCGTGCTTATGAAATTTCACATCATTTCGAAGTATAAAAGTATAGGTAAGAGCGTCTTCAGAAATTTCCCATCTTTTTGCAACGTCTGGCTTAATATGTAATGAATCATCTAGTTGTATCAAACTGTTAAACAGTTGATTTGTAGACCAAATATTAGCTACATCTCTGGCAAATGCAGGATCTAATGAACTTATATTTTCATATTGATTGTACCGAAATATCAAATGATCTCTGTTTTCTTGAGAAGAATCTCTACAAGATATTAGAGTTAGTAAAATATAAGCTATTGCTAAATAACGAGTTATGAAAAAATAATGAATACACTTCAATTTTAGTAAACGAATTATTGTTGGTATATTTGCACCCTGAAAATTTATTCTAGAGCGACTCAATATTTTTGAGTTTTGGTATGGGTAAATATAATGAGATTTCTGCCCCTGCGGAAATGACACTTATGTTTTATGAAAAAAAAAGTTGCTTTTTATACTTTGGGTTGTAAACTGAATTTTTCAGAAACCTCTACAATAGCAAGAGATTTTACAAATGAAGGCTTTGATCGTGTAGATTTTTCTGAGAATGCTGATATCTATGTAATTAATACATGTTCTGTTACCGAAAATGCGGATAAAAGATTTAAAACTATAGTTAAGCAAGCTCAAAAGGTAAACCCTGATGCTTTTGTTGCTGCTGTGGGATGCTATGCCCAGTTAAAACCAGAAGAACTAGCTTCAGTTGATGGTGTAGACTTAGTTTTGGGAGCTACAGAGAAATTTAAGATTACCGATTATATTAATGATCTTTCTAAGAATGATTTTGGAGAAGTACATTCTTGTGAAATCGAAGAAGCCGATTTTTATGTGGGTAGTTATTCTATAGGGGATCGTACCCGCGCATTCTTAAAAGTGCAGGACGGTTGTGATTATAAATGTACTTATTGTACAATCCCGCTTGCCAGAGGAATTTCAAGAAGTGATACCCTACAGAATGTATTAAAAAATGCTAAGGAAATTTCTGAAAAAGGAATTAAAGAGATTGTACTTACCGGAGTTAATATAGGAGACTATGGTAAAGGTGAGTATGGAAATAAGAAACATGAACATACGTTTTTTGAACTGGTGCAAGCATTAGATAAAGTCGATGGTATAGAGCGATTACGAATTTCATCTATAGAGCCAAATTTGCTTAAAAATGAAACTATAGATTTTGTATCAGGTTCCAGTACTTTTGTGCCTCATTTTCATATTCCTTTACAGTCTGGTAGTGATCATATCCTAAAACTAATGCGACGCAGATACCTTAGCGATCTATATGTTGATAGGGTACATAGAATAAAAGAAGTAATGCCTCATGCTTGTATTGGGGTTGATGTTATTGTTGGTTTCCCTGGGGAAACTGATGATTGCTTTTTGGATACCTATAATTTCTTATCTCGTCTGGATATATCGTATTTACATGTATTTACCTATTCTGAAAGAGATAATACTGTTGCAGCAGCTTTAGATGGCGTGGTTTCACAAGATGTAAGAAAGAAAAGAAGTAAAATGTTACGTGGATTATCTGCAAAGAAAAGAAGAGCGTTTTATGAAAGCCAGTTGGGAACAGAAAGAACAGTGCTGTTCGAGTCTGAAAATAAGGAAGGATATATACACGGTTTTACCGAAAATTATGTGAAAGTGAAAATGCCATGGAATCCGTTGTATGTAAATACATTACACGAGATAAGACTAACAACTATTGATGAAGATGGGATAGTGAGATTTGATTTTATGACGTAAAAACTAAGAAGAGTTCTATATATAGTACAAAAAAAGTCTGCCGTAAAGCAGACTTTTTTTGTACTAATAATGTAGTAAACTATATGTTTATTCCGACAGGAAGTAGATCTTTATATTTCCTTCGGTTCTTTCGCATAAATTTTGCAATAATAGGACTAGTAGGTACTAATCTAATATTGCGATCTTCAATTACATTAAATACTGCAATGATAAAATCTTGTTCATAACCTTTTTCAAGGTGTTCTTCACTCATGATAAGTTTAGTAAGAAAAATTTTTCTTTCTTGTAGCGCGTATTCGATCTTTGCTTTTTGACCGTCAATTGTAGTTTCGAATTGTCTTAGAAATTCATTGTCGATAATTTCTAATTCAACAGCACTCATGTTCTCCATATTTTTTAAAATTATGAGGTATTTAATCAAATGTTTATAAGGAGTTAACCTTACTAATCATAACAACCTTATTAGAGAAGGTTTTCTAGATATATCTATCTGAAATAAAGGTTATTAACTTAAAAAAAATAAGGTTTAACCTTGCCTCTTCTAACTAAGATTAGTTAGTTCTAAAATTCCCTTTTGCAAAAATTTAACTCAATATTTCCTTTTTTCTAACAAAGGAATACTATAATTTTGATACGCAAAGATAAGAAAATTAGAGTTTTAAATTTAATACCCACTGTTAAAATACCTATGTCGCAGGAAGTTAGCCATGTTTATTTTGTTCCAGGAATGGCAGCAGATGTTTCAATTTTCGAATATATTAAGCTTCCCAAGGATAAATTTGTGACTCAAACCCTACCTTGGAAGATTCCTGATAAGAATGAATCTATAGAGAATTATGCCAAACGTATGTGTGAAGAAATTGAGCATAAAAATTGCATCTTGATCGGAGTGTCGTTTGGAGGAGTTATGGTGCAAGAGATGAGTAGGTATTTGAATTTAAAGAAACTTATTATTATTTCGAGTGTTAAAAACAAGTTTGAGTTACCTACTCGAATTAAAATTGCCAGAAAAACCAGGGCCTATAAATTGTTGCCTACAGCAATAGTTTCTAAAATAGATAATTGGGAAAAATTGGCTTTTGGTGATTTTGCAAAAAAACGAGCTGCTATGTATCAAAAATATTTATCAATTAATGATAAAAGATATTTAGATTGGGCTATTGAAAAAATGGTATGCTGGGATCAGGAAAAAACACCAGATGAGCTTATTCATATTCATGGTGATAAAGACATCGTTTTTCCTATCGCAAATATAAAAAAATGTATAACAGTTGATGGGGGAACTCATGTTATGATTGTAAATAGAGCTAAGTGGTTTAATAAACATTTGCCCGAAATAATTAGTGATAACTTGCGTTAATCTAACTTTTTACGCTATATTGTAAAATAAATTTTATTCCCCAATAAAATCAAAATCTACTTAAGTAATGAAAACAATTAAGAAATTTTTAGTTCTCTTAGGTGTGCTGTTCACCTTCGGAATTTTAGTAAATGCTACACAAGACCATCAGCCAGAAAAACCTTTGGCACAAGAAGTTCTAGAAGAAAAATTGATAAATGATTATAATGTATATGCTATAGCAATGCCAGATAATCTTAATTTTTCTGGAGAATTAGTTCCAATAGAAAATCCAGATATAAGAGAGCGAATGGATAGAGAATTGTTAGTTAATACCTACTGGCAATCTAATGGTTTACTTCTTTTTAAAAGAGCAAATAAGTATTTCCCGATTATAGAACCAATCCTTAAAGAACAAGGCGTTCCTGATGATTTTAAATATCTGGCGGTAATCGAGAGTAGCTTGACTCAAGCAGTATCTCCAGCAAGAGCAACAGGGTTTTGGCAAATCTTAAAAGGCACAGCTAAAGAGTACGGACTAGAGGTAAATGAAAATGTAGACGAACGTTATCATATCGAGAAATCCACAATGGTGGCTTGTAGATATCTTAAAAAAGCAAAAGAAAAATTTGGTTCTTGGACTTTGGCAGCAGCAGCCTATAATGCTGGTAGAGCAGGGGTTAATAAACGACTAGAAAAACAAAAAGTGGCTTCATACTATGATCTTTTATTAGGAGAAGAGACTGGAAGATATGTATTTAGAATTGTTGCAGTGAAAGAAATCTTAAGCAACCCAAAGAAATACGGCTTTAATTTTAGTAATGAAGATTTATATACTCATATCCCTACATTTAATGTTTTGGTAGATGAACCTATTGCTGATTTCACTGCTTTTGCCGAGCAATATGATATCAATTATAAAATTTTAAAACTACATAATCCCTGGCTTAGAGAAGCCCGTTTAAATAATCATTCTGGTAAAGAGTATCTTATAAAAATACCAAGAGAAGGTTATTACAAAACTACAACCGGACAATAATAATTTGAGATTTTTTATCTAAGTTAGCTACTTGTTTTAAAGTAGTATGAAATATGGCATGATATGGCATTAAGAAAAATATCTAATGCCGGTTATTGTTTGGATTTCTGGTAAATGGAAATGTTTGAAACTACTTTTAATAAGAGAACGTTGTGATTATATGTTCTTAATTTTATAACTAGTTACCAAGTGATTACTAAAATTTAAATGTGTGAATACTTCAGTACTTATTTCGTTAATTTTAATTGGGTTATTAGCAGGTTTTTTTAGTGGAACATTGGGGATTGGAGGAAGTGTGATTATGATTCCTCTTCTGATTTTATGGGTAAACTTTTCTCAACACGAAGCACAGGGAACTAGCCTTGCGGTGCTGGCAGTTCCTGTAACGCTATTAGCAGCATATAACTACTACCAGGAAGGATTTGTGAACTGGAAATACGCAATTATAATAGCAATAACTTTTATTATAGGAGGATATTTAGGAAGTAAATTAGCAATTTCTATAAATCAGGCATTACTAAAAAAAATCTTTGGAGGAGTATTGTTAATAGTGGCGATAAAAATGATTTTTGGAAAATAATAGTATCTTAAAAATCTATAATAGGTATAAAATCTCCGTCTTTCTTCATGTATATGATTTTCCAGCCCCAAACGTCACTATATTTATTATTTATAAAACCAGTAAAATATGGCTTGTTTTTATGAGTTATTGTTGCCAGTTTTTTTGAAGTAGAGATATGATATGTAACCTCATTCTCAGGAATGTCTATTGGGGTGTATTCTTTTCCTTCTCTGATGGTTTGAAAAGATTCTTGAATATCAGCTTCTAGATCTTTCATGAATACTGATAACTCGTTAGAATTCCTTTCTTTTAATAATTTTTGCATTTTAACCTGATTGACTTTTAAATATTTGTCTGTCAACCCTTTTTTAATCATTTGATCTACTTGGGATACAAACTCTGCAAAACTTTTATGATCCGAGGATTCAAAATCCTCAGTATGATCCCATAGGCGATCATCAATACCATCTATTTCAAAGATAAAAAAATCTGGTTTTTCTTCTTTCAATTCTATTTTTATACCTTCATCAATGAATTGACCAATTTCGGGTTGATAAATACCAATTTCGTATTTTTTAAAGTTCCCTGAAAGCCGTATTGTATTCTTCCCGTTGATTAGGAAATCTCCTATAGGTATCTGCGATGATTTACTTCTGGTACCAGATTTGGTGTCTTCTTGAGATCTATAAAGTACGGGTAGCCCGTTTATGAATATGCTGCCATGAGATTCGTTATAAAAATGAACAAGAAGATAAAATTTTGTCATTTTAATTTTTTGAGTTTTAGTGCTTTGCACTTCTTTTTCTATGTTTCTGATAATTGCTTCTTCCTTTTTTGAAGAGTTGGAACAGCTTGTTAAAATGAACAGAGATAATGCTAAAGCCTTTGGTAAATTCATTATATTGTTTTTTGAACTCTTAAACCACTTTTGGTAAAAAGTCTTTCAAAATTAGTATTTTTAAAAGAATACAAATACCCTGTTTCCAGTGAAAGTTTGTTATGGAATGATGTTAAAAAACAAGAGCAAGAAAGAAAACAGTGATTAGTTATTATCCTTTTTGATATTTATAGAATCGCGTTCTCGTTTATATCTTTCATATTCTTCATCAATATCACGTTCCTCATCTGTACGTCGATCTTCATTTTCTTTTGCTTCGGCTTCGGTATTGTTCATTTCAGTATTTAAATCTAAATCAGCAATTAAAAGAGAAACGCCCTTTGATAATGAATTAAAGTGGATGTTGTAAGAGTTACTTAGTGTTTCACTTGAGTGATGAGTAACAATTTTTCTAATATCCAGTATCTTTTTATCTCCACCCATAAAATACATCATGGGAAAGCCTAATGCGTGCTTTAATTTATTGATAATATATGAATCCTGATTCGTTTTTTCATCAATGTGGACTAGGTGAATGTTGCTATTGTACTCTTTTACTTTTTCTTTTAATTTTTCTTTATTATCCCAGAAGAGCACTACAAAGTCAATCTGATCATGAAATCTATCGGCTAGATCATTTAGCGCAGGGATTTCTCCAATGCCAGGAACACACCAGGAAGCATATGTAATAAGAAAAATTGGTTTTTCGTAATCTCTTAAAAGAATAGGATCTCCTTTTAGTGGATATACATTAAAGTTATCCATATAAGTTCCACTAAGGTGATTAGTTACCAGAGAGTCAAATAAGAATTCAGCACGTTCCAAATCT
Organism: Aquimarina macrocephali JAMB N27; assembly: GCF_000520995.1. GTDB lineage: Bacteria > Bacteroidota > Bacteroidia > Flavobacteriales > Flavobacteriaceae > Aquimarina > Aquimarina macrocephali. Next base: position 146,212 of record NZ_JACA01000026.1, on the reverse strand, counting down.
TTATCTTGATAAGCAAGATCAATTTTTTGGTTATATTTTACGATATGTGCCGAAATAGCAACCGAAAATGGTATTTGTCTTTCTTCTTGAGCAAAGGAATTGCTAAAATATAAAGAGAGTATTCCTAATACTAATAATTTCTTCATTATAAATAGATTACGGTAGCTAATGTAATATAATGCCATCAAAAATAACATTTTTTAGGTGTAAAACTTTAGTTGTTAGCTTAATTAAAAAACGTTCTAAAGATTGTATTAAACTATCATTAAACGTAATTTTTAATACAATTAGTATGCCTAAATTTTCTTCATTTGCTGTTTCATCATTGTTATCTGATCCTTAAGCATGTTGTGTTTGTCTAATTTTTTAGCTTCTGTGAGTAACATTTGGGCCTCTCTTTTACGACGTTTAGTCATTGCAATACCAGCAAGATTTAATTTTGCCACTGCAAGATCCTGATTCATCGATAATCCTAGCTTAATTGCTTTTTTAAGATGTTTTTCGGCTTGTGTGATATTGGTTTGCGATAGCATAATACCAAGAAGGTAGTTGTGGTATCCTTGTTGTTTTATGGTAAGAGCACTTTCGGGGTTTTTGATTTTGTTTAACCATTTTTTGGCACCCTCAAAATCTTGTTTACGTAACCTTAAGAAAGCCAGGAGAATTAATTCGTTTTTAAAGTATAAAAAGACAAAAATAGCAGCTAATAAAATAAGCATAATTCCATTACCTACATATCCTTCTACTATCTGCCATATTGCTACTCCGGTAACGATTGCTGCGATTACTAATTTTATATTTTTATTGTACATTTTAAACCTTATTTTATTGTTTTGTAGTTGTTTTTAAATTTTATTGACGTAGGTATTTTAGTGTCCGGCATGGTAGAGATTAATGTATTTCCTTTACAGATACCTTCTGTGCTTCCTTCTAGCATAAGCCCTGTTTTACTATTAACAGTTATCATTGCTTTTTGAGAACCCGATACGATTACAGTAGCGCTAGCATTTACATTTTCCATTTCTACTTCTGATGTACCTGCAATAGTAGCATTTTCATCCGTAATTGAGGCAATATTCCATTTATTTTTACTTTTCATTTTCCCAGTATACTCATTTTCCCATTGGTCACCTAATGTAGCTTTATTATCACCATAGATATAGGTCATTTGCTCAAAATTACCCAATAATTGGTTATCTCCCCATTGTTGATCTAAACTAGTGCGTACTTGTGCCACAGCATTTGGATCTGTAATGCCAGCATTTTTTATCATATTATCAATAAGGACTTCTGTTCCCTCTAAAGCATTAATTTTGCCATTTTTTTGCATTACCATGGTAATAGGGGAGTTAATAAGTCCTTGAAAAATAAGACCTTGTATATCAGTAGAATCTGGTATTATAGAAGTATCCATATCCATAAGAACTCCTAAAGAGGGAGAACTCGTTTTCATTTTTAATATTTGATATTTCATTTCTATATAAAACAGGCTATTTTCTACTTTTTTCACTACAAAAGACATCTCTGCGCTAATATCATTTGTGATCGTTTGCTTCGTTCCAGAAATATCTTGTGTAATTATCTGTTCAGAATCCTGGCGAATTGCAAAAGAATCTCCAACATTTAAATTATATTGCAAAGTAGCTTGAGAAAACCCGGTAATTGATAGTAATAGTACTAGTATAAAAATGATTGATTTTTTCATGAAAATAGGATTGTGATTTTCTTGTGCAAAGAAACTAATTTTTTTGGATAAAAAATATTTGATATTTACGTTTGTCAAAGTAAAAACTCTTTGTATATTTGCCCGCAGTTTTGGGAAGAAGTTCTCATAAAAGATCAAGTTAGATATTTCAAGAAGATTTATAAAGATATACAGCAATGAAAAGAACGTTTCAACCATCGAAGAGAAAGAGAAAAAACAAACACGGTTTCAGAGAGCGTATGGCTTCTGCAAATGGTAGAAAGGTGTTGGCTCGTAGAAGAGCAAAAGGAAGAAAGAAAATATCTGTTTCGTCTGAACTAAGACATAAGCACTAATGATAACGTTCATTAAAAATATTGAAGGTGTTACTTTATAGGTAACGCCTTTTTTTATATCTAATACATAATTTTATAGGAAAAGCCAATACTGTTATTACATGCCAAAAAGAGAAAAACTAAAAAGTATACTTATTATAGGATCGGGACCAATTGTTATTGGTCAAGCGTGTGAGTTTGATTATTCTGGTACACAAGCACTACGTTCTTTAAGAGAAGATGGAATAGAAACTATTCTGATCAATTCGAATCCTGCTACTATTATGACAGATCCTTCTATGGCGGATCATGTATATCTTAAACCGTTAAATACCAAATCAATAATACAGATTCTAAAAGAACACCCTCAGATTGATGCTGTATTACCCACTATGGGAGGTCAAACTGCGCTTAATCTTTGTATTGAAGCAGATGAAAAAGGAATATGGAAAGATTTTGAAGTAGAGATCATAGGAGTAGATATTGATGCTATAAATATTACTGAAGATAGAGAACAGTTTAGAGAACTAATGCTTTCTATTGGGATTCCAATGGCTCCTCAGGCAACTGCTAATTCTTATCTAAAAGGAAAAGAGATTGCTCAGGAATTTGGATTTCCTCTTGTAATTAGAGCATCATATACACTTGGTGGGGCAGGTGCGTCTATAGTTTATAAGGAAGAAGATTTTGACGAGTTATTAACTCGTGGACTAGAAGTTTCTCCTATTCATGAAGTAATGATTGATAAAGCCCTTATCGGGTGGAAAGAGTATGAATTAGAATTGTTAAGAGATAATAATGACAATGTAGTTATTATTTGTACTATAGAGAATATGGATCCTATGGGAATCCATACAGGCGATTCTATCACCGTTGCTCCCGCAATGACTTTAAGTGATAAAACTTTTCAGCGTATGCGTGATATGGCGATCCATATGATGCGTAGTATTGGAGATTTTGCAGGAGGATGTAATGTACAGTTTGCGGTAAGCCCAGATGAAAATGAAGATATTATTGCGATCGAGATTAACCCTAGAGTTTCTCGTTCTTCTGCATTGGCATCAAAAGCAACAGGATATCCGATTGCTAAAATAGCAGCAAAGCTGGCTATTGGATATAACCTGGATGAACTAGATAACCAGATTACCAAATCTACTTCGGCTTTATTCGAACCTACATTGGATTATGTAATTGTAAAAATACCACGATGGAATTTTGATAAATTCGAAGGGTCTGATCGTACATTAGGACTTCAGATGAAATCTGTTGGAGAAGTAATGGCAATTGGTAGATCGTTTCAGGAAGCATTGCATAAAGCTACTCAGTCATTAGAAATTAAGAGAAACGGACTTGGTGCCGATGGAAAAGGATATAAAGACTATGATCAAATTATAGATAAACTTACCTATGCCAGCTGGGATCGTGTATTTGTAATCTATGACGCTATCCAGATGGGAATCCCATTAAGCAGAATACACGAAATCACAAAAATAGATATGTGGTTCCTAAAACAGTATGAGGAATTATATAATCTTGAAAAAGAAATTTCGACATATACCATTCAATCTGTTACCAAAGAATTAATACTGGAAGCTAAACAAAAAGGTTTTGCAGATAGACAGATTGCACATATGGTAGGGTGTTATGAAAGTGAAGTCTACAACAAAAGAGATGAGTTAGGAATAAAAAGAGTGTATAAATTAGTAGACACATGTGCTGCAGAATTTAAAGCCGAAACTCCTTACTTTTATTCTACGTTTGAAGCAGAAATAGAAACACCAGAAGGAGAAAAATATGTTTCTAATGAAAGTGTTGTTAGTGATAAAAAGAAAATTGTTGTTTTAGGTTCAGGCCCTAACAGGATTGGACAAGGAATTGAGTTTGATTATTGTTGTGTGCATGGCGTTTTGGCATCTGCAGAGTGCGGATATGAAACGATAATGATCAATTGTAACCCAGAAACTGTATCTACTGATTTTGACACTGCCGATAAATTATATTTTGAACCTGTATTTTGGGAACATATTTATGATGTTATCAGACATGAGAAACCTGAAGGAGTAATTGTTCAACTTGGTGGTCAAACGGCATTAAAACTTGCTGAAAAATTAGATCGCTACGGAATTAAGATTATAGGAACAAGTTACCAATCACTTGACCTTGCTGAAGATAGAGGGCATTTCTCTAAATTATTACAGGAAAACAATATTCCATATCCCGAGTTTGATATTGCAGAAACTGCAGATCAAGCACTTGAAGTGGCAGATCGTTTGGATTTTCCAATTTTGGTGAGACCATCTTATGTATTAGGAGGGCAAGGAATGAAGATCGTAATCAATAAGCAGGAATTAGAAGAGCATGTTGTCGACTTACTACGCAAAATCCCTAATAATAAATTACTATTAGATCATTATCTGGATGGTGCGATCGAAGCAGAAGCAGATGCAATATGTGATGGTGAAAATGTGTATATCATAGGAATTATGGAGCATATAGAACCGTGTGGAATTCACTCAGGAGATTCTAATGCTACTTTACCTCCATTTAATTTGGGAGAGTTTGTAATGCAACAGATTAAAGATCATACATATAAGATAGCTCTGGCCTTAAATACCGTGGGATTAATAAATATTCAGTTTGCTATCAAAGATGATACAGTATATATCATTGAAGCAAATCCAAGAGCTTCGAGAACAGTACCTTTTATTGCTAAGGCATACGGAGAACCTTATGTAAACTATGCAACCAAAGTAATGCTGGGAGAAAAGAAAGTGACAGATTTTGATTTCAAACCTCATCTAAATGGATATGCGATTAAACAACCGGTATTTTCTTTCAATAAATTCCCTAATGTTAATAAGAAATTGGGTCCAGAAATGAAAAGTACAGGAGAGAGTATTTTGTTTATTGACGACCTTAAAGATGATCAGTTTTATGATCTATATTCGAGACGTAAAATGTATTTGAGTAAATAGTACTTTATATATAGAAATTATAAAAAACCAGATTGTATACTTAACAATCTGGTTTTTTTATTTAACTCGTTTTAGGCATAAGAAAATGTATAGTTTTCTTAATCTGGTCTTGTGCTTTATTTTTTGAATTCATGTTTATAGATGAAGACAGGTATTAGTAATGCATACAGCTTTTATAGTATGAAAGATGATTAATCTAATTTATATCTTAAACCGATAAATAAACGTCTACCTTGATTTGGTGCATAAATATATGTTGGGTCAAAAGATAATCCATAAGGATTGTCTGCCGTAGGAATGACATTGCCACTAGTGTCAAAAACCACATTTTCATCAAAAGGATCATTGGCTCTTGCTATGATAAAAGGATTACCTTTATTAGGTGTCCAGTTCAACAAGTTTTTTACTCCACCGTATACTTCAAAGTTTTTCAAACCATCATAGGTTAGTTGAATATTCTGGATACTCCAAACTTGAGATTCATCTTTTCTTGGATCTAATTCACCCAAAACAGGTAAACGCATTGGGCCATATAGATTTCCTGTGTAATCAATAGTAAAATTATAATTGAAGTTTTTATAAGAAATAGTCCAGGTTCCAGAATATTTTTCGGTAAGTACTTGTTGTTGTTTAATACCATTTTCTTTTTGAGATACGTCTTGAATTGTAAATCCAGCCAAAGCTTTAACGTTACTAGACAGAACAGCATCTAAATTAAAACTTAAGCCCTTACTTGTAGCAGAACCATCTAAATTATCATAAATAACTTGATTTGGGTTGGTATCATAATCTGGTAAGATCGCATTGGTAAAATAAGTGTACCAGGCAGAAGCATCAATACCGATAATCATACTGTTTTTGGTGTATAATTTTCTTAGATAATTAACATTAACATTATACGATTTTTCGGGCTTTAATTCTTCTTCTATGATTACATCCCGAGAACCTGTTAAAGCAGCATGTTCTTCTGCAAATAAATTTACAACTCTAAAACCTGTTCCTGCGTTTATCCTAAAAATGTCGTGTTCTGTGGGTTTAAATTTGTATGCTAATCTTGGAGTAAAAATGTTACCGTGCCTTTTGTCATAGTCATATCTTGCTCCAAGTAATAGTTTATGTTTTTCACTTATAGTTATTTCGTCTTGAGCAAAAAACGAAGGAATTACAATTTTATCTGAATTTTCTGTAATAGGTGTATTGTCATCATAATAATTATAGCGCATTGCCGCACCAAAAAGTAAATCGTGATTTTGTTTGGATTTATCCCAAGTTAATTGCCCAAAACCAATACGCTGTTTTGCTAGATAAAAAGTATCTCCATAAGCAGAATTTTGATCGTGATCTGAGTAGGAAAACTGAAACATCATATTTTCTTCTATCGGCAATTGATATTTACCAATTACTTCGTAACGAGTTGTATAAATACTTTCACCATATATGTCTTTACCACCTCTGAACTCTGGAGTCCATTGCATTTCGCCTCCCCAACGATCTTCATAAAAGAAACGTCCGGCTACAGAAAACACACGATTGTTTTTTCGGGAAAAATCCCATTTTTGAAAAATAGAAATTCTATCTTGTAAAGTAACATCTGTAAAATTATCATTGTTATTATCGATCGGATTTGAGTAATTAAAGTAATTAGCTCCGAAAAGCATATTGGATTTTTTACCAACTTTTGCTTTAAAACCCAAATCAAAATTTGCTTCTCCCCAATCTGTCACATAACTATCGGCAAAAAATATGGGAGCGTTTTCTGGTAATTTTGTAATTACATTAATTAACCCACCAACAGCTTCACTACCATATAGAGAAGAAGCTGGGCCTTTAACTATTTCAACTTGCTCAATTAAAGAGTTTGGTATTCCAGAAAGCCCGTAAACAGTTGATAAACCACTAACGATGGGCATACCATCGATTAAAACCAAAGTATAGGGTCCTTCTAGACCATTTATATGAATATCACCGGTGTTACATACGCTACAATTAATTTGTGGCCGTACACCATTTACATTTTGCAAAGCTTCAAAAATATTAGGAGCGGGATTCTTTTTTAAGAAAGTTGGTGAATATACTTCTACAGGAACAGGGCTTTCAAGTCTTTTTACAGGTTTTAGAGTTCCGGTTATTACGATTTCATCAAGAAGTTCAACCTCTTCAAGATTGATGTCAATTGTAATGTTCTTTCCTTGTAAAGAGATACGTTTTTGAAACGTTTTAAACCCTGTAAAAGACGCTACCAAAACATAATCACCTTCAGGGATATTTTCAATTATAAAATTCCCGTTTTCCTGACTTACGGTACCTGTTTTAGTACCTTTTAAGTATATATTCACAAAAGGTAAGGATTCGTTATTTGTTGTTACTTTTCCCGAAATATCAAAAGTATCGTTGGCCCGTAAAATATTTGATAATAATAGTAGAAGAATAAAGATATGTTTCATTTTTTGGATAGTTGAATTATGAAACAAATATTTTATTTTAATTAAATCTAAATAATGATAATTATCATTATTTAGATGAAAAACTTAGATGTTAATACATTATAAAAGCAAGAATAATAAGAAGAGTACGAGTTGTCTTGAAAAGAAAAGGAAATGGGTTTATGGAGGAGGATTTAGAAAGTGTTAGTTTTTAGGTTTTTATAAAGGAATCACACAAAAACTAATGTTCGATCATGAGTGAAAGTGTTGAATAATGGATTTTTTGTTTCAATGTATTAATAAATGATTATAAATTTAAATGTAATATCGGTTTGTAAATACGAATACCGTAAAAATAATACTGATTTATTCCGAATAATATTCATTGATTTGTTAATTCATAGTTAATTTAGTGTTAAATAAAGTTAAATTTGGTTAAACTAGTATTGATTTTTTCTTCTGAAATTTTATTCTATTTAGACATTCTTTTTTTTGTTTAACCTCTTGATTTTCAATAATGCAACACTGTTGCATTATTGAAAATCAAGAGGTGATTTATCTGCTTTGAAAACAATAACCGAGTCATAACTAGCTGTTTGTTACGTGTTTGCCGTATTTGTTTATTTGAATTAATTTCTACTTTTGAACAACAAATTTTAATGAGAGCTCAACATTTTTAATTTACAATCAAACGTTTAACACAAAAAATCAAACAATAATGAAAACTCAACTGAGAATTTTAAGTATGCTAACAGTCTTTTCTCTCTTCTTTTATAGTTGTGAAAAAGATGCTGATGGTGTTACTGATATCGAAACCGGAATAGATACTACTGAAGAAGTCGGAGCAGAACAGGCAATACCTGGAGAATATATCATAATTTATAAAGAAGATAAATCTCTCTCTGGTAAAAGCGCTGGTATGAAAGCTAAATCGCAGCAAACGTTATCCAAATATGCAATAGCAGAGGATAACATAAAACAAACCTATAGCAGTGCTATCCAAGGTTTTCATGTAGAAAACTTATCAGAAGAGCAGGTAAAAACGCTTAAAAATGATCCTGAAATTGCATATATCCAGCCTAATTATATTAGAACATTGGATGTTGAAATGGGAACACCAGTTAAGGCCCTTCCTGCAACTGTGCATAATAAAGGAGCGAACAAAGGTTCTTGGTTACCTAGCGGAGACTTTTTACCATGGGGTATAAATAGAGTAGGTAGAGCAAATGGTGCTGGTAAAACTTGCTGGATTATTGATAGTGGAATCTCACCTCATAGTGATTTAAATATCGATACTAACCGAAGCAGAAGTTTTGTTGGTGGATCATGGCAAGATCAAAACGGACACGGAACTCATGTAGCAGGAACTGTTGCTGCAAAAAATAATGGTTCTGGAGTTATTGGTGTGGCTTATGGTGCTACAGTTGTTTCTGTAAGAGTTTTAAACGCACAGGGTAGCGGTAGTGATGCAGCTATACTTGGTGGTGTAGATTATGTTGCCAGAAATGCAAGGAATGGAGATACCTGGAACTATAGTATAGGGTATAGAAATCGTCATACTGATGCAGCTACAGACAATGCTTTTAGAAACCTAGAGCGAACAACTTATGGTGCTATGGCTGCAGGTAATAGTAATGATGATACACAGTATTATTCACCACAAAGATTACAAACTAGAAACTCTTGGAATGTTGGTAATATGGCAAATGGTGATCGTCCTGCAGGATCTTCTAATTACGGAAGAAGTGTAGATCGTTGGGCTCCAGGTAGTCAGGTATGGTCTACGTGGTTAAATGGAGGATTTAATAAAATCTCTGGTACTTCTATGGCGTCACCACATGTGGCAGGAATATTATTACTAAGAGGTAACAGTACAGGAACAGATGGTTCTGTAAGTAAAGGAGGCCATACGGCTCCTATAGCTACCACAAATTAATATACGGTAGTTTCATATTTTTGAGTATGTATTTAGAGGCTGGGTAACTCCAGCCTCTTTTTTGTATTTTAAGTAGATACTCTAAAAAAATGGGATGTTATTTTTCTAAAAAACCATCCGCTTCCCAATCCAGGATAATATCTATTGTGGCTTGTGGCAACCTACCTTCTGGTGGCATTACATTTACTCCCGTTGAGTTAACTAAAAGTACAAGATCTCTATTTACACCAACTATAGTTTCTGTGAAATTACGCATAGGGAAAGGAGCCCCGTTTTGAGCAGGAACAGTATGGCAACGTACACATTGACCATCTATAATAGCCTTAACATCTGCATCATATGTTGTAATTTTATTTGGGTTTGGATTTGTATCAGGGTCCGGATCGGGATTAGGTTGTGGGCTATCATCACCACTGCTACAATTAAAGCAAAGTACAGCTATAAGTAACATTAAATTTTTTTTGAATATATTTTCCATAACGGGGTTTTTATATGAAATATACAAAGATTTTGCTAATAGATGGTATAACGTAATGATCTTGATTTAATTATAAATCAATCTTTACATTGTATTGGTCAAGAATTTCGAAATGGGATTCGGGATCAAATTCTGAGTCTTTGAAACGATTACGCCTTGTAACTGCATCTTCTTTACGTATAATACTTCTTACAAAACGACGTATCGAAGTTTTGTTTTCTAAGATCAATCCAGGTATAGGCACACTTTTGCCTTTATCATTTTTGGCCACCATAGTAAAATAACTAGAGTTGCAATGTTTTACTTTACTGGTCTGTATGTTTTCTGATTCGACTCTTACACCTACTACCATAGAGGTATTGCCTACATGATTAACAGATGCTTTAAGGGTTACAAGTTCACCAACCTCAATAGGTTTTAAGAAATCTACTTTATCAACACTGGCAGTAACACAATAGGTTTCTGAGTGTTTAGAAGCACATGCAAAAGCAATTTGATCCATCAAAGACAAGATATAACCACCATGTATTTTTCCACTAAAATTAGAATGGGAGGGAAGCATCAATTCTGAAATAGTTACTCTGGATTCGGTATTGGTTTTGTACTTTTTCATTCTAGTATTCATTTAGTTGATAATGTATGATGTAAGAACCATACTATTTATTTCTAAAGTGTGGAGAGTCTTCTTCAACGACATCGATCACAAAATACTTTGTGTCTCCAAGCCAGGAAATTTTTGCAAAACGCTCCTTATATTTAAGTTTTACATATCTACCCTGAAATTTTTCGAGTTTCTTAATAATGTCTTCTTTCTGGCTTTCAACAGAAAAACTAAATATTTGTGCTCCAGAGATCCCTTGGCTAATTTCGCCTTCCCAGGTTTTAAATACTACTCCTTTATTACTAAATTTTATGAGCTCGCCACTTCTGGTTCCTTCACTATATGATGCATAATATATAAATGCATACCATGCTGCAAAAAGAATTAAGATTACAATGATAAGTATTCCGAGTATTTTTTTCATTTTTAGAATGCGTTATATACTTTGGTCATAAATTCATCGATTTGATTGGGTTCGAGCCATCGAGTAACTACTACCAGGTTTTGTTTTTGATCCACTACGATAAAATTACCACCAAAACCTGCGGCATAGTACAAATGTTCTGGTAATCCTTCCCAGTGTCTTGATCCTTTTTGGTTAAGCCACCACATAAATCCATAGTTCGGGTTTGCCTGTGAGGGTTTGATAGCTTCTTTGATCCATTCTTTTGATAGTAATTGTGTTCCGTTCCAGTTTCCATCGTTAAGAAAAAGTAATCCAAACCGGGCATGATCTAATGTGTTAATGAATAATCCACCACCAGAATGACCACCACCGCTTACAGACTGCATATTGATACCATCAATAGCAACCCAGGAGTTATTGTATCCATACCACCTCCATGTGGTTGATGCACCAATGGGGTTCATTATTTTTTCTTTTAGTACTTGTGGCAGTGGTTTTCTCCAAACATTTAGTAAGGAATAGGCTAATACGTTAACTCGAACATCGTTGTACTCAAAAACAGTTCCGGGTTCATTAAGTTTTCTAAATTTCCAATCGTCAATACCACCTTCTTTTGGGGGACGATCTGCCCAGTCATATCCACCCCATAGTTGTCCAGACCAATCTGAGGATTGCGTAAGTAAGTGTCTCCAGGTAATTTTCTTATTATGCTTTCCATCAAATGTATGATCCCATATGGTAGTATGGGTGTGATCATCAACAGAACGTATCAACCTATCATCTACAGCTAATCCTGCCATAGTAGATAAATAACTTTTGGTAACGCTAAATGTCATATCTACCCTGTCTATATCTCCCCATTTCGATATAATGTACCCGTCTTTAATGATAAGTCCTGCAGGACCGCCTCTTTTTTTGGTAGGCCCCAGAATTTTGTGATATGGTTCTCGCTCAAAACCTTTTACGATTGCTTCACGTAGATCTTTTGATCCCGAATATTCATGATCCTGAGCAAACTGTACTGCTTCTTGAAGTTTTTGTGCATCTATTTTAAATTCGGCGGGACTTTTTTCTTGCCAGTTTCCCCGCTCGGGAAAATAAGCCTGCTGTGCAGTAGCAATATGAAAAACGTTTCCGAAAAGAAATACAAAGAAATATATTTTTATAAGTATAGATTTCATGTGTTTACATCATTTAATTACTTGTTTTAGTATTGGGCGCAAATACTTTACTCTTTATTATTTTTCTTATCAGAATAAAAAAACCAATTACAAAAAGAATTGATCCTAAAAAGGAAAAACCTTGGATAATATATATAAAGATTACATAAGAATCTACTCCTAACGTACTAATATATGTAGCACCTACAACATTCGAAATACCACATAATAAAGATATAATGCTACCTGTGGTTAATAATATTGCTTCTGTTTTTGACCCTATTTTGGTTATGTAATAGATACATAATATAACTATAACTAATTGTGGGATAGAGGTTAGAATACCCAAAAAAATGTGTTTAATAATTTCTGTAATGTCTTGCCCCATAGTTATTTTTTTATTCTGAAACCTTATTTTTAATAATTTTCTGGATCATCATATAGAAACCGATTATAAAAAGTATGGATCCAATAAATGAAATAGTATTTATTCCAGAGTTGATAATAAGATATATGTCAAATCCCCACGAATCTACAAACTTATAGATAAATTGATGTAAAATTGCGACTATCAGGATCAGGATATTACCGATAAGTATAAGGACTCCTTCTTTTGTTGCTCCTTTTTTACTCATATAGTAAATCGTAAGAATTATAAATACCAGGATGGGTAGCATGTAAAACAGCCCTCCAATGAACCTATGTATGATTTCTGATAAGTTTGAATTTGATACCATAATTATTGATATATGTTTTGTTGATTATTCATTTTCTTCGGTGGCTCTTTTAATCACAGCTTCGGGTAATGATTTTTTGGCTTTAGCCCCCATCTTTTTAAGTTTTTCGACACTTGTAATCAGATTTCCTTTACCTTCTACAAGTTTGTTCATTGCAGCAGAATAATCTTTTTTGGCATCATCTATCTTTTTGCCTACACCGGTAAGATCTTTTACTAACCCTTCAAACTTATCATATAAAGCTCCAGCCTGTCGTGCAATCTCAATAGCGTTACGTTGTTGTTTTTCATTATTCCACATGGTATCAATCGTACGTAGGGTGGCCAAAAGAGTAGAAGGAGTAACGATTACTATATTTTTCTCGAAAGCCTGATTGTATAATTTACTATCCTGATTAATTGCTATTGCGAAAGCAGGTTCTATAGGAACAAACATTAAAATAAAATCGGGTGATTCGATATCATACAAATCTTGATAGTTTTTTTCTGAAAGCTGATCTACATGACGTTTTAATGATGTGATGTGTTCTTTGAGATGAGTAGCTCTTAACTCTTCATTTTCTTCATTGATATAACGCTCATATGCGGTAAGTGTCACCTTAGCGTCAATAATCATTTTTTTATTGTCTGGTAGATAAATCACTACATCTGGCATCACTCTTTGTCCGTTATCAAGAGTAAAACTTTGTTGCACAAAATACTCTCTATCTTTCTCTAATCCAGATTTTTCTAATACACGTTCCAGTACTAATTCTCCCCAATTACCCTGCATTTTACTATCGCCTTTAAGTGCCTTGGTGAGATTGGTCGCCTCCTTACTCATTTGCTCATTAAGGTCTTTAAGACCTACTATTTGCTGGCGCAGTGCTGCGTGATAATCGATACTTTCTTTATGGGTTTGTTCTACTTTTTTCTCAAAAGTATTGATCTTTTCCTGTAATGGATTCAGGATATTTTTAATATTCTCTTTATTCTGTTCGGTAAATTTATTAGACTTCTCTTCCAGGATTTTATTAGCAAGGTTTTCAAATTCTTTGGTAAATTTTTCCTGAAGTTTTTCTACTTCTTCTTTTTGCGATGCATTTTTGAGCTGAAGATTTTCATATTCTGCATTACGACGAGTAAGTTCGGTATTCAGAAAATCTTTTTCTCTACGAATCTCTTCACGTTCTTTAATTAATTCAGAAAGTTGTTTTTCGGTGTTGTTTTTAAGCTCATCGAACTGAGATTGAAGCAAATTTGCTCTTTCATTAGTAGCACTTTTTTCACTATTATGTTGTAATGAAACTACATATTTACCAATAAAAAAACCTACAATAATTGATATAATGATTACCCCAACGGCAATGATAATCGGTGTGTATTCTGACATGTAATCTTTTGTTTACTCAAAGATAAAGATAAGCAATGAAAATTTGGATGAAGTATTCGAAGTTTTCATATTTATGATGTTACTATTCTTTTAGCTTATCTCGATCCCGAACAGGTAATTTTTTGACTACCAGATTATAAGAATCATCTATCCATTGTTTGATAAGCGTATCGGGGATAGAGTGATCCATTATTATTTTATTCCAATGTTTTTTACTCATGTATGATGGAGGTGCTACGGCGGTATAGGTTTCTCGAAGAGTATCAACATCATTGGGATTACATTTCACACTTATAGCATTAAAAGATGATATATCTGTAGCGGTAAACATTTTTCCTAATACCTTAAAAACTAAAACATCAGGAAGTTTTCCGAAAGGAAAAGATTCAGTTACTCCTTTTTTACTAATGCAGTACTCTCTATAGTCTTCTATATTCATCACTATGTATTCTCTGATCTGATTTAGTGAAGTTACGAAATGTAATATAAAGTGAAAGAATAATAAACAACAAAGCCAGTCTTTCTATAACTGTGAGAGACTGGCTTTGTTTATGTGAATCGAGATTCTAGATTCTAGTTTTGTACTTTAATATCTAGTTTAATGAAATCTCCTGTTCCATCAGTACCAGAAATCTCTACTACTTTTATAAGTCCTTTGTTCCCATAATTATCGACAAAGTCAATAATATTGTTAACGGCTAAATTATTAATTCTTTGGTTTGCTGGTTGTACAACAAAATCTAAATCACTTCTACTACTTATAGCATCAAATTCTACTACAGTTTTAGAGGATAGTCCAAAATATGCTTTGTTTAATTCATCAGCAGTAACACCTCCTATGGTTGGTACATCTATAATATTTGTAGGATAGTTGTTAGAAGAAGCCAAAGAAGCTTTTCCTGTTAGTCCATAATAGTATCCAAAATCCCATAAAGCTGCAAATTCTTCTCCTTGGTTTATTTTATATACTGTTTCATTGAACAAAGAAATAAACGTCTCAGAAGAACCATCTGCAAGCGGGGCAGATAATATAGTTTGTGTAAAAGATTTAATACCAGAACCACTATTTGTACCTAAACCATACTTTACAGTTATTGTACCTAAAACATCATCTCCTAATGCATTTCGTTTTGTAATATTTCTAAAATCACCTCTTCCTGTAGTCGCCCAGAATTTATAAACAATAGTACCATTGGTTATACTTGGGGTTGGTAGATCGATCTTAAATTCGAAATCTTTTTTGTCTCCGCCCACAAGATCTAAAGATCCATCAGGTTTTTCATCAACTTCTTGTGATGTAAATACATATGGCTCTTCACCTACACCATTAATGTTTTGAGTAATATATAATCTTCTCATCGATTTGGTGGTAGAAGAAAATTTCACTTTTGATTTTATACTTGTTTTGGTAACACCGCCAGTAACATTAACAGTACGATTATCACCAACACCAGATTCTGATACGATAAGTTCTGCATCAAATACCTCACCATCTGTAGGGACAAGATCATCATTGTCATCGGAGCTACAGCTAAATGTAAAAGCTGCGATAATTAATAAGGTTACAATTGATTTGAGTTTTAACATGGTATTCATAGGTTTAATTTATAATTTGGGATAAAATTATGACTTTCCAGACTAATAGTACGAGGTTAGCAACTTCAAATTTTTACAGTTTTCCCTTGATAAGCAGATTTATTCGATAAAGTGTAATTAAAAGCAAAGAGAAGTAGGAGAAAAGTAGTGTTTTACAAGAATTTAGTTTCTTACTTTATATCTCCCGGATTTAGAATCAAAAAGAATCAGGTCTTCAGGAAAAAGAGATGAAAATGCACGGCATTGTACTAATTCTTTGGGTCTTCCAAATTCGAAACCGTCCTCATTCATTACAATCATTTTATCACATAATTGTATGGCAAAATCAATTTCATGAGTAGAAAAAAGAATAGTTTTTCTGGTCTCAAAGGCCAAACGTTTTAGTAGTTTGAGGATGTAAGCTTTGTGGTATACATCTAAGTGAGTTGTAGGCTCATCAAGCATAATAAAAGGCGTATCCTGTGCAATAGCACGGGCTATAAGTACTTTTTGCAATTGCCCATCACTAAGTTCAAAACATCTCTTGGCTACCAAGTCACCAATATGTGTTACCTCGATTGCTTTGCGAATTTGCTCTATATCTTCTTCTGCCATTTTTCCTACCCAGTTGGTATATGGTTGTCTACCTAGGGCTACCAATTCCTGTACTGTAAGATTTTTTGAAGCAATTTGCTCTGTTAAAACAATACTCAGTTGCGAAGCTAGTTCGACAGATTTATAAGATTGAAGCTCTATATCAGACAACATGATTTTACCATGTAGGGCTGGTTGTACACGGGATAGAGTACGTAATAAAGTAGATTTTCCGATTCCGTTGGCACCTACTAATCCTACCAGTTCTCCTTCATGCAATTTTAGATTGATATCAGCAGCAATAACATTAAGCTCCTTTTTGGTACGATAACCAATAGAGAGGTCTTCTGTTTTAAGAACGATATTTAGGGCTTCGCGATTAATAGATTTAACGTTTTAAGTTTTGAGATTTTTCTATATCAAATATAGAGAATAGAATTTTAAACGGTTTTTTGATACTTTTTCTTTCTGATTAACGAAAATAAGAACCCAAAAACCATAAGGATAAGTAAGGGGATCAGGATATTGATAACTTGCCATAGGGTTTTGTTTTCAACAACTTTTTCTACATTTAGAAATGAAATATTGATCTCTTTACTTCTAATTTCAATAAGGCCAGAATCATCTAACAGGTAATTTACTGCGTTTAACAGAAACTCTTTATTTCCATATTTTAAATTCATGGTCGGATCAAAACCTAATTCTATTGGCTGCCCTTTTCGCGTTTGGTTTTTAATAATATCCCCATCGGCAATAACGATCATTTTTGTAGAATCACTTTTATCTTTATGATCTTTAATTTTATGAGGTTTTATTCTGTCTTTATAGGTAGATTTAAAATTTCCTTCAAGTAATACAGCCAAACTTTGAGGACCTGCATTATAACTAGCAATGTCTGGTTTTTTTCTAATAATATTTTCTAATAGTATTTCTTTAGGTACTCCCTCTATTTTTGATTTATCAGAACTAGTGAGTAGTATCGTCTTTTTGATACTATTTTTTAAGGTGTCAATCTGGTTTGAAAATTCAAATTTCACAGATTCTGTATTTTTAACAATAGGGTGGTTGCTGGCACTTTTAGTTAGTGATCCATAAAACCATGGATATGGGGTGAATTGAGTTTCACTACCTTGCCCAGAAGCTAATACCAATGGTGCAGAGTACAAATCATTTACCAAAACGGGATTAACTCTTACTCCATAAGAGAATAAAGCATCTCCTAATCTTAGATTCTGCATGATTGCAACAGAAGAACCTTCTGGATTCATTAAACTATCGATTTCCATAGTAACAGATTCTAATAGCCATAATGATTTTCCTCCATTCATTACAAATTGATCCAGTACATATTTTTCTTTTTCAGAAAAAGCTTTTGTAGGCTTAGCATTGATAATCATATCAAACTTTTGCAACTCTTGTAATGTCTTTGTTGTATTACTCGCTACCGAATCCAAAGTAAATGCCCCGACAAAGTAATAGTTTTGTAGCGTTTTAATAAAATCGGCAATTTTGATATCTGGTAATTGCCCATTTCCTTTAAGCACTGCAATTTTGTGTTTTTTAGGATGTAGTAACTTGGTTAATCCATCTGCAAAAGCATATTCTAATTGTTGAATAGAGCTGTTTACTCGCTCTTCTGAAGTGGCTCCAATGGTATTTTTGATTAAAGGAATTTTTACACTTCTGTTTTGAAAACTTAGAATAGCCCAGGGAACTACAGTTTCAATTTCGGTTTTTCCGTTTTCCTGTACGCTGACCTCCATTGGGGTTAGACCAAATTTTTGTAGTTCTGTAATTGTTTGTGCTCGTATTCCTTCTTCCTCTAAAGGATTGGTAAAAATGTGTTGAACATTAGGGTTTATAGCATTAAACTCTTCTAATATTTGTTTGGTTTCAGATTGTAAACGTCTAAACTCTGAAGGGAAATCTCCTTCTAGCAATACATCAATAACAACAGGAGCCGTTGCTCCTTTTACTAAGTTTTTGGTAGCTTCAGAAAGTGTAAAACGACTATCCTGGGTAAGATCAAAACGATTATATAATGAGTTTCCGATTAAAAATAGAACAATGACAGAGATTAATGTAATACCAATAGGTTTGATTTTCTGCTTTATTGCACCTTTTTTAAGAACGATAATGGTAAGAATCACAAATAGTAGAATACTACTTAAAAAATAAAAGATATCTCTGGTATCCAAAATACCTCGACTCATACGTTCATAATGCAATTGCATTCCTAGTTGTTCAACGATAGTATTCATTGCTCCTAGCAAGTTGTAATCTACGAGTCCGCTAAAACCAAAATAAAAAATGAAACATAGAAACAGCGAGATCAAAAAAGCAACAATCTGATTGTTGGTAATCGAAGACGAAAATATACCCATTGCGGTATATGCTGCGGCAAGTAATAATAGTGCAATGTACGATCCCATTGTACTACCTATATCGAGGTTACCAATTGGGTTCCCTAATTGATAAATAGTAACGATATAAAGGAGGCTAGGGATTAAAGCAATTAGGATTAAGGATAAGCTACCTAGATATTTTCCAAGTACCAATTGCCAGTTTTTGATTGGTTTTGTAATCAATACCTCCAAAGTTCCTTGTTTCTTTTCTTCTGCAAAACTTCTCATGGTTACAGCGGGAATGAGGAATAACAATATCCACGGTGCAATCTGGAAAAAAGGCGAAAGATCAGCAAACCCACTATCCAGGATATTAAATTGTCCTTTAAAGACCCACAAAAAGAGTCCGTTAAGGATTAAAAATATAGCAATCACCAAATACCCTACAGCAGAGGAGAAAAAGGTATTGATTTCTTTTCGTATTAATGCAAACATAGTTTTTTTAGGATTGAAGTTTTTTTAAGTTTATGAAGTCATGTGTCATAAACTTTATACCTCGATTACACTCCATGCTTCTGGTCTTTGACTAAACTTATTTTTAGTATTTGCCCAAACTCCTTTGAATAACGCAGAGTTTCTGTAGTTATTGAGATGTTCTTCAGATTCCCAATGGCTATAGGTGAAAAATTGATTAGTTTGATGTACATCTCTTACTAATTTTAGATGACTACATCCTTCAAAATTTCTGATCTTCTCTTTATTCTGTTCAAAGTTTTCTAAAAAAGCATCAATTTGATCGGGTAAGAATCCCATTTTTACGATTCGTATTATCATTTTTTAATTTTCAAAAGTATAACCACAAGGTTTTACAGTTTATTTTCGCTTCTTTTCAGATATTAATTATTCAAAACTAATGCTTACCGTATCTCTATAGTACAATCCAAAGAGATTGGAGGCCCCTCCTACAGTTTTAGGGTTACTCTTATAGATAGCTAGTTCTAAGTATCCCGAAGAATTAAAGACAGCCAATTTTTTACCATCTTCTTCGCGTTTACTTTTTTCGATATCAAAATTAATAGCATCGCTATATCGGTTATATACGTTTTGAAATACCGCTGTACGTGCTGTAATTTTAAATTTACGTCCTTTTCCAATTTCCTCAAAAAGCTTACGTGTAATGTTGGTAACCAAATTACCATAATTATCGATATAGATAATACTACCCACGATTTGCTTATCTCCAAGGTTTACAATAGGAGTAATCCCTTTTATTGTTTTGATTTCTGAGATTGTTTTTCCAATTACTTCTAGTGTACCACCTCGGGCAATATGACAAGCCACGGCCACAAAAACATCCAACACAGGAAAATTAGATACTATAGCATCGTGAATATTTATTTCTACAATCTTCTCTGGATTAAATTCTGATGTGATTAAACACACCAGTCCATTATTAGCACATATAAAGTAATGACCGTCTAGTTCTACAGCAATATGTTTATTTTCTGGATTAAGTTCACTATCGATTCCTATGATATGTATACTTCCTTTTGGAAAACTTTTATAAGCATTTTGTATGATGTATGCAGCTTCTGTTATATGAAAAGGTGAGATCTCATGAGATATATCAACAACTTTGGCATCTGGAAATTCTGTATAAATAGCTCCTTTAACCGCAGATACAAAATGATCTTTGATTCCAAAATCTGTAGTTAAGGTGATTATTGGCATGTATAAGAATTGTTAATATCTTTTAGTTGTAAGCACTTAAAAATATGTAAATTTGTTTTGAAGTTATTCAAGGCTTTTCTTTGGACAACAAAATGATGATAAAACCATCGTATTTACTGTTTTTTGATCACTAACTTATATAGTGATAATATAAACATTTTGCTTCGTTTTAAATTTCTATTTTGTTTTCCCGACAAAAACTTGAACAACTTTAGCAAACTTAGTCAATCCTAAAAAAAAATCATACTAAAATTCGTATAGCTTTTGAACGAACTTATTATAGAACTTACAGAAATCAATCCGAGAGAGTTTTTCGGACTTCAGAATAGCAATATTCAATTATTAAAAAAGTACTTCCCTAAGTTAAAAATTGTAGCAAGAGGCAGTAAAATAAAAGTGTATGGAGACGATGACATGCTCAAAGAGTTTGATATGCGTCTTAATATGCTTCTCGAGCATTTTAGCAAATACAATAAGCTGGATGAGAATGCAATAGAGCGAGTGCTTACCAGTGTGAGTAAGGCAGATTATGAAACATCGCCTAACAGTGGAGAAACATTAGTGCATGGAGTAGGAGGTAAACTAATTAAGGCCCAGACTGCTAACCAACGTAAGCTGGTAGAGACTTGTAAAAAGAACGATATGGTTTTTGCTATTGGTCCAGCAGGTACCGGAAAAACGTATACCAGTGTTGCACTAGCTATTAAGGCACTAAAAGAAAAAGAGGTAAGACGTATTATTCTTACACGTCCCGCAGTAGAAGCTGGAGAAAATCTCGGATTCTTACCAGGAGATCTTAAAGAGAAACTGGATCCGTATATGCAACCTTTATATGATGCTTTACGTGATATGATCCCTAATGAAAAGCTCGATAGTTATATAGAAAAAGGAGTTATACAAATCGCACCTATGGCATTTATGCGAGGTAGAACATTGGATAATGCTTTTGTGATCCTTGATGAGGCACAAAATACAACACATGCACAGATGAAAATGTTTCTGACGCGTATGGGAAAAAATGCTAAATTTATTATTACAGGTGATCCTGGACAGATAGATTTACCAAGAAGAGTTACTTCTGGACTTAAAGAAGCTCTACTAGTGCTTAAAAACACACAGGGGATAGGTATGATTTACCTGGATGACAAAGATGTGATTCGCCATAAATTGGTAAAAAAGGTAATTGCAGCTTATAAAGAGATAGAACATAGAAATGGATAAATAGTTTCAGGTTTTTAGTTTCTAATTGAAATTAAAGCCCGAAACCCGAAACCTAAGTAATGAATACAATTGTAGATACAAACTATAATTTTCCTAATCAAAAATCAGTATACAAAGGGAAAGTAAGAGAAGTATATAGTATAAATGATGAACTTTTGGTGATGATTGCAACTGATCGTTTATCTGCGTTTGATGTAGTAATGCCACGAGGAATTCCTTTTAAGGGGCAGATTCTTAATCAAATTGCGACCAAGATGATGAAAGAAACAGAAGATTTGGTGCCAAATTGGTTAATAGCTACTCCAGATCCAAATGTAGCTGTAGGGCATTTATGCCAACCTTTTAAAGTAGAAATGGTGATTAGAGGGTATCTTTCTGGTCATGCAGCTCGAGAATATAAAGCCGATAAGAGAATATTGTGTGGTGTATCTATGCCCGATGGTATGAAAGAGAATGATAAGTTTCCTCAACCAATCATAACACCTTCTACCAAAGCTGATAATGGAGAGCATGATGAGGATATTTCTAGAGAAGAAATATTATCAAAAGGAATTGTTTCTGAAACAGATTACCTCATCTTAGAAGATTATACACGTAAACTTTTTCAAAGAGGAACAGAGATTGCAGCAAAAAGAGGGTTGATCCTTGTGGATACCAAATATGAGTTTGGTAAAACAAAAGATGGTAAAATTGTACTGATCGATGAAATACACACTCCGGATTCTTCTCGCTATTTTTATGAAGAAGGATATGAAGAACGACAACAGAATGGGGAATCACAGAAACAATTATCTAAAGAGTTCGTAAGACAGTGGCTAATTAGTAAAGGTTTTCAAGGTAAAGAAGGTCAACAGATTCCTGAGATGACAGATGAATATATTAATTCTGTCTCTGAACGATATATCGAATTATATGAAAATATAACAGGAGTATCTTTTATAAAAGAAGATGTCTCTGATATACAAGGAAGGATAGAAGAGAATGTACTAGAATATTTGAGCAAATAGAAAAACGATATTATCGTATTTAAAAAAGCTGTCGCTAATAAACGACAGCTTTTTTTGATATAAAATACAGAATTAGTCGATTATAAGAACGCATTCTAGTTCTGCACAATGACGCCCATAATCTGTACACAAGCCAGTTCTAGGATCAATGCATTGTTTTCTTCCTCCATTAACAGATAATTGTTGTTTCCTGTTTAATTTCTCAACACCATTAAGGTTCATAATGTTATTTAACATGACTATAGGTTTTAAAAGTTATTATACTTTTAAAGATATATGAAATGTCCTGTTTTCTACTACGGCATTACCACAATTAACAGTGTATTATGATATGAAGAATCATCATCAATTATGCTACCTTATACTCTAATAATTGTATATTATCTTGTAGGCGCTCTTTTACGATACTCATCATTCGTTTGTTTAATGCAGAAGAATTTTCCATATAGGCCTGGTATTCTTCTACAGTAAATTGACCTATAATCATTCCTTTTAAACTATTTCTGAATTTCATGTCCTTTTGGATAGCATTTTCAATAAAATCGAAACGTTTTTCTAAGGATAATTCGTAGAAAGTATTCTTTCTTTTTTTAATGTAGTTTTTAAATACTTCGATTAATAGGCCTCCTTGTAATTTTATAATAGGCCTAATCGTTTTGTTCTGAAATTGCTCATCATTAGACATGTTTTCAGAAACTCTTGCATTTAATAACTGTGGTCGTATTGCCAATAAATTTGATTCCCTGTTTTCCATAATAAAGAAGGTTTACTAAAAATAAGTATTTGTTGTGCTCAAAAATCAAGATGGTGATTAGAGTTTTAAACGACTTATAAACAATAATAGAGTTACATATATTATATGGGATGTTTTGTTATACTAATCTAATCTTTTTATTTTTCTGTTACATTACCTAAACAATAAGTTATATATAATAAAAGCCCCCTATTATAGAGGGCTTTTATGCAACAAGATGTTTTTTAGTTTATTTTTTTAAGAATTCTTCTTTACTTAAAATTTTGACAGGAGTGTTCCCTGCTTTTTCAAGATATTTATTAAGTTTAGCTACCTGCTTACCATTGATTTTCTCGTATGCAGTTTTAGCTTCATTTAATCTTGTTTCTAATACTTCCTGATTTTCTAATTGAGCAAATGAAGGTTTCTCGAATTGCTCTGCCACTTCACCATATAAATCAGATAATTTTTCTCTCAGCTGGGGTTCAGCTTCATCAACATAATTATCACCCGTGGTTACTACCAGAGTTTCTTTTAAGGTATTTAGTTCCTTAATAACGGCAGAAGTAACTTTTTGCGAAGCCGGATCTTTTTTTAATACTGCTTCGGACTTCTTTATATTTTGATCAATTTTATGAACCAGATATGCCAGATCTTCCATGTCATTAAATAACTCTTGCGTCGTTTTATTATGAGTAATTCTGTCTTTTTCTGAAATTAATGAGGTAGGATCATTTAATAATGTTATCGCACTTTCATATTGTTTCTTACCTTTTTTAAGCACTATTTTATAAGTCCCAGCAGAAACTCTTGGAGCAGTGAATCCACCAAAGGTAAATGTTTTTCCTGCAGCTACTTTAGGTCCTTTTTTTCTGAAATTCCAGGTTACTATATTAATCCCTTTAGCTTTTCCGGGAACAAGGCTTACTATCTCATTACCATTTTGATCCTGGACAGATAGTGTCATTTTTCCAAAAGTATGCCTCTTTTTGAGGTAGTAGATAACTTTTGCAGAAGAGCTTGGGTTATCACCTATAAATTGAAGTTCTGTGCTTCCGCCACCAAAACCACCTTCTTCTTTGATTATTGAGGGTTTGGTATCAAAAAAGTGAACATCTTTAACAAGAACTTGTTGGTTTATTTGCCTTAGAGGAGAGATATCATCAATAATAATAACACCTCTACCGTGGGTCCCTAATACCAGATCATTAGTTTTTTTCTGTAGATCAATAAAATGCACCGCAGCAGCAGGCATATTATTGGTAAAACGAGACCAGTTTTTACCCCCATTTATGGATATAAACAATCCAAACTCGGTACCTAAGTATAGTAAATCTTCATTTACATAATCTTCCTGAATGTTTCTTGCAAACCCTATAATCTCGTCTGTCACAAGGGATTTCCATGTTTTTCCAAAATCTGATGTTTTATATACATAGGTATTCATATCTCCCGATGCATGACCATCAAACACAGCATATGCTGTCCCTTTATTATGTGAACTAGCTTCTATGTGATATACCCAGGTATTTTTTGGTACTCCTTGAATATTACCTACTGTATTGGTCCAGGTCGCTCCGCCATCCTGTGTAACCTGTATATTACCATCATCGGTTCCTACCCAAATTACCTTTTGATCAATCGGGGACTCTGCAATTGTAAAAATTGTAGTGTGAGTTTCGGCTCCCGATTTATCTGTAGAGATACCTCCTGATTCTTTATCTTGCTTTGTAGGATCATTGGTGGTTAGGTCTGGTGATATTTTTTTCCAGTTATCGCCCATATCTTCACTTACATGAAGGAATTGGCTACCCATATAAAACCGATCTGGTTGATGATTACTCACAGCCATTGGAGCGTTCCAGTTAAAGCGTAAATCTGCCTCTCCCTTAATAGGTAAAGGGGCAACATTTTTGGTGTAATTCTTGTTTACATCATATCTCCAAACATTTTGTGCTCCTTGCATTTCAGAATATATAATATTCTTGGCAGGGTGTTTTAATACTCTAAATCCATCTCCATATCCAACACGATTCCAGTCACGAGCTTCTATACCTCCTGGAGAAGAAGATGGCCCCCACCAGGAACCATTATCTTGCAGACCACCATAAATATTATAGGGTTCTTCATTATCTACACTAATATGATAGAATTGAGAAATAGGTAAATTATCCACCATATCCATTGTTGATCCACCATCCCAGCTTCTGTAGACTCCACCATCGGTTCCTACATACATTCTGTCTGAATTGTTGATGTCAAAAACAATATCATGTATATCTGCATGCATGTTCCCCAAGTTTTTGAATGTCTTTCCTCCATCTCTAGAGATAGAACCAAACAATCCTCCTTTAACCAGAATATCCGGGTTTTTTGGATCTACAACTATTCTAGCGAAATAGAAAGGTCTCACGACTAAGCCAAAATCTCCATTTAATAATTTCCAATTGGCTCCTGCATCATCAGAACGATATAGTCCTTTATCTTCTTTGCTTTCTACAACAGCATATACTATTTTAGAGTTTGAAGGTGCTATTGCCAATGCAAATCTACCCAGATCACCTTTAGGAAAGCCATTGTGGATTTTATTCCATGTTTTTCCTGCATCTGTAGATTTGTACAGTGCACTACTAGGTCCTCCAGAATTAAATCCCCATGCAGTCCTTCTAAACTCCCACATTGCAGCATAGAGCGTATTAGGATCTTTGGGATCCATTATAAGATCATTGACTCCCGTTTTCTCATTAATGTAAAGTATTTTTTCCCAGGTTTTTCCTCCATCTATTGTTTTGTATACTCCTCTGTCTTCACTATCTCCCCATAATGCTCCTAAGACTCCTACATAGACTTCATTAGAGTTGTTTGGGTTAATTTCTATACTACCAATTCGTTCTGAATTTTCAAACCTCATTTTTTTCCAGTTCGCACCACCATCTGTGGATTTGTATAAACCATCACCGATAGAAACACTGTTTCTGGTCCATATTTCACCCGTTCCTACCCAAATGGTATTGTCTGGATCGTTGGGATCAATCTTTACTACTCCTATTGATTGTGCATGATCATCAAATACAGAGGAGAAGCTTGCTCCTCCATTCGAGGATTTCCAAACCCCACCACCAGCAGTACCGGCGTATAGTATTTTATCATTAGTAGGGTGATTTTCTAAGTCTATAATTCGACCACTCATGAGTGCGGGTCCGATTTGTCGTGCTTCAAGGTTTCCGAATAATTCTTTGCCTTTTAGAACAACTTCTTGTGCTTGCAAGTGTATGGAAAAGAGTATAGCCAAGCTTGCAATTATAAATTGTTTGTTCATAATTACTGGTTGTTAATTTAGAATAAAAAATCCCCAAGTTTTTAATTTGGGGATTATGATTTGTGTTTATTTTCCTTCTGGGAAAGCGAATAATGTAGTTTCTACTTCTGGATTGAGATTGAACTCCTTAAAATCCATACTTTGGAATTGACTACTTTGTGAGAATGGGAAGTATAATCCTTCTACTTCCTGATAATCGCTAATAGACATTTTTATTTTCTGACCCTTCATTGGACCTTCCTGAATTTCTTCTTCAATTATAATAGGTACAAAATTTTCGGTATCAAAATAGTAATGAGAAATATTAGGTTGTGATTCACCATTAACCGTAATAGGATCTTTGGTTACCTTTATTTTAAAGGTATCGGTTCCATCTACAGTTTCATTACCAATAAGCTCTATGGCATATCCTTTTTCTTTATAATTTAAAAATGGAGAAGGCCAATCTTTCATTTGCTTCTTCATATTTTCTGTGGCTTCATTGTCGCTTTTTTCAGCTTCCATAGTTTGTTGATTTCTAGACCATGAGACTTTTCCGTCATATGCTGCCCAGATCATCTTGTTTCCTTGTAATTCAATAGTGGTAGACTGGCGCCCATCTTTCATCATAACTTGTTCAAAAGGAATTTCCATCCCCTGCATTTTCATTACTCCTTTCATAGTAATGCCTTCTAGTTTTTCCCAATTTTCTTTTCCTCCTGTATTTTCTAAGTAATTATTAACTATTTCATCTGCAGTTTGTGCATAAAATGATGTTGAGATAGCTAATACAAGAGCTACTGTAATAGATTTTAAAGCATTCATTAGTTGTGATTTTTATGATGTTGTTGTAATAGTTAGTCAATCGAGTTATATTTTTGTTACACTTTTTTTAATCTTTTATAGTAATAAGGGTGAAGTAATTACCCAAGGTCTTAATTTTTTAATTAATTTTCATCAAATAAATATAAAAAACCAGGTGCATGAAATTTGGCAAAGTAGAATATCCTGATATCATAGATTTTAGCTTACCAGAAGATCATAAGGATACGGTAAGAATTTTAAATACTACAGCTAAAGAAAGTTTATCGACTTATGTTGGCTGTGCCAAATGGAATAGACAAGATTTAAAAGGGTTTTATCCCAGGGGAACCAAAGATGAACTAGAGTATTATTCGAGGCAGTTTAATAGTATCGAATTGAATGCTACATTTTATAGGATTTTTCCTGAAGATCAATTCAAAAAATGGTACGATAAAACTCCGGAGGGATTTAAGTTTTTCCCAAAACTTGTACAGAATATTTCTCATCTAAAAAGATTAAATGAAGATGTAGAGCCTTATGTTGATGAATACCTATCTAATGTAATTCACCTAAAAGAAAAGTTAGGAACTATATTTTTACAGATGCATGGTAATTTTGCTCCTAAAAATTTTGACAGAGTTATTCGATTTATAGAAAAGTGGCCTAAAGAAATACGTCTGGCGGTAGAGTTTAGGCATACAGATTGGTTTAATGATTTAGTGGTAGCCGATGAGTTATATAGTCTTCTTGAAAGTAACAATATATCGAATATCATTACAGACACAGCGGGTAGAAGAGATTTACTGCACATGCGTTTAACCAATGATGAAGCTTTTGTAAGGTATGTTGGAGCAAATCATGAAACAGATTATACAAGGCTAGACGATTGGGTAAAGAGACTTTCTACCTGGAAAGATCAGGGAATTAACCAGATACACTTTTTTGTGCATCAAAACCTAGAAGTAGAATCGCCTTTACTTTCTAAGTATTTCATTAAAGAATTGAATGCTCATATAGGAACCCAATTAGGTTTGCCTAACCATTTATCAGACGACCTCAAATTGTTTTAACATAGAGATGTGGAGCTATTTGATAGGCTTTACATACGATTTGATGGTATTACCTTACTTTTATAAATGTTAAAAGTTTAGTTTTTATTGCTTTTTAGCGAACATATGTGTACTTTGCCGATGAATTTAAAATCAATGTTGTAGGAAATTACTTAATATTATTGTTTTGAATTCGATTACGATTACTTCATGGTCCCTAAAATATCAATTGTATGAATAAACTTTTACGCTATCCTCTTATACTGGTTTTTTTGTTAATTGCTAATCTAGCTAATTCTCAATCTAGTACTACCATCAATCATTCTAATCACGAACAGGAAAATATATTTTCTTTTCTTTCTGATCATCCTATCTTGATCCAAAATCAAACATGTACTAAAAAGAAGGTTTTTTCTTACGATTTTAATATCGTTGAAACCGAACATCATCATTTAGAGCATGATCATGATCATGCCAATGAAGTAGTTTTGTTGGATATCATTTTCTCTGATGAAGGATCTGATTTTAACTGCTCTGGCGGTTTTTGTATGAATAAATCTCATTTTCATAAAAAGGGATTAACTATGAAAAAGCAACTCTTTGACTATTTCATGAGTATTGCTTGTTAATAGGATTTAATAATTATGCTGGTTATTTTCTGATTAAGTTGAATTATGAATAGATATTCAATTACTTTTGCAACTTAAATCAGATATGTATGACGTTTTTAGAGTTAGGAGTACCCAAAGATCTTAATAAAGGTCTTAAAGAGATGGGAATTACAGTTCCTACAAAGATTCAAGAACAGGCAATTCCTGTTTTAATGAGTCAACGGACCGATTTTATTGGGAAAGCTCAAACTGGAACAGGAAAAACTGCAGCTTTTGGAATTCCGTTATTATCCCAGATTAATCCTTCTAAAAAACATGTACAGGCCTTGGTTTTAGCTCCTACTCGCGAATTGGGTCAACAGATAGCAAAACAACTTTTTAAGTTCACAAAGTATACGGATAAGATTTTTACCGAATCGGTATATGGTGGTGAAAAAATTGAAAGACAGCTTTCGAGATTAAAAAGACCTACACATATCATTGTAGCAACACCCGGCAGACTTATAGATTTAATTAATAGGAAAGCGGTTGATATTTCTGAGATCAAAACATTGGTTATGGATGAAGCGGATGAAATGTTAAGTATGGGATTTAAGAAAGATCTTACTACAATTTTGTCCAAAACCAAAGGAAATAGAAATGTTTGGCTTTTTTCTGCAACGATGCCATCTTCTCTCAACGAAATTATTAATTCTTATGTTAGTAAAAGCGCAGTACAAATAAGTATTGATAAAGATGAAGCTGTTAATAAAGGTATAGATCATCAATTTGTAGTAGGTGATGAGATTAACAAATTAGATACGCTTACGTATTTTCTGAAAACACAAAAAGAGGGTAGGGGAATTATTTTTACAAGAACTAAAGCTGCTGCTCGTACACTTCATAAACAACTGAAAGCTAAAAATTATGAAGTAGGTCTTCTCGAAGGAGAAATGACACAAAAAGATAGGGATAAGGTAATGAGAGCTTTTAGAAAAAAAACTTTACAATTACTGGTGTCCACAGATGTTGCCGCAAGAGGTATTGATGTTGCTAATTTGGCTTTTGTTGCACATTTTCAATTACCAGATCAAATAGAATATTATACACATAGAAGTGGTAGAACAGCTAGAGCAGGAAAAACAGGCCTATCTTTGGCTTTAATAACCAAATCAGAAGTACAGGTTATAAGAGAACTCGAAAAACAACTAGGGATACGATTTAACCAGATTAGATAATCAAAATATAGTTTTTGATTTTTATAATAGTTATTTCTGTAATTATGTAGGTTGGGATGTACCTATTTCTGATATTACCGATAAAAGTTGATCAAAATTTACAGGCTTTGAGAAATAATTATCAAACCCGATATTGATAAAACGTTGCTCATCTCCTGGCATAGCATAGGCAGTTACTGCAAAAACAGGGATGTTTTTAAGAATTTCCAACTTACGGAATCTTTGAAGTAATTCACAGCCATCCATTTGATTAAGTCCCAGGTTAATATCAACCAGGATAAGATCAAGCATTTCTTCTTTCACAACTTTAAGTGCTTGTGAACCATTTTCTGCAATGATAACATTTGAATCGTTTCTGGATAACATTTTATCCATTACCATTGCATTTATCTTATTATCTTCTACGTAGAGAACATTCATAGGCATTTTGGAATTATAATATTAAACTCGGTACCCTTACCTATTTCACTTTTTACTTCTATTTTCCCATCCAGGATTTCAATATATCGCTTAGATAAGCTTAGGCCAATACCGGTTCCTTCATATTTACGACTCATACCGATACTTTCTTGCATGAAAGGATCAAAAATTTTCTTAAGATTTTCGTTGTCTATTCCAATTCCAGTATCAGTTATTGAAATATAAACATTATTTTTTGAATTTTTAGAATTAACTTTAATAATTATACTTCCCTTGTTAGTGTATTTAATGGCGTTATGGATAATATTGTTTATTGCAGCTCTAAATAAATCTTTATCAATTCTAACCTGGGGACTGGTCTTATCAAGTTCTAATTGATAGGTTAATTCCTTTGCTTCTGCCATATGTTTATATTCTCTATGCGAAGTTTCTATAGTATAGTTAATGTCTAATTTTTGTACGTTTATGTTCTTTTTTATAGCTTCTATTTCGCTAAAATTAGATAAGTTGTTGATTGTATTCAGAAGTCTGTTTTTACTTTCTTCCAAATATTCCAGGAGTTTTTCTCTTTCGTCGGGTTTTTCCTCGTCCAGTAATAGTTTACTCACAGTCATTATACCATTTAGCGGAGTTCTTATTTCATGACTAAAATTGGATAATATATTTGATTTAAGGCTATTTAACTCTTGTTCTTTAATATGTGATTCTTTAATTGCGATTTCTGCTAATTTTCGTTCTGTGATATCCAGAAAACTAACAAGAACAGAGTTTACCGTTTTTCCTTGGTCAAAAACAGGAGTGTATTTGGCTTCAAGCCATTGCAAATCACCTTTGTAAGTAATGCGTTCTATTTCTTTTTTTACAATATTTCCTTTTAGAGCTTCATTAAATTCATGAGCAAAGGAATTTTTGAAATTAAGAGGCATAACATCTATAAAACGGCAAGACACTTCGTTTGGATTTACATTAAAATCTCTATTTATAATTTTTACAGATTTCTCATCAGTCATTAGAATTGTCCCTTTGGTGTCTAACAAAATTGTATATGCAAATCCATTGTTAACGATTGCCTGCAATCGATTTTTACTTTCTACAATAGTTTTTTCATTGATCTTTTTTTGATGAACATCGATCAAATTACCAATCATTCGGGTTGTTTCTCCTTTTGAATTTTTTCTTTTGAAACCGTACACTTCATAATGTCGGTACCCTTCATTAATATGCTTAAGTCGATAGTAATTATAATAGTAATTATCATCTTGATTAAAGTTATCATATCGCCTAGTAAGCATTTTTTCTACATCATCTGGGTGTATCATTTTTCTAAACTCTTCTTCTGCTACAAAATCCTGATCCAGAGGTAATCCCAGCATTTTTTTAAAATCTGAACTATAAAAAACTTCATTCCTTTTAACATGATAATCAAACAATCCAGATTGTATGCCTTTTAAAGCCAAATGTTTGGTTTCTTCGCTATATTTTAGCTTTTCAATATAATTGTACCGATCTGTAACATCCGTAATAGTTCCGTTTACATATACAACCTCATCTTTATAAATAACGGGTTGTCCTACAACTTTAACCCATTTTTCATTTCCTTTTTCAGTAATAATTTTTTCTGTATACTCATAAGTTTCTTTGTCTTTGATGAGGTTATCAAGGAAACTTTTTATTCTTACTCTGGCATCTTTGGGGTAAAAGCTAATTTCCTTTTCCCTTGTTATAGGAGTACAGGAACTTAGTTCGTTTATTAAGTAACAACCATCAGACCAGTACATTTCATTATTCTTGGGATTAAAATACCAGGCACCTGTTTTGGCAAGCTTTGAAATAGTTAATAACGCTCTATGTTCTTTATATTCTTCTGTAGTATCTATTCCTGTTGCATAAATTAAATTATTATGTAGTTTGAAATCAAATTTTATTGAGATAACTCCTAGTTTTTCGGTAGGGAAGTTTAAAGATATATTGATGAGTGGGTTGTCATCAGATAAACCAGATACCGAATTTAAAAACACTGATACATCATTATCAATTATAAAATCGGTAATGAGCTTTCCTTCGATTTTATTTTTATCCAGAGGAAATAATAGTTCACACCTATTATTGAAAGAAATTATTTCTCCATTTTTTTTTAGAATAAAAAGAAATAGTAATGTTTTTTCTGATGAGATTCCAAATTTTTCTAAAGTTAAAGACATACGTACTGGTTAATTCTACTTAAAGTTACAAAATGATTTGTAATTCTCTGTTTGGAATTAGCTTCAATAAAATAATTTTCTTTTTATCATAGTTGAGAAACCTCAAACCTTGCTCGTATTATTTTCTCAATGAACTATAGGAATGGTTACAGATGTTTCTGATAATGTGAATATTAATGTTTTTATAATTTATAAGGACAATATTTTATTTTGAAGTATACAAAGCAAAAGTATTGGAAATTTGATCTTAAAAATAAAATATTAAACTTTGTAATGAAATAAAGAAAAGCCCTCTAAAGCTAGCTTTAGAGGGCTTAACATAAAATAGTAAATACTACCTAACCGTAAAACAACCGACTTATTTTTAGACAGATTTAGGTACTATTACTATATCTTCCCAGATGTATATATAATGTAACCCGGATACATTTGGAAAGGGGAATCTAAAAAGGGGCTTTAATAAAAATATCAGATGTACTATACCTACGTATTCTCTGATTATTTTATGTTTTATTTTTATGATCATTATATTATAGAATTAGACTATAAATTAAGTATTATAATTAATGAGATTGTTGATATAATAAACCATGTTGATATTCCTAGAACTGCAGGTTTCCACCCAACCGCTTTTATTTTAGAAATAGATAAATTCGTTCCTATCAGGAAGAGAACAACTACGAATATTGATTTTGAAATCGTATATACCGAATTTGTAATTGTACTTGAGATAGACCAATAGCTATTTATGATAATTACCAAAGCAAAAATTGCTATAAACCATGGTATTTTTTTTGAATCGAATTCGCCTTTAAATAACAAAGAAGAAAAAATAGCTACGGGAATAATCCATAACGTCTTAACCAACTTAATGACTGTAGCTATTTTTAAAGCTTCTTCTCCGTAAATTTGTGCAGCACCAACTACAGAACTGGTATCATGAATAGCAATCGCACTCCATAGACCAAATTGATATTCAGATAAATTAAATATGTGTCCTAGAGTGGGGAAAACTAATAGTGCTATAGCATTAAGAATAAAAACTATACTTAAGGCAATAGAAATATCTTCTTTTGGGGCGTTAATTGTAGATGCAATTGCAGCAATTGCGCTTCCGCCACAAATGGCCGTTCCCGATGAAATTAGATGAGCTGTTTTTTGTTCTACTTTAAAGGTTTTTCCTAATAAAATCCCAATGCATAAAGCAAAAGCTACAAAAATCATAGTATATATAAAACCATTTTGCCCAATACCCCATGTTTCCTGAATATCGAGATTAAAACCAATTCCGATAATGGCAAGTTTCAGTAAAAAACTAATGACCTTGTTGTTAAATGCAAGAAATTGATTTCCGAATAAATTGGCATATAAAAAACCTAATAATAATGCTACAGAGCTATTTATAATCGAACATAAACATGCTATAATAATTAGAGAAAATATAATTATTCTGGTAAGTTGAGTAGCTTTTTCTTTCATCAAAATATTCGTCTACATCTTGTTAATATTGTATTGCAGATGCAAATTTGAATATTTTTATAGAATAAGTTTTATTACAATTTGTAATCCCTTATTCCATTTGGTTATAGTGGGCAGCAAAGAAATGCTTTGTTTTTTCTACTGTATTGGAGTATTCGCCATGTAAATTCACCATATGAAAAACACGCTTAATAGTAAAAGAAGTAATGTCAATAATTTTTAATTTATTATTCATTAGTTCATCTGTAATGCAATGAATAGATAGAAAAGAGTAAGAACCCGAGTGCATTAAATAGGTTTTGATACTTTCTGTACTTCCCAGAGTCATCTCTATAGATAATTGTTTAATATCTATACCAGAATTTCCTAAAGTATCTTTTATCACGTTTCTGGTACCAGAACCTTTCTCTCTTAGTATTAATGGTAATTTTTTGAGTTCTTCTAAAGTAATTTCTTGTTTTTTTAGTGAAGTGTTATCGGCACTGGTTACCAAAACGATTTCATCTAAAACAAATGTTTCGTAGTGCAATAATGGATTAGAAGTGTTTCCTTCGGTAAAACCAATATCTACTTGTTTATTAATAATTGATGCTTCTATATGTTCAGAATTATTATTGAGAAGAGTGATATTGGTAGTGCTGTATTTTGCTTTAAATTTTGATAATATTTTAGGTAAAATGTATTGAGAAATTGTAGTACTTGCTCCAATAGTGATCTTATCGGGGAATTTACTGTTCAAAGCCAAAAAATCATCTTCTAATTGATTATATAGACTTAGTATTTTATTGGTGTATTGTAGTAATAATTTTCCTTCGGAAGTTAAACTTATTTTGTTGCCATGCCTGTTAAATAATGCTTTACCAAAATGTTTTTCTAATTCGTTGATATGTTTTGTTATCGCAGGTTGGGTAATAAAAAGTATTTTGGCAGCTTTGGTAAAACTTAGAAAATCTGCAACTTTTTTGAAAACTTTTAATCTGTAGATCATTAGACTATACTTAAGCGGTTTTTCTTTCAGTAAAAAGATATATTGAAAAAGTAAATTTTGATTTCAATATATTAAAGCCTCTTTATTGATAGTATTAATTATAACGTTTTACCTTGTGTATTCCCTACCAGGTATGCCAATTTGACTTTAAAGTAGTGAAAAATAACTTCATAATTTTAGTATGATACATTCCTAACAATGGATAAGAATTGTTTTTTAAAAAAGAAGCGCTTAAAGAACATTTAAAATTACTACAAATTTGTTTCTTAGAATGCAGTTTTGAGTTAAAGTTCAAATGTATAAATCTCGTATGTAAATAGGCTATTGCAATTTGTTATGGGGTATTATATTATGTTATAATCCATTAGTGGTTGATTAAAATATTGAAAGTTTTTGGTATAATAGATATCAACTTTTAGTGTATTGTTAGCAAAAAATGGTTCATCAATATCATTTATCTCTGGGATCGGAATATTTACGTAAACTTATGTACTTATTAATGTAAAACAAGATGATAGGTTTATTTAATAAATAAAGCATAATAAAAAATGATGATTAAGAGAACGGTTGTAAAATTTATTGGATTATTCATAGTGTGCATATCTTGTTCATCAACTCATGTTACTCAAGAATCAGAAATCGAAAGTTTTGACCAGCAAGGAGATGAACGTGATATATCGAATAAAGAATATAGCCTCTTGTTTGTGGGTAATAGTTTGACTTATAGTAATGATTTACCCAAACTAGTAAGAGAAGAAGCTAAAAATAAAGGGATAATTGTTACCACTACAATGTTGGCTAAGCCTAATTATGCTATCATAGATCATTGGGCAGACAGAGAGGTTCAACGTCTGATTAAAACAAAGAAATTCGATTTTGTGATTATACAGCAAGGCCCTTCTTCCCAGGCTGATGGAAGAGAAATGCTTCTTAACTCAGGAAAAGGGTATAGTAACTTATGTAATGCAAATGATGCCAAACTGGCCTATTTTATGGTATGGCCATCAAGGGTATATTATCATACTTTTGAAGGTGTTATTAAAAACTATACCGATGCAGCTATCAAGAATAATGCAATACTATGCCCGGTAGGGAAAATTTGGAAACAACATTTTGATAAAACTAAAGACTTTTCATATTACAGTCCTGATCAGTTTCATCCTTCCTTATCTGGTAGTCAAGTTGCTGCTAGGGTAATAGTTGCTTCTTTATTCTCTAACTAAATACTTAAACAAGCTACTAATTTTGGTTATGCATTTTCTTCAGAAATCCTTGGTATTTTTATGATATTGATTACTCCTGAATCTCCATTATTTCTAATGTCAAATGAATAATTACCCTGATACAGGGTGTCTATTCGTTCTAAAACATTACTGATACCATTACCAAAAATAATCTTCTCTTGTTGCAATTGTAGCCCATTATTAGTTATTTCAAAAACGATATCATCATGGTGAATAAAAATTTTTATACCAATAGTGACAGTATCATGAGTATACGAAAAACCATGTTTTATAGAGTTTTCTACAATAGGTTGTAAAATAAGTGGTGGGATTTTTTCAGACAACATGGAGTTGGTCGTATCAATATCAAAATTTAACTTATCGCCAAACCGCAATTTTTCGATCCCTAAATATTTGTTTAAAATTGATAACTCTTCTTTTAAAGTAATATATTTTACATCTTTAATGCTAAGTGTCTTTCTTAACATTTCACTTAAATCGGCTATTGCATCTTGCGATTTTTCAATATCAATATCCATTAAGGAAGAGATATCGTTTAATGCGTTAAATAGAAAATGTGGTTGAAGCTGTGACTGTAAGACTTTAATTTTTGAATCCAGTAATTGTGCTTTTAAATTGGATTCTTTTATCTCCTGATCTTTTTGTTTTTGAAAATAGTAATAGGCATACAGAATGGTGATTAATGTAAAATAGACAAAAAAGTTAAAATTCGAACTATAGGCTAATCTCGATAAAATTACTTTGATATCTATAACATCGGTATACCCCAAAATATATTTCTCATACCCTAATAATAGAATCGAACTGTAGAGCGATAATAAAACAGAAATTAAAGTATGAAGAATAATACTAATGGGTAGAGAGAATTTGCGCATAATATAGACTCTCGTAAATATGATTGAAGCTATAATAAATATGAACTTGGTGCCATAATTAAATAAATAATTCATGATGAGTCCAGTCCAGGTAAATGATTTAAATGAAACTCCACTTATTTTTTGAAAGAGAGCATTGACAAGAGCAAAAAGGCATGCCAAAATATAAAAGAGAACTATAAATCTAAAAAGTTTTTTATCTAGCATCTTAAGAATTCTTAATATCAATTTTCTTTAAAAAAGAGGCTTTATATGTTTTTGTTAAAGAGAATGACTTTCCATCATTCATAGTAATGCTATAATCTCCCATACCTTCTCCGATAACCTCTTTAATTTCTTTTAATCTTAGGATAGTTGACCTGTTTACACGAATAAATTCTTTTGGGTCCAATTTTTTAATAAACTCACTCATAGAAATTCGATACACATGTTTTTGATCCGAATACGTAAAGATTTCGGCATAATATGCAGATGAAATGATATATTTTACAGTACTGGTCTCAACAAAATAATACTTCTTACCAAGTTTTAAAACAATTCGCTCTAAGTATGTGTTACGCTCTTCTAAGATACTTGTTTCTTCGTTTTTTAGAAATTGAATCAAGCCACTCATCTTTGAGGTAAAAATTTCTTTTTCATTTAATTTAATACGATCGATTCCTCTATGTAAAGCTTCAAAAAATCGATCTTTTTTAAAAGGCTTTAATAAAAAATCAATGGCCTGTACTTCAAATGCTTTTACTGCAAAACTATCAAAAGCAGTCACAAAAATAATATTAGGGATATATTCTGTATGTACCTCTTTTAGCACATCAAAACCAGTCATATCTGTCATTTGTATATCTAAGAAAACAAGATCAGGTTCTAACTTAAGAATAAATTGTATTGCTTCCTTACCAGAAGATGCTTCAATAATAGAATCTGTTACTTCGGCTTCTGTAATTAATTTTAAAATCCTTTTTCTAGCCAAAGCCTCATCATCAACAATAAGTATTTTCATAATAATGAATCTAGATAAGTATATCGTTTTTTATGCCGTTCATAATTTAAACTTTTAATTCATAGTATCAAATCATTTTTTATACAGACCGAAGTATAAAATTGACTGTAAGTAAACGAAACGTTTATCAAATTGTCAAAAAAATGATATTTACAAACCATTTCATGATATTTTCACCTAATTATTTACACAGTAATTTATCATATTTGATCTATAAATTATCAAAAAATAACCTCTAGAAATATTAGAAGATGTTTTTACAAAAAGTATAAAGACCATGAAACTTAAAATAGTAGCAATCATATTTTTTTCGACCGTAACTGGCTATACGCAAAGCTTAAATGAACTCTACAAGAAGAGTGTAGAAGCTTATAAAAATAAAAATTATGAAGCATTCGAAAAACTTAATTTAGAAGCCTTGGAATTACATCCTTCACAGCCTACAATATTGTTTAATTTAGCAGCTTCTTATGCTCTTAATAGTAAGAATAAGCAATCTTTTGAGCTTTTGAGTACTTTATTGAGTTGGAATGCCAAACTAAAATTTGAGGATGAAGATTTTAAACACCTTTTAGAAGAGGAGAAGTTTACAAACGATTTAAAGAAAAAAGCCTCCTTTTTTTCAACTCAAAAAGAATCAAGCTCTGTTTTTTTTGAAGTACCTGGTAAATATCATATCGAAGATGTAGTGATGATAGATGATATTGCTTACCTAACCGATGTTAGAAATGGGTTTGTTATTAAATATAACCTGAAAACTAAAAAATCTGAAGAACTTCTGTCTGTAACAGGCTCGGCTTTTGCAATTATAAAAGGAGCAGATAAGAACTCTATATGGGTATCATCATCTATGTTTCCGAACTATAGTAAATACGATAAAGAGCAAAATAATAAGTCATTTGTTTATAAGATAAACACCAAAAATGGGAATGTGATTGCTAAAATAGAAATACCGGAAGAAGCTGTTATTGGGAGTATGGTGTTAGCTAAGAATAATAAAATCTATGCGACTAATTCGGTATCACCAAAAATATTTGTAATAGATACCTATAAAGCAATACTCGAAAATTCTTTTGAAATTGAAGAAGCTTTTAACCTACAAGGGATAACACTTGATAATACACATGAATATGTGTTTATAGCCGATTATATAAAAGGAATCATGAAATTAAGTTTAGCTGATTTTTCAAATAGAAAGTGGTATGAATCCAAAGAGTATTTATTAAAAGGAATAGATGGTTTAAGTTATATTAATGATAAAACATTGATAGCCATTCAAAATAATTCGAACCCAAAAAAGGTAATAAAGCTTAGTATAGATTCTAATAAGGTAACTAAAGTAGAAATTTTGGATAATGCATTACCGTATAAAGGAGAGCCTACTAATGGTAAATTCTATAAAGAAATGGGGTATCTTTATATTTCGAATAGTCAATGGCCTTTTTATGATAAAAAGAATACCCCATTAATAGAGCAATGGGAGCCACAAAGAATAAGAATTTTCAATACCCTTTAAAATGCTTGAAGAGCAAATTATTAGATATACAGAAGAGCAGTTGCCCGAAATCAAGAGCATATTTTTTCTAAATGTTCCTAAGTATTTTGCAAAAAAAGAGTGGGACGATTTTACAGAGTATTTAAAATTGCATAGTACTACATATTTTCTTGCAAAGAATGAAAATAAAATGATTGGTTGCGGTGGATATCATAAAAGTACTCCAGATACAGCAAGGCTTTCGTGGGATTTTATTCACCCAGAGTTCAAAGGTAAAGGCATAGGGAGAAAAATGATTTCACATTGTATTGAAGAGATAAGAAAAGATCCAGATATACATAATATTGAGGTTTGGACTTCACAACATGCCTATCAATTTTATGCCAAATTTGGATTAGAAACATACCATATTGAAGAGCATTATTGGGAAAAAAACCTACATCTTTATAAAATGAAGTCGAGAAAAGAGTTTTAATAAGATACAATGAATATAATATGATACTCCTAAGAGGTACTACAAGGAGGTTCTGTTTTTTTCGGGATAAGAATTTGAAATTAAAAAGAAACAAAGTTTGTGTAGTTTAAAGTAACATAATTGACCTTAAATCGTCATTTATTATAGAAAGAACACCCTTTTTTATCTGCAAGTGATAATTAAAACTTTACTTTAAATGAAATTGAAATACAATAACTTTTTAGGAACATCGTCGGATAAATTTCATTCAAAATATTGTACTGTATCATTAGTAAACTATACAAAGCCCGTTTCAGAAGATTGGCATTCTCATGAGAATATTCATATGTCATTAATTCTCCAGGGAGGTAATCTAGAGTCTAGAAAAAAAGAAGATATCCAGGTGTCTGAGGGAAAAATAATGGTTTATAATGAAGGAGAGTTGCATCGCAATCGATTTACTGCATTTCCATCAAAAAATCTTAATCTAGAACTACAAAAAGAATTCTTCTCTGTTAATGATTTAGAATTTATTAATTTGAATTTGTCCCTAACAAAAAACAGTGGTGCATATTTAGATTTTATAAAAATCTATCATGAGTTGTGTATTAATGATTACTATACAAGCGATTCTATCGACCTTTCCTTAAAATCATTGTTTGCTATGAACAATGAATCTTCGTTTATGCCTTCTTGGATAAAACGACTAAGAGAAATAATCGAGGACCGTTGGGACGAGTTTATCTCTTTGAGCGAATTAGCGCTAGAACTTAATGTTCACCCTGTTACAATTTCAAAATACTTTAAAAAATATTACAATGGTACTTTGGGGGATTATATGAGGAAAATTAAAGTTAAAAAAGCATTACACTTTTTACTTTATACAGATATGTCGATTACAGAAATAGCTTTTACTTGTGGCTTTTCTGATCATAGCCATATGATAAGAGTATTTAGAATTTATGTTGGTTTTAATCCTAAAAAGATTCGTCAATTCTAAAATTTCTATTTGACTAATACCATTCTATTTTTTTAGCATTATCAGACTTAATTTGCGGTTAATTAAATAACTAAAATAATTCCTTTTAAGAGTTATTTTAAATTAAGTCTTACATATGAACAAAATTATC
Source organism: Aquimarina macrocephali JAMB N27 (assembly GCF_000520995.1). Taxonomy (GTDB): domain Bacteria; phylum Bacteroidota; class Bacteroidia; order Flavobacteriales; family Flavobacteriaceae; genus Aquimarina; species Aquimarina macrocephali. Next base: position 104,635 of record NZ_JACA01000026.1, on the reverse strand, counting down.
TTCAATTCTAAAAATAAGATACGGCCAATATGGCGTTTACTACTTTTTCTATTCATAACTTTTGCAATTAATATCCCGTTACAAATTGGGTTACAAAAAATCCTAGATCAAAGCCTTTTTCGTGGATATATATCTGGTTCAATATATTTTGTATCTGTTCTTTTGAGTTTATTTGTTCAAATAAAATACCTTGACAAATCATCTTTTGAAAAATATGGATTAAAACTTAGTAAAAAATGGGTGCAAGAGTTCTTTGTTGGTTGTGCCTTTTCATTGCTTCAACTATCTCTGTTTTTTCTGATAATGTATCTAACGGGTAATTTAAAGATTGTTGATTATTTTACAACTCAATCATCTGACTTCACATTTATTGAAGGTTTCCTTTCTGAAGTGTTTAGTCTGATTATTGGGACTTCTGTTGAAGAGATATTTTTTCGAGCTTTTCTGTTCTATATACTATATGAAGTTTTACGTAACGTAAAAAAAGACCCTGCAAAAAGAGCTATACTCGTTCTTTTTATTATTTCTATAGTATTTGGTATTGCTCATATGGATAATGAAGGAGCAACTTTTGTTTCGACTATCAATTTAGGTCTTTACGGAATTATATTATGCCTTCCGTTTTTGATAACTGGCCGATTAGGGATGTCAACCGGAATGCATTTTTCATGGAATCTGGTGCAAGGAGTCTTTTTTGGTTTTGCAGTTAGCGGCAATAGTACAAAAGTATCCATAATTAGTGTGGATGTGTCTAACAATGCTTTAACTGGTGGAGTTTTTGGACCAGAAGGAAGTTTGCTATTTCTATTTATATGTGTAATTGCTGTAGCACTACTATTATTATGGAAAAAAATTAAAGGATACAGTGCTATAGTTAATCCTTTGCTTATTAAAAATGATATCTGAGATAATTTTTCATCTTTTTTATGGGGTATAAAACTTATTAGGACACTCTTATTTTTCCAGTTATTTTATTTAGTTTCATTACAGTTATTTCATGTAATTCTGAAGATGAAGAATTACAATTTAAAGAATTACAAAATGAATTAATGAAGACAAACAACAGCTAGAAACATCACAAAAAAGAGGAACTACTTACACCATTACTAACTGAATGACGTTTTCAGAATTAAATGCTGTATTGGCTTTGGGAAGTAGCGGAGATACGGTTGAAGTTGAAGCTGATACTTATACTATTAGCGGAAGATTAAATTTTAGAGATCGTGTTTACATAAAGGGGAAAACTTCAACAGTACCTATTTTTGATGCTCGAACCACTTCGCCTTCTAAAATATTTGAACAGTATATAGCAGTAAAGAAAGACAATATTGATATATGGTATTCAGTTTCGAAATATTAGATTAAAGTTTGTGAATGCTAAAAACCCCAAATTTTGGTATTGTATATTTGATTATGGCAAACGTAAATAAGGGACAAATAAAGGCTATATAAATGATGCATATATTCAGTTAAATAGCTGTACAAATACATAGTCTCTAATTATAGTTTAAAATACATTTAAAATATTTAATTGAAGCTTATGTTAAGTAAATACCTTCCCGTTTTTGTAATCTTAGCGATCCTTTCAGAAATACTGGGAACCGTTGGCGGTTTTGGTTCCTCAGTATATTTTGTTCCAATTGCAAATTTCTTTCTTGATTTTCAATCTGTTTTAGGTATTACTGCTTTATTTCATTTATCGAGTAATGTTTCAAAAATTGCTTTATTCAAAAAAGGTTTTGATAAAAAAATAGTATTGACTTTAGGTATTCCGGCAATCCTTTTTGTTTCAGTAGGAGCACATTTTAGTAAATATCTGGATCCCAAAATGCTAACATACTTCCTTGGGATTTTCCTGATTTCCCTAAGCTTATTGTTTTTACTATTTAAACAACTTAGAATAAAACCTAAAACAGGAAACGCAATGTTGGGAGGTTCTCTATCTGGATTAAGCGCAGGGCTTTTAGGAACAGGTGGAGCAATAAGAGGGATAACTTTGGCAGCTTTCAAGATGGATAAAGAAAAATTTATTGCAACATCAGCGATAATTGATCTTGGTGTAGATTTTAGTAGAACAATTGTTTACTACTATAATGGCTATATGCATTCACATGATCTGTATTTAGTTCCTATTTTGATTGTTGTAAGTGTTGTAGGCACATGGATTGGAAAAAAGATTCTTAATAAAATATCTCAAGAACAATTTAGAAAATTTGTACTTTTTCTTATTTTGGGAATCGGAATAGCTAGTGTAATATCAAATTTCTTATTTAATCAATTTTGATAAGTATTTTAAGGCTTCTTTATCTCGTCTTTCAAAATATACATATGCATGTTCAGGTAACCAATATTTGTCAATAAAATCTATAAATATGGGTAGCAAATGATTTCTGTATTGTTTTACTTCTATTTCTTTACCATTTGGTAATCGATGAAGGTATGTTTTAAATTCACGATTATATTGTGGGAACTTTTCTTCAAGATGTTTTTCGAAATGAAGAGAAACACTAATATCGGGTCTTATTTCTTTACCGTCTAAAGCTTTGTTGGGTAGAATATAACCTTCTTGTTCAAACCGCCCATATAATCTAATAAAAAGCTCGCTTAATATTGAAAAATACCCAGAAGATATACGATCCCAATTGTCATTAAACCGGATTACAAAATTGGGTATTTCTAGCCGTTTTGTAGTGTAATACCCTCTAATTCGTATTAGTGGTAATACCTGATTAGTAACCCATTTCCTAAATTTTTTGGCACTGCCTGTAGTACTCTTAAAAATTAAAGAATACAAACCGCTTTCAGAAATCAGGTTCGCATTTTTTTGAACTCCATTATGAAATATTTCGGTAGCAAAACGTTCTTCTATGTCCAGTGTACTCCACACTTCATTTGGATTTCCTAACTCCAGTACATCCACTACCTCATCAACTATAAACCAGATTTGATTGTTGATTTCTACAGATGTTAGCTGCTGAAAATAATTAGTTTCTTTTTTTACTATTCCTGTTTTCATCATGGTGATTTTCAAGAGAAATAAAAATAATCGCATATAGATTATCTCACTATGATAATTATCAGGTTTTGTAATCTTTAAAAAAATAGTATAGCATCTGACTTATGAGCGAATTTTAAAAATTAAACTTCAATTTTATAGATTGTTCTTATGATATTGGTCATATTAAAAAAGAAGTGTAGTCCTTATATTTGAGATATAGATCATATAAAAATTTATTATGGACACATCTATGTTTTTAGCAAAATTTTGGGGCTGGTATTTAATTATATTTTTTTTCATATTGAGCTTTAATCCCAACAGGATTAAACAGATTTTTGAGGACCTGAAGGACCAAAAATTTGTAATTGTAACTTCGTTTGTAGCGATTATAGTAGGATTACTCAATATCCTTTTTCATAATATATGGGAACCAAACTGGAAATTTATCGTCACTGCTATAGGTTGGATTTCATTAGGTATAGGTTTGCTGTTATTTATCTTTCCGAAAGGAACCGCTAAATGGTTAGAGTTTATTAATATAAAATTGGTACAAGTGTTATACGTACTACTATTTTTAACAGGGATTCTCTTGTTAAATGCAGGGTATGAGATAGTTCCGTATTAATCTTTTAAAAAGATTGAAGGAGTAAGAGGCTAGTGAGTTTACTGTTACTTTGAAGAAAGAAATAAAAAACATTAACAAAGTAAAGTCATATATAACCACTATCGCTGATTAAAAAACTCTGTTTCAATAAAAAAAACATAGTTACTGATAATGAAAAGAGGAAAAAGGATGATGACGAATATTCTGGTGATATTAGGATCAACGTTGATTGTTTGGATAGTGCTTACTGTTGTTGTGGGTAAAAAAGGACCTGAGAAAGTTGCTGTTATAGGGATGCCTAACGCCGGTCACAAGGCGCTGATCGTATATGATCCTGATCCGATTTATAACCTTGATGAAAAGATAAGTAAATCGTTTGCAGAAGGCTTATCCGAGAAAGGTTGGGTCTCAAAAGTAGTGACAGTTGCTGCTGCTAAAAATTTTGAAAAGGAGTTTTTTGACTTATATGTGTTCTGTGCGAATACTTATAATTGGGCTCCTGACAGAGCAATTCGCAATCATATAAAAAATAATGATTACTTACAAGGAGAGCATGTAGTTGCTATTACCTTAGGTAGTGGCTCTACAAAAAGATCCCAACGTTTGCTTGAAGATCTGATCAAACAAAAAGACGCTATACTTATTGATTCAAGAACATTTTGGTTAATGAAACCTAACACTGAATCAAAAACAAAAAGATCGAATAGTAAAATCGCTGTAGAAAAAGCAAATAATTTTGGAAAAGAAGTAGCTGAAAGAATTAAAAAATAATCCAAAATATTTATGGTTTTTACTATTTGATCTATAATTGGTTAGCTGTCTTTTTTTTTGTTTTTACAGTTACCGAAATTTAAGTTGCTTTTTAAATAATTCTTATACAAAATAGTGCTGTAATGAAAACTCTTATCGTTTACTTTTCCTTTTCTGGAAATAATGAATTACTGGCCAAAGATCTAACCAAAGACCTGGAAGCCGATCTATTGCAGATCACCGAGTCCAAAAAACGAGGGATGTTCAAGGTTATATTGGACATGTTATTTAATCGTTTTCCCAAGATCAATGAACTGGATATCTTATGGAGTGACTACCATCATATCGTTTTGATAGCCCCAATCTGGAACTATATCATAGCTCACCCAATGAAAACCTTTATCAAAAAAAATAAAGAACATCTAAAAAACTATTCATTTATAACACTTTGTTCGGGGCGTGATACACAAAAAGAAAAGATAGCAGCTCAATTAAAAAAGTTGGCAAGCTATGAGCCTAAAGTTGTTATAGAATTAGAAACCAGAACATTCATTACCTCAGAACAAGAGAGTAAAGGAGCTTATAAATTAACTAAAGAAGATGTACAGAAGCTAAAAAAAGAAGAGGCGTACCATAAATTTTTAGAAACATATGTAGCCAAAAAAGAAACTGTATAAACATTATAAAAACAAAAAAAATGAATTATCATATCACCACTATATTAAAAAATGTCTCTTTTGATGAAGCTACTGAAAAAGTGATTCATGAATTAAAAAATGAAGGTTTCGGGATATTAACAGAAATAGATATGAAAGCTACTTTAAAGAAGAAGTTGAATGTAGATTTCTATAACTACAAAATTTTAGGAGCTTGTAATCCTTCTTTTGCCTATAAAGCATTACAGGCAGAAGACAAAATAGGAACCATGCTTCCTTGTAATGTAATCGTTCAGGAAAAACATAAAGGAATGATAGAAGTATCTGGGGTAGATCCTGCCGCTTCTATGATAGCAGTAGAGAATAAGGACTTGATTGAAACAGCCGAAAAGGTTAGAGAAAAATTGATAAGAGTAATTAGCAGCCTAAAAGAATAGATATTATGGGGATATTAGGAAAAATTATATCTAAGATAATTGATGCCTCTCCTAATGAAATGTCTAATTATTAAAAAGAAATCAATACTTATCTAGCTGATCAAAGTGAAGAGGCTGGTCATAATTATATGGTATTCTTTGCAGAGGTATAAAAACAGAAAGAACATTAATAATTCTATACAATGGGATATGATATTGATTTATCAAAAATTAGCATAGATGATTATAAGAAGATTTTAGAATCTACACATCTTATTCCTAGTTGGAAAGTGCTGAAAGAGAATATAGATTATCTTAATACGATTAAAAAACATGGTATTTGTAATCTGAAAGAACTGCAGCAAAGACTGAAGAAAAAGGATCAACTTCTTGAGTTTTCAAAACAAAGTGGTTTATCAGAACAGTATCTTAATGTACTTCGAAGAATGATCAATGGGTATCTTCGAAAACCCAATAGGATTAAAGATTTTCCTGAAACTTCTGCAGATGTTGTATTAAAATTAGAAAAAATTGGGATTAAACACACACGTCATTTATTTGATAAAATTATAACCATAGGTGACAGAACTTTACTTTCTAAACAAATAAATATAAATGATGAAGAAATTTTGAGATTAGCCAAATTAACTGATCTATCTAGAATTCGATGGGTGAATCATACTTTTGCTTATGTCCTGTACGAAGCTGGGTATGATGCAGTAGAAAAAATAACAAATACTAATCCAGATCTATTATACAAGAAAATAACAACATTGAATGCAGAAAGAAAGTTTTATCCAGCTCATATTGGTTTAAATGATATGAAAATGCTTGTAGAATGTGCAGAAATGTTACCTCTTGATATTGAATATTAAAAGAAGTGAAAAGAGCAATTACAACATATATTTTAATGTTTTTGATTCGGATGGCTTTCTTTTAAAAGTGTAAAAATTAAAAAAGCCCATAACATTATGTTATGGGCTTTTATGGAATTTAGTAAATTCCTTGCGGAGAATGAGGGATTCGAACCCCCGGAGGTGTGACCCTCAACAGTTTTCAAGACTGCCGCATTCGACCACTCTGCCAATTCTCCAGTGTTTAGTCTCATCAGGTATTCCCTGAATGCGGGTGCAAATATAAAACCTTTTTTAATTCTAAAAAGAAAAATTTTAAAAAATTTTAAGAGTTATTTTCTTTTAAGAAAACATTCGCATATTCATATGGGATGAATTGAGTATATTGTACATCTTTAATTAAATAATTTCATGAAAAATACTATAATACTAGTCAGCTCATTTATAGTCTGTTGTTGTGGAACCTCTCAAAATTCTACACCTACTAATCCAAAGATAGATTCACATACTAGTGTGAATACAGAATTAACTGCTGTTACTTATGCTGAAAGCATTACTGCCAAAGAATTAAAAGAATATTTATACGTTTTTGCTAGTGATGATTTCGAAGGGCGTGATACAGGAGAACCAGGTCAGAAAAAAGCTGCAGAATATTTAAAAAAACAATATCAAAGAATGGGTATTCCTTCTCCTTTAGGTGGAGATGATTACTACCAGGAAATACCCGAAAGTTATTTTAGAGGAGGCATTAAATCTTCAGAGAATGTATTGGCGTTTATTGAAGGTACAGAAAAACCTGATGAGATTGTCGTGATTTCTGCTCATTATGATCATGTAGGAACCGATGAAAAGGGTAATATTCATAATGGTGCCGATGATGATGGTTCTGGAACCGTAAGTTTATTAGAAATAGCAGATGCATTTATGAAAGCAAAGAAAGATGGGGTTGGACCAAAGAGATCTATCCTGTTTCTGCATGTTACAGGTGAAGAAAAAGGACTATATGGTTCAAAATTTTATACAGAAAACCCTGTTTTTCCTTTAGAAAATACGGTAACAGACCTTAATATTGATATGATAGGAAGAATTGATAAGAAACATGAGGGAGAGGATAAAAGTAACTATATATACTTGATAGGTAGTGACCGATTAAGTACAGAATTACATGATATTAGCGAAAAAGCAAATACAGAGCATACCAAATTGGATTTGGATTATACGTATAATGCCGAAAATGATCCAAATCGATTTTATTTTAGAAGTGATCATTACAATTTTGCAAAACATAATATTCCGATCATATTTTATTTTAATGGAGTGCACGAGGATTATCATAAACCAACAGATACGCCAGATAAAATAGAATATGAACTTATGACTAAAAGAGCAAAGTTGGTGTTTTATACTGCCTGGGAGGTAGCTAATAGAGCAGAAAGAATTATAGTTGATGGTGCTAAAGAAGGTGAATAACCAGATGTTAAGATAAAAAACACCATTGTGATAAAATAAAAAAGCCCTTTTTAAAGGGCTTTTTAAATTTTAGGGGTGGAAGACGGGATTCGAACCCGCGACCCTTGGTACCACAAACCAATGCTCTAACCAACTGAGCTACAACCACCATTTAATTTCGGGTGCAAAAATAAAGTATTTCTACCTTTCTACAAACATTTTTTTGAATTAAATTAAATCAAAAATAGAATCGACTGCTACATAGCGTTCTACGGTATAGCCTTCGGCATGGTGTACACCTACTATTCGCCCTAAATCGGCAGCACGATACTTTACGCTTTCTATAAAATTCTTACTTGATATAGGAGTAACAGGCTCTTTACTACCTGCATCATAAAATTGAGAGGTATATGCCATTACACTTTCTATCTTTTTATCAATATAGTTACTAATGTCAACTACAAAATCTGGTTCAATATTAGCCCATTGGATATAATGATACACTTGTTTTGGCCTCCAGGGATCTTGATTCTCGCCATCAAGAGTAGTTTCAATTTTTTTTAATCCCGACAGAAAACAAGCGTCACTAGCTAGCTTACTTCCTTTACCATGATCTATATGGCGATCTATAATTGCATTACAAAGTACAATCTCAGGTTTATATTTTCTTATCTTTTTTATGACCTCTAATTGATGATCCTGATCATTTGTGAAAAACCCATCTTTAAAACCTAGATTTTCACGAGTGACAACTCCTAAGATTTCAGAAGCATTTTTTGCTTCCTGATCTCTAATTTCGGGAGTACCTCTTGTTCCTAACTCTCCGCGGGTAAGATCGAGTATTCCAACTTTTTTACCTCTACTAACTTCTTTGGCTATGGTTCCTGAGCAACTTAGTTCTACATCATCAGGATGAGCTCCTATGGCTAGAATATCTAACTTCATATTTTAATGTTCTAATTCTGGGACTTTTACTTTTTCTATGGCTTGTTGTATATCTTGCATTAAATCTTCTTTTTCTTCTATACCTACGCTAAATCGCACTAATCCATCTTTAATTCCTTGTAAATTTCGTTCTTCTTCGGTAAGTAAAGCATGTGAGGTAAGAGTAGGGGATAGCATGGTGCTTTCGACTCCGGCAAGACTCATAGAGCTTTTAATTAATTTTAATTCTTTTTGAAACTTACTGGCATCCAACCCTTCTTTTAATTCAAAAGATAACATGCCACCATAACCAGTCATTTGTTTTTTTGCAATTTCATGGTCGGGGTGTGATTTTAACCCGGGATAATAGACTGTAGCGATGTCTTCATGCTTTTTAAGCCATTTAGCAAGCTTTAGGGCATTCTTATTCTGTGTTTTTATACTTCTCTCTAACATCCATACTGTAAAGTCACTTAAACTACCGCCAAAGTTCTTAGCAACCTGAAATACCTGATCTATATTTTTTTCGGTAGAAATGACAGCTCCTGCAAGGATATCACTATGGCCTCCCAGGTATTTGGTAGCAGAGTGAATAACAATATCTATACCTAATAGAATTGGATTTTGATTTACAGGAGATGCAAAGGTATTGTCTATAATAGTAACAATATCATTTTCCTTTGCTAACTCTGCAATAGGTTTAATGTCAATAATTGTGAGCAAAGGATTAGAAGGAGTTTCTATATAAATTACCTTGGTGTTGGGTTGTATTTTTTGTTTAAAACCTTCTGTGGTATGAGAATCTACATAAGAAAATTCTATACCGTGTTTTTCAAACTCTTCATTGATGAGATTAGCAGTTCCTCCATAGAGTGTACGTTGCAAAACAATATGATCTCCTTTCTGTAAAAATGCAAATAGTGTAGTACTTATTGCTGCCATACCGCTACCAAAAATCAGAGAAGATTCTCCTTTTTCGAGCTTAGCTATTTTTTTGCATAATGCTTCTTGATTGGGAGTATTAAAATATCTCGGATAACGTTTTACATCTACATCTTCAAAAGCATAAGAGGTAGACATATATATCGGTGATATAGCTCCTTTAAATTGTTCATCTTTGATTTCGCCAAGGTGAGTGCAGATGGTATTAAATCCCATGTTTTTTGTGTCCATAATGAATGCGGTAAATCTTATAGTTATGGCATCTAAATTAAGATTTTCAGAAGAAATCAAATAAGATTTAACAGATTAAATGATAGATATTACAGATTTCGTTTCGCCTTTTTTAACTTGGCTATATCATTTTTACTTTTGAGATGTTTCTCATTATTGTCTGGAAGAATTGTTGAGTATCATAGGGTTTAATGATTACATCATTCATGCCTACTGATAAAGCTTGATTTCTTATTTCTCCTTCTTCAACAGCTGTTAATGCTATAATTGGAATAGTGGTATTAAAAGTTCGTACTACTTTGGTGGCTTCAAGGCCATTCATTTCGGGCATATTTATATCCATTAATACCAAATCAAACTTTTCATTTTTTAACATTTCGATTGCATCCATACCATTGTTTGCAATACTACAAGTGTATCCTTTCTTTTTTAGGATATTTTGAGTAACAATTTGATTTATTTTATTGTCATCTACAATAAGAACATAGAAATTGCTTGTTCCGATACTTAGATTCTCTCCTGTTTTTAATGAAATCTCTTGTTCTTTTACAGCTTTTTCATAAAATAGATCAAAATAGAATTCAGATCCCTGATTTTCTTTACTCTTTATATGAATTTCACTATTATGAAGATGAATTAGTTTCTTAACAATTGCCAATCCTAATCCTGTACCTTCATATTCTTGATTTTCGTTCTTTACCTGAGCAAAATTGTCAAAAATTGTCTGTTGCTTATTTTTAGGTATTCCTATTCCATCATCTCTAACAATAAAGCGTAAAGCATAGTTATCATCCTTATCATCGATACATTTTACACTAACCCAGATGTTTCCGTCTTTGGTGAATTTAAGCGCGTTACCGATCAGGTTAATTAGTATTTGTGATAATCTTACCGAGTCTCCAAGTAAAGTAGCGGTTATTTTTTTGTCTATATCAATATGAACAGTATTGTTGTTGCTCTTTTGTTTGGTATGAAGAGAATTAACAATTCCTTCGATTAGTGTTTTGATATCAAAAGAAACCTTTTCGAGTTTAACTTCATTAGTTTCTATTTTACTTAATTGTAAAACATCATTAATTAAAGCCAAAAGGTAATCACCAGAAAATTTTAAAGATTCTAGATATTCATTGGTCTTCTTTTTGTCAGGGTCTTCCATCAATAAAGAGGTAAGCCCAATTACACCGTATAGAGGTGTTCTAAGTTCATGACTTACAGTAGAGATAAACTGGGATTTTAAAGTAGATACTTGCTCTGCAGTCTCTTTGGCTCCTATTAATTCCTTGTTTTTGTCAATAAGATCATTGTTAAGCCTTTTCTTTTGTATATTATTTTTATAGGAACTAATTAAGAAAGCTAATGATATTAGAATCAAGATGATGCCTAGGATAATACTGATTCTCCATTTTACAACTTCTGATTCACTTTCTTTTTTTTCTGATTCTGCCTTTTTTGCTCTTTTTTCAAAAATATCAACCTCGTACTTAATATTAGCACGTCTCAGCTCTTTTAGTTTCTTATGGTTATTAGCTTGTAATATATTTTGAAATTGTTTTTTCTGATAACTGTATGCTTTTTGATAATCATCTTGTTTAACATATAGACCAGATTTGGTTTCATAGGCCGAGGCTAACTCTTCATAATATCTAGAAATAAGTTCATCATTATTTTTCTTATTTTTAGTCTCGCCAATGGCATATGATATTGCCTTATCTGTATATTCTTCTGATTTTTTAAATTTTCGTACACTTAGGAAGTATTTTCCTAAAAGACTATTTAATTTGGTTTTATCAAGGTTAGAAGACTTTTGATGAATCAATTTTCTTGCAGGTGCGAGGTATTCATAAGAACTGTCAAAATCATTTCTGGAAATATAATATTCTCCAAGATTTAATAATGGGCGTATCATTCTTATGGTATCTTTTAATCGTACTGCAAACTCATAAGATTTTTTGTAATAACCAACTCCTTGTTTACGTGTAAGGTTGTGTTTGGTGTATACTCGTGCAAGGTTATTATAAAGATCTGTCTCTAATACTTCGCTCTTTGAACTTCGGGCATAGGTTAATGCCCTTCTGTAATATCTTCTTGCTTCATTATCATCTTCGCTAGTTTCGTAATTTTTGGCAATAATATTATTGATATACCCAAGACTTTTGTCATCATTATTGTATTGCGCATAATGAAGTGCAGCTTGAGCTATTTCCAATGATTGCTCGTACTTGTATTCTTCCTGTAATTTTTCAGCCTTTTCAATATAACTTTGAATACTATCAGAAGTTATAGAAGATTGAGATTGTACAGTAAGACTAAAGCTTACTAAAAATATTACTATTATATGTTGAATAAAATTTTTCAACGTTCAATAATTCTTGGTTTATTTACGTTGACGAAAATACAAAAATAGATTTAACATAGTGTAATTCACCGTAAAAAAAGTGCTATTTATCCGTAATTTTTGTAGGTAATTAGATGTTTGTGTAGGAATTTGATTCGTTTTATAAGAAATCTTTCTATGATTAGAAAAAACTATTTAAATATAAATAATTAAAATTATACAGTAATTATTGTTCTATAAGTAGGTGTATATTTGCATTGTCAAAAAATTAATCAATTATAAATTTTAAAAAGTAAAAAAATGGCATTTGTAGGTAAAAAATTCCCAAATCTGGACGTTGATGCAATGAACGATATGGGAGATACTTTTAAGCTTAATGTTTTAGAAGAAGCTAAAAATAAAAATAAAAAAGTACTGCTTTTTTGGTACCCTAAGGATTTTACATTTGTTTGCCCAACAGAACTGCATGCTTTTCAAGAGGCTTTAAATGAATTTGAAAAAAGAAATACGATTGTGATTGGAGCTTCTTGTGATACTCCAGAAGTTCATTTTGCATGGTTAAATACTTCTAAAGATAATGGTGGTATAGAAGGAGTTACATATCCAATTCTTGCAGATTCTAATCGTAATCTTTCTAGTACATTAGGTATCCTTGATATTACAAATGAAACTTATAATGAAGAAACTGGAGTTGTAACTGTAGAAGGTGATAATGTAACGTATAGAGCGACTTATTTAATCGATGAAGAAGGTACAGTTTTTCATGAAGGAATAAACCATATGCCTGTTGGTCGAAATGTAGCTGAGTTTTTAAGATTGATCGATGCATATGCGCATGTACAAAAAAATGGAGAAGTATGCCCGGCAAACTGGGAAGAAGGAAAAGATGCAATGAACGCGGATAGAAAAGGAGTGGCTTCTTACCTGGCAGCTCATTAATTGACAATCCGAATTAAAAATTTCTCTGGGATTTTTACCCAGAGAAATTTTTTCTAAACTTTAATTCAAATAGTATGGTACAAGAACTAGCAACAGACAATCTTTCACAGCTAATACAGGATAGTGATACTGTGATTGTGCAGTATTCTGCCACTTGGTGTGGTAATTGTCGGATTATGAAACCAAAATTCAAAAAACTGGCCTCAGAAAATAGGGATACAACTTTTGTTATTGTTGATGCTGAGAAATATCCTGAATCCAGAAAACTTGCTACGGTAGATAATCTTCCAACATTTGCTACATTCAAAGGTGGAGCTTTTGTAAATCAGGTTCAAACTAATAAATTTGATATTCTAAAAAATTTGGTAGATGAAGTTACCAGTAATTAAACACCTTACAGGCTTTATCGAAGAAAACGATGAAGATTTTATCGTAGAAACTATTGAAACCCTAGAGGCTTTAACAGAAGTGCCTTCATTAAAAGATGAAGAGTTGGATGTTATAGGAGAACTAATCTCGAATATGTATGGAGCTCTAGAGGTGGATAAAATGATTAAAGAAGGTACTCCAAAAAAAGAAGCCCTAAACAGCTTCATGAAAAGAGTCCTTGGATCTATAGATACCTGAGAAATAAAAAAACCTACTATTACTAAATAGTAGGTTTTTTTATTTTCTAAAAACTTTATTAATATTACAATATAATCTTACTAATTTTATAACTCTTAAAACAACAATCATTTATTATGGCTTCAATAACATTAAAAGGAAATACAATCCACACTAGTGGAAATTTACCAGAAGTAGGACAAAACGCACCAGATTTTGAGATGGTGAATGCTGATTTATCTACTGCAAAATTATCTGATTATAAAGGAAATAGAGTAGTTTTAAATGTTTTTCCTTCTATAGATACCGGAATTTGCGCAGCTTCAGTAAGAGCATTTAATAAGGAAGCAAGCAATTTATCAAACACTAAAGTATTGTGTATATCACGTGATTTACCCTTTGCTCAAGGTCGTTTTTGTGGAGCAGAAGGATTAGAAAATGTAATCAATCATTCTGATTTTAAAACCGGAGAGTTTGGAAAAAACTATGGATTAGAAATTGTAGATGGGCCATTACAAGGGTTACATTCTAGAGCAGTTATCGTTTTGGATGAGAAAGGAACCGTATTGTATACAGAACAAGTGCCAGAAATTGTACAGGAACCAGATTATTCTGCGGCACTAGAAATATTGTCTTAATGCCCTATGAGTAAAGTAATAAAATTTGTGGTTGGCAGATTGCGGGGTTGTGGTTATGCTTTTAAAGGAGCTTTGTTATTGATAAAGACAGAACCAAGTATACAAGTACAGGTTGGTATTGCAATATTAATGACGATATTAGGTTTTTATTTCGAGATTACTTCGATCGAGTGGATTTTACAAATTTTTGCTATTGGTTTGGTAATGAGTATCGAAGGGCTAAATACCACAATCGAAGCAATTGCAGATTTTATTCACCCGGATTTTCATAATAAGATAGGTATTATAAAAGATATAGCCGCGGGAGCCGTTTTTATTGCTGCAATTACAGCTATAATAATTGGATTATTAATTTATATCCCATATTTAGTTTAGAAAATTTTTTAGTCATTTTTACGTTCCAATATAGATATTCGTATTTTTGCGATAAGATACCCAAAAAATGGCCAAAAGAAAGGTAAGTACAAAAAGGAAAACAACAAAAAAACCTAAAACATCACTAAAAGAAAAATTTACGCTATCGAGACAGCAGAAAGTTGTTTTGGGTAGCTTCTTGTTCTTTTTAGGGATAGGATTATTTTTTGCTTTTGTTTCGTTTTTCTTTAATTGGAAAATTGATCAAAGTGAAATATCACAATTTTATAATAGAACATCATCTCCAAAGAACTGGTTAAGTAAATTTGGAGCTACAGTAAGTCATTTCTTTATTTTTAAAGGATTTGGAATTTCTGCATTGATTATCCCTGTGCTAACCTCATTAACAGGAGTGTATTTGTTCTTTGACCTCAACAAAAAAAAGCTATTTGGATTTTGGTTTTGGGGTGGACTAGTCATGCTATGGATATCTATTGTTTTGGGCTTTGTAGAAAAAGATGGGGGATTATTAGCTGGTATTATAGGATATGAAACTAATGACTTTTTAAGAGACTATATAGGTTTTATAGGGACTGTTCTTGTACTTGCCTTTTTTGCAATAGTATATATTGTAGTACGTCTAAGATATACTCCAGAGAAAATATCTGATTCTTTAAAAAATACTCAAAAAGCTATTGCAAAGGATTTTGAAGTAACACCAGAAACAAATAATGGACAAGTAGTATCAACTCCTTCATCCGATACTGATAACTCTAGTTCTAGTATTAAAGAAAAAATAGATTCTATTATTGCTAAATCCAAAGACTTTAATAAAAAGTATGACGAGAAAAAGCAAAAGGAGAAAGAAGAAGCAATCAAAAAAGATAGTAATACCAAAGAGGTTACATTAAATCCTACAATTAATGATTTTTATGGAGATCCGAATAATCAAGATAACGAGGTTCCCGAGAAACTAATTATAAAATCAGAAGATAATCCAGAGGATATTGCAATGGAGGTCGAAACAACAGTAGAAGAAGAAGTAGTTGGAGATCTAAGTGCTAAGCTGGTTAAAGATTTTGGCGAATTTGATCCAAAACTAGAGTTAGGGAACTATAAGTTTCCTGCAATTAGCTTATTAAAAGATTATACTACGCAATCGGGAGGAATTACAATTGATCAAGGAGAGTTAGAAGAAAATAAAAACCGTATTGTAGAGACGCTTAAGAATTATAAAATTGAAATAGCTCAAATTAAAGCTACAGTTGGTCCTACAGTAACATTATACGAAATTGTACCCGAAGCTGGAATTCGAATTTCTAAAATTAAAAACCTAGAAGATGATATCGCATTATCATTAGCAGCGTTAGGGATTCGTATAATTGCTCCTATACCTGGTAAAGGAACCATTGGTATAGAAGTACCAAATAAGAAAGCTACTATTGTATCAATGCGATCTGCAATTTCGTCTTCTAAGTTTCAAAATGCAGAAATGGAATTACCATTATCTTTGGGTAAAACGATTTCGAACGAAACGTTTGTGGTTGATCTTGCCAAAATGCCTCACCTTCTTATGGCAGGGGCTACGGGACAAGGAAAATCTGTTGGACTTAATGCGATACTTACGTCGTTGCTTTATAAAAAGCATCCCGCAGAAGTGAAATTTGTTTTGGTAGACCCTAAAAAGGTAGAACTTACATTGTTTAATAAAATCGAACGACATTACCTGGCCAAATTACCCGATACAGAAGAAGCAATTATTACAGATAATACTAAAGTGATTAATACACTTAATTCTTTGTGTATTGAGATGGATGCCCGATATGACCTGTTAAAACAGGCAATGGTTAGAAATATTAAAGAGTATAATGTAAAGTTTAAAGCAAGAAAGTTAAATCCCGAGAACGGACATAAATTTTTACCATATATTGTACTTGTAGTAGATGAGTTTGCAGACCTAATTATGACTGCAGGAAAAGAGGTAGAAACCCCTATAGCTAGATTGGCTCAATTGGCCCGCGCAATAGGTATACATCTTATTATAGCTACGCAACGACCATCTGTAAATGTAATAACAGGTATGATTAAAGCTAATTTCCCTGCCAGAATAGCATTTAGGGTAACTTCTAAAATAGATTCTCGTACAATTTTGGATACAGGAGGAGCCGATCAATTAATTGGTAGAGGGGATATGTTGTATACACAAGGAAATGATATTGTAAGAATACAATGTGCCTTTGTAGATACTCCAGAAGTAGAACGAATAACAGATTATATTGGTAGCCAAAAAGCATACCCCGATGCACATCTGTTACCAGAATATGTAGGTGAAGAAAGTGGCACAAGTCTTGATATAGATAAAAAGGATAGAGATAAACTTTTTGCTGAAGCTGCAGAGGTAATTGTAACAGCTCAACAAGGATCGGCGTCTTTATTACAAAGGAAATTAAAATTAGGGTACAATCGGGCAGGTAGATTAATTGATCAATTAGAAGCTGCCGGAATTGTTGGTCCCTTTGAAGGAAGTAAAGCAAGACAGGTTTTAGTACCCGATTTAATTTCGCTTCAGCAGTTACTGGATAATGAGTAATGAGCTGATTAATAATATGGTAATGATAATTAGTAATTAAAGAAGAATAAATAAAATGATAAAAAAGGCTATATTTTTACTATTTGTATTAGGCATAAGTACTGCACAAGCTCAAAGTGCCAAAGATCTTTTGGATGAGGTTTCCAAAAAAGTAAATAGCTACACCAATATTGTTATTGACTTTAAATATTCTATTAATAATCAGGCAGAGAATGTTGCTCAGGAAACCAGAGGAGATGTAGCATTACAAGGAAACAAGTATCTGCTTAATATCATGGGAACCAAACGCATGTATGATGGTAAAAAGTTACATGTAATTGTCCCAGAAGATGAAGAAATCAATATTTCTTCACAAGATGAAGATGATGGTACCAGTGTGACTCCTTCAAAAATGTTAACTTTTTATGAAGATGGTTATACCTATAAAATGGATATTGTTCAGGATATAAAAGGTAGAAAAATTCAATATGTAAAATTAATACCTATTGACTCAAAAAGTGATTTAAAAGAAATATTGCTTGGTATTGATAAGCAAACAAAGCATATTTACAAAATGATTCAGAAACAAAATAATGGTACTAATGTTACAATTACGGTTAATAGTTTCAAAACTAATCAACCGCTTTCAAAAACATTATTTGTGTTTGATAAATCAAAATATGAAAATTATTATATCAATCGCTTAGATTAGAAACAATAAGACATAAGAAAATACAAAAGTATAGAAAAGAACGGGTGTAAAAATTTACACACGTTCTTTAGTTTTTAATTAATGTATATTTTTAGCGATTAGAAAACAGAAAACGAGTGAAGATTCTAGATAGGTATATTTTAACAACTTTTGTGAAGACATTTTTTCCGCTCTTTGTAATTATTATGTTTATCCTTTTATTGCAAACCATCTGGTTGTTTATATCAGAATTGGCAGGAAAAGACTTGGATTTTTCAGTAATATTAAAGTTTTTGACGTTTGCAACACCTAGATTAATCCCTATGGTTTTGCCGCTTACCATCTTGCTAACGTCTATTATGATTTTTGGGAATTTTGCCGAGAATTATGAATTTGCCGCGATGAAATCTTCTGGGATATCCCTGCAACGAGCTATGAGAACATTATCTGTTTTTATCTTTTTTGTAGGAATAGGAGCCTTTCTATTTTCGAATACAGTAATCCCGTCCTCAGAGAAAAGGTTTATAAATCTTCGTAAAAATATAGTTAAAGTAAAACCAGCAATGGTAATAACCCCTAATCAGTTTAATGATCTAGGGGATATAAATATAAAAGTAGCAGAAAAATATGGTGATAATGATGAGTTTCTTAGAGACGTTATCATTCATAAGAAAGCTGCAAGACCTGGTAATTTTACGGTTATAAAAGCAGTAGGAGGAGAGTTGAAAGGTAATATCAATTCTGATTTAATTACTTTGGCCCTCAATGATGGTAATTATTATAAGGAGGTTCAGCAAAACTCTCCTCAAAAAAGAAATAGATTACCTTTTGTCAAAACGCATTTTAAAAAATATGTTCTTAATATAGATTTGTCATCTCTGGATAATGTAGATATGGATGAACAACAATATAGTAAAGGGTATAATATGCTTAATGTTAATGAACTAAAGGATCAGATAGACACAATATCTATTGAAGTTAATAAAAATGTGAAGAATATGACGGTTGAAATTGATAGAATGATTGGGTTTGAAGGATTAAATAAAAATATAAAAATAATCGATTCTCTTTCAAAAACAAGTAATGATACATTGCATGTAAAAGATCATTTTAATACACTTAAAAAAATACAGATATACCAGATTGCTTCATCTACTGTAGATGGAGTATTAAGAAAACTAAATTCGACGCAAAAAAATCTAAGTTTTAAGAAAAGAGCTCTAAATAAATATGAAATGTCATTGCATGATAAATATGCTTTAGGGATTTCGTGCATTTTATTGTTCTTTGTTGGAGCTCCTTTGGGGGCTATAATTCGTAAAGGAGGGTTAGGATTACCTATAGTTATTGGAGTAGTATTGTTTTTGACATACCATTTTATAGGAATTTTTGCTAAAAATAGCGCAGAAGAAGGTGGGATTCCTCCATATGTAGGCTCATGGCTTTCTACATGTATTATATTTCCGCTAAGTATATTCCTAACATATAGAGCAACTACGGATCAAGGAATCTTTAATATGGATACTTTTATCCAGCCAATAAAGAATTTCTTTGCAAAACGATCTTCTAAATCCAAAAAATAGATTTCTTTTTAAATATCTTTGCCGGTAATAAATTTAAGAGTATGATTATGTCACAAGCAACTAATACCACAAACAAAATGAAACTGAACACCATTCAAGAAGCCATTGAAGATATTCGGCAAGGAAAGGTGATTATTGTGGTAGATGATGAAGATCGTGAAAATGAAGGAGATTTTATTGCTGCTGCAGAGAAAGTAACTCCAGAGATGATCAATTTTATGGCAACCCATGGACGTGGATTGATTTGTGCTCCACTCACAAGAGATCGTTGTGAGGAGTTAAATCTTAATATGATGGTTCAGAACAATACCGTTTTGCACGAAACCCAATTTACCGTATCGGTAGATTTAATTGGGCATGGATGTACAACAGGGATTTCTGTACATGATAGAGCCAAGACTATAAATGCATTGATCCAGGAAGATACAAAACCTGATGACTTGGGAAGACCGGGGCATATTTTTCCGCTTAAAGCGAAAAATGGAGGAGTATTAAGGCGTACAGGGCATACCGAAGCAGCTGTAGACCTTGCAAGACTTGCAGGATTTAAACCAGCAGGGATTTTGGTCGAAATTTTAAACGAAGATGGTACTATGGCGCGTTTACCTCAATTGGTAGAGGTTGCTAAGAAATTCGACCTTAAATTAATATCGATTGAAGACCTTGTAGCTTATCGTATGCAACATGATTCTCTGATCGAGAAAAAAGAAGACTTTGATATTACCACACGTTTTGGGAGTTATAGACTTAGAGCTTATAAGCAAACAACCAATGATCAAGTGCATATTGCCTTGACATTGGGTTCTTGGAAAGAAAACGAACCTGTGCTTACAAGAATTAATTCTACCTTGTTTAATAATGATATTCTGGGAACGCTAACCAATAACGCTGATAAGCGACTGGATGCTATGTTTCAACGTATTAATGCTGAAGGTAAAGGAGCGATAATTTTTATTAATCAAGAAAGTCAATCCCTTAATCTTTTAGGACGTTTAAGTGCCTTAAAAGAAATTCAAAATGGAAAAGATGTAGTAAAAGCACCAAAAATTGCTATGGATACTAAAGACTTTGGTATAGGAGCACAGATTCTACATGATATTAATATTCATAAACTACGATTAGTATCTAATACAGTACAACAAAAACGCGTTGGAATGATTGGATACGGTTTAGAAATCGTAGACTATGTTGAGTATTAAAATCTGATATTTATCTTATAGTACACTTTTTACAAGGACACCTTTTAAAGCTTCAACCATTTTTGAAGCTCTATCTGCTACTTCTGTTTCAGTCCAGTTTAATTTGATAAGGCAAGAAATAGTACGCCCCATCCATAGATCACTGGCATCAAATGACCGATTGTTTTTTTGTAACCCTAATTGTATTTCCTGAGATAGTTTACTAAGAGATTTTTGTTCTAAAAGATGTTCCCATTTTTTATAGTAATGCCAGTTATTATCAAACCAATAAAAACAAGCATCTACACCGTTTTCTCCTAAAGCTTTATGTGCTTTTCTGGCAATATCTTCTGTAGGTAAAAATATATTTAAAAATGAATAATTTTCTACTCCTGTTTCTGGAACTCTTCTAAAAGAAACTTCGGGAACTGTTGCTAAAGCATTGCGAAGTATAGTATAGTTTTTTTCCTGGATTGTTAGTGTGTGATCTAATTTTCTTAGCTGTGCAATTCCCACTGCCGCATTTAGTTCGGATAATCTATAATTATATCCTAAAAATGGATGTGTCTCTGCACCGCGATCATTACCAACATGGTCATGACCATGATCTTGGTATTTGTGTGCCCGATCTGCATAGGTTTCAGAATTAGTAATTATACCCCCACCTTCACCACAAGTAATTGTTTTAACATAATCAAAAGAAAAACAACCCAGATCTCCATAACTTCCTAATGGTTTTCCATCGTAAGTGGCTCCGATAGCCTGACAAGCATCTTCTAATAAAATAAGATCGTGCGTATCACAAATTACTTTTAATGCACTAAGATCTGCCATAGATCCACACATATGCACGGGCATGATTGCTTTTGTCTTTGAAGTTATAGATGCTTCAACAGCTTTAGGGTCCAAAGTAAGTGTATCGTCTATATCACATAGTATTGGGGTGGCTCCAACAGATAATATAGCTTCAAAACTTGCTACAAAAGTAAATGTAGGCATAATTACTTCATCTCCGGATCCGATACCAGCACATGTCAATGCAACTGTTAAAGCTGCAGTTCCACTGGATACTACCTGAGCGTATTTGGATTGCATTCTGTTTGCTAAATCTCTTTCTAATTCTAACGCTTTATGATGACCATTTCTCATAGGATCAAATCCATATCGCATTAAAACTCCATTATCTAAAACATCTTGAACTTCTTTTTGCTCTTCAGCACCAAATAACTCAAATCCTGGCATAGGTATAGTGTTAAATTAAAAACTCTTTCCGGCAAAAATACCGAAAAGAGTTTTGATTTTACAGTGGATATACTAGATTTTTTTAATTACGATGATATAGAATAATTTTTATAGAATGAATAAAAATTTAAGAAACCAAAATTTAGATAGTAATGATAGTGTCTTTAATTGGGCGTCTTACTTTTTTGAACTCAGAAAACATATCATCTTCTGCTCTATACCCAATAGGTAGTACCAGTACTGATGTTAATCCTAAATCATTAAGATTAAGGACCTCATCATATTTTTCTGGTATAAAACCTTCCATAGGACAGGAATCTATTTTTTCGATAGCGCATACGGTAAGTATATTTCCCAAGGCCAAATATGCTTGTTTTGCTGCCCAATTGGATATCTCTTCAGGGGATTTATAAGTAAAAGAATCTACAAGATGCTCTTTAAAAGGTTTTAATATTTCTTCGGGAGTATCTCTTATCTCTTTTACATTATCAAAATATTTAGATATGTATTGTTCTCCTATTGTCTTTTCGATACAAAATACCAGCACGTGAGATGCATCGGCAACTTGCTGTTGGTTCCAGGAGTGTGGAGTAAGTTCTTTTTGCAGGTCTTTATTCTTGATTACCACTAATTTTAAGGGTTGCAAGCCATATGAAGTGGCAGTAAGGTTAAAAGCTTCTGTTAATATATCTATTTTTTCCTGAGAAAGGATTTTTTTATTATCGAATTTTTTGGTGGCATAACGCCAATGTAAACTTTCTATAATATTCATTCGAAGTTTTTTTAAGTATATGGCAAAGATAGTATGATAAGATTTACCTTTGACAGGTAAAATGATAAGAAAAAACTATATCACAATTGTATGAATGCTATAGAAGAATTGATTAATAAATCTGAAACAAGAATCTTTAAAGCTGTATTCCCTAATACTACCAATCATTACGAAACTTTATTTGGTGGTACAGCATTACAGCTTATGGATGAAGTGTCTTTTATATGTGCTACTCGTTTTAGCAGAAAGAAAGTAGTTACCATATCTACAGATAAAATTGATTTTGGGAAACCAATACCCGAAGGAACCATTATAGAACTCGTAGCAAGAATTGCAGAAGTAGGAAGAACTAGTTGTTTGGTAAAAGTTGATATTTACAAAGAAGATATGTATAGCAATGATAGAGAACTTGCAGTTTCTGGGCACTTCAAGTTTGTTGCCATAGATAATAATAAAAATCCAATTCCTATAGTTAACAAGTAGTTCTTTGTGAATTAGCTGTTTTTAGTTTTCAGATTCGAAAATAGAAAGGTTACATACACATTCATCATAAAAAATCATAGCCGTTTCTATATGGTCTATGTAACTAAAGTTTGCTAATTTATCAAGAATAAAGGATCTAAGATCATCAGAATCTTTTACTCCAATGTGGATCATAAAATCGGTATCACCGGCCATATGATAAAATTTAATAACTCCTTTAAGTGTTCGTATTCTTTTAATAAAAGAATTTATAATTTCTCTTTCATGCTTTTTTAAACGTATAGCGACTATTACTTGTACATTGATTCCTAATTTTTTTAAATTAAGATCAGCATTAAAAGCTTTAAAAAATCCTTCTCTTGTTAATCTTTTTAATCGCTCATGGCAGGTAGAGGGCGCAATATCTAGCTCTGCAGCTAACTCTTTATTTGAAAGCCGAGCATTATTTTGTAATAAGTTCAAAATCTGAATATCCTTCTGATCTAACTTCATATCTACTATCTATTTAGAATTTATTTCGGTTTTACTAAAATTAATATGAATATAATTCATATAATTTGTAAATATAGTGAATTTTGTTCGTGAACTTATAAAATTAAATTCAAAAATGAATATAGGTATAATAGGATTGGGTACCGTAAGTAGAGGTTTTTTAGAAATTCTGGAGCAAAAAACAGATTGGATTTCTCAAAAATTTGGAAGTGATATCAAGGTAGTAGCTGTCAAAGATATTGCAAGAGGAAACATATATAATCCACAGGGGATAGATATTAGTGAGCTTTTAAAAAAACTTAATAATGGAGAAAAAATCAGTGATACTTCATTAAAAGATGGGGATTCTCTTTCTAAAATAGATAGTGTAGATCTTATTGTAGAGGCAACTTATAGTGATTATACAACAGGAGATCCTGCATATACCTTCATTAAGGACGCTCTTACTAATGGTAAACATGTGGTTACTACAAATAAAGGTCCAGTCGCATTGCATTATACAGAACTAAACAAGTTAGCAAATGATAATAAAGCGATGTTACGATATGAAGGTACAGTATTAAGTGGTACTCCTACATTTTCATTAATAGAAGAATGCCTTGCTGGAGATGATATTGTAAGTATACGAGGAATTCTCAATGGGACAAGTAATTATATACTATCAAAAATGTCCCAGGGAGACTCTTTTGAAAATGCATTAGGAGTTGCTCAAGAAAAGGGATATGCAGAAGCAGATCCTACTAATGATGTTAAAGGGTATGATGCAAGAGGAAAAGTAGCTATACTTTCTCATAAAGTCTTTGGTGTTGATCTGGGATTAGAAAATATACCTACTGTTGGTATTGATGCTATTTCTATAGAAGAACTGGATGCTGCTAAAAAGGAAGGAAAAAACATTCGTCTTATAGGGAGTCTAACAAAAACTGGTAAGACTATAAAAGCAAGAGTACAGCCAGAAGCTTTGGATAACGAAGATGCGCTATCAAATATAGGAGGTGTTACTAATGCGATAGAAGTCTCTACTGCATACTTAGGAAAACTTATGGTTACAGGACCTGGAGCCGGAAAACTTGAAACAGGCTATTCTGTATTCTCAGATGTATTATCAATAATTAAAAATAGTTGAGGTATGATAAGCACTTTAGACAAGATTGATTCCATGAAAATGTTAATTGGAGAAGATTGGGTAGAAAGTTCAACAAAATTATCGGTATTAAATCCTTATTCAGGAAAAGAGGTGTATTCTGTTTCCTGTGCTGATGCTGATCACATACAAAAAGCTTTGAAATCTGCAGAGTTAGGAAAAGAGATATCCAGAAATTTATCACCATATGATAGAAGTGAAATTATAGCCAGGGTAGTTGTTTTCTTAAAAGAAAGAAAAGAAGAGTTTACCCAAACTATAGTAAACGAGGGAGTTAAAACTAAAATTGAGGCGGCTAAAGAAGTGGATAGATGTATCAATACATTAACCCTTTGTAGTGAAGAAGCTAAAAGGCTTACGGGAGAAACTGTGCCTTTTAATGCATTCGCTGGTGCTGCTTCCCGAACAGGTTATTATGTATATGATCCAATAGGTATCATTACAGCAATCACACCATTTAATGACCCTCTTAATTTGGTGGCACATAAATTAGGCCCTGCAATAGCCTCTGGTAATGCAGTTATACTTAAACCTTCAGATTTCACTCCTATTTCTGCAATAAAACTAGGTGAGTTATTCCTAGAAGCTGGTTTACCTTATCATATTCTAAATATCATAACCGGGCCAGTAAGTAATTTTGGAAATGCATTAATTACAGACTCGCGTGTTAATATGGTAAGTTTTACTGGGGGAACAAAATCCGGAGAGGCAATCATAAAAGCTGCAGGAATTAAAAAAGTGGCAATGGAGCTTGGTTCAAGCTCTCCGGTAATAGTCATGGATGATGTTGATATAGATGCTGTCGCAGAAAACTGTGTAGGAGGTATGGTATGGGCTGCAGGCCAAAACTGTGTGGGCGTAAAACGTATGTATGTTCATGATACGATCTACGATGCGTTCAAGAAAAAAGTAGTTACTCTTTCTAAATCAATACAACTTGGAGATCCTAATGATGCTAATACCGACATGGGACCTATTATTACTCAAGATGCAATTGATGTTATAGAGCATTCGATTTCTGATTTAGAAAAATCTGGTTACGAAGTTTTATGTGGAGGAAACCGGGTAGGCAATGCTTTTGAAGCAACGCTTATAGAAGGAAATCATGATCACCCATTAAATGGTAAACAAGAAATCTTTGGGCCAGTAGCAACAATTTCCAGAATTAGTTCATTAGAAGAAGGTATCAACGCAAGTAATGATTCTCCTTACGGATTGCATGCAGGGATTTTTACAAATTCAATCGAAGCCGCATTTAAAGCGGTTAACGAATTACAGTGTGGTGGGGTTATGGTTAATGATTCTTCAGATTACCGAATAGATATGATGCCTTTTGGCGGAATTAAACAAAGTGGTATTGGCCGGGAAGGAGTAAAATCTGCTATACGGGAAATGACCACAACTAAAATCGCATGTTTTAACCTTTAAATAAATTATAGATATGAATAGTATAGAAAACGTAGAGATGTTATCAGACGAAGCTATAGCAAAAAATGAAAACATAGATATAGCTAAAGTATTATCACCTAGAAGAAAATCTACAGCAAGTACAACTATAGAAGAGTTGGCAATCGAACAGTTAGAACATTTTCAAATAGATGTTGATAGTGCATATGGAGAAGCCCTGAAAGGTGCTGCTATGGATATTTACAATGCACAATCAGATATTTCTAAATTACAGGAAATAACAAATAATACCATTGCAAAATTAGATCAGGGAGAAAAAGTAGCATATTTTAATGCTAAGCGTTTTTTATCTTTCCAAATAGCAAAAGTATTAGAAACATTACAAAGTCCATTAAGTAAAACTTATCAGTCTTTAGGGCAATCAGATGAGTCTTTACAAGCCAAAGGACCTCATCCTTTGTTTAATAATATTGCAGCTTTATTTTCTGCGACTCCAGTGATTGCACGTACTTCTACATATGATTACTCTTGTACAGAATGGGTTGACGATGCTTTTAATGGTAAAGAATCGATACATCATATATACTCCAGATTATTAAACCCTACTTCTATGGCTCTGGCTACCCATATGGTACATATAGAAGCAGGTAAATATGCAGATGAGTATACCGCATGGAATTTTAATAGTGGTATGGCTGCTGTAGATGCGCTATTGAGTAATGTATTAAATCATAATGATGTTCTTATACTTTCTAGAAATATCTATGGAGGAGTTTACCAGCTAATCGAAGATTTTTTTGCTAAAAAGAATAAGTTCGCAATTAATGTAGTTTGGTTTGATGGATATTCTATAGAAGATTTTAAACCAGTATTAGAAAAAGCGAAAGAAGATTATCAGGATATTCTTTCTTCTGGTAACAAATTACATGTATATATGGAGTCTCCATGTAATCCTCATGGTTATATGCTGGATGTGCCTGCAATCTGTAAACTTTCTAAGCAAAATGGAGCAACAGTAATGTTGGATGGGACGGTAGCAACACCGTTTTTGATCAAACCATTACAACATGAAGATGAAGAATGTAGACCAGATTTCTTATTCCATAGTTATACCAAAGATATTACCGGATCTGGTAATGCAATAGCAGGAGGTATTATAGGTAAAAATAACTTAATGTTTTTACCAAAAGGAGACGAAGTAGATGGGATAAAATGGGATGAAACTTTATTCTGGAATGTATACTACATCAAAGGTGCTTTCTTAGATTCTGATACAGCATTCGAGGTGTTATCGGGTATGAAAACACTAAGTATGAGAATGGCTCAAAAATGCGTAAATACTTTGGTACTGGCTAAGTTCTTTGACTCTAACCCTGGTATAACCGTACACTGCAATGGATTAGAAAACAATCATAATCATGGCATTATGAAGAAGATTAGTAAGTATCAATTAGCTTCGCCTTTATTTACTATTGATTTTGAAAAAGCAAAAGTATCAGATAAGGCATTTAAAATGTTCTTTGATACTTTGGCTCCTGCATTTGGTCTTCAGGTAAGTTTAGGACAGATTAACACTACACTTTTATGTCCAGCATTTACATCTCACTCAGAATTAAATAAAGATGCTTTGCTAGAGGCAGGTATTCACAAAACGACAATGAGAGTATCTGTTGGTAATGAGAACCCAAAAGAATTGATTCAACACTTTATGCAATCTGTAAAACTAATGATAGATCCAGAAAAACCAGGATTCTCTAGTTCTTTCTTATCTCAAAGTGAAGTAGATAAATTATATGCAGGTACATATATGGAAGTACAACAACAGTTAATAGATCACGGATACTTAAATTAAATACATTAACAATTTTAAAACTTTAAACATTATGATTAACGGAATTAATTTAGAGGCTTTAGGGGCTTACAAAAATACAGTTGAGCAGGATCCTAAGAATGGAATGTATTCTGGTGGCATTAAAGCAACCTGGTTAGGTGGTACAAAAGTAGGGGTTGAAACCAATGCATTGCAGCTTGGAGATGAAAAAATACCTCATAGTTTTTCTTTTGTTATTGATGAGCCAGAACAATTATTAGGAGAACATTCTTCTCCAACACCTCAGGATTATTTATTAGGAGGGCTTTCAGGTTGTATGATGGTAACTTTTGTTGCTATGTCTTCAATAAAAGGAATCGAATTAGAAGGAGTTTCTTTAGAGATAAAATCAAGCTTGGACTTGCAAGGATTCCTAGGTATAAATGAAACTTCTCCTGTAGGGTTTGATACCGTAGAATATTGTTTTACTGTTGAAGGAAACGGTACAGAGCAGGATTTTAAAGAAATTGCAGATCAGGTTATCCAATTTTCACCAAACTATGCTACTGTAGCAAATAAAGTGAAAATGATTTCTAGCTTGGTAGTAAATCCTACTATGGTAAAAAACTAGTTAGTTTAGTTTGAATTTACCCATTTGGTGGTAAATAAGAAAGGCTGTATGATATTTTTCATGCAGCCTTTTAATATATAGAACTTAAGTACATGATGAAAAAGCCTTTGTTGGAGTGTGAATAATTCTTGTTTATTGAGTTAAGTGTATGTTTTTTTGTCATTGCACATTGGCTGGAATCCATTTTGTATAGTGCTATTAATTAGTAAGTCCCATCCTTCAATAGAATGACAAATCAACGCATCTCTATATTGCGTAAATTAGATATAAGCGGTAAATTAAAAGATGAATTTATAAAATTCCTATTACATGTGTGTAGTGATAAAAAAGGCTGTTTGAAATTTCAAACAGCCTTTTACAGAATACACAAACAACCAAGTTTGCTTATTTACAATTAACCAATTTCTGAAATAAAAATGTCACTAGAATTAGAATGTTTTATTGCTTTGCTACTGCTATTGATGCAGTATACCCTCTTTTAGTAACATTACCATCAGTAAAAATCTTACCATTTCCGTTAACAAGTAATATACCCGCCAAATGAGGAGAAGCCATTGAAGTACCCGACTTTTGTGCAAATTCATTACCGCCTATACCACAAGACCAGATCCCTGTTCCCGGAGCCCATGCATGTACATTATTTCCGTAGCTAGAACCACCTGCAGCAGCATCTGTATTGGTCATATTTCCAACTACCCAGCATCCTTGGATATATGCTCTTTGTGGTGAGTAATATTGTACATCATCATTATTGTTTCCTGCAGCCATAGCACCAAATGTAGTTTTGGCTAAATTTCTGAAAGCGGTTTCGTAAGCTACACTAATTGTTCTACTAGTAAACCCTATGCTATAGTTCCATACATCACCATAGCTAGCATTATTGGCAACATAATTGATTCCTGCAATGATTTGCGCTTGTGTTCCAATTCCACTATCACTTAATACTTTTACCGCAACAATTGTAGCTCCTGGAGCAACTCCAACAACACCATCTCCATTATGCATCGCACCAATGGTTCCTGCTACGTGAGTACCATGTCCATTTCTGTCTCCCCAATTGTTATCTACAAAAGTAGTACTACGATTGTAATCGATGTTAAGGTCAGGATGTGCATAAACACCGCTATCCAGAATCCAAGCCGTTTTTCCGGTAGAGTAGGTGTATCCTCCAACTCTTGCAACTCCCCAGTCTACATAATCTCCTCCGGTTTCAAAATAACCATTGGTAACTTTTTTGTTCGCTTTTCCTGTTGTTACAGAAGGCATTACCCCTTGTTCTACAGTAACGTCTAACTTTTCAATGTAATTTGGTTCTACAGCAAGAATGTCAGGATCATTTTTAAGTAACTCGGCTTCTTTTGTAGAAATATCGTCAAGGTTAAATCCTTGTATCGCAGTTTCATAAACAAATTTCATTTTTTTTGAAGAAATTTTGTACTTAGATAAAATACCAGATGCTTTTTGAGTTACTTTTTGTTTGTTCTTTTTTAATTTTTCATCTTCTTTAAAAACAATAATATAGCTATTAGGAACCGCTTGAGCAGCGCTAATATCTGTAGAAGGACTTTCTGTGGATAACTCCTCAGATACTTCTTCTTTAGAACAAGAATTTAAAAAAAATGCGATTCCAACCATAATTAGAATCATTTCAATACGAATAATTTTTTGAATTGTTTTCATGATATTAAGTTTATGTTAAGTTTTCAAAAATCTACAAATACATATGCTTATCAATCGTATTATTAATTTTTTTGTTAAAAACTGAAAAGAATTCTGAAAAAGTGGGTTTTTTGACGCTGTATTCGAATTTTATTAGTACTTCGTAAGCAAGTAGGTAGAAGTAATGTGTTGTTTAGTAGGTTGTTACTGTTTTTATTGTTTCGAGTTTGTTATGAATAAGTATATTTTTAAAACATTCGGAAATAAAAAAAAGCACATTGATCTCAATGTGCTTTTGCTTTATATTTTATTTGACAGGTTAGTTTTGAGCTAATTGTTTTATTTTAATTCTGAAAGCAGCAAAAAGTAATGTCATAAATGGGCTAAGCCAGTTAAAAATGGCAAAAAAGAAATAATCTACTACGGGTACACCAAGTACTCCACTTTGATATGCTCCACAAGTGTTCCAAGGAATTAAAACTGAAGTAACAGTTCCTGAATCTTCTAAGGTACGACTAAGGTTTTCTGGAGCCAGTCCTTTGTCTTTGTATGCTTTGGCATACATCCTTCCCGGTACAACAATTGCTAAATATTGATCAGAAGCCGTTATATTTAATGCAAGGCAACTTACTACTGTGCTGGCAAAAAGCCCGAATACAGAATCAAATAAATTCAATAATGCTTTACTAATTCTGGCTAATGCTCCAATGGCATCCATCACACCACCAAATACCATAGCGCATAATATTAACCAAATAGTATTTAACATTCCAACCATTCCTTTAGAAGTAAAGAGTTTAGTAAGATCTTCATTGGATGTCTGTACTGATGTTTTTGTTGTCATTGCATTCATCACTCCTTTATATGCAGAATTAAAGGTGAATTCGTCACTACCAGCAACAGTCGTTACAATTTCTGGCTGAGCAATAATTGCTGCTATAGCCCCAAGCAATGTACCTATAAATAAGGCAACTACAGGAGGTGTTTTTTTAATAATTAAACCGATTATCAAAACTGGAACAATAAATAACCAGGGAGAAATATTAAAAGCACTATCTATAGCATTTAACTGTTCACTAATTTCTGGAGTTCCAGATGTATCAATAGAAAATCCTATAACAATAAAAACCAGTAGCGTGATTACTATAGTTGGAATAGTTGTGTACGCCATATATTTTATATGAGAAAATAATTCTCCACCAGCCATTGCCGGGGCTAAATTAGTAGTGTCGGATAGGGGAGACATTTTATCTCCAAAATAAGCTCCGGATATTACAGCACCTGCTGTCATTCCGAGAGAGATTCCTAAGGTATCACCAATACCAATAAGTGCAATACCTACAGTTGCAGAAGTAGTCCAGGAACTGCCCGTTGAGATAGATATAATGGCGCAAATAATCACACAGGCAGCCAGAAATATAGTTGGATTAAGGATTTGTAAACCATAATAAATCATTGTAGGGATAATTCCGCTAATCAACCAGGTTCCTGCTAAT
Organism: Aquimarina macrocephali JAMB N27; assembly: GCF_000520995.1. Lineage (GTDB taxonomy): Bacteria > Bacteroidota > Bacteroidia > Flavobacteriales > Flavobacteriaceae > Aquimarina > Aquimarina macrocephali. The sequence goes on along the minus strand of NZ_JACA01000026.1, from coordinate 72,782 downwards.
GATCCCACTAATAACAGTATAATTAGTGCACTAGAGGTTGATTTTATATTTTTGGCAACCTCTTCCATCATTTGCTTATAGGATACCTTATTATAAAACCCTACTATAGCAGCTACTGCAGCTCCCATGAGCAGAACAAATTGATTACTTCCATCAATTGCTTCATTTCCATAAACATAGTAGACATTAAAGAATAACATAATAACCAATGCTATAATTGGGATTAATGCTTCCCAGATGTTTAATTCTTTATTTTCAATGATATCTTCGTTTTGGGGATCAGTAGGTGTGATGTTTTGACTTTCCATATGCTAAATTCGAAATTTTATGGATGTAATGTTACGATATTAATAAAAGCTATGCAACGTCTACATTGAGTTTAATTACTTTCAAACCTAAATAAAAAAGATGTAAAAGGGTAGAATGTTGATTTATAATGACGAAAGATATACTTTAATCGATCTTTTATGCTTTTTGTCGGTATTTTTAATTTTATTACATAACTGTTTTATGATAAATTTTATGATACGTTCTATTTTTGGAGTGCGAAAGGAGAAGAGTAAGAGAAAAATTGGAATTTTTTGATTGTTTTATGACTTTTTTTGTCCCAGTAAAATAATTCTTCAGAATTATTTTAACCACTAAACCTAATAAGCCTCATACCCAGAGGCTTTTTGCTTTTTAGACATATGTATGTAAGATATTTATGGTTCCTATTTGATCATATGGATGTACTTGTTTCTTTGAATTTTTTAACCTTCATTTTAATTTACATGCAATATTCAATGAGCTAATTATGATACAATCATAATTATATGTTAAACTATTTATGTGTTTCGTCTTGTTTTTTGGTATTTTATCGATATTTTGTTATTTTTGATGAGGCTGTTTTGTAAGATTTTAATGATAACAACATACTTTTGATGTATACAAATAAAGAAACATAAAGAAATTAAAATATTGATTAGCCCATTGAACTAGAATTAGTCTTTTTTACCCAAATTAATTTCGCCCCAAGCCCTAATAAGCCTCATACCCCAGAGGCTTTTTTTTTATTATAGGTATACCATAACATATTATTATAGCTAAATATTCATTATTCTCGTTTCAATACGATTTTAGTAGTGTAAGTTTCATTTTTTATACTGAAATTAGTCAAAAACTAATTGAATGGAAACTAATATGTATAAAGGCTTAGAGTTATTTTGTTTTTTTATACTACTACCGGTAAGTTTTTTGTTAGATTCTCACTTTCTTTTTAAAGTTATACCTACTGTTTTGGGATTTGTTTATATTCTAGTCCTTCTTAAAAAGAAAGGACTGTTGAGGTTGAAATTTCCTGTTAAAGAATATTGGAAACCTTTTTGGAAAGAAATTATAATTAAGTTTGGTGTTATTGCGATGATAACAGGAGTATATGTCTTTTTAATAGCTCCGGATAAGTTGTTTTCTGTATTGATAAAAAGACCAGGGTTATGGATAATTATTCTTTTTGTATATACATTTTTGTCTGTTTGGCCACAGGAAGTTATATATAGAACTTTTTTTTATGAACGTTATGAGAGACTAATCAATAATAAGTGGTTATTTATTTTTATAAACGCAATTCTTTTTTCTTTGGCTCATCTTTTTTTAGGTAGCTTTTTAGTACAAGTACTAACTTTTGTAGGTGGCTTATTATTTGCCTATACCTATCAAAAAACAAAATCAACTACATTGGTTTCTATAGAACATGCTATTTACGGTAATTGGTTATTTACTGTTGGTATGGGAGAGATGTTAGCCTTTCCTGGTCCAGGATAAATCACAAAAAATACTCTATAAGCTGTCGTACTGCTTTTCCACGATGACCAATCTTATTTTTTTCTGATAAAGAAAGTTCGGCAAATGTTTCGGGATATCCATCTGGTAAAAAAACGGGATCATATCCAAAACCTCCTTTACCTCTCTTATCTTCGGTAATAAGACCAGAACAGACTCCTGTAAATGTTTCTAATTTTCCATTTAATACCAAAGCGATTACAGTTTTAAACTGTGCTTTACGATTTTCTTTTCCTTTTAACTCTTTTAAAAGCTTATCCATATTAGCATTCGAATCTTTGGCTTCACCAGCATATCTCGCCGAGTATACCCCGGGAGCACCATGCAGTGATTCGACCTCAAGACCCGTATCATCGGCAAAGCAATCAAACCCATAATGCTCTTTGATATAATTAACCTTTTGTATTGCATTACCTTCTATAGTAGAAGAAGTTTCAGGAATGTCTTCTATACAACCTATATCGTTAAGCCCTACTATTTGAATAGCAGAAGGCATTAAAGCCTGTACTTCTTTTATTTTATTAAGATTGTTGGTAGCAAATACGATCTTCATTTAAATAAGTGGTTTCTAGTTTTTGAAAAAAATGATCTTTTATGCTTTTGCATCAAAATCTAATACCCATTTCTCCTGAACTTTGAGTACTTGTTCAATAACATCTCTTACACATCCTTTACCTCCTTTTTTATAGGATACGTATTTAGAGGCTTCTTTTACTTCTGCAACTGCATCCTGAGGGCAAGTTGGTAATCCTACCATTTTCATGACCGGCAAATCAGGAATATCATCTCCCATGTATAATACATTTTTAATATTGATATTATTAGTATTGAGATACTCATTTAGTTGTTCTACTTTTTGATGTGCTCCAAGATATATATCGGTTATTCCTAACCCTTTTAAGCGTTGGCGAACACCTTCATTTGTACCTCCAGAAATAATACAAACTTTAAAACCCTGTTGTATTGCAGTTTTTAAAGCGTATCCATCTTTAATGTTCATTGTTCTTAGTAATTGGCCATCTGTATTGATAATAACAGTACCATCTGTAAGTACACCATCTACATCAAAAATAAAGGTGCTAATGTGCTGCAGGTATTCTTTATAACTTTTTTCCATATTTAGATTGAATTGCTTTGGTAAGGGTTTTATATAGTTCTTGTTGCGTAGTATCAGTTAAAATTTTTAAATGCCGATTTATAGTTTTAGAATCATTACGTATCCCAGGTCCTGTTTGGGCCAGGTCAGGATTCATTTTTGTGATTTTTTTGGCGGTTTCCATAATCAAAGGATACAAAATTTCAAAAGGAACATCATGCTCATTACAAATGTCGTTTGCTGTTGAAAATAAATAATTAGTAAAATTATTTACGAATACAGCAGAAACATGAAGCACATTACGTTGTTCTGAAGAAACTTCATATACTTTTTTAGAAAGAGTAGAGCTTAGCTTTTTTAATAAGGTAAGATCCGCATCATTTTCAGCTTCCAAACAAAAAGGAATAGTGGTGAAATCAACGGCTTTATCTCTACTAAATGTTTGTAATGGGTAAAAAACACCTCTTTTATTCGTATCCGTAAGGACATTCATAGGAACACTGCCAGAGGTATGAACGATAAGTTTATTTGTAAACGGTAATAGATTAGAAACCTCCTCAATTGCATCATCGCTTACTGCCAAAATATAAATATCAGCTTCTTTTAGTGAGCTAAAATCTTGTGTAATAGTATTTTCTCTCTGATCAGAATGTAAGGACAACCCTTTACGATTATAGCACTGCACAACTTCTACCGATTTTTGATTGTAAAAAGCAGTATACAAGTGTTTGGCCACATTACCGGCACCAAGAATTATAACTCTAATCATTTGGCTAAAATAAGGAAGTTCCCTTAAAAAGCAGAGCAATACATTTTTTCATTTTTATTTTAAATGAGTTCTAAGATAAAAGGGGGGTGCTCAGGTTAATTCAGAATAAAATGTTGAAATGATAATGTTTACCAAAATTAATCCTGATTTAAAAAGAAGCAAAATTTTGTAACCTTTTTCAAGCCCATTTATCTAAGATTTACAATAGATCCTCATTTAGTTTATACAAAATAGTACAACTCTTAAAAATCAATAGTAAATCAACAATTAAAACTTTTACATAATTCATAAAAATGACCGCTATGAAACTAAGAAAAACAATGTTCTTTCTGATGCTATTTGGCATTAGTACAATTTTTATTCAGTGTAAGGATGATGATTTGATTCCAATACCAGATGAACTGGTAATACCACCTCCGATTGAATTTAATTTAGACCCGGCTTTGGTTGCTCAAGGAAAAGAAGTATTTAGACACGATACTTTTGGAAGCGAAGCGCAATGGACAGATTTATTAGAGTTGGATAAAGCTATTTTGGGAGAATCAAATGGCGGATTTGGACCTGGCCTTGATCCAACTACAGCTTTAACAATAGGACTTAAAGTAGATGCCGAAGTATTACCGCAAACCGTGGTAGATGGTATTACAGATGGAAGTATTGATTTAACCGATCCAATGACCACAGTAGCTTTGTTAGATTTGGGTGCTGTTGTTGGTGTAAAAGGAAGCTTTAATGAAAACAAAAAATTAACATCTGTTGGAATCACATGTGCCTTATGTCACTCTACAGTTGATGATTCATTTACTTCAGGAATAGGAAATAGAAAAGATGGTTGGGCAAATACTGATCTTAATGTGGGAGCTATTTTGGGATTTGTTAAAAATGCTCCTCTCGCAGATATTCTAAATGTTGATGTTGAGACTTTTAATAGCGTTGTTAATGCATGGGGACCAGGAAGGTTTGCACCTACATTATTAATGGACGGAAAAGTAACTAAGCCAAATGGGGAGCTGGCAACATTGGTAATACCACCGGCCTATGGATTGCAAGGGATAACGCATGAAACATATACCGGTTGGGGAGAAGTATCCTATTGGAATAGATTTATTGGAGTTTTGGTCATGGGAGGACAAGGAAATTTTTCTGATCAAAGATTAAACGATCCCGAAAAATTTCCACTTGCAGTAGAAAGAGGATTATTTGATGTTAGTGCTCCTGTAGATATGGTAGATTCGAAACTGGAAAGTTTACGAGAATACCAATTATCAATATTAGCCCCAAATCCAGATCCAGATAGTTACGATAAGACTTCGGCAATTCGGGGTAAAATATTGTTTGATGGCAAAGCAAATTGTATTTCTTGCCACTCGGGGCGCGCTTTTGCAGATAATGTATTACATACTCCAGAAGAAATCGGGATCGATGATTTTGAAGCAAAGAGATCTCCGACAGAAATGTATAGAACACCTCCGCTAAGAGGAATATTTGTTAAATCTGATGGCAATGGTTTCTTTCATGACGGGCGATTTACTACCCTTAATGATGTGGTTATACACTATAATGATCATTTTGGTTTGGAGTTAACAAATCAGGAACAAGATGATCTGGTCGAATATCTAAAAGCACTATAGAAGAAAAAAAAGGCCAAATTCTATAATTTATAATGAGTTTTGGCCTTACTTTTTTGATATTTTTTTCAGAAATAGTTAGAATTAGAAGTATATCTAATGCGACATGTTTTTGCGAAAAACGAAAAAGTAATACCGGTTATACTTATACTTCTGTTAAAACCATAAAATCAAAAGGCGATCATGGTATATTATCCTGCCAAAAATAGTAAATTTGCCCAGCAAAAAAAGAAAGGTTACTATGCAAGATAAGCTAGCGAGTATTTTGTTCTCCACACGATTAATGGCAGTTTTATTTATTGTTTTTGCGTTTTCTATGGGAGTAGGAACGTTTTTAGAAGATGCACATGGAACTACAGCCGCTAGAATTTGGGTGTATAACACATGGTGGTTTGAGGCTATAATGGTGTTTTTCGTTATTAATTTCTGTGGAAATATTGTACGTTACAAATTATATAAGAAAGGTAAATGGGCAACATTACTACTCCATTTATCTTTTATTTTAATTATCATAGGAGCTTTTGTTACCCGATATATAAGCTATGAAGGAGTTATGCCTATTAGAGAAGGTGAAACTACATCCACTTTTCTTTCTGAAAAAACATACTTATCCGTTTTTCTGGATGGAGAAATTAATGGAGAACCTCGCAGACGTATAATTGCGGAAGCCTTAGAACTAGCCGAAGCGACCAATAATGATTTTACGATTAATACAGATTATAATAAGCAACCCGTTACGATAACATATCAAAACTATATCCAGGGAGCAGAGATGGGATTAGTTGAGACAGAAGATGGAGAAAACTATCTTAAAGTAGTAGAAGCAGGAGATGGTAATCGTCATGATCATTTTTTAAGAGAAGGAGAGGTTTCTAATATTCATAATATATTGGTTAGTTTTAATAAGCCAACCAAAGGAGCAATAAATATCACATATAAAAATGATGATTACTTTATAGAATCTCCTTTTGATGGATCATTTATGAGAATGGCAGATCAGATGCAAGGATTAGTATTTAAGGACAGTCTTCAGCCTTTGATGCTTAGATCTCTATATCAAACTGCCGGAATGCAATTTGTAATCCCCGATCCTGTAATTACCGGTAAATATGATGTAGTTCCTATAGAAGTTAAAGGTAAAGGACAAGAAGATGCTTTGGTAATAAATGTTTCTACTAATGGAGAAACCAAAGAAGTTAAATTATTGGGAGGAAAAGGATATAATAATGACATGAGCAAAATCTCATTAGGAGGTTTGGATATGTATTTTAGTTATGGTTCTAAACAAATGGAATTACCTTTTGCATTAAAATTGAATGACTTTATAGCCGAAAAATTCCCTGGTACAGAGAGTGTTTATAAATCTTTTAAGAGTAAAGTTGATATTGTAGAAGGAAATTCTTCTCGCCCGTATGATATTTATATGAATCATGTACTGGATCATAAAGGGTATCGGTTTTTTCAAGCTTCTTTTGATCAGGATGAAAAAGGAACTGTACTTTCTGTAAATCATGATCGTTGGGGTACATGGATTACCTACATAGGCTATATGTTGTTATACTTAGGATTAATGCTAATTCTTTTTACTAAAGGATCACGTTTTAAGGAAATAGAATATAAATTGAGTAAAGTGAAGAAAAAGAAAAAAGCATTAACCATATTTTTGGCATTAATAATATCTACTTTTTCTTTCGCACAAGATCAATCTCAACCTGATCATACAAATCATTTACCATCGTTGCCTAGCAAAGCACAATTGGATTCGGTTATTTTGGCTAATGTTGTTCCTGCTGTTCATGCGGCTAAATTTGGTAGTATTGTGATTCAGGATGAAAGAGGAAGAATGAAACCTGTAAATACATTTTCTTCAGAATTATTACGTAAACTTAGCAAAAAGGATACTTATGAAGGATTAAATGCAGATCAGGTCTTTGTGTCTATGGTAGAGAATCCATTTATCTGGTATAGTATTCCGATTATAGAAATCCAAAAAGAAAATGATAGTATACGTAAAATATTAGGAGTTCCAAAAACTGAAAGAAGAGTATCTTTAATAGATCTTGTAGAACCAGATGGGTCTTATAAATTAACTCCTTATTTAGAAAAAGCTAGTAGTACCAATACGCCTAGTAGTTTTGAAAAAGATTTCCTTAAGACTCACGAGAAATTTTATTTACTAAATCAGGCTTTAGGAGGAGGAATTTTAAGAATTTTTCCAGTTCCAGGTGATGAAGGTAACAAATGGGTTTCTGTTCCCGAATTAAATGAATTTAAATTTACTGGGATGGATTCTGTATATACTAAACAGATTATTCCGATTTATCGCCAGTCTTTACGAGAAGCCAGAAAAACAGGAGATTATAGTAAGCCAGATCAATATATATCAAGTATTAAAAGCTTTCAGAAAAAATTTGGGAGTGAAGTATTGCCAACTGATGAAAAAATCAAAGCAGAAATTGCATTGAATAAATATGATGTTTTTAGAACATTATATAAATACTACGGGGTGATAGGTTTACTGCTAATGATTTTTGTAATTGTAAGAATATTTAAAGATTATAAAATTGTTAGAGGATTAATTAATGGTTCGATAGGGATCGTTATTCTTCTTTTTATTCTGCATACGGCAGGATTGATTATACGCTGGTATGTTTCTGGGCATGCTCCATGGAGTGATGCATACGAATCTATGATTTATGTGGGCTGGATGACTCTGGCAATAGGCCTTGCTTTTGGTAAAAGAAGTAATCTAACTATTGCAGCTACAACCTTTGTTGCTGCGATCATCTTGTTTTTTGCGCATGAAAACTGGACAGATCCAGCTATCGCAAACTTACAACCTGTATTAGATTCATATTGGGTATTGATTCATGTATCTATTATCGTAGGTAGCTATGGTCCATTCTTTGTAGGAGCAATTTTAGGAATTCTATCGTTGTTATTAATGATATTGACAACAGAATCGAATAAGAAACGAATGGATCTTAATATTAAAGAGATAACTATTATCAATGAGATGGCTCTTACTATTGGATTAGTGATGCTTACTATAGGTAATTTCCTGGGCGGAATGTGGGCCAATGAGAGTTGGGGACGTTACTGGGGTTGGGACCCAAAAGAAACTTGGGCTTTGATAAGTATTATGGTATATGCTTTTATAATTCATATGAGATTAGTTCCAGGATTACGAGGAAGATGGTGGTTTAATCTGGCTTCTGTTATTGCTGTCTATAGTATTCTAATGACATATTTTGGAGTTAATTTTTACCTAAAAGGATTACATTCGTATGCTAGTGGGGATAAGGTGATTACCCCTAATGCCGTCTACTATTCTGTTGCTTTCTTAGCTGTCTTTGGAGCTGTTTCATATTGGAGAAACAAGGTGCACTATAAGAAAACTAAAAAAATAATTTCTACAGAAAAATAATTATAATCTTTATTTCTAAAATCTCCAAAATTCATTTCTATGATATTTTGATAATCATCTTGTGGTTTTCTTAAAAGATAGAGCTACATGTTTTTTACGATTATTAAAAATAATTTTAAGAAGAACTGCGCTGTAAAACTCACTGTATACTACGGTTTTTATGTTTTAATTAAGACCATCTTAAAAAAAAATAAAAAAATATATTCCTCAGTTCCGAAAAATGAAACTCAGGGCTCGTATTCTTGTACTGTGAAAAATGATGTAATGTAAGATTAAGTGTGATTTTCATGAGGTTTAGATTAATGTAAAAGCCTGATGTAGAGTGATTTGATGTGTATAATTAACCTAATAAAAGGTATGAAAAATGTATAAAGAGCTAGCTTTTTTTTAGGAAAAACAAATCTCTTAAAGTAAGTTAAATCTTAACTTTTTAACAACTTAAAAATGAATATATTTGCGACTTCATTTTTTACAAGTATACAAGGTGTAGTATCTGTATATGTTTTATTAAAATGAATTTGAAATACTGATATTAGTATGTTGAAAATGTGTATACAACATGAGTTTTTAGGTTTTTTATAGTAGTCGTTGATGTAACCTACTAAGTCTGGTGCAGTATAGAATAAATAACGTTTTAAGAACCACAATGGTTCGAAAGTATTATAAAGGAATGCAAAAAATAATATATATAAGTATCGTATTCATCTGCCTGTTGAGCTGTAAAACTTCACAGGAACTGTTTAATAAGAAAAATATTAGTACTACCGAGTATAAAGAAAGTTTTCATATTACAGATGATGAACCAAAACCAAAAGCTGGAGTAAAGTATTATTGGTTTAAATCCAGAAAAATACAGGCTACACAAAGTGATTATGCAGGAGAGTTATTGGATGGGTTATATACCAAATATTATTACTCTAATGAATTAGCTGAGAAAGGTAATTTTAATAAAGGAAAAAAGATTGGTATCTGGAAATCGTGGTATAAAAATGGCCAATTAGCAACGACAGAAAATTGGAATAGCGGGATACTAAATGGAAAATGTGTATTCTATGATAGTATTGGTAATGTTATATCAAAGGGGAAATATACTAGTGGTAAACGATCGGGGAAATGGGTTTTTGTGCAAAAAGGTGATACTATAGATTATAGTAAAAAAGTACGAAAAGAAAAAGATACACTACAATCTGGATTCTTTGCTAGACTGTTTAAAAAGAAAGCTAAAGATTCAGTAGCTCCTCAGCAGAAAAAATCAGGTTTCTTTAAAAGACTTTTTTCTAAAAAAGATAAAAATAGAGCAACTTCCAAAAAGACAAAAAATAATAAAACAAAGGTAAAAGGGAATACTAAAAAGGGAGCTAAAAAAACAAAACAAAAAAAGACACCTAACGATAAACCAAATTTCTTTCAACGATTATTTGGTAAAAAAGAAAAAGATAATACGTGATAAAAGCTGGTTCTATAGCATATGCGATACTAATTTGTATTGTAGTAGGGATATTTTGTTATTCGCTGTTATTGATGAGTGGATACTCTAAAATACATCAGGGGATGCTTGATGCCCATGCCGAACTATTGTCTAACAATGAATCAGCACAAGAGTATTTTCTTGCAAAAATAGAGGATATCGAAGAGAAGGGAATTACCATAGATGTTTTTGATAATGGCATGGTTTCATCGGGTAGTATAAAACCATGGGGATTTTATAAAGTATTGCTAACCACTTCGGTTTTTAAGAAAGATACTATAAAAAGAGCTGCTCTGATAGGGCAATGGCAGAAAGAAGATAATTTGGCATTGTATCTCTCAGATGCTTCGAAACCTTTGTTTATGGTAGAGAAAGCTAAAATAACAGGTAATGTGTTTTTGCCAAAATCTGGTATAAAAGCTGGATATATAACTTCTAATGCATACCGAGACACAAAATTTTTGTTAGGCACAAAGCGTAACTCAAAAACAAGTTTACCAAAGATTGATCATATAGATTTTGCTTATGATGTTAATACTATACGCCAGGTTAGGCTAAATGATATAAAAGATGATGTTCTTTTATATAATAGTTTTAGTAAGCAGACACTAGTTATAGAAAGTGATACTATAATTATAAATAACAAAAGGCTTTCGGGAAATATTGTTATAAAATCCAAAGATTCTGTTTATATCAAGAAAAACAATGTATTAGAAGATATTATTATAGATGCTCCGAAGGTAGCTTTTGAATCTGGTTTCATTGGTAATGTTCAGGTGTTAGCAGAAAAGGTGGTGGGACTTGAAGAAAATGTAGTTTTAAAATACCCATCAGGTATTTTGATGAATACAGGTAATGTGGATAAAAGAGAGGTTATTGTAGGAAAGAAAAGTAAGATTCTGGGAGGAATTGTGATAAATGATATAAATAGAGGATTAGATAAGATAGTTACCGTAGAAGAGGATGCAGAAGTAATAGGTGATATCTACTGTAGTGGTAAGTTACAGCTTAAAGGAAATGTAATAGGTACGGTTTATACCAGTAACTTTTACCTTAGAACAGAAGCTTCTGCTTATGATAATTATATTTTGAACGGAACAATTGATAGGAAAAGCCTTCCTGATGAATTTGTAAGGATACCACTCTTTAAAAATAAAAGTGAATACTTTAAACCCTATGCAATTATTAAACAAATATAATGTAAAAGCAGGGTCTGTTATAGAATCAGTAATTGCCATGACCATCATTGCGATTTGTTTGTCTATGGCGCTTATAATTTATAGTAGAGTATTAGGTTCTGATCATAGTATTGCTCATTACCAGGCTCGGCAAAAGGTAAAAGAATTGTTTTGGGAAACAAAAACCGAAAAACAATTTATAGATGAAGATTATGATTTTGAATCTTTTACCATAGTAAAGAAAGTAGAGGAATTAGAAAATAATACAGGATATAAGGTTGTGTTTACAATAAAAGTACAGTCAAAAAAAGAAACGTATCAATACATTGTTAAAGAGTAAAAAACATATACGATTACAAGCATTTACGATGCTGGAACTAGTCATTGGCATGGTGATATCGTCATTGGTAATTACAATGGTATATGTTATTTATGATAATTTATCAAGGCAAGTAGTGGTTTATGCAGATCAGCAAGATGATTTGATGGCGTATAACCAGTTTCAAAACCTTTTTTCAAAAGATGTTCAACTTAGTAAGTCTATAGATATAGATGATGATAAACATATTGTACTAGAGGTATCTAATAAAGAGGTTCATTATTTTTTCAAAACAGAAAACATAATCAGAAAAGCAGAAGCTGTAGATACTTTTAATATAAAAGTTCTGGAGGTTAAACTTAACCAAAATGAAAAAATTGAAGAAAAATATCAACTCATAAAACTTAAGATTGAGATACTAGGAAAAAGTTTTGATTTTTTTGAATCAAAAGAAATTTCTCTTGCATCGAGAATGAATAATTATTTGCTGGATGAGTATTAATATTTCAACATATAAAACAAAAAATGTCACTAAGACAAAGAAGAAAAGCAATAGCTTTTTCTCTAAGGAAGTGAGCTTTGGTAATCGTTTTTCTGATAAAGATAAAATGGATTTGTATAAAGAACTTTCTGTTTTATTAAACTCTGGTGTAGATTTTAGAAAGGCACTCGAAATATTAAAAGACCAGCAAAAGAAAGAGAAACATAAAGATCTGATACAAGCGATAACAAAAGAAGTAGTACAAGGTAAAGCCTTATTCGAGGCGTTACGAGATTCTGGAAAATTCTCTCCGTATGAATACTTCAGTGTTAAAATTGGAGAAGAAACCAGAAAATTGGACGAAGTATTATTAGAGTTATATCAATACTTTGATAGAAAAGTAAAAATGAGAAGGCAGTTGTTATCTGTTTTTACATACCCTTCGTTTGTATTGCTGCTAACTTTTGGAGTGCTGTATTTTATGATGAAGTATGTCGTGCCTATGTTCGCTACTGTATTTAAACAGTTTGGAAAAGATTTACCAGATTTGACTAAAAAGATTATTTACGTTTCAGAGCATTTTTCGACCATAAGTATAGTTTTTGGTATTGTATTAGTCTCGATAATTGCTTTTCATTTTTACTTTAAAAACCATACTTTTTACAGAAAAGCAATATCTAATGTAATTATACGCCTTCCGTTTTTTGGTAAACTGGTAAGAAAAATATACATCACTCGTTTTTGTCAATCACTAAGCTTATTGTTATCTGCAAAAACTCCATTAGTAACTTCTTTGGATTTAGTGCAGCGTATGATATCTTTTTATCCATTAGAATCAAGTTTAGATATGATCAAAAAAGAGGTGACAAAAGGAACTCTTTTTTCAAAAGCATTAGCCAAACATTCTATATATGATTTTAAATTGGTTTCACTTGTTAGTGTAGCTGAGCAAGTAAATAAATTAGATGATATGTTTGAGCGATTGGCTAAGCAATATGATGAAGAAGTGCAACATCAAACTAAGATGATTGGTGTTATTATGGAACCATTAATAATTGTAATTATAGGTTTGGTTGTGGGTACAGTATTAATTGCAATGTATTCACCGATGTTTGATTTAAGTAAAATTATTCAACCTTCTTAAAAAAGGAAAATGAAAATAAAAATGAACACCTGTAAAAAGAGGTATGTAAAGGCATATTCGATGTCAGAATTGGTAATTGTATTGTGTATTATTGGAATTTTGATACTATTAGTATTACCGAATCAAACTGCAGTAGTATCACAAGCAAAAGCTATTGAAGCTCAGAGTATGCTAAACCATTTGTATGGATTAGAGAAAAGCTATTTTTATAGAAATTCTAAATATACAACCGATTTTGAAGCCTTGGGTTTTGAGCCAGCATTATCTATTAGTGAAGGAGGACAGGCTGTGTATAGAATTGAAATAACAGAGGCATCTACTAATTCGTTTAGAGCCAGAGCAGTTTCTTTATCAGATTTTGATGGCGATGGGAGTTTTAATACCTGGGAGATCGATCATAATAAGTTATTAAAAGAAACGGTAAAGGACTAATGATATACATATTAGTATCTATTTTATTTATCTCTTTTGGGATAATGCTATATCAGGATGTCAAATATAGGCATATACACATCGGGCTACCTATTTTGGTGTTCGCGGTGAGTATGTATATGAATAAGGATGTAATAGTTCTTTTTGATAGCCTGAAATCATTACTGTTTATTGGCATTAATTTTATTTCTATTGCGGCATATTTTTCCATTAAACAATCAAAAATTCAAAACCCATTTAAACAATATATTGGTATAGGAGACTTAGTGTTTTTAATTGCTGTAATTCCTCTCTTTTCATTTAGAAATTATATGTTGTTCTTTATTTCGGGGATGATATTGTCTTTAATATTGTATGCTATATTTCAGAATAAAAGCGAGCAAAACACAATACCACTGGCAGGATACTTGTCACTTTATATCATTATAGTAATGATTCCAAATCTATTTTTATCAACTAATATTTTTTACGACTTTTTCATTTGAGCACTGATACCAACATACAAATATCTGTAGAACTAAAACAGCTTATTAATGCTGATTTAGCACATCATTATAGTATTATTCCAAAGAACAATACCGAAGATGTGATGGAACTCTATATTGATGAAGACAAAGTAAATTCTCAGATCAAGGAAGAGCTAGAACTGTATTTGGGGAAACCATTGAAGTTTGATGAGATTTCATCAGAACGGTTAAATAAGGCACTCTTTGTTTATTACAGGAAGAATAACAGGGATCAGGAAGTAACGCAAAGTATCTCTACTGTAGAAAGTAGTTTTTTGGATAATTTGATTTTTGAAGCCAAATCTATTGGTAGTAGTGATATTCATTTCGAAGTATATGAAGAAGAAGCAAGAGCAAGATTACGTATTGATGGTGTTCTAGTTGAAAAATATAAAATTCCTAAAGAGAGTTATTTAGAATTGGTAAATAAGATCAAAATAGAATCTAATCTTGATATCACAGAAAAAAGATTACCACAAGACGGAAGGATAGATTATAAAGATTTTGATATTAGAGTTTCTATATTACCCACATTACATGGTGAAAAAGTGGTGATGCGTCTGTTAGGAAAAGATGCTTCTAATATTAGATTAGAAGACCTGGGATTGGAGTCTGATGAAAAAGAAAAATATCTTGAAGCTGTAAAAAAGAATAACGGTATTGTATTGATTAGCGGACCCACTGGATCTGGTAAAACAACAACACTATATGCTACGCTAAAACTTCTCAATGATGTAAAAAGAAATATTGTAACCGTAGAAGATCCGATCGAATATACGTTAAAAGGAATTAACCAAGTTCAACTTAAAGAAGACATCGGACTTACTTTTTCTTCGGCATTACGATCATTTTTACGACAAGATCCGGATATAATTATGCTTGGAGAAATCAGGGATGCCGAGACAGCTAAAATGGCCATTAGAGCATCATTAACAGGGCATTTAGTATTATCTACAATACATACTAATTCTGCACTGGGAACAATATCCAGATTAGTCGATATGGGAGTTCCTGCATTTTATATTGCAGAAACCTTAAATCTATCTGTTGCTCAGCGATTAGTTAGAAAACTCTGTTCACATTGCAAAAAAGAAACTCCTTTTAATGAAGAGGAACTCCCTAGAAATTATAAACTTCCTAGGGCCATATCAACACATCATATGCCAGTAGGGTGTACAGAATGTTATTATACAGGATATAAAGGCA
This sequence comes from Aquimarina macrocephali JAMB N27, assembly GCF_000520995.1. Classification (GTDB taxonomy): domain Bacteria; phylum Bacteroidota; class Bacteroidia; order Flavobacteriales; family Flavobacteriaceae; genus Aquimarina; species Aquimarina macrocephali. The sequence continues at coordinate 57,307 of NZ_JACA01000026.1, read as the reverse complement.
GAAGAGCAATCTATGAAATTGTATCGATCACAGATGATGTAGTTAATGCTATTAAAAATAATAGCCATAATCTAGAACAAAATATAAGTTATAAATACCAAAGCCTCGCGGATAAAGCTTTTAATTTATTAGAAGAAGGGGAAACTTCTCTCGAAGAAATTTATTCGCTGCTAATCAAAGCTTAATTATGAAGAAACTTTTATATTATATAGTATTAATTTGTATAATCCCACTTTCGTATGGACAACAGGACATGCAAAAGATTGAGGAACAAATTAATGCATATGCAGAAGATACTCCCGAACTTAATGAAACTATACAGATTGATGTTTCGGGGCTTACACTATATGATTTTCTAACATCTGTTGCTATAGAGCACAAGCTAAATATAAGTGCAGATCCAGATCTTAATCAGATTGTTTCCAGTAGTTTTTTTAATGTTCCTGTTAAGGATGTGTTTCTTTTTGTGATTAAAAAATATAATCTAAGTATAGAGTTTATAAACAAGATCATTGTTTTTAAGAAAACTATAAAACCAAAAGAACTTCCTAAACCAAAAGTGCTTAAAGAAATTGACGTCACTTACAATAGCCAAAATGATTTTTTAGCTATAAAACTTAAAAATGATTCTTTACCTCGCGTAGCTCAAAAGATTACTGATGTATCAGGCAAAAATGTAATCTTAGGCCCTAATGTGAAAAACGAAAAAATTTCTGCTTATATCTTAAATAGACCATTTGATCAGGTAATGGAGATGATGGCTAAATCTAATAGATTAATAATCACTAAAGATGATAATGGGTTTTACTATATAGAAAAAGATCAAGTACTACCGGCAGGTACCACTACTGGATCATCTAGGAAAGGTAAAAAAACCAGAACTCCAGAGTCATCTGCAGAAATAACGGTTCTACCAAGTGGATTTTTGAGTGTTCAGGCATTTGATGCCGATATTACTTCGTTAATATTAGAAGCAGCAGAAAAACTCAATGTAAACTATTTTATGTATGATAAACCTGCAGGAGCTACAACAACATTGGTGGTAAACGAAATTACTTTTGATGAGCTTTTGGATCATGTTTTTATGGGTAAAAACAGTACGTACAAAAAAACAGATGATTTTTACCTTATTGGAGATCAAAATGGAGAAGGTCTCAGAAGTACTGAGCTTATACAACTAGAGAATAGAACAATAGAAACTGTTTTAGAAACATTGCCCAAGGACTTAATAGAAAATGTAGAACTTAAGGAGTTTATAGAACTTAATGGATTCGTAGTTTCTGGCTCGAGACCAAGAATATTGGAGTTAAAAGAGTATATAAAACAAATTGATAAAGTGGTACCCATGATCCTTATAGAGGTACTCATAGTACAATATCAAAAAGGGTATGATATTCAAACCGGGATTAAAGCAGGAATTGATAAAAAAGAGAGAGTTACTTCTGGAGTTTTATTTCCACAAGCTGAAGTTAATTTAAATTCATCTTCTGTAAATAAATTGATTGATGCCTTTAATGGGTTTGGTATTTTTAACCTTGGTAAAGTAGCAAAAGACTTTTATCTTAATTTAAGAGCGCTAGAAAATAATTCTATAATCCGATTACAATCGACTCCCAAGATTTCTACACTAAGCGGTCATGAAGCAAAAATTTCTATCGGAGAAACTAATTATTACTTCGAACAAAATAATAGGTTAATTAATAATGGAGTAGGTAGTGATATTTTGCAGTCAGGTCAATGGAAAGCTACAGATGCTAATTTAAGTGTTAATATAAAACCTTTTGTTTCTAAAGATGAACAAATAACACTAACTATTGTTGTAGAAAAGAGTGCTTTTTTAGGAAGAGCAGGAGAGAACGCTCCACCAGGAAAATCGACCCAGCAGTTTGAGTCTCTGGTTCGAGTACGAAATGGTGAAATGATACTTCTTGGAGGATTAGATGAATTAGAAAAAGAAAACTCTGGAACAGGAACACCATTATTATCTAGAATACCAATAATAAAATGGTTTTTTAGTAGTAAAACCAAGAAAAAGAAGAAGTCAAAACTACATGTATTTATAAAACCGACTGTTGTTTACTAATGTTAGAGCAGATAAAAAATATTATTCTTAAGCCTTTTCAGGAAAAACAATATGCTATTGTAGGTGTAGTATTGGGGGATATCCCTATGTACAATGTGCTTATTATAGATAAGAAATCTGATGCCTTATCGATAGAAACTTCGTTTTCTACTGAGGACTTTAATGTTGTTAAAGATAAAGTGAATACATCGGTTCCCTTACTTCTTAATTTTTATGGAAAAGGTATTATAAACAAACAAGTTTCTGCAAAAGGAAACTATTTAAAAGAGGTATTGTTTAATGCTTCTATTGATGATTTCTATATTTATGAGCTACATCAAAGTCAACAAAATTTTATTTCAATTGTAAGAAAAGATGTCTTAGAAAAATTCTTTGCACTGTTTTTAGAAAATAAGTATTTGGTTGTAGATTATAGTATTGGCCCTTTTGTTGGAGTACTATTTAAAGGGTTGTCTAATGAGTCATCGATTATTTCTGCCGATTACGAATTGAGTTTTGATGAAAATTATTTGATTGGAACTCAGAAACTAGATGCTATTACCAAGGAATATGTCTTGGGAGAAGAGAGGATTAGCAATACTCAGGTTCCTTTGTTTTCTACACTACTTCATTATTTGTATCCTTCAGATGATTTTAGCTATGAAGCAGAGTTTTTAAAACAGAATAAAAAGGAAAATCTACTTAAAAAGACATTTAATACCGTAGCTACGGTACTGGGGATTTTTTTCCTATCAGCCTTATTGATTAGTTACTTGTTATTGAATTACTATAACGATAAATATGTAAGTTACGAATCTCAGTTATACAACCTTAATGATACTTATAATCAGGTTAAAAAGCTAGAAAACGAAAAGCAAAACAAAACAAAAATACTTCAGGAATCAGGTATTTTAAGCCAGAATTTTCTCTCTTTTTATATGTATCGTATTGTGAATTCTATTCCTAATAATGTGGGACTTAATAGTCTAAAGGTAAACCCTACACAGAAAAAGATTAAGAATTTTGAAAAAATAGTATTTGAAACAAATACCATTATTATTAATGGTAATTCTAGTTCGAGTATGCCAATTAATTCTTGGGTAAAAGAATTAAAGAAAGAAAAATGGATTTCCAAAATAGAGATTTTGGATTTTAGTAAGAGTAGAAATAAAAAAAGTGAGTTTACTTTAAAAATCGTTGTGAAATGAGCCATAATAACTTAGTTAATGCCGATCTAAATGGTTATTGGTGAATTCCATATGACCTGTAAAAAACAATAAAATAAACAGATGAAATAGTGTTTGCAAACCTAACATATAAACAAAAATTAATTGGACTTATAGCAATAGGAATATTGCTATTCATGGCAGCGAATAAAAGATCTTTTAAAATTACTCGACAGGCTTATGATCAGGTTCAACAATTAGAAGACAAATTAGAGTATGTAAATTCTTCAACGACCGATGTTACTCAAACACAGGTAGAATTAAAATTTTATGATAAAATAATAGGTAAACAGGGTATAGAACCCGAAGAAATACAACAACAAATACTTGATTTTACATCATCTTATGATAATGTATATGTTTTTAACTTAGATGAAATTCATATAGCAGAAAGTAATGGTTTTAGTGTAATTAGTAACCAGTTAACACTAGAAGGAGATTTTAATGCGCTGTTAGAAATTGTGTATGCATTTGAAAAAGAATTTAAGTTTTCAAATATTGTTAGCATTTCATTTACAAAAGAAAAAGAATTCCAAACACGGAAAAATAAATTAAGAGTAAAGATAATATTTCAGAATTATGAAAAAAATAGTTAGTATAGGCATAGTTTTTAGCAGTTTGTTTCTGTTGATAGCGTGCGATGATGTTCTCGAAGAAGATATTACAGATGATTTGGTAACAACCGTAGCACCAAAGGATAAAAGTAATCTGGATGGTAATTCGGTTCAGTTTAGATGGGATGAATTAGGAGATGCAGATGATTATAGAATACAAGTAGTAGAAGAAGCCACACAAAGAAATGTGTTAGACTCATTAGTTAAGGGTAATAACTTTACATATGGGCTTAATCCCGGCGAATATAGCTGGAGGATACGAGGAGAAAATTTTGCGTATAGCACAGCCTATAGTTTCCCTATTTCTTTTACACTTTCTGTATCAGACGATTTAACAAACCAAACTGTATTTTTAACGTCACCATCAGAGAATTTTTACACGAATAAAGATGCTTTAATATTAACTTGGGATAGAATTCAGGCAGCAACTTCATATACTGTAATAGTAGATAAAACAATTCAGGGAAATACGGCTACCGAAATCCAAACTCCTGATTTAACCAATAATAATTTTACACTTAATTCTACAGTTTTAAGCGAAGATGCAATTTATACCTGGAAAGTAAAAGCCATAAATGATAATAGTGAAACCGAATTTTCAACGAGAAAGATTTTTTTAGATACCCAGGCACCTAATCAACCTACATTGGCATCACCTAATAACGATGCAAAAGGGTCATCTCCTATTACTTTTACCTGGAATATACCTAGTGATACTGGAGAAATACAATCTACATTATCCAGCGTTATAGAAGTAGCAACAGATAGTGGTTTTGCAACCATAATTGAAACCGTACCGACGAGTTCGAACTCTCAGGGAATAACATTTTCTAATTTAGGAGATTACTATTGGAGAGTGAGAATAGTGGATCAAGCAGGTAATAAAAGTACGTATAGTGAAGTTAGAAAAATAACGGTTGAGTAAATAGAATCTACTTATATCATTTTAACTTTGAAATCGTGAGTATAGAAATTGAATTTATTTTTTAACGAAGAATAAAAGAAAAAGAAACAATTTATTAGTGCTATTTCAAAGTTAAGATGGTATTAATTATAATTTTTAGGCTAGTGAATAAGAAGATTTTAAATAGCGTTTTGATTTTTTTTATGCTTATCATCTGGGCAATTGTTTTTAATAAAATTTTCAACTTTTTTGGAAACAATATAGAAGAAGATAGCATGTCGGTCAATCCAATTACCATTGTAGATCCTAGAATGAATTTTTCAAAAGATACTTTTAATCTTAGAAAAATTGAAAGAGATCCTTTCTTAGGAAAGTATATGACTTCTAGAGCAAAAAAACGTAAGACAAACACGAAATTAGTGCCTAGACCTAAGAAAACAAATAGTGCTCCTAAAAATAATATCAAAAAACCATGGCCTAAATTAAGCTATCATGGTTTTGTTAAAGGAGTCAAAAGTACTTCAGAATTAATCTTAATTAGAATGAATAATAAATTTTATAAGATTAGAGAAGGGGAGATGCTAGAAGATATTTCCGTAAAAAAAATCTATAGAGATTCTATAATAATAAAAAGAAGTAAAGAAAATAAAACCGTATTAAAAAGTAAATAACAACTGGGTGTAATTTGGTATTATGCCCAGTATACTTTCTATACTTTAGAAAGTATACCGCACACCACCACTTTGCTTAATATATTCTAAAAAACACGTTTTTAAACTCTTTAAGAAAAACTCCTATTGGTTTTGGTAATTAATTAGACTGTTAAGATGTTATTTTTCGATAAAAATCTCGACTTATAATACACCAATCAAACGATTATCGTGTTTATAGAATTTACACCAGAAATAAATAAAGTATACTTTATAAATCAATATACTTTTTTCCAGATTTTATCTGGTAGTGGTGGTATTCAAGTTGATTTTAAGAATTACTTCGATTGGCAAAATAAAGCCATTTATCTCGAAAAAGGACAATACATAAAATTTCTCTCAGACGACTTCTTGATTCAAAAAATTGAATTTCCTGATGAAACGGTTTTTAGAAATAAAGAGTTTAGAGTGTTATTTAAACATCTTATTTCTTTAGGGTACATAAATTTTGATGAATCCAATGATTTCCAAAAAATTACAAATCAAATTGACTATGATAGAGCAGTAGATCGTATCATAGATGTTTCTGCAGAACAATGGTATTATCAAAATCCATTTCAGGCAAATAAAGAGGAGTACCGTGTTATTTTTGATACAAAGGATGTTATTGATACGCAATATTCTAGTAATATTAATAATAGAGAACTCACGGCTTTGATTGATGAAAACGGATATAATATTCAGTCTTTGATAAAAAATAAAATAGGAATTTCTTTAAAATCTCTCTTATCGGGTAAAAAACTATTAGAAAGTAAAAAAGAGATTGCTTTTACTGATAAAAGTATTAAAGAAATATCTTATGATTTAGGGTACAATGATCCGGCATATTTTACCAGAGTTTTTAAAAATAATGTTGGTAGGAACCCTCAAGAATTTAGGGAGAATTTTGATTATCAAAATAGAGATCTTTTCTCTCAGAGTATAATCGAACTTCTTCAGCAATATCATACCAAAGAGAGAACCCTCAACTTTTATGCTTCAAAAATGAATCTTTCTCCAAAAGTACTTTCCAGGAAAGTGAAAGATAAAATGCAAACTTCTCTGGGAAAACTTATTAGGTGTGAGATGATTAATACATCAAAGTCTCTTTTATCCAAAAGCCTTACTATTAAGGAAATTTCACTGGAGTTAGGTTTTGAAGAGCCTAATCATTTCTCTAACTTCTTTAAGCATTATACAGGAGAATCTCCATCACATTTCAAGAATAAAAAGTACAAGAACTAGTCCTTTTTTTGTAGCCCTCTTTCCTTGATATATCCAGAAATTTGTAGTGTAATTACAAAACAATATTTGTTTAATCATTTAAAAATAAAAACAATGGATATTAAAGCATTAGCTACAGAAATGGATAGTATTGTTGCACAAGGAGCAATAGTAGATGCAGTAAAACAATTTTTTGCTGAGGATGCTACAACCTCTGATTACAATAATCTTACCACCAAAAACAAAGCACAAATGGTAGAAAAAATGGAAGGTTTTGCCAATTCTATTAAAAAAGTAAATGGTATTACTCATCACCATACGATAGTAGACGGTAATGTTTCAGCTTCAGAATTCACATTTGATTTCGAGATGACCGATAATAGTACAATTTATTGGCATGAAATCATTAGACGAATATGGAACAATGACGGACAAGTTGTACAAGAAGAATATTTTAATGCTTAAGATGAAAATATGAAACTAAGAATTATTACACCTACGTTACATGGTGTAGCCGATTATTCGGCAGCAGTAGGCCTTATAATATTGCCAATGTTATTAAATCTAGGAAATTCTTCAGGAATAGCATTTTGGTTTTCGATTATAACTGGGCTTGCGGTAATTGTGGTTAGTATACTTACAAATTACAGATTAGGGATTGCAAGAACAATTCCATATCAAGGACATCTGGCAATAGATCTTTTGGTAGCGATCACATTTATGATACTTCCCTTTTTGTTTGATCTAAATGGAATAGATGGGTATTACTATTGGGTAAATGCTGCAGTAATTTTTCTGGTAGTCTCTTTAAGTGAAATCGAATAACAATTTTAAAATTATATATATATGAAAACTTTAAAAAATATAAGAATAGCAATAGTAGTAATGATAATAGCGACCATGACTACTACTGCGCAGGATAAGAAAGGAAATAATATTGATAACAGTAATATAGCTTTGCAAGGGTATAGTCCTGTATCATATCTGGATCTCGGTATTGCACAACGAGGAAACAAAGAATATAAATCTGAACATGAGAAGGTTGTGTATTATTTTACATCTAAAGAACAAAAGTCCAAATTTGATAAAAACCCTAAACACTACTTGCCAGAGTATGGGGGATTCTGTGCATTTGGAATATATGCTGGTGCTAAGTTTAGGCCAGACCCAAATAAGTTTGTGGTAAAAGATGGAAAATACTTTTTGTTTTTGTACAACATAGAGCTAGACGCACAACAATTATGGCTTGCAGAAAACAATCATAAAAAATTAGTTACAAAAGCTAATGGTAATTGGGAGAAGCTTCGTAATACATATAATTAGAGGTTTTGATACTTTTCTTTAGTCTAGTAGAAAAGTTCTAACCGGTGTGATTAGTTTTTCTTTTGGAGAACACCTTGGCTAATTCGTTAGGGTGTTCTTTTATAAATGAGATAAAACATCAAACAAATCTTAAATAAGTTAAGTGAAACCATATTATTTTATAATTTACTAATCAATTTATAAAACGTAATATCAATTATGCAAAAATTATTGTCTTTAATTTCAAAATGTAATGAATGTGCAGCGCAATTAGAATTAGGGCCAAGACCAATAGTTTCAGCACATACTCAGAGTAAAATAGTAATCATAGGGCAAGCTCCCGGGAGTATTGTTCATAAATCGGGAATTCCATGGGATGATAAAAGCGGGGAAAATTTAAGAGCCTGGATGGGAATTGATGATGAGACGTTCTATAATCCACAAAAAATTGCACTTGTACCTATGGGGTTTTGTTACCCGGGAAAAGGGAAATCCGGAGATCTCCCCCCTACAAAAAAATGTGCTCCCCTGTGGCATCAACAACTCTTGACCAAAATAGAAAATGTAGAGCTTGTACTACTCATTGGCAAATATGCTCAAGAATATTATCTGGGTGATCGATTAAAAAGAACACTAACAGATACGGTAAAGAATTACAAAGAATATTTGCCATATTATTTTGTATTACCACATCCTTCACCAAGAAATAATATTTGGCAGGCAAAAAATGAATGGTATAAAAAAGAGGTTATACCTCGATTAAAACTACAAGTTCAATCAATCCTTAAGTAATTAAGAGTTTTGGTTTTATTTGATGATTATCAACTCATTATTTCATTAAGATTAAACAGTGGTGCTAAAATGTAATTGCAATTTTCCCAATAGTTTTTCCTGATTCTAATTTTTGATGAGCTTCTTTGAGGTTTGCAGTTGTAAAACCAGTAAGGGTGCTATTGAGTGTTGATTTAATTTCATTGTTTTCAAGCATTGTAGCTATTTTGTTTAAGATATGATGTTGTTCAATCATATCTTTTGTTTGATACATGGATCGTGTATACATTAACTCATATGATAAGGTTATACTCTTAGATTTAAAAGACCCTATGTTGATATGATTGTCAGGAGATTCTGCAATAGTACATATGTGTCCTTGTGGGTCAATTAATTCGATTATGTTTTTCCAGTGGTCAGAAGTTCCCGAAAAATTTAAGATGTAGTTTACGGTATTGATTCCTAATGCATGTACTTCTTCAATGAGGTTATGATGATTAACAACATGATCGGCTCCCATGTTTTGGCACCATAAACGACTCTCAGGGCGAGAGGCGGTAGCTATAACGGTTAAATTGGTTAATTTTTTGGCTAATTGAGTTGCAATAGAGCCAACACCACCTGCACCGCTAATGATTAGTATAGTTTTTCCTTTTCCTTCTCCTGGAGTTAATTTTAGTCTGTCGAACAATACCTCCCAGGCAGTTAATGAAGTTAAAGGCATGACTGCGGCTTCAGCATCAGAAATAGTATTCGGTTTTTTGCCTACTATACGCTCATCTACTAATTGATATTCGGCATTAGATCCAGGACGTGTAATATCTCCTGCATAAAACACTTCATCACCAGTTTTGAATAAGGTTACTTTATCACCCACCGCTTCAACAATACCTACAGCATCCCAGCCTAATATTTTTGGAGAGTCTAATTCTTGATTTTGTACACTTCTTTGACGAACTTTATAATCCACAGGATTCATTCCTATTACTTTAATTTTTATTAATAGATCTTGGCCTTTTGGTACAGGTCGTTCTGTTTCGAACTGAATTAGGCTATTTTCCTCGCTTATTGGTAATGATTTTTTGATTCCTATTGCATTCATGTTATGTATGTTTTAATAATTTATAGCAAATTTATACCTTTGTATAGATTGTTTAGTAGTATATTTTTTCGTTTTAAATGTAAAAATGCATGATTATGGATAAAAATAATTTATATGAACCTTTTTCGATAGCTTTTGAGACATTAGATCAATCTCCAGTGCACGAGCACAAAAACAGTTTTTTTGAATTGGTTTATATTTTATCTGGTACAGGAACTCAACGCGTAAATAAGAACGAATTTCTATATCATCCGGGGCATATGCTTTTATTAACTCCAACGGACATATCTTCTATAGAAATCAATACAACTACACAATTTTTCTTTTTGAGATTTAATGATATTTATATTAAATCGGGAAAGATAAGTGCTGATAATATTCAACGATTAGAGTTTATTTTAAAAAATGCAAATCATCAACCAGGTTGTATTTTAAGAAACCTTACAGACAAAACACTGGTTAAACCTATGGTCGAGGCTATGATACGAGAATATGTTAACAGGGACTTATATAACAAAGAAATCATACAGCAGTTAGTGAACACATTAATTGTCATTGTTGCGAGAAATATTGCAAAATATCTTCCTGATGTGATAGATGCAGGAACAGAAGAAAAAGCAATGAATATATTACAATATATACAAGAGAATATATATGATCCTACCAAATTGAGAACAGAAGAAATTTGTCATCAGTTTGGTATTTCTAAAACATATCTTGGCCGTTATTTTAAAAAACATACTAAGGAAACGCTACAGCAATATATTACTAATTACCGGGTTCGATTAATAGAAAACAGACTTCAATATAGTGATATGCGCATAACTGAAATTACTGATGAACTAGGCTTTACAGATGTTAGCCATCTTAATAAATTTTTTAAGAAGAATAAAGGGATTAGCCCCACAAGGTATAGGAAGGAACTTGTGTAGGTTTGTAATTATTTTACTATATGAAACCGATATGCCATTTTTGCTAAAATGTATGCAGATCACAATTTTCTATAAAAAATATGAGCATCTACATATCCTTTTTCAAAATGCCTAAACCCATCAGGGATTGTTCCTATAATCTCAAACCCATTGGCTAACCATACTTTTATTGCAGGTTTATTGGTGCTAACTACCAGATTAAACTGCATAGCATAATACCCTAGTTTTTTTGCTGAATCAATAGAGTGAGCACAAAGCTTATGACCAAGACCCATTCCTCTTTTTTGATTGTCAACCATATATGAAGCGTTTGCAATATGATCTCCATAACCAGGTTGATTAGATTTTAAAATATATGCACCTATGATTTCTTTTTCTACTTCTGCAATAAAACAATTATTATTTAGATTTATCCAACTGTTTTCAATGTGTTCTCGGGAAAAACTATCATCATATGGAAAATAGATTTTTTGATTTACAACTACTTTCCACAGGCTCCAAATTCTTTCTAGATCTTTTTTATTTGCAGGTCGAATATGTATTTCAGGTTTTTCCATTATAATTTTGGTTATAATTTATTTTTTTAGATCTGTTATTTTCACAATGTGCTAATTTAAATCTGTATTCTGTTCATAGTGTTCCAAAATCATTTGGAAGAAAATTTTAGAAGCTTTTTTTTGATAGTTGCCCTTAAGATACCGTATTGCAGATCGTAATTTAAGTTTCTTTTTGTTTATAGGGATACTTTTGAGGGTAGGTAAATATTGTGTAGTCGATTTTGTAAGAACAGTTGCCCATTTTCCGGTTTCAATAAGTCGAATTAAAGTAGGGATATGGTTTAATTCTATTTGATATTGATATGGAAATTCGTTTGTTCTAAATGCCTTATCCAGGACTTTTCTGGTCGTAAACCCCTCTGCAGGCACAGCTAGTTCCATAGTGTTAAGCTCTTCGATACTGATTTGTTTCTTATTAGCTAACCGATGTGATTCGTGTACTACCAACATTAAATAGGATTGAAATAATGGAATAGTAGTAATCATCTGATCATCTGTTGCTTTATTAAAGGATAAAATAAAATCCAACATGCCCGATTTGAGCTTTTCCATTAATTCATCTGATGTGCCAAAAAAAGCCTTAACCTGTATTAAAGGGAATTTTGTAGAAAAGGATATCAGTGTTTCTGTAAACAAATTAGTTAAACCATAGGTTACCCCGATATGTAAAGTTCCTGATTGTAGGTTTTGTAAATCTTCTATTAATTGTTTGGCATTTTCAGCGTTTTTAAGAGTATGTCGGGCACGGGTTAAAAATAATGAACCAGCTTCAGTAAGTTGTATTCTTTTTCCTATTCTATCAAAAAGAGGAACTCCTAATTCCTGTTCTAAAAGCTTTATTTGCTGCGAAAGTGCACTTTGTGTAATGAATACTTTATGAGAGGCTTCTGTAAAATTTAAACACTCTGCCGCTTTAACAAAATAGTTTAACTGGCGTAATTCCATTATTAATAAGTTTTACTAATGTATATGATAAGAAAATAACGTTTTACTAATGTAAAAATAATTTTGAACTTTGTACTTCAAATCTTTTATAACTTATAAGAAAGAGGAGATAAATAAGGAAATGAAAACAAAAGCAGGAAGAAATACAAGACGTTATAAAGAGATTCGAAAAGCGATCTTTATTCCTGGTTTGGCTGCTTTTTCACAGTTTTATATGTTTCAGCCATTATTACCGTCATTAAGCGAAAGTTTTTTGGTGTCTCCGGCTATCAGTAGCTTGGTTGTCTCGTCTTCTATGATAGGTATTGCTTTAGGGCTTTTTATGTTTGCTTTTTATGCAGATATATTACATCGTAAAAAACTAATGCTAATTGCTTTATTTCTATCTTCATTAATTACGATACTCTCGGCAGTCTCATGGAATTTTAATGTGCTGGTTGTTTTTGGTTTTATAAAAGGGTTTTTATTGTCGGGAGTAATAGCGGTTGCTATTGTTTATATTTCTGAAGAAGTTGAGGTAAGAGATGTAGGGATTATCATTGGGATATATTTAGCCGGAAATGTATTAGGTGGCATGTGGGGTCGCGTAGTAGCTGGTTTAATTTCTAGTTGGTATGATTGGAGAATAGCGACATTGTTTATAGGAGGTATAGGAGTGATATTAAGTATCTTTTTCATGAGACTTTTACCACAATCCCTAAACTTTAATCTACAAAAAGTTCAAACATTTCAGAAGCTGATGTATATGAAGAGCTTTCTTAAGAATCCATTGTTTTTGGGAGTTTTTATTTTAATGATCCTAATGATGGGCACTTTTGTAAGTATCTATAATTATTTGAGTTTTAGACTGGAAATGCCTCCTTTTTCACTTCCTCATTATGTTATTTCTTTATTATTTCTAATCTATATTACAGGAGTAGGAGGAACAATAACAATTGGAGCATTGACACATCGAATTCACTCTTTTCGTATGCTTAAAATCTTATTAGTGTTATTTCTAATAGGAACATTAGGTTTATTAGTAGAAGAATTGTGGTTATTAGTATTAGGTTTAAGTTTGCTTACTTTTAGTTTATTAGGGATTCAGACTGTGGTAAACAAGATAATATCTCAATATGCAGTTGAAGGAAAAAGCACTGCAAATTGCTTATACTTAATATGCCAGTACATGGGAGCAGGCGGTATAGGAAGTTCAACTGGGTATATAGTATCAAAATGGGGGTGGTCTAATTTTATTTTTACTTTAATAGGATTCATTCTTTTTTCATTACTATTATTTATAATATGTGCCAGGCGGTATACCAATACATATAAATTAACAAAAGAGATTTCTTAGAGAAGGTCATAATCTAATTTTAAAGAATAAATTTATTTAATATGCTAAAATCTAATTACTTATTATTTATAATTCCGGCATTAATATGGGGATCTACTTGGTATATCATTAAATATCAATTAGGAACTGTAGATCCTATAGTTTCTGTTGCCTATCGATTTGGATTAGGTGGTATTATATTATTGGGGTATTCTAAGATTAGAAAACTTCCATTATCATTTACAAAGCAGCAACATTTTTTTATTGCTTTACAAGGGATTCTACTATTTGGAACAAATTATTGGTTAGTATACTTATCAGAACAATATCTAAGTAGTGGATTAGTGGCTGTAGCATTTTCTACATTAATTTTTATGAACATAGTTTTTGGTGCACTATTTTTAGGAGATAAAATAAAAAAACAAATAATAATAGGGGCTGTCTTCGGGCTTTTAGGAACAGTTTTGATATACCAGACCGAGTTTAGAAAGGTGGATTTAACTAATGATCAAATCAGGGGATTGATATTTTGTATTTGCTCAATCATTTTTGCTTCTTTAGGAAATATTACTTCTTCAAATAATCAACGCAAATTTAAACTCCCTGTTATTCAAACCAATGGTTTTGGAATGTTATATGGTGCAATAGCTATGTTATTAATTGCCTTGTTTAGTGGGAAATCGATAAGTTTTGATACTTCATTTTCTTATATTTCGTCACTAGCATATTTGACAATTTTTGGATCTATCATTGCGTTTACCTCTTACCTTACCTTAATAGGCAAAATTGGAGCAAGTAAAGCAGCTTACGTTATTGTAGTGATACCAGTAATTGCTTTGACTATTTCTACCATTTTTGAAGGATATAAACCGGATGTGTATGCTTTTGTAGGGATTGTGCTTATTATTTTTGGAAACGTACTTGCATTGAGAAATAAAAAATAAGCTGACCAAATTCTTGTCGAGTTAAAGAAACTACATAAACAGATATCAAAACATACTAATTTCCAGATTTGCTATATGAACCAGTCATCTGATAAATATTTTATTTGGCCTTTCTTTATCAAGAAAATTGTAAAGAAATTTAATAAACAGGATAAAGAAAAATTTCTGGAAGAAATTAAGAAAAGGAAAGATTATATGGACTAAAAAAACGCTTCATACCCTTTAAAAATATTACTTTTGATTAAAAAAATATAGTTCTTAATGTCCCGATATTATATTTCTAAAATCATACATAAGCCTTATCCTTACCTATTTCATCTCAAAAGAAATTTGATAATTGCTTTTGTACTTGGGATATTGATTTATATTATTAATGTACTAGCAGTAGACAAAAGTTATGTAGACATAAACTTTGTGCTCTCAAAACCTCTGCTTTGTACACTAGCAGGATTAGTGACCTTTTTTAGTATTCTCTTAGTACTCGAAATTATACCTCGGATATTTTTTAAGCCTGATTTAAAGGAAAACTGGACAGTAGGAAAAGAATGTCTTTTAATCGTTTCACTTCTTTTTGTAATTGCTATATTTAATAATATACTGTCTCTTATGATCAGTAAGGAGCCTTCTAACAGTATAATACTACATTTTTTAAACTCATCGCTATATGTTATTCTCCTAGGTATTGTACCGGCTTTTCTTCTTGTCTGGCTTAATTATACCATTCTTTTAAAAGAAAACTTAAAAAAAGTCTCCTTATACAATGAACAACTCGAATCTAGAATTATACATACAGAGAATGGAGTATCCGATATTGTTAATATACAAACCAGTAATAAAAATGAAATCATTGAGCTTGATATTAATGCCTTTTTATTCGCTAAATCAGAAGGTAATTATGTAGATGTTTTTACAAAAACATCTAGTGAAGTAAAATGTAAACCATACCGGCTTACGATTCAAAAACTTGAAGAAGTACTTATTAATTACCCATTTATTATTAGTACTCATAGATCCTACGTTATTAATATAAGAAACATTAGTACTACTTCGGGCAACGCCAGGAATTATCGTATTAGTTTTGAAGGAGTTCTTCATGAAGTTCCTGTGTCAAGAAATAAATTTCAAACTTTCAAAGATGCCTTTACTATTAAAAAAGTGTAACCTTTGATGAGATTACACTTTTAAAAATTGTGATTATTTAATATATTACCTACAAGGCGTATCCGATACCTAACCCTACAAAAAATCGAGAATCGAAGTCCGCGGGCCTGTTTCTTCCTTTATCCAAAATTCCTTTTAAAGAGGCCCATGCAAATGCACTAACACTAAACTTATTAATGTTATAGCCAAGAGATTGAGAAAATCCATAATTAAAATATACATATTCATTTTTGTATTTTTCATATACCGAATACTGCGGTATTTTTAAAGTTCCTTTAGACTTCAAATGTGTTACTCCTATAAAAGGTTCTAGTGATAGGAATAGCTTTTTCTTATTAAAAGGGTAATAAGTGATGTCAAAAATAGAATACAACCCTATATCTCTTGTATATCCATCTACGTAATCAGTAAATGAATTGTCTGTTTCATTTATGTAACTATTTTGATGAGCTGCACCATATGATAACGTAAAATGTTTGCTATCCAAGCACATTAATTTTCCTTTAAATATATAACCATAGTTTTTTCCATAACTGGTATTTAATATATCTTGAGTATATAAAAGTTCTAATTTCCATCGTTTTTGATTTGATTCTATGTTTTCTTTTTGTCCCTGAGCTAAAACTGGTAAGGAAAGAATAAACGAAAGGAATACTAAATAGTTTTTCATGATGTTGTATTTATAAAATGATGGATAATCCTTTTTTGAAAGTGACCATAGGACTGTTTCTATGAGAAATATTTTTTAATTTCTCATGATGTAGCATTAAACCAGTATAATACCGTTTACTTATTTTTTCCTTAAAGGCGTTAAAAAAAAGATTGATCGAAGCTCCTTCTAAATCTCCAACAGTTATATAAAGATTTTTATTTAGTGAATCATGGGTGTCAAAGTAGTGCTGTTCTAAATGGAGTAAATATGCATTATACCACATAAGATTTGAGCTTGCTGCAATAATATTATCAAAAGGGTTGGGTTGATCTTGTTGAAATAATGTATACAAAGCAAGATATCCACCTAAAGAATGGCCAAATAGTGTCTTATCGATACTTTCAATCTCAAGCTCATTTTCAATATGAATAATAAGTTCGTTATTTATAAAATTGATAAATTCTTTTGCACCTCCAGAAGCTCCCGAAAAATTACTGTCTTCGGGATACGAGTAATCTGTTCCCCTTCGATTTTTATTGGCATATCCTATTCCTATAAGAATGATATCGTCTCTACTTGATTCTACAACGATATCTGCAGCTTCTTTAAAATAATCATCACCATCTAGCATATAGATTGTATGATAGCTATTTGAAGGGGCATAAGCCTGGGGATACAAAACATGTATACTGTATGTTGTATTTGTGTACTTTGATGTAATAGAAAAAGGGTGATTGTTTTTTATTGAAGAAAGGTTTTCTTTCTCACAACTGTTTAGGCCCAATATGCCAATGATTAAACACAGAAAACCTATAGAGTTCTGAATGATTTTTTTCATAATGATTCTTGTTTTTTAAATTTCTAATGACAGCAAAAGTATTTTTGAAATCTTTATACACCGCTTATAGAAAGGGAATTGGTACGAAGTGTCATCTTTTTGTGATGTACTGGAGTCTTAGATAGAAGATAGATCCATTTAGAAAAAGGAGAAGTGAATTATGATAAGAATATATTGATGATTACTTTCTAAATATTTGTAGAAAAACATATTCTAAGATATCTAGAAGTTTATAAAAACAAAAAAGCCATACTAATAAAAGTATGGCTTTTTGTGAGCCCGATAGGATTCGAACCTATGACCGCCTCCTTAGAAGGGAGGTGCTCTATCCAGCTGAGCTACGAGCCCGTAACTCTAAAAAGTCGGGGTGGCAGGATTCGAACCTGCGACCTCCGCGTCCCAAACGCGGCGCGATAACCGGGCTACGCTACACCCCGAATCATAAAAAATAAAGCGGAGAGACTGGGATTCGAACCCAGGCAACACTTGCGCGTTGACAGATTAGCAATCTGCTCCATTACCACTCTGGCACCTCTCCTATAAATTTTTTGTTATGAACGTCGCATTTAATATTTCAAATGCGGATGCAAATGTAGGTTTTATGAGTCTATGATGCAACATTTTTTTGCCATTATTTTTTATTTAGCTCAACCTTCTTTTTAAAAACTTGAAAATCAGTTTTTTCTTCAAAAAAAAAATGGCTTGAATTTTGAATAACAAGCTACAGAAACCTTAAATACTTCTTTTATATATTTGTATACTATTGACCTATATATTATGTTATGAAGAGTTATAAAAACAATATAAAAATGAAAAGTAAATACCTTTTAGTTTTTGCCTTACTTATCTCTAGCTATACATTTGCACAAAAACCTATTCTACTAGAAGATTTTTCTTTTAAAATTGGAGAAAAATATAAACGAATAAGAAGTGTAAACACCTATCACGTAGCTTCAGGAAATCGATTCGTTTCTATTAAGAAAGGCCGTAACACTATGACCATACAGCGATATTCTCTGGATAACCTTAAAGAAGATGTAAAGAAACGACAAGTTGTAGATGATAAAGGAAATTTTGAAACTGTTATGAAGCTAGGAGGAAAAGCTGTAGTGTTTTATTCTATAAATGATAAAGCATATGCACAAAAAGTATCTCTTACAGGTATAGTGGTAGAGAAACCTATTCAACTTGTTAATGACAGAGAAAATGTCAATAGAGATTTTGGTTTTAAGAGCACCTATGGATTTGATGCTGGCGGAAGAATTAACAAATTTGTTTTTAAAAAATCTGCGGATGAAAAAAAATTATTGATTTTATATCGTATAGAAACAAGTGCAGGAAAAGGAGATAAAATAGGAATGGCTGTCTATAATGATGATCTAAGTCTCCTGTGGAAAAGAAAAGTAACATTACCGTATTCTTCTGATAGAATTCAAAATGAAGATTTTGCTATTGGCAATGATGGACATTTTTATATGACTGCTTCTATTTTTAATTCAGAATCAAAGGATAAAAATAAATTAGAAAACGCATACTATACTGAAGTTTTTAGGATTACCCAAGAAAGTGGTAGTGAAATCATAAAAAGTAAGATCGATGTAGCTGGCAGATCAATTACCGATGCTGTTATTGAAGTTGACGGAGCGGGAAAAGTAAAAGTATCTGGCTTTTATGCTAATTCAAATAATAAAGAAGAGGTTTCTGGAGTTTTTTCTGCTACTTTGTCTGAAAGCGGTACAGTAGGTTCTGTAATAAAAAGTGATATTCCTTTAGAAACGTTAGAAGGATTTGCTTTAAAGAGAGAAGAGCGGGTTAATGAAGGAACGCAAAAAGAAAATGATCTAAAAGATCTTGAAAAACTTAGAATAAATGATATCGTATTTAATAGTGATGGTAGTACAACCTTTCTGGGAGAACAACGTTTTGTAGAATCATTTACAACATCCAGTTCCTCGGGTTCCAGAACAACATATAGATATTATTACAGAGATATTTTTGTTCTAAAACTAGGGTCAGATAATAGAATGATATGGATGCATAAACTACCAAAGTATCAGATGGGAACAAATAGTAAGCGTAGTATGTCTTTTTTAAATTTTAAAAATGATGGTAAACTATATTTGTTTTATGTTGATGACTTTACTAACCTAAAACGATCATTCGATGAAACGCCTACACGATATTTTGATGGTAAAAAAGAATTTATTTACCTTACATCCTATGTCATTGATGATGCTACAGGAGAGGTTACTAAAGAGGCAATTCTTACCGGAAGTGATATCAGAAATTCCCGATTAGATGTGATAGAACTTACTAAAGCTGCAATGCTACCCAATAAAAGCATGATTATGGAAGCTTATGATGGTAAAAAGAGTAATCTATTACTTAAAATATCACTGGCCAAATAATAAATCGGCTTTTTTTACGATAAAAAAGTAATGAAGATTTTATTGATCATAGTATTTTTTATCTTTTCCATAGGTGATACTGTTCGTATTGAAGATATACGAGATGCTTATAAAACATGTAGTGAATCTAAAGAAAAGACTGAGCAGTTCTATGAACTTACACAAAAAGGATTGCAAAATGATGGAGCAATTTATCAAGCTTATCATGGTGCAGCACTTGCATTAAAAGCATCGTTTTCCTGGAATCTTTTTAGCAAAATATCGTATTTCAACAAGGCAAAGAAGATGATAGATGCAGCTATATTGTCTGAACCAGATAATATAGAAGTGAGAATGGTTAGACTAAGTATTCAAAACAATGCCCCTAAAATTGCTGGTTATTATAAAAATTTAGAAGAAGATAAAGATTATATATTTAATAATATAGATAAAGAGGATGATAAGGAGTTAAAATTATATATAGAAAATTTTATAGCACATTCTTCGATTTTTTCTGAGTAGCTAATTAAACGAGGTCATTGTTTTAAGAAGTAATTTTTTTACAATGAATTACCTTCTTTTTGTTGTTGTAATCTGTTGTGAAAAAGAGATAATCATCACCTCCGTCCTTGATTTTAAACTTTTTTCGAAGGGTAGCAACAGATTCCGGAAAGTTACGTATTGTAATGTTTGCTTTGGTAATTCCTGTTTTAGACAATACCTTTTTTTGATATGGATACACTGCTATAATTTCAAATCTTCTCCCAGGGAAATCAGTTTTATGATCAGAAGTATATAAATGCGAATTAACATGAAGCTTTTTTAACTCAAAAGCAGTGGCAATACTTTGGAAACTTCCGCTTTTTAGAATGGCAGCATTAGGTTCATAAAGATAAGTCATAGGTAACCCCAAATTGGCAGATTGTCTAGCTTCATCTTTTAATAAAAAAGAAAATTCCTGAAGTGTTGTTTTTTGAATATTGGCAGTTATGATTTTAATATCTCCAACATAGGTTTTATCAAGAACCCATATCAATTCTTTAACTTCATTTTCTACAGCAACGACATGAATTTCTTTTATGTTTTGTAATGCTTTACTTCCAATTTGAATATCCAGTAGAGGAGAAGTTTTGACCAGAATGTTTTTACTTTTGCTAAAGAGAATATCTAAATTCGAAGGTACATCGGGTAAACAGTCTTCTAGAAAGAATACTTTTCCTTTACTATCATGTCTTCTGGAAGGGTCGATGTAAATCCAATCCAGGGTATTGTGATTTTTCATAATATCTAATCCATCTCCAATACTGGTTTGGATGTTTTTCTGACCGAGTATTTCAAAGTTATGCGCAGCAATTTTGCTTAGCGTTGCATTTAGTTCACAATGAATTACTGATGTGATCCGTTTGGCAAAAAAATAATCATCAATCCCAAAACCACCAGTTAAGTCGATTAAAGAAGCTCCCGAAACAAGCTTGCTTTTATACAAAGCAGTTATTTCAGAAGAAGTTTGCTCTAGGTTAAGTGTTGGTGGGTAATAGATTCTATTTTTAGCATACCAGGAGGGTAGTTTTCTTTTTGCCTTACGTTTTCCCTGGATTTGTTGAGCTAGTTCTTTACCAGAGATTCCTTCAAAAGGGCTTCCGCTTAAAATCAGAGTACTTATATCGAGTGTACTATTAGATTTTTCAGTAATAAATTCCTGGACCTCTTTATGTAGTAGTAAAGGATTCAATTAGAGATCTTTGGTAAGTGTTTTTACAATTTTATATTCCGAAAGAAATTCTTTAGAAATTACTTTGATCGCAGTATAAAAAGGTACTGCAACGATAAGTCCTCCGATACCAAAAAGCAATCCAAAAATAAGGATGGCCAAAAAGATTTCTAACGGATGGGATTTTACACTGTTCCCAAAAATCAAGGGCTGATTCAAGAAATTATCAATTAGTTGAATTGCCAGATAACCAATCAAAATGTAAGTTAGTTTAGGCAAAATCACAGTTTGGAAATCAAATCCTAAATTACTGGTAATCGCCAGTATAATCATAAATATCCCGCCAAATAGAGGGCCTACGTATGGGATTAGATTACAAATAGCAGCAATTAAAGCGACTGCAATTGCATTATGAACTCCAAATATCAATAAGAGGATAGTATATAAAATAAAGAGAATGATTACCTGTAACAGTAGACCAACAAAGTAACGCGAGAGTAAATCTTTAATTTTGGTAAATGCTCTCATAAATCTGTTTTCATCTTCTTTTTTTGCAAGTACTAATAAGCTATTTTCAAGAAGAAGACTATCTTTCAACAAAAAGAAAGAAATAAATAAGACCGAGAATAACCCAATTAGAACAGCTCCGAAACCGCTTAAAAACGAGTTTATAGCATTAGGGATAACTTTTAAATCAAAAAATTGCATCAGATCAGTTTGTTTGATCAGTTCTACAAAATTTAGTTTTTCTATTTTGAAATAAGTACTAACCTCCTGATTAAGTCTATTTATATCATCACCCAATTTATTGATATCAATTTCGCCAATTAGTTGCCCTTGTTCACTAACGATAGGAACAAACAACATAAAAATACTCATAAATAATCCTATAACAATTAGTAGTGTGGTGATTACGGCCAATGAGTTTTTAAATTTCAGTTTCTTTTTAAGAAACAACACTAATGGCCTACCCATTAAAGAAATTACAGAAGCAAAGGCAATGTATATAAGGACAGATTGTATTTTATAGAGAAACCACAGTAATCCCAGAACACCAATAATAATAACTACTGCTCTTAAGATTCCGTATGCAATTGTTTTTGAATTCATATTTTAAAATTTCAAGGCATCAAAGGTTCAAAGTTACAAAGTTTTGATTTGTGCTTTTTTATATAAACTCTAGAGTATTATTTTTCACTATTCATTACTTGTTTTGTAATTTCATATAGAGCAATTCCTGTTGCTGTTGCAACATTCATACTACTATTATTACCATACATATTAATATGTACACTGTGTTTTACTAATGCCAAAACTTCATTAGATACTCCAAAATTTTCTTCACCGATCACGAGCACTATTTTTTCCTGCGGTGATGGGATATAATCAGAAACAGGTATACTTGTATCGGTAATTTCTAATGCCAGGATCGTATACCCATCGGATTTAAATTGTTGTATGGTATGTATAATATCTTCTGCTTGATGATGAGGTATACTCTCGTGTGTAGCTCTTGCTGTACGTTGCATACGCTTACTAACCACGGTAATACCTTCTCCGCAAAAATAGATTTGTTCGATACCAAAACTATCTGCAATTCTAAATATACTTCCAATATTCGCTGGCGAATTCACCCGATCACATACAAGAGTTATCGGAAATTGATTTTTTATAAACTGATTATTATGATGATGTAATTGCTCTGACATTAATTCTCAAAAGCGTATTTAATAATATTAGCTCCCATTTTTAGTGCTTTGGATCTTACTTCTTCTGGATCGTTATGTACTTCTGGATTTTCCCAACCATCGCCAAGGTCACTTTCGAAAGAAAAGAGCAGTACTAAGCGATTCTCATGGATAATCCCAAGTGCTTGTGGTTGTTTTCCATCATGCTCATGGATTTTGGGTAATCCTTCCGGAAAATTATATTTTGAAGAAAAGAGAGGGTGTGTCACAGGTAATTCTACTAGTTCCTTATCAGGAAAAACTTTAATGAGTTCTTTTCGGATATAAGGTTCCATACCATAATTATCATCAATATGTAAAAAACCACCGCTTAATAGGTAATTCCTTAGATTTTCGGCATCTACATCTGTAAAAAAGACGTTACCATGTCCTGTCATATGAATATATGGATACTGAAATATATCAACACTCTCTGGTTTTACTGTTTTTGGTTTGGCAGATATTGCAGTATTAATATTTTGATTGCAAAATGTAATAAGATTAGGAAGAGCAGTAGGATTACTATACCAATCACCACCTCCTTTATATTGTAAAATGGCAATATCTTGCCCATAAATTGATATGGTAGTCAAAAAAAAGAAGATATATCCAGTAAGTTTTATCATCATACTCGTCTAAAATAAAGCCTAAAAGTACTAAAATTATGCACATGTTACAGAAGCTTATGATGCTATTAACGCTTATTGTTCTGATACCTGTTAATGCTCAGGAAAGTGATAAATCAGCAATAGTATTAGAATTGTTTACCTCTCAAGGCTGTAGTAGCTGTCCGCCGGCAGATGAATTACTAGAGGATATTAAGAAAAAACATAAAGATCAAAATGTAGTTGTGCTATCATATCATGTAGATTATTGGAATAGATTGGGGTGGAAAGATCCATTTAGCACATCAATGTTTAGTGATTATCAAAGAAGTTATGCACAACAATTTAGAAGCAGATCAATATATACTCCGCAATTGGTAGTGAATGGGAGTGAGCATTTTACGGGGTCGGATCGTTATAAGGCGGATATGGCTTTAAAAAAATATTCAAAAGCTAGTGCCAACTCTACTATTTTGATAAAAGAGATACGACAAGAGTCTTCTCATATTGTTTTTAATTATAGAGTAAATGGGGAGTCATTCAATACGATAACATTAGCTTTGGTAGTTTCTGAGCGTATTACTAATATATCCAAAGGCGAAAATCGAAATAGGACATTAAAAAATACGAATATCGTAGCGAATCGTATAGTTAAAAAAGAAGAATCCGGTAGTGTATCGCTGACTATTCCTGATTGGGTTTCAGAAAATGATGAACTATCTGTAATCGCATATACACAAGATAAAATTTTAAAAACTACAGGAGCTACAAAGTTGGCCCTTCCTAAATGATTTCTGGGACATAGCATATTCTTGAATCCCTTATAGTTTTATAGGACAGATCCTGTACTATTCAAAATCATTATAGTAACTTTGAATGAATGCGTTTTAATCTTAGCTTTAAGTGAGGATTATACATAGATCAATGAAGTTATGGAAATAAACGATATACATAGTTTTCTTACGTATTACTCTAGGATAAAAGATCGTACCAGGAGATTATTTGAATGTATTCCAACAGAAAAAATAGAATGGACCACTAGCAAAGGAAAATTTACTATTGGTGATATTATACGACATCTGGCACTTACAGAAAGGTTTATGTATGTCGAAAATGTTCAACTAAGACCTAGTTTATATACTGGCTGTGGAGAAAGTTATGCTAAAGGATATCAAAATACAATTAACTTGTATAATGAACTACATCTTGAATCAACAGAAATTCTTTCACAACTTAAACCAGAAGATTTGCATGAAAAATGTGAAACACCAGGAGGCCATAAAATAACAATATGGAAATTACTAAGAGCTATGGTAGAACATGAAATTCATCACAGGGGAGTGCTATACACGTATCTGGCACTATTGGATATAAAGACTCCACCTATATTTGGATTAACCTCAGAAGAAGTGATACAAAAAAGTAAAATATAAAAACTTCACAAGAGCTTTAAGGTATACTATTAAGATGTACAGCTTTTATATAAATTAAGATTCATTGTAGTAACTTCGTGATATGGAATACTTACTAGACAAAAAAGTAAGATTAGCTCTTATTTTTGGGTGGTTATTTATAATGTGTGCGATCGAGTTTATAATTCCTTTAGTCAAAACATATCGTTCATCTATATTTAAAACAGTACCTAATGTTATCATGACAATTCTGCTGGTAGTGACCAATTTTATCTTTGCCTCAATCACATTACTTATTTCTGATTGGGTAGAGATAAACCAAATCGGACTATTATATCAAACAGATATTTCTAATATGTATTTAAAACTTAGTATTGGGGTGATCTTTTTGGACTTTTGGGCAGCATACCTTCCGCATAGGTTAATGCATAAAATACCTTTACTTTGGAGGTTTCATTCTGTACATCATTCTGATACTATGGTAGATGTAACAACCGCTTTTAGACAACATCCATTAGAAACTGCTTTAAGGATTGCGTTTCATTTATCAGGTATGATTATTTTGGGTATTCCTCTAATAGTATTACTCACATATTTAAGTATATCAGCTTTTAATGCGCAAATTGAACATGCTAATATTCATATCTCTATAAAGCTTGATCGGTTTTTACAATACTTTTATGTTACCCCAAATATGCATAAAGTACATCATTCTAATTATCAACCAGAAACCGATAGTAATTATAGTAATATATTTTCAATTTGGGATAGGATCTTTGGGACATATAAGACAAGAAAAGATTATAAATCAATTGAATATGGACTAGAGTATTTAAATAAAAATGAAGCTTCTGTCAAAAACTTGCTAATTGATATACCGATTAAAACGAAGGCAAATCAAAAAAAGAAAAAAGAACAGTAAATTAAAAGACAAAAGTTCTATGCAAAAAAAATTTTATTTTCTATTCATAATTTTAGTTTGTATTTCTTGTTCTGAAAAAAAACAAAACTTTGTAGTCATACTCGTGGATGATTTGGGGTGGACAGATTTAGGTTATACAGGAAGTACTTTTTATGAAACGCCAAATATTGACTCATTAAGTAATGTAAGTATTCAATTTACCAATGCTTACTCTTCGGGATCTGTATGTTCTCCTTCTCGAGCTTCTATACTAACTGGAAAACACCCTGCCAGAGTAAATATTACAGATTGGATACCAGGATCTAATCCCAAAAATAAAAAACTAATAGGTCCTGTAGATCTAAATGAATTGCCACTTCAAGAAATCACACTTGCCGAGGTTTTAAAAGATAATGGATATAAAACTTTTTTTGCCGGAAAATGGCATTTGGGTGATGAAGGTTTTTTTCCAGAAGATCAAGGGTTTGAAACCAATATAGGAGGACATGAAAAAGGCCAACCACCAGGAGGATATTATTCGCCATATAAAAACCCCAAGCTTACCGACGGCCCCGAAGGAGAATACCTTACAGATAGACTTACTGATGAATCTATACATTTCTTGGATAAAGTAGATAAAGAACCATTTTTTCTATTCCTGACATATTACTCTGTTCATACGCCTATTCAACCTAGTAAACGTCATATTGATAAATTTAATCAAAAGCTATATAATCTTAAAACTAAAGAAGTTTCTCAAAGAATTGAAGGAGAAGGGTTAACTAGATTAGATCAACGAAATCCAGAATATGCTTCTATGGTATATACGCTGGATGAAAATATAGGCCGTTTGATTGCAAAGCTAAAAAAAGAAGGGCTTTATGAGAATACAACTCTTATTTTTACATCGGATAACGGAGGTCTTTCAACACTAAAAAAAGAATATAATAGTGTTGCTCCTACATCTGTTATACCTTTGAGAGCAGGCAAAGGCTGGTTGTACGAAGGAGGAATTCGGGTACCTTTACTAATCAAACCAGCAAACTACACGGGTAAAAAAAGAGTAAGTTCTGAACCTGTAATCGGACATGACTTTTACCCCACAGTACTTTCTCAAGCTGGTGTAATACCAAGTAAAAAACAAGATATTGATGGTGTTGACTTAACACCATTGTTAAAAGGAGGAGAGCATTTATCCAGAAAAGAGTTATATTGGCATTATCCACACTATCATGGTAGTGCATGGACTCCCGGAGCAGCTATTCGCCAAGGAGATTGGAAATTAATAAGGTTTTATGAATTTGACTCCTATGAATTATATAATTTGTCAGATGATATTTCTGAGACAAGAGATCTCTCATTAAAATACCCGGATAAAGTTATATCTTTAAAAGAAAAACTACGTGATCTTCAAAAATCTATGAATGCCAATGAGGCGCAATTGAATCCTGATTTTGAATTAAAAGGATCAAGTGATGATAAAGAATAACAGGTATTATGACAACTATCTATTTCTGATACTGTAAACTAGAAGAAAAAAATAACCTTATGCAATTCGAGAGTATCTGGGAAGAATATAAAAAGCCGTTGTTAAATTTCATTAAGACAAAAATTGGCGATAAAGATATAGGCGAAGATATATTACAAGATGTAGGTATAAAGCTATATACTGCATTACGCAAAAGTGAGAAAATTAATAATCATAAATCCTGGCTTTTTCAAGTAACAAGAAATACGATTGCAGATTATTATAGGAAAAATAAAATACCAACCACAATTATAGAATACCAACCAGAGATCCCTGAAACATCAATACCTAATGTTTGTGTGTGTGATTTATCGGGTTTTGTTATTCAAAATTACGTTCCACAACAATATGGAGAAGCACTCTATCTAAGTGATATAGAACAAAAACCTCAAAAAGAGATTTCCAAAATTTTAGACCTGAGTTTAACTGCTACTAAGTCAAGAATACAAAGAGGACGAAAAAAACTAAAAGAATTAGTGACAGATTGTGTAGATATATCATACAATAAAAAAGGGCAGATAACAGGGTTTCTACTCAAAAATGATTGTGAATTACCACCAGAGCTGATCACCGAGATAGAAAAAATAAACTTAATTCTATAAACTTGCATCTTTTTGTTCTATTTGCACGACTACAAGTTAAAATAGAATAATGAAGCAAAATAAAGTTTTACCCCTTTTAGTCGTTCCCGTTTTACTATTAATAACTGGTGTAATTGCATCCTTAACGATAAGTAAGAGTTGGAGTTTTGAAATATCATCATATATAATCTTTCTCTTTACAGCAATTTATATTTTGGTACTAGAGCAAATAATCCCATTAAAAACCAAATGGAAAACCAAAAAAAGTAACCTTTGGTCAGACGTAAAGCATTTTTTATTTTCGGCTGCACTTTTTGATGCGTTAGGAAAAACGATTTCATTAACATTTGTACTATACCTACAACAGCTTTTCTTTAAACCGTTAGAGGTATGGGGCGGTTTTCCGCTTATATTTACATTTGTGATTGCAAATATAATAGGCGAATTTTTGCCTTATTTCTACCATAGGATTAGTCATGTTGGAAATCGTAATTCGATACTAAGTTTATTGCTGTGGAAAATACATTCTATTCATCATTTACCAACTTCACTAAACTGGTTTAAAACAAATTGGATACATCCAATTAATATCTTCTTAAATACAGTGTTTAAAATGGTGCCTCTTTTACTTTTAGGATTTCATGAAGAAGTTATCTTTTTGGTAGGAGTAACACATGTGGTGATAGCATATATTTCACATGCCAATATCAAAACGAAAACAGGTTTTTTGGATTATTTGATCGTAACTCCGCAAATACACCATTTTCACCATAGTAAACTACTACACGAAGCTAAAAATTACGGGAATATCATACCGTTTTGGGATTTGGTTTTTGGAACGTATTATAATCGTATAGGAGAAGTAGACGATGTAGGGGTCATAGAAAACCATATTTTATACCCGAAACAGAAAAACTACCTCCAACAGTTATTATTTCCATTTAAGCGAGTTTTTAAGGAATGTTGTCAAGTAAAGTGACTACTATTATTTAATTCAAAAATGATTACAATATATACATTTGTAAATGTATATAAGTACAATTGCCTTTTGTAACTTTATACAACAGTCTGATCATATACAATAGTCAAAAATGCAAATATCCGAAATAGCACAGAAACTTAGTCATCTATTAGAAAAGGGAGCAAAGCTAATACGTGATAGCAGTGAAAACGAACTTAAATCCAAACCTTCACCAAATAAATGGTCGAAAAAAGAAATTTTAGGTCACCTGATAGATTCTGGAATAAATAACCTGCAAAGATTTACAGAAATCCAATTTGAAAAGAAACCTTATAAAATTCGAAAATATAATCAAAATGAACTCGTTAATACCAATCATTATAACGAAGCTAATACAGATGAAATATTAAGTTTTTGGTTAGCTATTAATGAGCGAATTATTAAAGTAATCGAATTGCAGGATGAATATACTTTAGCATATCAAATTGAAATTAGTGAAGGAGAAAAATCTGACTTTAAATTTTTAATTGAAGACTATGTAGATCATATGGAACATCATTTAGATCAAATTGCAAAATCACACAATAAATAAAAGAAAATGGAATACTTCACATTGGCCAGGGTACTACATGTTCTAGCTGTGATTTTGTGGATAGGCGGAGTGGCTATGGTAACAACTGTAATCATTCCTGCTGTTAAAAAACTAAAATCGAAGGAAGACCAGATAAAAACCTTCGAACAGATAGAAGGTAAATTTGCCTTGCAAGCCAAAATTACAACACTAATAACAGGTATAACAGGATTTTATATGCTGTATGTACTTGATGCGTGGGATAGATATTTTGATTATAGATTTTGGTGGATTCATGCAATGACACTGGTTTGGATATTATTCTCACTAATTCTGTATGTTTTAGAACCACTTGTATTGCATAAATTGTTTAAAAAATATGCAGAGGAAAATCCTGCAAAAACATTTAGATTTATGCACCGTATGCATTGGATTTTACTTTTATTAAGCTTACTTACCACTGCAGGAGCAGTGGCAGGTAGTCATGGATGGTTCTTTCTGAAATAATCAATAAGAAAATAATGAGTACTAACGATCAATTTTATTTTGATAAGCATGAACCCAACAAAAGCTGTTTGTTGACCATGCGTAGTATTATTCTTAATCAAGATGAAGATATTACCGAAACACGTAAATATGGGATGCCGTGTTTTTGTTATAAGGGAAAAATGTTCTGTTACCTATGGGTAGATAAAAAGACTCATGAGCCTTATTTCCTTATGGTAGAAGGAAAACATCTTGATCACCCGCAATTAGAAACAGGTGATCGGGCAAGAATGAAAATTTTCAAAATAGATCCAAACAAAGATCTACCCATATCTACAATCAATTTAATTTTGAATCAGGCATTAGATTTATATAGAAACGGCACTATTCTAATTACTAAGAAGTAGTATCGAAAATCAACAAAAAGAATACAATCCAAAATTTGGATAACATACAATTTACCCAAACAAATAAAAAAAATGCAGCAATATCGAGATCAAGGAGCAGTAGGTGCTTTGTTAGATGAATATGAAAAAGCATTGACAGAAGTTGTTACTGTTTTGTCAGGTGTTAGTAACCAGGAATTGATTGCTATTGTAGATGATAAAACCAAAGATCCGGATTGTAGGTCAATACAGACAATTTTAACCCATGTGATAAGAGCTGGATATTGTTATGGTATTGAAATAAGAAAATCATTAGGAGAACAAATCGATTTTGTAGAACGTAAAACATTGAATAGTGTAAAAGAATATCAAACTGGATTACAAGAAATGTTTATTTATAATGAACAATTGTTTGAAGATTACCCTGATTTACATCTAGAAGAAAAAGATCCCGATAAAAAAATAGTAGTAGCGTGGGGGCAGCGGTATAATATTGAGCAGTTGTTAGAACATGCTATTGTACATATTTTAAGACACAGAAGACAAATCGAAAGGTTTTTGATAAAACTAAGTACTTAACATAGTAAAAACAGAACACCATTACGGCACTACTTTTAAAACAACGAATTGATTAAGTTGCGGAAAAAAGGAATTAAAATTATTATCAGAAATCACGACGATCGTTCGACTACCATCTTTTAATTTTGGTCCAAACGAAAAACCTTCAAGATTGTCTACAGTGTTATTAGTGAGTTGACTTCGAATACTGTCAAAAGTAAAGAGCAAAGTTTTTGTTGCCGCAGTATAGGATGTAGAAACCAATGTTTCTATAGACAGCGTATTTGTAGCATTTGTAGCATCTACCTTATAAATCTTTACTGTATTTCCTCCATCTATATACCCAGAAGAGAAAGAACGTTCTAACGCCAGAAATTTATTGGTGTCGTATTCTAGGATTTCTACCAAACCATTCACTTCAAAAGTGGTGCCTAGCATTGCCTCACGTGCTACAGGGTCCAGCTCATAAGCAAATTGTCGTTCTGCAATACCTGATGTCTTGTTTATATAAGTGACTCTCACAGGAGATTGTGTATCTGTAGTGATAGGTTCTGGACCGTCTTCGATAAGAGGTAACTCAAAAGAGATCCAATATCCTTTATTCTCAAAATCTAATGAAAGACCTTCTAAGACTCCGTTGTGCCTTGGCCCAGAAGAGTTATTCACTATGTTGGCCTTAAAATTATCAGGTAGTGTAAAACGTTTAATTTGATTTCCTTCGGGAGCTATTTCGATCAAAGCCGGATCCACACCATTAGTAATAGAACCTTCACTGGTATATACAATGGTACCTGTACCAGAATCAAAGCGTATAGCTTCTGGATCAACAACTCCTTGTGCTAAAGGAGCATCTGCCTCATCTTTAATTTCTACCATAGTGGTAATCCCAACAGAAGTAAATCCATCTTTGGTATATGTTATATCTGCTTCATAGTATCGTATAGGTGGTGTAGAAGTATCGCAGATGATATACCACTTACCATTTTGATAATCAATTCCCGAAAAGCCCCCTATAGGGACACCATCAATTTCCTGGTCTGCAAGTACAGATTCATCAATATACTCAAGAGCACTAATTGTATTTTGCTCATTTACAGGGAGTATTGGTGTAGGTTCATCATCTGTCACTGTTTCTGTATCACTCGTATTTGAAGAACAACACCAACATACCAAAACGATCAAAAAAACTTTCTTCGCTGCCTGTATCATAATGAATTGCATTAAGGGATAAAGATATCAATTTGTAACGAAAGATACTCTCTATAAATTCACAAATACTGTCTTGTAATCTACTAGTAAATATTTAAAATAAAACAGGCTTTTACCCCTGTATTTATGGGGTGTAACCACTTGATAGTCATTGTGTTGTTTTGTAAATTAGTACAAGAGAGTCTGAGTGGGAAAACGTTAGAACAGATCTTTGATTTCTCCTCATCAGGTACTCATAAAAATCAATAGCGAAAGGAGGCTGATTGTTTGAACCTTTGCTATGCTGTTCATTATAGAGGAATATATTTTTAACCAATTTAAATATAAATCATCATGAAAACAATTTTATGTAGTGTAGCCCTTTGCTTTATTACAAGTATGGGCTTTTCACAATTTCAACGTTCTTATGGAACAGAAAAATCGGAGTTAGGTTGGGCCCTTGATCAACTTCAGAAAGTAGAAAAAGGGTATTTAATCGGTGGGTATACTTCAAAAAGCTTTATAGGAGATATAGAAGCTACTTTGATGAAAACCGATCTAGACGGAAACCAAATTTGGTCTCGTGTGTATGGTGGTACCAGACAAGAATATTTTAGTTCGGTACGACAATCAGAATATTTTAGCCCAAACAACAAAGTTGCTTATATTGCTGCAGGACATACCAAAAGTTTTGGTTTTGGATCAGGCGATGCATTTCTTATGGGAGTGGATAGTAATGGTTCTCCAGTTTTTTCAGCAGTTTATGGGGGTAAGGAGTTTGATACATTTCGATGTGCACAAAACATAAAAGATGAAAATGGTAAACCCGGATATATCATGGTAGGTAATACATTTAGTTATAGTAATGCTTTTCCTGGGTCTAATGTTTATGTAGTACGAACAGATCTTATGGGTAATATTACAAATGCTACTGTGATTGGAGGCAGAGGAGATCAGATAGGTACCTGGATAGAACAAACCAAAGATGGGGGTTATATTATCTCGGGATATAGTACGAATTATAGATGCGGGAGTGCTACCCTAACGAATCCACCCGAAGATATATTTGTCATCAAGTTAAAGCCTGATCTTACGATAGAATGGAATAGAATATTAGGTTATCCTAAAGAATTGGACGGAGCAATAAATTATACCAATCTGGCAACTTGTGTAAAACAAAATAGACAAGGAGACTTTGTACTTACTGGATACACCAATAGTTTTGGAATTAACAATTCTAATGATGCCTTTTTATTATACATGAGTAGCACCGGAAATTTTCAGGGAATGAAAACCTATGGAACCCGAAGAGATGAATATGGTCATGGTCTTGAAGAAACCTTTGATACTACTGGAAATCAGCAATATACAGTAGTAGGTAGTAATACCATATTTTCAACATATCAAGCAATGTTATTTCAAACGGATACTGGAGGTAACCTTCAGTGGGTACGTAATTACGGAAAAACAGGCCGAGAGAGCTCAGATGAACTTGTAATTGATGTTTTTAATAAAGGTTTTGCTTTTGTTGGATTTACCGACTCTATAGGAGTAACGGGTTCGAGAGATATCTATCTTGTAGAAACAACTGGAACAGGAAAAACGGGTACAGATTGCGAGAAAGAGATAGATTTGAAAGTAATAAAGCATGAACCATGCGTTACCAGAAGTGCGCAACAGATTTTTGTAAAAGACTATGAAAGAATACAACCTAAAGTAATTAGAGTAGAGTATAAGGAAGGTAGGTGTGAAAATGTTGTTGGTTCTAAGACAGAAGAAAATAAAACATTAGAAAAAGATGGATTACTATATCCTAACCCGGTAAATAATTTACTTACTATAAATATCGAAAAAACATCTGCAATCACAAAGGTTGAGGTTTTTGATGTGCATGGTAAGATGGTTATTAAAAATGCAGAGATAGGCCAAAAAGAAAAAATAGTGCTATCTACAGAAAACTTACAGCCAGGAATGTACATAGTTAAACTAAGGACTCAAAATGGAGAAACTCGTATGATGAAATTCCTTAAGAAATAAAAATATTTAGTATTGTAACTAGATAATTAAAATTGAGCTGCTTCAGTTATTTTGAGGTAGCTCATTTTTATGTATTTATAAAAGCTACACTATGCGCAGCAACAATTGCTGCAGTCTCAGTTCGCAATCGGGTTTCTCCTAATGTAACAGGGGTATATCCCGAACGTAGTGCTGTATCAATTTCTTTTGTCGAAAAATCTCCTTCGGGACCAATAAGAATAGTAGTGTTTACTTCTTGCAGAAGAACACTTTTTAAAGATTGCTTTTTGGTTTCTTCGCAATGAGCGATTAATAAATGGTCTTTATTTTCTTGTTTTATAAACTCCGAAAATGTAATAGCAGGGTTTAGTTTAGGTAAATAACATTGCAGCGATTGTTTCATCGCACTTTGCAGGATACGCTCGAATCGTTCTGCTTTAATGATTTTTCTCTCACTATGATCACAAATAACAGGAGTAATTTCATCGATACCAATTTCAGTAGCTTTTTCTAAGAACCATTCATATCGATCATTCATCTTGGTAGGAGCAACAGCCAGATGCAGTCTATATTTTTTATGATATTGTTGCTCATGGTTTTCAATTTTTGCAATACATTGGGATGGGTTAGAAAACGTGATACGCGCAATAAATAAAACTCCATAACCATTGGTAATATGCAATTGATCACCCTCTTTTTTTCTTAATACTTTGGCAATGTGCTTACTTTCTTCTCTCGAAAATTTTATTTCGCTACTGGATGCTGTTAAGGTATGGTTATAGAATAATTGCATTTTACATTTTTATTGTCAAAAGTCAGGTTATACATTTATATAATTCCCGGGACTAGAATTTCATTCGGGCTTTGGCTACAACACTCATATCAGTAAAATCTTTTTCCAGATATTTTAAATACCCTACAATCCCAATCATTGCAGCATTATCTGTGGTGTATTCAAACTTGGGAATATAAGTTTTCCATCCATACTTTTGTTCTCCTTCTTTTAATGCTTTTCTAATTCCCGAATTTGCAGAAACACCGCCACCAATTGCAATACTTTTAATACCGGTTTGTTTCGAAGCTTTTTTTAGTTTATCTATCAGAATATTAATGATTGTATACTGTAAAGAAGCACATATATCATTAAGATTTTCGGCTACAAAATTAGGGTTCTCTTTTACTTTTTTCTGAACAAAATAGAGGACAGAAGTCTTAAGTCCACTAAAACTGAAATTGAGTTCGCCAACTTTTGGCTTAGGAAAAGGAAATGCTTTTGGATTACCCATCTGCGCATGTTTATCAATTAATGGCCCACCCGGATAGGGTAAACCAAATATCTTTGCACTTTTGTCAAAAGCTTCTCCAACAGCATCATCGATAGTTTCACCAATAATTTCCATATCAAAATGTGTATTAACCTTAACAATCTGGGTATGTCCACCACTTATTGTCATTGCCAAAAAAGGAAATTCTGGGGTCTCAAACTCATCCTCTTCAATAAAATGAGCCAAAATATGCGCTTGCATATGATTAACATCTATTAATGGAATATCCAGAGCCAAAGCTAATGACTTAGCAAAAGAAGTTCCTACTAATAAAGATCCCATTAATCCAGGGCCTCGGGTAAAGGCAATAGCATGTAAATCTTCTTTCTTTATATTTGCTTGTTTAATTGCCTGATCGATTACAGGAACAATATTTTGCTGATGTGCTCTAGAAGCTAATTCGGGTACAACACCACCATATAACTCATGTATTTTTTGCGATGCAACAACATTGGATAAAACCTGTCCATTACATAATACAGCAGCAGAAGTATCATCGCATGAAGACTCAATACCGAGGATGTATATTTTTTGTGGATTCATTATGAGGAAAAGGGCATAGAAATTGTTAATATTGTCAACAAAGTTAAAACAATAAAACGTATCAGGAAATTTAGGAAAATATTGTTAAGGACATTTCTTGTCCTTTTATCGCTATTTGCATTTTTGGTAGTGCTATTTTCTATTCCTGCGGTCCAAACATA
Source organism: Aquimarina macrocephali JAMB N27 (assembly GCF_000520995.1). Taxonomy (GTDB): domain Bacteria; phylum Bacteroidota; class Bacteroidia; order Flavobacteriales; family Flavobacteriaceae; genus Aquimarina; species Aquimarina macrocephali. Next base: position 21,022 of record NZ_JACA01000026.1, on the reverse strand, counting down.
TTTTGCAGAAAAAGTTACCAATTACCTTAATGAAACCTATGGTGTTGATATTCATATTGACCGAATTGGATTAACCTATGCTGGTAATGTATATCTTGAAGAAATCTTAGTTAGAGACCATCATCAGGATACATTGATATATGCCAGTAGTATCAAAACTTCTATAGGAAGTATAACACAAGTTACTCAAGGCAGACCCGAATTAGGGCAAGTTTCTATAGAAGACCTGATCTTTGATATGAAAATATATAAAGATGAAAGTAGTGATAACCTGATGACGTTTGTTAGAAAATTTAATACAGGGAAAAAACCACCTTCTGGAGAAAAATTTATCCTTTCAACAAAAAATATTAATCTGCAACGAGGAAAATATAGTTTTACTAATGAGAATTTAAGAAACCCAAAAGCCGTAGAATACACCGATATTGTTCTTGATGCAGAGAGCCTGATAGTAGATGGCGATGATGTGTATATTACTATAGATGCGTTATCATTTAAAGATTTTAGAGGATTAGATGTCTCCAAACTTCAAACCTGTTTTACGATAACTGCGACAGATATGAGGTTTCAGGAACTAGTTATAGAAACCAAGGATTCTAAGATCAAGGGTGAAATCCTATTTTCTTATGATGTTGGAGGATTAGACGACTTTGAAAATAAAGTAAATATCACTGCAGATTTTGATAAAGCAACTATTTCTACCAATGATTTGATTCCTTTTTATAGAGAATTTGGAAAAAATCAAATGCTGAGAATGCAAAATACATCGGTTAGAGGAGTACTTAATGATTTTAAAATAGTTAATGCGAACATTTCGGGATTAGATAGATCTACAATACAAGGAGATATAAGAATTAAAAATGCAGTAAGTGATGCCTCAAAATTTGAGCTCGAAGGAGATTTTACAAATTTAACAAGTAACTATTACGATTTGGTGAATTTGTTGCCAAGAGTACTAGGGAACTCTTTACCAAGACAATTATATCAATTTGGTAGTGTACGTGCAGTAGGTAATGCTATTGTAACTACAAAAACTGTAGATATTGATATGGACCTGTTTTCGCAATTAGGAAAGATCAATGCCTTTGTTTTACTTGAGAACCTTAATGACATAGAACGCGCATCGTATAACGGAAATATTATTTCTAATAATTTTAATGTTGGTCAACTATTAGGTAGAAAATCAATAGGGAATTCTGTTTTTGATATTCATGTAGACGGAACAGGTTTTACTTTAAAAAGTTTAGATACCAAGATAGAAGGTGATATTAGCAAGCTTGATTTTAATGGATATACGTATACAGATTTAAAAGCACAAGGGAACCTTAAAGACCGTGTATTTGATGGTAATCTTAATTCTAAAGATCCTAATGTGAGGTTTAGTTTTAATGGGGTAGCTGATTTATCACAAGAAATACATAACTATAATTTTAAGGCCTATGTAGATCATATGGATCTTAATAAACTAAACTTATTTACCAGAGATAGTATTTCTGTTTTTAATGGTGATGTATACATGAACATGAAAGGAACAGGTATCAATGATGCTTTCGGAACTATTGCTTTTGAAAAAACATTGTACACCAACCAGGATGCTGGATTTTATTTTGAAGATTTTGAGATCACATCAAGCTTTGATGATAAGAACATACGTACCATTACAATCAATAGTCCGGATATTGTAGAGGGTAATGTAAAAGGAGTGTTTAGGTTTGAAAATGTATACGACCTGTTTAGAAATTCTATAGGAAGCTTGTATACCAATTTTGAAGCTACCGAAATTACAGATGATGAGTTTATGGAGTTTGATTTCAATATTTATAATAAAATAGTTGATGTATTCTTCCCAGAAGTTCAATTTGCACCTAATACTAGTATTAAAGGAAAAGTAGAGAGTAATGAATCAGAGTTTAAACTTACGTTTAAATCACCTTCGATTCAAGCCTTTGATAATTTTATGGAGGATGTAGATATCCAGATTGATAATAAAAACCCATTATTTAATACCTACATCGCTATTGATAGTATAGACTCAAAATATTATGATGTTTCCGAGTTTAGTCTGATTAATGTAACCTTAAAGGATACCTTATTTATGCACTCAGAATTTAAGGGAGGAGAGAATAATAAAGACAACTTTAACCTGGAGTTCTATCATACTATAAACGAAGAAAATAATTCTGTAGTAGGGATAAAAAAATCTGATTTCACATACAAAGGCCATACCTGGTATGCCAATAGAGAAAAGAGTAGAACAAACAATAAGATCATCTTTGATAATGATTTTAAAAATATAGATATACGATCGGTAATCTTTAGTTATCTGGATGAAGAGATCAAACTTAATGGTATTACCAGGGGTAAAGATTATAAAGACCTAAAAGCAACCTTTGAAAATGTAGATCTTAATAAAATTACACCCAGGATTGATAGTTTAAATTTTAAGGGAAGAGTAGATGGAGAATTATCTGTTCTTCAGGAAAATGGGAATTACCTTCCGACCTCTACTGTAGTGATTCGGGATTTAGAGGTTAATAAGACACTACTGGGGGAATTGAGGTTTAATGTTTCCGGAAACGAGGACCTTACTCAATATAACATAAATACACGGTTGATTAATAGCGAAAAGCAAAAAACATTATCAGCAATAGGAGGGATCAATGTTTCAAAAAAGAATCCAGCAATAGATGTGGATCTGGAATTAGATAATTTCGATATTTCAGAGTTTAGTGCACTTGGAGGAATAGTGATTACCAATATACGAGGATTCGTTTCGGGAGAAGCAAAAATATCTGGTAGCTATAAAAATCCTTCTATGGATGGGGTATTGACATTAGATGGAGTTGGACTTACTGTACCCTATCTTAATATTGACCTCGATTTTGATGATAACTCAAAGGTAAGTTTAAAACAACAACGTTTTAATTTTGATGATGTTGATATTACAGATACAAAATATAAAACCAGAGGTATTCTTGGTGGATATATTGCACATCGTAGGTTTTCTAAATGGGAACTTGGATTAGAAATATTAGCAAATGAAAGACTCCTTGTTTTGGATACCGAAGAAGATGAAGAGTCCCTATACTATGGTACCGGTTTTATAAGCGGCGAAGCAACTATCAAAGGGCCAACCGATGAACTGGTTATTGATGTTAATGCAACGACCGAAAGAGGGACTATTTTCAAAATCCCGTTAAACGAAACAGAATCTATAGGAGATAATTCATATATACACTTTTTAAGCCCTGAGGAGAAACGAGCTCGGTTAGAAGGAAAAGAAATTATATTAGATGATATAAAGGGACTAGAACTTAATTTTGAACTTGATGTAAATGATAATGCCGAAGTAGAGGTGGTCGTGGATAAAAGTACAGGAAGTTCATTAAAAGGACGCGGAGCCGGAACATTACTTATTGAGATTAATACCAATGGTAAATTTAATATGTGGGGCGATTTTGTAGCTTATGAAGGAACATATAATTTTAGATATGGAGCCTTTGTAGAAAAGCTGTTTACCGTTAGAGAAGGAGGAACAATTAACTGGGATGGGAGTCCTACACGAGCAGTTTTGGATCTTAGTGCAGTATATAAAACAGAAGCAAATCCTGCAATATTGTTAGAGAACTCTTCGATAAATCGTAAAATCCCAGTAGAAGTAGTTATAGACCTTCAGGGAGAATTAATTCAACCTAATGTTAATTTTAATATAGAATTTCCAAACTTAAGCTCTGTGATAAAAAGTGAGTTGGATTATAAACTAAGCGATCAGTCTAATAAAGAATTACAAGCACTCTCTTTGGTGTCTTCTGGACAGTTTTATAACGGAACTCTTGATGCCAATGCACTTACTGGTGGTTTGGTTGCAGAACGAGCATCTAGCCTTTTTAATGGAATATTTTCTGACGAAGATGATAAATTTCAGGTAGGATTAAATTATGTTCAAGGTGTTAAAAGCTTGGATCAGGAAGATGCAGATCAATTTGGGTTAACGCTTTCTACTCAGATTAGTAACAGAATTCTGATTAACGGACGAGTAGGAGTCCCTATTGGGGGAGTTAACGAATCTAATGTAGTTGGGGATGTCGAAGTAGAATACCTTTTTAATGAAGAAGGATCACTGAGAGGAAAGATTTTTAATCGACAAAATACAATTCAATTTGTCGGTTCAGGAAATCAGGGGTATGAACAAGGGATAGGACTTTCATATTCGGTCGATTTTGATAATTTTAATGAGTTGTGGACTAAGATCTTTAAAAGTAAAAAAGTAAAAGACTCTATTGCAAAACCCAAGGATACTACCAAAATAGAAACTCCGAATTTTATTAACTTTACCGAGAAAAATAACTAATTCTGGTTATTTTTATCATCCTGTTAAATATTTAATTATGGCAAAAGAGATAAGAACCATTGGTGTTATGACTTCGGGAGGAGATGCTCCGGGAATGAATGCTGCAATACGTGCTGTAGCAAGAGCATGCGCTTACTATAATGTGAAATGTATAGGGTTTTATCGAGGATATCAGGGGATGATAGAAGGAGATTATACGGTAATGAATGCCAGAAGTGTTCGTAATATTATTAGTAGAGGAGGAACGATACTTAAATCTGCCCGATCTGTGGATTTTAAAACTCCCGAGGGTAGAAAAAAAGCGGCAGATCACCTTAAAAAAATAGGAATAGACGCTATGATCCTTATTGGTGGTGATGGGACGTTTAGAGGAGGACAGATTTTTAGTGAAGAATATGATATTCCTGTAATCGGTGTTCCTGGTACCATAGATAATGATATAGCGGGTACGAATTATACAATAGGCTATGATACTGCATTAAATACAGTGATCAATGCAATAGATAAAATACGAGATACGGCCAGCTCACATAACCGATTATTTTTTGTTGAGGTAATGGGGCGTGATGCAGGATTTATTGCTCTTAATAGTGGAGTAGGTGCAGGAGCAGAAGAAATTTTAATTCCAGAAGAAGATTTAGGCCTTGATCGATTGTTAGAATCACTAAAACGCAGTAAGCGATCAGGTAAATCTTCGAGTATAGTTGTGGTAAGTGAAGGTGACAAAACAGGAAAAAATGTATATGAACTGGCAGACTATGTAACAGAAAATCTACCAGATTATGAGGTGAGAGTAACTGTTTTGGGACATATGCAACGTGGTGGGTCCCCATCATGTTTTGATAGAACACTGGCTAGTCGATTATGTGTTAAAGCAGTAGAATTACTTCTTGATGGAAAGAAAAACGTAATGGTGGGCATTATTAATAATGAGATTACAGCAACAAGTTTTGATGTTGGCCTAAGAGAAGGTCACGAAATTAATAAAGAATTACTCCGAATTTCTGATATTCTTTCTACTTAACGTGAATTCGATGTAAGGATTTCGTTTAAAAAAGCCGTCAAATTGAGTGATTTTTCATAGTGACCTCTCAACTGCGCTCGAGATGACGTGGAGAAAAATTGTATTGACCCTTCGACGAAGCTCAGGATGACAAGGCTTTTGTTTGAAAATTTACTTGTCTTCGATACAATTTTCTACCGAAAATCACTCTGACTAACATAAATTTTTTTATTTCATTGCGAAAATCTCTCGAGCTTATACTTTTTTTTGAAATATCAGTTTTTAAACACGGCATGTATTTAATTGTTTGAAAATCAATAATTTGATTATTGAAAAACAGGTCGTATTTGATAAATACCGACTTACTTTTCTTGTTTTTGACTACACTGCAACCTTACATTTGAGGAAACAAAAAAATAGTAAGATGAACTATCACAGGGATACCAGAAGAAACAAATTCATAGCAGATGTTATAAAACAAAAATACCTTTTTTTGCTCCATTAAATACCAGATGTAAACTACCCCATAATTGCATTAAACAATGATTAATATTCTCATTATTTTACCTTAGATAATGCTCTACTACATTATTAAGGTTTAATCTGCAACTCATTATGAATAGTATTATCAAACAGATCAAACTTATAGAACGTATTGATCAGCTTATTCGATTGCAAGCTACAGGATCACCAGAAGAACTGATCTCTAAATTAGGAATCTCAAAAACAAAACTATATCGCATCATTAATACGATGAAAAGTTTAGATGCTCCTGTTGAGTATGACATCACCGTACAAAGTTTTGTGTATGCCGAACCGGTGGATTTTACTTTTGGATTCTATACAAAAGATCGAAAAACGAATATTATTAATCCTTTTATAGGGTAGTTAAAAGAGCAGTTACCCAGAAGCCTGAAACTCTTCCAACTCATTTCTAAAAAAACTTTCATTTTTTTTTCTCAGTCCCGAAAAATGAAACTGGGATGATTTAATATTGTATTGAGAATACGATTAAAAAAACAAAATTAGTCACTAATTACTTTTATATGAAACATCTTATTACTACGGTGGCATTCTTGCTTCTGGGACTTACAGTTCTTGGTCAGGCAGAGCCATTACCCGCACAACCACCGCAGATTTTTCCAACCTCTCCCGAGGCTGCTAGTCTGGGAAAATATGGAGAAATTCCTGTTAATCTTTCTACAGGAAGGATCAATCACAGCATCCCATTGCATACTATTAATGAATCAGGCTTTAGTTTACCGATTTCATTATCCTATAACTATGCGGGTCTGCAAGTAGAAGCTATCCCCGGAGCCGTTGGGTTAGGCTGGGATTTTATAGGAAAAGGTATGATTACTCGTCAGATTCGAGGTCTTCCTGATGAATCACCACTTGGGTATGTTGGTCCCAATACTATTGGTCAAAAAGTATATCAATTTCATACCAATAAAGACGGGATGTCAAATGCAGATAAAAATGCACTTGTTAGAGGGTCTGTGTCCGGAAAATGGGATACCGAATCTGATAAATATATGATTAATGTAGGATCTTTATCGGCTACCTTTTATCTAAACCATAATGACGAAGCTGTTTTTGCACCATATAAGAATTACAAGCTTACACGTTTACCCAATAATGGTGGTTTCGAACTTATCGATGATTCTGGGATCAAATATTATTTTAATGATATAGAAGAGACCACCACAGAGAACGGAGATCATATCCAGCCATATACATCGGCCTGGGTGATTAACAAAATTGTATTACCTAATACCAAAGAAATTACATTTACCTATGTAAATCAACATACACTTCAAAAAGTACATTCAGACACCTGGGTAACTGCGGCTCCTACATATGAGACAAACTATTGCCAGGCTAAACCAAATCTAATAGGGCTGTTTAAAAGTGAAACACTTTCGAATACCCAGGGATTAAGTATTAGTACGATTACTACCCCATCAGAAACCGTAACTTTTGATTATACGATACTAAACCCTGCTCTCGAAGGACAAAACCCGGTAACACTTGAGGGTATTAAGATCAAGAATACAGTAGGGCAGGATATTATGCAATATGCGTTTACTTATGATGATAAGACCGTAAAACGAAAATTACTTACAGCAATTCACAGAGGTAAACACACGCCTGATACCCAAAGAAATTATTACACATTCGAGTATTTTGGCAGTTCACATTTAGAGATTCCGTACTATAAGCAAGATTATTGGGGATATTACAATGGGAACACAAATACTTCTGGAAGTCTGATTTCTTCAAACTCAAATCGATCTCCTGATTTTAATAGCACCAGATTAGGAGCGTTGAAAAGGATATATTACCCCACCAAAGGATATTCTGAAATTACCTATGCTCAAAATCAAGTATATGGGGCATTAGATACAGGAGAAATTGGTATAGAAGATAGATTAAATACTCCGGATGAATTACTTTTAAAATCAACTGATTATCCAGATAGTCAATTTGTTACCGAAACCAAATCAATCACTTTCACTCCAGGGGAAATCCCCGGGCAAGGAACTTATATTTCAATCTCATATGATTTACAAGCCACAGGTGGAGGGGCAGAAGCCTTGGTTAAACTTAAAAAGAAAAATGTAGCATCAACAGTTAGTTGTGTTACCCCAGGTAGCATATGTAATTACCTATATGATCAGCTTGTAATTGACCCTGATCCAAAAGATCCAAAATATATGAATACAACCATATTTAAGTTGGATCCGGGAGAATATGAACTAGAAGTATATATCAATAGGCCCATAGAGCCTATCAATCCTTCTTATGCTAAAGCCAGCGTAAACATAAAATATTATAAGCCCAATGATAATACCCCTACACCAACATATGCTAATATCCCTTTTGGAGGTATTCGGGTAGCACAGGTAAAATCTTGTGATGGAGAAGGAAATTGTATTACTAAAGCGTATTCTTATGACGATGAAGCAGGAAAATCTACAGGGATCAATCTTTCTAAACCTATATACAAAACTGGTGAAATACATGGATATGTTGCTCAAAACGAGTGTGCCGTAATAAAAAACAGATCATCAAGTACTATCCCGTTAAGTAGCTATATTGGGAGTCCGGTCTTATACAAATCTGTTCAAGAAATTAAATTAGGAGATAATGGAGAAGACCAACGAACACAACGTTTCTTTTCTGGAGGTCCCGATAAAGAAGAAATTTTTCCTTTTGCTCCAACCGAAAAAAACAACTGGAGAAGAGGGAAAGTACTCAAACAAGACCTATTGAAAAAGAATGGCAACGTATATTCTTCAATTGCTAGTATTATCAATAAAGATAGTATCATAGATATGAATTTTGGAGCTTTACAGCATTTAAACTCGTATAATTTAAAAGTAGGTCAAATCGTCTTTTTTTATGACCCAGAATCTGTAACAGAATATAATTACACAGATGTCCCTAATTATTTTGGAGTAAAAGAATATGTCAACTACTCAGAGATATTTCCGGTAACATCGTCTAAACAAATAGAGGTTCATGCAGGAAAAACCATTACTCGGGATATTACCTATACGTATGACAATCCATATGGGCAACTAAAAACACAAACCCATACAGATAGTGATGATAAAAACATGATTACAGAGTACACGTATCCCTATGATAAGAGTAGTGTTGTTAATGATGCTCTGGTGGCTCAAAACAGGATTACGACTCCTATAGAGACAAAAAATACTGAAGGCACTACTCTAATGACCACCCAAATTCTGGAATTTAAAAATTGGGGTAATGGCATAGTATTACCAGAGATTACTAAGATTGCCAAAGGCAGTGATACTCCAGAAGCTCGCCTTACTTATCTTCAATACGATACCCAGGGAAACCCTCTAGAAGTTTCACAAGTCGATGGGCGTCATATTATGTATGTCTGGGGATATAACAATACCCTGCCTATTGCTAAGATCGATAATGCCAGTTATATCGGTATCCCAGCTACCGCAATAACACTAATTACACAATTGCAAACAGCTTCTAATACAGAGAATACTGCTGGCGAAGAACTTACTATGCGTAACCTGTTTAAGGATTTACGAGAGCATACCTATTTTAAAAATGCAGAAATAAGCGGCTATACCTATGACCCTCTTGTTGGGGTGACTAGTATGACAGATCCAGAGGGATATACTATGTATTACCAGTATGATGAGATGAACCGCTTACAGTATACCCTGGATCAGGAACAGTATATAGCTCAGCAGCTACGCTATAATTACCAGGGTCAGCAATCCGATGTTTTAGGAGATGTGACTATCCAGCTCTCGGTTTCTGGATCTGTTCAACCCAATCAAGCAGTTACGTTTACTGCCAATACCTCAGGAAACGGGGGTGCAAACCTTTATACCTGGTCTGTAAATGGTACACAAGAGCAATGTGATAGCACCACCAGTTTTACCAAAACCTTTGCTAGTGAAGGCACGTATACAGTATCAGTACTGATCTATAATACGCAAACCAAACATAGGGTCAGTAAAACATTGAATGTAGTGGTAGCGTATCCTCCTATTACTATCCCCGTAGTAAGTGCAAATTATTCGCATGTAATCACAGGTACTAATGTTAATTTTAGTGCTTCGGGTATTGGGGGAGGAACCGGTGACTTTCGTTATGAGTGGTATGTAAATACTATAAAACAAGCCAGCACTGCAACTACTTTTACCTATACCACCAATACAGCAGCAACCTATACGGTATATTTTAAAGTGATCGATAACAGAAGTGGTAAATCTACTGATAGCGAAGTTCGATCATTGCACGTGTATAATCCACTAAATGTTCCTTCTGTAATTGCTAGTAAAACATACATTGTAAAAGGTACAAACATATCTTTTAGTGCTCATGGAATTGGCGGAGGATCAGGCTCTCGTGGCTATGAGTGGTATGTTAATAACGTAAAACAAAGTGCTACAGGCACCAGTTACTCTAATAATTTCCCAACTGCAGGTGAATATACTGTTAAGTTTCGTGTTATAGATAACACGGTTTCAGGACATTTTAAAGAAAAGAGTGTTACGATATATTCGTATAACCCTATGGTGATCAATGTAACCCCTGATAATGCCACTCTTACCAATGCTAATCCTAGTGTAACTTTTAATTTAACAAAAAGTGCAGGATCAGGGCATTACAGTACTGTTACCTGGAAAGTATGGCGATTATCAAGTCCTTCGTCTACTTATACCTCGAATAGGACAGGGACTTCATTCTCTTATGGGACCACAGACAACGGCGAGTATGAGATTCAAGCTACCGTGACAGATACCAGGACAAACCAATCGGTACTAAAAACCATGCCAGTGATTGTTAGTAAATCCTCCGGAGGAGGTGGTAATGGTACAGGAGAGCAACATTAATCTCATAAACAATATAGTAAGATGAAAAAACAAATAATATATAGCATCGCGATACTACTAATGGGGTTGAAGCTTCAGGCCCAGGTGGTGTTATCGGATAAGAATTATATACATTCGACAGTTCCTCAAACAGCCATGACTATTGCGCAGATAGAGGCTGTAAATTGTACTAATATCAATGATGTTGATAAGACGATAGAGAGTGTTACCTATTTTGATGGACTGGGTAGACCGATACAACAACGAGCAATCAAAGCCTCTAAAGATGGTAAGGATATTGTAACCCATATCGAGTATGATGTGTATGGCAGACAAGACAAACAATACCTGCCTTTTGAGGCAAGTAATACGGTGGGGAGTTATAAAGATATTAATGTAAATCAAGATATTAACCAATATTACAAAGACAACTATACAGATGATTTTCCCGGGATTACTAATACTAATCTGGGAGAGGTTAATGCCTACTCAGAGAGTATTTTTGATAAATCTCCTCTTAATCGAGTAATAAAAATAGGTGCGCCTGGTACAGCTTGGAAAGCTAACCCTAATAGTGATGCAGATCACGCTATTAAGACAGATTGGTATACTAATAAAGTTAATGAAGTAATCTATTTTAAAGTAGACTTTGCCAATCCAAACGATACTGAAGCTCCTAGCTTGGTAAAGGATGGTTTTTATGGTGCAAATCAATTGTACATAACCATTACTCAAGATGAAAACTGGACTCCGGCAGCTGGTAATAATCATACTACTAAAGAGTACAAGGATAAACAAGGTAGAATTGTTTTAAAACGAACCTTTAATGCAGGATCAGCGCATGATACCCATTATGTATATGATAGATTTGGGAATTTAACCTATGTAATACCACCTAAAGTAGATACGAGTACTACAAGTATCTCTGCTATTGAGCTTACCGAATTGTGCTACCAATATAAATATGATTATAGAAACCGATTGATCGAGAAGAAGATCCCTGGCAAAGGCAAGGAGTATATTGTGTATAACAAACTCGATCAGCCGATTATGACCCAGGATACCAACTTAAAAGCAACCAATGCATGGCTCTATACCAAATACGATGCCTTTGGTCGGGTAGCCTACACCGGTAAAATCACCGATCCCAAGGATCGCGCAGCCCTACAAACCGAGGCTACCGCCTATAGTGATGCATTGTGGGTAGACCGTATTGCTCCTGTACTAGTAGATGGGGTACAATTGTACTATAATGATGGGGGCTATCCCAAAGTGACCAATGCTACACTACTCACCATCAATTATTATGGGGACTATACTGTTTTAGGCAGTGAAGATACCTTTTTTAATGCACCAGCCACCATATATGGTGTAACCCCTAGAGCGCAAACCAAATCCTTACCGGTAGTTAGTAAAGTACGGGTGTTAGAAACTCTGGATTGGATCACTACGGTTACTTATTATGATACCAAATCAAGACCGATCTATGTAGCCAGTAAGAATGAGTATCTAAACACTACAGATATTATAGAAACCAAGCTGGATTTTGTGGGTAAGGTAGAAGAAACCACAACCACGCATATCAAAGATAGTCATGCAGCGATTGTAACGATAGATAGTTTTATGTATGACCATATGGGTAGAGTACTCAACCAAACCCAAAAGATCAATACTCAGGATCCAGAAGTTATCGCAGCCAATACCTATGATGCTTTAGGGCAGTTAGTGTCTAAAAAAGTGGGTAATGGATTACAGGATATTCACTACAAATACAATGTAAGAGGCTGGTTAAAAGGGATCAATGATGTAAACAACTTGGGGAATGATCTGTTTGCTTTTGGCATCAATTACAATACCCCACAACTTGGAGCTACACCGCTGTTTAATGGTAATATAGCAGAGACCCATTGGAAAACTCAAAGTGTAAACCCTAACCCTCCGAACAATCCGGTAAGCACTTCATATGTGTATAGTTATGATGCCCTTAATAGAATTGTAAGTGCAACAGATAATACTGGTAACTATTCGATAAGTAATATCACGTATGATAAGGTTGGGAACATTCTTTCTTTAAATAGAAAAGGACATATTAATGCAGCAGCCACAGATTTTGGGGATATGGATATACTCTCTTATACGTATGACAGCGGCAATAAGCTCATGAAAGTTAGTGATGCTGCCCCTATAGATCAGTTTGGCTTTAAAGATGATGCGGTGAATACTACTGCTGATACTTCTAATGATTATGTCTACGACACTAATGGTAATATGACTGAGGATCAAAACAAGGGGATTACAGGGATTACCTATAATCATTTAAACCTACCCCAAACAGTTACTGTAAATAATACAGATCATAATGGAAATATTAATTATATTTACGACGCCACTGGAGCAAAATTAAAAAAGATTGCAACAGAGGGAAGTTCTTTAATAGAGACTGAGTATGCCGGTAATTATGTGTATAAGAATGGTAATCTGGAGTTTTTTAATACCTCAGAAGGGTATGTAGAACAACACTCAGATGGCTTTAAGTACATCTATCAATATAAAGATCATTTAGGCAATATACGTTTAAGCTATAATAAAGGCGGTAACAAGACTTTTTTAAATGATACTTTTGATAGTAGTACCGATGGCTGGGGTGGCGGAGGCGTATCTGCAACCAATGGTCGTTTAGGTGTTAAAGTAAGATATATGTACAGTGGTACGAATAAAAAGATTACACAATCTTTTAGTGCTGGTGAAACTGTGAAGATACGACTGAAACTGGATGCCAATGGCAAAGGGTATAAGATGCGTGTACTGGTCAATGAGATTGATGCTACCAACAAGAGTACAGGATGGTATTCTGCAGGAGATGCTGGCGAAGGTAATTTTGAAGCTACTTATCAGATCAAACAAGATGCTTCTAAGCTAAATATCAAACTGGGATTAACCAGTAGTATAGCTGCAGAAGAAGAGATTTACCTTGATGATATTAGTGTGGTACAAGAAACCGAAGAAGGGATCATCGTACAGGAAGAGAAGAATTATTATCCTTTTGGGCTGCAACATAGAGGTTACAACTTTGCTGTAAATGGTAGAAAACATAACTATGGGTTTAACGGTGTTGAGCATAATGAAAGTTTAGGATTAGACCTTTATGAGATGGATTTACGAAAGTACGACCCTGCCATTGCTAGATGGACAGGTATTGATCCAGTGACTCACTTTTCTCAATCTACATATACTGCTTTTGATAATAATCCTGTTGTTTGGGCAGATCCTTCTGGAGCGGATGGAGAACATTATAATTGGGACACTAAAAGATATGAAGATGACCAAGGTAATGAGGTTTCTTTTGAAACAGCTTTAGCAAGTGTTAGCGGTCCAAATGATCATATAAAAATCAATACTAAAACTAAAAAAGCAGAAGTTTTTGCAGATGATAATGATTATGATACTATAGAGACAGATGGTGAAATAAGTTATTCTCCTAATGGAAAAACAAGATCACGTTTAGAATCTGAAGGATATTCTATTAGAGATATAGAAGGTGTAGGCATGGGAGCTGTTGATAATTCTATTTTAATTCTTTCAAGTGAAGCGGTATTTGCTTGGACTCTTAGAGGGATTAAAGGAGCTTGGGCAGCTTGGGCTGCAAGAGGAACTACTACTGTTACTGCTAAATCATCATCTAATTTTTTAAAATTACTTAAACCTCTTGATGAGTTTGATGAAGCAGTTACTCTTTTCAGAGGTACTACAGGATCAGAAGCAAGTTCTGCATCAATATTTTTAACGGATAATGCTGCTGTAGCTGCAACATACATTAAAAATGGAGGACAAGTAGCTTCATATAGAATCAGTCAATTTGCTATAAAACAATTAGAACAATCAGGAACTTTGAATTTATTAAAAGGTATTCATAATAGAACAGGACAGATAAGTACTGAATATCAATTCATAGGAAAAGAACTTGTAAACGCAATAAATCAATTAGCTAAGTAAAATGTTTAAGAAAAAAAAAGAACAAACCTGTTGTGTAAAAATGAAAGGTTTATACGATGTAGATTCTCAATTAGGAATAAATTTTAGAGTCATTAAAATTTCTGAAAGTTTTATTGAAAAAGGAATAAAAAGAGGTATTCCTACTCCATCAAATAAATATAGATATGTTTTTAGTGATGGTTACTCTAATAAATTATCATCTGATGAATCTAAGTTGCTTTTTATAGAATATTGTCCTTTCTGTGGGAAAAAATTAAGTAGCGTATATAAAGATGATTTACAAGTGAATGAAAGTAATCACGACTGGTAATACCCTATTCTTCGAATGTCTCCTGACTTCGTAGTGGTACGGTAAGTAATAAATATAAGAAGCAGTTACAGGCATTAAGTTTGTAGCTGTTTTTTTATGTTTTAGAAATCGGTCAGATTTATTCTTTGTATAATTTAGCTACATTTTTATCAATCAGGTAATCAGATATATTAGTGTCGTTATAGATCACTTCTGCAATATATCGTGCATATTGGTCTTTGTTTTGTTTGGTTGTAGTAATGGTAACGGTAGCCCCTTCTGGGCAAAATTTTCTGGCTACTGCTCTGGCATGTTTTGCTTGTCTTTCTCTATACGCTACAGTATTACTCATCTCTGGGGCATCAATACGAGCCAATCTTATTTTTTGTGTGGTCTGTACATAGAACCCTAAATCGATCTCTACTTGCAAGGTATCACCATCAATCCACCTAACAATCTTTGCTTTATAATTAAACATAGTCTTAAAAGTACTACATTTTTAGGTGCAAAAATGTAATTTGATCAGAAAAAGGGTTCAAAAAAGCATTAAAAAATTGCTGTAATAAACTGTTTTATAGTTAGTTGTGTGATATGACTACATTTTTAAGGTTAAAAATGCATGATGATTATATATAGTATAAATTACAGTAAGTAGAAATGTTGATATTGTTTATGTAATAGATTTAAGTTTTACATTTTTGATAAGAGCATCAAGAGTATATAGTATATGTTCTTTATCATTATCATTCATCTGTTGTACTTCAATAACACGTTTAAGGAGTTTATTATCTACTTCTACAGTTACCTTACCTATTAAGAAATCTAAAGATACTTCTAGTATATCAGCTATTTTAGCAGCTACCTCTATAGATGGTTTTACTTCATCACGTTCATACCGACCGATAATATCTCCTGAAGTACCTACTTTTTTACCCAAATCATTTTGAGAAAGTTTTTTTTGCTTACGTAACTTAGTTATTTGTTGCCCTAAATTCATACTTAAAAGTAGTTAAAATGCTATATATAATAAGGTTTTAGCGAAAATAAGCGATATAAATATCATAACAAAGATATATAAACCTTGTTTAAATCTGATAAATGTTTTAGTTTTGTGATATATATGTCAGAATTTAAACTTATCAACAATGTTAAATACTACTAACCCGAATAATTACGAATACACAACAAAGTACTTAGAAATATCAATCTTAGGCGGTATCAAACTCAATCATTTAGAAGCGTTACGGGTTACATTAGGAATTAATAAAGTAAAATCTGAAACCAAACTACGTCACAATGTAGATTTATACAATGATAACCAAGTAGAGAAACTTGTTAGAAAAGTAGCAGAACGTATAGAAATAGGTACATCAATAGTGAGGCAATGCCTCCAAGAATTAACCAATGAACTAGAGCAATACCGATTAAGCCAATTGGATATTGATGAAAACGAAATCCCCATCAAAGAACTATCAAGTACAGAACTGCGAGCCGCAGAGGCATTTTTAAAATCTAAAAACTTGTTAGAGAAAACCAATGAGCTGATAGAACAAAGTGGAGTCATAGGAGAAGAAACCAACAGATTATTAATGTACCTAATCTTTACCAGTCGTAAAAGCCATAACCCTTTACATTGTATCAGTTTAGGAACTTCTGGATCAGGTAAAACACATTTACAATCCAAAGTAGCCGAACTCATACCTGATCATGAAAAAGTAGAAATTACCGTATTATCAGAAAATGCTTTTTACTACTTCAATCGTACAGAATTACGGAACAAATTAATCTTGATAGAAGACTTAGACGGAGCAGAAAGTGTACTTTATCCATTACGAGAATTACAATCCAAACGAAGAATTACAAAAACCGTAGTACATAAAGATAGAAAAGGAACTACTAAAACCATACACCTAACGGTAGAAGGTCCTGTATCTGTAGCAGGGTGTACCACACAAGAATCTATTTACGAAGATAACAGCAACAGGAGCTTCCTGTTATATATTGATGAATCAAAAGAACAAGATCAAAAGATCATGCAGTATCAACGATTGATTAGCGCAGGAAAAGTAAATATCGATGCAGAACTCAAAGCAAAAAACATCTTACAGAGCGTACAAATGTTGTTACAACCTATTAAAATTATCAATCCCTATGCAGAATACTTAGAATTACCACAGTCAGTATTTAAACCAAGAAGAACCAACTCACATTATTTGCAACTTATAGAAGTCGTTACCTTTTACTGTCAGTATCAACGTCCAAAAAAATATGATAAGCAGACAGGAGAGGAATATATAGAAACCACGATCGAAGATATACAAGCAGCTAATATCCTGCTACATGAAGTATTATTACGCAAGAGTGATGTATTAAGCGGTGCGTGTCGTAACTTTTTTGAAATGCTCAAAACTTACCTAAAAACCCATACTCAAACTATTTTTACCAATAAAGAAATCCGTCATATCCTACGGATCAATCCGAGTAATCAAAAACGTTATATGTTACAATTACAAGAAGCAGGATTAATACAAAAAGCTAAAGGAGATAAAAGGAACGGATATCAATACGAAGTTACTACTTACGAGGATTACAATACTACCCATACACAGATAGAACAACTATTTACTAACACCATAAAACAATTAGAAGTTCAAAGTAGTTCATAGTGGTTCACAAGGTCAAATGAACCATAAGCATTACTGGCAAACAGAGGATTACACAAGTAGTTCACCAAACTCTAAAAAACACATACCGATGAAAAAATTAAAGTTAGAAAGTCCTAGCTATAGAATACTATTGCCTTCATTTACCGAATGGTTAGATATCTTAGGGTACGCAGAAACAACGGTGTATTACTTACCCAGTCATCTAAAAGAGTTCTTCTACTGGCTAGAGTGTCACGGACATACTGATGTAGATACCATCACTACCCAATTGGTAAAAGAATATTACCAGCAGCTTACACAAAGAGCCAATGAAACTAGGTATGGTGGGCTTAGTAAATCCTATCTCAATAAACACCAACAGGCATTAAAGAAGTTTAGGGATTATCTGATACAACATGATGCCAAAACACCTTTGCGAGTACATCTAAAAGCAGAAAATAACCCTACAGAAGAAAAATTAAATATACTAATCCAACCTGAAATCAAAGAACTCTTTACCGCTTGCAGCTATAGTAATAAACGTAAATGTATCAGAATACGTGACAAAGCTATCCTAACGATATTCTACAGTTGTGGATTACGTAGAAATGAAGCTGTACACCTTGATATTAAAGATATCCTTTTTGATAAAGAACGAATCTATGTACGCAAAGGCAAGAATTACAAAGAACGCTTTGTGCCGATCAACAAATACAACCTACAAATATTAGAAGATTATATCTACGAAGCCAGACCAGAGTTTACTAATCATATAAAAAGCGAAGCTTTATTTATAAGTCAGTTCGGTACACGACTGCAAGGCATGTCTTTTGCCAATCGTCTAAAAGCTATAGTAACAGCTACAGAAAATACAAAGATCATAGAAAAAGATATCACTCTGCATACGTTACGACACTCCATAGCCACTCATTTACTACAAAAAGAAGTACCACTCGAAAGTATCAAACACTTTTTAGGGCATAGCAGCTTAGAATCCACACAGATTTATACTCACATCGTAAAAACCATAGAAAATGAATGATTATACTACGCATTTAAAGAAAGAAGGATATGCAACAACTACCATCAAAAGTAATGAAAGGCAAGTTGCAGATTTTACAAAATGGTGCAAACGAAATCATACTACACCTATTGAAATAGATTATAAAACCTGTTTAAAATACATCAAACATTTAACCCGAAAAGGCAATAGTAAAAGAACGATCAATCATAAACTGGGAAGCTTAAAAAACTACTTCAAATATCTGATAAGTGAATCCTACCGACTAGACAACCCAATAGAAGATACTAATATAAAAGGAGTAAGAAGGACGCTCAACCATAACTTGCTCGAACCCGAAGAATTAGAAGATTTATATTATAGTTACCAAACCGATACGTACCAAGAAGAATATCACAAATACACCTCAAAACGTAATAAAATTATTGTTGGATTACTGGTGTACCAAGGATTAGACACCAAAGACCTGAAAAATCTAAAAACAGAACATGTACAATTAAACAAAGGTAAAATCTATATCCCAGGAACGAAAAAGAGTAATGCCAGAGAAATCGAACTCAAACCTTGGCAGATGATGGATTTTATGGAATATATAGGTGAAATTAGAAGTAAACTATTAGAACGGTTACAAACTGATACAGATCAACTCTTCCCTTCTGGAGATCGGTTTATCATTGTCAATGCTATTATAAAAAAGATCAGAAAGTATAACCAAAAAGTACAGAACGCCAAACAGATCAGAGCAAGTGTAATCACCAATTGGTTAAGTCAGTACAATCTTAGAAAAACTCAATATCTGGCAGGACACCGCTACATCAGTTCTACAGAAAGATACTTGCAAGACGATCTTGAAAACCTACATGAAATTGTAAATAATTATCATCCAATAGAGTAAACCAGAAACCATATAAAACCATAACTTTATACCCTTACACAATGAACATCCGAGTGAAACCAAATACCAAAATAGAAAGTCCCGAAGAACTGTACGAAATTATGCAACGCATCCTAAAACGGGAGCAAAAAACAGACCGTGATCGGGAACACTTCTGGACAATCAGCCTAAACAATGCCAACACCGTACTTAATATAGAACTCGTCAGTATGGGTAGTGTAAACACTACGATCATAGAACCGATGGAAGTCTACAGCATACCTTTACAAAAAAGGGCTACACGGATTATTTTAGTACACAACCATCCTGCTGGCACATTAAAACCATCCAAATCAGATAAAGACATTACCAATAGACTGATACAAGCAGGGAGAATATTACATATAGAAGTTTTAGATCACATCATCATTACCGAAGAATCCTTTTACAGCTTTGCACAAAGTGGTTTACTCGAAGAATTAGAAAAGAGCCTTGAGTATGTTCCTGCTTATAAGATTAAAGAACAAGGACAACAAGAAAAAGCTAAAGAAATGGCAAAAGTAATGAGAAAAGAAAATGTTGATATAGAAACCATTATGCGCTTTACAGGATTAAGTAAAGCAGAAATAACGAAGCTACAATAACGATTTATCAGTAAAAGAAAATATAAAGAATGAGTAACGATATTATTATTCCAAACGAGATAATCACTAGTAAAATATACCTAATTAGAGATCAAAAAGTAATCTTAGACAGTGATCTATCAGAACTTTATCAAGTAGAGACTAAACAATTAAAAAGACAAGTAAGAAGGAATATTGAGCGTTTTCCAGAAGATTTTATGTTTGAACTGACCAAAGAGGAGTTCGAAAACTTGAGGAGCCAATTTGGCACCTCAAATTGGGGAGGAACAAGATATATGCCGATGGCATTTACAGAACAAGGTGTTGCAATGTTATCCAGCGTACTCAATAGCCCTACTGCTATAAAAGTCAATATCCAGATTATTAGGGTGTTTACCAAGATAAGAGAAATGCTAACCGATAACCTAAGTGTAAAACTAGAAATCGAAGAAATCAAAAAGAAGCTTACCAATCATAGTAAAAACATAGAACTGGTCTTTGATTATCTTGATGAACTCAACAAAAAATTAGATACACCTGAATTGGATGAGAGAAAGAAAATTGGCTATAAAAAATAATCAAATAACTTAAAAACTAAAAAGATAGAGCGCACTCATGCTTTAAAAGCTTTTAATAAATTTTAATAGCTTCAAAAAAATTAAAAAGCTAAAAAAATACATACAGATCATTAACAATCCCGAACCGATACGTTCGGGCTTTTTGTTTTCATAGGTAAATAGCCAAGTGACTTCCTTCGGTCGGCAAGTTATTATGGGCGCATCAAAAATGCTTTGCCCATAAGCTGCAATAAGGAGTTCCTTCGTCACGCCACAAGCTATTTTTTG
>NZ_JACA01000025.1 GCF_000520995.1 Aquimarina macrocephali JAMB N27 | reverse complement strand
TAGGATTTATAATTTCCTTAATCGCAGGAGCTATTATGCACAAAAAGAAAAACTTATAACAGACCATAATTTACAATAACCAATGGAAACCAACGATATTTCTACTAAAAAATACATCATCAAATATGGATTAATCAGTGGTATTGCATGGATTGCATTAGGCATCATCCGTTATTTAACCATTGGTACATCTGACTCTCACTGGTTGTTTTCAATTATTGAATTAGTTATACATATTACACCGATTTTCTTTGGAATAAGAGAATATCGATTAGCAAATAGTGGTTTTTTGAAATATGGAGCAGCTCTAAAAATTGGTTTTTGCATTGCTTTAATTGGGTGCTTCATATCTATTATTTGGGATGTCTTGTTACTAAATCTAATAGAACCTAATATGATGAACCAAAGATTAGAATCTCAGCGACAGCAAATGATTTTAGACAATCCTGGTTTAACCCTAAAAGAAGTACACCAAGAAATGGCAGTAATTGAAAAATATAGTTATTCTTATATAAGGTATATAATTCTGTTAACTTGGCGTTTATCATTAGGTTTTATATTTTCCTTAATCGCAGGAGCAATCATGCATAAAAAGCAAAACTTATAACAAACCATAAACTACAATAACCAATGGAAACCAAAACTATTTCTACTAAAAAATATATCATTAAATATGGAGTAATTTTGGGGATTACATTTGTCATATACAACGTCTTTCTTTACCTGACCAATAATATTACTAGTGAACATTGGATCCATGTAACAATAAATATTGCTATACCCTTTTGCATCATTATTTATGGATTATACAGCTACAAATCAAATAATAATGACTTTTTAAAATTAGGAAAGGCTTTAAAAATAGGTTTAGGTATTTCTCTAATAGGAGGGATAATAACGATCGTATGGAATGTTTTACTATCTAACGTTATAGAACCAAATTTATTCAACCAAATACTCGATACTCAACGAGAGAAGATGATTCTAAATAATCCAGAAATGTCTCCTGAAAAAGTAAACGAAACCATGGAATTTTCGAAAAAATTCAGTTCTTCATATATAGTTAATACAATCGGGCTATTCTGGAGATTGTTATTAGGATTTATAATTTCCTTAATCGCAGGAGCAATAATGCATAAAAAACGAAACTTATAATAGTCCAAAAAATTAAAACACATAATGGAGACTAACACTATTTCTGCTAGAAAATATATCATCAAATATGGAGTGATTTTGGGAATTTCATCAGTGATGTATAATATTGTTGTTTATTTAACAGATAATATCGTTGATGGACACTGGGGTTTTACAGTAGCAGGCACAATAATACTTATTGGAGTTATTATCTATGGAATACACGCATATAAATCTAAAAATAATGGTTTTTTGAAATTAGGAACAGCTTTAAAAATTGGGACAAATATTGCTTTGTTAGGGGGAGTAATATCCATTATTTGGAATGTTTTTTTTATAAACTTAGTGGAGTCAGATATGACCAACCAAATACTAGATAAAAAACAAGAAAAAATAATTCTGCAAAACCTAGATAAGTCTCCTCAACAAATGCATAAAAGCATGGAAATAGTCAAAAAAAATAATTCACTGTATATATCATCTGCTTTTTCTTTAACAGGGTATTTATTATTTGGATTCATTATTACTTTACTAGGAGGGCTTATAATGCACAAAAAACAAAATTTATAATATCCAAAAAATTAAAACACCTAATGGAAAATAATAAAATTTCTGCCGGAAAACATATTGTTAAATATGGCATAATCTTAGGAGTTACACCCTCTATTTATGGTATTATTCTTTATCTAACCGATAATTTGACTACCAAAAACTGGGGTTACTCCATAGTAACTTTAGCTGTACTCATTGGAGTTATTACTTATGGTATATACACCTATAAATCAAACAATAATGGTTTTTTAAAATTAGGTAAAGCTTTAAAAATAGGCATGGGTATTTCTTTAGTCGGTGGAATAATCATTTTCACATGGTATCTTTTATTATATAACATTATAGAGCCTGATATGATTAACCAATCACTCGACTCTCAACGAGAAAGGATGATTCTTCACAATCCAAATATGTCGCCAAGAGAAGTGCTTCAGGCTATGGAACAAGCTGAAAAACTTAGCTCTTCATTTCTAAAATCATTATTTTCAATTATTGAAAATTTATTCTTAGGATTTATAATTTCCTTTATCACAGGAGCAATCCTACACAAAAAACAGAACTTATAATAATCCAAAAA
The DNA here is from genome assembly GCF_000520995.1 of Aquimarina macrocephali JAMB N27. Taxonomy (GTDB): domain Bacteria; phylum Bacteroidota; class Bacteroidia; order Flavobacteriales; family Flavobacteriaceae; genus Aquimarina; species Aquimarina macrocephali. The sequence goes on along the minus strand of NZ_JACA01000025.1, from coordinate 81,833 downwards.
ATAAAGTACGTAATGGAATCCAACGCTATTTCTACTAGAAAATATATCTTTACTTATGGATCAATCCTAGGATTGATATCTGTAGCTTATGGCTTCATGATGTACTCTACTGATAATACCATAAGCAGAAACTGGGTTCATACTACTCTTGATATAACTGTTCGATTTGGTATAATAATGTATGGAGTATATAAATATAAATATGCTAACAATGGTTTTTTAAAACTAAAAAGCGCTTTAAAAATTGGTATGGGAATAGTCCTAATATCAGCCATTATATCTATAATTTGGTTAGTTTTAGAAGAAACAATACTAGAACCCGATTTAGCCAATAGAATGATGAAAACTAGTCGAGATGGAATAATTAGGCGTAACCCTAGTATAACTCCTGAAGAACTACATGAACAACTAGCATTTTCCCAAATGTTTAATACTATTTATTTTCGAATTACATTTGATTTAATAGACAAAGTAATATTTGGGTCTATTTACGTTTTAATTGCTGGACTCATATTAGCTAGAAAAAAAGATTTATAATTAACTTAAATAATTTCACACCTATACTAAACTTAATAAAAAGGAATTTCTCTCTAAATTATTATGATTGTAGTAAATATATACTACAAATAACAACATTTCATTATATTTGAACATTCATGCTTTTTCTATAATAGCAAAAGAAACAAGACTTATATTAATATATGAATATATCTGTGGTCATACCACTGCTTAATGAGCAGGAATCACTTAATGAATTATACAATTGGATTGCAAAAGTTATGCAATCCAATTCTTTTTCTTATGAAATTATCTTTATCGATGATGGTAGTACCGATGGGTCGTGGGATACGATCTCTGCATTATCAACAAAAGATCCAAATGTAAAAGGAATTCGTTTCTTAAAAAACTTTGGAAAATCACAGGCATTACATGCTGGATTTGGCACAGCTCTGGGAGATGTGATCATTACTATGGATGCTGATTTACAAGACAATCCAGAAGAAATTCCAGAATTGTATGATATGATCACCAAAGAAGGATATGATCTTATTTCCGGATGGAAAAAGAAACGATACGATTCTGTTATTGCCAAAAATCTACCTTCAAAATTATTTAATGCTGCGGCCAGAAAAACATCTGGTGTTAAATTACATGATTTTAATTGTGGACTTAAGGCGTATAAAAATATCGTAATAAAAAACATAGATGTACATGGCGAGATGCATCGTTATATCCCTGTACTTGCCAAAAATGCCGGTTTTGCAAAAATCGGCGAGAAAGTAGTGCTACACCAGGCTCGAAAATACGGTAAAACCAAATTTGGGATGAGTCGTTTTATTAACGGTTTTTTAGACTTAATCACCATTTGGTTTATGTCGCGTTTCGGGAAAAGACCCATGCACTTTTTTGGTCTTATCGGTACCTTGCTTTTTATTATAGGATTCTGCTTTTCGTTATACCTAGGGATCGATAAACTTTTTATAGAAACCAAAGGGAGGCTTATCGCACAACGCCCCGAGTTTTATGTAGCGTTAACCTCTATGATTTTAGGAACGCAGTTCTTTCTGGCAGGATTCTTAGGCGAAATTATCCTAACCAGTAAACGAAGTAAAGAGCGATATAGCATTGCAGAAAAGATACATCTTTAGAACCCATCTTAACTTTTTCAATTTGCTGAAAAATTGCTGTTTTTAGCCCTGTTTTCGTCTTTTTTTCCTTCCATAGCCCTGCTATGCAATTCAAAAAAGCCTTCAACAGAACGAAAAACTCCTAATTTTCGCTTAAAATCAAAAAGTCAAGATGAGTTCTTAATGTCCCAAATTCATTTTGCAGACATAAAAAGTCATGATGAATTAAATATCGAAGCAGTTTATGCGTATTTCGAAACTTTTTTACCAAAATTAAATAGTATTTTTGCACTAAAATCACAAGCATGAAAATCACAGATTCTGATATAAACCTAAGAGTTGACGAGTGGTTAACTCCGGTTTTTGATACCACTACTCAAAAAGAAATTAAAAATTTACAGGATACTAATTCAGAAGAATTAAAAGAGAGCTTTTATAAAGATCTCGAATTTGGTACCGGAGGTATGCGTGGTATCATGGGCGTGGGAACCAATCGAATCAATAAATACACCTTGGGAAAAAGCACACAAGGGTTAAGTAATTATATGATCAAGCAATTTCCGGGAGAACAACCTAAAGCAGTAATTGCTTATGATTGTAGACATAATAGTGATACGCTTGCGCAAGTAGTTGCAGATGTATTTTCTGCTAATGGTATTAAAGTCTATTTATTCTCCAGCCTTCGTCCTACTCCAGAATTATCTTTTGCCGTGCGAGAATTAGGCTGTCATTGTGGTATTGTTCTCACTGCGAGTCATAATCCACCAGAATATAATGGATATAAAGTATACTGGCAGGATGGCGGACAATTGGTTCCGCCGCAAGATGGTGAGATTATTGCAGAAATAAATGCATTAAAATATTCAGATATTCAATTTGATGCCAATCCCAGTCTTATTCAAAAAATAGATCAGGAAATTGATACTGTTTTTATTGAACAAAGTGTTAAAAACGGAAGTTTTGCAGCTACTCAGGAAGCAAAAGACAATACGACAATTGTTTTTACTTCTTTACACGGTACTTCTATTACTGCTGTACCCGAGACTCTTCAAAAAGCAGGATACAAAAATGTACATATCGTAAAAGAACAAGCAGAACCCGATGGTAATTTTCCTACCGTAAAATCTCCTAACCCAGAAGAACCAGAAGCCTTAGCAATGGCAATGGAACTCGCTACCAAAGTTGATGCAGATATTGTAATCGGTACTGATCCTGATTGTGATCGATTAGGAATAGCTATACGTAATAATCAAGGGGAATTACAATTACTTAACGGAAACCAAACTATGATTGTAATGACCTGGTTTTTGTTAGAAAATTATAAAAAACAAGGGTTTACAGGTAATGAATTTATTGCCTCTACCATAGTATCTACTCCTATGATGCAAAGTCTGGCCCAGGCCTACGGTGTAGAATACAAAGAAGTATTAACCGGTTTTAAATGGATTGCCAAATTAATCAAAGATTTCCCTGACCAACATTTTATTGGTGGTGGTGAAGAAAGTTTTGGATTTATGGTAGGTGATTTTGTTAGAGATAAAGATGCAGTAACGTCTACCCTACTCGCTTGTGAGATTGTTACTTTTGCTAAAGCAAATGGTAGTTCTTTTTATAGCACTTTATTAGATTTATATACAAAACATGGTTTTTACAAGGAACATTTGGTTTCATTGGTGAAAAAAGGAATCGATGGTGCTGCAGAGATTAAACAAACTATGGTGGATTTAAGAAATAATCCTCCAAAATCTCTAAATGAAGAAAAAGTAGTATTGATCGAGGATTATCAAACCGGGATTGCCAAAAACGTTCAGGATCATACAGAGCATAGTATCGATATCCCAAAATCAAATGTTTTGATATTTTATACCGAAGCAGGAAGTAAAATTGCTGCCAGACCAAGCGGAACAGAACCAAAAATAAAATTTTATATCAGTGTACAGGAATCACTTCATACAAGTGCTGACTTTACTGCTGTGCAACAACAATTAGATGGTAGAATTGAAGCCATCAAAAAAGATTTACAATTAACTTAAATAACAGTGATAGCTGTTCAGTATATTTTTAATGAATTATTTTAAACAAATCCTTCGCTTTGCGAAACCCTATAAAGTATATGCTATATTAAATATAATTTCTAATATTTTTTATGCCCTTTTCGGAACACTATCTATGGTATCTTTATTTCCCATGCTAAAGGTTCTTTTTGACAAAACTGAAAAAATTAGGGTTAAACCAAAATGGGAAGGCATATTAAAAGCTAAAGAATATGGTGAAGATTATCTTAATTATTTTGTAACACAAAAAGCCGATCAAGGTAGTGAGGATGTCCTAATTTTTATGGTGGTTCTTGTAATAAGTATGTTCTTTCTTAAGAATATTTTTAATTACCTGGCAATGTACTTTATTACATTTCTAAGAAATGGTGTTTTAAAAGATGTACGTAATGAATTATACAAAAAGACAGTAGAATTACCACTGTCATATTTTTCAGAAAAAAGAAAAGGAGATACTATGGCTAGAATATCTACAGATGTTCTAGAAATACAACATTCCTTTTTATCTATATTAGAACTTATCGTAAGAGAGCCTTTGATGATTCTATTTACGATATTGACCATGTTATTGATAAGTTTAAAATTAACAATATTTGTCTTTATTTTTATTCCGATATCAGGGTTTTTGATTTCTTTAATTGGAAAGAAGTTAAAAAAACACTCTGATAAAGTACAACAAGAACAAGGGTTCTTTCTTTCTATTGTCGAAGAAACTCTTGGTGGATTAAAAGTAATCAAAGGATTTAATGCTGAAAAAATATTTGGTAAAAAGTTCCAGGAATCTACTTCTCGTTTCTATAATTTTTCGAATACGCTACTTAACAGACAAAATCTTGCATCCCCAACAAGTGAGTTTTTGGGTATAACTGTTATCTCTATTTTATTATGGTATGGAGGGCAAATGGTACTAGTAGAAAAATCTTTGGATCCAGGGCTTTTTATTGTGTATATGGGTCTTGCTTATAATATTCTTACGCCAGCAAAAGCCATTTCTAAAGCAAGTTATGGAGTAAAAAGAGGTAATGCAGCGGCAGAGCGTGTACTAGAAATATTAAATACGACCTCTCCTCTACAAGATCACCCAAATGCAAAAGAGAAAAAAGAGTTTACCACTGATATTACTCTAGAGAATATATCCTTTAAATATGAAGATGAGTATGTATTAAATGATTTTTCTTTAAAAGTACCTAAAGGTAGTTCTGTTGCACTAGTTGGTCAGTCTGGTAGTGGTAAATCCACTATCGCCAATCTGGTTACTCGTTTTTATGATGTAAACAAAGGAAATATTAAAATAGATGGTGTAGATATTAAAGATCTAACCAAACACTCCTTAAGAGATCTCATGGGATTGGTTACCCAGGATTCAATTTTATTTAATGACTCTATAAAAAATAATTTGTTGGTTGGAGATCCATCTGCATCTGACGAAGAAATTATAAAAGCTTTAAAAATTGCCAATGCCTGGGAATTTGTAAAAGATTTACCAGCTGGGATCGAAACAAATATTGGAGATAGCGGTAATAAAATTAGTGGCGGACAAAAGCAGCGTTTATCTATAGCTCGTGCTGTATTAAAAAATCCTCCGATCATGATTTTGGATGAAGCTACTTCTGCCCTAGATACCGAAAGTGAACGATTGGTGCAATCCGCATTAGAGAATATGATGAAAAACAGAACAAGCATTGTGATCGCTCATAGATTATCTACAATACAAAATTCTGATCTAATCGTTGTAATGCAAAAAGGGAAAATTGTTGAACAAGGTACACATGATGAGCTTATTTCTAAAGACGGTATTTATCAAAAATTGGTGAATATGCAATCATTAGATCAATAAAGAGTTTATAGTAAACAATAAAACGACAAAAACCCCTGTAACTATTAAGTACAGGGGTTTGAATTTTCTAAGAACTATTTCTGGTTAAAGTTTACTCAATAAAAACAACTCGGATTGATATCTCCCCCCTCTGCTTGTTCCAATATTAATACCAATTTAACTTTGAAATGGTATAAGTTGTAATTACCACCATTTCTTCATCCGCAGTATTTCAAATATCCATTGATTATCTCATCGGTTATGTTTTCTGTATTCCTAACTACAATCTCTAATTTATCTAAAAAATGATGAGAGTTTAAAGTATCTAATCGTATTTTTTTGATAAAGATTACTTGACTAGATGGTCAAAAAGGCATAAAACAAAGGTTAGCACATATTAACAATATGGCCTTACCATTAAATAAAAAAAAGGTGTATTGAAATTAAAATTCCCGATGTTATTTATCTAACTTTAAGTCAGTTAAATCTCTTAAAACAAACTCAATGAAACTAAAAAATTTATTATTATTACCGCTATTGTTCGCCGTTTCTTTTATGACTCGCGCACAAGAAAATGACACTAAAGCTTTCTATCATGGAAAGATATCTTCTGTAGAGTATGTATCATCTCTAGAATCAAGACCCAATGATCTTACCCCCCCAGACAATTCGGTTAGGGAGGCAAAAGATAAAAAATCATTAGGAAATCAAATTGTATCTGGCAAAGACCCTCAAACGAAAAATGATTACTTCGTAAGAAATAAACATGAAAAGGAACAAAGCATGAAAAGAGCTCCTGCCAGCCTTGTTTTTGACACCTATTCATCAAATTCTCAACCGACAGATCCCTCTATGGCCATAGGCCCTAATCATGTGATGGTGGTTTATAATACTGGGTTTATGATTTATGATAAATCTGGTAATCAATTGTTAGGTCAAACCGCTCCTAATCCTGCTATTTTCCCTTCGGGTGGCTGTTGTGACCTTACGGCATCCTATGATAATGCAGCAGATAGATGGGTACTTTCGTTTCTGGGATCCGGAGCTCAGGTGGCGGTTTCAGATGGCCCTAACCCATTAACAGCAGGGTGGTATATATACAATATCCCAGGTATAAAGGATTATCAAAAATTATCTGTCTGGAGTGATGGATACTATATTACCGAAAATACGGGAGGTACTAATAAACTCTGGGTATTAGAAAGGACTGCTATGTTGGCGGGAAATTCTGCGGCTCAAATTATTGGTTTTAAACTTCCGGGGATTGTTACCAGTGGTTTTCATAGTCCACAAGCTTTAAATGTTACTAATGGCAATTTACCTGCTCCTGGAGGTGCTACCATAGTCTATTTACAGGACAATGCTTGGAGCGGAGTATCTGTGGATCATATTAAAGTTTGGACTGCTAATATAAATTGGACTACGCCAGGAAGCTCGACAGTTTCAAATCCTCAGGAAATCAATACAACGCCTTTTATTAGTGTTTTTGATGGTGGAAGTTTTTCTAATTTAAGCCAACCCGGAGGAGGCTCTACTATTGATGCATTACAAGCAACAATTATGAATCAAGCTCAATTTAGAAAATTTGCAACTCATAATTCGGCGCTTTTTAATTTTGTAGTCGATACAGATGCTGGCTCAGGTAAACTAGCAGGAGTACGTTGGTACGAATTTCGACAGAGTGGGGATAATCAGCCTTGGTCTTTATATCAAGAAGGCACGTATACCGCACCAGATGGAAGACATGCCTGGAACGCAAGTCTTGCAATGGATGGAAACGGCAATATAGGAATGGGGTATACATCTATGTCAGGACCTACAACTTCAACAACAGTTAGGGTAAGTTCTTATTTTACAGGTAGATTGAGTGCTGACCCATTAGGAACAATGACAAGTACAGAAGGACTCATCGCAAATGGAACTGGAAATATTAGTGGTACCCGATATGGGGATTATAGCAAGATTGATGTAGATCCATCTGATGATTCTTCTTTTTGGTTTATTACCGAGTATATGAAGGGTGGTAGAAAAGGTGTCGTTGGAAAATTTCAAATTGAAGCGGGTACTCCTGATACTGAAGCACCGACGAACCCTACTAATTTGACTGCTAGTAACATCACATCTAGTGGATCAGTACTTAATTGGACCGCATCTACAGATAATGTGGGTGTAGCTCGCTATAATATCTCTATAGGTGGTACTGTTGTTGGTACTTCTACAACTGCTACTTTTAACGTTACTGGGCTTTCCCCCTCAACCACGTATGCTGCTTCTGTAACTGCTGAAGATGCTGCTGGGAATGTTTCTGGAAATGCTACTACTTCGTTCACTACGACTGGAACCACTGTTACTTATTGTAGCTCTGCGAGTACAAATGTAAACGATGAGTTTATTAGCAATGTTCAGTTAAATACAATCAACAAGAGTTCTGGCGCACAATTTTATTCAGATTTCACTTCAATTTCTACAGATTTAAACGAAGGTCAAACATATACTGTTACGGTTGTTCCTACCTGGACAGGAACCACATACTCTGAAGCATATGCAGTTTGGATTGATTACAATAATAATGGGGATTTTAATGATTCGGGAGAATTAGTTTGGTCTAAAGCCGCTTCTACTAATACTTCTAATAGCGGATCTTTTACAGTTCCTAGCGGAACTTCTAAAACTTCGGTTAGAATGAGAGTTTCAATGAAGTATAATGGAATTCCAACCTCTTGTGAAACTTTCACATATGGTGAAGTGGAAGACTACACAATTAATCTTGGAACTGGAGTCACTGCTATTAATAATGTAGAAACATTGAGATCATTCACTCAAAACTCAAAAAGAAATATTAAAATACATCCTAATCCAGCAAAATCAAAGTTAACTATTGACATTTTGGGAGGTGATTATGATGAGATCATAATATTTGCATCCACAGGAGCAATCATTAAAAAGATAAACCCAAGTGTGGGTTCTCATGATATTGATGTCTCACAATTTACTACAGGTATGTATTTTGTAAGGTTTGTTTCTAAAAGGTTGGCTGTTACCAAAAGATTTATAAAACAATAATAGTCTAATTAATAGTTATAAAAGGCTATCTCTAGGGATGGCCTTTTTTTTTGTGGTTATTGTTGAATTCATGTATTTCATAAAAATACAAACTCAAAACAAGCTTAACTATAGCTCTTTTGGAAAAAAGAACGATATCTAATCAAAGATGTTAGAACTGGAAGAATTTTACATTTCTGACTGACAAGGCATTTTCACAAATCAAAAATTGATTTTAACCCCATAAAACTATACTTTATCTATAAAAAATTGTATTTAAATTAAAACTATCGAAAAGATAAAACATAAAAAAGAGTGCTTTCGCACTCTTTTTCTTCACACAAATCATCTTAATTTAGGGGCTTATTCTAAAATTAAAACTCACTCTTATTAACATCTTCCATCTTGGGGGGAATGGAAGGACTAACTCTCTTTAATTATGATGTAAATATAATACAAAAATCCGGTACGTCCAAATAAAAATCGAACTTTATCTGTAAATAGTACTTTTTAACAGTATTTTTTCAAAAAAAACTATTATCATGTAGTATAATTCTCACAAATATTAGATTTTATTTAAAGAATAAGTTTTCTTTAAATAAAAGTTATCGAATATATTAAGCATAAAAAAGAGTGCTTTCGCACTCTTTCTCTTCACACAAATCATCTTAATTTAGGGGCTTATTCTAAAATTAAAACTCACTTTTATAAAAAACTTTCATCTTGGGGGAAATGAAAGAACTCAATCATTATTACACTGTAAAGATAGTAATTATTTTCGATCTACCAAACAAAAAATGTATTTTATCTAATAATTACGTGTTTTAACTTTATAAAATTAAATAAATATTAAAATTTGTAGCCTTTAACCTACAAATGTTAATATTCAAGAACAGCACCTAACAAAAGTATTAAGCATAAAAAAGAGTGCTTTCGCACTCTTTCTCTTCACACAAATCATCTTAATTTAGGGGCTTACTCTAAAATTAAAACTCACTTTTATAAAAAACTTTCATCTTGGGGGAAATGAAAGAACTCAATCATTATTACACTGTAAAGATAGTAATTATTTTCGATCTACCAAACAAAAAATGTATTTTATCTAATAATTACGTGTTTTAACTTTATAAAATTAAATAAATATTAAAATTTGTAGCCTTTAACCTACAAATGTTAATATTCAAGAACAGCACCTAACAAAAGTATTAAGCATAAAAAAGAGTGCTTTCGCACTCTTTTTCTTCACACAAATCATCTTAATTTAGGGGCTTATTCTAAAATTAAAACTCACTCTTATTAACATCTTCCATCTTGGGGGGAATGGAAGGACTAACTCTCTTTAATTATGATGTAAATATAATACAAAAATCCGGTACGTCCAAATAAAAATCGAACTTTATCTGTAAATAGTACTTTTTAACAGTATTTTTTCAAAAAAAACTATTATCATGTAGTATAATTCTCACAAATATTAGATTTTATTTAAAGAATAAGTTTTCTTTAAATAAAAGTTATCGAATATATTAAGCATAAAAAAGAGTGCTTTCGCACTCTTTCTCTTCACACAAATCATCTTAATTTAGGGGCTTACTCTAAAATTAAAACTCACTTTTATAAAAACTTTCATCTTGGGGGGAATGAAAGAACTCAATCATTATTACACTGTAAAGATAGCATTTATTTTTAATCCACCAAATAAAAAATGTACTTTATCTAATAATTATGTGTTTTAGCTTCTAAAAAAAGAATAAATATTATAATATGTAGTCTTTTACTTACAAATATGAATATTTCAAAATAATGCCTAACAAAAAGTATTAAACATAAAAAAGAGTGCTTTCGCACTCTTTCTCTTCACACAAATCATCTTAATTTAGGGGCTTACTCTAAAATTAAAACTCACTTTTATAAAAACTTTCATCTTGGGGGGAATGAAAGAACTCAATCATTATTACACTGTAAAGATAGCATTTATTTTTAATCCACCAAATAAAAAATGTACTTTATCTAATAATTATGTGTTTTAGCTTCTAAAAAAAGAATAAATATTATAATATGTAGTCTTTTACTTACAAATATGAATATTTCAAAATAATGCCTAACAAAAAGTATTAAACATAAAAAAGAGTGCTTTCGCACTCTTTCTCTTCACACAAATCATCTTAATTTAGGGGCTTACTCTAAAATTAAAACTCACTTTTATAAAAAACTTTCATCTTGGGGGAAATGAAAGAACTCAATCATTATTACACTGTAAAGATAGTATTTATTTTCAATTGACCAAACAAAAAGTGCTTTTTATCTATAAAAAAAGTAAATAATCATTAGATTTAACATTTAATCCTACAAAATTCCTACAAAATATTATTTGAAACATGATTAAACCTTTTTTATGTACATTAGTCATATAGTAGTACCAAGATCAAATAATTGATCATTTCGATAAAACTAATTTTACCTTTGAACACTCAGGAAGAACAAGACCTACTTATTGCCTTACAATCAGACGAGGATATAAATACCGCTTTTGGTAAGCTTGTTGCTATATATCAACAGCGCCTTTATTGGCATATCAGAAATATGGTAAAAAATCATGACGATACAGATGATATACTACAAAATGTGTTTATTAAAGTGTATAAGAATATAAAAAAGTTTAAAGGAGATAGTAAATTATACTCTTGGTTATATCGTATAGCCACAAATGAGTCTATTACTTTTCTAAATCAAAAAGCAAAAAAATATAATATTAGTAATGAAGAGTTAAGTTTACAATTAATTCAGAACCTCGAAGCTGATGTTTATTATGAAGGAGATCAGATACAACTAATGTTGCAAAAGGCTATAGCTACTTTGCCACAAAAACAACAACAGGTCTTTAATATGAAATATTTTCAGGAACTAAAATATCGTGAGATGTCAGAAATTCTGGAGACCAGTGAAGGAGCATTAAAAGCTTCGTATCATTTAGCTTCAAAAAAAATTGAAGAATTTTTAAAAAAAGATTAAACCATTTTAAAATAAAAAAGTCATACTACCAGTGAAAAAAGATAAATCACATAAAAACAATGACGGTTTTAAAGTACCAGAAGGTTATTTTGAAAGTTTCGAAAGTAAACTTTTTGAAAAAATAGCTTCTGATAAAGATAACCAACTGAGTTCCAAAATGGATTCGGGTTTTAAAATCCCCGAAGACTATTTTACTACTTTAGAAGGTAATATATTGCAAAAAATTGATGATGATAAACCCAAAGGGAAACTTATCTCATTACGAACCAGGAAAAATATTTTATATCTCTCTGGTATTGCAGCAATGATTGCTATTATTATATCTATATCCATACCTAAAGAATCAGAATTAAATTTTAACTCTATCGAAGTTGCCGATATACATGCTTATTTTACCGAAGAAGATATTGAACTTAGTACTACAGAAATAGCAGCTCTATTAGATGATGATATTACATATTCTGAAACATTCGAAAAAGAATTAATCGATGATGAAACTTTATTAGAATATTTATCTGAAGAGGACTTAGATGATGAAATTATATTTACAGAATAAAACATACACATGAAACCGACTCGATTAAAATAATTATTAAAACATCAATCTATAATTCTTTTAATCGTCAAAGATTACATGTGACCTCTAAAACAATAAAACATACACATGAAAAAGATAGTTTTACTTATTTGCTTTGCCTGTTTTTATATAGGTGCTTTTGCTCAACACGGGTCAAGAGAAAAAATAAAGGCATTTAAAATTGCATATATTACTGAAAAATTAGATTTAACCAGTAAAGAAGCACAGCAATTCTGGCCTGTTTATAATGCACATGAAGAGACCGTTGGAAAACTTAGACGTCAAGAACGTAAATTAATTAAAAGTATAAAAGAATCCAACGACAACCCCACTGGTTTAAGTGATAAGCAAGCCGAAGATGCTATAAACAGCTTTCTGGAGGTTGAAGAACAGAAATCACAGTCCCGAAAAAAATTAATCGTCGATTTAAAGAAGGCCATACCTAATAAGAAGATTCTAAAACTCATAAAAGCAGAAGCAGATTTTCATAAACGTATGCTGGCAAGAATTAAAGAACGAAGAAAAAGGCATTAACACCGTTGTAATAAAAACAGAAAAAGGGGTTATAATAAACCTCTTTTTTTTATTTAAAAACCAGTTTAGCAATTCTTCCTTTACCAGCTGCTATTGCAGTACTATCATTTATAAATCTTACTGTATAAAAACCTTCTTTACTTAGCTCTTTCCAACTTCTTCCAAGATCATTAGAAATTGATATTCCAGTAAATCCAACAGCTATCATTTCTTTACCACCACCATTAGGTATATATCGTATACAGCTCTTATACCCTGCTCCACTGCCATCTGACACCAAATCCCAGGTTTTTCCTCCATCTTTTGTAATCGCTTTATTTGCCTCGTTACTTTTTGGAGCTGTATAATCTCCTCCAAAAATGATTCCATTATTCTCGTCATAAAAATCAACAGAATACGCTCCTGTGGTTTCTTTTCCTTGAATGATCGGAGTATCAAAAACCTCCCATGTTTTTCCTTTATCAGGAGAGTAAAACACCCTAGACTTCATCCCTCCTGTCGCTATCCACGTCTTATCGCCTACAATTGCAATGTTTCCATTACTAGCAGCAAATGCTGCTTCTCCAACAAAAGTCTCAGGTAGATCATTACAAGAAACTTTTTTCCAGGTTTCTCCCCCATCTCTTGTTATAATTATCGATAAACAAGTATCTGTAGGATCTCCCATTGCAATTCCTTCTTTAGCATTCCAAAATGCTATTGCATCATAAAATACCTTTTTATGCATTTCGGTATATACTATTTTTTCTTCTTTACTTTCGCTATCTATTTTTCTTAATCTTGCAGGAGAACTCACTCCCAGACTAAAAAACGACTTATCAGTAAAACCAACAGCACGTTGTTCTGCAATCCAGTTTTCCTTTTTTTCTATAGTATCGCTCTCCGAAAACTCGACAATAGCTTTCTTTTTTGTAGTAAGGTTCACAAACCCGTACCCTTTATTAAATCCAAAACCAATCAAAGTATCATTATATATATCTAAGGCTCGTATACTTATAGAATCTTTTAAAATAACTTCTATTTCAACTTTAGAAAAATTATGAGTAACTACTTTCTCTTCTGTAGTGCAAAAAACAAAAGTCAAAACAAATAATAAGGTGCAGATTAATTTCATAGGTTCCTATATCAATAATTATAGTCAAATATAATAGTATTTGATCACAAAGGTCTACCTTTGCACACCTTAAAAAAAATACAATGCGTTTACATAGAAATCTTGTCTTTGCTGTTATAGATGGATTACATGAAATATTTAATGAAGGAAGCTATGCAGATAAAGTGGTTCAGAAATTACTGAAACGAGACAAAAGATGGGGATCACGTGATCGTAGTTTTGTTGCAGAGACCGTATACGAAATCGTAAGATGGAAACGCTTATATACCGAAATAGCCGAAGTAAAAGAACCTTTCTCCAGAGATAACTTATGGAGAGTTTTCGCTGTTTGGGCCACTCTAAGAGGAATTTCTTTGCCCGATTGGAAACAAATTGGCCCTACGCCTACCCGTCGTATTAAAGGACGTTTTGATGAATTAAGCAAAATAAGAAAATTCAAAGAGTCTATCCCCGATTGGATGGATCAATTGGGAGAACAAGAACTAGGTAAACTGTGGGATAAAGAAATTACCGCACTTAATGAGCAGGCTCCTGTAATTCTTCGTGCAAATACCTTAAAAACATCAAGAGAAAAACTTAGAAGTCTACTGGAAGACGAAAACATCGATACCGAATTCATTAAAGGATATCCAGATGCGCTTAAGCTTGTCGAAAGAACCAATGTATTTACCACAGAAGCATTCAAAAACGGATTATTTGAAGTACAAGATGCTTCTTCTCAATTGGTAGCTGATTTTCTAGAAGTACAACCTGGGCAACGTGTTGTAGATACTTGTGCAGGTGCAGGCGGTAAAAGCCTTCATTTGGCTGCCTTGATGCAAAATAAAGGACAGGTTATCGCTATGGATATTTATGGTAATAAACTAAAAGAGCTTAAAAGAAGAGCTCGTAGAGATGGTGCCCATAATATCGAAACCCGAGTCATAGAAAGCACAAAAGACATCAAAAAATTATATGGCAAAGCAGATCGTGTTCTTATTGATGCCCCATGTAGTGGTTTGGGTGTTTTACGACGAAACCCAGATGCCAAATGGAAATTACAACCAGAATTTTTAGATAAAATCAAGCATACACAAGCCGAAATACTTGAGAATTATTCTAAAATGGTAAAATCTGGAGGAAAATTAGTATATGCTACCTGTTCTATTTTACCATCAGAAAATCAAGATCAGGTAAAAAGTTTCCTTTCTAAAGAAATCGGAAATGATTTCACCTTGATCAAAGACAAGAAAGTACTTTCACATAAATCAGGATATGATGGGTTTTATATGGCCCTACTAGAAAGAAAATAAAAAGTATCTGTATACAATAATATGTATACACTTATATAAAAATTTCACTCTTGCAAAGATGCAAAACCTTCTAAAAACTATAGAAACATCAATACTGTAGTATTACGAAATTCGGTTATTACATTTTATCTCTTTTCTATTGTTCAAAATTCAGTGAATAACTCTGGGATTCTATCTTAGTTTTATACCAAATTTTAGTAAGAAAGTAGTAAATTTGCAGCTTAATAAAAATCAACACAAATAATCGAAGTATGATCCATTTCTTCGGAAACCAAAACGAGAAAGTATTTGCAGTTCAAACAAACAATGAAATCTCTCCTTCAACCATCAAAAAATTAACCTGGTTATTTGGCAACCAACCTCAACTATCTGTGGCGTCTATTGACGCTTTTTTTGTTGGTCCTCGTGCCGCAATGATTACTCCGTGGAGTACCAATGCCGTAGAGATCACTCAGAATATGGGTATAGAAGGAATTATTAGAATAGAAGAATTTCGAACCGTTACAAAAGATTATATTGATTTTGACCCTATGCTTTCTCAAAAGTATGATCTATTAAATCAGGATATCTATACTATTGATATAAAGCCAGAATCGATCATTGAAATTGATGATATTGCTGCTTATAATATCGCCGAAGGTTTAGCTCTTAATAACGAAGAGATTGAATACCTCGAAGGAGTTAGCAAAAAAATAGGACGACAACTTACGGACTCAGAAGTTTTTGGATTTTCGCAAGTAAATTCTGAACACTGTCGTCATAAAATATTTAATGGGACTTTTGTAATTGATGGAGAGGAACAACCTACTTCGCTTTTTAAGTTAATTAAAAAAACATCAGAGATAAATCCAAACGATATTGTTTCTGCTTATAAAGATAATGTAGCTTTCATAAAAGGACCAAGAGTTACTCAGTTTGCTCCAAAAACTGCTGATAAACCTGATTTTTATCAGGAAACCGAATTTAACAGTGTGATTTCGCTTAAAGCGGAAACACATAATTTTCCGACCACAGTAGAACCATTTAATGGAGCTGCTACAGGATCTGGAGGAGAAATCAGAGATCGTCTTGCCGGAGGAAAAGGCTCCTTGCCTCTTGCCGGGACAGCAGTATATATGACCTCATATTCGCGATTAGAAAATAACCGCCCATGGGAGAAAGCTATGACAGAAAGAGATTGGCTATACCAAACTCCAATGGATATTTTGATAAAAGCTTCTAACGGAGCTTCTGATTTTGGGAATAAATTTGGTCAACCTCTAATCACAGGATCTGTACTCACTTTTGAGCACGAAGAAAATACCCGTAAACTTGGTTTCGACAAAGTAATTATGCAGGCAGGTGGTATTGGATATGGTAAAGCCGAACAAGCTATCAAAGCTACCCCAGAGAAAGGAGATAAAATTGTAATCCTGGGAGGAGAAAATTATCGAATTGGTATGGGAGGTGCTGCTGTATCTTCTGCAGATACAGGAGAATTTAGTAGTGGTATCGAATTAAATGCGATACAGCGCTCTAATCCAGAAATGCAAAAACGTGCCTCTAATGCAATTAGAGGTATGGTAGAAAATGAAGAAAATACAATTGTATCCATACACGATCATGGTGCAGGAGGCCATCTTAACTGTCTTTCTGAACTAGTAGAAGAAACCGGAGGAAAAATTGATCTGGATAAACTACCTGTAGGAGACCCAACATTATCGGCAAAAGAAATCATCGGTAACGAATCCCAGGAACGTATGGGATTAGTTATCGGGCAAAAAAATATAGATACACTGCAACGTATTGCAGAGCGCGAACGCTCACCCATGTATGAAGTAGGAGATGTTACCGGAGATCACCGTTTTACCTTTCAGTCCAAGACCAAAGGAGATACACCAATGGATCTGGCATTAGAAGATATGTTTGGCAGTTCTCCTAAGACTATAATGAATGATAAAACCATTGAGCGTAATTATGAAAACATTTCATATAACAAAGAAAATTTTCAAAACTATCTCGAACAGGTACTACAACTAGAAGCTGTTGCCTGTAAAGATTGGTTAACCAATAAAGTAGATCGATGCGTAGGAGGAAAAGTTGCTAAACAACAATGTGTTGGACCATTACAATTACCTCTAAATAATTGTGGAGTAATGGCGCTGGATTACAATGGTAAAGAAGGTATTGCAACTAGTATTGGGCATTCTCCTATCTCAGGCTTGATTAACCCAGAAGCGGGCAGTAAAAATTCGATTGCCGAAGCATTGACTAATATGATATGGGCACCGCTAAATGAGGGATTACACTCCGTTTCATTATCCGCAAACTGGATGTGGCCTTGTAAAAATGAAGGAGAAGATGCCAGATTATATAAAGCTGTAAAAGCAATTTCAGATTTTGCTATTGATTTAGGAATCAATGTACCTACGGGTAAAGATTCACTATCTATGAAGCAAAAATACCCAAATGAAGAAGTTATTGCTCCCGGAACCGTAGTGATATCTGCAGCTGCACATTGTAATGACATCACCAAAATTGTTGAACCCGTTTTACAAAAAAATGGTGGTGATATCTATTATATTAACCTTTCTAATGATAAACATCAACTTGGAGGCTCTTCTTTTGCACAAATGTTAAATAAAATTGGTTCTGAAGCACCAAATATTAAGGACGCAGCTGATTTTAAGAACACCTTTAACGTGATTCAAGATCTAATTAGAGAAGATAAAATTGTAGCAGGTCATGATATAGCTTCAGGAGGTTTGATCACTACATTATTAGAGTTGTGTTTTGCAGATCTTAATCTTGGAGCAGAGCTTGATCTTACCAAAATTGGAGAATCTGACTCAATTAAGTTATTGTTTGCAGAAAACTCAGGAATTATTTTTCAGAGTGCTTCAAACTCAGATATCGAGTCTATTCTTTCTAAAAATAACATTGAGTTTTTCAATATTGGTATCATAAAAGAAGAAGCTTCTTTATCAATTAAAAATCAAAATGACTCCTTTGATCTTCCTATAGAAGAATTAAGAAATACATGGTATAAAACTTCTTTCTTATTAGATCAGAAACAAACCGCAAATGATTTAGCAAAAGATCGATTTAAAAATTATACAGATCAACCATTACACTATTCTTTTCCAAAACACTTTAATGGTAAACGACCAGTCATTTCTGATAAGCTTAAAAGACCAAAAGCAGCTATCATACGTGAAAAAGGAAGTAATTCTGAACGAGAAATGGCCAATGCCATGTATCTGGCAGGTTTTGATGTAAAAGATGTACACATGACCGATTTGATATCTGGTCGAGAAACATTAGAAGATATTCAGTTTATTGGAGCCGTAGGAGGTTTCTCTAATAGTGACGTTTTAGGATCTGCAAAAGGATGGGCAGGTGCCTTTTTGTATAACGAAAAAGCAAATACAGCTTTAAAAAAATTCTTTAAAAGAGGAGACACTCTATCTGTAGGTATCTGTAACGGTTGCCAGTTGTTTATGGAGCTAGAAGTTATTAATCCAGAACATGAAAAACACGGTAAACTAACCTACAATGATTCTCATAAGCATGAGAGTGGTTTCACTTCTGTAAAAGTACAGGATAACAATTCTGTAATGCTATCTACTTTGGCAGGAAGTACACTGGGAGTATGGATTTCTCATGGTGAAGGAAAGTTTGACCTACCGTTACCAGAAGATCAATATAACATTGTAGCAAAATATGGATACGAAGGATACCCTTCTAACCCTAATGGATCAAATTACAACACAGCTATGATGACAGATAAAACTGGTCGCCATTTGGTAATGATGCCTCATATTGAGCGTTCAATTTTTCAATGGAACTGGGCCAACTATCCGCAAGATAGACATGATGAAGTATCCCCATGGATCGAAGCCTTTGTAAACGCCAGAAAATGGTTAGAGAAAAACGCTTCTGAATGAAAAACAGAAAAGCACTCTTAATAATTGACATGCAAAAGGGTTCTTTTACTCCAAAAACTCCACGCTTTGATGCAAAAGGAGTTGTAAATAGAATCAATACGCTTGCACAACTATTTAGAGCTTCTGATTTTTCAGTATTTTTTATTCAACATGATGGTACAAAAACAAATGAATTTGTACCAAATACAACAGAATGGGAGTTACTAGATGACTTAAAGATAAAATCAACAGACGTTTTTATAGATAAGTACGCAAATGATATATTTTATAAATCAAAGTTACAATCAAAGCTAAACGATTTAAATATTGATGAGTTATTTATTACAGGTTGTGCAACTGATTTTTGTGTAGAATCAACTGTCCAGTCAGCTTTAACAAAGGACTATAACATAACTGTAGTAGAAGATGGTCATACCACAGGAGACAGGCCACACTTAAAAGCTGAAAAAGTAATTGAGCATTACAATTGGGTGTGGCAAAATATGATTCCTACCAAAGGAAAAATAGATGTAAAAAACTTTGAGCAGATAAAAAACAATCTAACAAGTCATTAATAGGTATAGAATACATCCCTTAATTTGTTAAGAGATTATCCTATTTATATGTTATAAAGCTATTTTTGAATCTATAAATGGCAGATATTTTATTAAAAACGATAAAATATTAAAGAGTTAACAATTTACAGCACCTTTTTTTTATATCTTAGAGTTGTGTATTATAAGATTTTTTATAATTTGCAAAACTATGCGCGCATAGTAGTTCTTTTAAGTTCTTAAATAGTGGTGTAATCTAATTTGTTTATACGTAAATTAATCACCCAATTATTTTTAAAAATAACCATCTGAAAGGAGCTTTAGAATGCTACAAAAATTATTTTAAAACAACTTATGACGAAAATTACGAGATTATTTGATTTCCCACATTATCAATTAAAAAACTTTAATTTAGACAAGGCTTTAATAACTAAATATAATGGTGAATGGATTGCAACTTCTACTAAAGAATATGTAGAGAAAGCAAATCAAATTAGCCGTGGTTTATTACGGTTAGGAGTAAAACCTAATGACAAAATAGCAATTATATCTTCTAATAACAGAACAGAATGGAATATAACCGACATTGGTGTTCTTCAAATTGGTGCACAAGATGTTCCCATTTACCCAACAATTTCTCAAGAAGATTACGAATATGTTTTAAATCATTCTGAAGCAGCATATTGTTTTGTTTCAGACGAAGAAGTATTTCAAAAAGTTAAAAACATTAAGGCAAATGTACCTTCATTAAAAGAAGTATATTCTTATAATGATATTTCAGGTTGTAAAAATTGGGATGAAGTTCTTGAATTAGGTAAAGACGATAGCAATCAATCAGAAGTAGAGGAAATCATGGCTTCTGTAAAAGAAGATGATCTTGCAACTTTAATATATACTTCAGGAACAACAGGAAGGCCTAAAGGTGTGATGTTAAGTCATAAAAATGTAGTAAGCAATTCGATAAATAGTTCTTCCAGATTCCCTATTGTAGATGGAGAAACAAAAGCCTTAAGCTTTCTTCCCGTATGCCACATTTATGAAAGAATGTTAATGTATTTATATCAATACCGTGGTGTGAGCATATATTTTGCAGAATCTTTAGAAACTATTAGTGATAACCTAAAGGAAATTAGACCCGAGGTTATGACCGCAGTACCAAGGTTACTAGAAAAAGTATATGACAAAATTATTGCCAAAGGAGCTGATCTTACAGGGATTAAAAAGAAATTATTCTTTTGGGCAGTAGATCTGGGATTAAAATACGAACCTTATGGAGCAAATGGCTGGTGGTATGAGAAAAAATTAGGTCTCGCTCGAAAACTTATTTTCAGTAAATGGCAGGAAGCTCTGGGAGGTAATTTAAAATTAATTGCTTCTGGTAGTGCTGCACTACAGCCAAGACTTGCACGAATATTTAATGCGGCAGGGATGGGAGTTATGGAAGGATATGGTCTTACAGAAACGTCTCCTGTAATCTCTGTAAATGAAACAGGAAACAGAGGAATGAAAATAGGCTCTGTAGGAAGAATGATCCCTGAAACTGAAGTGAAAATAGCAGAAGATGGTGAAATTTTGGTAAAAGGTCCTCAAGTAATGTTAGGCTATTATAAAGATGAAGAAAAAACTAAAGAGGTATTAAAAGACGGGTATTTCCATACCGGAGATATTGGTGAAATCGATAATGATGGGTTTTTGCGTATTACCGATCGTAAAAAAGAAATGTTTAAAACTTCTGGTGGTAAATATGTCGCTCCGCAATTAATAGAAAATGCCATGAAACAATCCCGTTTTATTGAGCAAATAATGGTAATCGGAGAAGGAGAAAAAATGCCGGCAGCATTTATACAACCCAATTTCGAGTTTCTAAAAGAATGGGCAGAGCGTAAAGGCATACAAATGGGTGACTCTATGCAAGAAGCTCTTAAAAATCAATCAATTATTGATCGTTACCAGGAAGAAGTCGACGAGCATAATAAAAAGTTCGGAAAATGGGAACGTGTGAAACGATTCGAACTTACATCAGATGAATGGAGTATTGATGCGGGTCACCTCACTCCTACTATGAAATTAAAAAGGAAAATAATAAAAGAAAAATACAAAGATCTTTATTCTAAAATTTATGGCTAATTCAATTAACTGATTGCAACGCAAAATGCATGTAAGCTTTAACTGTTAATCAGTAAACTCCTCATTTTATGGGGAGTTTTTTTATTAATTCAGCAAAAAAGTGTACATTACATCAACTTTTCTCAATTTTTTACTTTATTTATTATGCACGCATAATAAATTTCCTTACCTTTACATTCATAACAATTTTTTTGAATGAGAGAAAAGACAATCGATTATGCACTTAGAGCCACCTGGATGGCGGTTGCTAAGATGTATAATGAAGAAGCCAGCAAAAAAGGAAGTACGATGGCTACTGGATTTGCATTACTAAGCATAGACCCAGAAAGCGGTACACCTTCTACTTCACTAGGTCCCAAAATGGGAATGGAAGCTACAAGTTTATCACGCACTTTGAAAACCATGGAAGAAAAAGGATTGATTTTCAGAAAGAAAAATCCTCAGGATGGACGTGGTGTATTGATCTACCTTACTCCATTTGGCGTAGAAATGAGAAATTTCTCGAAAGAAGTCGTTTTTACTTTTGATACCATGGTAAGAAAACATGTCCCACAAGAAAAGTTAGACATTTTCTTAGAGGTGTTTCAAACCATAAATGATCTGATATCATCTAAAAAAATTTACTCAAAACAAGAATCTGTAAAACCTTAACAACTCGAAGTTAAAAAATGAAAAGAATCATTAAAAAAGTTGCAGTTATCGGCTCAGGAATCATGGGATCCGGTATTGCATGTCATTTCGCTAATATTGGTGTCGAAGTACTATTATTAGATATAGTCCCTCGAGAACTTAACGATAAAGAAAAAGCGAAAGGCCTTACTCTTGAAAACAAAGTGGTCCGTAATCGATTAGTAAATGATTCACTTACCGCTGCTCTTAAATCTAAACCTTCTCCTATATACCATCAAAAATTTGCAAATCGTATCACTACAGGAAACCTGGAAGATGATATCGCAAAAGTTGCAGATGTAGATTGGATTATAGAAGTTGTTGTAGAAAGATTAGATATTAAAAAAATAGTTTTTGAAAATCTTGAAAAACACAGAACACCAGGTACATTAATTACTTCTAATACTTCTGGTATTCCTATTCATTTTATGAATGAAGGAAGAAGTGAAGATTTTCAGAAGCATTTCTGTGGAACACATTTCTTTAACCCTGCCCGTTATCTTAAATTATTCGAAATTATTCCTGGCCCAAATACATCTCAGGAAGTTTTGGATTTCCTTAACGGATATGGAGAACAATATTTAGGAAAAACTTCTGTAATAGCAAAAGACACCCCCGCATTTATTGGTAATAGAATCGGGATCTTTAGTATCATGAGTTTATTCCACATGGTAAAAGAAATGGGATTAACCATAGAAGAAGTAGATAAACTTACTGGTCCTGTAATTGGCCGTCCAAAATCTGCAACTTTTCGTACAGTCGATGTCGTTGGTTTAGATACTTTGGTTCATGTAGCTAATGGTATTGCCGACAATTGTCAGGATGACGAACGTCACGAATTATTTAAACTTCCGGATTTCATCGGTACTATGATGGATAATAAATGGTTGGGAAGTAAAACCGGACAAGGATTCTATAAAAAGAATGTTGGTGCAGATGGAAAAAGAGAAATCCTGTCTTTAGATTTAGAAACTTTAGAATACAGAGCTAAGAAAAGAGCCTCTTTTGCCACTCTTGAAATGACAAAAACTATAGATAAAGTAGTTGATCGTTTTAAAGTATTAGTATCTGGAAAAGATAAAGCAGGAGAATTTTATCGTAAAAATTTATCCGCGTTATTCGCATATGTTTCCAATCGTATTCCTGAAATTACAGACGATTTATATAAAATCGATGATGCAATGAAAGCCGGTTTTGGATGGGAACATGGTCCTTTTCAGATCTGGGATGCTATTGGAGTAGAAAAAGGAATCGAAATGATGCGTGCAGAAGGGTATGAACCTGCTGATTGGATAAATGATATGATCGCCTCAGGAAGTACTTCTTTTTATACTGTAAATAACGGAGCTACATTTTTCTACGATATTCCTAAAAAAGAACAAGTAAAAGTACCAGGACAAGATGCATTTATCATTCTGGATAATATCCGTAAATCTTCAGAAGTATTTAAAAATAGCGGAGTCGTAGTAGAAGATCTTGGTGATGGAATTCTAAATGTAGAGTTCCAGAGTAAGATGAACACCATTGGTGGTGATGTTCTAGCCGGATTAAACAAAGCTATCGATATTGCTGAAAAAGATTTTCAGGGATTGGTTGTTGGTAATCAAGCAGCAAACTTCTCTGTAGGTGCAAATATCGGAATGATATTTATGATGGCTGTTGAGCAAGAATATGACGAGCTTAATATGGCAATTAAATATTTCCAGGATTCTATGATGCGTATGCGTTATTCTGCAATCCCAACAATTGCTGCTCCTCATGGTATGGCACTTGGTGGTGGATGTGAACTTTCTATGCATGCCGATAAAGTAATTGCTGCTGCAGAAACATATATAGGACTTGTAGAATTTGGTGTTGGTGTTATCCCCGGTGGTGGTGGATCCAAAGAAATGGCACTAAGAGCTTCTGATACTTTTAAGAAAAATGATGTAGAACTTAATGTGCTACAAGAACATTTCCTAACTATAGGTATGGCCAAAGTATCAACTTCTGCTTATGAAGCGTATGATACTAATATACTTCAAAAAGGAAAAGATATCGTTGTTGTAAATAAAGATCGCCAAATCGCTACAGCAAAAGCACATGCTAAATTGATGGCAGAACAAGGATACACACAACCACCTCTTCGAAAAGATATTAAGGTACTAGGTAAACAAGCATTAGGTATGTTCTTGGTTGGAACCGACTCTATGGAAGCTAGTAAATATATTTCTGAGCATGATCATAAAATAGCTAATAAGCTAGGATATGTAATGGCTGGTGGAGATTTATCTGAACCAACATTGGTTACAGAACAATACTTATTGGATCTGGAACGTGAAGCTTTCTTGTCACTTTGTACAGAACGTAAAACTCTTGAACGTATCGAGCATATGCTTAAGAAAGGAAAACCTCTAAGAAACTAGAAAAAGAAAATAATGAAAACAGCATATATAGTAAAAGCATATAGAACAGCCGTAGGAAAAGCTCCTCGCGGGGTGTTCAGGTTTAAAAGAACAGATGAATTGGCAGCCGAAACCATAGCACATATGATGAAAGAGCTTCCTAACCTTGACAAAGCACGTATCGACGACGTAATTGTTGGTAATGCCATGCCCGAAGGGTCTCAAGGATTAAATATGGCACGTTTAATCTCATTAATGGGGTTAAATTCTGTTGATGTTCCCGGAGTAACAGTAAATAGATTTTGTTCATCAGGAATAGAAACCATTGGTATTGCAACAGCCAAAATACAATCTGGAATGGCAGATTGTATTATTGCCGGTGGAGCAGAAAGCATGAGTTCAGTTCCCATGACAGGTTATAAAACAGAACTTAATTATGATTTAGCCAAATCAGGGCATGAAGATTATTATTGGGGAATGGGAAATACTGCAGAGGCAGTTGCTCACCAATTCAAAGTATCTCGAGAAGATCAAGATGAATTTGCCTACAACTCTCATGTGAAAGCCTTAAAAGCGCAAGCAGAAAAGCGTTTTCAGGATCAAATTGTTCCTATTAATGTCGAACAAATTTATGTTGATGAAAATGGAAAAAAGGCCACAAAATCATATACTGTATCTAAGGATGAAGGGCCTCGTGCCGGAACCAGTAAAGAAGTACTAGGTAAACTTAGACCGGTATTCGAAGCTGGAGGAAGTGTAACTGCTGGTAATTCTTCGCAAATGAGTGATGGCGCCGCTTTTGTGATGGTAATGAGCGAAGAGATGGTTAAAGAACTAAATCTTGAGCCTATTGCAAGACTTGTTAATTATGCTGCTGCAGGTGTAGAACCAAGAATCATGGGTATTGGGCCAGTAAAAGCTATTCCAAAAGCTTTAAAACAAGCCGGATTAAAACAAGACGATATAGAACTTATAGAACTTAATGAAGCTTTTGCTTCTCAATCTCTTGCAGTAATGAGAGAATTAGGTCTCAATCAGGATATCGTAAATGTTAATGGAGGCGCAATTGCATTAGGACACCCACTAGGATGTACAGGAGCAAAACTTTCGGTTCAATTATTTGACGAGATGCGTAAACGTGATATGAAAGGTAAATACGGAATGGTAACCATGTGTGTAGGTACAGGACAAGGTGCTGCTGGTATTTACGAATTTTTAAATTAAAATTAGAATTGAGATCTAAGTGTTAAAAATTACATTTTAATCAGCCTCAATACTAACGACTAAAACCTTACTAAAAAAATGAGTGATAAAACTATAAATAAAGATATTCTTAGAGGAGGACAATTCCTTGTTAAAGAAACTAAATGTGAAGATGTATTTACTCCAGAAGATTTTTCTGAGGAGCAAAGAATGATGCGTGATAGCGCTAGAGAATTTGTAGATCGTGAGCTATGGGCTCATTGGGAGCGATTCGAAAGTAAAGACTATGCATATACAGAAGAGTGTATGCGTAAAGCTGGTGAACTTGGACTTTTAGGAGTTTCTGTACCAGAAGCATATGATGGTTTAGGAATGGGATTCGTATCTACAATGTTAGTTTGTGATTATATCTCTGGAGCTACTGGATCATTTAGTACTGCTTTTGGAGCTCATACTGGTATTGGCACCATGCCAATCACCTTGTATGGTAATGAAGAGCAAAAGAAAAAATATGTCCCTAAGCTTGCTACTGGTGAGTGGTTTGGAGCATACTGCTTAACAGAACCAGGTGCAGGGTCAGATGCCAATTCTGGTAAAACAAAAGCCGTACTTTCTGAAGATGGAACACATTACTCGATTTCTGGTCAGAAAATGTGGATATCTAATGCCGGTTTCTGTAGTTTATTTATTGTTTTTGCCCGTATTGAAGATGATAAAAATATTACAGGATTTATTGTAGAAAACGATCCATCCAATGGGATTTCTCTAGGTGATGAAGAAAAGAAGTTAGGTATTCATTCATCTTCTACTCGCCAGGTATTCTTTAGCGATACCAAAGTACCGGTAGAAAACATGTTATCAGAAAGAGGTAATGGGTTTAAAATTGCAATGAATGCATTAAATGTAGGGCGTATTAAACTTGCTGCTGCCTGTCTTGATGCACAACGTCGTGTGATTGGTGAAGCTACTAAATATGCTAATGAACGTATCCAGTTCAAAACACCTATTATGAACTTTGGTGCTATTAAAGCTAAAATTGCAGAAATGGCTACCAATACATATGCCGATGAATCTGCTAGTTACAGAGCTGCAAAAAATATCGAAGATAGAATTGCTATCCGTCAAGCGGAAGGGAACACACATCAGGAAGCAGAACTTAAGGGTGTTGAAGAATACGCAATTGAGTGCTCTATTCTTAAAGTTGCCGTTTCTGAAGATGTACAAAGTTGTACAGATGAAGGTGTACAGATTTTTGGAGGTATGGGATTCTCTGCAGATACACCAATGGAATCTGCATGGAGAGATGCTCGTATTTCTAGAATCTACGAAGGTACCAATGAGATTAATCGAATGCTTGCCGTAGGAATGTTAGTAAAGAAAGCAATGAAAGGTCATGTAGATCTTCTTGGCCCTGCAATGAAAGTTGCAGATGAACTTACAGGTATTCCATCTTTTGATACTCCGGATTATTCAATATTGTTTTCTGAAGAAAAAGAAATCATTGCTAAGCTTAAGAAAGTATTTTTGATGGTTGCAGGAGCTGCGGTACAAAAATTTGGGCCACAACTTGAGGATCATCAACAATTATTACTAGCTGCTTCAGATATTTTAATTGAAATTTACATGGCAGAATCTGCAATCTTACGTACCGAGAAAAATGCAAAACGTTTTGGTGAAGATGCTCAGGAAACTCAAATAGCAATGTCTCAATTATATTTATACAATGCCGTAGATATTATTATTAGAAAAGGAAAAGAAGGAATAGTTTCTTTTGCAGAAGGAGATGAACAACGAATGATGTTAATGGGACTTAAGCGTTTTACTAAATATGCTAATCAGCCTAATGTAGTTGCTTTAAGAACTAAAATTGCTGATAAAATCGCCAAAGAAAACGGGTATTTTATTGGTTAATCAATAGAATAAAAGAACACAAAACATTGTGATGTGTTTAATTTATCATAAGAAACCGCCTTTTAAATAATTAGAAGGCGGTTTTTATATTTCCAAATTTAACCTTGTTTTCAATTCTAATTTTCCTTTCCCTGTTACCAAAACCTCTCTTGAATCTTTCTTCCTTCGTATCCAATCATTTTGTAACATCATAGTAAGAAAAGAAGCACCAAGTGCACCTGCCAAATGATGTCTACGCTCACTCCAATCCAAACACGGGTGAGCAAAAGATCGTTTCTGCAGCATTATATCATCGATATCAATACCAACATTTTGAAACCAACTCTCTCCTGCAGACGTAACTTTATAAGTTCGTTCTACAATTTCTACCATGCCTTTATCAAGCAAGGCATCTGTGATTTTTACACCAATTTTCCCTGCTAAATGATCATAACAAGTTCTGGCATATGTTATACCATTAAGTTCTGGTTGTTTAATCCTAGTATATTCATCGGTAATGGATACTAATCCTGCCATAGATTCAATAACTTGAGCGACTTCAGAGGTAGCATACCTATAATACCGATGTCTTCCTTGTTTTTCTACCAGTAATATATTAGCCTGAATTAATTTTTTTAAATGATTACTTGCTGATTGCGCAGAAATATTTGCACATATCGACAGCTCAAGAGCTGTATATGCTCTACCATCTAACAAACACCATAGCATTACAGATCGAGATTTATCTCCTAATAAAGAGGCGATCTGAGCAAATTTATTTTCAAACTCTTCCATTAACTATTATCACAATATTATCCGATTTCAATACACAAAACTAATGTAATACCATTTGCGCCATGAATTTACTATAATATAACCGATATGATCATTTTCAATCCCATATTTTAGGTCTTTTTACTTCAAGTGTTCTTAAATAATCGAGCATTTGTCCCATATGCACTGCTTCATGAAACACAATTCTATTTAGATAATCACCAAGTTTTTTGCTCTGTCCTACTTCTGTTCTTTCTATCCTTATGTTTTCAAGATCTGTCTCTGTTAACCCTTCTATCATATCAAGAAAATTCTTTCTATAGCTCATTGCTATTTCAAGCTCAAACTCCAGATCCACATACTTCATTCCTTGCCATGGTGAATGGTAATCTCCCAGGTTTCCTCTATTGTCAATTATCTTATGAAATAAATGCTCGGTTTCTAATACATGTCTAATCATTTCGATAATTGAGAACGCATTTTTATCTGGTTTCCAATCAAAATATTCTTCTGGTATTCCTTTCCAAAGTTTAATACTTCGTCTCCTTGTCTCTGTACAGTTTAATAAAATAATTTCTATCGAATTCATCATGCATCTTTTTAATATATTCCTCTACTCCAATTCTCTGAAATAACTTTGCCTTTTTCATAATCATCTACAACTAATATTAACTGATTATCATGATCACTATATTGTGTTATTATGTTTATATTATTTTTTTCCATTAAACGGCAAATTTTACCTAACTGTCCGGGTACTTCCTGATTTAATTTTTGAATAAGTACTTTATTGATCGCAAACACTTCAACCCCATAAGATTCTAATGCTTTCTTTCCTTTTTCGGCATCGGCTACCAAAAAATTAGCCATTCCAATATTGTTATGTACAAAAACACCTCCCCCTTCAAGGCTTACTCCTACGTTTCCCAAAATTTCTCCCATTTCTGCTAAAGCTCCTGGTTTATTATCTAATCTAATTGTCAAATTTCTCATACTTGATTTTATATTATTTTAATTTGAATATTTGCTATAATAGAGTTCGCGATAAAGCAATTAGAATGTGCTAGATTATGCATCTGCTCTATATTTTTTATTGAAGGCTGGTTTCCTTTAAAAATTACCTTAGGGCATAATGCAATCGTAGTAATTGCTTTTTTTCCTTTTATTTCGTTTAGTTCCCCTACAGGATGATCCTCATAACTCTCTACAACATATTTTTTCTTTGAAGCGATAGAAAGAAAAAACAACATATGACAACTCGAAACAGATGCTAAAAACGCTTCTTCAGGATCTACCGCGGATGCATTAGACATTGGAGTGGGGACTACCTCTGGAGAAGAAGAAGCCAAAATTTCTGCTCCCCCATCAAAATACCAGGCATGTGCCCTGCTATATTTTCCATCCATAAATGCTTCATGTTGATTTTTCTTCCAAAATACCCTCGCCGAATGTTTCATTTTACTTGTTCCTTTTTGTATTCCACAAAAGTAAAACAGCTTTATTTTTTTTATTTCATTCTAGAATGAAGTATGAAATTCTAACATGTTACTCAAAAGACATGTATATCGTCTGTTTTAAAAGAAAATATTTTCTTATTGTATCTTTAGCAAAGCATACTACTAATATGATTAAAACATGAAAACAACAACACGGATTACAACGATCATCTTTTACATAGTATTAGTTGCTTGTAACAATAATGACAACGCTGCAGAAAACCCCATCACAGATACCGAAAATGAAGGAGTTACAATAACATCAAATTGGTATGATGTAGACTATTTAAAAAATAAAACTTATATCATTAAAGAGCCTAAAAGTTCTCAGGCCAATGTGAGTTATTTATTAATCGGAGACAATAAAGCTATAATGTATGATACCGCTTCTGGTGAAAATGAACCAGAAAATGGATCTAAAATTAAGCATATCACAGATCAGTTAACCAATTTGCCGGTTTCTCTTTTACTCTCTCATTTTCATTTTGACCACAATCAAAATATATCAGAATTTGAAAACATTGTCTTTCCGGATTTGCCATTTTTAAAAGAACGTATCACAGGGGATAATATATTTTCTTTTACTACCGGAGATCTGTTTATAGGAGAACATCCATCTCAAATACAAATAAACGAATGGCTCCCTGTTAATAAAGATATAGACCTAGGTAACAGAATTATACAATTAGTTAATATTCCTGGCCATACTATAGAATCTACAGCAATTATTGACAAGACCAATAAAATTGCCTTTTTAGGAGATTATTTATATAATGGTGCTTTATTTTTATTTAACAACAATGACCTTGGTGTATATAGAGAAAGTATTGATCATCTCATTTATATTTTAGATTCTGATTACACTCTTTATGGTGCTCCTAAAATTACTTTTAACAAACTACAAACTCTTAAGGACTTCTTAATATGTATCGAAAGTAACAATTGTCAATCTTCGGCTACCACTTTATGGGGATATAATGCAATACGTTATAATTATAGTGGGATGGAAATAATTATTTTTCAGTTATAGTAAGCTTTACATAGACAAAAAAATCTATGGTTATTCATACAGGATATTCCAAATTTTTTCTTCCAAAACATTAATAACCAAGAGTTCCTTTTATTATTAGTATCAAAACTCAATTTAATACACTTTTTAATATCATGTGAACATAAAATATCTATTTCCGGTTATCCAGTAATCTACTGTTAGAAATACAAATGATTATTACTTATTTATATGCTACAACTAATTTTTAAATTTTGTTCACTACATTTATCATGATTATGTCACTAAATGTCATTATGAAAAGAATACTTTTATTATTCATTTTATTATTTATACTAAGCTGTAAAAAAAACCTTCCCAACTCGACTAAAGATGAATTGGCAATCGTAGATCAAAAAGATTTACTAAAACAGAAAGTTAAAGTTGATCATCAAATCAGAAAAGTAAAAAAAGCAGTAATTGTTCCTAAGCTAGATGGCAAGATGAATGATCCTATTTGGAAAGAAGCTATTTGGTATGGTTTTGATCAAAGGTGGCTGGGAGCACCTTATACCTTTAATGATTTTTTTGGAAGGTATAAAGTGGTTTGGACCCCAGAAGCTCTATATGTATTAGTCGAAATCAAAGATGATGTTTTATATGATCAAAATAAAGACCCTCTAAGTTTATGGTGGGATGATGACTGTGTGGAGATTTTTATTGATGCGGATAACTCTGGTGGTGATCATCAATATTCTAATAATGCATTCGCATATCATGTAGCATTAGACGGAAATGTTGTTGATCTGGATGAACAAAAAAAACCATTACTATATAATAGTCATGTTAGCTCTAAACGAATTACTAATGGCGATGTATCGGTATGGGAGTTTGAGATCATTGTATATGACAATACTTATACAGAAGGAAAAGTTAATGACCCAATGATTTTAAAAAAGGATCAGAAATTAGGTTTTGCTATTGCTTATAATGATAATGATGGTAGTAAGGAAAGAGAAAATTTTATTGGTTCTGTTTTTATCCCAGGAGAAGAAAAAAATCTGGGGTGGATTAATGCCGATATTTTTGGCACAATCATTTTAGAAGAATAATGTATTGAAATCAAAATTCTACATACTCCCGGTGATTATCATTTCGCAGTTTTTTTGTACTTCGTTATGGTTTGCTGGCAATGCTGTTATTGATGATCTCGCCTCTCAGTTTAATGCTGATTTTAATATTTTAGGCTATCTTTTATCTTTTGTGCAATTTGGGTTTATTGTAGGAACACTAACATTTGCTCTATTAACATTAGCCGATCGGTTTTCTCCATCTCGAATATTTATGATTTGTGCTTTTTTGGGAGGGCTTAGTAATTTGTCATTACTTATTCCTGATATCACGGTATTTAATTTACTTACGGCAAGATTTGGCACTGGATTTTTCCTTGCTGGTATATATCCTATTGGCATGAAAATAGCCTCTGATTATTATAAAGACGGACTCGGTAAGGCACTTGGGTATCTTGTAGGTGCTTTGGTACTAGGAACAGCTTTTCCTCACCTAATTAATCAGTTTTCCTGGAGTAGCGATTATAAAGCTGTAATTATTAGCACATCTATCTTAGCATTTGTTGGAGGATCAGCAATGTGGTTTTTGGTTCCTGATGGTCCATACAGAAAACTAGTTTCTAAGCTTCAACTTGGGATCGTTACACAACTTTTTAGTATCCCTAGTTTTAGAAAAGCAGCTTTTGGATATTTTGGACATATGTGGGAACTATATGCGTTTTGGGGATTTGTTCCTATTATTCTTAAAACCTATTCTCGCTTACAATCGATACAACTTCAGGTGTCTTTTTGGTCTTTTATCATCATAGGTGTTGGTTTTATTTCCTGCATTCTGGGTGGTTTGATTTCGCTAAAAACCGGAAGTAGAAAAGTAGCATATAATTCACTATTAATTTCTGGAATATTTTGTCTTGCTTCTCCCCTGCTTTTCCTATTACCGCCAGAATTATTTTTAATTGCTTTAAGTATTTGGGGAATGTTGGTAATTTCAGATTCTCCTCAATTTTCTACAATGGTAGCTGCTGCTGTACCCCCAGAACTAAGAGGTACTGCTCTTACAATTATTAATTGTATTGGATTTGCTATTACTATAATTAGTATTCAGTTATTATCTTTTTTAACAGGAAAATTAGATAATACTATGTTATACGTGTTTTTAAGTATAGGGCCTATTTTAGGGATATATACATTAAGGAAATAAGTAATTAAATAGTTTGAAATATCATTTTTGAAAAGAAATATTCTATTAAACAGTCTCTAGAGCTTCTTTAATTCTTGACATAGCCTTTGACATTTGTGCTTCAACAGTTTTTATAGAAATATCAAGTTGTTCTGCCACTTCTTTATATTTAAATCCCTGAATTTTATTTAATATAAATACCTCTTTACATTTTGGAGGAAGTTTTTCAATTTCTGCCTGAACAAGGTGTATTTTTCTTTTGATAAAATCGTTATCTTCTTCTACAAAAACATTAAGAGTATTTTTTTGTATTTGTTCTATATAACTTAACTCTTTTTTATTTTTATTATAGGTATCTATTAATTCATAATAACATGCTTTATATAGGTAACTTTTGATAGAAGTAGTAATATTTAATTTTTTTTTATTCTTCCAAATTTTAAGCATTACGTTCTGAACGATGTCTTCTGCCTGCTGTTTATCCCTCGATAAACTATAGATATAGGCGCATAATTCGTTATAGTACATCTCATATAAATGCCTGTATACAAATTCATTACCTCTCTTAAGTTCCTCTATTTGGGTCTCGTTCTTTATAGCACTCTTTTTTTAACTCATTTTTAAACCCTATCCTAAAACAATTAACAAAAACTTTACATAAATAATAAAAAAAATAGTTTCAGAAGTAAGGGTTTTTTATTTTTTTCAAGTCTTAACTATAAATAAGCCAATAATTCGCATGAAAAAAAACAAAGATTTGGATATAAATCAAATACTAAAATACCTAAATAATGAGATGTCCGAACGAGAACTCACCGAGTTCAAAAAACTATTGAATGATGAAGAAAATTTAAATGAATTTAAAAAATACATTATCACTGATCATTACATCCAATTAGGTAAAAACGATTTTGATAATCAAAAAGCATCATCATTATTCCAAAAACAAATACAAAGTACAAAATCTCGTACTAAAACCCGCAAAAATAGAATCAATAATTATTTAAAATATGCTGCAGTTTTTGTAGGGCTTATAATTAGTGCTACTTTATACTACAACAACACTTTTTTTGGCACCGGTTCTACTTCAAATGAAGTAACATTACAACTAAGCGATGGCAGTCTTGAAACTATACAGGAGAATGAGTTATTTAAAGAAATTAAAAATAACGATGGTACTGTAGTAGGAGTTCAGGAAAAAGGTAAAATAGTATACCAAAACGAAAAAAACAACATTGCTGAGGTAAAACCAAGTATCAACACATTAAAAGTACCTTATGGAAGAAAATTTCAATTAGAACTATCTGATGGTACAATAGTTCATGTTAATGCAGGTTCTACATTAAAATTTCCCGTGCGTTTTATTGCCGGACAAGTTCGTGAAGTAGAATTATCTGGTGAAGCCTATTTTGAAGTTGCCCGAAATGAAGAAGCTCCATTCATTGTATCTACCAATGGTATTAAAACTGAAGTTTTAGGGACAAAGTTTAATGTCTCTTCTTACACTGATGATCCATTTTCTGAGGTTGTTCTGGTAGAAGGTAGTGTAGGTGTATTTAAAAATAAAGACCGATTTAATAAAGATACCGATCAAATACTTAAGCCAAATCAGAAGGCTAGTCTTTTAAAATCAGGTCAGAATTTAAATATTTCTACAGTAAAAACAGAAAATTATACTGCTTGGGTTGATGGAATATTATTGTTTAAGAATGAAAGTTTTGAGAATATAATTAAGAAACTGGAGAGATCTTATGACAAGAAAATAACAATAAATTACCCAAAAATAAAGAAAGAAAAATTCACAGGTCAGTTTGATGTAGAAAATATAGAAGACGTATTAAAAACCTTTAAAAGCAATACCTTCTTTAATTTTACCATCAAAGAAAATGAAATAATTATTAATCCCTAAAACAAAAAAAGTATGTTTCCAAAATGACTAATAAACAAAAAAAATCGAGAAATGCTGCAACATCTCCCGATTTAGAGTAAGCGTAATTTAACAATGGTTCAATCATTAAATCATATTAAAAATATGAAAATAATTAGACAAAACCACACAAATGGTGTGGCAAAATTAATATTTAATTTGAAAATGAGGCTAACAATACTATTAATTATATTGTCTCTATTTAGAATAAACGCAAATACTTATTCTCAAAACACGAAGATTTCACTTGATGTGAAAAACTTTACAATTGAGAGAGTATTTGATTTAATACAACAAAAAACAGAATTTAAAGTGTTTTTTAAGGATGCTGAGGTGAATACCAAAAGAAAGGTATCTTTTAAAGTTTCTAACAAAAGAGTAGAATATATTTTAGATAGAATATTTAAGAACACCAATGTCTCTTATAAAATAGTAGATAAGCAAATTGTATTGGTAAAAAAAGTGGTTAGTTCTAATATTCCAACAATCAAAAAACGACAATCTGCGCTGGTAAAACCACAGAAAGGTTTTGAAATTAATGGACAGGTTGTTGACAAAAATGGTCTTCCCATTCCCGGGTCTACTGTATCTATACAAGGAACTACCCAAGGAGTAGTTACAGACTTTGATGGAAATTTTACAATGCGAGTTTCGGTATCAGATGTAATTAAGATCGAAAACTTAGGTTACGAAACTCAAACTATTACGATCACAGATAAGAATAAAACAAAATTTCAATTTGTATTAAAAGAATCTGTAGAGTCACTAGACGAAGTCATAATAACAGATGGTTATAAAAAAGTAGATCGCCGTCTTTTTGCCGGGGTTGCTACAAAGCTTAACCTGGAAGATATTAAAATTGATGGAGTTTCTGATGCATCAAGACTTCTAGAAGGTAGAGATGCTGGGGTAGTTGTAGATAATGTTTCTGGTTCATTTGGTGCATCACCAAGAATTAGAATTAGAGGTAATACATCCCTTAATGGTAACAATAACCCAATTTGGGTGGTTGATGGTGTAATTTTGGAAGATAATGTAGAATTAAATCAGGAAGATTTAGCTTCTGGAGATATCAATTCATTAATTGGTTCCTCTATCGCTGGATTAAACCCAGATGATATTCAAAGTTTCTCTATTCTAAAAGATGCGTCTGCAACAGCTTTATATGGAGCACGTGCAAAGAATGGTGTAATTGTAATCACAACCAAAAAAGGTAAAAGAGGTGGATTAAGAGTAAGCTACAGTAATAATTTTGCTTATAGATTGAGACCTCGATATACAAACTTTAATGTATTAAATTCTCAACAAGAATTATCTGTATATGCCGAATTGGTAGAAAAAGGATTAATCGATCTTACAACAGCACAACTTGCCGAATCTTATGGTGTTTTAGGGCAATATTATAACGAAAGAAGAACGAATAATGTAGAAATAGGAGCTAACGGACAATTATCAGATAGTTTTTTCAGACGTTATCAAGTAGCCAATACAGATTGGTTTGAAACCCTTTTTAATGATTTATCATTACAACAAAATCATTCTTTAAGTATATCTGGTGGTAGTGATGATGCTATTTACTATTTCTCAGCTAGTTACCTTAATGATCAGGGACAAACGATTGGAGATAATGCACAACGATATACTACAAAGTTAAACACCAAGTTTAATCTTTCTGAAAAATTCTCTATAAACACCTCATTAACAGGGAGTTTTAGAAAACAGAAAGCTCCAGGAACCAATGATAGATCACTAAACCCATTAACAGGTGAATTTGAACGTGAGTTTGAGATCAACCCTTATAGCTTTTCTTTAACCAATAGTAGAAGTGTTACACCATACGATGAAAATGGTAATTTAGAATTCTTTAGAAAAAACTATGCACCTTTTAATATCATTCATGAATTAGACAATAATTATGTTGATATTGACGTAACTGATATTACTTTTCAAACAGATTTAAATTATAAAATCACTAATAACTTAACTGCTACTTCTACTTTTAACTATCGTAAAGCGATTACTCAAAGAGAGCATATTATTGGTGACAAATCTAATCAGGCAGAAGCATTTAGAGCAGATGAAGGCGTTTTGGCAAATGTAAATCCTTTCTTATATCAAGATAGAGATAATTTAACCAGACCTCCTTTCTCTATATTACCAGAAGGTGGTATAAATGTCTTTAATGAAGATATTTTAGACTATGTATATTGGAGAAATTCTATTTCATGGAATCCATACATAGGGGATAATCATCAATTTACATTCCTTTTGGGTCAAGAAATAAAATCTTCTACAAGACAACGTAGAGAATATAATGGTATCGGTATCTCTTATCAAAACGGATATTTGATTAATACTAATCCAGATGCTATTGATCAATTAATCGATAATAACGATCAATATTTTGATATTGAAAATTTTAGAGATCGTTTTACTGGTTTTTTCTTTAATGCAGGGTACACTTTAAAAAACAAGTACACTATTAACGGTACTTTAAGATATGATGGGTCCAACCTACAAGGGTCAAGTCCTAAAGCAAGATATCTTACAAACTATAATATTAGTGGGGCATGGAACATTGATAGAGAAGATTTCTTCAAAGCTGATTGGGTAAATCTTTTAAAATTAAAAGCTACTTATGGTTTATCAGGAGGTAGAGGCCCTTCTAATACAAGTGCTTCTCTTGATTTAAGAGGTCAAATACCATTACGACCTCAAGATCAAGAAAGTATAATTAGAATTAATTCATTAGAAAATTCTGATTTAACTTTTGAAAAACTTAAAGAATTTAGTGTTGGATTAGAGTTCTCTATGTTTAATAACCGAGTTGCCGGTGAACTGGGTTACTATAACCGTAATTCGTTTGATCTTATTGGAGATATTAAAACGAGTGGTGTAGGTGGTCAAGCATTTAAAAGAGGAAATTATGCTGATTTAGCTGTAGAGGGATATGAATTTACTTTATCTACTGTTAATCTAAAAACAGATAAATTCGAATGGTCTACTAATATTAATGTAGGTTATAACACCGAAGAAGTAAAAGAACTTCAATTTGATCCTCGTTTAGTAGATCTAATATCACCAGCGGGTGCTCCATTCACTGGTCGTGAAATCTCTGCACTATACTCGGTTCGTTTTGCCGGATTAAATGAATTTGGTATACCAACGTTCTTTGATGCTGATAATAATAGAGTAACCAATATAGATCTTCAAAGTAGAGACGATATTGAAAAAATACTAAAGTATGAAGGTCCTACTCAACCAAGAGGAGCAGGTGGACTTAATAACACTTTCAAATATGGTGGTTTTACTTTATCTACAAACATTTCATTTAAATTTGATTACAAAATTCGTTTAAATAGCAATTTTGATGCTGCATATACAGATTTCAATTCTCTTCCTGGAGAATTAGTTAATAGGTGGGCGGTTCCAGGAGATGAAAATGTAACCAACATCCCTGCTATATTAGATAATCGTGTTTTAATAAGCCAACTTAATGGTTTTGTTAATAATGGTGTTGTATTTGCCGGTGACAATGCATACCAATTATATAACAACAGTGATTTAAGAGTGGTAGACGGTACGTATGCTCGTATGAGATCTATAGCATTAGGATATACAGTACCTTCTGCATATGCTAAAAAGCTAGGTCTTACCTCAGCAGGAATTCGTATACAAGGAGAGAATTTATTCTTACTATACTCTGACAAAGCGTTAAACGGTCAGGATCCTGAATTCTTTAATTCTGGAGGAGCTGCATTACCAGTAGCTAAAACTGTTTCTCTTTCACTTAATGTTGGATTCTAAAAAAGATTAATTATGAAGAACTATAAATTAACATCATATATATTATTGCTACTTCTTGTAACCTTAGGTACAAGTTGTGAGAATTATTTAGATGAAGCTCCTGATGACAGATTAGAGCTAGATACGGTTGAAAAAGCTGCCAAAATTATCGCAGATGCATACTCACAAGCTAGTTATGCTTTTACAGATGCATATACCGATTTAGTAGGCCCAACAGGAAATCCTGATTCTGAAGGTGTTGTACAAACTTCGGGAGGAAATACTATACGTTTACAAGATACTCAAATATATACTTGGGATAA
Source organism: Aquimarina macrocephali JAMB N27 (assembly GCF_000520995.1). Lineage (GTDB taxonomy): Bacteria > Bacteroidota > Bacteroidia > Flavobacteriales > Flavobacteriaceae > Aquimarina > Aquimarina macrocephali. The sequence continues at coordinate 42,491 of NZ_JACA01000025.1, read as the reverse complement.
TGTAACCGCTATTTTTCAGGATACTCCAACATATTTTTGGGATCAAACATATGAAGCAATTGCACAAACTAATGAAGTACTAGCTGTAATTGATAATCTTGAAGGAGAACAAAATTTAAAAAATGCAGTAAAAGGAGAAGCTCTCCTTTCCAGAGCATATAATCATTTTATGCTGGTTAACATGTTTGGTTTGCACTATGATCAAAGTGCTTCTTCTAACCTAGGAGTACCTTATGTATTAGAGCCTGAGACAGAATTTCTACCAAGTTACAAACGTAATACAGTGGCTGAAGTTTATGATCTTGTTGAAAAAGATTTATTAGAAGGATTAGCCCTTATAAACGATGACTTTTTCATTGGAACAAAAAAATATCATTTTACAAAAAAAGCTGCTCAGGCTTTTGCATCAAGGTTCTACTTATGGAAAAAAGATTATACCAATTGTAAAAAATACAGTGATCTATTCTTAGGAGGTGCTCCTGAAATTTTCGTGAAAGATTATGCTACTCTTACCGGGTCTGGTTATAATGATATTGCGGATAAATATGGTGATCCAGAAGATGAAAGTAATGTATTGGTTATTCAAAAATTTAGCACATTTCAACGTCGTAGTATTGGATATAGGTTGAATAATGCAGAACTTAATAATTTATTTGCTAATATTTTTAATGTAGCAGATGCAAGAACCTCTACAGGGGTATGGAATGTAGGAACCGACTCAAGATACCTTTCTAGACTTAGAGAATATTTCTTTAGAGAGAACCTTTCGTCTAATTCAGGGCTTGCTTATCACATCTCTCAAGAATTAAAAGGAGAAGAAGTAATATTAAATAGAGCTGAAGCCAACTTGTTTCTAGGTGATCAGGCTGCAGCATTGGCAGATATTAATTTGATTGCTAATAATAGATATGCAGGAAATCAATATACTGATCTTGCCGCTCTTGTTACATTCTATTCTGCAACTAGTGAAACTGATGCTATTACTCAGTTATTATTAGATGAGAGAAAGAAAGAATTCATTGATCACGGGTTACGTTGGTTTGATATCAAAAGATTTAATCTTCCTGTTACTCATGTATTACCTGTAAGTGAAGGTGGAGGAACTTTTGAACTCACTACCAACGATCTAAGAAAAGCTTTGCAAATTCCAGATGACGCTGTTTCATTTGGATTAACCCCTAACCCTAGATAAAAATATTGATTATGAAAACACCAAAAATATTAATAAAGCAAATATTGTTTATCATCCTAGGTTTAGTAGTACTATCTGGATGTGATAGAGAAGAAACATTACAACCAACAACTATATTTGAAGGAGAAGCTGAATCAACCGATCCACTTGATATATTCCTTAAAAAAGAGTTTAGAGATCCATACGGATGTGATGTAATCTATAAATTTGTAGATCGTTATATAGATCCAACAAAATCTGCTGTACCACCACGTAGAGAGGTAGTACAACCTATTGCTGAATTAATCAAGCAAGCCTGGATCGAGCCTTATAACAAAGCATCAGATCAAGGAGAAAGCTTTTTAAAAACTTATTTCCCCGCAGAAATTGTTTTAATAGGTTCTCCTCTATTTAACGGTGATGGTACGATCACACTTGGGGTTGCAGATGCTGGGGTAAGAGTAACACTTACACAGGCTAATAATTTTGCTCCTGATAATACTGCATGGATTATACAAACATTTAGAACCTTACATCATGAATTTGCACATATTGTAGATCAGAATTTTAATTTTGATGTAGAATCTTTTTTCAAAATATCAAGTGATGATTATACATCGCAAGGAACATGGACAACTCTAATTGCAGGTGGGGACGAAAACAGTGCTGCATCAATAAACAACGCAATTGTAAGAGGTATGGTAACTCCTTATGGCACTTCTGCTGTAGGAGAAGATTTTGCAGAAATAATAGCTCGTATTGTTACTACTGATCCCGCTGTTTTTGAAGCTACATATATTACTCCTATTGACTGCTCTGCTATGGGAGCTCCGGCTAACTGTGCTGAAATAAATACAGGAAAAGCTCGTATTAAACAAAAATATGATGCTGTAGTAAAATATATGAAAGAAGATGTAGGAATCGATCTTTTAACAGTGAGAGATGAATTTCTAAACAGTATTAACTAATTAAACATTAGAACGACATGTTAAAAAACATAAAAATATATACATTACTATTGATTACTCTGGGTTTTATGGCCTGTAGTACCGATAATGAAGTAGAACCGCTATTTGATCAAAACGTGGATAGCCGTGTTGATGCTCTTTTAAAAGGCTACAAAAAAACACTTACAGATGCAGAATTTGGATGGAAACTTGTTTACCAACCCAATAACAGTGTAGGTTTTTATAATATTTTCTTAGATTTTAATGAGGATAATACTGTAGAAATTGTTTCTGATCATGCTCTGGGAGCACAAGATTTTGAAACTACTTATAGAGTAGGAAAAGCTCATTTTCCAGAATTAGTATTCGAGAACTATTCTACTTTTCATAATCTTTTTGAAACCAATGGGTTTAGTTTAAAAGCAGAATTTGAATTTATTTTTCAAAAAGTTGAAACGGAACGAATCGAGTTTAGAAGTAAAACCGATACCGATGAAGATGATATCACTACAATTGTCTTTGAAAAAGCAACCCAAGGAGAAAAAGAACGCGTTACAAATGCAAGAGAATCTTATGAAGAGATAGCTTTAGGGCATGATAGTAACCGTTTCCTTAGAAATATAATTGTTACTGATCCTAATGCAGGAGCTACAGACCCTCCTTTGTTTCAAGGTACATTCTCTTTTGCAGAATTTGAAAGATTAGGAATAATTACAACTTTTAATCAATCAACAGGAAATATAGAATCTGTTAATTACCCTATAGCTGGTACTGATATTGGATTTAATTTTGGAACTGCTTTACAAGTAAATGGCTCGGATATTTCTAGCTTTACTTTTGATGAAGCTACCAATACTTTCGTTTCTGCAGATGGTGGATTAAACACTGTTATTGGTTATGATCTGGCTCCTGTTGCTACCGCACCGGTTCCTTCCTTATTCTCTACCGATGTAGATACTTTTGATACGAGGTTTCCTAGATATTTATATTTTGATGATACTTCTCGTAATTTCCTTGAGCAAACTTCTCCCGACTTTTTACACTTACTTAAAAGTGTTAATGCGTTTGGTTTAGATATCAGAATGAATCAATTCGGCGCTGGTGTTCATGGTATAGAATTTAGAGGAGTTTCCGGACCTAACGGACCTCTAATTGCTGCCTTTAATTTTACAAAAACCCCAGGAGAAAAACTTACTCTTACATTCCTTGGTGCAACAGATCCTGTCGATGATGTTGTAAGTGTACTTCTTTTGTTAATCGATACAGGAGGATGGTACATACAAGAAACCGATGAAAGTACTTTTGCCTTTAATCCATCATTTCAACTTACGAATGTGAATTTCCCAAATTTTAGATTCTCCGTGTATGGAATCTAATCTTATCAACAATATACACAATTGACTATTGTTCCCTCAATAGCCTTTCTAACTCAACTTTCGAAAACCCGGAGCTTTATGCTCTGGGTTTTTTGATTAAACCCATTTCTCTTTTTTTCTAAAAACCAAGGATAGACATCATTTCTACATTAACATTTACTTAAGAATAACGTCAATATTTCAATGTATTTTAGAAAATAAAAACAATGAAGTACATAATTGTTCTTTTAGTAGTACTCACTACAATACCTACCTTCTCACAAACCGATACTGAAGTATATCTTTTTGATATCATCAAAAAAGAAAAAACAATCATACTTAACAATCAAAGAAATATATCTAACAACAAAGGATATGATAACCAACCTTCCATTTTTAATGATACCATGGTTTTGTTTTCTTCTACCCGTAATAAACAAACAGATATAGTCGTATATAATAGTAAAAATGCTAAAATAGATTGGGTTACAGAAACCAAAAACGGAAGTGAATATTCCCCTACCAAAATCCCTAACAAAAATCAAGTTTCTTCTATTCGCCTGGATCAAGATGGAAAACAACTCCTTTATCGTTATGATTACAAAACCGGGGAGTCTAAAGTTTTATTAGAAGGACTTAAAGTTGGATATCATACCTGGTTTAATGAAGACATGCTCGTTTCATCTGTACTTGAAGATAATGCATTGTCATTGGTAGTATCTAATATAAAAAAAGGAACTAATCATACGTTTCAAAAAAAAATAGGAAGATCGTTGCATAAAATACCTAATACAAATCTGATTAGCTATATCAGTAAAGAAAATAAAGATTGGGAAATTAAATCAATTGATCCTATAACAGGAATCACCGAAAAAATCATACATACAGTACCTGGGTCTGAAGATATCTGCTGGCTACCAGATGGTACTATCTTGATGGGGAAAGGAAATACGGTTTTTAAGTTTAATCCAAAAACAGATTCTGGCTGGAACACCTTTTATACTTTTATGGATAAAGAAATCGGTCATATTTCCAGAATAGCAACAAATACTTCAGGAAGCATGCTTGCTGTGGTATCAGATATTTCTCCCGAGCATATTGTTCAAAAACAATTAGACGCCTACAATGCCAAAGATATCGATGCCTTTTTAGCTACATATAATGACAATGTGTTAATTTATGATTATCCAGATACAGTACGTTACAAAGGCAAAGAAGCCATGCGTCCTTATTATGATAAAAAATTTAAAACTGAACCCAATTTATTTTGTGAAATCAAACATCGTATTGTACTTGGTAATAAAGTAATTGATGAAGAATATGTTACATATAGTGATCGAATTGTAAAAGTGATCTCTGTATACGAAGTAGAAAATGGAAAGATTGCTAAGGTAACTTTTATCAGACCTCAACCTGACAATGATATTGAAAAGAATTCTGAAAATATCATTAATAAACAACTCGATGCCTATAATGCTAGAGATATCGATGCTTTTGTTGCCACTTATACCAAAGGTATAAAAGTGTATAATTTCCCTTACAAATTTTTATACGAAGGTCATGAGAAAATTAAAGAAGGATATACCAATTTCTTTAAAACCACACCTGATCTCAATTGTAAAATAAAAAATAGAATTGTAATGGGTAATGTAGTTATTGATGAAGAGTTTCTAACCATTAATAAACAATATTATAGTGCTGTCGCGATTTATGAGGTAAATAATGAGAAAATAACTAAGGTTGTTTTTATTCAGTGATACATACCATCATCTTATAAATTTGTTAAGAAACAATCATTACTTGGCTCTTTTATTTAAATTAGGCGATCAAATTCACACAAATGAGAACATTTTTCACGGCTACCCTACTTCTATTATCTACCATTTTAATCGCACAAACAGATCAACGTATTTATGATATCATTAATGCAGTCTCTGCAGATAGAATTGAAACCGATGTCAAAAAATTAGCAAACTTCGGAACTCGTAATACATTTAGCGACACTATTTCTCAGACACGAGGTATTGGAGCGGCCCGAAGGTGGATCAAAACAGAGTTTGAAAAAATCTCCACAGATTGTAAGAACTGTTTAGATGTATTTTATCAAAAAGATTTTGTAACCAAAGATATGGGATCCAGAGTTCCTCATGATGCCTGGGTGGTAAATGTAGTAGCCATACAAAAAGGAACAAAATACCCTAACCGCTATATTATTATGAGCGGTGATATCGATTCTCGAGCTAGTGATACTATGGATTTTACTACCGATGCTCCTGGTGCAAATGATAATGCCAGTGGAATGGCAGGAACCATTGAAGCCGCACGAGTATTATCAAAACATACTTTTGAAAATAGTATTATTTATGTTGGATTATCTGGAGAAGAACAAGGCCTCTTCGGTGGTGGTGGACTAGCAAAATACGCTAAAGACAAAGGCTGGGATATTATCGGAATCCTTAATAATGATATGATCGGAAACATTAAAGGAGTAGATGGAGTTATTGACAATAGAGCTTTTAGAATATTTTCTGAACCTACCAATCTTACTGATAACGAAAAGACTGTAAGACGTAGACGTTTTTATGGAGGAGAAGTCGACGGGATTTCGCGCCAATTGGCTCGATATGTACATAAAAATGTAAAAACATATATGCCAGAGATGAACCCTATGATGATTTATCGATTAGATCGTTTTGGTCGAGGTGGTCATCACAGACCTTTTAATGATTTAGGCTATGCCGGAATTCGAATTATGGAAGCGCATGAAAACTATACTCAACAACATCAAAATATTCGTGAAGAAAATGGGATCAAATACGGAGATGTTGTAGAACATGTTAATTTTAATTATGCCGCAAAACTTACTGCCGTAAATGCTATAAATCTAGCAAGTATTGCATGGGCTCCTCCTGCCCCATCTGAAGTAAAAATAGGCGGAATTGTAGAGCCTTCAGTAAAATTTAAATGGCAAAAAGCCAATGACCCAAATATTAAAGGTTATAAAATATACTGGCGAGACACCACTTCTCCTACCTGGGATCATAGTCGTTTTGTAGGAAATGTAGACAACTTCATTTTAGATGGCATTGTTATTGACAATTTCTTCTTCGGAATAGCCACTGTTGGAAAAAATGGACATGAGAGTCCTGTTGTGTTTCCATCAGAAACTTTTAGATAAATTACACAAAAGAATCTGTCAATAATTTCGAAACTAACACAAAATTGATTACTATATGAATTCTACTAACCTAACAGGTAGATATAAAGTATAACGATCGAGAAATAAACATACCATAGATGAACACGTTCTATACAATAGCATTCAGTATTTTAAGTTTTACCTTATTATCTGCACAAGAATCACAATTTACCAGGCAAGATTCATTGCGAGGATCAATAACTCCAGAAAGAGCATGGTGGGATTTAACCTATTACCATCTTGATATTGCTGTAGACCCTGATCAAAAAACTATTTCAGGAAAAAATACAATTCATTACAAAGTATTGAAAGAGCATAATGTAATGCAAATCGACCTGCAACCACCTTTAAAGATAGAAAAAGTACTTCAGGGTAATAAGCAACTAAAAGTAACATCCGAAGGTAATGCTCATTTTATAACACTATCAACTACACAAAAAGAAAATAGTAAAAATGCAATAGAAGTGTATTATAGTGGTAAACCTCGTGAAGCTGTTCGTGCTCCGTGGGATGGTGGTATCTCCTGGAAAAAAGATCAAAATGGAAAGCATTTTGTAGCTTCCTCTTGCCAAGGGTTAGGAGCTAGCGTTTGGTGGCCTAACAAAGATCATATGTATGATGAAGTAGATAGTTTACTAATTAGTGTTAATGTACCATCTACTCTTATGAATGTATCTAATGGTCGATTGCGTAAAACAGAAAAACATGACAATGGTACCAAAACATTTCATTGGTTTGTAAGCAATCCAATCAATAACTATGGTGTAAATATCAATATTGGGGATTATGTTCACTTTGGAGAACAATACGAGGGTGAGAAAGGAAAACTGGATATGGATTATTATGTATTAAAAGATAATCTTGGAAAAGCGAAAAAACAATTTAAAGACGCCCCTAAGATGATGAAAGCTTTTGAGCATTGGTTTGGTCCTTATCCTTTTTATGAAGATAGTTTTAAACTGGTAGAAGTGCCTTATCTTGGGATGGAACATCAAAGCTCTGTTACCTATGGTAATAAATATTTAAATGGATATCTAGGTAACGATCTTTCCGGATCAGGATGGGGAACAAAATTTGATTTTATTATTATCCATGAGTCTGGTCACGAATGGTTTGCCAATAATATTACATATAAAGATATTGCAGACATGTGGATACATGAAAGTTTTACTGCCTATTCTGAAAACTTATTTGTTGATTATCATTATGGTAAAAAAGCAGCTTCAGAATATGTAATAGGCACCAAAAGAAATATCCAAAACGACAGACCAATTATAGGTCACTATAATGTAAATAAAGAAGGATCAGGTGATATGTATTATAAAGGAGCAAATATGTTACATACACTTCGTCAACTCCTCGAAGATGATGAAAAATGGAGATCTATACTAAGAGGGCTTAACTCAAATTTCTATCATCAAACCGTTACTACTCAACAAATAGAAGACTATATTAGTACAGCTACAAAAATTGATCTTACCCAGTTTTTTGATCAATATCTTAGAGATACAAGAATCCCAACTCTTGAATATTCATTCGAAGAAGGAAAATTAAAATATCGTTATAGCGACATTGTAGATAAATTTGATATGCCTGTACGTCTTTTTATCGATGGTATTCCAGAATGGGTACAACCTAATGCCAAGTGGCAGACCAAAGATTTTAAAGGAAATAAACTTACAGTAGATCCTAATTTTTATGTAAATGTAAAAGAACTATAGTGTTATAAAATGACATCTTACCTTATTCCGTTTACTGCTGCTTTTATATTAGGAGTGTCCAAATCAGGACTCAAAGGAATGGGAATTGTAGTCGTAACTCTAATGGCACTGGCACATGGTGCAAAAGCATCTACAGGAATACTATTACCACTGTTAATTTTTGCAGATGTTTTGGCCGTACTATATTATAACCGACATGCTCGTTGGAAATATCTCCTTCAATTTCTTCCATGGATGATAGGTGGAGTTCTATTAGCCGTTTTTGTCGGAAAAGATCTTCCTGAATATATATTTAAGAAAGGAATGGCCGTGATTATCATTATTAGTGTGGTTATCATGTTTTTTTGGGAACGGTGCGATCAAAAAAACATACCTAATAAGCTTTGGTTTATTAGCACTACCGGGTTTGCTGCAGGTTTTACCACAATGATTGGGAACCTGGCGGGAGCATTTTCCAATATTTTTTTCATGGCAACCCGAATACCAAAAAATGAGTTTATCGGTACTGCTGCCTGGCTCTTTTTTATAATTAATTTGTTTAAACTTCCATTTCATATTTTTAGCTGGGATACTATAAATCTGAAGACATTAATTGTGGATTTATATTTGGTTCCGGGAGTTATCCTGGGATTTGTCATTGGGCTTAAGGTAGTAAAACGGTTTAAAGATCACCAATACCGAAAATTTATTTTGATCATGACAGCCATTGGAGGATTGGTTATTTTATTTAAATAATCACTAATCATATTAAATAATTATAGAGCATACATATTTAATAGATTAATAACTCATAGTTAAACTTTTAGTTAATTAATATCATACAAAAACAATAATGCTGCTAATTTGATAAATTTAGATATTAATCAAATTAAATATATATATCATGAAAAAAAAGCAGTTAAAAAAACTCAAACTTAACAAAAACACTATTTCTAAGTTTAGTGCTCAAAAAATTAAAGGAGGTACTGGTACAGGAGATTGTGATTCTAGTATTGCTCCAAATTGCAACTTTGCTTGTGCAACAGGAACATGTGTTTCACATAGAAATGATTGTTAAGTAGATAGGTTATTTCTAAAAATTATAAAACTGCCAAAAATTTAAACCTTTGGCAGTTTTTATATAGTATACAATTAAATAATCGCTAGTAATTTCAAATGTATATGAGAGTATAATTCTTTTTGAATAAATTAGGCAAAAAAAAAGAATCTTAAATAATGAAAATTACGTCTTTACCAAAATTACAAACCGAAAGATTACTCCTAAGGCAATTAAAAGAAAATGACAATCAGGTAATTCTCTTCTTACGATCTGATGAAGCTGTTAATGCATTTGTAAAAAGACCAAAAACAAATACAATAGAAGAGGCTAACAATTTCATTGACAAAATCAATAAAGGAATTGATGAGCAAAACTGGTTATTTTGGGGGATTACAATAAAAGATAATCCAGAGCTCATCGGTACTATTTGCTTATGGAATTTCTCTGAAGACAAAAAAACAGCAGAAGTAGGCTATGATTTACATCCTAAATTTCATAAACAAGGGATTATGAACGAAGCATTGGTAAATATCCTAACGTATGGATTTGAAGTTTTAAACCTAGATACTATAGAAGCCTTTACACATAAAAATAATGAACCTTCAAAAAAGTTATTGACTAAAAACAACTTTAATCATATTGAACATAGAAAGGATAGTGACAATCTAGACAATTTTATCTTTTCTATTTCCAGAAATAAATGACCTGAAAACCATCTCTTCAGGAAAGGTTTTTTTATTATCAATCAGAGCCTGCCTAGATTTCATATCATATTTGGTGATCAAATAATTTTGACAGGCTCTGGTTAATAAATTTAATTAGCATCTGTTCTTTAAACAGATAAAATTATTCTTTATAAAATATTTTAGAGATACTTCCTTCTTCAGATCGAGAATGTAATTTAATAATATAAGCTCCTTTAGATAAATTAGATACATCTATACTGTTCCCATTTCGATTTTTATATTCACCTACTTTTTTACCATATATATCGAATATCGTTATCATATATTCCTGATCAGAAACAGAGCTACTTATCTGTAATTGATCTTTTGCAGGGCTAGGGAATATTTTTATCCCCTGTAATTCTTTATTATTTTCATTAGGTAACAATGAAGATTTTACTCCATTCTGGCAATACGTTGCATTTTGATATGGTGTAATCGCAACAGTTTTATATACAGGAGCATTGCTATAATATTCACTTATTTTTTTAGCTAACCACTGGTCATCATCTCCGTTAGTGCCGATAGAACCTATTCCGGTAGTAGATCCTCCACCCCACAAAATAGAGAAAACATTCATATTTGCTAGTCTTTGCAGATTAGACGTTCCCCAATCATAACCATTATCATTAGCCAAATGTCCTCCTATAGTATTAGCTTCATAATGTGGAAGTGCTAATGCAATATTTTTCAGATCAGGATGAATCTTACTAAGGTCTGTTCCTATTCTACTATCTCCAAGAAAATAAGGAGCAGATGCAGAGGAGTGATTAGCAATATCAAAATTCACAATATTCTCATCTGTGGTAGGCATATGCCCTCCAGGAATTTGCCATAACATGATAGGTACATTACCTATTCGTTCTGCAATTTCTTCACAAAAGATCAGGTACATATCCCAATGTTTAGCTGTCCATGCATAGTTTTGTATTGCGGCTGGCCCAAAACAGTCTCTTTCATACCGGTCAAAAGCTATAAAATCTGGTTTCCACTCTCCTGTATATAACTCAAGACTATTCATAAAATCGGCTACTTCAATAGCTTCACTCACAGGGTCATTAAACTCTCCTGCTTTTTCAAACACCCAACGGGCAGAACCAGCGGCCCATACATTTTGCTGATACCCAAATGGAATTTTACATTCTCCAACATGATGAATCAAAAAATTAACCGACTGCAAATAACCTTTCAGATTATCAGAAAAAGAAGGAAGTCCTGTGATATTTAAATTCTCATCTTCAAAAGCTTTTTTGATATCTTGATTAACCTCTACTCGCATGGTTCTGATATTATGATCATTTCCAAAAACGACATCTTGTTGAATAGCGCCTATCAGATCGGGGCTAATTACAAAAGCTCCTGGATTAGGGTGATCAGTATCTTCATAACTCAAAATAACTTTAATTTCCTGAATCAAATTTCTATAATGAAAATATAAATTTTGATTTTCACTCAGATCTTTAATAGCTTCTAGTGATCCACCACCACTAGCATTAGCAGTATAATGTACCATTACAGGAAGTATTTTTCTTCCGCCTTGACTAGCTTCTAATCTTCGTGCCTGCTCGATAGTGTTTTTTGTAGGAGTCATATCAGGAATCTTACCTCTATCCCCTGCTCCGTCTAATCCCGAATATTTAAAAAGAGCGTTCAAAGGTGAATTCTTGAAATTATCATCAAAAGAAGCAGCAGCATTCGTTATGGTTCCGTGAGATAAGTATTTAGGAAAACCTTTGACTGTAAATTCATGAACAGAAGAAGCCGTAAAAGAAACAGCCAGAGTATTGCTATTTCCTGTAGCTACAGTAAAATTAGCAGTGTATTGAGGAGTATAAATAAGGTTATTAGCATTATCAGTATAGGCAGATATTGTAACAGCATAATTTCCTTCGAGAACCTGTGATATGCTATTACTACCATTAGTAATCTGTGTATTTTTATCTGCACCGTTTATATCATTATTCTTAAGAGCAATTGGTGCGGAAACTCCACTGGGAAGTCCAATTACATTAATAGTTACATTTTCTGTACGAATAGTAGATTTCGTATATCCTATAGTAATATTAGTATTTGTTTCAGAAGGTATGAATGATAAAGGTGATGATTCTTCATATGCACTTATATATTGAGTAGTACCTACGACAAAGCTATTTGCCCATATCTGGTATGGCTGGTCAATTCTTAGCGAAGAGATGGCAGATGTTGTAATTGTCTCTGTAGATAGAGTATTAGAACTCGTATTTTTATAGTTAACCATTACAGCATTAGCATCATTTCCAGTTACTGTGGTCGTCACATCTGTAAATAATGAAGGTGCTCCATTTTCTGTATAAAATCGTATAGAATCAGCGAGATCACTATATGATGATGTTACCGTTCTAAGGTCAACTCTAAGTTTAAAGCTTTCATTAGGAGATAAAATATGATCAACCCAAGACGCTTCGGGAAGTCCGATATTTAAAGTATTAATAAATTGACTTCCATCTTGCAGATGAGTCATCGTTACAGTTGGATATGAAATACTTCCATTAGGTGTAAAATTCACAAAGTTTGGAGTAGCATCAGATAAAAATTGAAGTTTAGCATTTCTAGTATTAATACCACTGTTTCCCGTATTTTTTACTTCTATATCAAGATAAACATCTCCCCAGGATTGAGGTGAAAAATCCATTTTTAATTGATAAGTTGCTGTGGGATTACTATAATCCCGAATAAAGGTTTGGGAATAGATACAAAAATTAAATAGTAAGCATACGACGAATAAGAGTTTGTGTTTCATTCTTTACGTTTTAAATAAGTTGGATTAATATATATTGAGATTCTTTAAAAGATATAAATAAGAGAAACGTATAAAAAACAAATTAGCTGAATGACTCTAATTTGTAGATTTTCCGAATGTTTTTTCAAACAAGAAGCAAATCATGAATTCAAAAAGAAAATAATTTTTAGTACATTAGATAGCATAAGGTGTGGTTAACAATGCATAAAAACTCAAGAAAGATGATCGTTATGATAATAGGTAGTATGGTAGTAATTAGTATCGTTACCCTTATCTTCCTTTTGAGTAAAGTTATGCCAAGTCCTAATTGTATTCTTTATGAAAACTATATTCTAATAAAAGAATCACCTTATTCTGATGAGTTGAGTGATTATGAAATTATAAGAGAAGAACAAGGGCTTAGGTTTAAAACCAGAAAAGGCTACTCCTTATTTATTATAAAGGTAGATTCTAAAGAAAATCAGGAAGTAAAATTAATGGGACTTGCCAGTTATGGTGCAAGAAATCATGAATTTAATAAGTACATATGTAATTTGGTACATCAAATAAATAACAAAAAAACACCGATTAAGTGTACACTTCATACTTAGATCTTCAATATATATATTTATAATTCACTTCCATAATCTCTACTATAAGCTACTAGATTTTAATAGAATCACCTCTACATTATCAATTCTCACTATTTTATCCCTAAATAAAAGTACACATACGGTATATGTACCTTTCACCCCCTACTATTCTTCGTTTCCCAGATGATAGCATATACATTTGTCTTGTAAAAAAAATTCATTAATTAAAATTGAAGAACTATATGAAGCTTTTAAAAATCTCGTTATTAACACTTTTCTTGACTGTTAATTTTACATCCCTGAATGCGCAATCAAAAACAAAATCATATAGCCTAAAAAAAGGGCATGTATTTGATATCATATTTCTGAATACCAAACCTGATACTAAACAAAAACTACAGCATTACTTTAAAGCTGTATTTCCTGTAGCAGAAAAAATGGGGTATCATAGATTACCTGGGATAGCTATAAAGGGAAGTCCAACTCAAGGTAATTATCATCCCGAAAGTATGATCTTTGGATATTGGGATACACTTGATGGAAGAGAAAAATTCTTACACGATATTCAGAAAACAATGCCTGATTTTCATGAAGAAAGAAGAAATCTCTGGTCTACTTTTAACCTTACCTATTATGAATTAAAACAGGATATTTCTTTTAGCATTAACCCTGAAAAATTTTCTATTGTTACCGCATATTGGTATAAAAACAAGTCTTCTTTTCAAAAGTTCAAAAAAGAATGGGTACAAAAAATGAAAAAATCAGGTGGTCAAATACAAGTGGATTTTGTAGAAGGTGCATCTCCTTTTGGATATAACTATAATCCAGACTATTTCGTTATTACTTCCTGGAAAAACAAAGCCGCTTTTGAACAGTTTTATAAAGAAAATCTAAAAATGGATCATAGTTCGGTGAAACATGTGAACCAGTTTCATATTAAGTAACTATTTTAGACCAACAAAAGCAGGTTATTTAATAACCTGCTTAATACATTATTATGCAGACACTTTTAAATCAACTCGTATACTTTGGGTATTTTCAGAGCTTATTTTTACTCTGTATTTACCTTTTTTCACCAAAAAACAGAAAAAACATTAATGGATATGTTGCTTTTTTAGTACTGGTCCTTATGATTGGTTTATCAGGTCGAGTACTTTATATATCTGATATTTTTGGTAAAAACTTTCGGCTGATTGCTTTTTCTGAGTTTGCAACACTCTTATTTGGATCCACAATTTACTTGTTTACCAAATCTTCATTATTAAACAAACGTTTTTCATATCAGGATCTGTTACACTACCTCCCTGGAATTTTCTATATTATTTTTGTAGTTTTTATGTTTATGCTCCCCACAGACGAGGTTATTGGGGCAAGAATTAAAAGTGGAGAATTATTTCGTACCATAACTATTTTTATTGGTACTGGTCTACTATTCAACATTACGTATTGGGTGATGAGTCTGCAGTTATTTCTTTCTTTTAGGAAAGAATTACGCAATGAATTAAGCTACACCGTAAAAACACAGTTTTTCCTTAATTTTCTTATTGCAATTGGTATTTGCTTACTATGCTGGGTAATTGTATACTTCATTAGTATTTTTGGGTTTGAAATGATAGAAAGAGCGGCAAGAGAAATGATTTGGCTAAGTATCGCTTTAATCATTCTTTTTATCGCCTATTATGGTATGATTTCTCCTGATTTATTTAAAATTATTCCCGGTAGAGTTCATAAAAAATATACGCAATCCAAGTTATCTAAATTAGATCTCGATCATTTACAAACCAAACTAGATCAGTTAATGGTAGAGAAAAAGCCGTATCTCAATAGAAAATTATTAAAAGCAGAACTTGCTGACATGCTGGGAGTGAGCAGTCCAGAAATAGCCCGTTTATTAAACGAAAATATCGGCATGAATTTCTTTGAATACATTAATTATCATCGGATTAAAGAATTTGTAGAATTAGCAAAAACAGATAAGGCTAAAAACTTCACCTTTTTCGGGCTGGCCCAGGAAGCAGGTTTTAATTCTAAAACTACATTTAATAAATCTTTCAAAAAGTTGATGGGAACGTCACCAAAAGAATATTTCACTTCTCAGCAATAAAAATAACATTTATTACTCGTTAACATTTAAGAAAAATTTCAAACTTAATTATTAGATATCTTCTATTTTAGAAACAAAAATAAAAGGTCGCCATCATGAATTATATGTTTAAAATTGTTTTAGTTTCTTGTATTAGTTTACTCGCCTACCAAACAAATGCACAATCCAAACAAGATTCTCTGGATATTAAACAAGTAGCTCTTGATTACCTCGAAGCGCAACACAATGTAAATCCTAAGCAATTTGAACGAGCTGCTCATCCTAGAATGGTAAAAAGGACTTTTTGGAAAAATAAAGCTACAAAGAATACCTTCGAGAAACGTTTACTGATTTTATGGTAATTCTCTCAGAGTTTTATAATCGTAACGGAGATAAGTTTCCCGAAAACCCAAAAAAAGAGGTTATTATATTAGATGTTTTTGACAAGACAGCTTCTGTAAAACTTATTGCCGATGAGTGGATTGATTATATGCATATTGTAAAAATAAATGGTACATGGAAAATTGTAAATGTCCTTTGGCAATTTAACGATTCATCCAAACATTAATCCCTCTACTTATAGGGATCTATTCAATAACTCTAATATTTACTGTACCTTATCAACCAACTATTGACTAAGTTCTAACAGGTCTTTTTTATTTCTTTTTATTTTTTTTATCCCACATGTAACAATTCACAACTTTCTGCATCAAAGGGGAAAATCAAAATAGAAATACAATAAAAATAAAGACATGAAAACATTTAGAATTACCTTATTAGTACTAATTATTGTAAACTTAGGATTTAGTCAAACATCGGCTATCAAAACTGAAATAGTTGGACAAGGAAATCCTGTATTATTTTTACCAGGTTTTACCACTCCCGGATCAATATGGAACAATACCGTTGAACATTTAACTACAAAAAGTGAAGCTCATCTTATTTCCTACGCTGGTTTTAATGGCAACCCTCCTATTGCAATGCCATGGTATGATACCATTAAAAAAGAGTTAATTGTATATATCAAAGATAGAAACCTAACCAATGTAACAATTATAGGACACAGTATGGGTGGAAATCTAGCTATTGATCTTGCTGCAGCACTACCCGATACAATTACCAGGTTAGTTATTGTAGATTCCATCCCTTGTATGAGAGAATTAATGATGCCTGGCGTACCAGAAAGTCAAATACAATACGATAGTCCATATAACAAGCAAATGCTACAAACAGAAGATACCCAGTTTAAACAAACAGCCACTATGATGGCCCAAAACATGACCAATAATAAAGATAAAGTAGATGTTTTGATCAATTGGATCATGGAAGCTGATCGCAAAACGTATGTATATGGATATACCGATTTATTAAAACTGGATTTAAGAAAAATTTTAAACAAGGTGACTGCAAAAACTTTAATTCTGGGAGCATCATTTCCTTCTGTAGAGGTCGCAAAGTCTAATTATGAAAAACAATATACTACTTTAGCAAACAAATCTATCAAGATGGCTTCAAACAGTAAACACTTTATAATGTTTGATCAACCCGAATGGTTTTATACAACAGTAAACGCTTTCCTGGCAAATGAGTAAAAAGAATCAACAACTTTTTGAGACCGTATATCGCCAGTGTTACCCTATGGTTCAGCAAATGTGTCTCGGTTTTATGAAAGGAGATATAGATATGGCTAATGATCTTTCGCAAGAAGTATTCATTAATATCTGGAATGCTCTCGAAAACTTTAAAGGGCAATCCACTCATAAAACCTGGGTGTATAGAATCACGGTAAATACATGCCTGCAATACATAAGAAAAGAAAAAAAGAAAAAGAGATTATCCTTTGATAAAATAGAACATGTACTGGTTGATGAGTCACAAAACCAGGATGCAGAACAAGAACAAGGATTGTATATAGCCATAGGCCAATTAGAAGAACTGGATAGGTTAATCATTATGATGGTGTTAGAAGGGCAGGACTATGAAACTATTTCACATGTTTTAGGTATTAAACCCACCAATGTTAGGGTAAAAATTCACAGAATAAAGAAACGACTTAAAAAAATATTAGATCATGAGTAATGAATTTGACGAATTGCAACGTAAGTGGCAAAAAGGAAAAAAAGATATCGAGAGCAATTCTGGAATACTAGAAGAGACATTATCTTCTATTACGTCTAAGAAAAATTTAAATGTTCGTTTTCACTACGGAAACATCATAATACTATCAATCACATTAATAGTAATATCTGCTTTTTTCTACTACATCGCTCCGGTAAAAGAAATACTAAGTAGAATTGGAGTAGCATTAATGATAGGAGGATTATTACTAAGAATAATAATCGAATGTATTAGTGTCTTAAAATCAAAAAAGATTGATGTAATAGATGATGTGCTAAAAACAACCAATGATACAATAGCATTTTACAAGTTCAGAAAACGTATTCATGGGCCAGTCACTATAACCATCATAGCATTGTACACTATTGGTTTTTATATGATCACTCCAGAATTTAGCTTATACTTTTCCACATGGAAAATGGTAATGATAGACGTTTCCTATGTTATTGGCGCTATTATCTTTATTAAGTTTGTTAGAAATAGTATTCAAAAAGAGATACGAACCCTTTTAGAAATTATCGAGCTAAAAAATAAAATTATTGAAGAAAACGAAGCATAAAAATCTTCTCTTTGCCCATTTAATAATCCTTAAAGAATATTATTTATTAGTATTTTAGCTTAAAATCAGATTATCAAAAATATCATTTTTGTCATACCACCCAAAGTTCATTTATTAGACATTAATGGTCCAGCACATATCTTTTATGAAGCCAAAGAATATGGGGCTGATATCGATCTTCATTTTGTTACCATAAACAATGAAGAGGAAATAAAAAGCAGTGCTGGGCTGTATTTTGCAAAACTTTCTAATTTTGAGAAATTTGAATTAACAGAGGGTGATTTTATTTTTATCCCAGGGATAGAATTTCAACTACTTTCTGATTCTGAATTTATACAAAAAAGTAAAGCTTTTTTTGATTGGTTACATATTCAATATTCTAACGGAGTCAACATCTGTTCTGTATGTACCGGAAGTTTTTTACTTGCAGAATCAGGATTATTAGATGGGCATAAATGTACAACGCATTGGAAATATTTTAAAGAATTTACTAATAAGTTTCGTAAAGTTGATCTAGTTAACAACAGATTATTTGTTGTAGATAATCGTCTGTACTCTAGTGCAGGAGTCAGTTCTGGTATTGATCTTTCTTTATTTATTCTCGAGCAATTATATGGTCCTAAGTTTGCTACAGACATAGCCAAAGAAGTAGTTATATATTTTCGTCGTAGCGAATCTGATCCTCAACTGAGTGTTTTCTTACAATATCGAAATCATCTAGACACTCGGATTCATGATGCCCAAGATTATATGACAAAACATCTCCATACTTCATTCACACTAGAAAATATGGCTGATTATGTACATATGAGTAGTCGTAATCTTACACGGCTCTTTAAAAAAACAACAGGAATTACTATTGGTGCCTATCTCGAAAAACTTAGAATAGATAAAGCCATACATCTTTTGTCCGATGGTAATAAAGTTAGCTATGTTGCCAACCAATGTGGATTAAAAAGTACGAACCAATTAAGAGCCTTACTTAAAAAACATAAAGGTGTATTGCCTGTTAACTTCACTTATATATAATATATCTGTCCTAATACTGCGCACACTTGTCCTTTTAAGATTTACAAAAGACATTTAATTTTGAAGAATTAATCATTACTCCAAAAACAATGCAAAAGTTATTAGTATTACTATTACTGATCAATATATCGGCTATATCACAACCTTCAGCAACTTCTAATGAAATTTATGTATGTCCTCCTTGCAATAGTAGTTGCGATACTTTAAAATTTAGTAAACCTGGAATCTGCCACCATTGTAATATGAAACTTACTACAGAAAAGGAGCTTCAAAAACTAGCTAATAAAAAAATGACAATTGCTTTCTATTTACAACCTGGTATAGAAGTATTAGATTTTGCTGGACCTATGGAAGTATTTGCATATGCAAATTTTGAAGTTTTTACGGTTTCTAAAACCAAAGAACCTATTATCTCCCAGGGAATCCTGAAAATACTCCCGGATTATAGTATAGTCGATAGCCCTAATGCAGATATACTTGCTTTTTTTGGAGGAAATTCTTCCAATGCTTTTAATGATCCACAAGTAATTGAATGGATAAAAGCACAACAAAACATCGAATACCATTTCTCGGTATGTACAGGAGTATTTGCATTAGCAAAAGCCGGAGTTCTTGATGGTAAATCAGCAACCACTTTTCATAACGCATTGAATGGATTAGAAACTAATTATCCAAATATAACAGTGATAAAAGACGCACGATTTGTTGATAATGGACAAGTAATCACCACAGCTGGTATTTCTGCCGGTATTGATGGTGCCTTACATTTGGTAGCAAAACTTCAAGGGTTTAATGAAGCACGAAGAATAGCATACCATATGGAATATGATAAGTGGGTACCAGGAGAAGGGGTAATTTTATCAGAAGATGATCCTTATAAAAATTATAGTGACAGAACAATTCTGGAAGCATACACAGGAACTTATGAATATCTGGATGGAGCCAAAGTAAAATTAAAAATCAACCCTAGAGAAAAAGCCCTTTATGCGATAGTAGATGATAGAAATTATCCGATTTTTCATGTACAAAATAATACTTTTATGAACCTGGCTAATCATAAGATCACATTTATAAAGGATAAAAATAAAAAAGTTACCGGATACACATCTTCACAACATCCAAAAACAATATTTCATAAACTAAGTGATTAATACCAATCTATATAACAGTAAAGTTTAAAATCTCACTTGTTTAACTTTTATTTCAATTTATAACTGCAAAACTGTAACAATCTTTAAACAATAGTATCTTTAGAAAAGATGATGCTCTTTAGCTTCATCTTTTTTAAGGAATATAGCTATTTATTCACATTTTAAATCAATCACTATGGGTTTGCGCTTTAATTCTCTTACAAATACCATTCATCATCAATCAAACGAACATCGAAATATTTCAAAAAGAGTAGTGTATATAGTACTACTCTTTTTTGTGTTTTTTGATACTGCATATAGTAATTCGATTGACATAAAAACAAAATCAGAAAATTTAATAGAAGTGTCTAATGGTGCTATCGCCTATGCAGATCCTGTATCTTCTATAACTATTGATGGGAATCCTCAAGATTGGCCAAAAGACTTTACTCGCTATCCTATCAATAAACTACCATATGGTGGTGGGCCTAAGGACAAAAATGATTTTGATGCTTATTTTCAGGTGGGATATAACCTCTCTGAAAACGCTCTTTTTATTGTTGTTGTAATAACAGACGACTCTCATATTGTAGATACTACCGATGCATCAGAGTGGAATACACAAGATACCTTTAATTTCTATATCGACGAGCAACACTCTCCCGATGGTTCTGGTGTAGATTTATATCAGTATAGCGAAAATTATAAAGACACCAATAATCAATCTATAAGCTGGGATCCTACAAAGAAAAATACAAATTGGGATGCTATAGAAATCAAATCCAAACGAAATAAAAACACCACTATTTATGAATGTAAAGTAAAACTGAATAGTACCATAACTACAGGTAAATCTATTGGAATCGATCATGTATTTATCGATAAAGATGCTGATGATGATCAAAACTCTAATTCTTTTATTGCCTGGGGAAATAGTGGCGGTAAAAGTAGTGCCCCAGGAAGACTTGGTGATGTGATATTCATGAAAGGAAAAGAAAAAACGGGTACAATCAGTGGAAAATTAAAATGGAAAAATAGCGCTATGGGAGGCTATCCTAACCGAATTCGATTTACATCTACTCATAACCCTGCCCTTTGGACGCAAACCTCGGTAGATTCAACGGGAAATTACACCTTAAACCTTCCCTCTGGCGAGTATATCATTTCACCAGCATCAAGTTTGTTTTATCAAGATAAAAGTCAATTTAGAGACGAAGAGCTTTTTAGAATAAATACAAAAGATGCCAATATCAAGGTCACAGCGGTGGCAAATAAAAACATCACTGCACCAACATTTGAATTATCTACTATTTCTGATCCAGATATAATCCCAAACAAAGGAGTTTTACACGATTTTGAGATCAAAGAAGCTTCTATAGTGGATACGTTTATCAAAACATATCAGGAACATTATCAAATCCCCGGAGTATCCCTTGCATTGATTAAAAATGGTAAAGTCGTCTATCATCAAACTTATGGAGTAAAGAACACACTCACAAAAAAGAAAGTAGATCACAATACCTTATTTGAAGCAGCTTCGATTACCAAACCTGTTTTTGGTTTTGCTGTAATGCGATTGGTAGAACGTGGTATTATTGATCTTGATAAACCATTATATGAATATTTGCCATTTGAAGCCATTGCGCATGATGATCGCTATAAACTTATAACTGCCCGACATGTAATGTCTCACAAAACAGGATTTCCAAACTGGGCTTGGATGAACGAAGATGGAAAGATTGACATTAAATTTACACCGGGTACCAAATATCAATATTCTGGCGAAGGTTTTGAATACTTAAAAAGAGTAGTTACCAAAGTAACAGCTAAGGATATCAATACTATACTAAAAGAAGAAGTACTTACACCATTAGATATAGAAAACACCTATTTCTCTAAAAATGAATACCTGGCCAAAGTAGTATCTAATGGTCATTTTGATAATCTGCCATCACAGGCTTCATTACCAGAAAATCCGGGTATGGCCTGGAGTATGCATACAGAGGCTAAAACATTTACCAATTTCTTATTAGGATTACAGAACAAAAAAGGGCTAAAACCAGAAACCTATAAAGAAATGTTCAAAATACAAACCAGAATTCCTAAAGATAAAGAAGATCCTAGCCCAGAAGGATGGGAAAACTATTTTGGATTAAGTATCCATATGCAAAAAACACCATTTGGTCCTAGTTTCGGACATGGAGGTAATAATGGTGATTTTAGATGCGAAGCGATACTGTATAGTGATCTCAATATGGGATATGTTGTATTTACCAATAGTAATACAGGAGATAGTCTTAATACCGCTTTATTAGAGTTTTTAATTACTGGTAAGCAAAAAAAAGAATAATAGTTGCCTCTCCTATATACTACTAATGTCAAAAAAAACAATCAAGATTGTGAGGTTTTTTTGAGCTTCCCCCTGTTTATAATCCTTATAATCATACCCTCTTCTCTATTTAGAAATTATAATTACCTTGGTACTTAATTTAACTGTTGTGCTTAATACGCAAAAAATGGAAATAAATAATATAACTAAACCAATTCAAGCATATTCAAACGCTTTAAGAAAAATTTATCCTGATTTAAACTCCGATGAAATACACTTTATAAGCAGTAAAGTTACAGTTACCAAGTTAAAGGCTAAAAAACTATATTTAATAGCTGGAGAAATTCAAGAAAGTTTAGCTTTTGCCTTTAAAGGTTTATTACGAAGTTTCCATATCAATGATAAGGGAGAAGAAATAACAATTGCTTTTATAAAAGAGAATAATTATGCAACAGATTATGGTGCTTTTATTAGTCAAACTCCCTCTAAGTATTACATTCAAACTTTAGAATCGTGTTTATTAGTAAACGTTCCATTTACTTTAATACAGGAATGTTATTCCAAATATAAAAATTTCGAAAAATACGGTAGATTGATTGCTGAAAAACATTTAAATAGAAGACAAAATAGGATTGAAAGTTTTTTATTTGAGAATGCTGAGCAAAGATATATTAACTTTATTTCACAAAATAAAGACATTTTAAATCGTATTTCACTCACACACCTTTCTTCTTTTTTAGGCATTAAGCGACAAACATTAACTCGAATTAGAAAAAGAGTGATTCAATTTAATATTGACACAAATGTGTCATGTAATAAATTCTAAAATAATAGAATTTTGTAAGGTTACCAATAACCTATCAAATGAATTTAAAAAAAACACTTAACATCTTACAAAAGATATCTCCAAGACTAACTGCACAAATAGCATTTAATTTTATTTCAAAACCTAAAAACAGGAAAATAAGAGCATTTGAAAAATCGATATTAGAAATTGCTATCGAGACCATAATTCGATTTAAAAAATTTAATATTAAGACCTATACATGGGGAAACGGAAATAAGAAAGCATTACTCATACATGGATGGGGAGGAAGAGCTTCTAATTTTGGAGCAATCATTCCTGAATTAACAAAAAATGGATACAAAGTTATAAGTTTTGATGGCCCTTGCCATGGAGCCAGTACAAAGAAGAAAACAAGTTTTTTTGAAATGTCTGATTTAGTAAAGTTGTTTTTAGAAAAAGATAAATACGATTTAATAATTACGCATTCAATGGGCTCTGTACTTGCCTTTACAGCTATGAGTTCGTTAAAATATAAAATAAACCAAATGATTATATTAACGACTCCTAGCAGATTTTTAGAATTTATTGGACTTGCTGTTGTTCAATTTGGTTTAACAACTGAGACAACTAAATTATTGATTAATAAAATAAAAAAAACGACAACAAAGTACGATCCAGTAACATTTAAAGTCAGTACTGTTATTAAAGATATAGAAATGAAAGATGTAACGTTCATTCATGATAAGTATGATAAAATAATCCCAGTAGAAAAAACTAAATCAGTAAGTTCATTATTTAAGAACTCTAAATTTATTGAAATAGAAGGGACTGGGCATTTCAAAATGCTTTGGTCTAAAAAAGTAATTAAAATTATTGAACAACAAATTCTAAGTTACAATACACAAAAAATGTAATTAGTTAATGATGTCGACAAAAGTACTAAGCATAACAATGCCAGGGTTAATATGTTTTTAAAAGTAGACTTGAAATCTATTTTTTAACCTATTCATCACAAAAAACAATACATGAGAAAAATTGGAATATTCGGTTTAGGGGCGATAGGTTCTGTAATTTCACGGATATTAGTAGTACATCCTGAAAACGAAGTATTCTATTATACCAGAACTCCTAAATCTAAAATCAAAATACAATTTCAAGATAAAAAAATAGAAATACCTATTGAGATTGAAAAAGAAAGATCAGAGGAACTTGATTGGTTACTTATATGCTTAAAAGAATATCATTTTGACGCAGCCAATGATAAATTGGAAAAATTAATCGGGGCGAATACTAAAGTAGTTGTTATAAGAAACGGTATAGAATTAAAAGAACCCATTACGCCTTTTACTACAAAGGAAAATATTTTGGAATGTATGATTGATTGCCCTACTCAACCTATTGAAGATAATTATTACTTACAATTTAGAAAACCGATACTTAAAGTCGAACAAAGCGAGTTAGCAACACGATTTATGCAGCTTTTCGCCAAAAACGATGCACAGATAATAGAAGTATTGGATTACAAAACCGAAAATTGGAAAAAACTAATAGAAAGTTCTGCCCTTGGATCAATACTATGCTTAACCGGAAGAACATGTTCTGTTTTTGAAAATTCAGAAGTAATAGATTTGTATAAAGATCTTCTAAGAGAAGGAATTGAAGTAGCAAAATCAGACGGAGTAATAATTGAAAATAGTTTTGAATCTGAAATGATGGAAAAAATAGCTACATACTCAAAAACAAAAGGAAGCTCAATGTTATCTGATCGGTTAACTGGAAATATCATAGAAGTTAACGCAAAAAATGGAGCGATCGAAAAGATAGCAATACAAAATAAAATTGCAACGCCAATTAACGATACTATTTGTAAATTACTCAGGCAAATAAACCAGAATTAATACCTAAAAATAAATGAGTAAAATTGTCATACAAGGAATACAATTTGATAAAAAATCCTCTTTTCAGCAAGGTCCAGGACTAGCTCCTCCATTAATTAGAGAAGCATTACACTGTGGTTCGCTTAATCTTTTCACAGAAAACGGAATCACAATCGAGGATTCTCGAATAACCGATAAAGGAGATTTTGATATTTCAGATTATTTTGACATTGAAACCATAACTTCGAATCATTTAGAAGCTGAAACAAAAGTTTTTACTTTGGGAGGGGATCACTCTATTACATTTCCAATTATTAAGGCTCATCATAAAAAATATCCAAAATTAGACATTTTACATATCGATGCGCATTCTGATTTATATGATAACTTTGAAGGTGACAAATACTCTCACGCCTGTCCTTTTGCAAGAATTATGGAAAACGGATTTGCTGCCAGGTTAGTTCAGGTGGGGATTAGAACACTAAATACGCATCAGGCAGAGCAGGCAGAAAAATTTAATGTCGAAATTCATCAAATGAAGAATCTGGATGTAACCAAAATATCTCAATTTGATAATCCTGTATATATCTCATTGGATATGGATGGTTTTGACCCAGCATATGCACCCGGAGTTTCGCATCATGAACCTGGAGGTCTATCGTCTAGACAAGTAATCGATTTAATCCAAAATATAAAAGGTGAAGTCATTGGGGCAGATATTGTAGAATATAATCCTAATAGGGATTTTCAGAATATGACAGCATTTTTGGCAGCCAAAATGATGAAAGAAATTTTAGGAAAGATGTTATAATATAAAAGGTATTATTAGCAATGTATAAACCAATTAAAAGTTTTCAAGTACAAAAATAAGCTTACAAACACATCAAAAAACTATTTCACTGAAAACAAGGTACTATAAATTACCTATGATGTCTATCTTTGATTCAAAGATGTTTGTAGTAATCAAGAAGTATATCAATTATTAATGTGAGAGCACATGAAAAAAATAGTTTTAATTCTTTTAGTATCCTTGTCATTATTTTCTTTTTCACAAAACAATCTGGATCAAACTCTGGTAGGTAATCACTATCTATCTGTTCAGTGGATTTCATGGGATTACTTTGGAACTGCCAAAATCGAAAAATCGAAAAAAACCAATACATATACTATCGAAGGCCACCAAAATAGTAAAGAAAATAGTGATTTCTTAAAAATCAAAGGTACCATTACTCCTGCCTCTGCAAAGCATTTGATATTTAACGGAACTATTGAAACCCAGGTAGATTTTATAAACAACGGACAGCCTTGTATAAGAGAAGGAGAATTCAATTTTAAAGTAAAAGGAAATAGAAAATACTGGAGACTCCAGGAGATGAATAATCCTTGTAGTGAAGTTACTGATTATATAGATATTTATTTTATTCAAAAAAAATGATATCCTCCAAAATTTTACTTATCAAAGTAAATATTCAAGACCTATAATTCTAATTTGTATACACTTAATTGTTTTTTTTCTATCTTTGTATATGTAGAAATATAGTAACAGTATGTTACACTCTTGTTTTTTAGCTTAAGGAAGAACATCGGAAAGACAAGTGAATTTCTTACGGAAAACCTCCGTATACCTTAATCAACAAAAGTTGGTTTGGTGTACGGAGGTTTTTTTTATTGCATCTGGTATTAATTAACACATTACTATTATGAAAAGAGTTATCATCGCATTTGTAGCAATTATCATTGTTTCTGTTGCTACCTTGTATTTCTTTCCCGAAATTCTATATACCTCTTCTTTTGGGCAAAAAATATTGATGAAAATGGAAGGCGATCAAGTAGCAGAATTCTATTTTAAAGAAAATCAAACTACAAAAGACACACTATACATGAATGGTGTTATTTATTCTAATACACTACATGATATTAAAGAAATTTTGTTCGAAAACCCAAAAGTGACCACATTGGTAATGGAAGAAGTCCCAGGGTCTATAGACGATGAAATAAATCTTCTTGCTTCACGCGAAATTAGGAAACATCATATAAATACTTATATCCCAGAAAACGGAATGGTAGCTTCTGGCGGAACAGATATGTTTTTGGCAGGAGAAAAACGAAATATTCACGCTACAGCTAAGCTTGGAGTGCATTCCTGGTCAGGAGAAGATAGTGTAGCACTGGATTTCCCTAAAGATCATGAAGAGCACAAAAAATACGTAAGCTATTATACCGAAATGAATATCCCTACAGAATTTTATTGGTATACATTAGAAGCTGCTCCCGCTGATAGTATTCACTGGATGACAGCTAACGAAATAAAAAAATATGATGTAATAACTGATTTAGGAATAGAAACGACTGAATTACTGGACATTCAAAAACAAATAGCATCAGATCAGTATTTGGGGAGAGGTACAGGAAACAATCAAAAAGCACAAGACTTTATCAGGTCATATTTCAAAAATATTGGTTTAGAAAAATTAGATACCGATTATGATTCTCACTTTACTTTTAAAGATAGAAAAACCAAAAAAGAAAGGATTGGGACCAATTTTATAGGTTATATAAAAGGGAAGACAAATCCTCAAAAATATATTGTTATTGGTGCACATTATGATCACCTTGGTATTATAAATGACACCATTTATAATGGTGCAGATGATAATGCTTCTGGTACTTCTGCCCTATTGACCTTAGCTAGATATTTCTCTAAAAACCAACCTCAGCACTCTATTCTTTTTGCAGCTTTTGATGCCGAAGAATTAGGGTTATTTGGTTCTAAATATTTTGTAGACAACCCACCGGTTTTGTTATCAGATATCAAACTCAATATTAATATGGATATGATTAGTCGTAACCCAAAAAACGAAATATATGTGGTTGGTACCTATCCCTATCCTCTATTTAAACCCATAATCGAAAGTATTGCAAAAGATAGTCCATTAATCGTTTCTTATGGTCATGATGATCCAGATGATAAAACCAAAGACTATTGGATGTTTTCTTCTGATAATGGTCCTTTTTTCAGGAAAGGAATCCCTAATATCACTTTTAGTGAAGAAGATCACCCAGGGTATCACCAGGCAACCGACGATATCGAAGATACAAATCCGGAATACTATAAAAATGTAGCTAAATTAATCCAGAAATCTATTGAAGCGATAGATCAAAATTTTCCAAATTCAAAACAATGATACATGCTACAGATATAATAGATGCATACAAAATTAGCAAGTCTGATTTGCATAGAACTCCTATGGCGCATTCTCCAGAGTTAAGTAAAATATCCGGGGCGAATGTCTTTCTAAAAATGGAATTTTTGCAATACACGGGGTCGTTTAAAACACGGGGGTTCTTACTAAAATACACAGTTTAGACAAAAGTGTTTTTGACAGAACTTTTGTAGCAGCATCTACGGGGAATCATGCCGCAGCATTTGGATATGCTTCAGAAAAATTTGGTTTTAAAGGTGTATTATTTCTTCCAAAAAAAACAAGTGACACAAAAATAAAAGCTCTTGAGCAATACTCGATCAGAGTTATTTTTTATGGTGAAAACAGCTTAGAAACAGAAGAAAAAGCAAGAGCATATGCAAAAGAAACGAACGGTGTTCTAATTCATCCCTATAATGATCCCGAAATTATTAAAGGGCAAGGTACTATTGCTATTGAAATAGAAGAACAAGTACCCGAAGTAGATACTATTTTAACTCCTGTTGGCGGTGGTGGATTAGCATCTGGTATAAGCACTTATTTTAGTGCTAATAATAGTGTTTCTGTCATTGGCTGTCAACCCAAAAATGCTTCAGAAATGTATTTGTCGATACAACATAATAGTATCGTTTCTCCAAGTACTTTATCAACAATAGCCGATGCATCGGCAGGCGGAATTGAAGATAATGCTATTACCTATGATATTTGTAAAAAACACTTGTCTGGTTTTGAGATCATCGAAGAAGAGGATATAAAAAAAGCTGTGGCTTTTATGATGAAATATCATAAAGTAGAAATCGAACCTACAGCAGCACTACCGATTGCAGCATTATTACAAAGTAAAGCGTATCAAGGCAAAAATGTGGTTCTGGTAGTAACCGGAAAAAAGATAGACAATCAATTATTAACCCAAATAATGGTAAAATATGGCGACTATTATTAATCTGAAAGAGATTAAAGAAAGTATAAAATCATTAGATCTCGTTGAGGCTATGAAAGAAGGTTTTATACACTATAGTAATAAAAAAACGGTAGTTCCGCCTGTAGGTGAGTTACTATTTGAAGATCCTCCTGGGGATGTACATATTAAATATGGATATATAAAGAATGATGATTTTTATGTAATCAAAATTGCCTCTGGTTTTTATAATAATTCAAAATTAGGGATAGCTTCCAGCCAGGGAATGATGCTCATATTTAGTCAAAAAACAGGGCAGCTAGCAGCTATTTTATTAGATGAAGGATATCTTACTAATATTCGTACTGCAGCAGCAGGTGCTCTGGCAGCCTTATATTTTGCTCCAAAAAAAATAAGTGCTATTGGTATTATAGGTACCGGGATCCAGGCTAAACTACAGTTGCAATTCCTGCAGAAAAACAATCCTTGTAAAACCGTATGGATATGGGGAAGAACACCCGAAAAAGCAGAGAAGTTTAAAGCAGAAATGAGTACTGATTTTGATATTCATATTGCCAAAACTCCTGCCGAAGTAGCAAAAAACAGCACTTTAATTGTTACTACTACTCCATCTGAAGTCGCACTGCTTGACGCAAAAGATATCTTACCAGGTACCCATATCACAGCAGTAGGCTCTGATACTTCAGATAAACAAGAACTTGGTAGTGAGATACTTCAAAAAGCAGATATCGTTATTGCAGATAGTATTCCGCAAAGTAAAAGTAGAGGCGAAATATATCGGGCTGTTAAAGACGGTTCAATTTCCGAAGAAAAAATCGTAGAACTCGGTAATGCAATTCAGAATCCTGCCTTACAACGTACCAATGATGATCAAATAACAATAGTAGACCTTACTGGAGTTGCAGTACAAGATATAATGATTGCAAAAGCTGTTTATAAAACATACATGAATACCAAAATATAAATAGAATGAATATTCCAATTTTTGAGCTCGAAAGAGTACAATCCTTATTTGAGAACACAGTAGATTATAATCTAACAGAAAGTGGTTTTCATCCCTATACTCTTAATGAACTATTAGAGAAAGACCAGATAGATACACTTACCAATACTGTTTTAGGATATGGACAAACTAATGGTTCTATCCCTTTGCGTAAAAGAATTAGTGCAATGTATAATGGTGCTAATGAGGAAAATGTATTGGTAACCAATGGTTCTTCTGAAGCGAATTTTATTGCTTGTCATACCTTGTTAGAAAAAGGGGATGAAGTGGTTATGATGGTACCCAACTATATGCAGATCTGGGGTATTGCCGAAGAGATGGGATGTATCCCCAAGGCATTTCATTTACGTGAAGAAAACAAATGGAGACCAGATATCGAAGAATTAAAATCTCTGGTCACTTCAAAAACAAAAATGATCGCGCTATGTAATCCTAATAACCCAACAGGATACACACTTTCTTCTGAAGAAATGCAAGAAATTGTAACTATCGCAAAGCGTGTAGATGCCTGGGTATATTGTGACGAAGTATATCGTGGAGCCGAATTAGACGGAGAAATTATCGAAAGCTTTATTGGGATGTATGACAAAGTTATGGTTAACGGTGGACTGTCTAAAGCCTATGCCCTACCCGGATTACGTTTAGGGTGGTTAATAGGCCCCGAAACACTAATTGCAGATACATGGGCATATCATGATTATACTTCTATTACTGCGGGTATAATGAGTCATTATATTGGTGAGATCGCATTAAGGCCCGAAAAACGTAAAGAAATACTAACTCGAAACAGAACCATGCTTAATGAAAACCTAAAAGTGGTAAAGCAATGGCTGGATCAATACGGGGACTTATTTGAATATGTACCCCCAAAGAGTGGTGGAATGTTATTTATAAAATACAATTTAGATATTAATTCTACCGAACTGGCCGAATGGTTACGTACAGAAAAAAGTGTATTTATTTTGGCAGGAGATTGTTATGGGATGGACCATCATTTCAGAATAGGGATTGGAGAACGCAAAGAATATATCCTGGCGGGTTTAGAACGCGTTAAACAAGCTCTTAAAGAACGGTTTAATTTATCATAGCAATCTGCCTGTCATAATTTTTAGTATAATGATTTGACTCTAGTTTTAAATAGTGTTGATTTTTCATGTAATATTCCAACTCCATCCCAGAGGAAAGGGGGCAAAAGCCTTTCCTTTTGGTAGGGGTTTAGGATGGGATGAGAATTGAAAATCATATATAACCCAATTATGAACTAGAGTCAATGATTAGCTTAACAATTTATTCTGGAATACCATCGCTTTCAAGAAAAAAGGTTTCAGTTGCTGTTTTAGTAGTGCAACCTGGTTTAGAGACACTTAGAGTAACAGTGTAACGCCCATAACCTAGTCTAATTCTGCTCCCGGTACCATAAAAGATTCTTTGACTAGGACTAACAGCTTTCCAGCTATATGTATACTTCGGATTGTGTTTTCTAGCCATAACAGTATAGGCATAACTAAGCATATTTACATGTTCATTACCAGGGCATGGAACTGGAGTATCTGGATAAATGAAAGCATCAAAACTACGTGTAGAATAGCGACCATCACTAGTAAAAAAAGTAAGATAGCCTTTATTTTTATTGATTCTTTTAACTCGTACTTTTCTTTTGTTTTTGGTATTATCAATAATTTTAAAACCTCCAGAGGCAACCCATAGTCCGTCACAAGTTGCTTCAGCAGTCATAATGGTATTTACATAAGGATATTCTTTTTGGTTTCTAACGTCTATCCACACAGGGCCTTCATAGGTTATAATGTTCCAATTATGGCAAGTATTACCTGCTTTTTTAGTAGACTTATCTGTTGTAGAGGCCTCTACAGATACATCTTTTGATTCTCCTTCGATACCATCAAGAGTACCATCATCGGTTTCGCAACTACTAATAAAGATTGCCAAAGTTAAAATAGTGATTACTTTAAAAATTGTTTTTTTCATGATTTGTTGTTTTAAGAATTAAATGTGTGATTGTCAATAATTGAATGTACAATACAGAGCATAGTAAGCCCTAGTCACTATAGCATGTACCTATTTGATAATCAATTATTTAATCCAAAAGTAGAAGCCATACACTGTTTACACTACCCTGTTTTCAGTGAAACAGTATTTATTTTATGTAGTTACCAGTTTTTTTGGATCAGTATCAAGTTGTTTTTTCTCTTAAAACCTGAGTTCGACGTAAGTTATAATGTTTAAAAAAGCGTTAATTCGAGTGGTTTTTCAGAATGAAATGGAGGAAAACTGTATCGAGAATAGCTTTTTTGAAGGAAGATCACTATTCTCGATACAATCCTCCAGCCTGTACTGAGTTATATCGAAGTATAGGATCACTCGAATTGACGTAAATTTCTTACATCGAATTCAGGTTTAAAAAGGAGTACTATTATTTATAAATTATGAATATAAATTTTCGATATACTTATATACAGAGCCTGTATTAAGAAGCACTACTGATTCATTATCTTTTATCCAATGGGTTTGCTTTAATTTTTTATATGCTGCCCATACTGCAGAGCCCTCTGGAGAAATAAATAACCCTTCTGTTTTTGCAAATTCCTGCATCCCTTCTTTTATTTCCTGATCAGAAATAGAAATGGCTGTTCCGTTACTTTCATATAATGTTTTCATGATCAATCGATCTCCAAACGGCTTTGGCACTCTTAATCCATTGGCTATCGTTGGAGCGGGATTATCATGCTTTGGCACATGGTCCATTTCATTATGAAAAGAGGTAATAACAGGATTACATCCATCGCCTTGAACAGCTACCATTCGGGTAGGAATATGATCTATCCATTGTAAGGCTTTCATTTCAAGAAAAGCTTTCCATATTCCTATTAATCCAGTGCCGCCTCCTGTAGGATATAGAATTACATCTGGTAGTTCCCACTGTAACTGCTCTGCAATTTCATATCCCATTGTCTTTTTTCCTTCTAGTCTAAACGGTTCTTGCAATGTAGATACATCAAACCAGGATCCATCATTTTTTGATCTCATCATACCGGCAGCATCTGCAATATTTCCTTTTACCTTAGTAACATTAGCTCCCATAATTTCACAATCTAACTGAAACGTTTTTGGAGTTTCTTCGGGCATAAAAATATGAGCTTTAATTCCTGCTTTAGCACAATATGCACTAAGAGCACTTCCTGCATTTCCTGCAGTAGGGATGCACATTGCCTTAATCCCGTGTTCTTTTGCCTTACTGACTGCCATACTAATTCCCCGGGCTTTAAAAGAACCTGTAGGATTGCCAGACTCATCCTTAAGTAATAACTGGGATTGGTTATAGGTTGATTCTAGCTTTGATAAGGTGAGAAGTGGTGTAAACCCTTCTCCCAGGCTCACTTGATTTTCTTCTTTTTCGATTGGTAGTAACTCATGATATCGCCACATTGTAGCCGGCCTGTTTTTTAAACTGTCTTTAGAAAGTGGGCCATCCAAATTATAGTGTGCAACCAGAGGCTGATTATCTTTTGGACAATAGTTATGGATTTCGTTCTTATCATAAATTTCTCCGCAGTGATCACATCGAAGATAGGAGTATTCGTTAGTAGACATAATGTATTAATTTTTACTATATAAAAATATACTGCGATCAGGATATCTCAAAAAGGATTAATCTCCAAAAAGTGATATTTTCCATTTTATACATTGAATAACTGAAAAATAGCCATCGAATCAATCGCCGATAATACAAGCCTGTGTTTTATCTTTATGACAGTATTTTTATATAGTAAAATTGAGTATCTAATTTCTTAACCTGTAAACGGTAAAAGAGATAAGCTTATCGCCAGAAGATTGTTAGACATATGAAAAAACAATGGATACCTGAAACCAAAAGATACTCTTATATATCCATAAATTAATGCGCTCATTAATTGAGGTAAGGTAAGAATCGGAAGCAAAAGAATATTTGTCCAGTTTAACTCATACTTTGTAATGTGTATCCAGGCAAAACACACACAAGAGACATAATATATACTTCTAAAATGTGTTCTCCAGAAGTTAGCCAACTTCTCTTTTAATGATGTACTATTAACTACCAGATACAAGAGTATCCCTAATGCAATTGCGATAACAGCTCGTATCAAAAAACTTTCGTCTACTGCACTTATTTTTGTTTGAAAAACAAGTTTGGTTAATACATAATATGAGAATACACCTGATGACAGTGCAACATAAATGGGTTTAAATCTTAAGGAAAGTCTAAAAGCAACTTCTTCGATAAGAGGGAGAATTATCCCACCGACGATTAATAATGCTAATGGAGAAAAACGCTCTGACATATTTACCTTTTGTACATTCTCTGGGTCATATACGAGAGCGAAAAACAAAATTACAGGGATTAATAGTATAAATTTTAAAAAGTACAGTCCAATAGTATCATAAATTTTGAGTCTTACAGATTTTTCCAGATTTTTTTCATTCTTAGGCTTTTTTATAAAGTCAATCAATTCTTTGAATAAGGTGAAGTAGTATTTAGGCTTAATCAACGGGTATCTCATATCGTTATCTTTAATCAGAAGACGAGAGATATAGTTATTTGTAACATATATTGAGTACTCCCATTTTAGTTTACCGTAATAAAATGTCCTCTTTTTTATCATTAGGAATATAAAAACCATTACGGTAGTTTAGTACTCATAAAAGATAAGTTAATGAAATGTATTGCTATATTCTCTCTATTTCTAGTTCTACTACACCATACTACTTGTTTTTCT
Organism: Aquimarina macrocephali JAMB N27; assembly: GCF_000520995.1. Taxonomy (GTDB): domain Bacteria; phylum Bacteroidota; class Bacteroidia; order Flavobacteriales; family Flavobacteriaceae; genus Aquimarina; species Aquimarina macrocephali. The sequence goes on along the minus strand of NZ_JACA01000025.1, from coordinate 7,174 downwards.
CAGGACATTACAATGAATGAGGAAGTCTCAGAAATTATCGCTCCCGGTAAAGATGCTATTGTACAATCTGCTTTACAGCTGGTTGGTAAAGGAGCTAGCACAGAAAATTTTTCCAGAATTAGAGTAACCACCAATGGTAAAGAGGTTTTCGTTTTGTTTAACAATCCAATAAAATATCTCCCTTTAAAAACTGTTTTTTATTTTGGTGCAATGGTACATCTTAAAGAAAAAATAACCTCATATCACTCAATTTCTAATCCTGCAGAGTCTAATAGCAAAAAAGAAATTCCTTTTTATAAACAAACAAAAGACACAGAGAGAAACATTCAATTTGTAATCGAATCGATTAATAAGAGTACTAAAGTTGGTTCGGTTAACGTAGAAAATTTTGAGGATGATATGATCATTCGAGAACATGAGAATTATTACACGATAAGCGTAGTATCAGAATTTCAGGAGTCGTGGTATACAATAGAAAAGGTATCGGGTAAAATTTATGATATCGGGCATGCCCATCTCGAGCCTTCCCCATTTGAAAATGACAATAAAGACATCTTTATAGAAATACATTAGATGATGATTCATAAAAGAATAAGGTTAGCTTTATGAAACACGATACCTTATTCTTTTGGATATCCTATCAGGCAAATTTTTTCAGATTTCCCTCCTATAACCTCTTTTCTCCAAATATAGGTGTCTTCTTTAATTTCTTGTAAAAGCTCATCGAGATCTTCTAACCGATAAATTCTTCCGCTGGTAATTACCGCATCCCACGCAAAGCATAAAGGAATTATAGGAATTACATAGGTAAAAATAATCTGCTTAATCGTTAAAGGTCGTACCAAAGGAGTGATAAAAAGGCATAAAACGGCACTAAGAGGAATAAAGAGCCACCATAGCAAGAGAGGAAATTTTTTGTTGATTTCCATAATACATATCGGTTGCTTTTTTCTTTGTACGGCTGTCAAAATACTTTTGGCCTGGTCTGGTTTCATATGATGAAAACTACCTATCATTGTAAATATCCCTTGTATCGAATCATCAATATGCGTAGCATCCAGAGGAGTTGTTCTATAACTCATATAATCGCTGCTGCCGTTTATTCGTTTGGCAGCTACTACGTTGGGATACAAGTCTGATAAAACCAATTCAACATCTTTTACATTATACTGATTTCGCAATAGCTGTATCGTATCGAGCATTGGGCCTCCACTACCCGAGCATAAATCAATAATTTTTGTTGTTTTTGTATGCTTAATAAGATCAGCAAGTAGCATAGCCATATCCTGACTGGTACCAAATTTTTTATGCATTACCATAATTAGTCTGGTCATACAAATTCTAATCCCGTTAGGAAACCATGGTAAATCTTCGAATTCGAATAGATGTATTCTTTTCATTTCTTCAAAAGTATTTAGGGAAATAAAACAAACGAAATATCATTCTGATAGTTCCATTTCAAAATCCGAAAACAAAATTATCTATTTAGCGAATACAAACTTTTGATCTAAATCAAATTCTTACTTTGAAGCTCTAATCCTACTCAATGTTTCTTGTGTAATCCCCAGAAAAGAAGCTATATCTCCCAGAGGAACACGGGATTCGATTTTTGGATGTAGATGAATCAGGCTATCATAACGTTGTTGTACCGTTCTAAACTGAAGAGAAGCTATTCGCTCTCTAAGCTGGTAGATTACTTTGGATAGTGTAAGGCGGTACAGGTGTTCAAAATCATGGTGCTTTTTACACAAATCTTCTAAATCATCATGGTTTAATGCTACCAGAACACTGTCTTCTAATACTTCTATGGTATGTGAACTGGGTTGGCCATGCATATGATTGGTAGTCGACGGAATAAAATCATTTTCTAATGCAAACCAATCGGTTATTTTTTTATCATCAGATAAGTAATAGGCTTTGAGTGCACCTTGTATGATATAATAAAACTTATGTGAGTATGCACCTTCTTTTACCAGTACATCTCTTTTCTTATACTCTACAATTTTTATTTTTTCGGACCAATCGTAAATAGCTTCGGTACTAATTTCACAGTACTCTTCTGTAATTTTTTTAAATATATCCTCTATCATGTTTTATAATAAAATCAATTGTTTGGGTAGAGTTTGTATAGGTAAATATGCAAAAACTTCACTAATAGTTTATGTTCTATGTATAAATTCTCTAAAAAGGCCATCCAACCAACCTCATTAAACTAAACTTTTATCTCCCTCCTGCGGGTTCCCGTAAAAATATCTAAAAAGGGAATAGTAGTTTAGTGCTCAAAAATATACCGTAGGTATATTTTAGTAGCATCCAGAAAAAAAGGGGTTAAAAAAATGGACAAATTAGACCGTAAAATCAGAGAAATCTCTGAACATAAGAATATCCAACAAGAAAAAATAAAACAAGGAATATTAGAACATCTTGAAGTAAAATATAACCTCAAAGATCATCACGAAGAGGACCAACACATCATTAAAGGCATTCAAAAAAAGATTATTAGTGCATTGTTACAAGAACCAGATCAAAAGAAACAATTGAATCAAACTATAAAATACAATGATGTCTTTGATCTCGATAGAATCGAAATGAGCTTATTAAATGATGCCTGGAACGAATTAGAAGCTCGTGATGAGGTATATGCCGAAGCCTATGAGATTGGATTAACCGATAACGGTATCAGAAAACATAGGCAAGAATTTATAGTATAAAAAAACAAAAGCATTGATAGATGTGATCTCATAACACAAACAAACGTTTATAAATAATCATAAACAATTACAAACAGATATATAGTAACTAGGGTAACTATATATCTTTGTTATAGTCAATCAAAATTAAATATGAAAACCAAATTATCTATTCTCCTTTTTATTTTAACGATTTTATCCGTTAAGTCTCAAGAAGTGACTAACGAAATAGAAAAATCTCAAACTGAATTTACTGAATGGAAAGATGTGGAAATTGCCCCCCTTTTTAACGATTGTAAGAGGAAAAAGAAGGAGGAAAAAAATAAAAAATGTACAAAAGATAAAATCAACGGTTTTATTCATCGAAAGTTAAATACAGAACTGATTTCAAAAGAATTCGATCCTAGAACGTTAGTTGAAATTAGAAGTGAATTCATAATCAATAGTAATGGAGAAATTGAAGACATTAAAGTAAATGGTCCAACAGAAACAGCTAAAAAGAATGTATATGAGATATTTACTTCCATTCCCAAAATGTCTCCTGGTATGAATAACGGAAAAGTTGTAAATGTGAAATACAGACATTTTGTTCGATTTTATACGTTTTAAAAAAAAGTTATAACACGATATATGTGATCATAATTGATTAGTGGTTAATCGATTGGTTCCCGACGGCGCGGATTTGTAATCCGTGAAACATAAGGAAATACCAAAACAGCCACTTATAATGTGACTGTTTTTTTGTTAAAGTACATTATAATAATCCAGTTATAGATAAGATTGTTTTAAATTTATTTTAAAGTTTTAATAGCACGGATTGCAAATCCGTGCCATCGGCGTGGGTTGAGAATGAAAAAATAAAAATCAAAGAAATAACTTATATCGGATTTCAAACGAGTTACGAAAAAGAGTTACTGAATAAAAAGACTGGACAATAATGCTCATTTCTAGGATATCTATAATTATAAGCCTCATTGGAATTTATATTGCTATTTCCATCCAATATAATTTATTTGACGAATACCAAACCGCAACTGGAAAGACACAAGCATTATATGGAATTAAGCATCTAATGCAACTCGATTATATTTTTATAGGAATAACTTCTTTCATACTATCAGTCATTTCAATTTTTAAAAAAGAGAACTTGAAAACAATAATATTAACCTTAGGTCTATCTATTTCAGCAATATTACTTTTGGTTTTGGAAGTATGGAAATTATTTCTGTAATAAAAACGTTTTACAACATTATATATAAAATCAGAGCAAAGTTTAGTGTTTAATCGAAAGGTTATTTCCTTTTTGCAATGGCGCTAAATTTTTATAAATTGAATAAGAAATAAAAATGCGCAGATAGATCAATTGATTCAGGCTTGTTTGCCTTGCTCCGATTCATATATTTGGCGTTATGCCTTATTAAAATAACTCAACCCTTTATTTAGTTTATTCAAAAATTAGTTAAATAAATTGTGTTTTATTTGATATATCAAGTATATTTGTATCATATATATATATATATCAAGTATTTTTTTTATGAAATTTAATACTCCTACTGGAACAATTCTTTATTCCATCGAACAAGCTATTAAAGAATATCGGAAATTATGTCAAAATAATATTGACAAAACTGGATTAGATATTACTGTTGATCAAGCTTTATTACTTATTATAATTAGTGATAATTCGAAATTATCTCAAAAAGATATGGCTGAATTATTATTTAAAGATTATGCCTCTATAACTAGAATGATCGAATTAATGGTAAAAAAAGATTATATAAAAAGAGAGATAAATGAAAAGGATAGAAGACGGTTTAACTTGATTATTTCAAATAAAGGCACAAAATCCCTAAAAGCATTAGAGTCAACTATTCTAGAGAATAGACGCACAGCTTTATATGGTTTATCAAAAAATGAAATAATTCAGATTAATTCAGGGTTACAAAAAATAATTACCAATTGCAAAATCCCAAATCAATAATGATTAAAAAAGTTCTAATTTTAAGTTTAATCTTAATAACGTTATCGTGTAAGTCTATAAAAATCAGTGAAAGTGAAAACAGAACAACCATTGATTATAGTATTAATTTAAACGATAGGTCAAACGATACATTTAAAATAACCATTGATGTTACAAATCTAACAAAAGAAAATGCAATTTTTCAATTTGCTGCTACAGCTCCAGGCACCTACAAAGTGATGGACATTGGTCGCTTTGTTTCAAATTTTAACGCTTTTGATGCTAATAATGGAAGCCTTCCTGTAAAGAAGATTTCTGTAAACCAATATGAATTATCTGCTCCACAAAAGACAGTAAAAATAACATATGAAATTGCAGAAACTTTTGATTCTAAAATAAAGGAAAACACTGTTTATTTAATGTGTGGTACTTCAATAGAGAATGATCACGCACTAATAAATGGACAGGCTGTTTTTGGGTATTTCAAAGGTAAACAGGCTGCTCCAATTCGAGTAAAAATTGAGTATCCAAACCATTGGAAAATAGGAACTGCTTTAAAGAAAGATAACCAAGGTAGATATCTGGCAAAGAACTATGATGAAATTGTAGATTCTCCAATTCTTTTAGGAGAATTAAATGTGGCTTCTTCAAAAGTTGGTAACACAGATATTGATGTGTTTACGTTTTCTCAAAATAAAATTGTTAATTCTAACGAAATACTTTCTTCTATGGAAGAAATACTAGTTGCTGCAGACAAGTTTTTATACGGATTACCGGTAGATAGATATACGTTTTTATTTTTCTTTGATAATAAAGATGCAGGTGCTTGGGAACATTCTTATAGTTCAGGATATGTATTGAGAGAGAACAAATGGTCAGTTATGGAACAGTTTGTTAAAAATACGGCCGCGCACGAGTTCTTTCATATTGTAACTCCATTAAATATTCATAGTGAAATAATAGAACAATTTAATTTTGTCAAACCTGTACCTTCAAAGCACTTGTGGTTATATGAAGCCACTACAGAATGGGCTGCAAATACAATGTTATTTAGGTCTGATCAGATTTCTTTAGAAGAATATTTTGAATTGTTACATAGAAAAGTAGATGCAAGTCAATTTTTTGATAGCGATTATAGTCTTGAAAAATTATCTCTAAATTCTTATTCAAATGAAGGACAGGAACAATATGTCAATATTTACCATCGAGGCGCACTTACTATGGGGTTATTAGATATTAAATTGTTAGAATTATCTAATGGTAAAAAAGGATTGCGTGAACTAGTTAACGAGTTAATTCAAAAATATGGACCTTCAAAACCATTTAAAGAAGATACTTTTTATGATGAAATAGTAAGTATGTCAAACCCTGAGATTAAAATTTTCATTGATAACTATATTATAGGTGCAAAACCTTTACCATTAAAAGAAATCTATAAAAAAATTGGAGTAAATTTCATAGAACAAGTTATTGATACAACTAAAAGCCAAACAGGTTTACGATATTATTTAACAGAAAAAGGGTTTATTATTTTAAAATGTTCAGAAGAAGCATCAAAAATAGGCTTTAAAGAAGGAGATATTATAAAAACAGTAAATAACAAAGCATTTGATGAAAATACTATAAGCGATATAAAGAAAATGTGGTCACTTTTAAATCCTAATGATACTTATTCAATATCAATTATAAGAAATGGAAACACGATAAACCTAGATGGTATGATGTTTCCAAAAGTTACTAACTATGTGTTTGAAATAGATTCTAAAGCAACACAAGAGGCAAAAGCACTATTTAAAATTTGGTCAAAATCACTTTAGAAATCTGGAGGCAAAATAACAAGACATAACAAAGTATAAAAATAATAAGGGTTAAGTGCCAAAACTCGACGGCGCGGATTTGTAATCCGTGAAACATAAGGAAATACCAAAACAGCCACTTATAATGTGACTGTTTTTTTGTTAAAGTACATTATAATAATCCAGTTATAGATAAGATTGTTTTAAATTTATTTTAAAGTTTTAATAGCACGGATTGCAAATCCGTGCCATCGGCGTGGGTTGAGAATGAAAAAATAAAAATCAAAGAAATAACTTATATCGGATTTCAAACGAGTTACGAAAAAGAGTTACTGAATAAAAAGACTGGACAATAATGCTCATTTCTAGGATATCTATAATTATAAGCCTCATTGGAATTTATATTGCTATTTCCATCCAATATAATTTATTTGACGAATACCAAACCGCAACTGGAAAGACACAAGCATTATATGGAATTAAGCATCTAATGCAACTCGATTATATTTTTATAGGAATAACTTCTTTCATACTATCAGTCATTTCAATTTTTAAAAAAGAGAACTTGAAAACAATAATATTAACCTTAGGTCTATCTATTTCAGCAATATTACTTTTGGTTTTGGAAGTATGGAAATTATTTCTGTAATAAAAACGTTTTACAACATTATATATAAAATCAGAGCAAAGTTTAGTGTTTAATCGAAAGGTTATTTCCTTTTTGCAAT
>NZ_JACA01000024.1 GCF_000520995.1 Aquimarina macrocephali JAMB N27 | reverse complement strand
TAGATAAGATTGTTTTAAATTTATTTTAAAGTATTAATAGCACGGATTACAAATCCGCGCCATCGGCACAAATCGAAACCTGAATTGCTAAAAAAATCAATATGTTTTTCGAATTTAGCGAGACAATAAAAGTAGCATAAAATGGGAATATTTTCATTCTTTAAGAAAAAGAAAAATGATATTGAAAATTTCAGTCCTGAATCCAAATGGCTAGTAGAAATAAATGAAATTGAAATTAGGACTGTTGACTATGATGGACTTGAAACAAAACTTCAAATAAGTGACATTAGTCAAATAATTATTGAGACAAATGATACTGGACCTTGGGGAACAGGTGTTTGGTGGAGAATATTAGGAGAACAAATAATACTATCTATTCCAGGTGGTGCAACAGGTGAATCAAAAATGTTAGAGAGTTTTCAGAAATTCCCAGAATTCAATAATGAAGAATTAATTAAAGCAATGAGTTCTACTGATAATCCGGAATTTTTGTGTTGGAAAATGAATAACGATTGCCTAACAAAGGCTATAATTAATAAGGGTTTTGGCACTTAACCCAAAGTGTAGTGCTTTTTAACTAAGTCCACCAAATCGAAAATTCATTACTTTTAGCACCCGTACTAACCATAGCCGAGTCGTTGGCAGTAATATTACCTCTTACAGATAAATAAATGACAGAATTTGTCTGTTTATAGAACTTTTCAAGGAAATAGATTACGCTTCTAAAATAATGCTCGTTTTTGAAGCACCATACTCTGCGATTTTTTCAAGAAAGGAAATAAGATGTTTATTGTTTCTAAAATAACCTAAAACGCATAAGCAATCATCACCAGTAATTCTATCACAACTTTGAACTTCTTCCATTGCTTGTATTTGTTTTTGAGCATCATTTGATCCTGTTGATCCTCGATGTATTACTAATGTTATATATGCTTTAGTCTCAATGCCCAATTTTTCATGATTCAATTTTAGAGCATAGCCTTCGATTATGCCTTCTTCTTCCATTAGCCTAACACGCTTGCCTATTGCAGGAGCAGACAATCCTACTTCTTTTCCAATATTAGCGAAGCTTTCTCTAGCATTAATTTTTAGTATTTCAAGTATCTTTTTATCTAATATATCCATTTGTAATCGTAATTTTATCACTGCTTATTCGATAGTATCGAATTCAAATATACAATTATTAATTCGATTATAAACCAAAAACAAGATAATGCATTATATATTTGTATCTCACTATTTAAACAGGATAGTTTCCAATATAAATTAATCAAACAGAAAAAGATAAAATATGAGTCCATTTTTAATTGATAGTATTGGATATATAGCTCTAGTTATCAATTTATATTCTATGTCCACCAAAGGCGAATATAAACTACGTTTAATATCACTAATCGCAAATACAGGTTACATTTTATATGGTGCATTAATTAGCGCTACACCAATAATTGTAGGCTGCACAATTGCTGTGTTGCTTCATGGTTATCATATAAGAAGATTACGAATAAATAAGAATAGTAATGATTAAAATAAAAATAGCTACGAAAGCAGATACAGAGGTTTTAGCACTTCTAGGTCGACTAACATGGGTTGAATCTCATGGTCATTATATCGAAGATAAAAGCGATGTATTAAAATATCTTAACGAGAATTTTTCAGTTTTTAAAACGAAACAGAATATAAACAACCCCAAGCAACTTTTCTATATTATTTATGCAGATGATTTACCTGTTGGTTATGCGAAATTAGTAGTAAATGCGTCAAACGAAAATATTACATCACAAAACAGTTGTCAATTAGAACGAATTTTCATCCTAAATGATTTTATACCTTTAAAAATTGGACAACAGCTACTAACTTTTGTTGAAGAGCAAGCCAAAAAATTACAATTAGATACCATGTGGCTCACCGTTTACATAAAAAACAATAGAGCCATTAGATTCTATGAAAGAAATGAATTTAAAAACGTTGGAGAATTAAATTTTATAGTCAATGGAAAAGGCTACGAAAATATAGTTTTCTCAAAAAAAATATAAGTATACAAGACTATTGAAAATCCAGGAATAGAAGAAAAAACTACTACCAACAATCTATAAGAAAACATAAGGGTTTTGGGTTTAATCGAAAGGTCTGTGTTTATTTTCAAAGTCGCCTGCTACCGCTAGTGGTAAGACAGAGTAAGTGACTACTACAGTAAACGAATTCTACAAAAAAACCATCCAGAAACATAACTCGAAGCGTTACCGAGACACTTGCAAGGATCAACAAGGTACTTCTTTGTAGTAAAATCATAGCTCGAAGTACCCTATAAGGTAGTTCGAAGAGGTACCGAAGTGCTTCGAAGCGTTAAAAAGGTAGTTCGAGCTATCTTTTTTTGGATCCCTACCTATCGATGTATCGCAAAAAACCCTTAAAGTATCACTTTTACTCCATAATTTATCCCTTCTAAGGATGAGTTTATGACTTCGAAACGTTAATGTATCAGCTCGATGTATTAAACAATCAGCTCGAATTACCTTTTGATACATTCGATCCCATACTGACATGTGACTACCCCTTAAAGACACCCTTCGAGGCGTTACCGAAGTCCTTCGAAGGCTCCCTTTATGGCATCGAACCCCAAAAAGGATCACTTTTACCCCTCCTGCCAAGCCCTCTAGGCCATATCATATCGGCTCGACCCCTCTCTGTATCCCTTCGAAGGGTGATGATGACCCTTCGAAGCATTAAAATATCAGCTCGAACTACCTTTTGGTGGGTTCGACCCAATATCGACAAGGGGGTACCCCCCATGTTGAGAATAAAAAGTAAAGACATAAAAGATTTACTATTATAGCTACTCATATAAAAGATATATAGTTACCATGGTAACTATATATAATTGCTGTAGCTCATTATGCAAACAGTTCAACATAAAAATTCGACGGTTCGGAATTAAAATGATTCTAAGTTGAAAAAAAGTTAGAATTTGTAACGGTCAAATAAAAAAACAACTAATGAAACCAAAAAACCTTTGCTTACTAGGATTGATTCTTTTCGTTACAAGCTATGTAATGTTTTCTCAAGGCCAGGAATTTGCTTATGCTCAAAAACCAATTGACTTTGCTCATTGGTTTAATTTGATAGCAGCGGTATTACTTATTTCATTTAATTATGTGTTCCCAAAAAATAATCTAAATTCTATAGCATCCTTTGTAACAATATTGGGTGTCATTGCCCATATTGGACTTTGCACTATTGACTTAATTATGTGGAGTTTTGGTAGCGATAATGTTAGTAGAGCAGAACTAAGTAATCACTTAAACAATATCCCTTCAATTGTGTATCCTTTTGTAATTGTTGGGCCTTCTATGCTTTTTATTGGTTTGTCACTTCACGCTTGGAATTTCATCAGAAAGCATACAATAAGTGCTTTGATGGTAATAATTGGAGCACCTGCAATCGGAATCGCATATTTTATGTTGCATAATGGAATTTTAACTTTAGCTAGTTGCATAATATTTTCATCTGGACTGGCTATACTTCTATACAGAAACGAAATACAAAACATAAAAAATAACGAGCTACGACAAGATATATGAAATCAGAGCAAAGTTTAGTGCTAGACAGAAAGATCATTTCCTTTTTGTTATGGTGCTAAATTTTTATACATTGAATAAGAAATAAAAATGCGCAGATAAATCAATTGGTTCAAGTATACTTGCCTTGATACATTTCATACCCCTCCTCCCGCTAGCGTCTCGCTAGTGGCAAGACAAAAAAGTTAAGGACATAAAAGATTTACTATTTTAGCTACTCATATAAAAGAAATGTAATCCTAATGACAAGAATTGAATTTATAAAATTTCTTGAAGAGTTTAAAACCGATTTTGACAATAATCAATCTGAATGGGAAAATAGTAATCTTTCCGATTTTTTAGAAAGTATGATTTCGTATACAAATGACATTCAGGGCTTTTATGATAATATGGAAATGAATATTGACGCAAACATACCAACCTGGGAAAACTTTATGCATATTTTAAAAGGTGCGTCGGTTTATGAATGATAATTAATGGAAACAAACTTTAAAATTGAAGAAAACTATGCAGTCCGATTAAATGGAATTCATATTGATTTGCATAACAATTTTGAATTTAAAGAAATAGTAGAGTTAGATAACATTGTTCGAATTGAATTTATCAAATCGAATGGGAATTGGATTCATAGAAACGAGTTTAATAAACTCACTTTTATTCATGAAAATGTTAATTTCAAAAATTTAATTGATGGAGATAATTCGAAATTTCCAGAAGACGAAAACACATTAAGCGGAATTACATTCTTTTCTAAATCAATGCGTGAAATAAATGACGGATTTATGGAGCATTCTAAACCAAATGAGAATGACGATGTTATTTATCTTTTTGAAAACGGAAAAATGTTTCGACTAAACTGTGAACGGATTAAACTAATTACAGAAAAATAAAAAACCGTAATACAATTTATATAATACATGTGCATCCAAGATGCGAACTCACTATACACAAGACCGTTAGAGATCATTAAGATAAAGAATTGACAGCTCAAATAAACTGGCAAACGACTAAATAGATGAATGTAAACAAGGAACAAAAAAATATTAAATAGGAGTTTTAGATGATTTACTTTCAACAACAAGCTCATCAAGACCTTAGGGATTATGTAAGGTGCTACTGGAAGCTTGAAAACAAGAATAAAGATTTTCAATATTACACAATATTACCCGATGGCTTTTTCGATTTATTGATTTGCTTTCATAATGACAATCTGGATGGGGTATTTTTGACTGGTTTATGGGATCATAAAACCAATGTAGTTATCTCACCAGAAACTACAATATACGGAGTACAGTTCAGGTTGCTTGCAATCGAAAATATAATTCAAGAAAGTATCACCTTATTACTTAATAATATAAAGGGATTACAAAAATCATATTTGGGACTTGATGGGTTTAACAAAAATATTGACTCTTGTTTCTTCGAATACTTGAACAGATGCTTGTTATCATATATAGAAGAACAAGACCCTATTGATCCTAGAAAATGTATTCTTTTAAAATCGATCAATCAAACAAAAGGAAATAAGACAGTTGAATATTATTCTCAAAAAGCTAATTGGTCAAAAAGACAAATAAACCGATATTTCCAATCTACTTTTGGACTTTCCTTAAAAAGGTATTGTAGTATTCGAAAATGTGCAGCCACATTTAGTCAGATAAGAAAAGGACAGTTATTTCCTGAAGAGGGTTATTTTGATCAACCTCATTTCATAAAAGAAATAAAGAAAATAGCAGGGTTTACGCCAAAAGTATTGCTTAAAAATGAAAACGACCGATTTTTACAATTTTCAATCATAAAAAATAAATAGATTGCGACTTTAAAAATCAAAATTTAATTCTTATGATATTGCAAATTATTAAGTTGAAATCAGATTTACCAGAAGAAGAATTATTAAAAAGAGCAAAAGAAAGAGAATCTAATTTTAAAGCTATCCCTGGACTTCTACAAAAATACTATATAAAAACAAACAAAGAAGGAGAATATGGAGGGGTATATATCTGGGATTCTGTACAATCTCAACAAAGTTACCAAGAATCTGATTTAGCCAAAAGTATACCATCAGCCTACGCTATTAATGAAGCTCCGGATATTGAAATCATGGATATTATTTTTCAATTGAGAAACATGTAGGTGGTCATACCGATCTATTTTACGTGTAGAAGAGTAGAAGCAACTATAAATCGATACTCTTTTTAGGTTTAAAGGTCATAAATCAAACCCAAATTTCAAACTATGACAAAAACAGAAGTAATCGATACCCTAAAGCAAAAACACCAAACACTATATGAATGGCTCAAAAATCATCCAGATCAAAATTGGATAAAAGGTCCTCAAGGTAAGTGGAATACTGGTGAGCACATCGTTCATTTGATTCAAAGTGAAAAAGCCCTAAACAGAGCATTACTACTACCGAAGTTTTACTTAAAATATAAGTTTGGAACTAATAATAGGGACAATCGTACATATCATCAGGTCGTCAAAAAATATCAAGACAAACTAGCTGATAATCCCGGTGTAGTTGCTAATATCTCTAGAGATATGCCAATAATTACTCTCACTAATAAAATTTCTTATATCTCCAAATTGGAAAAGGAAAAAATGAAACTGATTAAGAAGTTTCAAAAATGGCCTGAGTCTGATTTAGATACTTATCTACTTCCCCATCCTCTTATGGGAAGAATGACTATCAGAGAAATAGTAATTTGGACAGCTTATCATACTGAGCATCATTACAAGATTTTGAAATCAAACTATTGAATCTTTAGAGAAGTAAAAAAAGTATTCTGGATAAGGGCTTATAAGGCATTCAAGTAATTTCAAAAATAGTGAATACAAGGAGTATTGTATACTTTGTCATTTACGTTTAGACCTGAATAAAAAACGACCACTAACCATACACAGATCGTCGGCAATAATCTATAATAGGATTTCTATATTCAAGCCCTCAAAAGATAAGAAACAAATAATCTTCTAAGAACGTGGACTCTATCTAATTCATCAAAAAAGATTCATAAGGATTGTGTAACATAAGTAAATTTTTAAACTCTTATATTCAGAATCAATCAATCAATCAAATGAAAAACTTAAGCATTTACTTCATTGCTTTTAGTTCAATTTTATTAATGAATTGTAACTCAAGCTCAAAAAAAGAAACTAATTCAGAACGTATAGAAGTAATAAAGAACTCTTCGATCAATACGATTGCAGACAACCGAATTATAAAGGTTAAATTAGGTATTAATTCCAATCAAATATCTAATGAATGGAGAAATGCATTAGCAAGCAGAAAGAATGCTCCTATACTTGATTCTCTATCAAATGTGATTAAACAAATAACAAAAGAAGAACAAGATTGGATCAACTTAATTGAATCTAAAACCAATAAATGGAACACTTTTAGAGACTCACTAAAAGTACCTTTTCAGAATATCAAAGTTAATGATACCATTTCTATCCTTTTAGGATATCAAGGTGGAGATGATGCTTTTACATATAATAATAAAACTATTTGTCTCGATGTAAATGCATTAAATAGAGCATATGGATCTGCAAAAAAATCAGTTAATGACAATCGAATTGATCGTATATTTGCACACGAATTCACTCATTTGCTTCATAAACAATGGGCAGAGAAAAACAACTTAAAACTCGATACATTTAAAGATCAGATTTTGTGGGAATGCGTGACAGAAGGTTTTGGGATGTATCGTTCGATGTCACCAAAATGGTTTCCTATAGGGGATTCTTTATCCTTGACATCAAAAAACACTTTCAAAAAATTATATCCAATATTTACCGAAAAAATTATAAAAGTATCTACACAATCAAACCTTACACCCGAGGAAGAAAACGATTTGCATGCAAACTTATCGAGAGGTTCTATGAAAAAAAAATGGGGTGCTTTGCCAGTTGCAGTATGGCTCGCGTTAGAAGCTAAAGGGAATGATGAGAATCTTATAAAATGGGTAAACAAAGGACCGGATGCCATAATTCAATTAGCTGAAAAACATTTAACAAACGAAAGTAAGATAGCATTTAATGAATTCTTGAAAAGTAATAAAAGTTCTGAATAAAACTATTGCCAACCCCATCTATAATTAATTGCTTGGATAAGTGTTACATATGAAAGAAGAGCTTGTCTAAAAAGTATATTTTAGAACTAACCGTCACATCGAACGGAGTCGAAATGCATTGATAATCAAAGGTAATTATCTCTCGACTCCGCTCGAAATGAGAGAAGAATTGATTTTTTAGAAAGTATGATGTCGTACACAGAAGATATTCAAGGTTTTTATGATAATATGAAAATGAATATTGACGCAAACATACCAACTTGGGAAAACTTTATGCATATTTTAAAAGGTGCGTCGGTTTATGAATGATAATTCCTAGCCTTCAGTATGACCAATACGAATACTTCTTACTTTCTTTCGTTCTGCATCTCTAAACAATCTTCTTTCCCTTCTCTTTTGCTTTCGTGCTTGTATTTTATCTGGAGAGCCTCGCACAAGATATATCATATAACCAATACTATTTCCTATACCAATTCCTATATAATGCGGGATGGCAAAAAAACCTTCAAATATTCGCCCAAAGGTAGTACCATGTTTTGCAGTGCACGCCCTGCCAATATAAGACATACGCCACCAGTGGCGTGTTGATTTCCCTTCACTCCCATCCTTATACACTTCTGTTGCGGTGATATAAACACATTGCATGTGATGCCAAGGGGTGCATTTATTTACATTTTGAGCGCCTCTCTCGAAAAGTTGTACAGAAAGACTGTCGTTTGTTTTTAGTACAGTATCCTGCGCTCCACTTTGCATGCAAACCAATAGCATAATGACAAACAATACCCTCATAACACTAAGGTACGGAATTCGAATTAAAGATGCTTTCTAGTCCATAATGTAAGCAGGAAACAAGAAGCCTGGAATAGCACTATATATGATATCATAGCAGCTAAGTGATAACTCAATGGTTCTTGTATATTTGCTATAATGTATAGACTTTGAGAAAAAGTTATAGAATCAATACAGAGTTGTCGATAGCTTGGTAACATTTTGCTTTGCTATAACACCAACATATAACCTTTCCGTATATTGAAAAATAAATAATTATGCTTAAAAAAGTTGATAAAGTTCTAGCCGCATTAGGAAATATTAAAGCTATGGAACGATTACACGTTGACACGTTCACCGAAAATATGATTAGTGATATTGACGGAGATAAAATAGCTGAATCTAGAGAAGGTCAACTTTATATCACTATTGAAGAATTAAATGGGTATCTCTTTTTAGAAACCGTTATTCTAAGTGGGATCAATATCAAAACTTTTAAAGGAGGAACTCTAACCTTTTTTGGAGTTGAAGAAGATTTTGTACTCAAATCTGACACTAAAGAGATTGAATCTGATTACTCAAATGTATCCAATAGATTTATAACAAAAATAACTTTTGATATAAATCAAAAAGAGATTGAACGAATAGAAAATAGAGATTATAAAGGAGTTAGATTCAATTTTAAGAAAAAATCTTTAACATTGAATATGGTGTAATGTAGTATTTGATAGCATTATATATGAAATCAAAGTAGTTCAGAACTAAATATTTCTGAGTTGAATGGAAATTGGATGAAGTATAAAATTGAAATGAAAGATAGTAATCTAAAACTATAGGTAATAAACTAAAAATTCTCGTACTCAAATACTACAGTAATGAATAAGGAAGAAATCATAGACATGATCGGTGAAAAGTATTCTCCTTTGACTTCAGAATGTAAATTAGAATTCTCAAATCATTCTAAAATATTGAAATTAAAAAAAGGAGATGCAATAGTAAAAGAAGGGCAATATTCTGATAAGGCCTTCTTTATTGTAAGCGGTTGTGTCAGGGCTTATTATCTAAATGACGGGAAAGATATTACAGATTGGTTTGCTTTTGAAAAAGATTTTATTTGTGCTATCAATAGCTTTTTTCAGAACATTCCAAGCCCACATTATATAGAAGCGTTAGAGGAAACTTTACTATTAGAGGTTTCTAGAGATAACACCTTGAAATTATCTGATAAGTATCATGATTTTGAAAGATTAAGTAAAACAGTTGCGACTAAAACAATGCTAAAACTTCAGGCACGAATTGTAGCTATACAGTTTCAATCTGCCGAACAAAAATACCAAAGTATTTTATCTGCTTATCCAAATATTACCCAAAGGATACCATTAACACATATTGCTTCCTTTCTGGGAATAACTCTTGAAACATTGAGTAGAATACGAAAACTTAATAGTCGAATTTGATATATATCAAATGAAAACTAATAATTTGAATAGACCTTTGTAAAAAATCGAAGGTGAAACAAATTTCTTACATATCTGGTTTACAATACCCTCTTTTATTACACTCCATTTATACAGCCTTCTTTATAACCTTTTTGGAGTAAAAGAATACAGAGGATTTACTATGAATACAAAATAATGACAAATAATATATCAATAATTGGAGGAGGAATAGGAGGATTAGTAACGGCATTATCCTTTGACAAATTAAATATTCCCTATAGATTATACGAAAGAGCAGCGTATTTAAAAGAAGTGGGAGCTGGAATATGGTTATCACCAAATGCGCTACAAGTATTAGAATGGATTAATCCTGCATTATTAAAAGAAATTCAAGATTCTGGAAATAGTTTTAATCGAATTTTAGTGGCCAATCATAAATTAAAACCAATATCTGATTCTAATCAAGAGTTTGTTCAAAAGACATTTGGATATACCACAATGGCAATTCATAGAGGAAAACTACAGCAAATTTTATACAAATACGTAGTACAAGAAAATATAGAACTAAATAAAACCTTCGAAGAATATTTTCTAAATAGTGACAAGTCTCTAAAAGTCAATTTTACAGATGGGACTTCAATTCAAACAAAATCTATTATTGGTGCAGACGGCATTAATTCTAGTGTAAGAAAACAATTATTTCCAAATAGTAAAATAAGATATTCGGGGCAAACCTGCTGGAGAGGAATCTCAGATTACGACTTAAATAGCGAATTAAAATCAGTTGGTTTTACCTTGTGGGGACAAAAATTTCAATTCGGAATATCTAAAATATCAGATGGAAAAGTATATTGGTTTGCTGTAAAATTGAGTGAACCTAATTTACAGGATGATAAAGAAAATCTAAAGAACGTATTAACTACTATGTTTTCTGGATTCGATCCACTTGTTAATGAAGTGATTGAAAACACACCAATTGACAAAATAATTAGAGGCGACCTTTCAGATTTAGAATTGTTAAAAAAATGGAGCATACAAAACATTTGTCTTATTGGAGATGCAGCACACAGTATGACTCCTGATTTAGGTCAAGGTGGCGCTCAAGCAATCGAAGATGCTTTTTATGTATCTCACTTCATCAAAAAATCTAAAAGTATAGAAACTGCTTACGAGGATTTTTATAACTATAGAAAATCGAAAGTCGAAAAATTAGTTAAACAATCTAGGATTACATCAAAAATTGCAATAACGAATAGATTTATTGAAATCATTAGAAATTTTACTCTAAAATATACCCCAGAAAAGTATATGCAAAAACAGATGGCCGAATTGTATAAACTAGATAAAACGATTATCAACAACATGTATAGTTCATAGTTTGGTTAGCTCCTACTCAGAAAAATTAAAAGACAGAAAGTATGTTAAAGCTTGGAGGGTATTTAAATATAGGAATAGCAATTGCTCACCTAATTGGTATATTTTGGCTCGAAAAGGTTTTTAGAACTTTTGGAATTGAGGGAAAAATGGCAGAATTGTCACAAATTCATTTTTCCATTCCGTATTTAACAACTCTTTTGGTGGCAACGGTATTTTTTATGTTTGGATTATACGGACTTTCGGCTAGTGGTACATTTAAAAAACTACCATTTTTGAAAATTGGAATATTTCTAATCGCAGGAATTTATCTATTGCGAGGGATTACAGAGTTGGTGTATTCTGTGTTGAATGGGTTTTTTCCAACTATGGGAATTTTGGCAACACTAATAGGACTTCTATATTTTTTGGGTGGATTGAAAAAATGGAAGATGAAAAAGAAAAACAAACAAATAACAGTTTGAAATAAACTCAGTAACAAATAGTGCATTTGAAATACTAATTATAAAAACAATAAATATGAATAGTATCACTAAAAAAAATCACTAATTCTATTATCTATGGGTTTGTTCCTAATTGCATTCACACAAATATTTTCGCACTATGTAGAATTACCTGATCTAGCCAAAGGCTCATTTACAGGTATTGGAATAGGAATACTACTAATCGCATTAACGCTTGGGAAATTTAAATCTGCACACTCTAATTAAAAGGTTTATCGAGAAAAAGTTTACTACTTTAGTACCCATATAAAAGAAATATAGTTACCGTGGTAACCATATAGAATTGTTGGTAGTAATTAAAAAAGATAATAATAAATGATAATAGAACCTAAAACTCGTGGATTTATCTGCATAACATCTCACCCAAAGGGTTGTGAGAAAAGTGTATTAAATCAAATTGACTATATAAAATCAAAAGGAAAAATTGAAAGTCCAAAAAATGTATTAGTAATTGGAGCATCAACAGGATTTGGTTTAGCTTCTAGAATAACGAGTGCTTTTGGTTCTAATTCATCCACCATAGGTGTGTTTTTTGAAAAACCACCTTTAGAAGGAAAAACAGCATCCTCGGGATGGTATAACACTGCTGCTTTTGAAACGGAAGCACATAAAGAGGGCATTTATGCCAAAAGTATAAATGGTGATGCTTTTTCAAATGAAATAAAACAAAAGACCTTAGAATTAATTAAGAAAGATTTAGGGCAAATTGACTTAGTTGTTTATAGCCTTGCCTCTCCTGTAAGAACCCACCCAGTTAGTGGAATTCGACATAAATCAACATTAAAGCCAATAGGAAATGCATACACCAACAAGACTGTAGATTTTCATACAGGAGAAGTAAAAAATATAAGTATCGATGCGTGTACTGAAGAAGATATTAAAAACACTGTTGCCGTAATGGGTGGCGAAGATTGGGAAATGTGGATAGATGAATTGAAAAAAAAGGATCTCCTTTCTTCTAATTTTAAGACTGTCGCTTACTCCTACATTGGACCAAAACTTACTGAGGCTGTATACCGAAAAGGAACAATTGGAAAAGCAAAAGACCATTTAGAAAAAACCGCCTTTACAATTACCGATTCACTAAAAGATATTAATGGAAAAGCATACATTTCGGTTAATAAAGCGCTTGTAACTCAATCAAGTTCGGCAATTCCGGTTATTCCGTTATACATCTCTTTATTATACAAAGTAATGAAAGAAAACGGAGTTCAAGAAGGTTGTATCGAACAGATGCATAGGCTATATACTGAAAGATTATTTCTTGATCAAGTACCCACAGATTCAGAAGGAAGAATACGAATTGATGATTTGGAAATGCGTTCCGATATTCAGGAAAAAGTTTCACAATTATGGGAAAAAGCATCTACAGAAACACTTTCATCTATTGGAGATTTAAAAGGTTATAAAACTGAATTTTTTAACCTCTTTGGTTTTAATTACGATGAAGTTGATTACAAGATTGAAACTAACGAAATAGTGAATATTCCAGGATTGCAATAAAAGCTACTACCAACACTATATCAAAATAACAAAAGGTAACTGCCATACTCAAAGTTGGTAAGTAATAACAAAGTATGCAAAACTACAAAGTAAGTGCGTTTTAATCCCATACTATTCTTATACTAACGGTTAGCATATATTACACCAAAACTGCAACATTTTCAAAAAAGAACAATCTTTTAGATCAAAATAAACTAATGAAAAAAACACCATTCCTAATTAATGTATTTCTTTTAATTATAGTATTTGCTTGTAAAGAAAAAACAGCAGTTAGAAATTTAGAGCCCGAAAGCGAGAATAAAAACAAGGTCATTTTTAAAATAGATGAACGAACAGAATTTTTTCGTACGATTTTCAATATCGCAACTCAAGATGTTTTAAGCGAAGATATAAGACCTTGTAATACACAATATCTAAAACGAGTTAACAAGCATTTCCTTCCATATAAAAATCAGAGTTTAACAAATTTTTCAAAAACAATAAAGAGTACTACAGTCAAACTATTTCGAAAATTGAGAAGCAGGTTTTGGATGAAAAACTCTTCGATAAAATTATGTCCTTTTATCAAGATAACCAGAAAGGATTGGAATTAATTGTGTTCGTAGAATTAACTAATAATGCCAACAATAAAGCAGTTGATTTTTATGATAATTATAACTTAAAAAAAAGAGCGATAATTCTGGCAAATATTTGTGATATGCCCAATGAGACTACTAAAGCAAATGATATTTTAGAATTAAACAATGATATAAGAGGAACATTGTACCATGAAACTTCTCATCTATTTACAACAAAATTATTAGATCAATACATTGGTGATTTAAATCAATACAGAACTATTTGCGAAGATTGTAAACAAATAGAAATTATAGACAAAGTCGACCATATGGTTGTTAGACCTTTGCAAGCTCTTATGATGGAAAGATTTGACAAAAACAATCAGGGAAACGATTTTTTTCTAAATAAATGTACAGATGTAAGAAAGCAAGTGTATCACAGATTGACAGAATATCAACCTGAAGATAAAATACCCTTTGAGAAAACTTATATTGACTGTATAAATTTAATTAAAGCATCAGCATCTAAATAATAACTTATGTTAACAACATAAAAAAATAATTCCCAGAACAAACCGAATAGAAAATCCTCACGGATTTTCTATTCGGTTTGTATTTGCTAAATTAGGTACTTAAAACACGCAACTAATCCTATACGATCACGTTACCCTATATTTTGCCAATCAATAATAATTTATGCCTGTGTTAGAAAAAGTATTTCAAAAATCTCCATTCAAAAAGAGTTTTATTATTGCCACGCTTATCATTTGGAATATATTGTTCATACCCATAATTCTTGGACTTTTTAAAAATAATATTGATATAGAATTTAGGCCTAATTTTTACCCTCCTCTAATTTTTGCTTTCATAGTATCAACCCTCATTCTCTTGTCAAAAAAGATTCAAAATACAATATTGAAAAAAGGCAAAACCTTTCGTGATATAAAAAAATTTACAATCTTGATTTTTTCAATTTCAACTCTTTTTCTAATTCTACAGATAATTACATAAATAAAAACGTTTGATCAAACTCTCAAAATAAAAGAGTTCCTTCTTCCCTTTACAAAAAACATTAACAAATGTGATAAAAGTCACATTTCTCCCCAAACACTTATCGTAAATTCACGATAAGAAATATGAAAAGAAGTTTAGAACCTATAGGATACAGGAAGGGTACTGAAAAGCTTTACCAAAATTCACTAAGGTGTTAGGGCTATTCTAAAGCATTTTGAAAATCAACCCTGTTGTTTTACAGGTTGCTTGGTTGATGTTTTTTAATAATCATATCGGTTATTAAGGATAAACAAATATTAATATTATGAGTAAAATAATTAAAATTTTAGGAACAGGGTGTTCAAAATGTCAATCAATGACGGCTGTTGTTAAAGATGTAGTTTCTGAAAACAACATTGATGCAATTATTGAAAAAGTTGAAGATATAATGGAAATTATGAAGTATAACGTAATGACCACACCTGCTTTGGTAATAGATGACGTGATTACAATAAAAGGGAGAGTGCCTTCAAAAGATGAAATACTAGCACTTTTATACTAATTGCAAGACATACAATGAATTATCATATCAAGGCTTCGTCCATTTCAAATCAAGATGCTATTATTCATATAAAGCAATCAAATATAGATTTTGGCACCACTGCAAAGACTGCTGAAACATTACCAAATCCTGCTGAATTATTTTTAAGCTCTTTTGCTTCCTGTATGCTAAAGAATGTTGAACGTTTTTCGAGTATGATGAAATTTACCTATACAAAATCCACTTTAGAAGTTAATGCGATACGTCTTGAAAATCCGCCAAGAATGGATCATATCAATTACATATTAACAATTTATAGCAAGGATAAAAAGCTTAATACAGCATTACTTAAAAAAAATATTGAAAAATTTGGAACTATCTACAATACTATAAAACTGTCTTGTTCTATTACTGGTACTATTAACATGATTGAAAATGTTTGATTGGGTACAAAATATAGCAGATTGGTTGGTCTATGATATCTTGAATTTAAACAAAGGACAACATTTAGCAGAAGCCCTAAATTTCTTTATTTATGACACCACCAAAATTTTAATACTTCTTTTTATTGTTATCTTTTTTATGGGAATCGTAAATAGTTACTTTCCTATAGACAAGGTTAAAAATTATCTTTCGAGAAATAAATTTTACGGATTAGAATACCTTATGGCAAGTCTTTTTGGTGTGGTAACACCCTTTTGTTCTTGTTCATCAGTTCCTCTTTTTATTGGTTTTGTAAGAGGCGGCATTCCTTTGGGTGTAACTTTTTCTTTTTTGATTACTTCCCCTTTAGTCAATGAAGTCGCAATAGGACTTTTTGTTGGCTTGTTTGGTTTAAAAACAACAATCATTTATGTAGTTAGTGGTGTGTTATTGGGCACAATATCTGGTATCATACTTCAAAATCTAAAATTGGATTGCTATCTAACACCTTGGGTAAAAGAAGTTTTAAAAAATGCCCAAAGAGAGCAAGATATATTTCAGACAGAAAAACAAACTTTTAAACAACGTTTACCAATTATTTGGGCAGAAGTCGTGAAAATCCTTAAAGGTATCATTCCATATGTATTGATAGGAATCGCTATAGGTGGATTAATGCACGGTTATATTCCAGAAGGGTTTTTTGAGAAACATATGGACAAAGACAATCTTTTTGCTGTTCCTATTGCTACGATTTTGGCTGTGCCCATGTACTCGAATGCATCAGGTATACTTCCTGTAGTTCAAGTATTGGTGGCAAAAGGGATCCCGTTAGGTACTGCAATCGCCTTTATGATGGGTGTAGTAGGTCTTTCTTTACCAGAAGCAATGCTTTTAAAAAAAGTAATGACTTTGAAACTCATTGCCATCTTTTTTGGTGTTGTAATACTTTGTATCATCATTTCAGGGTATTTATTTAACATCCTATTATAAATCAAAAAATATCACAATAAAAAGGGTAAAAGATTTATTATTTTAGCTACTTATATACAAGATATATAGTTACTATGGTAACTATATATAATTGTTGTAAAACATTAAGAAAAAATACTCTATCTTAAGAAAAAGAGAAGTTTTTTGATAAAAAAAACTAAAATAGCTTTATGATGCAATAAAAAAATATTTTTGAAAGACCTCACTACATTTTTGACCTACTCTGGTATTAGCACCATCCTATTTCTAATTCTACTCCTAAGTAAGACTTGGAAAAAACGAAAAGCTAATAAAATTCTAGCTGGTATTCTTTTGGGTTATTTACTCTTGTTTCTTACCTATGCTTCTTCGTATTTGAACTGGGATTTTCTGGCTACTATAGTATCACCACTAGGAATTATTACATCCTTTGTATTAGGACCATTCATTTTCCAGTATATCAAAATTATCTATACCTCTAAGATTCATTTCAAAATTTTTATAAGGAGCCTACTTCCTTTTGGGATTGCTTTTGTTATTTATAGTATTCCTCAATACATCTTGGGCCCCACTTTCGACAACAAAACAACCATCTTTCAAATTGTTTCTCTCTTAATCCCCTTTCTAGGTATATTGCACTTGGCTTACTATCTTTTTCTAAGTTACAAACTATTGAAACGTTTTAGAAAGCTGGTAAAAAACAACTATTCTAATATAAATACATTGGATTTAAAATGGCTCTCTATATGGATTCGAGGCCTTATCCTATTCCTAATTATAGATATGACTAGCGGGCTTTTACTTCTTGCCTACCCTATTTCTGGGCTAGTATATATAAATCTCTTCTATCTAGTATTGCTTATTTGGTATATTGGTTATTATGGGGTGAATCAAGTACAAGTCTTCTTGATTCAAGAAGATCCTATAGCATCTGTTAAAAAGGAAACCTCTCAAGAAAAAATAATCAAACCCATACCTTTTTTCAATTGTGAATCAGCAGAGTTTATAGCACTTAAAACTCAGTTAGAAATAATATTTACAGAACAAGAACTTTTTAAAAAACAAGATCTTTCTTTAAGAGAAACTGCAGCCATCCTAGATATTTCAGATAAGAAATTGTCTCACTTGCTTAACATTTGTTTAGCCTCTAATTTTTACGAATACGTCAACACCTATCGTGTGAACTATTTTAGAAAAAAAATAGAAGAAGGAACTGCTGATAAATTAACCTTACTTGCCGTTGCTTTTGATTCGGGATTCAATTCCAAAGCTACTTTTAATCGTGTTTTCAAACAACAAGTTGGCATAACACCTATAAAATTCAAAAAACAATCTGATAAAGAGTCTCAAAGTTTCCAATGAGTCGATTGAAACATTGTTTATCTGGTTATTTGCCTAGCATTTAATCATATAAATAATATGTCATGAACACAACTAATAGTAAACAAACTCATGTATCAAATCCGATTCATCCAGCTCAGAAGGCAAAAAAGTATATTCTTTTAGTTCTGGGTATTTCTTGGGGATTTGGATTCACGACCATATCACTTTTTGATTTCTCAGACCCAATTGCGAATTCAATTATAATGGTGGTATATTCTTTTATTCCTGCGATCTTAGCTTTTATTCTAAACAAAAAAGAAGGAGGCAATTGGAAAGATTTGAAATTTTTTAAACCTAGCTACAAAAATGCTTTTTGGGCTTTTCTGGTTCCTATTCTCTATTTTGGAATCATTATTAGTACGCAAATACTTTTAGATGTAAGAACAGTCCCAGATTTGTCTAAATTAGGATCTCCACTAATGGGAGCCCTTCTATTGCTATTAGGTTATCCTATCTTAGTACTTCTTATTCTGGGAGAAGAAATTGGCTGGAGAGGATATCTACAAGAAAAAATAATGTATAGTTTTGGAGCTTTTAAAGGAATATTTCTTCTTGGATTGGTTTGGGGTATTTGGCACATGCCTATTGCTCTGCAAGGGTATAATTTTCCTGAACATCCATATATTGAAGCTTTTATCACCTATCCTTTGGTTGGAATAGCACTTTCTTTAATTATTGCCTATCTCGGTTTTAATCGATACTCTATTTTTATAGGCGCATTGTTACACGCTAGTAATAACCACTTTGGTGGTACACTCCTAGCTATTACAAAGGCGAACGATGAGCTTATTCATGCTATGATTTTCAATGTTTTTTATGTAGTAATTATACTAATTTTCGGGTGTTTATGGTGGAAAAAAACGACTTACAACAAGGTATAAAAAACATAGGACGATTTAAGACTTAACTGGAAGTCATGTTTCTTTTACTGAGTCGCCAAATATAAAATTTGAGGGTTATCAGAAAAAAGATAAAAGTAAAATATTTATATTTGACTTAGTGCCAATCCGGAAATGAAGTTAATATCACCTGCCCTACGTTTCTTATACTAAACATTGACGGTAATTTGAAATAAGGACAAACAAGAAATAAATGATAATAAGAAATATAGTAATCATGCTATTTGCATCTGGAATGTTGTTAAGTTGCAATTTGGCTACAAAAGAAACGACTTCCGATGACACCTATTCTGACATGATAATTGTTGGAGCAATGAAAAATGTGATGCGGAAAGGAGAATTGAGTAGCAGTATTGACCTTGACACCATTTCGGATAAAAAAGGACTTTATGGACTTGGACCTGAAAGTTATCTCACAGGTGAACTCCTGATTAATAACGGAAAAAGTTATGTTTCTAAAGTAGCTTCCGATTCTACTATGGTAGTTGAAAAAAGGTTTAATGTTTCAGCACCTTTCTTTGTTTATGCAAATATAAACGAATGGAAAGAAATTGAACTACCTTCAAATATTACGACAACACAAGACCTGGAGAAATTCATTAACGAGAGAACAATTGATAACAAACGACCATTTGCTTTTAAGCTGATTGGAAATGTTTATAAGGCAATCATTCACGTTCAAAATCTGCCAGAAGGTACAAAAGTTTCTTCACCAGATGAAGCTCACCAAGGGCAGACAAATTATGAACTAAAAAACGAAGAGACCGAAATTGTTGGATTTTTCTCGACCAAACATAAGGGCATTTTTACACATCACGATTCATATTTACATATGCACTTAATTACCAAAGATGAGAGTAAAATGGGCCATTTAGACGAATTAGAAATTGAAAATATGAAATTGTATCTGCCAAAAAAATAAAAAACTACAAACTTAGGATGGCAGAATATGATATTAAAAAGGTATTTACGAATGCCATAAAACAAATTAAAGAGTTTTCTAAGAATCATCAGGGAGAATATTTTATGCTTTTGCTATAGATGCCGGAATGTTATATCTGACTAGTGAAGAAGGCTTTAATAGAATTATTGAAACTCGATCTAAACCAAACATTAGCAACAAGCAAAAAAGACAATGCAAGATTATATTGATTTAGCAGAAAAGAATGGAGTTATACTCTTAAACAATGGAAAATGTCAGTTTTGTGGAGCTAATACAAAAAGAGGAATTCATGAATGTTTAGAAATTTTTAATCTTGGATTTCAAAATATTGATTTTTCAAACATTGAAAATCATTCCTACAGATTTCTAATTGTTGACGCACACACATTACAACATCCAGAAATTCATGGCAGATGGAATAATCATTTTCATCTTTCGAGATTGCATTTGGTTTTTAACTACAACGTTAAATGGACTTATGATTTATCACCTAAGTTGAGTGATTATTTGAATACATACAAAGTTCATAAGCAAGATGAATATTTAAATCCTCCAAAAATTCTTGAAAGAGGAAACATAACTACAACCGATATTGTAGAAAATTCGGCCAATGAAACAGAATGCAAAAGGGTTTTTAAATCAGAAATAATGAAAAGCAATAACTGCTAGTATTGTATAAAACAACTGGATATCCAGTTATTTACGATGTAAACATTAAGAAAATGAATACTATATCAACTAAATATTTCATTGACAGGAAAGAATGGAGAAAATGGCTAGAAACTAATTTTGAGGCCAAAGATGATATTTGGTTAGAATATCCTCTTAAAAAGACAGGAAAAAAAAGAATCCTATATAATGATGCTGTTGAAGAGGCTCTTTGTTTTGGTTGGATAGATAGTACTGTCAAATCATTAAATGAAGAAACCACTATTCAAAGGTTTAGCAAAAGGAGGAAAAATTCTACGTTTTCTCAACCAAATAAAGAACGCTTGAAATGGCTTTTTGAAAACAACATGATTCATAAGTCAATTAAGAATGATGTCTATAAAATAATTCAACAAGAGTTTATTTTTTCAGAAGATATAATTAAACGAATTCAAGTAGATAAAGAGGTTTGGAGTAATTATCAAAGGTTTTCAGAATCATATAAACGAATTAGAATTGCATACATTGACAGTTCAAGAAAAAGACCAGAGGAATTTGAAAAGCGAATTTCGAACTTTATTAATAAAACAAGAGATAATAAGCTAATAAAAGGGTTTGGCGGAATTAATAAATATTATTAAAATAAAAAAACAATTGCTAACACTGCATATCACAAATAGAATATTCGGTGATTCATAAAAGCTCAGTGCTACTTATAAACTCTTAGTAATTAGTAATCCAGTATTGGATTTAAAGGTTATTTTCTTTTACTATAGCGCAAAATTTTATAAGTTTAATAAGAAATAAAAATAGACTTAGAATGGTCAATTGGTTTAGATATATTACTGTCAATCATATATATATTTAACACTAGGCTTTATTAAGAAAAAAACAAAATGGAACAGTTAATCGATTTAAATACAGAAAACATATCAGCAGAACATATATGCTGTGCAATATCTGATAAGAAATGTTCTGATAGCTATCATGCGAAAAAAGATTGGTTGACTAAAGAATTCAATAACGGATATGTATTTAGACGAATTAATGAAAGAGCAAAAGTATTTATAGAATATGGCCCTGCCGAAAATGCATGGATTCCAATTAAAGCACCTAATTACCTGAATATTAATTGTTTTTGGGTATCTGGAAAATACAAGAAGAATGGATATGGAAAAGAGCTTCTAAAAACAGCAATTGAAGATGCTAAGAGTCAAGAAAAAAATGGTTTAGTAACGGTTGTAGGAACTAAGAAGTTTCATTTTATGAGTGATACAAAATGGTTTCTAAAACAAGGATTTGAGGAGGTTGAAAGAATTTCAAGTGGATTTAGTCTTTTAGTAAAAAAAATAAATCCAAAAGCAGAATTACCAAAATTTAATGAATCTGTGAAAAGCGGAGAATGTTCTGAAAAAAATGGAATCGTAGTTTATTATTCTAACCGTTGCCCTTTTGCAGAATTTCACGCAAAAAACTCTCTAGTTGAAACTGCTAAAAACAGAAAACTTCCATTAAAAATAATTAAATTAGAAACCATGGAACAGGCTCAATCTGCTCCAAGTCCAGCAACTATTTTTAGTCTTTTTTATAATGGAAAATTTATGACAACAGACATTAGTGTGTGTATGGACACGAGGTATGATAAAGTAATGAACAAAATATTAGAGTAAAAAACGAAAGCCTAATAAAGGGTGTAGTTCTTAAGGATTTTGGCGATTACCCTTAAATTTAAAGCTTTAAACCAAATCCGTCAAACCTTTTGATTTATAATTGATTTTATTTTATGGTAAAACTTGAAGAAATAACAACTACTCCAACATTTTCGAATCAATTAGAAAATAAGATATTATACGCTAAGCATCATGATGATATTTCTATATCCTATACATCTACTTATTCGTTAAAGTATGTTATAGAAGGAACTAAACACTATAATTTTAACAATCAAGATATTAAGATTACTAAAAATCAATATCTAATTATAAATAATAATAGTTGTATTACTACCAAAGCAAAAAAAGGAACAAAAGGATTATCTTTCTTCTTATCACCCAAACTAATCGATGAAATATATAAATATCATACTAGTGACACATCACAACTTGAATTTCTTGAAGTAACTCAAAAAAAATCAAGGAATGAGGTGGGATTTTTACTAGATAAAATCACCCATCTTTATGAGTATAATCAACACGATTTTAATCGACAAATGGATAATTTATTCATTCGTATCTCTGAAGCAATTGTTCAAGAGCAGACTAATATTGACACTAAGTTTTCGGCATTAAAAATAGTTAAACACAATACAAAAAAAGAACTGTTTAAATTAATTTCGATGACTAAAGAATATTTAAATGATAATAGTAGTGAAGATATCTCACTTGATATTATTAGTAGAGATATTGGTATCAGTAAATATTATTTACATCGGTTATTTACCGAAATTAACGGAAATACACCACTAGCATATTTAACTTCTATTCGTTTAGTAAAAGCAAAGAACAGATTACGGTATTCTAAAGATTCTGTTTTACAAATTGCCATCGAATGTGGTTTTGATAATACATCTTACTTTTCTAATGTATTTAAGAAACACACAGGTTTCTCTCCTTCACAGTATAGAAAACATTTATAAAATCAGCAAGATTTTATAAACTCATCATACCGCGCATATCTATTTTTGTTCTTATTAAAACACAAGCTTATGTATGAAAAAATAGCTCATATAACAGATTTACATCTGGATGAAGAATACCCATTAAAAAATGGTGTACTAGCAAGAAAACGATTCGACAATATTATAAAAGATATAGAAGATAAGAAGATCACTCGGGTTGTCTGTACTGGAGATATTGGAGAAAACAAAGGGATCTCATATTTCTTTGAACAACTTAAAACTAAAGCCTTGTCAATTACCCTAGGTAACCATGATATGTTTTCTGAAATTTCGAAACATTATAGTAAAGGTGCAGATTATGATTCAGAAAAATTATACAGCAGCACTATAAAAGAGTATTATAAATTCATATACTTAGATTCTTCAGAAGGAGTAATGGATAAGAAACAACTGCTTTGGCTTCAAAAAGAACTTATTTCAGCTAAACCAATTATCATTTTCGTGCATCATCCCATTATTGGTCTAAACCTGAAAGTTGATGAAATTGGAAAACTAAAAAACCGAGAGGATATAATCCCCCTTTTAGAAGATAGCCTCAATGAGATTACTATTTTTTGTGGCCATTATCATATAGAGAGTACTTTAAATCACAAAAACATTACTCAACATATTACTCCCGCAGTTTCTTATCAAATTGAGAAAAACCTAAATACCATAGAAATAAACACTTCTGTCTTTGGGTACAGAATTATTGAAATAGATCAAAACAATATATCTTCAAAAACTCAGCTATTAAGGGATGCAGACTAAAAAACAATCATTTATCGAAAGTTTAGCGAATGTAACTGTTGGTTTTTTTATCACTATGATTTCATTGCATATCATATTTCCAATATTGGGAATAGAAAACAATTCAGGTAAAAATATAATCCTAACCATTTACTTAACTGTTTTAAGTATTTTAAGGAATTATGTCTTGAGAAGATATTTTAATCGAAAACAAACGCGCAATTAGATCTAACCAATTCTTACATCCTCAAAGCACAGCAGAAACCATAACATATAGATACGCAAAGAAATTATATAGGTTTAAATCATAAATTTATAAATATGTTTTACAAATTCACACTATCAAATTACAAAGCCATATATTTATGGCATTAGAATACCCCAATCGCAATGAAAAAACACATCATTTTTATACTCTTTATTTTAATATCAACATCTATTTTTTCACAAGTACCAAAGAAATCAGAATCTGTAGCCGTAAACGGAAAATATATATATTACGAAGTTTATGGTAAAGGCAAACCTTTGTTTCTTTTACACGGCTATACCCTTTCTTCAAAATCATGGCTACCCTATGTTAAAGATTTTGAGAAAGAATATGAAGTATACCTAATTGATTTAACCGGGCATGGAAAATCGGATGCTTTTAAAGAAGATTTATCCATAAAATCGGTTGCCGAAGATCTTAATTCCTTAGTGCAGTATTTGAAACTGAGTAAAATTAAGGCAATTGGATTTAGTTTTGGAGGTGATATTCTTTATCAGCTTGCTTTAACAAACCCACCATTAATAGAGTCAATGATAACAATCGGAGCAGTAGGAACCTGGACGGTCAATGATTTTCCCGAGTATCAGAAAGCTTTTACATTCGAAAACAGAGCCAATTTCCCATGGTTATTAACCAGTCATGGTACAGATGATAAGATAAAAGCCTTAATGAATCAATTTAAGAACTACACGGTCAAGATAACTAATGAAGAATTACAAACCATAAAACCTGAGGTATTAATTATGATTGGCGATGATGATGAAGGTATGGATTTAGAAGAAGTAGCACGTGTTAAGAAAAACCTACCTAAATCTGATCTTTGGATATTGCCAAACGTCGCACATGGTGCTCATGAAGGTGAGACCAAGGGTGAGTTTATAACAAAATCAAAAATCTTTTTATCCAAAAAGTAAAGCTATTATTTAACTCGAATTATTAATGTTACCAAATTTAGATACTACATAAAACTATGGTTTTTCAACAGATTATCAATAAAATGGTAGTACAGCCTAAACGACTTTTTTTAATCGATGGTTTAGGAGCACTACTTTCTGCTTTTTTATTAGGAGTTGTTTTAGTGAGGCTCGAAAGCATTTTTGGAATCCCTGCAAAAGCACTTTACATCCTTGCATTTTTTCCTTGTATTTTTGCGCTTTATGACTTTTATTGCTATCTAAGAGTTAAGAAAAACCAGAAGTATTTCTTAACTGCTATTGCTTTGATGAATCTTATATATTGCTTTATCTCAATAGGAGTAGCGTTTCAACATCATCAAAAAATAACTGCTTTTGGTTGGACATATATTATATTAGAAATCACTATTATAATTATATTGATACGTATTGAATTAAAAACAGCATCTAAACTAGCTTCCAAGTAGTATTCTCAATTTGATTGTAAGAATCGAAAACTCTTTTAGTATCTATATGTTGATCATACAACAGCTTCTGTTTCTACCTTCTTATTTCGTAATCCCATAATCAATAACCATAGACATAGTGACATCTCTCCCAGATCGGCAGGTGTAGTAATGTTCTGTAATAGTACTGATTGGGTATCCGGGAAAAGGAAATATCTAATCACATCGATCTGATCACCAATACATCCAAGCATCAACAACACTCCAATAATCTTTGGAGCAAGACTCGATTTAAAAATCATATACCCAAGTGGTAACAGATACAATCCATAAAATACCTGTGAAATAAAATAACCATTAGTGTGCAGTTTTAGAAAGAATGTAACCAAACCATTTATCTGATCAATAGTAAATCCAACCATATAATCAGCTCCACTAGTTAACAACAATGGTGCTATCATTGCAAGCATTGTAACACATAATATCGCAACAGAGATCATAACCGACAACACCATAAGTTTAGATAGGTTTTTATTAACGTGTTTAAACACTCTTTCCAAGACTAATGGGTAGAAGAAAAAAGCAAGGATCATCACCAAATCACTAACAATTCCTAAACGGTATAGCCAACCATTATTAGCGATATTGGCTGCAGTTGCAACGGGGTCATCGGTCACAAAAATCTTCTGGCGAACAAAAAACTCTGCAAACACGCCAGCTCCAATGATGATAAGAAATACTACCCCTGCAATTCTTCCTATTTTTTGATTTGAATTCATTTCGATTCGTTTTTTGATGTATAATTGTCGACGATCCATTACAGATTTTGTTACAATAGCATCTCGCAATATACTGTGATATAGTGTTTCGATAGGCTCAGAGCAGACTTATCGAAGTACTTTTTTTATATGCTACACTTCAAAAAAAGTACTTGATATAATGATTACACTTATGACAAATGAGATATAAGTTTAAGATATTTTTATAGTTGTTATACATATCGCTTTGCTATAATCTTTATTATTTTTGATTAGCTATAAGAAACCATACCAACATTAACTACAAAACACAAATGATCATGATCCAAAAAACAATATTAGCCGTTTTAGTAACCCTTTTTAGTTATACTGCATTTGCTACTCCTACCAAAGTCATGGTAAGAGCAAAAGATGCCAAATTTATCGGTAACTCTATCGGAGGTGCTTATATAATTATACGTAATCAGCTTACAGGTGAGATTCTTTCTCAAGGTAAAACCAGTGGTGGTACAGGAAATACAGTCCTGATCATGAAAACACCGCGAAAAAGAAATGTAAGGATCACAGACGATAAGACCTCTGGATTTCTAGCAGAATTAGATATATCAGAACCTGTTTTTGTAACCATAGAGGTATTTGCTCCTGTAAATAAAAAGCAAGCTACAGTAAACGCATCAACAGCATTATGGATAATTCCTGGAAAAGATATTTTGGGAGACGGAATTGTAATCGAGATTCCAGGTTTTGTAGTTGACATTTTGACTCCAAGAACACATCAGTTTATCTCATTAAAAACTCTTGACAAAAAAAGTATTGCCGTGCAATCTAATATTGTAATGATGTGTGGTTGTACTATTAGTGATGGTGGCCTTTGGGATGCCAATCTAATAGAAGTAAAAGGAATCCTAAAAAAAGACGGTGCCAAAATTGATGAAATAAATCTTATGGTCAATTCACCCAACCTGTTTGAAGGTACAATCAATATAGATACTACAGGAAGTTATGAGCTTGTCGTATATGCTTATCACCCGACAACCGGAAATACAGGGGTTGATAAAGTAAACTATATTATAACTCCATAATGTATCCCTAGGCTTTTTAATTTTGAATGTGATACTTTGTGTTCTATATAAATTATTTTGAAACTACTTTAAATCGTAAAACTGTTTTTAGTTTTACGATAGGTACTTTTCTAAAATCAGACAGGTAAATTTCTCTATGTACTTTAGATGGCCTATAGAGATTTTCTTTATCGGCAAATTCTTCCATTATCTTAAAACTTTCGGGTTCGTTGTCATAACTTCCCAGATGCATCATTTGAATACACTTACCTTCTGTTATTTTCTCAAATTTTACTTTTTCTAATAACACATGAGGCTTCTTTTTCTTTGTCTGGTCAATCATGTGTCTCGCTAATTCATCATCGATAAAGTCAGGCTGCCTGATCATTAATTTAAAAACCAGGTCATCTTTATTAATAGTACCTTTATATGCTTTCTTTGCTTCTTCAGTAATATCCCAAACACCTTCTAGCGGGTAAACGGTATAATCAAAATATCCTTTGGGTACAGTTCCTTTTTTTAATCCCATTTTTATCCCATATGAAACCGCATACAGTACACCAATATGCTCTGAAAAGAATTCACTATTAGGATTACCCTCTCCTTCGATAGTAAGAAACTTGTATTCGGGAATTTCAATGATTTCGGGTGTGTTTTTGGGTAGATACACTCCTTTTTCTTTTTTTCTCCATTCATGCTTCATAACGTATCCTCTTTTAGTATATCATTTACACTTCGAATTAACCGTAATTGGTAATATCCTATTCTTATAAAACAAAAGTAAAGTGTAATGATGACAACCCTATGTCAACAGTATTTATATACATGATTGTATTTCATGCTTTCTTTTCTATGGCTTTTTCAAGGATTGATTCAATAAACTCCTTTGCCATAGTCTCTTTCAGTTTTGCATATACTTTTTGATCTTGGTTTGCTTTTTTGGCGATTTCGAGTTTAATTTTTTGATACGCTTCTCTTTCGTTTGTATTCTTTATCAAATAATCTCTAAACAGTATATGTCTTTGCAATTCTTTACTATGAATCGGACAAACATAAAGGTGATGTGTGATGAAATCTAATATTTGATGTTTCTTATTCGAATTTTCACGCTTAAAAGCTTCTCTTTCTTTTATCCCCTGGTCTCCATTGTGATAATACCCCAGTTTTTCTAATCCCTCTTTTATTGTTTCAAAAGCCACGTTTTTACCGTAGACAATATCGATATCAATAATAGGTTTTGCAGCTAAGTCCTTAACTGCTGTACTTCCGACATGTTCGATTGTTATTTCTGTATCCCAAAGCGTCTCTTTTATCACTTCTTTGATACTATTAAAATCTTGTGTCCAACCTGGTTGATAGTTTTGTATCAGCATTTCTTTTTTATTGTTCATAATGCACTGCTAAAATACCAGAACAAAATACTATCGAATTCATGAAAAATACTTATTCCTTTTTGTCTGAAACAAATAATACTCTAAACGGTTTTCGCTTTAGCCATTTTTTTGCTCCTTTTTTTACATCTTCTCTGGTTAGTTGCAATTGTTTTTCAAGCCTCTTAACATAAAACCCCGGGTTTCCTGTAAACAAAAAGCTTTCTCCTAACAGTTCTGTCCTACTCCATTGAAAACCTAATCGTTGTTGCATTTCTTTTATGTCATTAACTTCATTTTGTTTGGCATCTTTTAGTTCTGCTTCTGTAACTCCAGTTTCTATAAATTCGTTTACTTTATCCAAAACAAGGTTTTCTATTTGTGTACTATCTTTTACAGCAGCAAAAGTAGTGCGTATTGCGAACTGCCCTGCATACTCATACATATCTGTAGAAACCGAAGTTTTTATAAAGGATTCTGGAAAACGACTTTTGTCTTTAAGACGAATATCGAGTATGCTTGCTATAAGTTTTAAAGTACTATCATCTATGGATCCCCATTTGGGTACTGCCCAGGAGAATACCATTGTTTGTATAGTATTCTTAGGGTGAGGAGCTTTCATTGTTATATTTGCTTCTACATGCTTTGTGGGTTTAATAATCTTGTGATCTTTTTCTTTTGACGGAAGGTTTCTGAAATATGTCTCTATTTGTTTTTTAGCTTCTTCAACATCAAAATTACCGACTAGAAAGAGAACTGTATTATCTGCATATACAATTTTGTTATACCGTTCTTTAAACTCTTTTAGTTTAAAGTTCTTGTTATTTTCGATTAACCCATATCCACTACTACCGTAAGGATGGTTTTTTCCAAAAGTGCCTTTATAAATCGCCATCCCTCCTGGTGCGCTCCATTGTGGATTTTTGGCATTTCTGTCTATTTCAGATAGTACTCTTTTTCTCTGAAATTCTATTCGCTTTTCTGTAATACGATCAGTGCCAGCCATTAATCGTCCGGCTGCCATTTCTAAAGCAGGGCCTACTCCTTTTGGCTTTACTTTTACATAAAACCGGGTATAATCTTTTTTAACCTGTGCATTACTCCCTGTTCTATAGGTTTTCAATTGAGCACGTTTAAGACTATCCATTATACCAAACGGCATCATATGTTCAAAAAAATGGGCAAAACCATACTGACTAGGTTTATCCATGCTAATTCCCTTACGAAGCCAAAATTCTACAGAAACATCTTCGACATTAGAATCGGGTTGTAATATAACATCAAGCCCGTTTTTTAAGGTATACTGTTCATAGTTTAATAACAGTGTATCCGTTTGACCATATGAACTTAAGACAATGACAACATGAAAGAGTAATGAACAAAAAAATACTACTTTAGATCGTTTTTTTGACATAATTGAAAGTTTTATATATAGATTAAAAACTTTCAATTATGTTACACCAGTCAGATAATGGTTTAATACCACTGCCCTACTACTTTCGAAATTTCAGCTTTTGCATTTGAAATAATGGTATCTACTTTTTCTGGGTATTGAGCTACTCCAAAAGCAGAAATTTGCTCAGAAGGAATCCCTATAAATTCAAAATTTCTTTTAATAGTTGGAGAAAAGTATTCATGAGTCGTTTCTTCTGAGTAATCACCCCCAGCCACTGCTAATATTAATGCTTTTTTTTCTTCACAAAGCCCTTTAAAACTACCATCTTCGGTAATTTCAAATGTTTTATCAGTAACTACTATAGTATCTACCCAGGCTTTTACTGTAGCTGGCAAAGAGAAATTATACATAGGAGAAGCCAATACAATATGATCCGCATCTAATACGTGTTGTATTAATTGAAAATGATTAGAAAGTCTTTTCTTTTCTTCGTCTGTGTATTCTGGTTGCCCTCCATATAATATCAAATTTAGATTATCGCCAAGTAATAAATCTGGTGGAGAAGCCACTAAATCTAAAAATGTAATTTCTGTTTTACCATCGGCTAGTTTAATAAATTCATCCACCAATTGCTTTGTATAAGAACCCTTTCTTGGTGCGTAGCTTACTACTAATGTTTTTTTCATTGTATGTTTTTTATATCGTGTTTACTTATCAGTCCAAACTGCTAGTTTATTTCCGCTAGGGTCAATAAATTCAAATCGACTTCCCCCAGGAAAGGAAAATACTTCCTTAGATATTTTTCCACCATTTTTTTGTACATTTTCTAAAGCATGTGATAAGTCATCATGATATAAAACGACTAGAGTACCTCCTGTACTAATTTTTTCTACTTTGGCAAATCCTCCATCAATTCCCGCTTGGTGGAAGTCACAATACTGATCTCCATAATCTGTAAAAGTCCAACCAAAAGTGTTGCCGTAGAATTTTTTGACTTCATTTAAATCTAATGCCTGTAATTCTATAAAGTTGATTTTATTATTTTTCATTTCTACTTCTATTTATTTTGAAGTAAAAATAAAGTGAAGGAATGACAACCCTATGTCAGCATACATTCTGATTTGAAAATTTTATTACGTTACTTAAAAATATTTTTTTTAGATCTTAAAAGTCGTTCAGGATAAAAAACAAGTTGTATTAAATTGTATTCTAATTGGTTGAAATTAAATTTTTTCCCATCTACCTTGAAGGAAGAGAAGGGATACCAACGTAAATTTGTTCTTAAAATTAAAAACTCCTCAGATTTTCCCGGAACGATATCCCATCCGATAGTGATACCGGGTTCAATTTTATTAAATGTTAGTTTTTTGTTTCCTTCATCTGTAATTTCTGAATATTCGATATGATCATAGGCTACATTTAAACCGATAAAGGGGGCAAAACCAGTATAGTCGGTTAAAAATTTGGCTGTTTCTAATGCTACAGAAGTTTTTTTAATAGTTTGCCTGGTTCCATACGCTTGTTGTTCAAATTTTGGATTTCTGAATGATATTGCGGTAAACATATTAGCTGTATTGAATTGATATCCCAAGGCAATATCAAAATAACCGCCAGATGCCTGCTTTTTATTTAGATAAGGATATTCGCTATTGTTGTATTCAGATTCTGCAAGAGAAAAAGAAACAGAGGGCCCGATAGCAGCAAAAAAATCACCAAAACTTGAAGCATTTAAGCCCAGGCTCGAAACTTCTGGATAGCTATTCCATCTTTCATTTATAGTAGGGTCTCCATTACTTTTAGTAAGATCCATAGCATAGAGTAACCCTAGTTGTACACTAAAATTTGGAGTTTTAATTTTTTGGAATTTGGTTTTGGAGATGGGATAATTCCATGTATTATCCGGATAATAATTAACACCAAGTCTAGCTGCAAAATTTTTATACCCATACAATATTCCAGCATCAGCAGTCCATGTAAAGTTTTTCTCAAGTTTAGGCTGATCTTCATCTGGTTTCACAACCTGTTTAAAATCTAACGCAGACCAACCAATACCAACATAAGGTCTGAGTTTCTTTTCTTGATATGCCCAAGGCAAAAAACGTGCTCCCGTAACTGTATAATGTGTAAATTCTACATCTGTTTCGTCATTCGATTTAAGACTAAATTGTTTTAAAGGAAAGGATACATAGAGTTCTGCATGCCCCCAGAAATGAAAACCACCCCAATACAAGGTTGTATTTAAAGTTTCTGGATGTTTAAAGCTAATAAGTTCATTTCCCGAAAGTCGTTTCCCTGTAAATGATGGGAGTAAATTCCCTCCCAATTCAAAATAGGTTTTGGCAAAATCTAATCTTTTTTTATCTGTAGCAGGTAGTGTATCTCTTTGCGCCGATACATTAAGTGAATAGAACAGGACGAAAGCCACTAGAAAAATTTGTCTCATGTTTTAGTATTATGTTTATGAAAATAATACCGCAAAAATGGATAACAAACGAGACGGTGGCAATAGGGAATTTGTATTAAAAAGCGAGTTATTCTAAATATCATACAAAAGTATGATACTTGTTTTAGATATAAAAAATAAGGTTATCTAGCTAGACAGCAACGAAATAAGTTCTATCCTGTTATTTATCTTGCATTTTCTGTAAATATTGGAAACGTGTGTTTTTACAGTAGGAATTGATATAAATAGCTGCTCTGATATTTTTTTATATGTATTTCCCTTAATAAGAAGTAAGGCGATTTCCTTTTCTCTATTGGTCAAGGAATAATTAATTAGGTTTTGCTCTTTCACCGTATTTTTAGGTTTAAAAAGAGACAGTCGTTCTATATCACTCCATAATTTGCTTCCTGCGAGTACAATAAAAATCAATGGAAGTGTAAACCCAATTTTTGTGTTTATACCATTTAGGTCTACA
Organism: Aquimarina macrocephali JAMB N27; assembly: GCF_000520995.1. Classification (GTDB taxonomy): domain Bacteria; phylum Bacteroidota; class Bacteroidia; order Flavobacteriales; family Flavobacteriaceae; genus Aquimarina; species Aquimarina macrocephali. The sequence continues at coordinate 47,342 of NZ_JACA01000024.1, read as the reverse complement.
ACATAATTGGTTAGTAAAGAAAGTGGAATCAGAATAAGAACGGCAATAGCAATATATCGCTCCATTTTTTCACGATGTACAATGTTTACTTTAGGTTTGGTTATTCTTATCAGAATCATAGACATAACGACCGAAATTCCTAAAAACAGTGCTACTACATATTGTAAAAAATTCAATATTTTAATAAAGTGTCCTGAAATAATGAGTAAGGTTAACATCACCGAAAAAGCTATTAGCAACTTTTTGAAAATAGGTTTTATAGTATGACGCCTCTCTTCTAGAATATGCAAAGGGGTAGTAAGTGCAACCAATATCATCGCTAATAAAATAAAAATATTAGTACTGTCTGAATTAAAAGGTTTAAAAAAATAGGTAATCGTTAACGCTACAATTAGTAAAAGCAATGAAATCGTAAAGTATATAGTTTCAAGCGTTTCAATATTTTTTGTATAGCAAATTACTTCCAAAAATAATGCGATGATAATTAGGGAATATGCCAAAATCAACAATATGATTTCTAATACCTCCATTCACTATATATTTTAGACATAGATACTTTTATCATTCAAAAAAGCTAACCTTCTCTGATTACATTCAGATTATTGGTATACAAATCTAACAGATTTTTTGATAGATCGTATATTATTTATTGCTCCCTGGTGAGTGATGTATTAGTATTCTATATAATGGGGTTATGCCTTCCGTTATGATTTAAGATCAATTTCTTTTAGGTTTTCAATCTTGTTTCTCGAAAGAAAATCATCTATGGTTTCAAAATGCTCAATTACTCTTTTGTCTTTAAACTCAAATACTTTTTGCGACAAACCTTGTAAAAAATCACGATCATGAGAAACCAAAATCAAGGTACCATCAAAATTTAGTAAAGCTTCTTTTAGTACATCTTTTGATTTTAAGTCCAAATGATTGGTAGGCTCATCGAGAATTAAAAGATTAACAGGTTCTAAAAGCAATTTAACCATTGCCAGTCGTGTTCGTTCTCCACCTGAAAGGACACTTACTTTTTTATCGATATCATCGCCACCAAACATAAACTGTCCTAAAATATTTTTGATCTGTGTTCGTACTTCTCCTTCTGCTACCTCATCAACTGTCTGAAATACGGTAAGATTCTGATCCAATAATGCCGCTTGGTTTTGTGCAAAATATCCTACCTTAACATTATGCCCCAGGTCACAAGTTCCCTCATACTCAATCTCTCCTATAATCGCTTTGATCATAGTAGATTTACCTTCGCCATTACGTCCTACAAATGACACTTTTTCTCCTCTGGAAATCGATAAATTTGCATTTTCAAACACTACATGCTCATCATAGTTTTTTGATAAATCTTTTGCTATTACGGGATAATCTCCCGATCGAACTGATGCGGGGAATCTGAGTTTTAAAGATGAAGTATCGATCTCATCAATTTCGATAATCTGTAACTTCTCTAACATGCGTTCCCGCGAATTTACCTGATTGGTTTTTGAGTACGTACCTTTAAATCGTTCGATAAATGTTTTGGTATCTGCAATAAATTTTTGTTGCTCCTGGTATGCTTTTATTTGATTCGCCCTTCTTTCTTCCCGTAGTTGCAGATAATGTGAATAATTTGCCTTATAGTCATAGATTCTTCCCATTGTCACCTCTATAGTCCTATTGGTGATTGTATCGATAAACGTTTTATCATGAGAGATAACGATAACTGCCTTGGCTTTATTAATCAAAAAGTCCTCTAGCCAAATTACAGATTCTATATCTACATGATTGGTTGGCTCATCCAAAAGGATTAGGTCTGGTTTCTGTAATAAGATTTTGGCAAGCTCTATACGCATTCTCCACCCACCGCTAAACTCACTGGTTGGTCGTGTAAAATCTTCTCTCTTAAACCCGAGTCCTTTTAGCGCTTTCTCTACTTCGGCATCATAATTTACCTCTTCTACAGCATAAAACTTCTCTCCCAGATCGGTTACTTTTTCGATAATTGCCATATACTCGCTGGATTCATAATCAGTACGAGTTTCGAGTTCTTTATTTAATCGATCCATCTCTTCCTGCATCCCCAAAATATCGCCAAAAGCTTTTAATGCTTCTTCAAATACAGTACAGTCATCATCTGTTAATAGATGTTGTGGTAAATATGCAATCACTGCTTCTTTGGGACACCTAACATGCCCTCTGTTTGCTTTCTGTGCCCCAGCAATAATCTTCATCATAGTGGATTTACCTGCACCATTCTTACCCATTAAGGCAATTTTATCATTTTCATTAATAACAAAAGAAACATTACTAAATAATGTTTCGCCACTAAACTCTACAGCAATTCCATCTACAGAAATCATATCTTTCTAATTTAAGAATGCAAAACTAAAAAAAAGCAGGTCATCAAAAAGGAATCTGATTATATTTTGAATATATATTGTATTCCAAAAAATTACTACCTTGAAAACATAATTTTATCAAGGTGTTTTTTTATGTCTGACAAACCCGAATTATACTTTAAAAATGATCAGGAATGGCGTTCCTGGCTTCATGAGAATCACAACCAATCTCAAGGAGTATACCTTATACTTTACAAAGTAGAAAGCAAACAACCTAGTATGCGATGGGAAGAAGCTGTAAAAGTAGCATTATGTTACGGTTGGATAGATTCTACCGTAAAAAGGCTAGATGATCAGCGTCGTAGGCAATATTTCTGCCCTCGTAGGTCCAAAAGTGTTTGGAGTAAAGTCAATAAAACTCATATCACAGATCTTATTAAAAATGATCTTATGCATCATAGTGGTTTGATGAGTATCGAAGTAGCTAAAAAGAATGGTTCATGGATTGCTCTTGATGATGTAGAAAATGGGATCATTCCCAAAGATTTACAGCATGCATTTAATCAAAACCCTCTAGCTTTTGAAAACTACCAAAACTTTGCACAAGGTTACCGTAAGAGCTACCTCTACTGGATTTATCAAGCCAAACGACAGGAAACCCGTGATAAACGTATTGTAGAAATCATTAAATTCTGTGAAGCGAATATCAAGTCCCGGGATAATTGGTGAGAAAATTTTATAAATAGTGTAAAAGCACTTCATTAAATAAAAAGAAAAAAACTATTCATAAGTGATAATTTATTTAACATCAATATATTCCAAAATTAACATCTTTCTCCCTTAACACCACTTTAAGATATTTTGTGTGATAAATCCTTATTTTCGGATCATATAAATCACTCATCATGCACAAGCACATTATTACCACTCTGATTATCGGGGTATTCTTAATCTTCAATACTCAAGCTCAAAAAAACAAGAAAGATAAAAAGGAAGAAGAAAAATGGGATGTTTCTAATCCCAAAGGGGAATTTAATTATAAAGATCATACGTTTACAACGGATCAGGGAACCTGGATGAATCTGGATGTTAGCCCTGATGGCAATACTATTGTTTTTGACCTATTGGGAGATATCTATAGTATCCCTGTTTCTGGCGGAAAAGCTAAAGTATTACGGACAGGAATTCCATTTGAGGTACAACCTCGTTTTAGTCCTGATGGTAAAAAAATCTCTTTCACCAGTGATGCCGGTGGAGGTGATAATATTTGGGTAATGAATAGTGATGGTAGTCATCCTAAACAAATTACTAAAGAAAAGTTTAGATTATTAAACAATGCTTCCTGGATGCCTGATGGCAATTATCTGGTTGCAAGAAAACACTTTACCTCTCAGCGTTCTCTGGGTGCTGGTGAAATGTGGCAGTATCATATCACAGGAGGCTCTGGGTTACAGTTAACCAAAAGAAAAAATGACCAACAGGATGTTAATGAACCTAATATTTCTCCAGATGGTAAATATATGTACTATGCCGAAGATATGTATCCCGGTGGTTTTTTTCAGTATAATAAAGATCCAAACAAACAGATCTATGCCATTAAAAGATATGAATTCGAAACCGGAAAAACAGTTACTGTTACTGGTGGACCAGGAGGAGCAGCACGACCACAAGTATCCAGAGATGGTAAAAAACTTGCTTTTGTAAAAAGGGTTCGTACCAAAACGGTATTGTATATTCATAATCTGGAAACTGGTGAAGAATGGCCAATCCATGATAAATTAAATAAAGATCAGCAAGAAGCCTGGGCTATTTTTGGGATATATCCCAATTTTAGCTGGATGCCTAATAACAACGAAGTTATATTCTGGGCTGGTGGAAAAATCAATAAAATTAATGTAGAGAATCAACAAGTAACCAATATTCCGTTTACAGTAGATGCTACCATCAAAATTGCAGAAACCTTGCATTTTAATACTCCTGTTTCTCCCGAAAAGTTTACATCCAAAGTAATTCGCAATGTAGTTACTTCTCCAGATGGTAAAACAGTAGTATTTAGTGCTCTTGGACATTTATGGAGTAAAAGTCTACCCAAAGGGAAACCACAACGCCTTACTACTCAATCTGTCGATTTTGAGTTTGAGCCTAGTTTCTCTAGAGATGGCCAACATATCGTATATGTCACCTGGAATGATGAAAACCTGGGAGCAATACATAAAATTCCTGCTTCAGGCGGTACTTCTACCAAGCTAACCACAAAAAAAGGAATTTATAGAACTCCGGTATTTAATACTGCAAATAATCTGATTACTTTCAGAAAAGAAGATGGAAACAGTGATCAAGGTCTAAGTTTCACCAAAAATACTGGTATTTATACCATGTCATCTTCTGGTAGCAATACTAAACTACTAACAGAAGAAGGAGAGTACCCTATATTTTCTAAAGACGGAAAGCGTATCTTTTATCAAACCGGAGGTACATATTTTGGAAATCTGACTAAAGAGTTAAAATCTGTAGACCTTAATGGAAAAGATAAAAAAACACATATAAAATCTAAATATGCCAACCGATTAGTACCTAGTCCCGATAATAAATGGATTGCTTTTACCAATCTGCACAAAGCATTTATTGCTCCGCTGTTACTTAATGGTAAAGAAATAGACTTGGATAACAACTCTAAAGCTGTACCGGTATCTCAGATTTCTAAAGACGCGGGGATCAATCTTCATTGGTCCAGAGATAGTAAAAAAGTAATATGGACTCTTGGGGATGAGTACTTCTCTAATGAGGTTAAAGATCGCTTTACATTTTTGCCTAACTCTCCAGAAAAAGTAGGAGAAGTAACGGCAACAGGAATCAAAATTGGTTTAGAAGTAAAAACAGATGTGCCGCAAGGTAGAATTGCATTTACCAATGCCAGAATAATTACGATGGAAGGCGATCAGGTTATCGAAGAAGGAACTATCATTATTAAAGATAACCGTATTGAAAAAATTGGAACTACTTCTGAAGTACCTGTACCTGGCGATGCTAAAGTATATGATATAAAAGGTAAGACAATTATGCCTGGTATTGTAGATGCACACGCACATGTGGGAGGATTTAGATACGGTCTAACGACTCAAAAACATTGGCAATTATATGCCAATCTAGCTTTTGGAGTGACCACATCTCACGACCCTTCTGCTAATACTGAATCTATTTTTACCATGTCTGAAATGATTAAAAGTGGTGAGATGGTAGGGCCTCGCCTCTACTCTACGGGAATTATCCTATACGGAGCAGATGGAGACTTTAAAGCAGTAGTCAATAAGCTGGAAGATGCTCGATCTTCTATCAGAAGAACCAAAGCATTTGGTGCTAAATCCGTTAAGAGTTATAATCAACCTCGTAGAGATCAGCGTCAGCAAGTGATACAGGCAGCAAGAGAACTTCAAATCAACGTAGTTCCCGAAGGAGGATCAACTTTTTATCATAATATGAGTATGATCATGGATGGTCATACAGGAGTTGAACATAATATTCCCGTTGCTCCTGTGTATAAAGATGTAAATGAACTTTGGAAAACCAGTAATTCAGGATATACTCCTACACTAATTGTAAATTACGGTGGGATGAATGGAGAATACTATTTCTACCAAAAAGATAAGGTCTGGGAAAATGAAAAATTGCTTAAATATACCCCGAGAGCTATAATCGATGCTCGCGCAAGACATAGAACTATGGTTCCTGAAGAAGAATATGAAAATGGACATATTCTGGTTTCAAAAACATGTAAAGCACTAACCGATGCAGGAGTTAAAGTAAACCTGGGAGCGCATGGACAATTACAAGGTCTGGGAGCACATTGGGAGTTATGGTTGCTTCAACAAGGAGGAATGACCAATATGGAAGCATTAAGAGCAGCAACACTAAATGGTGCAGAATATATTGGTGCAGGAAATGATATTGGTTCATTAAAAGAAGGAAAACTAGCCGATCTTATCATTCTCGATAAAAATCCTTTAGAAAATATCAGAAACACAGAAACTGTAAAATATACTATGGTAAACGGACGATTATATGATACCGATACCATGAATGAGATTGGTAATACAACCAAAACACGAACTAAATTCTGGTGGGAGAATGCTAATTATAGCCAAGCTTTCCCATGGCATAAAGAAGCACAAAGTTTTATGAAACCAGGATGTGGATGTCATTTAGGACATAATTAGATCTATGGTTCTTGCAAGGACTAAAAAGATCAACAACTAAATTTTAAAACTCATGTGATGAGAACATATCTTTTCATACTACTTACAGCACTGGTAACATCTTGTGCTCAACCCCAAAAACAAGTTAGTAAAACTGCTATCTTGATTACAGATGCTAATATTGTAGATGTAAGTAACGGTACTATTATCGAAAAACAACAAATTGTAATCGATTCTGGAAAAATAAAAAGGCTTACTAATACTATAGAAAACCCAGAAGGATATACTACAAAGATCAATGCAGAAGGAAAATACATCATTCCTGGATTAGCAGAAATGCATGCTCATATACCACAACCTTCGACATCAAAAGAACGTATCGAGGAGGTTTTGTTTTTATATCTTTCTAATGGGATAACAACAATACGTGGTATGCTTGGTAATCCTTCTCACTTAAAATTAAGACAACGTGCGGAGACAGGTGACATCTTAAGCCCTAGAATTTTTACCTCTAGCCCATCTCTTAATGGAAATTCGGTAAAAACAAAAGAAGAAGTCATTGCCAAAGTAACAGCTTACCAAAAAGAAGGCTATGATTTCTTAAAAATCCATCCCGGTATTACAATAGAAGTATTTGATCAATTGGTAAAAACTGCCAACGAAGTAGGTATTCCTTTTTCTGGGCATGTTCCTGTTGATGTTGGTATACGACATGCTATAGAAAGTAAATACGCCTCTATTGATCATATCGATGGATTTTTAGAAGGACTGGTTCCCGAATCCGAAAACGTAAACCCGGGAGATAACGGCTTCTTTGGATACAATTTCACTCCGCTGGCAGATAAATCCAAAATTGATGAATTAGTACAGCTTGCAAAAGACAATAATATCTGGATCGTTCCTACTCAAAGCTTATTTGAAAGATGGTTTGCTCCTGTAACTGCTGATGAATTATTGAAAGGTCATGAAATGAAATATATGCCCGCTTCTACATTGCAAAACTGGAAACAAAGAAAAAGTCAATATACCGAAGAGAATCCTAGTTTTAATAAAGAACAATGGCAACAATTTAATACTATAAGAAGAACGCTACTTAAAAAACTACACGATAATGGACATCAAATATTATTAGGTTCGGATGCTCCGCAATTATTTAATGTTCCCGGATTCTCAATTCATCACGAAATCGACGGAATGATAACAGCAGGGTTAACACCGCTAGATGTGCTGCAATCGGGGACAATTAATCCTGCTCTCTTTTTTGGTAAGGAAGATACATTTGGACAAATAAAAGAAGGATTAGATGCCGATATTGTTATACTGGATACAAATCCACTAGAAAATAGTAAAGCCTTAAAACAAGTTTCTGGTGTACTGATTAGAGGGCAATGGTTGCCCAAAGAAACCATAGATCAAAAATTGCAGGAAATTGCTCAGAATGCTAGTAAAAATTAAAAATACTAATTACTATACCTTAAAAATGAAAAATATATTTTCTTTATTCATTACAATGTTTGTTATTTCGCTTTACGCGGAAGCACAAAACGTTAAAGTTCCTATCGATACCACTATAGTAACAAATCATACAACTACAATAAAAGGAAAGGCTGTTGCATACAAAGCAACAGTGGGATTTCAACCGATTTGGGATGAAACAGGAGCGCCTATAGCTTCTTTATGTTATACCTATTACAAAAGATCTGACATCAAAAATGATGAAAACCGACCTTTACTCATTTCATTTAATGGTGGTCCCGGATCGGCTTCAGTTTGGATGCATATTGCCTATACAGGTCCCCGTATTCTTAAGATCGATAATGAAGGGTTTCCTGTACAACCTTATGGAATCAAAGCCAATCCTAATTCGGTATTGGATGTAGCAGATATTGTTTTTGTAAATCCTGTAAACACAGGGTATTCTAGAATGATCCCAGGAAAAGATGAAAAAATGCCTGATAAAAAGTTATTCTTTGGGGTAAAAGCAGATGTAAAATACTTAGCCGATTGGATCAATACGTTTGTAACCCGAAATAATCGTTGGCGATCTCCAAAATACCTTATCGGAGAAAGCTATGGAACAACACGAGTTTCTGGGCTGGCTCTTGAGTTACAAAATCGCCAGTGGATGTATCTTAATGGAGTGATATTAGTCTCTCCTACAGAAATAGGTTTTAAATTTGATGGCCCTGTAGAAGTAGCAAACCGATTACCCTATTTTGCAGCAGCAGCATGGTATCATAAAATGTTACCTCCAGAGCTTCAGAACAAAGATTTACTCGAAGTACTTCTTGAAGTAGAAAACTATACGATCAATGAACTGCTTCCGGCAATTGTAAAAAGCGGATATCTGGATACTACCAAAAAAGAAGAAGTTATCAATAAGATGGCTTATTACTCTGGACTTTCTAAGAAAACAATACGACAGCATAATCTTGAAGTACCAAAATCATATTTCTGGAAAGATCTTTTACGAGATAAAGAAGGATATACGATTGGCCGATTGGATTCTCGATACAAAGGAATGGATATAAAGGATGCTGGAGATAATCCTGATTATAATAGTGAGCTAACTTCATGGCTTCATTCATTTACACCAGCTATCAACTATTACTATAGCCAGGAATTAAAATTTAAAACCGACTTAAAATACAATATGTTTGGCCCGGTAAGACCTTGGGATAGAACCAAAGGTAATAATACCGGTGAAAACTTAAGAAAAGCCATGGCAATGAACGCCAACTTGCACACTATGATTCAATCGGGTTATTATGATGGTGCTACTACTTATTTTAATGCTAAATATGTAATGTGGCAACTCAACGCGAATGGAAAACTTAAAGATCGTCTAAGTTTTAAAGGATATCGAAGTGGTCATATGATGTACCTTCGTAATGAAGATCTTATTAAGGCCAATGATGATATCAGAACATTTATTACCAAATCATCAGTCAATATAAATAAAGGATCAAAATATTAAATTATGGCTGCTATTATTAAAATCAAACCTTTAGGTTTTCCATGGGAAACCAGCGATCCATTTTTATTCTGTGCTTATCATGAGGATCAATATCCAAAAGGAAACGGAAAATTAGGCCCCGATGCATCACTAGAAGGCCGTAATATCGGTCAGGATTTTACTCTTAAAGATGGGTGGCGAATGTATCATGGAACCAAAATACCTGGTTTCCCTGCACATCCTCATCGTGGTTTTGAAACGGTTACAATTGCCCAAAAAGGATTGGTGGATCATTCTGATTCACTTGGAGCTGCAGGACGTTTTGGTAATGGTGATGTACAATGGATGACCGCTGGTAAAGGCGTACAACATTCTGAAATGTTTCCTTTGCTACATACCCAAAAAGAAAATCCGTTTTTGTTATTTCAGATTTGGCTTAACCTTCCGAGAGACAAAAAAATGGTAGAGCCACATTTTAAAATGCTCTGGAGTGAAGAGGTTCCTAAAATAAAGAAACAAGATGAGCATGGGTATGCAACTGAGGTTACTTTAATTGCAGGAAAATTAGATGATATAACAGCTCCCTCTCCAGCCCCTGATTCCTGGGCAGCAGATCCAAATAATGAAATCGCTATATGGACTATCAAAATAGATCCTAATGCAACGTTTATCTTCCCTACGGCTTCTAAAGGGATAAACAGATCGTTATATTTCTTTAAGGGAACCGAAGTTACGAGTGAAGGATATACTATTCCTGTACATCATGAAATCATTCTAAATGCAGATCAGGAATTCATCTTAAAAAATGGTAATACAGAAGCCCATGTATTATTATTGCAAGGTAAACCAATGAATGAACCTGTAGTGAAACATGGACCATTTGTTATGAATAGCCAGATAGAAATTAGAGAGGCTATACAAGAGTATCAACAAACAGAATTTGGAGGCTGGCCCTGGGACAGTTATGATCATGTTCATTCTCCTTCTAAAGGTAGGTTTGCTTTATATCCTGATGGTACAGAAATAAAAAAGTAATATATCCGATCTTAATAGTTGAATAAATAATGCTTATCTTTAATTCTAACATGTATTAACAATATCATTATCATCACCTTAGAAGATTTGATTTAAATGCGTAATCGAAAAACGTTTCTTTTACTCCTCCCGTTTTTTCTGTGTTCAATTCTATTTTTTTCTTGCTCAAAAGAAAAAATATTAACGAACGCTGAAGCGGATTGGTTAAAACAAAATGATTCTATTACAATAGCTTTATTTCCGTATTACCCACCATATCAATTCATAAATGACCATACTACTATTGAAGGTATTTTTATTGAATATTTTAACCTGATTGAGGATAAAATAGATCATAAATTTAAAAGAAGGTATTATTCTGATTGGTCCGAACTGGTTAAGGATGCCAAAAGTAAAAAGATTGATATGATTCTGGAAGCTCAACAAACCTGGGATCGTAGTCAATATCTAAACTTTTATACCGAATTCTTTGACACTCCTTTTGTTCTTGTAGCTTCAAAAGATACTCCCGATGGACTTACTTTAAAAGATTTTAGTACCAAAACCATAACTGTTCCCCTTGGGTACTCCTCAGAAGAATACTTAAGAAAAAAACATCCCGAAATTAAACTTAAAACCTACCTCAACGAAAGTATCGCTCTACAAAAGGTGCAGATAGGAGAGCACAATGCATATTTTGGCCCAAAAACCGTGGCAAATTTTTTAATAAAATCCAAAAACTTCGACAATCTTAAAATCATAGCCGAAACTAAATATTCTTACATTCCTAGTATTGCTGTTGATAAAGACAATACTGTTTTAAATAAAATCATTCAAAAAACTATTAGCAATATTTCTGATAGCGAAAAACAAAATATTGTAGAAAACTGGCTTTACATTAAAACAATACCATTTTATAAAAATCCCAATTTTTTGATTCCTTTAGTCCTTTTTATATTATTGGGCCTGCTCATTGTTTTAGGAATCAACTTTTATTTAGGATACATCGTAAAACACAAGACAAAAGCACTAAGAATAGCAAAGGATAATGCCGAAAAGGATAATCAATTAAAAACAGCATTTATCCATAATATATCACATGAAATCCGAACACCAATGAATGGTATCATTGGTTTTTCTAGACTTCTTAAAGAATCGAATACAACAGATAATCAAAAAGCAAAATACACCAAAATTATAGTTAAAAGCAGTAAACAATTAATTGATAGTATGGATAACATACTTGAAATTTCGAAACTACAAACTGGGCAAGTTATTCTTATCCAGGAAGAAACCGATCTTTACGAAGTTTTTGACATTGTTTTTTCGACTTTCGAAATAAAAGCAAAGAAAAAAGGAATCTCACTTATACTTAATAATAACCTGTTAGATGATCAACGCTATGTGCTTATTGATAGATCTAAACTTATCAAAATTATAAATAGTCTCGTTAAAAATGCGGTAAAATATACCAAAAGAGGAGCTGTACTTATTTCGGTTATGGTACAAACAGATCATTTGATTATTAATGTACGAGACTCGGGAATTGGAATTAACCCCAAGAATCAACAGCTTATATTTAAAAGGTTTTCTCAATCAGAAAATCAAATTTCAAGAAAATATGGAGGATTAGGGTTAGGACTTACCATAGCCAAAGAGTATACAAACTTAATGAAAGGTGAGTTATCTTTTTCCTCTATTCCTGACAAAGGATCTACATTTAGAATCGTATTACCTTATCATCCTATTCTGGTAACCAATCCTCTTAATGCAATATCGACTACATTATCTAAAGAAGCAAAAACCAACCAGCATTCTATCCTGATTGCAGAAGATGGTGACGTTAATTTTTTGGTTCTTAAAACAATTTTACTAAAAATAGAAAACTATCACTTTACCATTCACCGCGCTAAAGATGGAAAAGAAGCAGTAACATTTATTAAAGAAAACAATTCTATTAGTCTGGTATTTATGGATATGAAGATGCCCGAAATGGATGGATATGATGCTACAGTACTTATAAAGAAATTACATCCAGAACTACCTGTGATTGCACAAACAGCGTATGCTAACAAAGAAGATATACTAAATGTTTTTGCCGCTGGATGCGATGATTTTATTGCAAAACCAGTTGATCCAGAAATTTTGAAAAAAGTAATTCACAAGTATTTATCCGTATACTCTTTTTAAAATAAATACAATTCTTTGGGATATAAAAATTTATGAATTATGAATTTATATTAATTCACTTTGTTCTATAAATAAGACAGGTGTTTCTTGAAAGTGTTACTATTAAATAGTATCTTTATTAATAAGGAGCAAGAAAAGTAAGGGATAACTAGTAAAAAGCTATGGCAAAAAAATTACTATATATTTTCTGTTCTTTTAGTATATGGATAGGATCTTTTTCTTGTTCAAAATCTACAATTCTAAGTGACAAAGAGAAAGATTGGTTACAAAACAATGATAGTATATCTGTCGGGCTTTTTCCATATTATGCTCCATATCAATTCATTAATGAAAATGAAGAAATAGATGGTATCTTAATTGATTACCTCTCTCTTATCGAAAAGAAAATAGGTCATAAATTTCAACGAAAACTATATACCAATTGGGAACAACTTCTAAATGATGCAAAAAATAACAAAATTGAAATCATTTTAGAAATTCAACAAACTAATAAAAGGGATGCTTATCTTAATTTCTACTCACAACTCTTTGAATCTAGTCATACTATTGTAACTCAAAAAAACATCGATTACGGAACAGATCTAAAAGACTATAATGATAAAATAATTACGGTTCCAAAAGATTATGCTATATATGAAATTTTGAAAGAATATGAGAAAGACCTCAACATTTCTACAGAAATAGACGATTTAAGTTGTTTGAAAAAAGTTAGTTCTGGAAAATACCATGCTTATATAGGACCAAAAGCAGTAGCTAATTACCTCATAAAAACAGAAAAACTAGATAATCTCAAAATTGTTTCAGAAACTCAATATACATATTCTCCTAGTCTCGCGGTGCAAAAAAGTAATACTATGCTTAGCGAAATTATTTCTAAGACTACTGGTAATATTACTGATCGCGAAAAGGAAATCATTTTTGATAATTGGTTATATCATACCGTTATTCCTTTTTATAAAAAGGCAAGCTTCTGGATTACTCTTACCGGGATTATTCTACTGTCGCTAGTTGTCATTCTTCTTCTTAACAGATATCTTAAATACTTAATCAAACAAAAAACAAAAGAATTAAAAATTGCTAAAGAACGGGCTGAAGAGAGTAATAAATTAAAAACTGCATTTATTCACAATATTTCTCATGAAGTACGTACTCCTATGAATGGTATTATTGGCTTTTCTGAATTACTTAATGATCCACAAATCACACCGGATCAACAAAAAGAATATTCAAAAATTATTATAAATAGTAGCAATCAATTAATCAATATTATCGATGATATCATCGAAATCTCAAAATTAGAGACGAATCAGGTCGAAGTTCGTTTTGAAGAAATAAATATTAACGAAACATTAAAAACACTATTTTCCGATTTTCAGAGTAAAGCGATTAGCAAAAATATTGCAATATACCTCAATAATAAATTGACCGATGATCAGGGCATCATACTTATGGATAAGTTAAAAATCCATAAGATTCTACAAAATCTTATTGATAATGCAATCAAATTTACAGCCAAAGGTATGATCGAAATTTCTAGTGAAATTGAAAATAGTTCTCTGGTAATTACGATAATAGATACAGGAATAGGTATCAAACCCGAAGATCAGGAGTTAATATTTAGAAACTTCTCACAGTCTGAGAAAGAAGTTACAAAAAGCTATGATGGCCTTGGGTTGGGCTTATCAATTGCTCAGAAAAATGCCAAATTAATTGGAGGTAATGTTACTTTTGTTTCAATGGTTAATAAAGGTTCTATATTTACATTAACAGTACCATACCATCCTATTGTTAATCCTCTTACACCTGATATTCCCTCGAATAAAGAAAAGGCTCCAGACATTCCCATAAAACAGGTTATTTTAATTGTAGAAGACGGTGATGTGAATTTTTTATTCCTTAAAACGATATTATTAAAAATGAAAGGATATAAATTTGTAATTCATCGTGCAGAAAATGGAAAGAAAGCAGTAGAGATTTGCAAAAAAAATGACCATATCGATTTAATTCTCATGGATATAAGAATGCCCGTAATGGATGGTTACACAGCTACAAGAAAGATAAAAAAGATGAGACCCGGATTACCCATAGTAGCACAAACAGCATACTCTACAGAAGAAGATATCCAAAAAGCATTAGATGCAGGTTGTGATGATTTTGTTTCTAAACCTGTAGATAGAAAAATACTGAAACCTATTATCAATAAATACTTTTCAGTATTTTCAAAATCAAAATTTACTTAAAATTTAAATGTCAATCAAGAATGAATATTTAGGGTTTCTAAATAGTAAGCCCTTATGGAATGATAAAGCTTTTTTGGACCTATCGCCTTTTGGTATCGAAGAGGTACTAGAAAACAACGTTTTACCCGATGCAACAGAAATTAATATTCGGGATAACGAAGTATTAGGCAAGCGTATAGAATACTTTTTTGAATATTGTATTACCAATTCTGATCGTTATGAGGTTATAGCAAAGAATATTCAAGTATATCACGATAAAATTACAATCGGAGAATTAGATTTTCTAATAAAAGATCATAGAGATAATAAGACTTTACATATTGAAATTGTATACAAATTTTATCTGTATGATTCATTAATTGACGGTGAGCTGCAACAATGGATTGGTCCAAACCGTAAAGATACCTTACTTCAAAAAATAGAAAAATTAAAAACAAAACAATTGCCTTTACTCTATAGAGACGAAACTCTGCCTATTCTGGAAGATTTACAAATAGATCCAAAAAGCATTCATCAACAGGTATGTTATATGGCGAATCTTTTTGTTCCTTTTTCTATGAAGAATGAGCTGCTCCCTATTGTAAACAATCAATGTATTGTTGGTTTTTGGCTAAGATCAGGAGCTTTTACCTTAGAACAATATGGTAATTGTTATTTTGATATTCCGAAGAAAAAAGATTGGGTTACCGATCCAAAACATGGTGACACCTGGTTTTCTTTTGATGATATAAAAGAACAGGTACAGGTATCATTGTCACAAAAAAAATCTCCATTACTCTGGATGAGAAGTAATGAAGATTCTTATGAACGTTTTTTTATAGTTTGGTGGTGATTTATTGTATTTGAATTAGATTAAATGGTAAATCAATGTATTCTAATATTTTCAACTTTTAAATCTGGATTAGTACCCTCTAACCAATTTGTTTCTGAATTAATAACTTGAATGTTTGAAATGATACCACTAGCTCCACTAACATTAAAAGCCTTATAAACGCCTGAAAGTATTACTTCAGAAATTGTAATATTATGAATTTTTTGAATAGAACCTCCAGAAGAAATCCTAAAAGCCGCTTCTCTAGCACTATTATTTGGGTCAGCTTTATGACCTCGAATATCATGTCCAACAACATTAGAAACAATAACATTAGATGTGTTACTATTTGAGTTAATATCTATATTGAAAAGGTTAGTCCCTCCTTGTTGAATAACGTCCCTAACAATTATATGATCTGTTCTTGTAGGAACATTCCAATTCGTGTGGGGTTGGAGAGCAATTCCCCTTTGTCCATTATAGCAGTTTATGGTTACATTTAAAATTTTTATATTCTTGGCATTCAATATTCCTAGTGCATTGTCGTATTTACTTTTAGGTATATAAATACCTCCATATAAAGTTACATTTACAACCGAATAAGGAGACGTTTCGGTTAAGTCTCTAAGTTTCCCTATGTTAATTAAACCTCCAGTATCAGTTGCTGGAAATGTTTGTGGCAACCCATGAGGTGCAGGTGTATTATACCATAATAGGTAACTATCCTTAAAAGCTTGACATACGTCCCTATCTTCATTGACTCCGATAAAAGTAGCGCCACTAAAATCATAATAGTGGTTGTTTTGATTTAAATGTAAAGTCTTTTCAAGTAGAAATTTTCCATTTGCTACAAATTTTTGAACACTTGGAAATGATTCAATTGCTTTTTGAAAATTTTGACCACACGGAATAACACCAGTATCATCAATATCCCACCACTGTGGTATTACATAATTGTTTTTTAAATTGCCTCTAACTTTGCCATCATCTAAGGTAAAATCCCACCTATCCCAAAAACAATCTTCGACAGTTCCATTATCATCTAAATCGAAAATTTGATATTGACCTGCATTAATACTACCATTTATGGTTAGTGTAGTATTACCCTTTATTATAAATTTATTCCCTTTAAAAAATTTCAGCTCGATACCTTTTGGAATATTGAAATCAACACGAACTTCTATATCTCCTTTTATTGTAATAGTACCATTTCCATTAAGACTTGTAACTGCATCTGATAAAACATTATTAATATTTGGGTCATTATCCTGTATTCCTCCAGAAATAATAAATTCTGTTGTTTGCTGCCCCAATGAAATAAATGATGACAACATTAATAGTGATGTGAATATTTTAATCATTTGAATTAAGTTTTTGTGTGTATCTATATATGTCTTAATGATTAAAAATGTTACTTAGCTTTTATATTTTTTGTAATTCTGAATAATGTTTTTTAGAAATGGAAGGAACTACTTATAACAATAAAGCATAATTAGTATATCATTTCTAACTTGAATTGATATTAATTATTTTGTTTCTATAACAATAGAGCCAGCGGCAAAATCATGAATTGCTTTTCTTTTTTCATTCCCAGTTACTGTTACCAAAGAAATCCATCCTAGCGAGAATTTTATTAAGAATCGTATAAGCGCTTTAAGGAAGGTAATATTTTTATTATGATCTTCCTCTCTTTTCACTACAATATTACTAAAAGAATGCCCTACAGTGCCTCCATACCTAGCCGTCAATATTGGATCATAAAGGACAAAAATGAAAATAAAAGCTATAATTCTAAAAAAAACAGGAACCTCGTTAAACAAAGCGAAGATTTCTGTTATAACAAACATTAGTGCAATTAAAACTATTCCATCTACCACAACAGCTTTTATTCTGTCTGGTAAAAATGCATATTTCTTTTCCATAATTTTAGTGATATTTGCTAATACTGTTAAGTATATGTCATAATCAACTAATATGTTACCTAACTATCTCAAATGCGTATTTGTTTCTATACTATCATTCTAAAACCTTTGCATTAATCATTATATTTACTACTATAATCCGCTTATATAACTTCCATAAAGATCGTTAAAACGAAATCCTTCAGATAATCTATATTTACTTAGTTTTTTATATTCTACTAATCCCCACAATAAGAATTCCATCATAAAATAGCTGTCTTCTATACTAGTTTCAGATTGATATTCATTAATGAGACTCTTGAGAGGAGTAATAGCATCTAGTTTTTCTTTATACTCTTTGTCTGATATATCATCTAACAATTCGAATCCACTCTGTTCAAAAAACCAATTTATCAGATTCTGATATGGGCTTTCATAGCCTTCTTTTTCTAGTTTTTCGATTTTCGGAAAGTATTCGGAAAACAAAGTCTTAATAGCATCAGAAATTAAGGAATGGGCTACAGAGGCAGCTCCCTCCTGTTCTCCTTCATATACCAATTCTACTTTACCCGTAATAGCAGGAATAATACCTATAAAATCACTTAATCGTAATAGTGTTTGATCATCATCAGATCGCAATGCTCGGTATTCTGCCATACTTAACAAATTTTCATAGGCAGTAATACTCATTCTGGCACTAATACCACTTTTATGATCAATGAACTCACTTTCTCTAGCCTGAAAACTAATTTGTTCTAATAAGTCCTTTGCAATATCTGGTACATAAACCAAATCAGCCTGCCTTGAATCTAATTTAGCTTCTTGTTGGGTAATGGTTTTTGCTATTTCTATAGTCTTGGGATAGTGGGTAAGAATCTGTGAACCTATTCTATCTTTTAAAGGGGTTACAATGCTTCCGCGATTAGTATAATCCTCTGGATTTGCTGTAAACACAAATTGTATATCTAATGGTAGTCGAAGTTTAAACCCTCTAATCTGGATATCGCCTTCCTGTAAAATATTAAATAGTGCCACCTGGATACGAGCCTGTAAATCTGGTAATTCATTAATTACAAAAATACTTCGGTTTGCTCTTGGAATCATCCCAAAATGAATCACACGATCATCTGCGTAACTTAATTTTAGATTAGCAGCTTTAATTGGATCTACATCTCCTATTATATCAGCCACAGTAACATCTGGAGTTGCTAATTTTTCTGCAAAACGTTCTGATCGATGCAACCAACTAATGGGAGTATCATCACCTTTCTCTTCTATTAAATTAGTAGCATATCTCGAAATAGGGTGAAACGGATCATCACTAATTTCTGAACCTTCTACTGCAGGAACCCACTCATCCAGAAGATTAATCATTTGTCGTGCTAAACGAGTTTTTGCCTGGCCACGTAATCCTAATAAGTTAATATTATGCCTGGAAAGAATTGCTCTTTCTAATTCGGGAATCACCGTATTTTCATACCCATGAATTCCTGTAAAGGTTTCTTCATTATTACTAATCTTAGTTCTTAGATTATTTCTTAATTCATCTTTTATCGATATACTTTTATATCCAGATTTTTTTAATTGGCCTAATGTCTTTATTTCTAAAATTTTCATCTTTTCTTTTTCGTTCTAACAAGTACTTCTAAATTCAAAACAAATTTATCCTCGTATTCTTTTTTTTCTATTCGTTTCATAGTCTTCAAAAATCATTTCACCTAGTCCATTAAGGCCTGTATAAAATGCTTTCCCTTGATTCGCATGGGTAAACTCTCTTACAAACTGCATTAAGTAAGGATCTTGTGCAATCATGAAAGTAGTTATGGGTATATGCAATTTTCTGGCCTGTTGAGCCATCATATAGCATTTGCTTACAATATACCGGTCTAATCCATTACTATTCTTATAGTATTGCCCATCTGGCATTCTTAAACAACTTGGTTTACCATCGGTAATCATAAAAACCTGCTTATTTGTATTACGTTTTCTTCGTAACATATCCATAGCCAACTGTAAACCTGCTACGGTATTCGTATGATATGGTCCTACCTGTAAATATGGTAAATCTTTGATCGCGATTGGCCATGCATCATTACCAAAAACTAATATATCCAATGTATCTTTAGGATATTTGGTAATGATAAGTTCTGCTAGTGCCATTGCAACTTTCTTGGCAGGAGTAATACGATCCTCTCCATACAAAATCATACTGTGACTAATATCAATCATCAATACCGTACTCATTTGTGCCTTAAACTGGGTTTCTTCGACTACAAGATCATCTTCTGTTAGATTTAAATCACCAATACCATGATTGATTTGCGCATTTTTAAGGCTTTCTGTTATTGATATTTGTTCTAACGAATCTCCATACTGATAATTACGAAACTCTCCAGAATGTTCATCTCCTTTGCCAATATAATTTGTTCTGTGATTACCTGCTCCACTTCGTTTTAGCTTTCCGAAAATTTGATCCAATGCTCTTTTTCGAATTGCCTGCTCGGTTTTGGCGGTAATAGACATTCCTCCTTTTCCATCTGGTTTTATCTCTTCTCGAATGTACCCTTTCTTCTTTAAATCCTCTACAAAATCATCTAGTGTGTAATTCTCATCGGTAAGTTGATATTCTTTATCTAATTCTTTCATCCAGTCTAAAGCTTCATCAAGATCTCCCGAAGTATGGGTGATAACTTCCTGAAAAATATCAAAAAGCTTATCAAACGGAGATTGTTCTGGTGCCTCAAATATTTTGAATGCAAAGCCTTTCCTAAATACTTTTTTTTCTTTTTTCATTAGATAAAGTTAGTATAATTTATAAAAGATAAGAACTTATTACCTATCGAAGAAATGAGAATTAACATTTGTTTTTGAGAACTTTTATTAGAAAACAACTTATTGCATTGTAACGAAGTACAAACAATTGTTATCTTTGAAAAGAAGGTAGCTGTTTTTTAGTTACATGCTATACCATTAATTTGATCACACAATTATATCATTCTCACTCATGAAAAAATCTATTGTACTCACGTTACTTTTTCTTTTTACAATCTCAATTTCGGCACAGGATGATGCTGAAAAAGTAAAATCTACTGTTTCTAAAAGTGAAATCGAAGGGCATATTTATTTTCTGGCTTCAGATGAACTAAAAGGTAGACAAACCGGAAGTCCCGAAAACAAAATTGCTGCGCAATATCTGGCAAATATGTTACGAGGGTATGGGGTAAAACCAATTCCTGAGACAACTAGTTATTTTCAAAATGTAGAACTGGAGAAAACATCTGGAGCTACAAAGACAGAATTTAAAACAGGAGCTTTAGTGCTTAATAAAATAGCTACAATAACATCTGGAAATGCCAATTATAAAGGAAAAGCTATTTTCTTAAATCACGGTCTTGAAGAAGATTATAATACTATTGATGTAAAAGGGAAATATGTAATTGTTAGTATAGGAACTAAAGACAATAAAAATATCAGACCTGCCTTTTCTAAATCTAAAGAAAAAAATGAGCTCGCTAAACAAAAAGGTGCTATTGGTATTATAGAGGTTGCTAATTTTGATGACCCTACATGGATGAGATTAGATCATTATCTCAATGGTGAAAAAATGATTGTTGCTGATCAAAATAAAGATTCTGACAGCTTTTCGCATACATGGATAAATGACCAAAATGAAGATATCAGTAAACTCTTTGTAAAGAATAAGGAGATTGATATTGAATTCACTGTTGAAGGAATTAAAAAAAGTGCTGTTGCCTCACAAAACGTAGTTGGTTATGTAGAAGGTACTGATCCCAAACTTAAAAATGAATATATCATTTATTCTGCTCACTACGATCACGTGGGTATTGGTAAGGCAGTTGAAAATGATTCGATTTACAATGGAGCCAGAGATAATGCTGTAGGTACTGTTACTGTACTTTCTGCTGCAGAAAACATTGCAAAATATCCAACCAAAAGATCAGCGCTCTTTATTCTATTCACTGGAGAAGAAAAAGGTCTTTTAGGAAGTAGTTGGTATGTAAATCACCCGGTAATTCCTTTACATCAAATGGTATATTGCTTTAATAGTGATAATGGAGGCTATAATGATACAACACTGGCAACTATTATTGGTTTAAGCAGAACAACCGCACAAAAAGATATTGAAGATGCTGCTACCAAATTTGGACTAAAAGCCATTGATGATCCCGCTCCCGAGCAAGGGTTATTTGACCGATCCGATAATGTAAACTTTGCCGCAAAAGGAATTCCTGCACCTACTTTTAGTATGGGATTCACTGCTTTTGACGAAGAAATCACAAAATATTACCACCAGGTTACCGATAATCCTGACACCTTAGATTATGATTATTTATTGAAGTTTTTTCAGTCTTATGTTTTAGCGTGTAGAAACATAGCTAATAATGCTACAACTCCTTTTTGGGTAGAAGGAGATAAATACTATGAAGCTGGTAAAAAACTATATAAGAAATAAGAATAAAGTAATTACCATATAAAACACTATGGTATATTTAGTTATTTGATAATAAAATGAGGTGAAAACTTAGAATTTTAAGAGAATTTACCATTTTTTTAACATAATAATATCATAAAAAGGGGATTTAAGTACTAATTTTACAATACCCCCTTTTAAGATAATTGTTAAAGCACTATAACAAATACATATGACAATAAACGTAAACCCAATGTAATTGCATATTATTCAGTGATGTAGTATGTAGTTCACAAAATCGTTAGATTATGAAAAATTACATACCCCTTCTATTCCTGTTTTTCTCATTTTTAATATTTCCTAATAATAGTATTGAAGCATATTCATACGAAATTACTATTGATCAAAGTCAAACCCCTCGTGATCGTAAACTTTCTACGGAAGAAGTAAAAGAAAGAGGTCTTGATCTTTTGGCGAATCAAATTGTCGAAAATATTGATGAAATTGATTTACGCAAAACAGCAAGATCTGCGATTTTTGAAACATCTTATGGTTTTAGATGGAAAATGGTTAATTTACATACCGGTAAAGTAATCATTGTAAAAGTTGATAAAAACTTTCATCTTATTTCTGCACGAAATAGAGACAAATCAAAGGTTATGATACCTTAACAAAAAACAGATAACAAATAAATATTTTTTCTTTCTACCATTTCTTTTATTGGACACATTGAAACTACTTCAAGTATTACCTAATACTCTTGAAGCAATATTTCTGCGCTTTGGGGTAACTATTTAATTCTTTTATCTATACTTTTATCAATCATTTACTAAACTTATGATTTCTTAATAACGCCATCGTATGAATGTAAGTATTAAAAAAATAGGAGCCATATCCGGCCCTGCAATTTTTTTTCTTGTATTATTTTTTTTTCATCCCGATGGTTTAAGTAAAGAAGCCAATGCTATATTGGCTAGTACATTATGGGTTGCTATATGGTGGATTACAGAAGCTATTCCTATTGCAGCCACTTCGCTATTGCCCATTATTTTATTTCCGTTATCTGGTGGTTTGGATATCAAAACGACAACTGCAGCATTCGGTAATCATAATATTTTCCTATATGCTGGTGGGTTTATATTAGCCATTGGAATTGAAAGATGGAATTTACATAAACGTATAGCGTTAAGCATTATAAATGTTATTGGCACTAATGTTAAAACGATGATTCTTGGTTTCATGATTGCTACGGCATTTTTATCTATGTGGATTTCTAACACCGCAACATCTGTAATGATGTTACCTATTGGCATTGCTATAATCACTCAACTTACCGATAATCCAAATACTATCGAAGATGAAAATAAAATCTTCGGAAAAGCATTAATGCTTGCCATAGCATATAGCGCATCTATAGGAGGTGTTGCCTCACTTATTGGAACTCCTACTAATCTTATTCTAGCAGGAATTGTTAAAGAAATCTATGGTTTCGAAATAACGTTTACTAATTGGATTGTCATAGGTTTGCCCATTTCTGTAGTGATGTTGTTTATCTGTTGGCGTTATTTGGTTCAAATAGCTTTTTCTTTTAAACAAAAAGAATTTCCGGGAGGGAAAAATGAGGTAAAAAGACAATTAAAAGAATTAGGTAAAATATCTTTTGAAGAAAAACTGGTACTTGCAGTATTTATATTCACCGCTTTTGCCTGGATTACAAGGTCCTTTTTATTACAACCTATTTTTTCGGCTATAGATGATACTATAATTGCTATTATTGCAGCATTACTTCTTTTTCTTCTACCCAGTCGGGAAAAAGGAAAACCATTAATGAACTGGACATCTGCGATAAAATTACCATGGGGTGTACTTTTACTTTTTGGCGGTGGTCTTGCTTTGGCTTCGGGTTTTAAAGAATCGGGATTAGCACTGTGGATAGGTACGCAAATGACATTACTACAAGGAGTTTATTTGATTACTCTTTTAGCCTTTATCGTTACTGCTGTAAATTTCTTAACCGAAATCACATCAAATGTTGCCACTACGTCAATGTTATTGCCTGTTTTAGCGTCATTGGCGCTATCACTTGATGTACATCCTTTTATTCTCATGGTAGGTGCAACAATCGCGGCATCATGTGCATTTATGCTTCCGGTAGCTACTCCGCCTAACGCAGTAGTATTTGGCTCGGGTTATTTAACCATTCCTGATATGATGAAAAAAGGATTTTGGCTAAATATCATATCCATTATCCTAATTATAGTAATCACTTACTATCTGCTCCCCTACTTCTGGGATTTTGATCCTTCATCTTTTCCACAGGAATTTAAAAAAGTATAATTGCAATCTATTTTATAAGCATCTTTTTTATAGTCTCATAATCCTCCATGTATTCCCAGTATATAATTCTATCGTACGCATATTTTATTAAAATAAACTTTTCGCTAATCGATAGAATTCGACTAACCGCTACTATTTTTTTTGAAGCCTCTTCTACTTCTACTTCTTCTGTAACTTCTCGATTTCGAACATCAAAGCCGTGAAGGATTGTATGATTCTTAAGTGTAAGCTCTATAAATTTCATTATAAATATGATTTTTAATCTTTCAAATTTACCTCATTTTACCTTAACACGCCTTTAAGACTTTAGCGTATTCATTTTATTTACTTTAGGCTTTTCAAAGTCAATCTATTAGAGCGTGTTAAAAATACTCTTCCTTATCATCAGTCTTCTTTACAGTATTTCTGGTATTTCGCAAGAAAATATAACACTTACCTATACAGGTAATATGGGTGTTCTTATATCTGATGATCAATCTTCTGTACTAATTGATGGTTTGCATACAAAATATGGAGACGATTATCTATTTCCTTCGGAGGAGGTAGTACATAAAATCAATACCAAGTTTAAACCTAATGCAATTTTATTCACCCATTATCATGGGGATCATTTTAGTGCTTCATTATCCCGAGAATATTTAGACTTAAACAAAAAAGCTGTCCTTTTAGGAGCCAATCAAATCACTAAG
Source organism: Aquimarina macrocephali JAMB N27 (assembly GCF_000520995.1). Classification (GTDB taxonomy): domain Bacteria; phylum Bacteroidota; class Bacteroidia; order Flavobacteriales; family Flavobacteriaceae; genus Aquimarina; species Aquimarina macrocephali. The sequence goes on along the minus strand of NZ_JACA01000024.1, from coordinate 22,258 downwards.
AATTTCTCTAAGTTTAAAAATCGAGTATTTACAATTGCAACAAAAGACTATACTAAACAAACTATAGATATTGGTAAGGTTAAGATTACTGGAGTTAAAATAAATCATGCTGGCAAGAGGCATCTAGCTGTAGAAAATGTAGGTTACATAATCCATATCAACAACAAGAAGTTTCTTCATGTAGGAGATACCAGCTGGCTCGAAGAAATTGATTTATTTAATGAATTACAACTACGTGATGAAAATATCGACATTGCTATCCTTCCATATTGGATGCTTATGCAGGATGATGCTTTAATATTGATCAAAAAATATATCAACCCGAAAAAGGTAATTGCTACCCATATTTCACCAAAAATAAAAAAGAAAGATCTTTTAGATTTAAAAAACAGATATCCCGAGATACATTTTCTCACAACATTAGAACAACAAATACAACTATAATTAATTCACAGCCAAAAAAATGAAAAAACAAATATTTTTACTTTTACTACTAGGTGTGATTTCTACGTTATCCGCTCAGAAATTCACCATGGATCTTATTAAAGATAATACTCCGCGTAATATAGGTCCTGGAGGAATGAGTGGTCGTGTTACTGCTATAGATGTGGTAACTACTAATCCTGATATTATATATGCGGGTACCGCTTCTGGTGGACTCTGGAAATCTACTTCTGGAGGAATCAAATGGGCTCCCATTTTTAATAAAGAAGCAACTGCTTCTATTGGGGCCGTTGCAATCCAACAATCAAATCCATCAGTAATCTGGGTAGGCACAGGAGAAGGAAATCCTAGAAATAGTCTTAATGGCGGATATGGTATCTATAGATCTCTGGATGGCGGTAAAAACTGGAAACTTATGGGGCTAGAGAAAACCCGTCACATACATAAGGTGATCATAGATCCTACTAATCCAGATATTGTTTATGTTGCAGCAATCGGATCTCCCTGGGGTGAACATCCTGAAAGAGGAGTTTTTAAAACTACCGATGGAGGCGCTACCTGGACCAAAATCCTATTCAATAATAATAAAACCGGAGCTGCAGATCTAGTCATGGATCCTACAAATCCGAACAAATTGATAGTTGCCATGTGGGAACATAAACGTGATCCATGGTTTTTTAATTCGGGAGGAGAAGGTTCTGGTCTTTATATTACTCATGATGGAGGAAAAAATTGGGAAGAACGTACTGATAAAGACGGGCTTCCAAAAGGTAATTTAGGTAGAATAGGATTAGCAATAGCTGCTAATAAGCCTAATATTGTTTATGCATTGGTTGAGGCCAAAAAGAATGCGCTATACAAATCTACAGATGGAGGATTTAAATGGAAAAAAATTAATGATAAAAAAGATATCGGTAATCGCCCTTTTTATTACTCTGATATATTTGTAGACCCGCAAAATGAGAATAGAGTATATTCTGTATTTACCTATGTAAATGTTTCTGAAGATGGTGGTAAAAACTTTACTCAATTAATGCCTGCTTATGGTGTTGATAATGGTGTACACCCAGATCATCATGCATGGTGGATTCATCCTAATGATGGTAGTTATATGATTGATGGTAATGATGGCGGACTAAACATCACGCGAGATGGAGGTAAATCATGGCGTTTTATAGGAAATCTTCCTGTCGCACAATTTTATCATATTAATGTGGATAATGAATTTCCCTATAATGTATATGGAGGTATGCAGGATAATGGTAGCTGGAGAGGCCCTGCTTATGTATGGAAAGCCCAAGGAATCAGAAACTCATACTGGCAGGAAATATCATTTGGTGATGGATTCGATGTTGTACCGGATAAAGATGACTCACGATATGGATGGACCATGAGTCAGCAAGGATATGTAAGCCGATATGATTGGATGACGGGTAACAACTATACTGTACGCCCTACTCACCCGGATCCAAAAGTAAAATTACGTTTTAACTGGAATGCTGCAATCAATATTGATCCATTTGATAATAATACAATCTATTTCGGAAGTCAGTTTGTACATAAGAGTACAGATAAAGGACTTACCTGGAAAGTGATATCTCCAGATCTTTCGACAAACAATCCCGAGAAGTTAAAACAAGCAGAAAGCGGTGGATTAACGATGGACGCTACAGGTGCAGAAAATCATTGTACAGTTTTGGTTGTTGAACCATCGCCACTAGAGCAAAATATGCTTTGGGCAAGTACCGATGACGGTCGAGTACATATCACTCAAAACGGAGGAACAAATTGGACCGATGTATCTAATAATATAAAAGAATTGCCAAAAGGAAGTTGGATTGTGCAAATCAAAGCCTCAAACAAAAAGAAAGGAGAAGCACTTTTGGTAGCTAATGACTATAGAAGGTTTAACTATACTCCGTATGTATTTAGAACTACGGATTACGGTAAAACATGGAAACGCATTGTTGATCAAGGCGACGTAAAAAGCTATGCCCTTAGTATCGTTGAAGATCCTATAGAAAAAAACCTATTATTTCTAGGTACAGATGATGGGTTATACATCTCTCTTAATGCAGGAAACAGTTGGACAAAATGGACCAAAGGTTTTCCTACGGTATCTGTAAAGGATTTGGTTATACAGCCTAGAGAACATGATCTGGTTATTGGTACTTTTGGTAGAGCTGCCTGGGTATTAGATGATATACGACCATTAAGAGCATTAGCAAAAAACAGTGCCATTTTAAGTCAAAAACTACAGATTTTCGAACCTCCGATAGCATACCAAGCTGCTTACCAACAACCTACTGGTAGTCGTTTTGGAGGAGATGCCCTATATAATGGTGAGAATCGCGACTATGGAGCTCTTATTTCATATTACATTAAAGTAGAAGAAAAGAAAAAAGAAGAACTAAACAAAGAAGAGGATAAAAAAGAAAGTGATGAAGATGAGGCTGATAGTGAGAAAGAAGAAGCTAAAGTGAAATGGGATTCTATTCATCTCAAAATTTATGACGGAGATCGTTTGATTAGAACCTTAAAAGAAAAAACTCCGGATTCTACAGGGTTTCATAAAACAAAATGGTTTATGAATGAAAAAGGTGTAGATCGACCTTCACGAAAAATCCAAAAGCAAGATAGAGAACCTGGTGGTGTTGGTGTAAAACCAGGGAAATATAAACTGGTATTAGAATATGGAGATCAAAAATCTGAAACTATGATCGAGGTCAAATCTGATCCCAGATTGCAAATATCTCAGAAAAATATCAATGAAATTTATGCCGCTTCAAAAAACATGGAAAAAATGAGGCAATCAGCAGCAGATGCTGTAAAACAATTGGTAGAGAGTAAAGATATAGCTTCAAAATACCAGAAAGAGCTTAACAAATTAGATAAAAAGAAATATAAGGATCAGATTAAATTATCTAAAGACATTTCTAAAAAAATCGATAGTGTAATTGCTATCTATCTTGGTAAGGAAGATAAACGTCAAGGAATCACTCGTAATCCAGAAGTAACTGTGATGCAACGTATGGGTACAGCAGGATGGTATACAGGTAGTCGTCAAAACGGATTAACTTCGACAGAGAATACCTTAATAAAACAAGCCAAAGATGCATTACAAGATGCACTGGTAAAGACTAATGAATTCTTTATAAACGATTGGAAACCATATCGCGAAACTATTGAGAAGTTAGATGCCTCTCCTTTTAAAGAAATTAAGAATTTTAGTTTAGAATAATAACAACAAATCAAATACTCATGAAAAAACTACTCACACTTAGTATGGGTTTGCTCCTCTTCTATTCTTGTAAGCAAGAAAAAAAAGAAGAAATAGCTCAGCCTATTAAAATCGACCAGTATTCCATAGAACAATTTATGGATAACGAAAATGCAATTTCAAATGGATTTTCTGCAGATAAATCCAAGGTGCTTATGACTAGCAACCGTTCAGGGATTTATAATATGTATACTGTTGCTACCGATGGTGGCGAACTTATGCCTGTAACCAAATCTGATAGTGCTTCGGTTTTTGGGATATCTTATTTTCCCGAGGATGATAGAATCTTATTCAGAATGGATGGTAATGGTGATGAAATTCATAAAATCTTTATCAAAGACAGCTCTGGTATCAAACGCCTGACTCCCGAAAAGAATGTAAGAGCCTCATTTAGAGGATGGGCCAAAGATGGTAAAAGTTTCTTTTATGGTACTAACGAACGAGATCCAAAATATATGGATCACTATGAGATGGATATTGCTGATTTTACATCTAAGTTGATTTATCAAAATACCGATGGGATGGATTTTGGCGGAATGTCTGAAGATAGAAAGTATATAGCACTATCTAAGTCTATCAATACTAATGATAATGATCTTTATCTATTGAATACCGAAACCAAAGAAAAAGTTAAGATTAATGATAACTTAAGTGGAAACTCACCAGAGGATTTTTCTCCAGATGGTAAATCATTCTATTATACTACCGATGATAATGCAGAATTTAGTTACCTAATGAAGTATAATCTTGAAGATGGTAGTAAAGAAAAGGTTTTAGAAAAAAACTGGGATATTTCTGGTTTTTATTTTACCCGAAACGGAAAATACCAGGTAATGTTTACCAATGAAGATGCTAAGACGGTTATGGAGGTAAAAGAAGTAGCCACAGGTACTATTGTTGATTTCCCTTCTATTGAAAATCAACAAATTAATAGGGCACGTTTTTCGAGAGATGAATCTATGGCTTTACTTAGCGTTGGAGGGTCAAATACGCCTACCAATTCATACTCTTATGATCTTGCAACCAAAAAATACCATAAGCTAACAGATGTTTTAAATAAAGATATCAATGCAGATCATCTTGTTACTTCAGAAGTAGTTCGTTATAAATCTTTTGATGGGTTAGATATTCCTGCTATATATTATAAACCCAAACAAGCTACTGTAGATCATAAAGTTCCTGCACTGGTATGGGTTCATGGTGGTCCCGGAGGACAATCCAGACAAGGGTTTAGTTCTGTAATTCAATACCTGGTAAATCATGGATATGCTGTACTGGCTGTAAACAACAGAGGAAGTAGTGGATATGGAAAAACTTTTTACAAAATGGATGATCAAAATCATGGAGATAAAGATCTAAAGGATTGTGTTGCTGGAAAAGACTGGCTGGCAAAACAAGATATCGTAGACGCTGATAAAATAGGAATCATTGGTGGCTCTTATGGAGGATATATGACTATGGCAGCACTCACCTATACTCCAGAAGAGTTTAAGGTTGGAGTAAACATTTTTGGAGTTACAAATTGGTTAAGAACACTAAAAAGTATTCCGCCATGGTGGGAATCTTTTAAAGAAGCGTTGTATACAGAAATGGGAGATCCAAATACTGCTGATTCTGTTCGCTTACGACAAATTTCTCCTCTTTTTCATACCGAAAAAGTCACAAAACCATTGATTGTACTTCAAGGAGCCAAAGATCCCAGAGTTTTAAAAGTAGAATCCGATGAAATTGTAGAAGGAGTTAAGAAAAGTGGTGTTCCTGTAGAATATGTATTATTTGAAGATGAAGGACATGGATTTGTAAAAAAAGAAAATCAAATCGAAGCCTATGGTAGAATTTTGAAATTCTTAGATAAATATTTAAAAAGTGCAGGTACCGAAATGATTAATGACGGTAAAACTGAATCTACTAAGATTGATTCGGAGTCCTAAAAAAAGATTTTAAATTTTCCATAGAAAAATAAAAAAGGCTGCCCGTATAGGCAGCCTTTAATTAGGGTCAATTTTTATTATTATTTATAAATTATTTTACAAAAATCTTTTGAGTAAGCGTTCTACTACTAGTAGTAACTTGTACAAAATAGATACCGGTAGATAACTTACTAATATCTACTGTTTTTCTCACTACATTTCCTCCCGGAGGTGTTTTAAGATTTATGACCTCTAATGTTCTTCCGTTCATATCTTTGATACTGATTTGAGAAGAAGAAGATTTCGCATTACTAATTTCTAGGTTTAAAAGATCTTTTGCTGGATTAGGGAATGCCTTAAATTGCAACCCTCCTGCTGGTCCATCTCCTTTGAAAGCAGTACCAAATGCTCCTCCACAGGTGCCTAAATTAGTCCATCCTGTAGCAGTTCTTTCATACAAAGATCCGTTATACGTTACACGGTCACCCACATTATATACAGTACCAGAAGAATATGGTGCTACTCCTGCACATGGATCGGTTGTTGTAGTACATGGTCCTAAATTAGTCCATCCTGTAGCTGTTCTTTCATACAAAGATCCATTATAGGTTACTCTATCTCCTACATTATAAACTGTACCAGAAGACCAAGGTGCTACACCATCACAGTTACCGCCACCACTACTACAATTTCCTGAAGAATTATAGGTCGTTTGACCACAAGCAATAGTAAAGTTATCTACTACATCTCCCGAAGCTTTTTTGGCTTGCCATGCGCTTCCTATAGTAGTATTTGCATTATACGAGCCTCCTGCATTGGCAGATCCCTGTAAAGAATTGTTCTGGAAATACTCTAAAGTACAATCTGTATTATTAGTAAATGTAACAGCTGCTGCATCTCCTGTATTACATCCGCCACCGTCACAAGTCTGTAAACAACTTGATCCTGCAATATAATTACGGATCACATTAGCGGGTTGCGAACCAAATCCTTTGTTGAAATTTACTCCAACACTAGTATTAGGGCAATAGCTCATAATGGTTCCTCCTCCCGAAGGGTTTCCTGGTATCGAGCAACTTCCTTCTGTAAAACCTGCACAACCATCTATTGCGGTATTATTACCATTCCATACACATGCATGTGTATGTCGTGATCCTACATTATGTCCTGTCTCATGAGATATTAAGAATACATCAAAAGAATAGGTAGGTATATTTTGATAGCTACCTTTGATACCAGAAACTGCAGCTTTTCTTGATGAGTTACACAGTGTTCCGATTCCTCCTGCTAGTCCGCCTCCAAAACTATAATTCACCATATGTGCTAAATCTCCATTAATACCGTTTTGATTTTTATAGCTGATATAGCTATCAAGACTATTGTTGGTAAATGGTTGATTAGAAGTCCAAGCTTTGGTACCCGATAATTTAATAGATATCTGATCATTGGCATATAGCGCAGCTACTTGATTAAATACAGCTTCGATATAATTAGAAGCTGCCTGAGCTCCTCCCTTATCACTTACAATATCTGTACATATATCAAAGAATATTTTCACACACTTTGCAGCTGCTTTACTTTGTGGGTTATCAGCCAATTCTTCAATAGTGTATCCTCCTTTTTCTATATCGTCCTCTACCTGGCAGGAATAATCATATAAATAACTAATTTCCTTATCCTTATAGAGGATATGACTCTTACTATTATTTACAGGTCCTACTACCATATTACCGTCCTGACCATCGATACTAATAAAACCAGATACTTTATCTTCATAAAAACTAATAGCCACCAGAGAGTTAATCTGGCCTTTTACTACACCTCTGTAGTGTGCTATGTTATCACGAGAAAGCACCTTCCCCGAAGGCATATCTATAGCCGAGAAATCGTCTGTTCTAATGCTCACTTTAACAAGGTCTAGTGACATTGCTGATTTCTGCCCCGGAATACTTAAGTTCATCGTACTCGGGAAATTGCCTTGTAAAGACTTCATTTTACTTTGATCTAAAGAAAGTAACACATAATCCTTAAGTTCTTTCGGAATTTGTAAATTACTTTTTTTAGTAATTGCGGTAAAAAGTTCGGTGTTTTCAAAATTTGAGCCCGAGGACTTTTGCTGGGCTACTAGTTCACTGGGTATTTGTGGTTGAGTTTGCGCAAAGCTCATTACCGTAAAAAAGGCAATGGCGATTGTTAATATACGTTTCATTTTTTTGGTTTTAAGATTTGAATCTTTAATTGATAATGGCTGACCCCGAACCACTATTATAAAAACTCAAAACAGTTTGTGTATCATAAAGTTACAAACTTAACACGTACCCAAAAAGGTTACTAAGCATTATTTGCAAATTGTACTAATTATTATAATTTATACCTTCTTTGTGTATGGTAAACCCTTTGCGAAGCTTGTTATTTTTTGTGATGTAGTAATTTATTGACATCATAATACTCCCAATCTGCTCTATCTTTAATAAGGTCAACCAGGATATCTTTATGCCCAGCACCATAAATGACCAAAACTCTATCTGTTGGTTCAACAATTCTGTTAAGGTTAGTGAAGATCTTTAAATTTCTATAATACCATTTTGAAACCACATCGGTACCTATATAATTACCCTCCTTGCCAAAAGAGACCAGATGCTTCAGATAAAACGTTTGATTGTAATTTTTATCAAATTCATCAGAATTGGCAAACTTTATAATATCTAAAACAGAGCCTTCGGATATGGATTTCATATCATTTTGCATACTACTAATCAACTCTTTAAACTCTGCTAATTGTACATCCTGATTATTTTGTTCTGCGTAAGCATAAACAGGGGCTGTATCAAATTCTGTATGTGCATCTATGGGGTATAGTTTATCATGTCCCATTTGTTTTGCCAAAGGGTAAGATACCTGAACAGTTTCGCCAGACATCCTCCATTTATCTTCTTCGTTCATTTCTTTTTCTAGTACATCATTTAGATAATTAGTATAATATGTCTGACTCCACAAAGTATCACCCAATGTTGCTTCGATAGCAATTTTGGTTGGTTTAAACCTGACCACTAAATCAATGAGTTGTTTTAATTCTGCTTGTCTTTTATCAGAATGTATATTCCCTACATCCATATTTACTTCATCTGCTCCCGGGTTATGTAAATGTATCATACCCAAAATACTAATAACTGGTTTTTGATCCTGAGCTTTACAGGATAAACATATAGTGAATACAGTACTTAAAATTAAAATGAGGTTACGCATAATTGTATTATTTTAAAATTATTGAATAGATGTGTTGTAACCAGAGTTCGACATAATAAAATAACTATTCTCTATAGTCCTGCTCAGCTTGCCGAAGTACAATCTTCTAGCCTGTACTGAGCTATATCGAAGTATCAGATCACTCGAATTGACGTCATTTCCTTACGTCGAACTTTGGTTTGTATTAATTTTTATTTGGTGTAACCCTTTTATCCAAGGGTAGGATGAGTTGATAATCATATCCATCAATCAGGCTCTTAATCTTATGATAATCACCATTTACGGGTAAAGCTATTCGTCTTTCCTGGATATCACTACGTATTGCTTCTAGATCAATGATGGTCCATTGATCCCGTTTTGCCAGGGTCATAAAATCTCGAAGACGTTTATAGTAAGAAGCGTATTTTTCTAAGTAATCTTGTTCTTCTCCTTTTTCGTTACTATAATAACGGTGCCATGTATTTATGATAGTAGCTTTGCTGCCTTGCTCTTTAGCAAGTTGAGTAACTAAATCTCCCAGGTCATAACAACCATTAGTTAAAATTTTTGAGGCATGTAGATTTCCAAATTTTAGAAACACTTTAGGATTTAATTCTGTTTGTAATGCTTCTTTATAATTCGTTAAAAAGTTATTACGCATATAGCTTATTCGATCTGCATGTGAATCTTCTCGCCAACGCGTATAAATATCCCAGCTAATTTCTAAATCTTCAACTATCTTTTTGGTATTTTCGTTTCCACGAAAGTGGCTTAAATACTGCTGTACAACAGGCTCTTTTTGGATTTCGTCAAAAAGCCTAATTTTAGAATCTGGTATATTATCTTTTACATACCAGGAGGCAATTATTTTTGATGCTTGTTCTTTTTCTGATTTGATGGTTTCATAGTCTGGACTATCGGTAACAAAAGTGAGTAGTTCATCCATAAAAAATAATGTAGACGAGTAGTATTCTTGATCAAGTCCCCAGATATTCATATCACGTTCTCGGATAGCCTGAAGGAAATAGGCATCCTCAAGACCATCAAAGAAAGGAATCGGAATCTCATGATCTTCTTCGAGAGCATATTGTGTAGTAAACTGTTTGAGATTCTCTACTGTCGTTGATGGTGGCGTACTAAGTGCTACCAGTTTTTTTGCCGAGTAAGGGCCTACTTCAAAAGCAGTGTGATTAAATCCTGCTTTATGTAACATGGGGATGAGTCTTGTAATCAATTGCGAAGTGGCTTTTGAGCCATGGCGTTCACCAAACATCACAAACTGTGATTTAGAAATAATACGTTCCAGCATTGCACGGCCTTCTCCAACAATAGCCGTATCTGTAATTGTAAAATATCTAGTTTTTGTGGCGATATACGATGCATCTATAATAGGTGCCGGATTCGTTTTCTCAACTTTGACCGCAACACTATCCATGGGTTTCTCTTTACAAGAAAAGAATAGGACTATGATACTAAGTGTGATAAATGATTTCATTATTATTCGATTTTAAAACAAATTAAAACGATACCGGTATAACAAATAGCAGATTTACACCTATCCCGATATTTACCGGACAAAAGGCAGATAAAAGAACTATTTGATATTTGGTTGTACAGTTTACCGAGTTTGTATAAAGAAAAAGAGCATTGTAACCAGAAACGTATAAATTGAATATTCAAAATACTATTTTTGAATTATGATCGTATTTAAATACCGTTGGAGATATCACATACTGCTTGGCATATTAATTATTATAATGGATTTATATGGAGATTATATCTACAAGCAAAAAAGTAGTTGGGCAGAATATTTTGATTACCCTATATACTTGTTTGGAATAACAATGTATATCACTTTCTTTAGTATTTATGTGATTAATTATAAGGTATTATGCCCACTGATGCTTTCGCGAAAGCGTATTATGCAATATATCATTGGTGTAATCATATTGGTGTTTTTATTTGCAGGTATCCGTTATCTTCTTGAAGAAGTACTACTATATTCTATTACTGGGTTGCATAATTATGGAGATAACTTTCGCCATTTTGGGTACTATGTATTTGATAACTCATACTATGCTTCAAAATGCTTGTTGTTTAGTACCGCCATATATCTTTTCTTTCGATTTGTAGATCATAAAGAAGCGATTCATCAATTAAAAATTGAAAATAAAAAAGCAGAGTTAAGCTTGCTTAAATCACAATTAGGACCTCATTTCCTTTTTAATACACTTAACAGTTTTTACTCAGAATTACTTATAGAGAGTCAGCCTAAAATCGCGGCAGACATTCATAGGCTTTCGGATTTGTTACGATTTGTGACTTATGAAACCCAACAGGATAAAATACTACTAAAAAAGGATCTTAAGTTTATTGCCGATTATATTTACTTTTTTCAAAAACGTTATGAGGATAATCTGGCAGTAGACTACCAGGTAAATGGAAGTGTTACAAATCAGGAGGTGCCCGCCATGCTATTGATTCATTTTATAGAAAATGTGTTTAAACATGGGATCGTTAATGACAAATCTGCTAAGGCAAATATTACAATAACCATCCTTCCAAATGCTATTGAAATCAGCACTAAAAACAAAATTTCTACTTCAGAAAAGTATGTAGAGCAAGGAGTAGGATATTCAAGTATCCAAAAAAGGTTAACCGCTCTTTTTAAAAATGATTTCATACTATACCGTAAAGAAGAAAAACCTTATTTTGAGGCTTATTTAAAAATACCACTATGAATACATCATCATTACGTTGTCTTATTGTAGATGATGAACCGCCAGCAATACGTTTGTTAGAAAATTATGTAGGAAAAGTATCGTTTTTAGAACATATCGCCAGTACTACAAAAGCTCTGGAAGCTCTAAAGTATATCGAAAACGATGCTATTGATTTAGTTTTTTTGGATATTCAGATGCCGGATTTATCCGGTATTCAATTATCAAAAATCATCAAAGATAAAGTACAGATTATTTTTACTACAGCGTATCCACAATTTGCTATAGAAGGATATGATCTAAATGCCGTAGATTATTTATTAAAACCTTTTGAATTCGATCGTTTTTACCAAGCTGTTCTTAAGGTAAAGCAAAAAGAAGAGTTCTCTCCTAATAATGTATCTACAAAAGAATACGTATTTATAAAAACCGATGGTAAAAACAATTATGAAAAAGTATATCTAAATGATATCTTATATATAGAAGGCCTAAAAAATTATGTAGCTATTCATTTATCGAATAATCAAATTATTACATATAGTACCTTAAAACATATAGAAAGCACTCTCCCTTCTACTACCTTTATTAAGGTTCATAAATCATATATTGTTTCAATCAATCACATTATCAAGACAGATTCTTTACATGTTCATATTCACAATAAGACATTACCCATAAGTGATACGTATCGTAAACCTTTTTTTGAAATGATTAGTAAAAGAAAATTATAATCTAATCATTCTTAACCCATAAAATTTATCTTTGTAAATACCGTAGTATAACTCTAAAAAAACAAGGCATACCTATACTATTTAGGGTAAAACTGAGATATCTTTTTTAGAAAGCACACGTAATAAATTAACTATGAAACTATCAAAAAGTGGTAACCCGGCATTATTATTAATAGATATTCAAAAAGGTTTTGAAAACATAGCACATTGGGGTGGAGAACGTAACAATCCTGATGCAGAAACCAATATGGAGAAGCTCCTGGTATTTTGGAGGGCACATCATCTTCCTGTATTTCATATCAAACACTGTTCTACTTCCCCAGCTTCTCCCCTGGCTAAAGGTAATATAGGTAATGAATTTATGGATTTTAATACTCCGCTAGCACATGAACCCGTTATCGAAAAAGATGTGAATAGTGCTTTTATAGGGACCAATCTTAAAGAACAATTAGAACAAAAAAACATAGACACTCTGGTTATTATAGGATTAACCACAGATCATTGTGTATCTACTACGACCAGAATGGCTGGTAATTTTGGATTTAAGACCTATTTGATAGAAGATGCTGTTGCCACTTTTAATAAAGTAGGTGCTAATGGTCAAAACTACGATGCGCAATTAATCCATGATACTGCAATAGCAAGTCTAAAAGATGAATTTGCTACAATTTTATCGACACAAAAACTTTTAGATCAAGTATCTCATACTTAGATCAAAATTGTATCTAAACTTGATCTTGAAAATAAGCATGCCACTAGTAATCTGATCAGCAGATACAGAAAAGGTTTAAGCCATAAAAGATTTATTAATTTAGCTACTCTTATAAAGGAAATGTAATTACTATGGTAACTATTTTTAGTTATTACCTGTAATATAAAAAATCAACTTCGAGAAATAATTGAACTAATGGATGAATCAATTTTGGAACTTCTTAAAAAAGCTGGAGAATTTTCAGAAAAAGAATCTTCACTTCTCAGGCAAGAGCTTCAATATAGGAAACTTGAAAAAGATAGTTTTTTATTAAAAAAAGGCGATACTTGTTCATCAGTTTACTTTGTGATTTCTGGTAGTCTTTATCAATATAATACTGACTCAAACCTCGATAAAAATTTTATTGACCTTTACATTTCTAATGATTGGGTAATAAGCCATAAAAGTTTTACTTCCAGAACACCATCCAAGTATTCGATTCAAGCATTCGAAGACAGTTCTGTCTATGAACTTTCAATAGAATCAATGCACAAATTAATTGGATTATCACAAAGCTTTCTTCAAATGGGTAAAATATTAGAAGAGTCCACATCACGAATCGATTTTTTTGATAACAACAATACGCCTGATGAAAAATATAATCATCTGCTTAAAAGTAAACCTAAGCTTATTCATAAGTTCCCACAAAAAATAATAGCATCTTACTTAAAAATTACACCAGAAACGTTAAGTAGAGTAAGAAAAAGAATTAAGTGATTTATTTCTTGATTTCAATCAAGTGATAATTTTCTTTGAACCTTTGATATTTGTTTTTCATACTAAATATCAATTCAATGAAAAATCATTTTTACAAGAGTACTGGCATCTCACTTATTTCTGGAACACTATTAATTATTATAACAATGGTGTTACATCCAAGTGGTGGTGGTATTGAGCATATTATTAAAATTTCTAAAACAATTATGATTGCTCATTCATTAGCTATATTTAGTTTACCTATTATTTTATTTGGTTTTTACGGACTTACAATTTGTATTTTAGATAAATGGAGACTTTCTATTCTGGCATTTATCATCATCTCATTTGGACTAATTGCTGCAATGCTTGCAGCTTTATTTAACGGGCTCGTTTTACCCTATTTCCTAAATCAATATTCAAATAGATTAGATGACAATTTGGAAATGTTGAAGCCAATTACCAACTTCAGTTTTTCGATTAATATTCCGCTAGATTATATCTTCATTATCGCTTGCTGTATTGCAATACTTATATATTCCGTTATAGTATTAATTGAAGATAAATTCCCGAAATGGATTGGGTTTTTGGGTATTTTCATTACACTCTTCGCAATCATTGGAGGATTAACGGGATTTGTATTTACGAGTCTAACAGGCTTTAGAATTTTCACTTTTAGTATTGCTGCTTGGGTTTTATCTAGCGGTCTACATTTAATAAAACACAAACCTAACAAATGAAATTATTAATATTCGGAGCATCAGGTTCTGGGACAACAACTTTGGGAAAAGAGGTTGAAAGAAGGTCTAATTTTAAGCATTTGGATGTTGACGATTATTACTGGAAAAAAACAAAATTACTTTTTCAAGAAAAAATACCCTTAACCGAACGGAATAAAAAACTAAAAGCAGATTTTAACAAATTTGAGAATGTAATCGTAAGTGGCTCAATGGTAAGTTGGGGAAAAGAATGGGAGATAGCATTTGATTTAGCGGTTTTTATCCGATTGGAAAACAAAGAGAGAATGAAGCGACTAAAAAAACGAGAAACCGAACGCTACGGAGACAAGCTTTTAACAGACGAAAAAATTCAGAGAAATTCAAATGCATTCTTAGAATGGGCAAACCAATATGAAAACTCCAGTTTTAACGGAAGAACATTAAAAATTCACAATAATTGGATTAAATTGCTAGACTGTAAAGTTTTGAGAATAAACGGAGAAGTTGAATTGAAGTACAATGTGGAAAAAGTATTAACTGAAATAAAACTACTAGCAACAACGTAAAAAAAGTTAATGACTTGATAACATTTTGCTCTGCTACGACACATATATTAAACATTAGTAATGATTACCAAAAGATGAAAATACCGAAAATAAAAGGAATAATTGACAGACGAATTCTTATCAACTATCAAGTTGACAAAGAAGTTTTGGAAAACTATTTACCAAAACCATTTAAACCTAAGCTAGTTAATGGAAAAGGTATTGCTGGAATATGTTTAATAAGACTAAAAGAAATTAGACCTAAAGGATTACCAAAACAAATCGGAATTTCTTCTGAAAACGGAGCTCACAGAATTGCGGTTGAATGGACAGAAAACGGAGTATTAAAAGAAGGTGTATATATTCCAAGAAGAGATACCTCTTCGAAACTAAACTCTTTGGCAGGAGGAACTATCTTTCCTGGAATTCATCACATTGCAGAATTTACTGTTAGTGAATCCGACGGAAATTATAATGTGGCGTTTATTAGTGATGACAAAACCTCTTTATCAATTGTAGCAGGAGAAACTAACAACTGGAATAAAGAAAGTGTATTTGAAAACCTGAAATGTGTTTCTGATTTTTTCGAGAATGGTTCAATTGGATATTCTCCAGACAAAAATGACTTTGACGGATTAGAACTCAAAGCGTATAACTGGGAAGTATCTCTATTAGATGTAAAAGAGGTTCGATCGAGTTTTTTTGAGAATGAAAACATTTTCCCAAAAGGTTCTGTGAAATTTGATAATGCACTTTTGATGAAGGATATTGAACACGAATGGATTGGCTTGAAAAAAATAAAAACCACTAACAAAACATAATCTGCTATATGTTAATCCTAAGCCGTAAGTTAAGAAATGAACCAACTATTTAAAAAACCACATCTGATTTTTTTACTTACAATTCCGATAATAATGTTAATTGGATTTTTGAGTAGAGGCGCAGTATTGGATATAAATATTCACGATACTTATTATATAATTGACTATTTTTATTTAGCTACGCTGATTTCTATTCTTTTTGGAATAATAGGACTTGGATATTGGATAATGCAAAAAGTTAATAGAAAACTTTCAAAATGGCTGAATTGGGCTCACATTGTACTCACTTTTGGTGGAGTCATATTAGTGCCTATTTTGAATCAACTTTATCGGAAAGAAATAATAGAATATAAATTCAATAATAATCTCACTTTAGTCATAACAGTAATAATACTTCTCATGATTTTAGGGCAACTCATTTTTCCGATTAATATAATTTATGGACTAATAAAGAATCGCAAAAACCAGTAGCTAACAATAGCTATGATACATTTAAACACACGCAACCTTTTCTTAAAAAAGGAATCTATATAAAAAACGAAAATGGGAAAATACTTTTTACTATCAATTTTTGGAGTATTGCTTTTAAGCTGTTCAAATGATGATGATTCCCAGAAGATTGAATTTATCGGAAAAACTTTTGACTATCTTTTTTTTGAAACCGAACAAGAATGTATAGATGCACAAACTGATCCTAATTTTTTTATAAACTGTCATCAAGAATTAAGTTTTATTGATACTGAAAATGTAGAAATAGTGTTTACCGACATAAAATATTCTTCTAATTATAAAATCGAGAATAATAAAGTAGTGATATACTCATCATCAAACACATTGGGGTTTCAAAATAATATTGTTTTTGAAATCCTAAACAACTCTTCTCTAAAACTCGTAGACAATAATACAATATGGAAACTACGGACAGGAAATTCTATATGGGATTAGAAAAATGTATGCTATCATAGCAGCTGAGTGATATTAGAACCTAGCATTTAACATAGTAATCCTGATAGCGCGGATTTGTAATCCGTGAAACATGCCAAAATATCAAAACAGTCACTTATATGTAATTGTTTTTTGTTAAAATACATTCATAATAACCAGTTATAGATGCGATTGTTTTAAATTTATTTTGAAATTTTAAAAGCACGGATTTAAAGTGCAAATCCGCACTATCGGATAGAAATATTTGTGTGGTGTATACGAAAAATAGTAAAAACACGTACTGAAAAGATATGGAAGTTATTATTACAGTTGTTGGTTTTTTGGGAGCAGGAAAAACCACATTATTAAAACACTTGATGATCGGCTATATTGAAAAAGGTTGGAAACCTTTTATTATTCTTAATGATTATGAAAATGCAAATCTTGATGCCCAACAATTTATCGAGCAAATAGAATCTAAACAAGTCAGGGCACTTAGTGGCAGTTGTATTTGTTGTAGTGGCATAAATGAACTTAGAGATTTTGTCAATAGAATTCCTAAGCGAACTAATGGATAAAATTGATGTTTCACTTATTCCTAAACTCTCCCCATCTAAAAACAATCCTCAAAAGTTTGAACACCTTAAAACTCATTGGTCTTCCTGCTCTACTGATCTACCAAGTTTACCGAATTCAAATTGCATTTATGATATTTGTAATGCACTTCCAAAGAGTATCCTACGTGTAAAAGGCTGTACTCAAATTGGAAATGAAGAAGAGTATACTTATTTTGAACGAACTCCAAATGGTGAAGTACTTATTAGACCGTTTAATGGAGTACCAGTAACAGGATCAAAACTTCTAACTATAGGCCCTGGGAGTGAACCTAAACTACTTGAAAAAGCGATCAAAATGAGCCTATTACAACAGAATAAAAATGAATTTAAACACGCTACAACAAAGTATAAACCCTATTAAAACAGGGTTTATACTTTAAGCCAATAATTATAAACAAAGAAGCTTATATTAAAGATATGTCAAAAATCAAAATAGGAATTATAACAGTTAGCGATAGAGCTAGCGCTGGGGTTTATGAAGATGAGAGTGGAAAAGCAATCATAGATACTCTAAATGAATATTTGAATTCTGAATGGACAGATTTACACGAAATTATTCCAGATGAACAAGATTTGATAGAAAAAACAATCATTGATATGGTTGATAATCAAAATTGCTGTTTAGTAATTACGACAGGAGGTACAGGTCCTTCTAAAAGAGATGTGACACCAGAAGCTACTGAAGCCGTATGTGATCGCATGATGCCTGGATTTGGAGAGCTTATGAGATCAGAATCATTAAAATATGTACCTACTGCTATCCTCTCAAGACAAACTGCCGGCCTAAGAAAATCAAGTTTAATAGTTAATCTTCCTGGAAAACCAAAATCGATAAGAGAGTGTTTGAGTGCCGTTTTTCCAGCTATTCCATATTGTATAGATTTAATGGATGGACCATTTTTAGAATGTAATGAAGATATTATAAAGCCATTTAGACCAAAGAATAAGATAAAAGCCAACAGCTAACACTATGTAAACGCAATGCCTTTTTAGTGTTTTGAGGAAAGATTATGACAACAGACATAAGTGTGTATGGATAATAAATATGATGAAGTGATTCAAAAGTTGACAAAATAAACTGAAGTTAAACCTAAAAAAAATGTCAAAGTATTTACTTAATTGCTTTTTACTTGTATTGCCCTTATTTATATGGAATATAGCTCTTTATAAATATTTACCCAAAGGCTATACATCTAAAAATATTTGGGATGATATTCCATTTTGGCTAAATATAACTGAAAATATTCTAAGAATAATTGTCTTCCTTCTCCCACTATTAATGATACTTTCTTTTCAAACTAAAACTCAAAAAATAGGGTTAGTAGTTTACTTAGGTGCTCTTCTAATTTATTTTTTATCTTGGATTTTACAGATTTACTTTAGTGATAGTTTATGGAGTAGAAGTTTAATAGGATTTATGGCTCCTGCATATACAACCATCTTTATTTTTATTGGAATTGCAATGATTGGTATACAATCAATTATCCCTATTCCAAGGATAAGTTTGATTTATATTTTAGCATCTATACTTTTTGCTTCAATTCATACGTACCATTCATATTTAGCATACATGAATCTACAACAGCATATTTAGAGATTGATTAAATAAGAAGAAAACCTAACAATGCCCCCCGATGGTGTGGATTTGCACCTTAAATCCTGATAGCTCGGATTTGTAATCCGTGAAATATAAGTAATATCAAAACAGTCACTTATAATGTGACTGTTTTTTTTGTTATCGTAAATTATTAATAATTGTTCAGGCCCGAAAAATGAAATTTTATTATATCTACAGAATACAAAGCAACAATGCCAGATGTTGGTTATTAGATTATATTTTATCGTATCCCTTCTATTCTTAATTTTCCTTTAGCATTAGGAATAACATCAAATAGAATCTGTTCTACCTCATTGTTGGTTTCAACACCAAGAATTACTTCATTTTCTTTTACCATGATTTGTACGATCTTTCCTCCTTTAAGGTCTTCATGCAATTGTTTAAACATTGCTATATGTTTCTCTATAGAAAAAGAATTTTTAAAAGTAGGTGTCATTCTATTATCTATAAAAGATTTCCAGGCATTTTGGTCATTTTGATTCATTGTCTTCATAAATTCATCTACTAATTGATCTGCCATTTCTCCGATTATTGTTCCCTTTGATTGTTCACTAACAATAGGGTTGAAATCAGGTTTTAAAAGTATCCCTGCTACCTGAGAAGCAATATTTTCGAATTTGCGTTGTACTGCATTGGTCATCATAATAATAGTAATATCCTCATCGAGATAGCGCCACATATCGGCAAAGAAAATCCCATTACCTCCATTATGAGCAATTAATTCGGTATTGCGAGGTGTAGGAAAAATAGCCCATCCATACCCGTAATATGATCCAGCTCCTTCTCCTTCTTCTATATGTTTACTGTAGTATTTAGATTTTGCTGTAGCATTCAAAATTTTATCTCCCAGCAACGCCCGGTGCCATTTATACATATCTTGTGTTGTAGATAGTACTCCCCCATTTGCTTTTAAGTGCCAATATGGGCCATCAACATCCCATTTTTTATCAGTTGGTTTTCCCCAATGTTTATTTTTGCGATATCCAACCGCTATATCTTTAAATGAAGGTTTTTTATATCCGGTTTGGTCCATTCCAGAAGGTTTCCACAAGTGTTTCATTAAATACTCTTCGTAAGACATTCCCGAAACTTTCTCAATGATAATTCCTAAGAAACTATATCCCACATTAGAGTATGTAAACTTGGTTCCTGGTTCAAATAGTAATTTTCTTTTAAAAGCTTCTTCAATAAATTCTTGAGTAGAAATACGTTCATAATCATCACCTATTCCTGATTGAAATCCAGAAGAATGTGTAAGTAACTGGTGTAATGTGATATCTTTTTTATCAACGGGTATATTAGAGATATATTTAGAGAGTTTGTCTTCTACAGATAGTTTTCCCTGCATTTCTAATCTTAAAATAGCAGCCCCCGTAAATTGTTTGGTAATCGAACCTATATCGAAAACAGTTTCAGAAGTACTTTTGATTTTGTTTTCGCGATTAGAATATCCATATCCCTTTTCCAACAGGATTTTTCCCTTTTGGGCTACCAAAACACTTCCAGAAAACCCTGATTTTTCTAGTTCATTTAGATAGTCTGATAATTTCTCTTTATTGGTTACAGTAGTATTACTAACTACTTGTGTTACTGTTGGTTCTTGTTTACAAGATAGTAGAAGGCTTACCAGTACTATTATTTTAAATACATGTTTCATCTGTTCTTTTTTAATGGTTTTGAGAAACAATATTAAAATGGTTATCAATAGTTTACAACAAAATGTTACCTAGGTAAAAACTAAGTTACCTACTTCAAAATCCAAGGTGTCAAATGTATTCCTACCATAGTCATTTCGTTTTGTACCAAAAATCAAGAGTACAGCACTTTTACAAAAACGATTCAACAATTATCTATACTTTTGAATTGTGAGCATACCACAAATAACTTTACAACGATGGATCGAGGTCTTCCTGAATATTCTATTCTGGATTGCCGCTGTTGCTATTTTACTATTAACCACAGAGGTAGGAATAGTTGAAAATACAGTAGAAGATGTAGATGGAGTTGTTATACAGGAAACCATAGAAATGGGTATTTTTATTCTCCCCAATTTTATAGGAATGATAAGTATTATTCCTTTCTTTTATATCGTCACTTTTTACTTAACTCCAAGATACTATTCGTCTAAAAAGTACCTGGTTTTTTCTAGTTTACTCCTTTTAGGTTTAGCCGATCTTCTGTTAATTGAGTTGGGAGTTGTATATCTTCAGAATACGACGTTTCATACTATGATGATACGATTTTTTATATTTTATAATCTCTTTTTTGTTGTTGTGGCAGTTGTCTATGGAATGATCAGACATCAATTAAAAATGGAAACACATCAACAAACTTTAGAAAAAGAAAAGATAAGCGCCGAATTACAATTGATGCAATCGCAGATCAATCCACACTTTATGTTTAATGCATTAAACAACTTATTAGCGATATCAGAACGTTCAGAAAATGCTGAGACTTCTTCGGGAATCACTAAGTTATCTGATCTACTACGATTCATGATTTATGATACTCAAGCAGAACAAGTATTACTTTCTAAAGAAATTGAATTTATAGAAAACTATATTGCTCTTCAAAAATTAAAATATAGTACCGAAGATCCTTTTGAAATTTCATTTAGTACAGAAACAAATGATGAAGATCCAAAAATTGCGCCTACACTATTAATTCCATTTGTCGAAAATGCTTTTAAACATGGCCTTGATATCCAGTCCGACTCTTTTATTCATATCAAACTTGGGCTTAAAGATAACCTACTATATTTGGAAGTTAAAAACTCAAAACATCACCTTAAAAAGACCGAATTCGAAAAAAAATACTCTGGTATCGGTTTAGAAAATGTAAAAAAACGCCTGCATTTGATCTATCCAAATCAATATAATTTGGATATCAAAGAAGATGAGCATATCTTTTATGTACTATTAAAAATTAATCTTACCACATGATCACCGCTGTAATTATAGACGATGAACCTAACGCTATAGAGTTATTGCAGGGCTATATCAAAAAATTATCTTTTGTAGAATGCATTCATAGCTTTAGAAATCCTATTGAAGCATTAGTGTTTTTAAAAGAGTACGATGTAGATTTAATATTTCTGGATATCAACATGCCTCAATTATCGGGGATTTCTTTTATAAAAACACTAGAAAATCCTCCTAAAATTATATTGACAACAGCGTATTCTGAGTATGCCGTAGAAAGTTATGAATATCAGGTTACTGATTATTTACGCTCTAGTTTATAATTGCTATTATTCG
>NZ_JACA01000023.1 GCF_000520995.1 Aquimarina macrocephali JAMB N27 | reverse complement strand
TAATATCAACGCAAATATAAACTAGAGCCATAAATATTTGTAATTTATTTCAATTCATGTACAATCCCAGATTTTTTTTAGTAGCTTAAACATTGATTATTAAGTGTTCTAAATTATATTTTTAAAAACACGAAATAAATTAACAATTTGAAAATAGGGTATTTGTAACTTATACTGTTGTTATAATCGAAGACCAAAAGTGAATCTTAGGAGTAAAGGAAATTAGCACAAGATGATGATATAAATAACTAATAATTTAAGAACTCGTCTTAACTTTTTATAATTCCCTACAAAATGAAAACAAAAAAGGTTTATGTATTGCTATGCGGTATATGCATATTGATGCCATTAATTTCTTGCGTTAAAGACATAGATTTTGATCAGGCAGAAGATGTTGTGCTTACTCCAGTCTATGAGGTTGATTTTGTGTATTCTCGATTTGATACAAACCAATTTATAGATTCTAATATAAATCCTGCTATAGTTGTTCCAGAGGTGATCGTAAATGATACTTTAAGCTACGACCTTTTAGGAACCGATTTTGTAGTAGATAATTTGGGAAGAGTAGAATTAACTTTTGAGTTTAGAAATACTATAGAGCGTGATTTTGATTTTGATTTTGGATTTCTAAATGATAGTGACCAACGAATTGGTCCGTTATATAGTATGACTGCCAATTCTGGAAACGGAGAAGGTGCAGATCCCATTATTACAACAGAAGTTATCATTCTTGATACTGCCGAAATTAATGTTTTGAGAGATGCTACACGGCTTATTTCTTCAATGAGAGTGCAAAATATTAATAGTAGCTTACGAGGGATTCTTGAATTGCGATCCAAAGGAACTTACTTTTTTAATTACGAGCTATGAGAATTGTTATATTCTTTATAGGTCTGTGGGGGTGCTTGGGGTATTCTCAAAATAAGGAAACCTTATATGATTTTACAGACCTTCCTCAGTCTTTACTTCTTAACCCTGGGGCTGATATAAATTTTGATTACCATGTAGGAGTGCCTTTTTTATCACAGTTTCATATAAATGCAGGATTAAGAGGAGCATCTATTTATGATGTTTTTGCAGATGATGACAGAAATGTTAATGATAAAATAGAAACTACACTTAATACTCTTACAAGCAATGATTATTTAACCCTAACTCAGCAATTAGAACTTATTAGTTTTGGATGGGAAAGCAAAAAAAACAAGAATATATATTTCTCTGGCGGAATCTATCAGGAATTAGATGTTATTGGATACTTTCCAAAAGATTTTGTAGTTCTTGCTTATCAAGGGAATCGGGATTTTCTTAACCAACCGTTTCGTTTTTCTACTATAAATGGATCCGTAGAGCTGTTAACCGCATTTCATTTTGGATATACAAAAAAGGTGAATAAGAAGCTTACTTTTGGAGCCAGAGCCAAATTGTATTCAAGTATGTTTCATATTCGTAGTGCTAAAAATAGAGGGACTTTTACTACTGTAGAAACACCACAAGGAAATAATGTTTACCAACATGTGATTAGTAATGCAGATGTTACTGTTAGAACATCGGGGTATGCCTCTCTTAAAGATGCAGAAGGAAAGGAAATCGTTAATAAACTAATAGGAAGAGCATTTCTGGGAGGAAATCTGGGTGTTGGGGTAGATATAGGGTTTACTCATAAAATAAATGAGCAGCTGGCTATTACAGGAAGTGCAAATGATCTAGGAATGATATTGTATGCTAAAGATGTAGAAACCTATAAGGCGCGAGGTAATTATGTTTTTGAAGGATTTGAAACACCGATTCAGTTTTCTGGCCAGAACGCTCAGGATTTTCTAGATGAACTAGAAGAAGCTGTCCCACTTGATACATTGAGTAAAGCTTATGTAACTATGCGTCCTTTAAAATTAAATAGCTCCCTTAGGTATTCTTTTAACCGATATGATGATGGTACTTGTGATTGTTATCTCGAAGGGGAGAAGCCACCATATATGGATGCAGTGGGATTACAGTTATTTACCCAGTTTAGACCAAAAAGACCTCAATATGCAGCTTCATTGTTTTATTATAAGCGTTTTTTTAATTTTTTAAGAACAAAACTTACCTACACCATAGATGATTATTCATATTATAATATAGGATTTCTTACATCTATTCATATTAATAAAATTAATTTTTATATTTCGGTTAATAATTTATTAGAATATACTAACCTTGCAAAAGCAAGAGGTACTTCTGTGCAATTAGGTTTTAATGTTATAATGTGATAGATATGTTACGTATTTTGTTTTTGGGGATTGTTTTAATCTCTACGTTAAGTGTTAATGCTCAAAAAGATATTAATGAGTATAAGTATGTGATAGTTCCCAAGAGCTATAATTTTTTAAAGGGAGAGGATACATATCAGCTTAATTCACTCACTAAATTTTTATTAACTAAATATGGTTTTGAAGCCTATATGCTGGAAGAAAATTTCCCAGAAGACCTTAAGGCTAATGGTTGTAAAGCATTACGAGCTGATTTAAAGCGAAGATCAGGTGTATTTTTAACAAGACTAACACTCGAATTAAAAGATTGTAATGGTAGTGTTGTATTTACATCTTTGGAAGCGAAGAGTAGGGAAAAAGAATTTAAAGCAGCATATCACGATGCGCTTAGAAAAACTTTTACATCAGTAGAGGCACTTAACTATACATATAGTGGTGATAAAGAAGAAAAGGTTGTTAAAAAAGAAGTTGTTAAAACACCAAACGTTAAAGAGAAAGAGCCAGCACAAACTAAAGAAGTAAAAGAAACTGTAGAAGTTGTTTCGCCTTCTCCTTCAGAAAATACGATTACATATCTTTTTAATGATGCAAGTTTCCTGTTTAAAAAACAAGATTACGGATATGAGATGTTTAAAAATGAAGAAAAGCAAACATCTGTAGGGAAAATTTTTAAATCGGGAAGCGGAAAAAATTATATAGTTCAGGCAGGAGATTTAAGCGGTAATGGATATTTTGATGGATACGGTAATTTTATATTAGAACGTATTAATCCAGCGACCAATAAACTTATTACAGATACATTTGCAAGACAGTAAAATTTAATTATTCTTTTTTAGAATGGAATAATTATGAAATGAGGAGTTATAAAAAAAATTAGTACTCGTATTTATCTCCCCATCTTGATTTAAGAAATGTTCTAAATGAATTTTCACGCTGGTTATCTCCAGGGTCATATAATTTTGTGTCGGCAATCTCATCAGGAAGAAATTCTTGTTTTACAAAATTATCTTTATGATTATGAGCATATTTATAATCTTCCCCATAGCCTAATTCTTTCATTAATTTGGTAGGTGCATTTCTTATATGTAATGGGATAGATAAATCACCCGTTTGCTTTACCAATTGCTGAGCTTTATTTATAGCCATATATGATGCATTACTTTTTGGCGAAGATGCAAGGTAAACCGCACATTGACTTAGTATAATTCTAGCCTCTGGGTAACCAATGGTATTGACCGCCTGAAAAGAATTATTTGCTAAAATCAAAGCAGTTGGATTAGCGTTTCCAATATCTTCAGAAGCTAATATGATTAATCTTCTAGCAATAAATTTAAGATCCTCACCACCCTCAATCATTCGTGCAAGCCAGTATACTGCAGCATTAGGATCACTACCTCGAATAGATTTAATAAAAGCAGAGATAATATCATAGTGCTGTTCTCCTGTTTTATCATACCGTACAGTATTTTGTTGTACTAGTTTTGAAACCAGGTCATTAGTGATTGTAATCGGCTCCTGATCTTGACTAGAAACAATTAATTCAAAAATATTCAAGAGTTTACGAGCATCGCCGCCACTCAATCTTAGTAGAGATTCCGTTTCCTTGAGTACTATTTCTTTGGGTTTTAAATGTTCATCTTCTTGCATAGCCCTATTGAGCAATGCTTCTAATTCTTTTTTGCCAAAGGGATTAAGTGTATACACCTGGCAACGAGATAAAAGTGCGGGTATTACCTCAAAACTAGGATTTTCTGTGGTAGCTCCAATAAGAGTAATCCACCCTTTCTCTACAGCACCTAATAGGGAGTCTTGTTGTGATTTGCTAAAACGATGAATCTCATCAATAAATAGGATAGGGTTTTTAGCAGTAAACAAACCTCCACTTTGTTTAGCCTTATCAATTACTTCTCTTACTTCTTTAACACCACTATTTATAGCGCTAAGCGTATAGAAAGGTCTTTCTGATTCGCTAGCAATGATATTGGCTAATGTTGTTTTTCCTACCCCAGGAGGTCCCCAAAGTATTAGAGAGGGGATAAGCCCTTTTTTAATTTGCTGGGTCAGAGAACCATCATCGCCAACCAGATGTTCCTGACTAAGGTACTGTTCTAAGGATTTAGGACGTATTCGTTCTGCAAGTGGTTTATTCATAAGTGCAAAAATACAAGCTTTTATAGAATTTTAAGCTCTAATATTGGAATGTAATAGAATAGTATATTTTTTTAAAAAATAGAATGAATTACTCCCGCCAAACAATAAGCTTAGTATGGTTAAGTTATTATCTCAATACGACTTAATAGCAAACAATCAAAAAATGAGAAATTACAGGCATAGAATGAATTTTTTGATGCACCTGACATTTTAACCGGACTTTTTATTTTGGACTTTTTTTTGATACATTCATACTACTATGCAAGAAAAAGAAACTCATTTTAAGTTTAATACCGGAGTAGTAGGATATCCACTGTTGTTTGTGCTACTTATTTGGATAGTATTTTGGTTTGAAATTCGTTTTGATTTGAGTTTCAATCATTTCGGAGTGCATCCCAGAACGATTACCGGATTAAGAGGAATCATATTCTCTCCTTTTATTCATTCTGATATTACCCATTTATGGCATAATACATTACCACTATTGATTTTATCGGCAGCACTGTTCTTTTTCTATCAAAAGAATGCTTGGAAAGTATTATGTATAGGGGTTTTTCTTACAGGTTTTTTAACCTGGCTATTAGGGCGACCCGCAAATCATATTGGAGCAAGCGGAGTGATCTATATGCTTTTTGGTTTTTTATTTTTTAAAGGGATCGTAGCAAAACACTTTAGATTAATAGCGCTATCCTTTGTTGTAGTTTTTATTTACGGAAGTATGGTAATGTATGTGTTACCTATAGACCCAAAAATTTCATGGGAAGGTCACTTATCGGGTATAATATCTGGAGCTGTATTAGCATTCTTTATTAAAAAGGGAGTGGTACAACCAAAAAAATATATCTGGGAATCCGAACATTATAAACCCGAAGATGATGAATTTCTAAGGCATTTTGATGAGAATGGTAATTTTATCGAAAGCCTTCCTCAGGAAGATTTGGATGAAGAGATTAGTATTATATATGAATATAAATCTAATACAGAGAAACCTGAAGAAGAATAATTAGTATTATAGCCGTTGTCTTATAATTTCATATAAAAACACCCCACAAGCTACCGATACGTTTAACGAAGCAATATCTCCATACATTGGTAATTTAGCTTGCTGATCTACCAATTTTAATACCGATTGAGAAATACCTTTACCTTCACTTCCCATAATGATTGCGGTAGGAATAGTTAGATTTGTGTCGTAAATAGTAGTGTCGGCTTTTTCTGTAGCGGCTACTATCTGAACACCAGAACCCTGTAGATAAAACATTGCATCTTTTATATGATCTACTTTACATATTGGGATTTTGAACACTGCGCCGGCAGAAGTTTTTACAGTATCTGCATTAACAGGTGCTCCTCCTTTTTTCTGAATGATAATACCATGTACTCCTGTACATTCTGCAGTTCTGATGATAGCACCAAAATTACGAACGTCAGAAAGTTGATCAAGAATCAAAAATAAAGGAGTTTTTCCAGATTCAATAACATTCATGACAAGATTTTCAAGGTCATAAAAATCGATAGGAGAGGTATAGGCAACCGCACCTTGATGATTGCTACGGGTTAATCGATTTAGTTTTTCTACAGGAACATAGTTAATGGTGATATTATTCTTCCTTACCAGATTCATTAATTCTTTGGCCAGGTCACCATGTAATCCTTTTTGAATAAAAAGCTTATCGATGGTTTTGCCAGACGTTATAGCTTCTATAATCGCTCTGATACCAAAAACTAAGGAATCGTTTTTCATCTGTATATAGTATATGTTTTGTAGTCAAGACCATACCTATCATATGGTAAACCGGTATTAACTTAATTGTTTGTAGCTTATTTAATGGAACCAAAGATAGTATAATAGAAATGAGTTTTAGGAATTGTATACAAAAAAAGGATGTGATCAATTAGGTCACATCCTTTATATAAATGTATAGACAAAGCAAGAACTAATCTATAATACTATTTTCTTTAAATGATAATGCCATGTCAACATTTGTTCCTGCATTTATTACTGTAATATCACCTACAAGAATAGCTCCATAATATTTTTTTAATACAGGAGCATTTGTAGTTCCGATATTTCTAACAATTTTGTATGCGTAAATCTCGTCTTTTACGACTTGAGAAGAGGTAGAAGGTGTTCCGGCATCAAAATCAGCTTTTGCTTGCTCTACATCGTTATATTTGTCGTAAAAAGATGCTCCGGTATCTCCTAGCTTTACAAACTGTATGTCTACAGTGTAATTTTCTCCACTAACGGTATTGTTGATAGCTCCAAACCCTTGTGGTCCGACAAAATCAATATCCCCTGTAAAAGTATCATCTTTAGAAGTAGAACCGGTTAAGAGGTTGATCTGATTTTTGGTAAGATCATTACCTAGATTTCCACTTACACCACTTTTGAATGGCTGAGGTATAATTTCAATTTTAGCTTCTACTTTATCAGTAAGAACTCCACTGGAGACAGTAAAAGAATAAATGAGTATATCTCCTTTTGTAAAACCATAAGTAATATAATCTTTGTTTTTAAGATCAATTGTCCCTTTGTCAATATTAAAACCGGTAGAAATATCTGTTTCTGTTCCCGTTTCTCCTTTTCTCCAGGTAACTGCAATATCGTCAATCTTAGCCCCTGCGGTAGAAGTAACATATGTAATCAAATTGGTAGATGCGCTATCTTTAAATTTTATAGATGAAACTTTATCGGTTAAATTAATAGCTTTTGTAACTGATAGCTTTTCTGCTGTTATTGCAGAGGGGATATTTCCTCCAGAAATATCATATACTAAATCTAAGTCGAAACTCCCTGATGAAACTGTTTTTCCTTCTTCTTCACTAGGAAAAACAAATGGTAATAGTGATGAAGAGTTAAATGTAGCTGCGTTGTCAGAAATCACGGCATCTGCAATTTTGGTAGTACCTTTAAATACATCAAGATTAGTAACCTTTGCATTCGTAAAGCTGTTTAAATCAATCTTTAAGTCTTTGTTAATATCAAATATTGTTATTTCAGTATCCACTAGTTTAACTGCTACTCCGGCAGATACTCCTGTTACTCCTTGATCATCATTTGAACAAGATATCATAGAAATGATGAATAAAGTAATAAGTATGATTTTTGAAAGTGTTTTCATGTAACTTGATTTTTAATTAGAGTTTTTTGTTTAAAGTATTTGTCTTATAGACTGTCTGCTTCTATATGGTTGCGTAATTTGATTATATAATTGATGTGTTATTATGTCTTAAAATGCTATTGAAAATAAACAAGGCCGGCTTTTTAAAAGCTGGCCTTGTTTATGCAGATGTAATGGATGATTTCGGTACTTTTTAGAAACCTTATTGATTTTCACCTATTAGGATATAGTGATATTCGAATGCTAATTGTATAAAATATTTTTTGAAAAGAGTTTGTATTTATAATAGAGAAATAGTCTTGATTATGTACCATTTAAATCTATTCTGGTTTTTTGGTTAAAACCAAATAATATTATATAAGAAGAGATCTCATGTGAATAAACATAGAGTGCTAATTGGATAAGGGAGAGATACCTATTGAGGGAATTAAATATATAGGTATGTGTGTTTTTTGATAAAGTAAAAAAAAAGAGGCTATCCATTGGATAGCCTCTTTCGAATCTTTATTATTTATTTGACTTAATTTTTATAAGCCCACATATCTACATCTAATAAATGACCTCCTTGTGCAGTAATAGCAGCTTGGAAAGAATCTGGATTAGATACTCTTTCAGAAATTGGATATAACCAACGTCTTGGGATAACACCAGAAGGGTTGAACCCATTCACTCCATCTGCATTTGCTGTTAAAGTAGGGAATCCTGTTCTTCTGTAATCATTCCATACTTCGATAGGAGTGTTACCATAAAGAGCTTTGTATTTTTCACCGATAATAGTTTCGATATCAGCATCAAGAGTACCACCTAATGCTAAAGCACCAGTATATGTTGCAATATCAGCAGCAGGTACACCAATGAACTCCATATTTGCAGTTACACCAGCTACTAATGCAGCTGTACCGTCACCACCATTACGCTCAAGAGCTTCAGCTTCAATAAACTTCTGCTCAGCATAAGTCATTAACAAACCAGGAGAATCAAATTGTGCCCAGAATAAATCTTCAGAACCATCATAAAATAAGAAATCTCCATCATCTTCTGTCATGTATAAATCCTGTCTTGGATCTCCTGTCATAAGCGTAGCAAATTGAGGATCAATGATCATAGTGTTTGGTCTTCCTTGGCCAAATAAAGCTAATGCATTAGCACCATTTTGAGAATTTTCAAAATCGAATTGTGCTTGATCTGCATTACTTCCCATTGCGTTAGCTATGGCAGCTAATGCCTTTGTTGATGCTTGAGGATCTCTTTTGGTAAGTTGAATAAGATAACGTGCTTTTAAGGCATTAGCTACTCTAATCCAACCTGCATTGCTTAGAGAGATTAAACTTCCCTGAATACCTCCAAGGTTATCAGTAGCTAGTAAATCAGCTTCGGCCTCATTTAGTAATCTGATTATTTCTGAATATATAAATTCTTGAGAATCATACTTAGGGAATAAATGATCAACTCCTTGAAAAGCTTCGGAGAAAGGAATGTCACCCCATGAATTGGTTGCCATACCTAAATTAGCTGCAAGATATATTTTTGCAACACCTCTTGTGTTTACTCCTTCCGTATCACTGGTTCTGTTTATGATATCTATACAATCTCTCATAGAACCAACATATATTCCATTGTTCCAGAAATTTTCTATATCAGTTTCTCCTATTGCGTAACTTGTGTATGCTACTTGTTGTGCATCAAAACCGATCCATTGCTGTGTAACGATACCAGACAAACGTCCTAACCCTGCAGTAATGTTTCTATGCGATTGTATTTGCATTATTGGCATAATTGCCAGTGTAGGTACCGCGTCTCCACTAATTCTTGTAGGATCATCATTTGTGGTACCATACTCACATGATACCAACATCATTGCTGTTGCCATCATGAGAATAAAAACCTTATTGATTTTATATGTTTTTTTCATTTTTACTTTTTTTAGAAATTAAGTTTAAGTGAAACAGCATAACTTCTTGTATTAGGCTGATTAAAATAATCTAGACCAATACCATTAGAAGCTCCAGTTAAGTTAGTTTCAGGATCAACACCGGGATAGTCAGTGCTTAACCATAAGTTTCTTCCTGATACTGTAAGAGAACCAGAAGAAAGAGGTGTTCCATTTAATAACTTTTCTCCAAAGTTATATGTTAATGAAGCTTCTCTTAGACGAACCCAAGATGCATCATAAACACTATCTTCTCCTACTCCACCAAAACCATATCTTACCCATCTGTTACCACCTAAACCGGCAGCAGGATCTGCTAAAGCAACTTGTTGCGTGTTTGTTTGACCAGTAGATTGTACAACTCCATCAAATACGAAATCAGTAACATTTCTTTGGTCAGCGGTTTCTTGACCCACTCCAAAGTAATTAACAATACCACAAGTACCACACCATATATCACCACCTTCTCTGATATCAAATAAGAAACCTAAAGAAAGATTCTTATAAGTAACAGTATTCTTAATCCCCATTTGCCAATCTGGAATTGGATCACCAATTACACCAGATGTTGGATCAACTATTGGGAAACCATTATCATCAATAAGTACTTGGCCAGCATCATTTCTTAACCATTTATCTCCAAAGAGTGCTCCATATGATTCGCCAGGAATTACTCTAGAAGAAACTGAAGTAAATCCATTTAATGTAAATGACTCAACTCCAGGAGCAAGTTCAATAACTTTTGACTCATAAGTGGTCCAGTTTACATCAATATTCCATGAGAAATCATCAGTACGAACTGGTACGAAATTTGCACCTATCTCAAACCCTTTATTTTCTATTTTACCAGCATTAATATTACGACCATTAAATCCGGTAGACGGAGCCGTGTCTACAGGAAATACTTGGCCAGTTGTTTCTTTGTTATAATAAGTAATGTCTAATCCTATTCTTGAGTTAAAGAATTTTATTTCTCCACCAAATTCAAATTCTGTAGTTTCCTCAGGCTGTATACCAGTACTTCCTGCTGTTCCGGTTCTTTCAAAACCAACTGCTCCAAATAATGGGAAATTGTTGTTTCCTATGAAACCATCACCACCAGCGACTCCAGCGTTATAAAAAGTTTGAGTTGCATAGATAGGAGCGTCATTACCAGTTCTACCATAAGAAGCTCTTAATTTTCCGTAGTTTACTAGTTCACTTTCAAAAAGTTCACTAAAAACAAAACTAAGACCGCCACTATACGATAAGAAATCATTGTTATCTACAGGAAGAGTAGAAGACCAGTCATTTCTAACAGAACCATTTATGAAAAACATATCATTAAATCCAAATTTTGCATCAGCAAAAACTGCGTCTAATTTCTTTCTGAATACACTATTGTTATTAACTTGAGTAGCTGTATTCGATACATCAAAGAATCCAGGTACGGTCATAGCATCCCCTCGAACGTTTCTTCTAAGGTAATCAGAACTATAATTCTCATATCCAAGTATTGCATTAAATGTAATTGTTTCGGATATGTCTTTATTAAATAATGCCATAAAGTTGGTGGTAATATCTTCATTGAAGATATTATCATCAAATACTCTACCATCAGGATTGTTGGCAGAATTTTTGTCTTCTCCGGCTTTTCTTACATCGCTATATCTATCATATGCATACCTACCTTGTAATGTTAACCAATCCATTGGTCTATATTCAAAAGATAGTCTACCAATAAATCTATTTACGTCATCAAATGACGGGTTTTTTGCTACGGTCCAATATGGATTATCGTAAACACCAGCTCTATAACTTCTTTGTGTTCCCAGTAGAGGTATTTCATACGCACTAGGATTTGAAGCAGCTTCTCTACCTGTCAACCCGTTACCATTATCAAAAGTAGGAGTAGTTCTTAATAAACCTAACATAATACCAGAGATATTAGAACCTCTTTGTACTCTTTGTCCACCAGAATTTACGAAAGAACCACTTGCAGAGATTTCAAACTTATCAGAAAGATCTGCTGTTATATCTGCTCTAAAAGACTTTTTACCAAAATCCTCAGTAGGAGCAACACCAGTTTGGTCTAATTTACCTCCAGATATATAATATCTTACAGTTTCAGTTCCACCTCTTACAGATACATTTAAATCCGTTAATAAACCTTTTACAAAAAAATTGTCGACATTGTCATATGCTTCTGCAGCACGACCATTTCCTGTTCCTGCGGGTACTAATCTACCAAATCTACTAAAAGGATAATCTGTCGCACCATCGA
Organism: Aquimarina macrocephali JAMB N27; assembly: GCF_000520995.1. Classification (GTDB taxonomy): domain Bacteria; phylum Bacteroidota; class Bacteroidia; order Flavobacteriales; family Flavobacteriaceae; genus Aquimarina; species Aquimarina macrocephali. The sequence goes on along the minus strand of NZ_JACA01000023.1, from coordinate 168,810 downwards.
ATTCAAGATTAGAAATTGCTGGACCCCAGCTAAACCCTTCACGAGTCTCTGGGCCTCTGTGAGTAGCAACACCACCTACAGGTCTACCTTGAGCATACTGCTTTTGTATATCAGGTGTTTGAGTAATCTCACTAATCTGTACAGTTGAATTGATAGAAACGGTAGGAGCGCCACTTTTTCCTTTTTTGGTAGTAATGATTACAACACCATTTGCAGCTCTTAAACCATATAATGTTTGTGCAGCAATACCTTTAAGGATTGAAATGCTTTCGATATCATTTTGGTTGATATCAATAGCTCTGTTTGAGTTATCTGCACCTCCAGTACCATTTCCAGTAGTTGAATTATCAATAGGCACACCATCAACAATAAATAGAGGAGAGTTACTTCTTGTAATAGAAGTATTACCACGAATTCTTATGTTCGCGGATGCTCCAACAGAACCTGAAGACGAAACAACCGAAACCCCTGGGGCTTTCGCCGTTAAGGAACTTACTAAGTTAACCTCTCCGGTGTTTTCGATTTCATCATCTGATACTGTAGCAATGGCATAACTTAAAGACCTTGGTTTAGCCTTAATACCTCTTGCTGTTACAATAACCTCTTCTAGCTCTGAAGCTGAAGTAGATAGTTGAACATTAATTGAGTTACCATCCCCAATTACTACATCTTTCGTGTCGAATCCGACATAGCTGAAAGAAAGTACTCCTCCCCGATTCGCTTGAAGGGAATAGTTCCCATCAAAATCAGTTTGAGTACCACTTGCTGTATTTTTTACAACAACATTAACTCCAGGAAGAGGTAACCCTTTATCATCGGTCACAGTTCCTGAAACTGTTTTTTCCTGTGCAAAAGTGAATTGCACAACAAACGCTAGTAATAGCGTTAGAATTCCACTAAACTTTGTTCTCATTTTACAATTTATTTGAATTAGCCAGTTCCAAAAATCATAATAATATCTTTATAAAACAACTTTTTGTTATTAAAATTTAAATTGTAGCTGCTGTGATGTATCCAAAATTGTTTGGCGTTGTTGTAGGAGGGGTGTGGGGTGTTTATAAGATTTTTTATGTTTTTAGGATTATTAAGTATCACATAATGAACAACTTCTTTGATCGTTTGTAGTGTGGTGTTGGTGTGCGCTTCTATAGATTTGAAGCTTGTTTGGTTAATGGTATAAAAATATAAGAGCTTTCTGATAAAGGTTTCCTGTTTGTGTTAAATAAAGATTTCTTCTTGTTAATTATGATGATAGATGAGTCGTTTTGGGGTGTTGAGATAGTGAAATATTAACCATTTGCCAGCTTAAAGAGCTAAAAATTGGTGTTTTTTGGTATTTAAAAGACATCAAATTCTATATATAGGTTGTTCTTTATTACTATATGTTTTATTATATCAATGAGTTTTCATGTGATAATGTAATAATGATAAGTAATTGGATTAATCAATACCTTATATATTTAAGTGTTGCTGTTGGAGGATGTTTTTTTGAATGAGAAAACCTAAGAATTTAATGATGCAATAAAAATGTTATTCTGACTCATAGGTGACAAGTGCCTAATTAATGGCGACCTAAGGGATGTGATTGTAATATGTTTCGGGTTTAGGTTATTTTCTAATTACTGTTGTTGGCGGTCTTTAGATAGGAGTGAAATGTGATAATCAAAGATATTAGTGGTGTGAAAAGATGAGCATTGAAAATTATAGAGTTAATATGATATATTATAATAGGCGTACATGTGTACATTATATATGTAATATACTTATTTTCTATTGAAGTTAAAATAAGATGTTTTTGTTGTTGATTTTGTAGTTAGTGTGGTTGTTTTACCTCATTTGTTTTGGGTAACATACATAAAGGAATAAAAATTAATCCCTTAGGATTTGATTTGCTGAAAAATAATTCTACCTTTGCAGCCCTTTAAAAGGGATATTTTTTTAAATTTTAATAATAGTGTAAAGCAAATTATGCCAACAATTTCACAATTAGTAAGAAAAGGTAGAGCCAAAATAACTAAGAAGAGTAAATCGGCTGCTTTGGATTCGTGCCCGCAACGCCGCGGTGTTTGTACACGTGTTTATACTACTACACCAAAAAAACCAAATTCAGCTATGCGTAAAGTAGCTCGTGTTAGGTTAACAAATGGTAAAGAAGTAAATGCGTACATCGGTGGTGAAGGTCACAATCTCCAGGAGCACTCGATAGTATTAGTTAGAGGTGGAAGGGTAAAAGATTTACCAGGAGTTAGATATCACATTGTTCGTGGAGCTTTAGACACCGCAGGTGTAGAAGGAAGGACACAACGTAGATCTAAGTATGGTGCTAAACGCCCTAAGAAGTAATTAAAAAACTTTAAGAAGAAGACATGAGAAAAAGAAAGGCTAAAAAAAGACCGATTTTGCCAGATCCACGTTTTAACGATCAATTAGTTACACGTTTTGTGAACATGATGATGTGGGATGGAAAGAAATCGACAGCTTTCAAAATATTCTATGATGCAATCGATATTGTAGAAGAGAAAAAACAAAATGACGAAAAAACGTCTTTAGAAATTTGGAAAGATGCATTATCTAATGTAATGCCTCACGTAGAGGTTAGAAGCCGCCGTGTAGGAGGAGCTACTTTTCAGATTCCTAACCCAATCAGACCAGATCGTAAAATATCTACTGCTATGAAGTGGTTGATTCAATTTTCACGTAAAAGAAATGAGAAATCTATGGCTCAGAAACTTGCTGCAGAGATTATAGCTGCAGAAAAAGAAGAAGGAGCTGCTGTTAAGAAAAGAGTAGATACTCATAAAATGGCTGAGGCAAACAAAGCATTCTCTCACTTTAGATTTTAATCATTAAGAAATGGCTAGAGATTTAAAATATACTAGAAATATAGGAATTGCTGCGCATATTGACGCAGGGAAAACTACAACCACCGAACGTATTCTTTATTATACAGGGGTGAGTCATAAAATTGGTGAGGTTCATGATGGCGCAGCTACGATGGACTGGATGGAGCAAGAGCAAGAGCGTGGTATTACGATTACCTCTGCTGCTACAACCTGTGAATGGAACTTTCCAACAGAAAATGGTAAACCAGTAGATGATACTAAAGGATACCATTTTAATATAATTGATACCCCGGGTCACGTTGATTTTACCGTAGAGGTAAACCGTTCTTTACGTGTACTTGATGGGTTGGTGTTTTTGTTTAGTGCTGTTGATGGGGTAGAACCACAATCAGAAACTAACTGGAGACTTGCCGATAATTATAAAGTACCAAGAATCGGTTTTGTAAATAAAATGGATCGTCAAGGATCTAATTTTATGGAAGTATGTCAGCAGGTTAAAGATATGCTAGGTTCTAATGCAGTGCCTATTGTATTAAATATTGGTGACGAAGAAGATTTTAAAGGAATTGTTGATTTAGTAAAGAATCGTGCTATTGTATGGCATGAAGAAGGGCAGGGATCAACGTTTGATGTTATTGATATTCCAGATGATCTTAAAGAAGAAGCAAGAATGCTTCGTGGTAAACTTATTGAAGAAGTTGCTGCGTATGATGAGGATCTTCTTGAAAAATATATGGAAGATGAAGAATCGATTACAGAAGAAGAAGTGCATGCTGCACTTAGAGCTGCTGTAATGGATATGAGTATTATTCCTATGATCTGTGGATCTGCATTTAAAAATAAAGGTGTTCAGTTTTTATTAGATGCGGTATGTCGTTATTTACCTTCTCCAACGGATAAAGAAGGTATTGCAGGTATAAATCCTAATACAGATCAAGAAGAAATACGTAAACCAGATGTAAAGGAGCCTTTTGCGGCTTTAGCTTTTAAAATTGCTACAGATCCTTTTGTGGGACGTTTGGCATTCTTTAGAGCTTATTCTGGCCGTTTAGACGCAGGTTCTTATGTGTTAAACAATCGTTCTGGTAAAAAAGAACGTATTTCTCGTATCTATCAAATGCATGCTAATAAGCAAAATGCAATTGACTATATAGAAGCTGGAGATATTGGAGCTGCTGTTGGATTTAAATCTATCAAAACAGGAGATACGCTTACAGATGAGAAAAACCCTATTGTTTTAGAATCTATGGACTTTCCGGATCCCGTAATTGGTATCGCGGTTGAGCCTAAGACTAAGGCAGATGTTGATAAATTAGGGATTGGCTTAGGAAAATTGGCTGAAGAAGATCCAACATTTACAGTACGTTCGGATGAAGCTTCAGGACAGACTATTATATCTGGAATGGGTGAACTTCACTTAGATGTTATTGTAGATCGTTTAAAACGAGAATTTAAAGTTGAAGTAAATCAAGGTCAACCACAAGTAGAGTACAAAGAAGCTATTACTGCTGTAGCAGAACATAGAGAAGTGTACAAGAAGCAATCTGGTGGACGAGGAAAATTTGCAGATATTGTATTTACAATTGAACCAGCAGATGAAGGTGTAGTTGGACTTGAGTTTATTAATAAGATAAAAGGTGGAAACGTACCAAAAGAATTTGTTCCTTCTATAGAGAAAGGTTTCAAAATGGCGATGGTAAATGGACCTTTAGCCGGTTACGAAGTTGATGCTATTAAAGTAACATTGACTGACGGATCTTATCACGATGTGGATTCTGATCAACTATCTTTTGAATTAGCTGCTAAATTAGGGTTTAAGAATTCAGCAAAAGCTGCTAAAGCCGTAATTATGGAGCCAATTATGAAATTAGAGGTTATTACTCCAGAAGAAAATATGGGTGATATCGTAGGTGATCTTAACCGTCGTAGAGGACAAGTAAGTGATATGGGAGACCGTGCAGGTGCAAAAACTGTAAAAGCAACTGTTCCACTTTCTGAAATGTTTGGATATGTAACAACATTAAGAACATTGTCATCTGGTAGAGCAACGTCTACAATGGAATTTTCTCACTATGCAGAAACTCCTTCTAATATTTCAGAAGAAGTAATTGCTGCAGCAAAAGGAGTTAACGCTTAATTATTACAGAAATGAGTCAAAAAATCAGAATAAAACTAAAATCTTACGATCATAACTTAGTAGATAAGTCTGCTGAGAAAATCGTAAAGACGGTAAAGAGTACAGGAGCTGTAGTAACTGGGCCAATTCCTTTACCAACACATAAGAAAATTTTTACTGTGCTTCGTTCTCCACACGTAAACAAAAAATCCAGAGAGCAATTCCAATTAAGTTCTTATAAAAGACTTTTGGATATCTATAGCTCTTCTTCAAAAACGATTGATGCGTTGATGAAGCTGGAATTACCAAGTGGAGTAGAAGTGGAGATTAAAGTGTGATAAAGCTTTAAGAGTAAGTGCGCTTACAATAAAATGTCCCAAGCTGTATGCAAGGGAAAAACGGCAAAAAAATACATTCAGGGTTGAAAGTATTTTGACCCTGTTTTTTTGTAAAAGAATAAAATAAATTGAAAGTAATTTCAATAGAGAATAAGTAAATCATTAATAAATAATTAAATATGTCTGGGTTAATAGGAAAAAAGATCGGCATGACCAGCATCTTCGATGAAAATGGAAAGAATATTCCATGTACAGTAATCGAAGCTGGACCATGTGTGGTAACCCAAGTCAGAACTGAAGAGGTTGACGGTTATGAAGCTGTTCAGCTAGGTTTCGATGACAAAGCAGACAAAAATGCTACTAAAGCGGCTTTAGGTCACTTTAAGAAAGCAGGAACTGTTGCTAAACGTAAAGTTGTCGAATTCAAAGGTTTTGATGAGGAGTACAAATTAGGAGATACAGTAACTGTTGAACACTTTGCCGAAGGAGAATTTGTTGATGTGTCAGCAACCTCAAAAGGAAAAGGTTTTCAAGGGGTTGTGAAGAGACACAATTTTGGTGGTGTTGGTCAAGCAACTCACGGTCAGCATAACCGTTTAAGAGCTCCAGGTTCTATCGGTGCTGCATCATATCCTGCAAGAGTTTTCAAAGGAATGAAAATGGCAGGAAGAATGGGTGGAGAGCAAGTAAAAATTCAAAACTTAAGAGTGTTAAAAGTAGTTCCTGAAAAGAACATACTTGTTGTTAAAGGATGTGTTCCTGGACATAAAAACGCTTATGTAACGATTCAGAAGTAATGAAAGTAGCGGTAATTGATATAAACGGAAAAGAAACAGGAAGAAAGGCAGACCTTTCAGACGCTGTTTTTGGTATAGAACCAAATGATCATGCTGTATACTTAGATGTGAAGCAATACTTGGCTAATCAACGTCAAGGTACTCATAAAGCTAAGGAACGTGCAGAGATTGTAGGTAGTACTAGAAAAATAAAGAAACAAAAAGGGACAGGTACCGCGAGAGCAGGTAGTATAAAGTCTCCTATATTTAAAGGTGGAGGTAGAGTTTTTGGTCCAAGACCACGTAGCTACTCTTTTAAATTAAATAAGAACTTGAAGAGATTAGCGCGTAGATCTGCGCTAAGTATTAAGGCAAATGACAAAGCAATAACTGTAATCGAAGACTTTACTTTTGATACAGTAAAAACTAAGAATTTTACAGCAGTTTTAAAGTCTTTAGGGCTTGAAAACAAAAAATCTTTGTTTGTGTTGGCAGAGTCGAATAAAAATGTATATTTGTCGTCACGCAATTTGAAAAGTTCAGAAGTCATAACTTCCTCGGAATTAAGTACTTACAAAATACTTAATGCGAATAATGTTGTGTTTTTGGAAAGTTCTTTGAAAGGAATTGAAACGAATTTAAGTAAATAGAAGCCATGAGTATCTTAATAAAACCTATTATTACAGAAAAGGCTACTGCAGATAGTGAAGTGTTTAATCGCTATGGTTTTGTAGTAGACAAGAAAGCGAATAAGGTAGAGATCAAAAAAGCAGTTGAAGCTGCTTATGGTGTATCTGTTACTAAGGTTCGAACAATAAATGTCCGTCCAGACCGTAATACTCGTTATACAAAAACAGGTATGGTTACTGGTAAAACAAGTGCTTATAAAAAGGCAATTGTACAGGTGGCGGAAGGTGAAGTAATTGATTTATATAGTAATCTTTAAGACTAAGAAATGTCAGTAAGAAAATTAAAGCCAATTACCCCAGGTCAGCGTTTTAGAGTAGTAAATGGATATGACGCCATTACTACTGATAAGCCGGAAAAAAGCCTATTGGCTCCGAAAAAAAGATCTGGAGGTAGAAACAGTCAAGGAAAAATGACCATGCGCTACAAAGGTGGTGGTCATAAAAAAAGGTATCGTATCATTGATTTTAAACGAGATAAGCAAGGAATTCCTGCTACCGTTGCTACAATAGAATACGATCCAAACAGAACTGCATTTATAGCGTTGCTAAATTACCAAGATGGTGAAAAGCGCTATGTTATCGCTCAAAATGGTTTACAGGTAGGTCAGAATATCGTTTCTGGTAGTGATATTGCTCCAGAAATCGGTAACGCTATGCCACTTAGTGATATTCCACTAGGTACGATCATTTCTTGTATAGAGTTACGTCCAGGTCAAGGTGCTGTTATGGCGCGTAGTGCTGGATCATTCGCTCAGCTTATGGCTAGAGATGGTAAGTTTGCTACGGTAAAATTACCTTCTGGTGAAGTGAGAATGATATTGGTTAACTGTATGGCTACCATTGGTGCTATATCTAATAGTGATCATCAATTGATCGTAGGAGGTAAAGCGGGTAGAACAAGATGGTTAGGTCGTCGTCCTCGTACAAGACCAGTAGCGATGAACCCTGTTGATCACCCAATGGGTGGTGGTGAAGGACGTTCTTCTGGAGGTCACCCACGTTCTAGAAAAGGTCTTCCTGCAAAAGGATTCAGAACCCGTTCTAAGACGAAAGCGAGTAATAAGTATATTGTAGAACGTAGAAAGAAATAATTAAGATATGGCACGTTCATTAAAAAAAGGACCTTACGTTCACTATAAGTTAGAGAAAAAAGTAGCTGCAAATGTAGAAGCTAATAAGAAGTCTGTTATTAAGACTTGGTCTAGAGCATCTATGATTACTCCTGACTTTGTAGGGCAAACAATTGCAGTTCATAATGGTCGCCAGTTTGTACCGGTATACATTACCGAGAATATGGTAGGTCATAAATTAGGAGAATTTTCGCCAACACGTTCCTTTAGAGGACACGCTGGTGCTAAAAATAAAGGTAAAAAATAATTTAAGTCATGGGAGTTCGTAAAAGAGAAATGGCAGAAAGAATTAAGGAAGAGAAAAAGCAAATTGCTTTTGCTAAACTTAATAACTGCCCTACGTCACCTCGTAAGATGCGTTTAGTAGCAGATTTGGTTCGTGGTGTAAAAGTTGAAAAGGCGCTTCATATTCTTAGATTTAACCCTAAAGAAGCATCACGTCGTTTAGAAAAGTTATTGCTTTCGGCAATAGCAAACTGGCAGGCGAAAAATGAAGACGCTAGCATCGAAGATGCAGATCTTTTTGTAAAAGAGATTCGTGTAGATGGAGGAAGTATGTTAAAAAGACTTCGTCCTGCTCCACAGGGTCGCGCGCACAGAATAAGAAAACGCTCTAACCACGTAACAATAGTGGTTGCAGCAAACAATAATACACAAAGCTAATATAAACTATGGGACAGAAGACAAATCCAATCGGAAATCGCCTTGGTATTATCAGAGGATGGGAATCCAACTGGTACGGAGGTAATGACTACGGTGATAAACTTGCCGAAGACGATAAGATTAGAAAGTATGTACACGCACGTTTATCAAAAGCTAGTGTATCTAGAGTAATTATTGAGCGTACGCTTAAACTTGTAACCGTTACTATCACTACTGCCAGACCTGGTATCATTATCGGAAAAGGTGGTCAAGAGGTAGACAAGTTGAAAGAAGAGCTTAAGAAAATTACTGAAAAGGAAGTTCAGATCAATATTTTTGAAATCAAAAGACCAGAACTTGATGCATTTTTGGTAGGATCGAGTGTTGCAAGACAAATCGAAAGCCGTATCTCATATCGTCGTGCTATTAAAATGGCTATTGCGGCAGCAATGAGAATGAATGCAGAAGGTATCAAAATCCAGATTTCGGGACGTTTGAACGGTGCAGAAATGGCACGTACAGAGTCTTATAAAGATGGTCGTATTCCTTTATCAACATTTAGAGCCGATATTGATTATGCTTTAGTAGAATCTCACACTACTTATGGTAGATTGGGTGTTAAAGTATGGATCATGAAAGGTGAAGTATATGGTAAAAGAGAGCTTTCTCCTTTGGTTGGTTTATCCAAAAAACAAGGAAAAGGTGACAGAGGTGGACGAAGTGGTGGAGGTAATAACAAATCACGTCGTAGAAAGTAATTTTTTAAAGTAAATTAACAATGTTACAGCCTAAAAGAACAAAATTCCGTAAGCAACAAAAAGGACGTATGAAAGGTCTTTCTCAAAGAGGACATACACTTTCTAACGGTACTTTCGGAATCAAATCATTAGATTCAAGTTTTGTTACTGCTAGACAAATAGAGGCAGCTCGTATTTCTGCTACTCGTTATATGAAGAGAGAAGGTTCTCTGTGGATTAAAATTTTCCCAGACAAGCCGATCACCAAGAAACCTCTCGAAGTACGTATGGGTAAAGGAAAAGGTGCTGTTGAGTATTGGGCAGCAGTAGTAAGACCAGGAAGAATATTATTTGAAATAAGTGGAGTGCCTTATGACGTAGCCAAAGAAGCTTTACGTCTGGCAGCTCAAAAACTTCCTGTAAAAACTAAGTTTATCGTAGCTAGAGATTATCAAGCTTAATATTTGAGGATTATGAAACAATCAGAAGTAAAAGAATTATCTACAGCTGAATTACAAGAGGAACTTGGTAAAACTCAAAAAGCGTATTCAGATTTAAGAATGGCTCACGCTATGTCTCCGTTAGAAAACCCTTTACAATTACGTAAAGTAAGAAGATCTATTGCAAGAATGGCTACAGAGCTAACAAAAAGAGAATTAAACGGTTAATTCTGCTGAAAGATGGAAAAAAGAAATTTAAGAAAAGAGCGTATAGGAGTTGTTACTAGTAACAAAATGCAGAAATCCATTGTGGTTGCTGAAGTTAAAAAAGTAAAACACCCTATGTACGGAAAGTTCGTGTTAAAAACGAAAAAATACGTTGCACACGACGAGAAAAACGACTGCAATATTGGTGATACTGTAAAGATCATGGAAACAAGACCTATGAGTAAAACCAAATGCTGGAGATTAGTAGAAGTAATTGAAAGAGCGAAGTAATTATGGTACAACAAGAGTCTAGATTAAAAGTAGCCGATAACACAGGTGGAAAAGAAGTTTTAGTCATTCGTGTTTTAGGCGGTACAAAAAGAAGATACGCCTCTGTAGGAGACAAAATCGTTGTCAGTGTAAAAGAAGCAACTCCAAATGGAAACATTAAAAAAGGAGCAGTTTCAACTGCAGTTGTAGTTCGTACCAAAAAAGAAGTGCGCAGACCGGACGGTTCTTATATCCGTTTTGATGATAATGCGTGTGTTCTATTGACTCCTACAGGAGAAATGAGAGGAACACGTGTATTTGGTCCTGTTGCAAGAGAGCTTCGTGATAAGCAATTCATGAAGATTGTTTCACTAGCGCCAGAAGTGCTTTAAAACATTTGTAAAGATGACAAAGCTAAAAATAAAATCAGGAGATACAGTACGAGTTATCGCTGGAGACAATAAAGGTCAAGAGGGAACAGTACAAAAAGTATTGAAAGATAAAAACAAGGCAATCGTAGAAGGTGTGAACTTAGTGTCAAAACACCAGAAGCCTAGTGCTACAAATCCACAAGGTGGTATTGTAAAACAAGAAGCAGCTATTCATATTTCTAATTTATCATTGTTAACCGCTAAAGGTGAAACAACAAGAGTTGGATATAGAGTAGAAGGAGATAAGAAAGTGAGATTTTCTAAAAAATCTAATGAAGTAATATAATTATGGCTTATATCCCAAGATTAAAACAAGAGTATAAAGACAGAGTAGTGTCAGCTCTTACAGAAGAATTCAGCTATGATAATGTAATGCAAGTACCAAAGCTTAAAAAAATAGTTTTAAGTAGAGGTGTTGGAGCAGCAGTAGCTGATAAGAAGTTAATCGACTATGCAGTAGACGAATTAACAAATATAACAGGTCAGAAAGCTATATCAACGATTTCTAAAAAGGATGTTGCTTCTTTCAAATTACGTAAAGGAATGCCGATTGGGGCAAAGGTTACGTTAAGAGGAGAAAGAATGTATGAATTTTTAGATCGTCTAATTACTTCAGCTTTACCACGTGTTAGAGATTTTAACGGAATTAAAGCTACAGGTTTTGATGGTAGAGGTAATTACTCTTTAGGAGTTCTGGAACAGATTATTTTCCCTGAAATCGATATCGATAAAGTGAATAAGATTTCTGGAATGAATGTTACCTTCGAAACTTCGGCAAAAACCGATAAAGAAGCAAAATCATTGTTAACCGAACTAGGATTACCTTTTAAAAAGAATTAATTATGGCTAAAGAATCAATGAAAGCCCGTGAGGTGAAGAGAGCTAAGACTGTAGAAAAATATGCAGAGAAACGTAAGGCTTTAAAAGAAGCTGGAGATTATGATGCATTACAGAAATTGCCTAAAAATGCTTCACCAGTTCGTAAGCATAATCGATGCAAGTTAACAGGAAGACCAAAAGGATATATGCGTCAATTTGGAATTTCTCGTGTAACATTCAGAGAGATGGCAAACAAAGGATTAATTCCGGGAGTAACAAAAGCTAGTTGGTAATAATAAAGTAAATTAATTGGTTTAAGGTTCAATTAAAAAAATTGAAAACCAAAACCATAAATTATAAACAATGAATACAGATCCTATAGCAGATTATTTAACCAGAATTCGTAATGCAAATAGTGCTCAACACAGAGTAGTTGAAATTCCTGCATCGAAGGTTAAAAAAGAGATCACTAAAATATTATTCAATCAAGGATATATTTTAAGTTATAAATTTGAAGATAATACAACACAAGGTACTATCAAAATAGCACTTAAATACGATAAGATAACTAAAGAACCAGTTATTAAAGAATTACAGAGAATCAGTAAGCCAGGATTACGTAAGTATGCAGGGTCTAATGATATCCCAAGAATTCTTAACGGATTAGGTGTTGCGATAATCTCTACTTCTCATGGTGTAATGACCGGTAAACGTGCAAAGCATGAGAATGTAGGTGGTGAAGTACTTTGTTACGTATATTAACAGTATAAAAGACAAAAGAAATGTCAAGAATAGGAAAAAATCCAGTAACTATTCCGTCTGGTGTCACTGTTGAAGTGACAGGTAATGTTGTTACTGTTAAAGGAAAATTAGGAGAGCTTTCTCAAGAAATCGATAGTATCGAAGTGAAAGTCGAAGATGGCCAGGTTGTTTTTGAAAGACCTAGTGAAGCCAAAGATCATAAAGCGAAGCACGGTTTATATAGAGCTTTGATTAATAATATGGTCAATGGTGTTTCTGAAGGATTTAGCAAAGAGTTAGAATTGGTAGGGGTTGGTTATAGAGCTTCTAATCAAGGTCAAAAATTAGACTTGGCTTTGGGATTCTCTCATAATATAGTTTTAGATATAGCACCAGAAGTTAAGGTCGAAACTATTTCAGAAAAAGGTAAAAACCCTATAGTAAAATTAACCTCTCATGATAAGCAATTGGTGGGTCAGGTAGCAGCTAAGATTAGAGGCTTCCGTAAACCAGAGCCTTATAAAGGAAAAGGTATCAAATTCGTAGGAGAACAATTAAGAAGAAAAGCAGGTAAATCTGCATAATAACTAACGTTATGGCATTCTCAAAAGATTTAAGAAGATTAAAGATAAGAAAGCGTATCCGCGGAAATGTAAGCGGTACAGAACAACGTCCTAGATTATCTGTTTTTAGAAGTAATAAAGAAATCTATGCACAAGTCATAGATGATGTAACTGGTAAAACAATCAGTGCTGCTTCTTCAAGAGATAAAGACATTGCTTCAGCAACAGGAAGTAAGATAGAAAAAGCAAACTTAGTAGGTAAAGCGCTTGCTGAAAAAGCTAAGAAAGCTGGTGTAGAAACAGTATCCTTTGATAGAGGAGGGTATTTGTATCACGGTAGAGTAAAATCATTAGCAGACGGTGCTAGAGAAGCAGGACTTAAATTCTAAGAAAATATGTATCAAAAATATAAAAACGCAGAATTAGTAAAACCAAGCGGGCTTGAACTTAAAGATCGTCTAGTTGGTGTACAACGTGTAACTAAAGTAACTAAAGGTGGTAGAGCATTTGGTTTCTCGGCTATAGTTGTTGTAGGTGACGAAAACGGTGTTGTAGGTCACGGTTTAGGTAAGTCTAAAGAAGTAGCAGAAGCTATCTCTAAGGCAGTAGAAGATGCAAAAAAGAATTTGGTTCGTATTCCATTACATAAAGGTACATTACCTCATGAACAAAAAGGTAAGTACGGTGGTGCAAGAGTATTACTCTTACCTGCTGCTACAGGTACCGGGGTAATTGCTGGTGGAGCAATCCGTGCAGTATTAGAATCAGTAGGAGTGCATGATGTACTTTCTAAAAACCAAGGATCGTCTAACCCTCACAATGTGGTGAAAGCAACGTTTGATGCTCTGTTACAATTGCGTAGTGCGCAACAAGTAGCAACTCAACGTGGAGTTTCACTAGAGAAAGTGTTTAAAGGATAAATTCAGGAACGATGGCAAAGATTAAAATTACTAAAGTAAAAAGTGCGATTAACCGTACTCAAAGACAGAAGAGGACCCTAGAGGCTCTAGGTCTTAAAAAGATCGGCCAGGTTGTGGAGCATGAAGATACTCCTAATATCCTTGGGATGGTAAATAAAGTTAAACATTTAGTTTCGATAGAAACAAAATAATAAAAGCACATGGATTTAAGTAACTTAAAACCTGCTGCAGGTTCGGTAAAAAACAATAGCAAACGAGTAGGTCGTGGACAAGGTTCTGGAAAGGGAGGAACTGCTACTCGTGGACATAAAGGAGCAAAATCACGTTCTGGATATTCTAAAAAGATAGGTTTTGAAGGAGGGCAAATGCCACTTCAAAGACGTGTGCCAAAATTTGGTTTTAAAAACATTAATAGAAAAGAGTATCAAGGGATTAATTTAGACACACTACAGAAATTAGTAGATGATGGCAAAATTAAAGATACTGTTGATCTAGATGTTATTTTAACTACAGGCTTGGCGGGGAAAAATGATTTGGTTAAAATATTGGGAAGAGGTGAACTGAAAGCAAAATTAAAAGTTTCAGCTCACAAATTTACAGCCACTGCAAAAGCTGCTATAGAAGCAGCAGGTGGTGAAGCAGTAACCTTATAATAGACAATTCATGAAATTTATTGACACAATAAAAAACATTTGGAAAATCGAAGAACTAAAGAATAGAATCTTAGTTACACTGGGATTACTTTTAGTATATCGATTTGGGGCGCAAATAGTACTTCCAGGAATAGATGCTTCAGAATTAGCAAACCTGGGAACACAAACTCAAGATGGTTTGTTGGGGTTACTTAATGCGTTTACAGGAGGAGCTTTCGCTAACGCTTCAGTATTTGCATTAGGTATTATGCCGTATATATCAGCCTCGATTGTAGTTCAGTTAATGGGAATAGCAATTCCTTATTTACAAAAACTACAAAAAGAAGGAGAAAGTGGTAGAAAAAAGATCAACCAAATTACTCGTTGGTTAACTATCGCTATTACTTTGGTTCAAGGACCAGGATATATTTATAACCTGTTTGCAACACTTCCGGCAGAAGCTTTTGTAGTTCCTAATCAAACAGTTTTCGTTGTGTCTTCTGTAATCATTATATCTACAGGTTGTATTTTTGCAATGTGGTTAGGTGAAAAAATTACAGATAAAGGTATAGGTAATGGTATCTCCCTCTTAATTATGGTTGGTATTATTGCTACGCTACCACAATCATTTGTGCAAAACTTTGCATCAAGAACTTCAGGAGATGGAGGAGGAATGATTATGGTATTAATAGAACTGGTTATCTGGTTTGTGATTATACTAGCATCAGTGTTATTGGTTATGGCTGTACGTCAAATACCAGTTCAATATGCTAGAAGAACAGCCGGAGGAGGGTATGAGAAGAATGTCTTTGGATCTCGTCAGTACATACCTTTAAAATTGAACGCTTCAGGAGTAATGCCTATCATTTTTGCTCAAGCAATTATGTTTGTGCCTGCTGCTGTAGCTGGTCTGTCAGATTCAGAAACCTCTCAAGGTATTGCTGCAGCATTTAGTGATATTTTTGGATTTTGGTATAATGTTTTGTTTGCAGTATTGATTATCATATTTACATATTTTTATACGGCTATCACGGTGCCAACTAATAAAATGGCGGATGATTTGAAGCGTAGTGGTGGTTTTATTCCGGGTATTCGACCAGGAAGTGAAACATCAGAATATTTAGATAAAATCATGTCTCAGATCACATTACCAGGATCAATATTCTTAGCGTTAATTGCAGTATTTCCTGCAATAGCAGTTAAGTTATTGAATGTACAACAAGGTTGGGCATTGTTTTTCGGAGGAACTTCTCTACTTATTATGGTAGGTGTAGCGATCGATACAATGCAACAGGTTAATTCATACTTGTTAAACAGGCATTATGATGGATTAATGAAAACTGGTAAAAACCGTAAAGCAGTAGCATAATGGCAAAACAACCAGCAATAGAACAAGACGGAAGTATCATCGAAGCATTATCAAATGCAATGTTTCGTGTAGAACTGGAAAATGGTCACGTAGTGACAGCTCATATATCTGGTAAAATGCGTATGCATTACATTAAATTATTACCAGGAGATAAGGTGAAGTTAGAAATGAGTCCTTATGATTTAACAAAGGCTCGTATAACATATAGATACTAAATAATTTAAGATTATTGTAAATTAAGATTTTTTGTGTACTTTTGCAGGCCGAAAAATCTTGTTACTGATACCTCCAAAAGATATAATTTGTATGTTTTGGAAACTAAAAACAAAGAGATGAAAGTTAGAGCATCAATAAAAAAGAGAAGTGCCGAGTGCAAGATTGTGCGTAGAAAAGGCCGACTTTACGTAATTAATAAAAAGAATCCTAGATTTAAACAAAGACAAGGGTAATTATGGCAAGAATTGCAGGGGTAGATATACCTAAACAAAAGCGAGGAGTTATAGCATTAACCTATATCTTCGGAATTGGTAGAAGTAGAGCTAAAGAAATTTTAGAAACTGCCAAAGTAGATGAAAGTGTAAAAGTTTCAGACTGGGATGATGATCAAATAGGTCGTATCCGTGAAGCTGTTGGAGTCTATACTATTGAAGGAGAATTACGTTCTGAGGTACAATTAAACATCAAACGTCTTATGGATATTGGGTGTTATAGAGGTATCCGTCATAGAGCTGGTTTGCCACTTAGAGGACAACGCACTAAGAACAATTCTAGAACACGTAAAGGAAGAAGAAAAACAGTTGCTAACAAGAAAAAAGCAACTAAATAATAAGTAGTATGGCAAAGTCAACTTCAAAAAAACGTAAAGTAATTGTTGAATCTGTAGGAGAAGCGCACGTAACAGCTTCTTTTAACAACATAATTATTTCGTTAACAAATAAAAAGGGAGACGTTATTTCTTGGTCTTCTGCTGGTAAAATGGGTTTTAGAGGTTCTAAGAAGAATACTCCTTATGCTGCCCAATTAGCCGCAGAAGATGCTTCTAAAGTAGCTATCGAGGCTGGACTTAAGAAGGTGAAAGTATATGTTAAAGGTCCTGGTAATGGTAGAGAATCAGCAATACGTTCTCTTCATAATGCTGGTATAGAGGTTTCAGAAATTATTGATGTTACTCCAATGCCGCATAATGGATGCCGTCCTCCAAAAAGACGTAGAGTATAATTTTTATCCCGAATTTTAATTTCGGGATCTTTTATATATAAACAACAATAGGTAAATCTAAATTAGGAATATTGATTATCGAAGGAAAGAGACCTTAATTCATAATCATCCTAAGTAACTAAATTATTAATAATGGCAAGATATACTGGTCCAAAAACTAAAATCGCTCGTAAATTTGGTGAAGCGATATTCGGAGACGATAAGTCATTCGAAAAAAGAAATTACCCACCGGGACAACACGGAAATAACAGACGTAGAGGAAAGAAAAGTGAATATGCTATCCAGTTAATGGAAAAGCAAAAAGCAAAGTATACGTATGGTGTTTTAGAACGTCAGTTCCGTAACATGTTCGAAAAAGCAACACGTTCTCAAGGAATTACTGGTGAAGTATTACTTCAACTTTGTGAATCTCGTTTGGATAATGTAGTATTCAGAATGGGGTTAGCAAATTCTCGTAGAGGAGCAAGACAGTTAGTTTCTCACAGGCATGTAACTGTTAACGGACAACAAGTTAACATCCCTTCTTATCAATTAAAAGCAGGAGATGTTGTTGGAGTAAGAGAAAAATCAAAATCATTAGAAGTAATTCAAAACTCACTAGCTAATAATAGCAAAGTGTATGAGTGGATTACGTTCAATAATGATACTAAAGAAGGTACTTTTGTATCTGTTCCGGCAAGAATTCAGATTCCGGAAAATATCAATGAACAATTCATCGTCGAATTATACTCTAAGTAATAACTCAAAGAAGAAACAATAACATGGCAATATTAAATTTTCAGAAGCCCGATAAAGTTATCATGATCGACTCCACAGAGTTCGATGGTAAATTTGAATTTAGACCATTAGAACCTGGGTACGGATTAACAGTTGGTAACGCTTTGCGAAGAGTTTTGCTATCTTCTTTAGAGGGATTCGCTATAACTTCTCTTAGAATAGAAGGTGTAGATCATGAGTTCTCTACGATCTCTGGAGTAGTAGAAGATGTTACCGAGATTATCTTAAATCTTAAGCAAGTACGTTTTAAGCGTCAAATAGAAGATATAGATAATGAATCTGTTACAATCTCTATTTCGGGTCAAGAGCAATTAACTGCTGGTGATTTTCAGAAATTTATTTCTGGATTCCAGGTGTTAAATCCTGATCTTGTAATCTGTAACATGGATAAAAAAGTAGCACTTAACCTAGAAATTACTATCGAAAAAGGTAGAGGTTATGTTCCTGCTGAAGAAAATAAGAAAGCTAACGCTCCTATTGGAACCATTTTTACAGATTCTATTTACACTCCAATCAAAAATGTTAAGTATAGCATTGAGAACTATCGTGTAGAGCAAAAAACAGATTACGAAAAATTAGTTTTCGAAATTGTAACAGACGGATCTATTCATCCAAAAGACGCATTAACCGAAGCTGCTAAAATATTAATCCATCACTTCATGCTATTCTCTGATGAGCGTATTACATTAGAAGCTGATGAAATTGCACAAACAGAAACTTATGATGAAGAATCACTTCACATGAGACAGTTGTTAAAAACTAAATTGATCGATATGGATCTTTCTGTACGTGCTCTTAACTGTTTAAAAGCTGCAGAGGTAGATACTTTGGGAGATTTGGTATCTTACAATAAAAATGACTTAATGAAGTTCCGTAACTTTGGTAAGAAATCTTTAACAGAACTTGAAGAATTAGTGAATGTTAAAGGGCTTAACTTTGGTATGGACCTTTCAAAATACAAATTAGATAAAGACTAACTCATCATAGTTTGCTCTCTGCATGAGGCGGATTGAGCAAGATGATGATTAAAATAAAATGTCATGAGACACGGAAAAAAAGTAAATCACTTAGGGAGAAAAACAGCACACCGTAAAGCGATGCTTGCGAATATGGCTTGTTCTCTAATTGAACATAAAAGAATCAATACTACAGTTGCAAAAGCAAAAGCGCTTAAGCAATTTGTAGAGCCATTAGTGACAAAATCTAAAGATGATACTACACATAATCGTCGTATCGTATTCAGTAGATTGCGTAATAAATACGCAGTAACAGAATTGTTTAGAGATGTTGCTCCTAAAGTAGGAGATAGACCAGGAGGATATACAAGAATTATAAAACTTGGTAATCGTCTTGGGGATAATGCAGATATGGCTATGATCGAATTGGTGGATTACAATGAGCTATACAATGCTGGTAAGCCTGCTAAGAAGAAATCAAGAAGAAGAGGTGGTAAAGGAAAAAAAGCTGAGACTGCTCCTGTAGCACCAGTAACCGAAACCGCTAGTTCTGAAGAAGAGTAAATGAGAAATGCGAATCGCACATAATAAAAAAAGGATAAACGTTCGTCGTTTATCCTTTTTTTTTGAATAATTCTAAAAGGTTTGGTTTCCGCCAAAACGGAAATTTTATAATCAAATAAAGTTAAAAATGATGAAATAAACATAGTAATAAAGATTGAAATACCAATCAAAATAAATACTATGTGAATTTTGTCGGACCATTAAAAACAATAGGCATAACAAATGAAATATCAATCTCGAAAAAAAGCAGTTCTTTTATTAGCAGACGGTACTATTTTTCATGGCAAAGCTGTGGGAAGAGAAGGTAGTGCTTTTGGTGAAGTATGTTTTAATACTGGTATGACAGGTTACCAGGAAATTTTTACAGATCCTTCGTATTATGGGCAATTAATGGTGGCTACCAATGCACATATAGGTAATTATGGAACTAATGAAAACGAAATAGAATCTGATTCCATTAAAATTGCAGGTTTGATTGTTAAGAATTTTAGTTACGAATATTCACGGGATCTCGCAGATAGTTCGTTGCAAGAATTTTTAGAAAAACATAATCTGTTGGCAATTTCTGATGTAGATACCAGAGCATTGGTAAGTTATATTAGAGATAATGGAGCAATGAATGCTGTAATCTCTACAGAGGTAGATGATATAGATAAACTTAAAAAAGAACTAGCAGCAGTTCCTGATATGAATGGGTTAGAGCTAGCTTCAAAAGTTTCTACTACAACACCCTATTTTGTAGGTGATCCTAATGCTACTTATAAGATTTCAGCTTTGGATATAGGAATAAAGAAAAATATACTTCGTAATCTGACTAACAGAGACGCATATATAAAAGTATTCCCTTATAATGCTACATTCGAAGAAATGAGCGGATGGGAACCAGATGGATATTTCCTTTCTAATGGTCCTGGTGATCCAGAACCATTAACTCAGGCAATTGCAACAGCAAAAGAGATTCTTGAAAAAGATTTACCACTATTTGGTATTTGTTTGGGGCATCAGGTAATAGCATTGGCTAATGGGATAAGCACATATAAAATGCATAATGGGCATAGAGGAATAAACCACCCGGTTAAAAACCTGATTACTGGCAAAGGAGAAATTACTTCACAGAATCATGGTTTCGCAATACATAGAGAAGAAACAGAAAAACATCCTGATGTAGAAATAACTCATGTGCATCTTAATGATGATACTGTTGCAGGAATCAAAATGAAAAATAAAAACTGTTTCTCTGTACAATACCATCCAGAGGCTAGCCCTGGGCCCAATGATTCAATCTATTTGTTTGATCAATTTATTGAGAATATTAAGAAAACAAAAGTTACAGCATAATATAACAGTAGCATGGTAGCTTTTGGCTCTTTTGGTAAAACTATAACCTATAACGTTATAGTTGATAACTTGACTGTTATATCATGGTTTCTGTGGTAAATTATGGTTTTTTTGAAGAGCTTAAAGGATACTGGTTTTGTATATTGCGAAGAATTAAAATTATCCAACAAAATAAATTAAAAACATGAGTGTAATTATTAATATTCACGCTAGACAGATTTTAGATTCACGTGGTAACCCAACTGTAGAAGTAGACGTGATTACCGAAAACGGTGTTTTAGGAAGAGCAGCTGTTCCTTCTGGAGCATCTACAGGAGAACACGAAGCTGTAGAACTACGAGATGGTGGTGCAGCATATATGGGTAAAGGAGTTTTTAAAGCTGTCGAAAATGTAAATACAATAATTGCTGAGGAGTTATTAGGATATTCTGTATTTGATCAAAATTTATTAGATCAAACTATGATCCAATTGGATGGCACTTCTAACAAATCAAAACTTGGTGCTAATGCAATATTAGGAGTTTCATTAGCAGCAGCAAAAGCAGCAGCAAACGAACTAGGTATGCCACTATATCGTTATGTTGGAGGAGTAAGTGCTAATACGCTACCGGTACCAATGATGAATATTATCAATGGAGGTTCGCATAGTGATGCTCCAATAGCATTTCAGGAATTTATGGTTATGCCAGTAAAAGCCAAAAATTTTACACATGCAATGCAAATGGGAACCGAGATCTTTCATAACCTTAAAAAAGTATTACATGACCGAGGTCTGAGTACTGCTGTAGGTGATGAAGGAGGATTTGCTCCAGCATTAGATGGTACAGAAGATGCTTTAGATTCAATTGCTCTTGCAGTAAAGAAAGCCGGATACAAGTTTGGTGATGAAATAATGGTTGCACTAGACTGTGCAGCAGCAGAGTTTTTTGTTGATGGTAAATATGACTATACAAAATTTGAAGGCGATACAGGAGTAATACGAACGAGTGAAGAGCAAGCAGATTATCTTGCCGAACTAGCTTCAAAATACCCGATTATCTCTATAGAAGATGGTATGGATGAGAACGATTGGGAAGGATGGAAATATCTTACTGATAAGGTAGGGGATAAAGTTCAATTGGTTGGCGATGATTTGTTTGTTACTAATGTAGAACGACTTTCAAGAGGAATTGAAAATGGTATCGCCAATTCAATATTGATTAAAGTTAATCAAATAGGAACGCTTACCGAGACTATTGCAGCAGTAAATATGGCACATAATGCAGGATATACCTCTGTGATGTCACATCGTTCTGGTGAAACAGAAGATAATACTATTGCCGATTTGGCCGTTGCCTTAAATACAGGGCAAATCAAAACAGGATCTGCTTCTCGTAGTGATAGAATGGCAAAATACAATCAATTACTTCGTATTGAAGAAGAGTTGGGAAGTATTGCGTATTTTCCAAAAGAAAATGCATTTAAAGTAAAGTAACAAAGGTTATAAATAGAATATAAAGCGACTATCTAAATTAGGTAGTCGCTTTGTTTTTTATATAATTTTGAAAATGAGTGTAAGGGTGAAAATGATCTTACGATTAATACTATGTTAACACTATATTTCGTAATTTAGCAATCCTACAATAATAGCAAAATTCTAAAATAATCAAATGTCAAAAATAGCAACGTTAGAAATCGACGGTAATAAATATGAGTTTCCGATAATAGAAGGAACAGAGAAAGAATTAGGAATTGATATTAAAACACTTAGAGGGGCAACTGGAGGGGTTACAACCATTGATCCCGGGTATAAAAATACCGGAAGTTGTGAGAGTGGTATTACATTTCTAGATGGAGAAAAAGGAATTTTAAGATACCGAGGATATTCTATTGAAGAATTGGCAGAAAAGGCAGATTTCTTAGAAGTTGCTTATTTATTGATTTTTGGGGAACTACCTACAAAAGTAGAATTAGAAAAATTTGATAGTGATATAAAAGAAGAATCTCATGTCGATGAGGATATGAAGAAAATCTTGGACGGATTTCCTAAAAGTGCACACCCAATGGGAGTGTTGTCTTCTTTGACTAGCGCATTGATAGCTTTTAATCCAGGATCAGTAGATGTTGATTCTGAAGAAGAAATGTATAATGCTATTGTAAAAATATTAGCAAAATTTCCAGTACTAGCGGCCTGGACAATGAGAAAAAGAAAAAGTCTTCCATTGGATTATGGAGATAACTCATTAGGATATGTAGAGAATTTACATAAAATGATGTTTGCAAGACCTAATAAGGCTTATGAGCCAAATAAGCTTGTATATGATGCACTGGATAAATTATTGATACTTCATGCAGATCATGAGCAAAACTGTTCTACTTCTACCGTTAGAATTGTAGGGTCTTCTCATGCTGGATTATTTGCGTCATTATCAGCAGGGATGTCTGCATTATGGGGTCCGCTTCATGGAGGAGCAAACCAGGCTGTTATAGAAATGCTTGAAGCAATCAAAGCAGATGGAGGAGATACGGCTAAGTATATTGCTAAAGCTAAAGATAAGAGTGACCCTTTCCGTTTAATGGGATTTGGTCATAGAGTATATAAAAATTTTGATCCAAGAGCTAATATTATCAAAAAATCGGCAGAAGAAGTACTAGGAGATTTAGGTATTGAAGATCCGGTTCTTGATATTGCCAAAGGATTGGCGAAAGTAGCTCTCGAAGATGAATACTTCGTAAAAAGAAAACTATATCCTAATGTAGATTTTTACTCAGGTATTATTTATAGAGCTTTAGGTATACCAACAGAAATGTTTACCGTGATGTTTGCTTTGGGGAGGTTGCCTGGATGGATAGCTCAATGGAAAGAGATGAGACTTCGTAAAGAACCAATCGGAAGGCCAAGACAAATATATGTTGGTGAAAACTACAGACCTTTTGTGAAAGTAGAAAATAGATAAGCATTAGATATACAAATAAAAAAGCCTTACATTATAATCAATAGTAGTAAGGCTTTTTTATTTTATCTTTATACCATCTCTAATAAGAGATAAGTTATTAAAATGAGTTCGATAAAATAGATTGAATAATGATGTTTTAATTGTAGAATATTTCTGAAAGCGATTAAAAACAGTAGCATAAGTAATGAAAGAAATTAAATTAGTTAAAAATAGATCAGATATTGGCGCAGGAACAAGAGGTTCTGATCTGGGAGTTGATGCAATAGAAATTGCAGCTATTAATAAAAATGATGATTATTTTAATCTGTATTCTTATGAAAATGTAGAAACAGAGAATGAAACTATTTATAATAAGGTAAACAACTCATTCGCTAAGCGAATAGGTAGTGTACTTAACGTGTGTACTCGATTAAGTGATAGCGTGTCAAGAAACCTTAAAAAAGATATATACCCGATTGTGTTATCGGGAGATCACTCATCAGCTTTGGGTACAATTAGTGGAGTAAAAGCAGCTTTTCCCACCAAAACATTAGGAGTGGTGTGGATAGATGCTCATGCCGATGTACATTCACCGTATACATCACCATCAGGGAATATTCATGGCATGCCATTGGCAGCAGCACTTTCTAATGATAATTTGAATTTTAAGATCAATGAGGTGTCAGAAGAGACAGCCGATTTGTGGAACAAGATGAAAAATATTGGCATTGAAGGGCAAAAAATTGAACATCAAAATATTGTGTATTTTGGAGTAAGAGATACAGAAGAACCAGAAGAAGGAGTAATTGCAGAAAATGGGATTAAAAATTATATGGTAGAAGAAATGCGCTACCGTGGATTTGAACAATGCCTTGAAGAAGCAATTCAAAGATTAGAATCCTGCGATATGATATATATATCTTTTGATGTTGATAGTATGGATTGTGATTTGATTTCTAAAGGAACAGGAACACCTGTTTCTAGAGGATTTGATATTAATGAGGCAATTCGTATTATTCAGGCATTTGTGAGAACAGAGAAAACAGTTTGCTTTGAAGTAGTAGAAGTTAACCCTACATTGGATAATAAAGGGAATAAAATGGCAGAAGCTGCTTTTGATGTATTAAAAGCGACAACAGCAACGATTACAGAAAAAATGATAAGCTAAATTTATTTGGAAAAACAGATAACCAATACCATAGTAATGATTCGTCCGGTTCAATTTAGGATGAATGAACAAACTGCTGTAAATAATTACTATCAGGAAACTGCAGGTATAGATCCAAAAGCAGCTAATATCAAAGCTCAACAAGAATTTAATCAATTTGTAAAAGTATTAAGAGAAGCTGGAGTACAAGTAATTGTAATCGACGATGATCCTCAAAATGATACTCCTGACTCTATTTTTCCTAATAACTGGGTATCTTTTCATGCAAATGGGGATGTGGGATTATATCCAATGTTTGCAGTAAATAGGAGAAAGGAACGTAGACCCGAAGTTTTGGATCAAATAGAAGTTTCTGGTTTTGAAATAAATAATATTATAGATTATACCAGTGCTGAAGATGAAGAACTATTTCTTGAAGGTACTGGTAGTTTGGTGTTAGATAGGGTAAATAGAAAAGCATATTGCGCATTATCTCCTCGCGCAGATGAAGATTTGTTTATAGAATTTTGTGAAGACTTTGAATACACACCTGTTGTCTTTACTGCTTATCAAACTGTTAATAAAAAACGATTACCAATATATCATACCAATGTTATGATGGGAGTAGGAGAAACATTTGCAGTTATATGTCTGGAATCTATAGATGATAAAAAAGAACGTAAAAATCTTGTTAATCATTTAAAAGATGATGGTAAAGAGATTATTGCAATTACAGAAGATCAAGTAAACAACTTTGCGGGTAATATGCTCCAAGTTGTTGGTTTGGGAGATAAGCGCTATATTGTCATGTCATCCGCAGCATTTAAGAGCCTAACTAAAGATCAGATTGTCAAGATAGAAAAGCATTGCGCAATTCTTCATAGTGATCTGAATACAATTGAAACATTAGGTGGAGGGAGTGCACGTTGCATGATGGCAGAAGTTTTTCTTCCGAAAAGTTTGTAGTTCTATAAGCTGTAGTTAAAACTTCACTAGTAACTATAAATTACAAGAAATCAATTAAAGTATGCTTTCAAAAAAAACTAAATATGGCCTAAAGGCACTTACATATATTGCAAAAAAGAGGTGCGATGACCCCGTACTAATCTCAGAGATTGCATCTAATGAGAATATTTCTCAAAAGTTTTTAGAAAGCATTCTATTAACACTAAGAAAAACAGGTTTTTTAGGATCTAAAAAAGGAAAAGGAGGAGGATATTATTTGATTAAAGAACCAGAAAATATCACAATGGCATCTGTAATTAGAGTTTTAGAAGGGCCTATTGCTATGGTGCCTTGTGTGAGTCTTAATTTCTATGAAAAGTGCGACGATTGTCCCGATGAAGATAAGTGCGCGGTACATAGTGTTATGATTGAGGTGAGAGATAGCACGTTAAAAGTTCTGGAAAATAAAACATTAGCAGATTTTGTGAAGTAATCACAAAGTGATCTTTAATTGCTGATTCTTTTGTATTTATAAGGTCCTTTGATTTTACCCCATACTTGTTTTCCACTGTTGTTATATCCTTTAGTCCATATAGATATTTTGCTTTTACTAACCACATAGGTGCTCATGATATAATCAATATAATCAATATTGTTATTGCAAGATCCTTTACCTGTTTTACCAGAATATATTGTCGAAGTCTTTTTCTTGAAATATACTTGGCATCCGGTTTTCATTTTCAGGCTATCCAAAGTTAATCTATCGAAGAGTTCGGGCGAAGGTTTGCTAGAAAATTCAGGATTGTCTAGATCTGTAGTATGATCTTTTACACTAATGATTTTATAACTTGTGCTTTTAATAGTCGAGGAATCTAATCTCTCATAGTTTAATATAGTCTGATTGTATACGTAATGATCTCCTTTTGCATCTGATACTTCAGAATATATCCAATACCCAGGTTTGTCTTTCCAGATTCTAATATTAATTAAGTTAAGATGGGCAAAGCTAGAATCATTTTCAGCTTGTTCTTTATTAGAAAATTCACCAATTAATAAAGCTACCAAATTGTGTAATTCAAGATCTTTTACAGGATTAGAATTACAGGATGAAAGTAATGTTGATAGAAAAATAATTAGTAATAGTTGCCTCATATGATTGTTTTAATAAATATATAAAAAATACGAAAAAAAATGCAATTTATCGATAAAACTTAGCGTTTTGTCCTAGTAAATTTGATTTAACTATACAATCTTGCAGATCGAAACCTCAAATGCAAAATAATAAATAGATATCATTTGTGTCATAAATAATCAATCTACCTATGCTGATACAAAAGGAAGGATGATTTCTAGATATGTTTTCTAATTTAACTCAGGGGGTTTTTGTACGAGTTGTTGACTAGTGTTTTTTTATGTACAATATAATGAAATGATGTGAAAACACGTAGTATCGCTGTGTAATTTCTATTATCTTTACAGCTTAATTTTTTAAGAAGATGAGTTTACAACAAACCATTTCAGAAAAAGTAAAAGATGCGATACGACAATTGTATAGTGCTGATCTGGAATCTGTAGAATTACAAGCCACCCGAAAAGAGTTTGAGGGAGATGTTACCGTAGTGGTATTTCCTATGCTTCGTGTAGTAAAAGGAAATCCTGTGCAGATAGGAGAATCTATAGGTAAATATTTGATAGAGAATGTAGAAGAAATTGACGCTTATAATGTGGTTAAAGGGTTTCTGAATTTAGTAATTTCGGATTCATATTACCTTAATTTTTTTACAGAAATCAGAAATATTGAGCATTATGGTTTTGTTACCCCTTCAGAAGGAGATAAAGCGATTATGGTAGAGTATTCCTCACCTAATTCAAATAAACCTTTGCACTTAGGTCATGTAAGAAACAACCTTTTGGGGTATGCTGTAGCAGAGATTATTAAAGCTAGTGGTAAAAGAGTGCTTAAGACCCAAATTATTAATGACCGAGGCATACATATCTGTAAGTCTATGTTAGCCTGGCAGAAATATGGTGAAGGAAAAACACCAGAATCTACTGGGTTAAAAGGAGATAAATTAGTTGGAAATTATTATGTAAAATTTGATCAAGTCTATAAGGGTCAAATTGCACAGTTAGTTGCGGATGGTAAAACAGAAGAGGACGCAAAAAAAGAAGCTTCAGTTATAGTAGAAGCCCAGGAAATGCTTCGTAAATGGGAAGCAGGAGATGAAGAAGTGGTGAAGCTTTGGGAAATGATGAATGGTTGGGTGTATGAAGGTTTCGACCAGACGTATAAAACTTTGGGAGTAGGTTTTGATAGTTATTATTATGAAAGTAGTACATACCTCCTTGGTAAAGATAATATCGAAGAAGGGTTAGCTAAGGGTGTATTTTTTAAAAAAGAAGATGGGTCGGTATGGTGTGATCTTACTGATGAAGGTCTTGATGAAAAAATAGTACTACGTAGTGATGGTACTGCAGTGTATATGACTCAGGATATCGGAACAGCCATACAACGGGTTAAGGATAATCCAGATATAGGAGGGATGATTTATACTGTAGCGAATGAGCAGGATTATCATTTCAAAGTGCTATTTTTAATTTTGAAGAAATTAGGATATGATTGGGCACAATATTTACACCATCTAAGTTATGGTATGGTTGATTTGCCTAGTGGTAAAATGAAAAGTAGAGAAGGAACCGTAGTAGATGCTGATGATTTAATTAATCAAATGGTAGTAACTGCTGGTGAGATTTCTAAAGATTTGGGTAAGTTAGATGGTTATACCGAAGATGAAAAAACAGAAATTTACCGTACTATTGGACTTGGGGCATTAAAATATTTTATTTTGAAAGTAGATCCCAAAAAACGCATTCTTTTTAATCCTGAAGAATCAGTAGATTTTCAAGGAAATACAGGCCCATTTATACAATATACCTATGCACGTATTCAAGCAATTCTACGCAAAGCAGACTTTGATTACAATAGCCCGATTGTCGATATAGCATTACATGAAAAGGAAAAAGAGCTCATTAAACAATTAGAGCTTTATCCAGAAGTTATTCAAAATGCTGCGAATGAACTTAGTCCAGCTATAATTAGTAATTATACCTATGATCTGGTAAAGAGTTATAATTCGTTTTTTCAGAATGTATCTATATTTGGAGCAGATACAGATCAGGAAAAAGCATTTAGAGTTCAGATTTCTAGTCTGGTAGGTAACACTATTAAATCGGCATTTAAACTTTTGGGGATTAGCGTGCCTAAACGAATGTAGTTTTTGATATAGGTGTAAAACCTTTAGGATCGATATTTTTTGAATAAAAAGGAGAAGAATATCGATTTTTTATTCCTTTTGTCTAAATATGTAGTAAAAATCAATAGTAAAATGCTAAATTAAATCATCTGTTTTTTTATTTTAGTATTATGAAGTGTCAAATATCAAGAGCAACTGACCAAGATTTACCGTTGATGCAACATTTGTTTTATCAGACGGTTATTACTTATGGTTCTATGGTATTTACAAAATCTGAAATCAAAATTTACTCTCGATTGGCCATAAACAAAGTATACTGGCAAAAGAAATTTAATAAAGACTTTATCTATAATGCTAAGTTAAATGGTGAAATCGTAGGTTCTTTTTCTATGGATTCAAAAGGAAATATTGAGTATATATTTGTTCATATGAATTATCATGGACGAGGAATTGCTAGTGAATTATATCACACTATTGAAGAGATAGCACAAAAAACAAATATAAAGACATTAACTACACAGGTTAATATGTTAACCCGTTCGTTTTTTCAGAAAAATGGCTTTGAAATTATAAAAAATGCTTCAAAAGTAGTTGGGGGAGAAGAAATAATAAGCTATAGTGGAGTAAAACATCTCTAAGACTAATATCAAAAATCAAATCGGAGGTAAATTCTAGTTCTACTTCATTTAGAACACATTTTCTATGAATAATTTTGGAAGAATACTTTTATTTTGAAAGAATTTTGAAAAATAGATTCATGATTTAGATATATAAATGGTCTTCAGTTTTTTATAGTAAAATAAAACGCAAAACCTTATGCAGATCTTGTTTTTGGTAAAAAAAATGCATGCGTTGCTATATTGTTTGGTATTGATTCTGTAATTCTATAATTCCATCCTTTATTTATACACTTCAAATCCTTAAATTTGCACCGATCTATCGATAAAGGTAGTGTTTTCAAAATACGAGAAAATATATGTTTGATAATTTAAGTGATAAGCTAGATAAGGCTTTACATATTCTAAAAGGTCACGGGCAGATAACAGAAGTAAATGTTGCAGAGACACTTAAAGAAGTACGAAGAGCATTAGTTGATGCCGATGTAAATTATAAAATTGCCAAAGAATTTACTGCAACCGTAAAAGAAAAAGCATTAGGTCAAAATGTTTTGAAAAGCCTTAAGCCTGGGCAGTTGATGGTAAAACTTGTCAAGGATGAATTGACAGAATTGATGGGTGGTGATGTTGTGGATATTGATTTATCTGGTAAACCATCGGTTATTTTGATGTCGGGATTACAAGGTTCTGGTAAAACTACTTTTTCGGGGAAACTGGCTAATTTTCTTGCAACCAAAAAAACTCAAAAACCACTTCTTGTTGCTTGTGATGTATATAGACCTGCAGCGATTGATCAGTTACATGTAGTTGGAGAACAGATTGATGTAGAAGTTTTTAGTGATAGAGGTAACAATGACCCGGTTGCTATCGCTAAAGCTGGTGTGGCACATGCAAAGGCAAATGGATTTAATGTGGTTATTATTGATACCGCAGGGCGTCTGGCAGTTGATGAAGTGATGATGACAGAGATTGCAAATATCCATAAAGCCGTTACTCCTAATGAAACCTTATTTGTTGTTGATTCTATGACAGGGCAGGATGCGGTTAATACTGCAAAAGCCTTTAATGATGTGCTTAATTTTGATGGAGTAATCTTAACCAAACTGGATGGTGATACTCGAGGTGGAGCGGCAATATCTATAAAATCGGTTGTCAATAAACCTATTAAATTTATTGGTACAGGAGAGAAAATGGAAGCTATTGATGTGTTCTATCCTTCTCGTATGGCAGATCGTATTTTGGGAATGGGAGATGTTGTATCTCTGGTAGAGCGTGCTCAAGAACAGTTTGATGAAGAAGAGGCGAGAAAACTACAAAAGAAAATTGCTAAAAATCAGTTTGGATTTGATGATTTCCTAAAACAAATTCAGCAGATTAAGAAAATGGGTAATATGAAGGATTTGATCGGAATGATACCAGGAGCAGGAAAAATGATGAAAAACATGGATATCGATGATGATGCGTTTAGACATATTGAAGCTATTATACATTCTATGACGCCAGAAGAACGATCAAAACCGCAAATCATAAATTCTAGCAGAAAGAAACGTATTGGTAAAGGTTCGGGAACATCCATACAGCAGGTGAATCAATTGTTAAAACAATTTGATCAGATGAGTAAGATGATGAAGATGATGCAAGGTGGCGGTGGAAAACGAATGATGCAGATGATGGGTAAAATGAAATAATTATAATTTTTTTGGAAATAACTGGTAATTTAGGCAAATGGAAATATTAGATGGAAAAAAAGTAAGTAACGATATTAAAGATGAAATAGCTGTTGAGGTCCAGAAAATGAAAGAACGTGGTGAGAAAGTACCACATCTTGCAGCAGTTTTGGTAGGTAATGATGGTGCAAGTTTAACCTATGTGGGTAGCAAAGTTAGAGCGTGTGAACGAATAGGTTTTGAGTCTACTTTGGTTAAAATGCCTGATACTACCAGTGAAACAGAATTGTTGGCAAAGATCAAAGAGCTTAATGAAGATGATGATATCGATGGCTTTATAGTGCAATTGCCACTACCTTCCCAAATTGATGAACAAAAAATACTTTTAGCAGTACACCCTGATAAGGATGTAGATGGTTTTCATCCTATGAATTTTGGGAAAATGGCACTAGAGATGCCAGCTTTTATTTCTGCTACACCATTTGGTATTTTAGAATTATTAGAGCGCTACAATGTAGAGACCAAAGGAAAACATACTGTGGTAATTGGTAGAAGTCATATTGTGGGTAGGCCCATAAGTATTTTAATGGGAAGAAAAGGTTCTCCTGGTAATTCTACAGTTACATTAACCCATAGTCATACCAAAAATATTGAACAAATCATTGCTCAGGCAGATATTGTTATTTCTGCATTGGGAGTTCCGAATTTTTTAAAGGCAGAGATGGTGAAAGAAAATGCGGTTGTTATTGATGTTGGGATTACAAGAGTTTCTGATGAGTCTAACCCAAAGGGATATAGGATTGTTGGGGATGTGGATTTTGAAAATGTAAGCAAAAAAGCATCTTTTATTACTCCTGTACCAGGAGGAGTAGGACCAATGACAATAGCGATGTTACTTAAAAATACATTATTGGCAAGAGAAAGACACCGTAGTAATAAATAGGTATCGGTTGTTTAGGTCTAGATAGTAAAGCAGTCTAAGTTTTTTTACAACAGTAAAGGTGTGTCAATACTTAGATTCTTTATTAAAAAGAGTTAATGTCGACTTAATTTTTCTGCATTATGTTTGAAATTCTTGATTTGGTAGCTTTTAATCGCCTTAAGATATGTCTATTCGTAACTAATAACTAAAAAGCCTGTATATACGATCGTATATACAGGCTTTTTAGTTATGTAAGGATTTCGTTCTAAAAAAAAACCTTACTGTGTTTATTATATGTTACATTTATATTTTGGTGATTATAAAATGTATGTATTGTATTCTTAGTTTTCGTTAAATTTAGTTGCAGTGATATTATCATCTGTACTACCAGTACTATATCCACCTCCACTAGGAAGAAGATCTAATGCTAAGTTATAAGAAGGAACGTTGATACCCTTAGAAGTTTTAACTGTGTTAAAATCTAAGATTTGCTGACTATGCTCATATAATGCATTCTTAGTAAAAGTTCCGAATTTTTTACCATCCTTAGTGGTTTCTGCCCACTGCTTACCGTATGCAATTTTAAGATAGTACTCTCCTTCAGGAACGTTTCTGATAAACTGAGTAGAATTTGAGTTGATAAAGGTCACACGTACTAACTGATCATCAGCTTTGGTTTTACCCATTTTGTACATTTTAACAACTACCTCTGTATTTTTTCCTACTTTAATTTTAAGGTAGTTATCTAGTTTGTAGTCAAACTTACCTTTAAAGTTAAATGATTTTGGAGTAGCACCAGACTTATATGTCTTTTTCTCCCAGCTAGAGTATTTATCTTCTCTAGATACTTCTATAGAAGCAGCTTTAGGAGAACTCGTATTTGAGCTAGAACCATAAGATGGTGTTGTAGATTCGATAGGATTAGAGGCTACATTCGAACCTCTTGCAGCTCTTTTGTTAGCTTCTTCTACCGCTCTTCTTGTTTCTTCTGTATCTGCAAGAGCTCTTTGTGCAGCAACGTCTTTTGATCGTTTTGCTGCTTCTGCATCGGCAATAGCTTTTGCAGCCGTTGCTTCTGCTTCTCTTTTTAGACGTTCTGCATTAGCAATCGCTCTTCTTGCTGCTTCTTCTGCAGCTTTCTTGGCAGCTTCTGCCTGTGCAATTGCTTGTGCCGCAGCTTGTTTTGCTGCTTCTCTTTTTGCTGCTGCCTCTTGAGCAGCTTTTTCTGCATCTGCAATTCGGCTATCCTCGGTTAATAGGCTACTAAGTACAAAACCGTTCATTTTCTTGAACTGTATTGCACTCCACTCTCCATAATTAGAGCTCATTACATACACCTGAGTTCCTTGAGGAACCTCGGCGATGGTATTAAATTGTAGACCTGGACCACTTCGAACTTCTAATTTATTAGAAGACATTAAGTATTGCCCATCCTGAGCATGAGCAGACGAGAAAGTAATCACCAAAAGCAGAATAAATGTAAAAATAGACTTCATATCGCTTGTTTTAAGTAGATTGGGTTATAATTCAAATTTAATATTACTATTTCTTTAATTAAAAATTTATAAAAAAACATAATTTACCGTCAAAAATCGATCTTCAAAAAAGATGCCAAAAATATTTTAGCTCTAATTTCTTCTTTTAAAACGTTCTAATGAACAATAAAAGAATTACAATTTTTTAAAGAACAATCTAATCTGTAATGATCTGTTTTTCAATAATTTAAAGTGTTTTTGCTCTAGCAAAACTTCAATACTTTCGATTAAAATACTGAAAAGAAAACCATTAAATCAGACTCAAAAGTAATGTTTTAATATGAAAAACACAACTTGTTTTCATTTTATTTCAATAAAAATAACAATTTATTTTCATCGTTTTGTGTTTTTCAACGATTTTTTTTGTCAATACAACCGATTTAATTATAATTTTTCAATAGCATTGTCGGTTTTGTAAGTCATGTATTAAAGATGTATGTAAAAGTGAAAAAGGCTTGATTTGATGGGGGCAAGGACTATATTTGTTTTAACATAGGTTTAACACGCGGTCTGTGGGCTCTGGTAATAACGTTTAAATCCGATCCTTAAATTAAAATGTGAGCAAACTCTAATGTTTCTCTTTAATAAGGTCAGGGAACTTTGCTTGAAATCTTTTTAATCTGGGAACAGATATATTGCGTATGTAGGGATTACCTGGATTTCTTTTTTCATAATCCTGATGATAAGCTTCTCCTTTCCAGAATTTTTGAAATGGTAAAACTTCTGCTGCTATTCTTCTGTTTAGTTTTTTACCCAATACTTCTTTTTTGTCGTCGACTATTTTTTTCTGTTCTTCATTTTGATAAAAGATAATTGATCTGTATTGAGAACCATGATCTGGGCCTTGTCCGTTAACCTGTGTTGGGTTTTGTGATCCAAAATATACGTCTACCAAAGTCGAGAAAGAAACAGTTTTTGGGTCATAGATAATCTCTACCGCTTCTGCGTGCCCTGTTCGTCCTGTATTGCTGGATTGGTATGTTGGGTTTGTAGTATGACCTCCTGAGTAACCAGAGATAGATTCTTTAACACCTTTTACGCTTTCATAAACAGCTTCTACACACCAAAAACATCCACTTGCAAAATAAGCTCTTTCTAAACCGTCTACAGGTTCAACTCTCACGGGAGTGATGTTTTCATTTTGTGTTACTTCTTTTTTGTTTTTAGCAGATTGACTATTGCTCTGGCAACTTGAAAATAATAAAACGACACTCCATATTATATATAATATATTTTTCATAATAATTTAGGTTTTAATACTTGGTCAATTTCTTCTCAGAAAACTTTCAGTTAATTTATTAAAAATGATGAAAATAAAATGATAAAGCAAAGGCGGCTTATCAATTTGATAGCCGCCTTAGTTATTTATTATAAATGTATTGTTATCCGTTCATAGAAATAAGGAACTCATCATTATTTCTTGTTTGCTTAAAGCGTTCATTAATGAACTCCATTGCTTCTACAGGATTCATGTCTGCAAGATATTTTCGCATTACCCACATTCTTTGGATAGTTGTT
This sequence comes from Aquimarina macrocephali JAMB N27, assembly GCF_000520995.1. Taxonomy (GTDB): domain Bacteria; phylum Bacteroidota; class Bacteroidia; order Flavobacteriales; family Flavobacteriaceae; genus Aquimarina; species Aquimarina macrocephali. The sequence continues at coordinate 133,774 of NZ_JACA01000023.1, read as the reverse complement.
TCATCTAGTAGAATATCATCTCGACGAGTACTTGAGGATGTAAGATCGATAGCAGGGAAAATTCTACGGTTAGAGATTTTACGATCTAATTGTAGTTCCATATTACCAGTTCCTTTGAATTCTTCAAAGATTACCTCATCCATTTTAGAGCCTGTTTCTGTTAATGCTGTTGCAATAATAGTTAATGAACCTCCATTTTCTATGTTACGCGCAGCACCAAAGAAACGTTTTGGTTTGTGTAAAGCATTTGCATCTACACCACCACTTAATATTTTTCCACTAGCTGGTTGAACAGTGTTGTATGCTCTAGCTAGTCTTGTGATTGAGTCTAATAGGATTACTACATCATGACCACATTCGACCAATCTTTTTGCTTTTTCCAGTACGATGTTAGCTACTTTTACATGTTCGTTAGCTTCTTTGTCAAAAGTAGAAGCAATTACTTCTCCTTTTACATTACGTTGCATGTCGGTAACTTCTTCAGGTCTTTCATCTATAAGAAGAATCATTTGGTATACTTCAGGATGATTAGCGGCAATCGCATTGGCAACATCCTTAAGTAGCATTGTCTTACCAGTTTTAGGTTGTGATACTATCATACCACGTTGTCCTTTTCCGATAGGAGCAAATAAATCCATTATCCTGGTAGAAATTGTACTTTGTCTTTCTGCAATATTGAATTTTTCTTGCGGAAATAAAGGAGTCAAATGTTCAAAAGAAACTCTATCACGAACTACTTGTGGGTCAAGACCATTAATTTTATTTACCTTAATAAGAGGGAAGTATTTTTCGCCTTCTTTAGGGGGTCTTACTTGTCCTAATACTGTGTCACCTGTTTTAAGCCCAAAAAGTCTGATTTGTGATTGTGATACATAGATGTCATCTGGAGAAGAAAGATAGTTATAATCACTAGATCTTAAAAATCCATATCCATCTTGCATAATATCCAATACACCTTCACTTTCGATTATAGCGTCAAACTCAAAATCTGGTTCTTTATACCGATTTCTGTTGTCGCGATTTCCGTTCTCTTTTTTGTTAGAGTTGTTAGGATTATTATTTCGAGACTTATTTTGTTGAGGCTTATCATTACCTCTGTTTCGATTATCCTTTTTATCGTCTCTATTTTGGTGAGGTTTATTTTTTTTATCGCTGCTTTCTTTCTCTTTAGAAACAGTTTCCTCTGAAGGAAGTGGTTTGGTCACTTCGCTTTTCTGTTCTTGAGGAGCTTTATTGTCTTTGTTGTCTTTTTTGGCAGGATTTGTAGGTCCGTCTGGTTTGCGAGCACGAGGTCTTCTTTGACGAACATTGGATTTGGGTTTTTCAGAATCTGTTTTTTCTGAAGCATCCTCAGCTACCACTTGCTTTACCTTGTTAGGGTTTGTGGCTTGATAATCTAGTATTTGGTATACTAAATCTAATTTTTTTAAGGTACGAAACTTTGGTACATTAAGGTTTTTTGCAATTTCTTGCAATTCAGGAAGCTTTTTTGCTTTTAATTCGGAAATCTCTAACATTTATATTTGTTATATAATTTTACGTTTTAGGTATAAATTTTCTAAAGAAGAAATCTAGGAAAATTTTATTTTCGAAGGTAAGTAACCTTAGTTGAGAAGGTTACAGGTTTTGTGCTGCAAGTATACGACTTTATTTTTATTTTTTACACATATTTATAAAAAGAAACTCTTATTTTTGCTTTTCTCTAAGGAAAAAAATTAATGTTACAACGAATTCAAACCATATACCTTTTATTAGCTGCTGCATTTTCTGGAGGGCTTTGTATGTATTTACCATATGGGATAGATGCTAATGGTGTAGAGCTTTATGCTAAGGGAGAATTATTTCTTTTAGGAATGTTTTTGGGATCAGCGACTTTGTCTCTGATTTCGATTTTTTTATTTAAAAATAGAAAGCTTCAATTTGTATTGGGGCGTATCAATATCTTATTAAACTTTATTTTACTAGGAGTATTTGTTTATTGGTCACTAACGGTATCTGGAGGGACTCAGGTTTCAGAGAAAGGTATTGGGATGATCATTCCTGTTATTTCTATCGTTTTATTAGTAATGGCCAATAAGGCCATTAAGAAGGATGAGAATCTTGTAAAATCTGTAGATCGATTACGATAAACCTAAAATCTTAGTAGTATTAGTGCGTTAAGACCCGGAGTATGCCAACTCCGGGTTTTATTTTTTTCCTAATTCAATCACTTCTAGGTTTTCGATATTACCAGAATCTACCGTGAACCTAAGCATTGTTCTAACTTTGTGAAATCCATGTTTGCCTGCAGCTCCGGGATTCATATGTAACACTCCATTTTTTTTATCGGGTATTACTTTTAGAATATGCGAATGGCCACAGATAAATAGTTGAGGAGGGTTTGATTTGATCTCATCTCTGGTGTTAATATTGTATTTAGGAGGATATCCTCCTATGTGAGTGATCCATACAGAAACTCCTTCGCAATCAAATCTTTGGTGTAAAGGGTAAGTGGCCCGAGCTTTATCGTCATCAATATTTCCATATACCGCTCTAAGAGGTTTTAAAGCTTCAATAGTATCGGTAACTTTAAGGTCCCCGATATCTCCGGCATGCCAGATTTCGTCGGCTTCATTAACATAATGCAATATGCGGGAATCAATATAACTATGGGTGTCGCTAAGTAAAAGTATTTTTTTCAAAGTTGAATAATAAAATTGAGTTATCGCACGATAGAAAAACAGGAAGTATACCATAACTTCTATCTCTGTTTTATAAAGTATATTTGCGCTTAGTTTTTATACAAAAATAGAATATTGCTTTTGAAATAAGCTACAGAATCTAAGTAAAGAAACGGTATTAAAAATAATAGATACGAGTAGAATGAAATATTTTTTAGAACTTTCATATAACGGAACTCCATATCATGGATGGCAACGGCAGCCTAATGCAATTTCTGTACAGGAAGTTCTTGAGGATTCATTATCTACTATTTTAAGAAATAAAATAGATGTAGTTGGAGCAGGAAGAACAGATGCAGGCGTTCATGCGAAACAAATTATGGCTCATTTTGAATGCGAGGATATATTAGATCCAGATCAATTCAAATATAAACTTAATGCAATTTTACCAGCAGAAATTGCAATCCAGAATATACATCATGTGCAAGAAAATGCCCATGCGAGGTTTGGTGCAGTAAGTAGGTCATATGAGTACCATATTACCTTAATAAAAGACCCTTTTAGTATTCATAAATCTTATTATTTAAAAAAACAATTGGATGTAGATTTGATGAATGAAGCTGCTAAATTACTGTTAAACTATACTAATTTTAAATGCTTTAGTAAGTCCAAAACCGATGTAAAAACGTATAATTGTACAATCACAAATGCTACTTGGGAGAATCATGGTAATCAATTAGTTTTTAAGATTTCGGCCAATCGTTTTCTTAGGAATATGGTGAGAGCAATTGTGGGAACACTTATCGAGGTTGGAGAACATAAATTAAATAATGAGGATTTAATAGCTATTATTAAAAGTGAAGACCGTGGTCAGGCCGGATATTCGGTTCCTGCTCATGGGCTTTACTTAACAGCTGTAGAATATCCTAATGATATATATATAATATAGATGGCAGAAAAGAGTGGTAAAGCTTTTGATTTTAAACTTTTCAGACGGTTGATTACATATACTAATCCTTACCGGCTGACTTTTTATTTTGTTGGTTTTTCAGCTATTATATTGGCTGTTTTGTCAATTGTTAACCCTTATTTGCTTAGAGAAACAATAGATAGAACTATTATTCCTCAGGATGGAGAACTATTGATTTATTTCATTTGTCTGATGCTGGGAGTTTTGTTCCTGGATGTGATCACCCAATTCTTATTTATCTATTTTGCTAACTGGTTGGGGCAAGAAGTAATTCGGGATATTAGGGTTAAGTTGTTTGAGCATATGCTTGGCTTTAAAAAACAATATTATGATCGGTCTGCAGTCGGTAGATTGGTTACCAGAGCTGTAAGTGATATCGAAACTATAGCCAGTATTTTTAGTCAGGGATTGTTTATGATTATGAGTGATCTGTTAAAAATGCTAGCAATCTTATGCTATATGTTGTATCAGAGCTGGCAACTTGCATTACTGGTATTTGTTGTATTGCCCTTGGTTGTCTATGCAACAAGAATTTTTCAAAAGAAAATGAAAGTGGCTTTTGAGGAAGTGAGAACGCAAGTCTCTAATCTTAATTCATTTGTGCAGGAACGAATTACCGGAATGAAGATTGTTCAATTATTTACAAGAGAGGAAACCGAATACTCCAATTTTAAAGAAATTAACGAGAAGCATAAGAAAGGTTGGGTAAAAACAGTTTGGTATAACTCTATATTTTTTCCTATTGCAGAGATGTCTAGTTCTGTGACTATAGGGTTAATAGTTTGGTTCGGAGGACTTAAAGCTGCACAAGGAGATGAGATCACCCTAGGGTTGGTTATCGCATTTATTCAACTCTCTCAAATCTTGTTTAGACCATTGCGACAGATAGCAGATAAATTCAATACACTGCAAATGGGAATGGTGGCAGCTAATCGTGTGTTTGCTATTCTGGATACAGATTCTAAAATTGAGAATAACGGAGAGGAGTTATTAGAAAAGATAAGAGGTAAGATTACATTTGATGATGTACGATTTAGTTATGTAGAAAACGAAGAAGTATTAAAAGGAATCTCTTTTAATGTTGAAGTAGGTGAGACAGTAGCAATAGTAGGAGCGACAGGAGCAGGGAAATCTACAATTATTAATTTACTTAGCAGGTTTTATGAAATAGATAGCGGGGTAATTTCTATTGATGATATCGATATTAAAACTATTGAGTTAAAATCATTACGAAACCATATTGCAGTGGTGCTTCAAGATGTGTTTTTGTTTGCAGATACTATTTTTAATAATATCACTTTGAATAATGGAGACATTTTGGAAGAACAGGTATATCAAGCTGCAAAAGAGATAGGAATTCATGATTTTATCATGAGTCTTCCAGATGGGTATAACTATAATGTAAAAGAAAGAGGAGCTATGCTTTCTTCGGGACAACGACAACTTATTTCTTTTTTAAGAGCCTATGTTACTAATCCAGGTATTTTGGTATTAGATGAAGCTACATCATCGATAGATTCGCATAGTGAACAACTAATTCAGAACGCAACAAACAAGATTACCAAAGGAAGAACTTCTATTGTTATTGCTCATCGATTGGCAACTATTAAAAAGGCAGATAAAATTATTGTAATGGATCAAGGTAAGATCGTAGAACAAGGTAACCATAATGAATTACTTCAAATAGAAAAGGGGTATTATAGAAAATTATACGAGGTACAATTCGCTAATGTGATCGAATAAACAATTTGTTGCTTTTACTTGGTAGGGATTTCTATTGCTCCTGATAGAATCATTATTATAAAGACTACTAATCCTGTAATCATATACAGTATTCCACCATAGATAAGAAACAGTAGTGTTTTGATCAGGATTTTCTTCAAGCTAATTTGATAAAGTCTCTTTAAAACATAAGCCATGTAAAAAATGTATACTGGAAATTGCACCATACCTACAAACATAAAGTTATCTACCATAAATGTTAATGGGAGTAAAATTAATGTCATGGTTCCCACAATATGGGAGTAGGCGTATAGATAGATTACAAAATGCTCTGTTAGATTATATTTTTTATAATTCAAAAAAACTAACCGTGATAATAAAGCTAGTAGCGGAATCATTAAAAAACTTAATATAGACTGATACTGAAAAGTAGTGTCAAAAATTGAACTTTGCATTTCAGCTTGTTGTTCAGAAAAATCACCAAACGACATAATTTCCTTTAGCCTATCTTTTACCAAAAAAGCGTAGATTCCTGTGATTGTTATCGTAATGGCAAAATATCCAAAAGCATTTACATAGCGTTTTCTAAGTCCATGAATATAACCATCAATTACTTCTTCAGGTTTTGTGAATAAATGAATAAATGTTTTGATGAATGAATTGTCCAGATTGAGGAAACGATCAACAAATTCTGAAACCAGATTTTTAAAAGTAATTCGTTTTGTAATCTTTTTTGCACCGCAATCAGGGCAAAAATTATGAGTTTCAATTTGTTGTCCACAATTTTTGCAATTGGTAATACTAATTAAATTATTCATTAAACTAAATCCCTTTTTATTTTTTCTATTAATTCTTCTTCTGTTTTAAATATCACAAATTCCCCATTTTTGATATATGATAATTTACCAGTTTCCTCACTTACTACAAGAGCTAAAGCATCTGTTTTTTCACTAATACCTACAGCTGCACGATGCCTTAGTCCAAAACGTAAAGGCATATTATTATCGTTGGTAACTGGTAGGATGACTCGTGTTGCTACTATACTATTATCTTCTATGATCATAGCCCCATCATGAAGAGGGCTGTTTTTATAAAAAATACTTTCGATTATAGGAGTATTTACAAGGACATCCATAGCATCTCCAGAGGTTTTAACAAAGTCCAAAGATGTACTTCTTTTAATAATAATAAGTGCTCCGGTATGAGTTTTTGCCATTTCGCTACAGGCAGTTACGATAGCAGTAATATTGGTAACACTGTCTTCGGGTGCATCTCTGATAAATTTTAATTGCCTTAGAAATTTACGTCTTCTTCCAAAATTAGTAGAACCAATCATTAAAAGGAATTTCCGTATTTCTTGTTGAAAAACTACAATTAAAGCAAACATTCCGACACCAATAAATTCACCCAGAACGCTACTTAACATTTCCATGGCAAGGAATTGTGTGAGTTTCCATACCAGATAAATCATAACTATTCCTATAAAAATATTGATAGCTGCAGTACCTTTAACTAACTTATAGATATAGTACAATAAGAAGGCAACAAGTACAATATCAAGTATATCTAATATCCTTAGGTTTATTAAATCCAAATGTCTGGTGTTTTTGTAAAAATAGAAAAATTAGTGAAACCTTGTTTTGAAAAGCTGTATAAAAGAGTGTATTCAAAATAATGATGAGTCAAATTCATTTGTGGATAGTTTCTCTAATTAGAATAAGCATCTACCAGATGAATACATTCTACAGCTTCTTTAACATCATGTACTCTTAAAATAGAGGCTCCATTAAGCAAGGCTATAGTATTAAGGGATGTAGTGCCATTTAATGCTTCTTGCGGAGTGCTATTTAATGTTTTGTATATCATTGATTTTCGAGAGACTCCAACCAGTATAGGCAAATTATGTGCCTCTAAGAGTTTTAGGCTTTTTAAAAGATCGAAATTCTGATGTATATCTTTAGCAAACCCAAATCCAGGATCAATGATAATATCACTTACACCATGTTTTCTAGCTTCTGCAATTTTTTCTGCAAAATAAATGTTCATTTCATGAATTAGGTTATCATAATGATTTAATGATTTCATGGTTTGTGGAGTTCCTTTCATGTGCATCATAATGTATGGAACTCTCAATTTACCTACCGTTGAGATCATATTTTTATCTAAATTTCCGGCAGAGATATCATTAATTAATGCGGCTCCAGCTTCAATACATAGTTTTGCAACTTCACTTCTAAATGTATCAATAGATAACAGGATTTCAGGAAATTCATTAACCAATAATGACACTATGGGCAGGATTCTTTTTTCTTCTTCTTCAACGGCAATATGATCTGCTTCTGGTCTTGAGGAGTAAGCACCTAAATCAATAAAAGTTGCACCTTCAATGAGCATTTGCTCGGTATATTTTAATATCTCGTTTTCATTTTTATATTTTCCTCCATCATAAAAAGAATCAGGAGTAAGGTTAAGGATACCCATTACTTTTGGCGCAGATATATCGATTAATGTGCCTTTACAGTTGATTGTCATTTTTGAGATTTCATTTGTTTGCGGTTGTTGTTTTCAGAGGTAAGCCTATATTTTGGTTAGAATTTATAAAATTGTGATGTCACATTTCGTGTTTTTTATTTTTAAACTTTAGATATGATTTTTTTAATTCCCATATTAAAGCGAAATTTACGCAAAATTCAACAGTTTTATGCAAGATACATCCACACAATATGATACAATAATTAGTAATTGTCGAGATCTTTTTAATCAAAAGATGATAGATTATGGCAGTGCGTGGAGAATTCTAAGATTACCATCCTTAACCGATCAAATTTTTATTAAAGCACAACGGATCAGAAGTCTTCAGGAAAATGAAGTGCGTAAGATAAATGAAGGTGAAGTTTCCGAATTTATCGGGATTATTAACTATTGCTTAATGGCATTGATACAACTAGAGAAAGGAGTTGCAGAACAACCCGATTTATCTCCAGAAGATGCAGTCGCTTTGTATGATAAACATATTGGGATTACCAAAGAGTTAATGATGAATAAAAATCATGATTATGGAGAGGCTTGGCGTGATTTAAGAGTGAGTTCTCTTACAGATCTTATTATTCAGAAATTACTTAGAGTAAAACAGATAGAGGATAACAAAGGAAAAACGTTGGTAAGCGAGGGTATCGATGCAAACTATCAGGATATGATCAATTATGCAGTGTTTGCTATGATTCATTTAGGTGAAGCAAATAAATAGATATATAAAATACTGTTAAACTAAAAGGAACAAGAATTAATCATATTATCTTGTGCAGATTATACTAAAATATTATGGTCAAAATATGAAGAACAGATAATTAAAATAGTTATTACATTGATTCTATATTGACTTTTTGAAAAAATAAATATATACGTAGATGAAAATATTGGTTTCTTTCTCAAGAATATTTGTAGCAGCACTTTTCCTGTTTTCTGGGTTTATAAAACTTAATGACCCTGTAGGGTTTTCATATAAGCTTCAGGAGTACTTTGGTGAAGGTGTACTTAACTTAGAATTTTTAATTCCCTTTGCATTATTAATAGCGATTTTTTTAGTGATTTTTGAAATCGTATTAGGTATTACATTGTTATTAGGGTATTTGCCAAAGTTTACAGTGTGGTCATTATTATTAATGATAGCCTTTTTTACGTTTCTTACTTTTTATTCGGCGTATTTTAATAAAGTTACAGATTGCGGGTGTTTTGGTGATGCATTACCCTTAACTCCTTGGGAATCCTTTACCAAAGATGTGATTTTACTAGTTTTAATATTGATATTGTTCTTTGGAAGAAAATATATAACACCGCTTAAACCTTTTGCAACTCATAAATGGGTTGTTTTTGCAACTTTTACTGCTTGTTTGGGCTTTGCATATTATGTTTTAATGCATTTACCAGCTTTTGATTTTAGAGCATATAAAGAAGGAGTCAATATCCAAGAAGGGATGGAGATTCCAGAAGGAGCTCCAAAAGCAGAGTTTGCTTATCACTGGAAATTTGATGTTAACGGAGAGGAGAAAATTATTACCACTAGTGGAGATTACCCCAAAGTAGAAGGTAAATTTATCGAAGTTGAAACCAAGACAGTAAATGAAGGCTATGAGCCCCCGATTCATGACTTTGCAATAGAAAAAAATGATACGGATTATACAGCAGAATTTCTCGAAAAAGAAAATCTGATATTGATTGTAACGTATAACTTGTCTAAAAGTGAAGCAGAAGGATTTTATGCAATAAAAGAAATCACTAATAAAGCTATATCTCAAGGATATGATGTAATTGGTCTTACAGCTTCTACACCAAAAGACATAGCACAGGTGCAACAACAATATAACCTTGATTTTGATTTTTATACAACCGATGAGACAGCATTAAAAACGATATTGCGATCTAATCCGGGGATTGTAAAACTTAAAAAAGGAACGATAGTAAAAAAGTTACACTGGAATGATGCAGAAAAACTTAACCTGGAAACGGTAGAGCCTTCAAAACCTAAAATTAATGTAATACTAAAAGCACAGCTGGACAGTATTATGAAGTTGGATCAGGAAGGAAGAAGTTCTGGGGGAATTTCCTGGGAAGAACAAAAAATAGTTGATAGTACCAATACAATATTTGTAGAAGAAGTTTTTAAAAAGTATGGCTATCCGGGTAAAACTTTGGTTGGTCAAGGGACAAATATAGCTGCATGGTTGGTGATTCAACATTCGGATAAGATTGGAGAGTATTTACCTCTTATAAAAGAAGCCGGACAAAAAGGTGAACTGGATATGGCATCGGTAGCAATGATGGAAGATCGATATCTAATGCAACAAGAATTAGAACAGGTTTATGGTACACAAGGCATGACTTTGAATTCTAATAGCAAAAAACCAATCCCTTTAATATGGCCGATTAAAGATCCGGAATCTGTAAATAAAAGAAGAAAAGAAGTTGGTTTTACAGAAACAATAGAAGAATATAGTGAACGTCTTTTAGGTGTTCCATACAAAGCATATACACTAGAAGAAGTAAAAAAAATTAAGGAAAACTCTAATCAATAATGGGCAGTTATCTCATTAGTAAAATAGGATATGCTTTGCTTACTTTATTGGGAGTGGTGACTGTTATTTTTTTATTATTTACAATTCTTCCTGGTGATCCTGCACAGATGATGCTCGGGCAAAATGAGACCGAAGAGCAATTAAAAAATGTGAGAAAGAAATATGGTTTTGATAAACCATTATCAATGCAGTATCTATATTATATCAATGATCTTTCTCCTATATCATTTCATAGTACAAACCCTGATGATTTTTCATATTTTGAGACTAAAAAGCATAAAGGAAATCAATTATTTAAAACAGGAGATGTTGTTACGATACTTAAGTTTCCATATTTAAGAGAATCATTGCAAAAGAATGGTAAAAAAGTAAGTGAAGTAATTAAAGAAACGCTTCCCAATACCGGGATTCTTGCTGTTTTTGCTATATGTATTGCGATAGTTATAGGGATTTTATTAGGGGTTATAAGCGCTATGACCAAAGATCAATGGCCAGATAAGTTGATTCAGTTATTGAGTACTTTAGGAATGAGTGTTCCTTCTTTTTTTAGTTCAATTATTTTTGCCTGGTTGTTTGGATATGTATTACAAGAATTTACCAATTTAAATATGACCGGTAGTTTATATGAAGTAGATGATTTTGGTGAAGGGAGCTATATACAGTGGAAAAATCTAATTCTCCCTGCAGTTGTCTTAGGAATACGACCACTTGCTGTCGTGTCTCAGCTAATGCGTAATTCATTACTCGAGGTGATGGGACAAGATTATATTCGTACAGCAAAGGCAAAAGGACTTTCGATGTTTCAGGTGATAAGAAAACATGCTTTAAAAAATTCATTAAACCCGGTTGTTACTGCAATTTCAGGTTGGTTTGCATCTATGCTTGCCGGAGCAGTATTTGTAGAGTATATATTTGGATGGAACGGATTGGGTAAAGAGATTGTAAACGCCTTAAACACGTCGGATCTTCCTGTAATAATGGGAGCTGTGTTAGTGATAGCAACTATGTTTATACTAATCAATATATTTGTCGATATTATCTATGGATGGCTTGACCCGAGAATTAGGGTTTGAGTTATTAATAATTACTAGTAATATATAACCACACTATTAACCAAAAACGTAAATTTTAAATTAATGAGAAAAAAAATTGTAGCCGGAAACTGGAAGATGAATAAGAATCTGGCAGAAACCAAGACATTGCTATCTGAGTTAAAATCCAAACTTAAAGCATCGTCTGAAGCAGAAATTATTGTAGCACCTACATTTACCAACTTGTATAGTGCAACTGAAGTTTTAAAGCCCTCTGGGATTACTGTTGCTGCACAAAATATGCATGAAGCAGAAAATGGTGCATATACAGGAGAAATTTCTGCAGATATGCTTAAAAGTATTGGAGTAGAGACTGTAATTTTGGGACATAGTGAGCGTAGAGCTTATTTTGGAGAGACAGATCAATTATTAGCTAAAAAAGTTAATACTGCATTACAACATAAAATGACTATAATTTTCTGTTTTGGAGAGGAATTACAAGATCGAAAAGGCGATAATCATTTCTCTGTTGTAGAACAGCAATTAAAAAATGGTCTTTTTCATATAAATAAAGCAGACTGGAAAAATGTAGTCCTTGCGTATGAGCCTGTTTGGGCAATAGGAACCGGAGAAACGGCATCTCCAGAGCAAGCTCAGGAAATGCATGCGTTTATTAGAAAAACCATAGTTAATGCCTATGATCAGGAAATTGCTGATGAGGTTTCTATCTTATATGGTGGAAGTGTAAAACCGAATAATGCTCAGGAAATTTTTGCAAAAACTGATGTAGATGGAGGGTTAATAGGAGGAGCTTCATTAGATGCAGAGAATTTTACTGCAATAGTAAACGCTATTTAAGAATTAACAGAATACATAAAAGCATCCCATGACAAGATGGGGTGCTTTTTTATTAAGACTTACTTTGGTACCAGCATTAAGGTAAAAGAGTAACTTTGCAAAATAATAAAAGATCAGTATGTCAAATACAAAATACATTGGGTATTATTTTAAGGTTTCACCATTACAACCAGCTACAGAAATATTAATCGCAGAGTTAGGATATGTTGGATTCGAAAGCTTTGTAGAAACCGAAAATGGAGTTAACGCTTTTATTCAGAGTACAGAGTGGGATGAAAATATTTTGGAAGGCATTTATGTATTAAATTCTGGAGAGTTTGATATACAATACACTATTGAAGAAATAGAGCAAATAAACTGGAACAAAGAATGGGAAAAGAATTTTAACCCTATTGTAGTTGATGATATCTGTAGTGTAAGAGCACCGTTTCATGAAAAACCAAATACAAAATATGATATTATTATAGAACCCAAAATGTCTTTTGGTACGGGGCATCATGAGACTACGCACATGATGATCCAGCATATTTTGAAAACAGATCTAAACGATAAAACAGTATTGGATATGGGTTGTGGTACTGGGGTTTTGGCAATTCTTGCTAAAATGAGAGGAGCTGGACCAACAGATGCTATTGATATTGATAATTGGTGTTATTTAAATACCATAGAAAATGTAGAGCGCAATAATTGTGACGATATTACTGTTTATGAAGGTGATGCCTCACTTTTGCCAGGAAAAAGCTATGATGTTATTATCGCTAATATTAATCGTAACATACTGCTAAATGATATTCAACAGTATGTAAAATGCTTAAATCCTAATGGTAAATTATTTTTGAGCGGGTTTTATAAAGAAGATTTAAATATAGTTACAGAAGAATGTAAAAAGAATCATCTTGGTTTTATAGAAAACATCGATAGAAATAATTGGATAGCAGCATCTTATGAGTTAAAATAATCTTTTTATTAATGCATATAATACTCTAAGTTATTATATTTGCATAAAACAATTACCCCCTTATGAGTACCCAGGAGAAAGTTTTAGAAGAAGTTTTAGAAAAATCTGTTGATCAAAGCAATAGTGAGATTGTTTTGTATAATGATGATGTGAATACATTTGATCATGTTATAGAAACTCTAATTTATACTTGTGAACATACACCGGTGCAGGCAGAGCAATGTGCTATGTTAGTTCATTATAAGGGGAAATGTACTGTAAAAACAGGTGTTTATGAAGAATTGGTGCCAAGGTGTTCTAAATTATTAGATGCAGGCCTTAGTGCAGAGATTGTGTGACCGAATGCAGATAAAAATTTATGCCATTTATAAGATTATAAGTCCATATTATGGACTTTTTTTATGCCTTAAATTGTGTTTTTCAGAATGGATTAAGTACTAATATTGTTTTTTATAAGTATGTTTTTTTGATTTTTGTTAAATATTTAAAATATGAATTTTTGAAATCGAAACTTTATGATATGTAGGAAAAAACCTTCTACACCTCGCGCTTCCTATATTTAATTAAGTTTTCTTTAACATCCTTAGTAATCTCTTGCTTTAACACTTTGTTAACATATTGACTGGACACGAGAATTGTGTATTTGATCGATTTTTTGTGTTATTTGAAAATTGCTTTTTTCGCATTTTCTTTAGAAGAATCTTACGGTTTTACCGTATTTGCAATAAATAGTTCAAAAAATTAACTTATTTTTCAAAAAAAATATCATATCTTCAAACCGCAAAAATTTAGAAAAGTTCAAAGCTTTCTACATAATTGTATTTAAAATAGGGCTTAACTACTCTATTTTTAGTTTTAATAACTACACAAATTCAACTTAATTAAAATGAAAAAAATCAAAGTATTGGCGCTTTGCGCTATCGTTGCAGGATTTACTACATCTTGTGAAAAAAAAGAAGTTTCTAACGAAACACAACCAGAAGCTGTTACAGAACAACTTTCTAAAGCTCATATCCAGGCATTACATGATGCAGGAGTTAATGATTTTGGAGCAAAATATGTAACGGTAAAACATCCTGATGGGTCAGTAGAAGAAGCTATACAATCTAGCGATCTTATTTTGGCAATCAATAAATTAGCAGAACAAAAACTTGCTGAAGTAGACAATGGTAACAAGCAGTACAGAACTAATAACCTTGTATCTAGTGGTAATAGAAATATTAGCATTATTGGATATACGGGATCTGGATATGCTTTAACCAGTAAAATGCGTACAGGACTTCAGTGGGCTGTTAACAATTATAATGCATTAAATAATACATTAAATTTTACACTATCTTTTGCGGCATCTACAAGTGCTGATATGGTAGTATATAACAATGGTGCTTCTGGAGCAGGAGGATCTGCAGGTTTCCCTAGTGGTGGAAGACCATATAAGTGGATTCAGATTAATGCAGGTAGTAACAGTTTAAATAATAATGTTATGGAGCATTTAATGACTCATGAAATGGGACATTGCGTAGGATTCAGACATACTGATTATGCTAAAAGAAGATGTGATGGTAGTAATGAAGGAGCTGCTGGTATAGGAGCTATTCATATTCCTGGTACACCTACAGCAAATCGTTGGGGTCAGAGTGGTTTAGATACTGCTTCTATTATGATTTCTTGTTTCTCGGGTAATGAAAATGGAGAATTTAGTAGCAGAGATAGAACTGCTTTAAACTACCTATACTAAAAATTAGTTATTGAAAAGCTTTGAACTTTTTGTAAAAGCCATCCTGTTAACTAAGGATGGCTTTTTTATTTTATTTTAAAAATATTTAGAAATAGAAATTCTAAAAAAACTATCTTCTCTAAAATTTGATAAGATCAATTCATTATCATCAATTTCATTAAAAATACGAGCTTCAATTGCTGCAGTCCAAGTACTGCCAAAACGCCTTGATGCTTCGAGGCTAAAAATTGTAGTGCTAGATTCTAGATCAGCAATCCCTCCAATTAATATTGATGTATCCTGGGTGTCATTAAAAGCAATACGGCTTCCGAAGAATACATCATTTTGCAATGCATTTAGTGCCAATTCGTCTCGTTCATCATACAAATACTCACCCAAAAGACCTATATCAAGTCCATTTCCATCGATATTAGAGAATGTATACTCGAGACCAGCTACCATAGCAAAGAAATCCTGAGCATCTGCATTGCGATAAATAGATTCTAGTTTCCATAAAAAAGCATTATGGGTAATCTGTAAATCCAGACCAGTTTGATGTATTACGGGATAAAAGGCATTGATATTTCCTGTGGTATCAAATACAAAAAGAGGCTCTCTACCGGTTCCGTAAAAATGAGAGATGCCAATATCAAAAATATCAAAATAGTGTTTCCAGCGAAAAGCAACATCCTGTCTCCATTCTTCTGCACTACTTTCATATCCCAGGTCATCTTTATCAATTACTACCGGGAACCGCAATCTTCCTTTTTTGCCAGAGAAGGTACGTTTACGATGATAGGGGAGATAAAAGAAATCAAAAGTTCCAAATTTTTCGGTAATCCATGTAAACTGGGCCATAAGTTGACCTAATTTTTCTTCACCGTCAAAAGTTTCAACGGCATCGGTTTGATTAATGATATCTACTAAGTGATTACTTTCGGCGACGCCCCAATAGACCTTTTTAAGCCCGAGGTTAAATTCCCAGTTTTTTTTAGCTTTTTGATAGTATAGTTCGCGTATATCCCAATGTGTTCGCCCATCATCGACGTCTAGCCTAAAAAAACCTTTAAAGTTAATACTTTCATATCCGGCATTCCATTCGGCTTTATATTCTGGTCGTATTGCCAGAGAAGGAAAATGATCTTCCTGATCTTCAAAAAGAGCATTATCATAGAAATAGCGATATTCTCCTTCTAATTCTAACTCAAAATCGTGATTTACCTTTTTAGGTTTTTCGTTTTGAGCATATATTGTATTACCAATGCATAGTAGCAGAATTATACAATAGATAAATTTAATCTTCATGTATTAGTTTTTTTATTTCCTGATCTTTAACCAGACCAAGAATTGTGATCAATACTCCAATAAGGATGATAAAAAGTAAAGCAATAAAAAGCGGGTTTTGATACACGTAATACAATCCAATTGAGCAAAGGCTAAAAAAAATCCGTATTACTATGGATCATTTGTATATTTTTTGAACCTGATACTTATAAATAAGAATCATCAAAAACCCAAATCCTAAAAAAATCATTCCCAATAAATTTGCAAGTTCAGATGGGTATGTGGTATTACTTTGCATAAGGGAAAACACAAGACCAGGTCGTGATAACAATAAAAATCCAGTAACCAAAAGAACTACTATAGGATATAACAGACTGAGCCTTGTGTATTTCATTTATTTAGATTTATCGCCCTGCTCGTTTAAGAGCAACTTGCGTAAAATCTTCATCGGCAAGTGCTGCCTCAAAATTATAGTCACTAAATTTTAGTACGGTTTCTTTATTACTTTGGTGATTTACCATATGAAGGGTTAATGCTCTCCAGAATTGCCCTTTATATAATTTATAGTCACTGTAGTTAAGTGTTTTTAGCAGTGAATTTTTGCGATCATAGAATTCAACCTTTTCTATTCGATATCCTTTATCTTTATTGTAAGTAACAATTCTTCTTGTGTAACCAGATTTTGGATCAACCGGATCTTGTTCTACCATCAATAAATTTCCTTTTTCTTCCAGAAATTTATAACCGTATTTTTCTACTTCTTGCGAAGAAAGATCCTCGTATGCAAACTCACTACCTACAAAAGGACCGGATTTATTATTAGAAGATATTCTTTTTACTCTTTTGATTGAAGGTAAGAAAAGCCATTGATCATCTGCTCCAATTTTATGTGTAAAAGTTAATGTCGAGGTTCCTTTCACGTCTTTTGGACTATTAAAAACAATCAGTGATTTATCTCCGTCTGTTGTTTGTTCTAAAGTTCTGGTGATTAGTAACCGTTCACTGGTTTGCCCATTTTTATTTTTTAGGGTCATTTTTAGATTTACAATAGTGCTATTGAAACCTTGATCTGCCTGATCTGCTGCTTTAGCAATTTGTAAACCTCGTTCTTCTGCATTTTGTGCTGTTATAGTTGCGATACTTAGTACTGCAAGTCCAGCTAAAATTAGTGTTCTCATACGAATAGATTCTTTATTGTTTTTATTTATTATTTATCAAGTTGCATTTGTGGTTCTAATTCTTTCACTGGTGTTTCTGATATAACCTTATCTTTTTTACTAATAAGAATTAGTAGTGAAGGAAGTAATATAAAGTCGATTATTAAGGCCGACAGGATGATGATAACTGTAATCCTTGCCATATAGCTATTTAAAGCAAATGATGAGGTGGATAGTACAGCAAACCCGGCCAGAAGTACAATTGTAGTAGTTACCAATGCTTTTCCAACGGTTTCAAAAGCATAGATAACTGCCTGTTTGGCGTCATAACCTAACTCTCTGCGAGCTCTTAAGAACTTACTCATAAAATGAACAGTATCATCTACTATTATTCCTAAAGTCATTCCGAAAACGATAACCATTCCTGTGTTAATCTGAGCTTTGTACATTGCCCAAAATCCAAATCCAATAAAAACCGGAGTAACATTGGGAATGATACTAAGGAGCCCAAGTTTAAAGTTTCTTAGAGCAAACATTAATACCAGAGAGATCAATATTAGTGCTATTATGTTTCCTTTAAGCATACTATCGGCTTGTCTAAAGCCTAGTTTAGAAAACATAAGGGTAGGGCTTACTCCAATAGTATGCATAGGTTTTGGGGTATTATCCTGCAACCATTTTTCGGCTCTTTTTGAAAAGGCTATCATCTCGGCACTAGAGATATTCTGTAATGTTATAGTAACCCTGCTTTCAGACTTATCTACATTAATTTGATTGTTGAGGTCTAATCCGAAGGGTAAAGAAAGTTCGTATAGCAATAAGTACTGTGCTGCTTCTTCACGATTATTAGGAACCTTATAATAAGATTCATTATCTCCATGCATAGATCGGTTTACTCTTCTGGCAACCTCGCTAAATGCATTTACATGAATCACTTCGGGTTGCTCATTAAGCCAATCTTCAAAATCATTTAATTTCTTCAGATACTCAGGATTGTATATTCCAGCTATATTGACCCACTAAATCCAGCTCAAGCTGAGCAGTGTTTTTAAGGTGCAGATTTGAGTTATTTTTTGTTAAACATATGGATTAATTTTTACATTATTATTTATTTCTTTTTCTTCTCATAGATTCACCTTTTAATTCGAGCCTATGTGCATTATGAACAAGCCTATCCATGATAGCATCAGCTACAGTTTTTTCACCGATTACTTCGTACCATTGATTTACGGGTAGTTGAGAAGTTAAAATTATTGCTCCTTTTTCGTGTCTGTCTTCAATGATTTCAAGCAATGTCATTCTATTTTGCTTATCGAGAACTTGCAGTCCAAAATCATCTAATATAATAAGGGGATGCTTTTCTATTCGTGACATTTCCTTAAGATATGATCCATCAGCTTTTGCCATTTTTAATTTAGCTAACATTTTATTAGTATTAAAGTAAAATACTCTATATCCTTCAATGCAGGCTTGATGCCCTATAGCAGTAGCCAAATAACTTTTTCCTACACCTGTACTTCCAGTAATGAGTATATTTTCTGATTTTTTAATAAACTCAAATTCAGTTAATCGATGAATTTGATCCCGATTAAGTTCTCTTTGGTCAGAGAAGACGATATTTTCTATCTGTGCTTTATATTTGAATCTAGCATACTTAATGGTTCTTTCTATTCTTCTATTCTGTCGATCGTCCCATTCAGATTCAATTAGGTGACTTACCAGTTGATCTAAACTATAATTATCTAATTTTCCTGTTTCTATAATACTTTTAAAAGCATCATGCATACCATAAAACCTAAGATGCTTTAACTTTTGTAATGTAATACTATTCATAATTAATATAATTTATTGATAATAATCTTTTCCTCTGATATTTTCATGTGACGGGAGTTTTTCTTGTTGCCCATCGTTATCTAATCGATCTAAACCTTTTTCCAGTATATTTAGAATGGGCCTATATCCATATAATTCATAATCAAGGGCTCTTTGACAAGCTCCAACCAAACGTTCTTTACCTACTTTCTTTTGTAAAGAGAGGATTCCCATACACACTTTATAAGCTTGTTCCGGATGTTTCTTCTTTTCTAATACTTTAGAGATGTATATTTCTACAATACGATCAATAGAAGCAGCCCAACTCATAAAGCGTTGCGGTGTCCAATCTGTCATAAACTGATGTGCAGAAGCCAGATGTTCTTTAATGGTAGAATAATTAAACTGGCTTTTCACTCTAGGGTGAACGGCAATACGATTGTATTTATAAAAGATTTCTATAGATTTGGTCGAGTAAACAATCTTGACTTTTTTGCCTATATATTGATAAGGAACACTGTAATAGTGCTTGTCTTCCCCAAGACAAACATGCCCGTTCATGATTACTTTGACAACAGTTTGTTTTTTGATCTCAAAGCGCTGCTGAGGCAAAATACCAAGGGTATGTGCTTCGATTTCTTCAAAAAGAAGTCTTCTTGAATAAGCTCTCCTACTAAAGCAAGTACGGTTATGAAGGTCTAATTGCTCTTTAATAGCTTGATTCAATTCTTTAAGAGTATGGAATACTTCATTTCGTAATGGACTATAGATACGAGTATAGAGGATTTTTACAGTTATTTCAGCCAACGATTTGTCTCTTGGTTTTCTTGAGCGTGCAGGTAGAACTGTAGTGTCATAATGTTCAGAAAAATCTAAAAGAGTAGCATTTATTTGAGGCTCATAACGATCGCTTTTAGTGACTGCCGATTTTAAATTATCAGGAACGATTGCTCTTGGCACACCTCCAAAATAGTGTAATGAATTCTCAATAGATTGTATGAAATCATGCTTCTTTTGACTCAAAGTAGCTTCTGCATAGGTAAATTGACTCGCTCCTAAAACAGCTACAAAAAACTGAACTTCTTGTACTTCTCCTGTTTCCAGGTCAACAATTTGAAGAGTTTTACCAGCGTAATCAATATATAGCTTGTCCCCAGCCTTATGGTCCATGTGCATAGTAGGCTGTACACAAGACTGTAATTGCCAATTTTTGAACTTTTCATAAAAGGTAGATCTACCTACAGCGTTAGGGTATTTCTGATAATACTCATACCATAACTGGAATCTGGTAACACCGGTGCGTTTAAGCTCTTTTTCTGCATATTTAAAATAAGTATGTAAGGCCTCTTCTCGGGGACTAACTACCTTTTTTTGAAATTTAACCAGTAGAGATTCTAACTCGGTATCACTTAATTCTTCTAGCTCTTCGAAGCTCAGTCGAATCGATATAAAACGATTGATATACTTCTTTACGGTATTACGAGATAACCGTAAGTAATCACTGATAAAGCGTTTACTCTTACCTTCTGTATGAAGACGTATTACTGTTCTTAATTTATTCATAGTTATTGAAGTTCCTGCCATAATTGCTACGATTTTAAGTAGCATAATACAGCTTTCAATAACTCAACTCTAAACCTTAAATCAAGTGGGTCAGATTAATCTGGATTAGACGGGTCAACATCACCTGGATTAGACGGGTCACGATGACTCGGATTGGGTGGGTCAACATCAATGGATTATACACTAACTCTTTGAATTTTAGGGGTAAAGCTTTTTTTCGATATTCCATGATTAAACCATATAAGTCTTCATAGTCATCATGAGAAGTTTTGGGTAATTCATGAAGAGTATTCCAGTCTTCAGCTAATGAATATCCTATTGTTTTACGTTTAATTTTCTTTTGATGAGTAATAATTAACTTAACAGGATACAAGCCTTTAGACTTTCCGTCATTTTTATATAGTTTTACTGTAGCTTTCATAGTTACATTCTTTAAAAAGGCTGTAATTTTCCGTAAACTTTTCGTAAACTTCTTACAGTAAATGTACTATTTTTTGCTGTTTTTAGCTAAATATTGGGAGATGAAAAAACTGTTAAAAATCAAAAAACCCCAGTAATACTGGGGCTTCGGCTTTGTGACCTCGGCAGGATTCAAACCTGCAACCTCTTGAGCCGTAATCAAGTGCACTATTCAGTTATGCTACGAGGCCTTTTTGCGGGTGCAAATATAGTTGTTTTTTATATTGCTGGCAAAATTTATGTAGACTTTTTCACAGACAGAAAAAAGCTACTCGATATGTTTCAGGTAAACAATACCCAAAAACACGATTCAAGTAGCCTGATAGTATGTGTGTTAAAGAAATACTATACTAGAAGCAAGTTGATTTATTGGCTTTTTCTAGTCATCATTTTTTTAGCCAGATCTGCGCCAATTAATGATTGTAATAAGTTTCCGTTAGCATCTTGTTTACCACCATCCTGTATATAGATCTCTGGTAGTTTCAACTCTTTAAGCTCTCTGGCTATATTTACAGAGGTCTTATATTCCCATTCGGCACGTTCCTGGGGAGTAAGACCGGCACTTACCAGTTTAGCATTTTCATAAGACTGTGCGTCTGCCATTGTTTTTTGCGTTTTAGCCTTAAACTGTGCAACTTCATAATTCTTACGTTCCTCGATAAGGTTAAACTCTGCTACTTTGGCTTTTGTTTCGGCTTCGATAGTTTTTTGAATTTGCTCTTTTTCTAATCGAGCACGTTCTGTTGCTTTCTCTGCTTCACCCTTTGCCGTTTCTTTCTGTGCACGGTAGAATTGACGCTCTGCTTGTTGTTTTTCTAACTGTGTTTGTGCTACCTCTTCTTTTTGTAATTGTAATCGTTTGTCAAAGGTAGTTTCCCAATCAATTTCTGTAACAACAGCTTGTACAACTGTAAGACCATAAGCTTTTAAAGAATTTCCTTTTTCTCGTACAGGTTCTCCGTTTACGTATTTAATTCTAAAACGTTTCTGTTTCGACTCTTTATTAGTGATAGTTCTTATTATAGTACTATCACCAATGATTTCTCTGTTTTCATTGGCAAAATACTCTTCTAGTACATACATTCCGTTCTCTAACTGATCTTTAAAATATCGGTCAAAATCAGAGGCTTGTCCAGAGATATAATCCTGAGCATCCATTAACTTACACGTATTCTTAATAGATTGATCAATATTTGGAATGATACGCGATCGAATAAGGTTTTTCTCGGTTTTATTACGATCTGCGACAGATAAAAATTGTGTTTCATCTGCAGTGTTGATACTAACAACTACAGAAGTTGCAATTCTGGCTTTTACCGCATCGCTAAATGCCCAGTATTTTGCTACATCCACATTTGCATACTTGCTTTGTTCTCCAAGTTCACCATTATCTTTATCTGGAATTACATATTTGATAGGTAGCTCGAATTGTATTGGGATCAAGCGTCCCCACATTTTGGTATTGATACCTTGATGTACTACAGCCTTTTGGCTACCCCATGGATACTGTACAGCGTAGGCAGTACCAGGTTCTGCATAAAAAAACATATTAGAGATCACACTTAGCACAAAACCAAACCCAATCAATTTAAAATTACGTGATTTGGTAAACCAGTTTAGAGCTTTTAAAGTTGAAAAAAAAGGTTTGATAATGAGCATTATGATTCCCGTCAGAATCATTACGATTCCTATAAATGTTAGCATATTAGATGGTTTTAAAAAATGATTAATTGATTTAATTTTTAGTCACTGAAGAAAGTAGTTCTGTTTACATGATTTCTAGATTTTTATAGTTAAAAATAATTGTATTTATACATTGTCTTTTTAATATATCTGAAAGAAAATTAAGCGCAAAATATTTAAGCTGAAATCTGTAAAGGTGATTATGAATTTATAACTAAAAAGATGATAAATGTTTTAGAGTGTAACTATATTATCTTAATATTGATTTATAAATGTAATCATATGTGTTGATTTGAATTGTAAAATGTAACTTTTGAAGGAGTGTTTTGTGTGACCTTTTCATTTTGTAGGCGATTTTCATCTTTTTTTAGCCTCTTTTTTTTATTTTCATTATTTTCGGCGAATGAACATACAAGATTATATCAGGGATATTGCTGACTTTCCCAAACCTGGAATTTTATTTAAAGACATTACTCCGTTATTAGCAAATCACAAAGCTCTGGTAAGCTGTGCAGATCAATTAGCTGGTTTATGCCCAAGTGATATTAAGATTGATAAGGTGATTGGTATAGAAGCCAGGGGTTTTATTATAGGAACTATGATTGCAGAACGTTTGCAAGCAGGATTTATACCTGTTCGAAAAAAAGGCAAGCTACCCTATGATGTAAAATCAAAGAATTATGGTTTAGAATATGGAGAAGATACATTAGAAATACATATCGATGCTATCAAAGCGGGAGAAAATGTTCTGATTCATGATGATGTGCTGGCTACAGGAGGAACAGCAAAAGCAGTATGTGATTTGGTTAAAGAACTGGGTGGAGTAGTAGTACAATGTAATTTTATTATGGAGCTGGAATTCCTTAACGGAAAAGATAAACTTGATGTTCCTAAATCTGCTCTTTTAAAATATTGATAATAAAAAAAACCTTCAAAAAGATGAAGGCTTATCTCATTTTTTATAAGAATTTTATTTTTTTGTAGTTGCTATTATAGCACCATCTTTGGCCTTGTCACCATAAATACTAATGGCGGTTTCTGGTTTAAGAAAATCTACTTCTGCTAACTTGTCTGACTTTGCAAGAGTATCCAGAGTGTCAAAATCAACTTCCTTTCCGTCAACAATAATTAATTTTTCGATATCAGGATTGTCAACAAAATTAAATTTTTTGGATTTGAAATTTTGAAAATGTGGCATTTGCTGACCGTTAAAAAAGAAGTTTCCGTCTTCATCTTCTTCAAGGGTAAAAGATTTCATGATCTGATCTTTTAGCTTATGTGCATTAAAATTACCTTTGAAAAATAAAGAATCATTCTCTTCATCAAAATCAAAAACAAAATTATGTTTCTTCATAATGCTATCCATATCGATTTGCACATGATTAAATCCAGACTGATTTTTCCAGGCAGCAATGTCAAACATACCAGAGTTTGAGATATACAAATTGCCATCTTTGTATCCTAATTCTATTTTAGAAATAGGAACCTGAGAAGAAGAAGAGTATTGGCTTTTCGAATTTCCTTTTTTAAGAACTATACTTAGGCTGGTAATCTCTTTTTTATCGTTGAATTCTATTTTTTTGATAAGCAGTTCAATACCATTTTCTAGAAAGAATGCTTTTAAATCCTCTAATTCTTTTTCTGAGGTGTCTTTGTTTATAACCGCAGTTATTTCGTTAGGTTGAATGTTATCAATTATCAAATCCTTAGCAGAATTTGTTGTAAATGAGGTTAGGGAAAGCATACCTAGAATGCTGATTCCCAATATGATACATTTTTTCATACTACATATTTTTGGTTATTTATAGATGTTATTGCTTCTTCTTTAATTACGAAAAAGAGTTACTAGTGTTGCAAAAAGAAGTATATTTTTATAGAAAAAGATGTGCTATAGTATTAACCTAGAGCTTTTTTAGTAACATATAACCGCCAACCAAATATGAGGAGTTGTAATTTGGATGCTTTAGCAAGATCCAAACGTTTTTTGGTAAAACTCGGTAGAATTACTTTATTAAGTTTGGCGATAAACGAAAAGAAATGTTTTTGCATGGTCAAAAATACAAAAAACTCACTTGAAGGAAGTGAGTTTTTTAAAGATTTATATCTGGATTGAGTTACTTCTTTTTAGTAGTAATTTCAATCACTCCATTTTTTGCCTTATCACCATATTTTTTTATAGCTGTTTTTCCTTTATAGACATTCATCTGTTCTATGGTATCAGAATCTAATTTTTCCATTTCTTTTTTGGTCGTTTTTTTTCCATCTATATAAATTAATGGCTCACCGTCTCTATCACCAGTAATGTAAGCAAAAGTTTTGTTGTCATTGGTGTGTATCTCATAAATATCTTTGTGATCTCCATCACTAAAAATGAACTCATTTTTCTTATCTCCGGAATGGATTTTCATTGTTTTCCCTTTTTTGTGATTACCATCCTTATCAATAAACCATACGTGACTTGAGCTATTTCCAGATTGGCCTATTTCGATTTTACCGGTTTCACTATCGTATATAATTGCAAAAGAATTAATAGGAGTGTCATTTGATATAGCATAGTTGGTTGTTCCTTTTTTAGAAGAGATATCAACTTTAATGCTCGTAATTTCATTAGCATCATTTCGTTTGATGCCAGAGAATTTAACCTCAAGACTGTAGTCATCTTTTAAAGTGTATTTTACTTTATTAAGGTCTTCTTTTGAAGAGCTTTTGTCGACTATAAATTCAATAATTTTTTTTCCTTTTTCCTGAAAGAAGATATTATCAGAAGCTTTTTGATTAATTTTTGTATCCTGTTTGATTTTAATAACTTCCTGGGTATTAAAACTCCATAAAAATAGACTTAACAAAGGAAGAATAACGGTGACCTTCCATAACTTCTTACTTTGAGAACTTTGTTTGTTTAGCATAACAATTCGTTTTTTGATTAATGATTGATAAAAATTATTAGTAATGGTAGAGTAATTATTTGATGATACTTTTAGTAAAGTTAATTGATACTCTTTTCTGGATGTCATTTGGTTTATAGCCTCCCGATCAGCGATAAACTCAAGATTTTGTTCCAGATTTTTTTTGTATAACCAGGCAAAAGGATTTACCCATTGAAATATGAGAAGAAGATTCATTAGTATTAAATCTAGAGTATGTAATTGCTGAACATGTATTTTTTCATGTTTTAGAATCATATCTAATTCTTCTCGAGAATGTAATACCGGATTGTATACGATCGTATTAAAAAAAGAAAAAGGAGCAATGTCTTGAGTAACTTCAATAAAGTTGAAGCCATCTTCTTTCCTGCTTTGATGATGAGTTAGTAATTTTTTTAAGGATAACAATTGAAGGCAAAAACGAGATAAAAATATAAGAGCTCCCAAACCATAAAGAACAGATCCAATTACCCACCAGTTAATAGTCTCGGGAATTATATTTTTTGAAGGAGATTGATTTGTTTCTGTTATGTAAAAAGTTGGGTTTTCAATAAACTTAATAGTTGTAAACTCTATAAATGGCAATAGTAAAGAAGTGATAATACTGACCAACAAAAAGTGCCTGTTTATAGTAAAGAAGGTATCTTTTCTAAGCAATAAAAAATAAACTCCGTAAAATAACGAAAGTAAAATACTGGCTTTTAAAAGATAAATTAAGAAGGTTTCCATAGCTTATTTTTCTTGTTCTATTACTTTTAAAATTTCTCTTAATTCATCTGCAGTTATCTTTTCTTCTTTGGCAAAAAAAGAAACCATATTTTTATAAGAATCGTTAAAATATTGTTTCATAGCTGTACTTACAAAATTGCTGCGATATTCTTCTTTTGTAATAATAGGGAAGTACTGATGTGTTTTTCCATAAGCTTGATGACCTACATACTTTTTATCCTCGAGATTACGTATGATTGTAGATACAGTGTTATAATGTACAGCATTGTTTAGTTCGGCCTGAACCTCTTTTGCAAAAGCTTTTTTTAGCTTCCATAATGTCTGCATGATTTCTTCTTCTTTATTAGTAAGTTTTTCCATAAGAGAGTATTAATAATAATCAAATGTATAACTATGATTCTAGTTTAACAACTATTTTTGTAGTTATTTAACTATTTATATAGTTATTAAGAAAAAAAGAGATGATGCTTTTATGCTTGTGAAGTACTGTAATCCCTTTTTGATCGACTTTTTGTTTTATGTAAACTACTGTTTTACAGTATCTAAAATGAGGGATAACATTATTTTTTGATCGAAAAAATTTGTTTCCCGTAAATAAAAAGTTAAATTTATCACAATAAATTAATACAAACTTAACACATTTTAGAATGAAAAAAATTAATTTTTTATTTGCGGCTACTGCAATAGTCGCTTCGGTAACCTTTGTGTCTTGCGAAAAAGATCAGGTAAATAGTCCAACAGAAGAAACCTCTTTAGAAGTTGAAAAAGATGTTTTAAACAAAATCACAGCATTACATTTTAATCCAAATGGAGTAGAGAAGGTAATGGTAAGTGATATTGATGGCACAAAAAAAGCAGCGTATCTTATTGAAGGTGATGTACTGTTATCAAAATCCCAAATAATGGATATGGGACTTCATGGGGGAATTCAAAACAAGCAGTACAGAACTAATAATTTGGTAACAGCAACTAATGTTATTCGTGTAGTGGGATATACGGGTAACAATCAATATGGATTAAGTTCTACTGCCCAGACAGGTCTGCAATATGCTGTTAACAATTATAATAATGAAAATCTTAGTATTAGATTTGTATTGTCTTTTGGGACATCCTGGGGAGCTAACGATATCTTAGTATATGTAGATAATAGCATAAATACAGATCCAAACAGATCAGCAGGTATTGCAGGTTTTCCTAGTAATGGATACCCTTTTACAAGAGTTAGAATTAATAACGGAGCTAATTTAACACAAACAAATCAGCAACTAGAGCATTTATTAGCTCACGAAATTGGCCACTGTGTTGGGTTTAGACATACAGATTGGGATACCAGAAAAACATGTAATGAAAATAGTAATGAAGGAGTAGGTAATGATGGTCTTGTATATATCCCGGGAACAGCTGGTCCTGGAGGAGATGCTAATTCTATCATGAATGCTTGCTATCCTGCAAATACTGATGGAGAATGGAGTAACCTAGATAGAGTAGCATTAAACTACCTTTACTAGTCCGGTATTGATAATAAATTAAATATATAAACATTGATAAAAGACTGTCTTATGGCAGTCTTTTATTGTTTTATAGTAAACAGAGATATCACCTGAAGATTTCTAGATGTGTTTAAGAAGTTTGCGTTTTTTATCTCTGGAGATGGATAGTATTTTCCCATCACTCATTACAATATGTCCACCATCATCATTACTTAATAATTTTAAATAATTAAGATTTATTAAGTTGGACTTATGAATTCTATAAAAGTTTATGGAATTTAATTTTTCTTCAAAAAACTTCAGATTTTTAGAAACTACAATTTGGGGTTGATCGTGTAAGACAATAGAAGTATAGTTACCCTCTGCGATACAATACATAATATCTTTGGTTTTAATGATGTGAGATCCTTTGGTGTCTGATAATACAATCTGTGGAGAATCCCGCAAAGAATATATATCTGCTCTTTTGTGTTCTGACTCCCGTTCTTTTTCAATTTGACCTTTTGCCTTAATAACAGCCTCTTTTAATTTAACTGGGTCTACAGGCTTTAAAAGATAGTCGACTGCATCATATTTATACCCTTTTAAAGCATATTGATCATGCGCAGAAATAAAAATAATTTTAAAATCTGATAATTCTATGTTAGAAATAAGATCAAAAATAGTGGTATTTCTTAGTTGAATATCTAAAAAAATAAGATCCGGGTTATGAGTACTTAATAATTTTTTTAAAGAGGCCAAATTCTCTCCCTCTCCAATTATTTTTATTTCCGGGCAATAGTTATGCAATAAAACTTTTAAACTATTTCTTGCCATTTTTTCATCATCAATGATAATAGATGTTAGTGGGGTTCTAGTATTCATTAACTTATGATTGGAAGGTTAATAATAATTTTTGTTCCGTTAGGTTGATTTTGATCATCAAAAAGATCTTTTATTTGTAAAGAAGTTTTCTGATATCCAATCTTTCGAAGTATACTTATTCTTTCTGTTGTATTTTTAGAAGCAATAGAAAGGTGTTTTCTTTTTTCGATTTTTTTTAATTCTTCAGATTTTCTTCTTCCAATACCATTATCCTCAATGATACATTGTATTATGTTGTTTTTTTTCTGAAAAGATAACTTTAATTTTTTAATTTTTTTGCACTCTAATCCGTGTATAACAGCATTTTCTATATGAGGTTGAATAATCATAGAAGGAATTCTTGGGTTTAATTTTATTAGATCTTCGTCAATTATTTTTTCTAATTCGAATTGATTATCAAATCTTTTATTTTCTAATTCAACATAGGTTTCTATAATCTCTAATTCGTCATTAAAGTTAATGTAAAGACTCTCAGAGTTAGATAATACTTTTCGTATTAATTGAGAAAGTTGTCTCATGTGCTCACTAGCCTCGAACTTGTTTTTTTGTAGTATAAAACTTTGGAGAGTATTAAATGAATTAAACAAAAAATGAGGGTTCATTATTGATTTTAAAGATTTTAATCTCGTTAGACTTATCTCTTCATTTAAGTATGATATTTTTAACCTGCTTTTTTGATGAATTGCTAAAAATATTAGAATGATAAAAAGACTTGTTACACCAACTCCTAGAGTAATAAGCTTAGTATTGTATGCCTCCTTGTTAGTAACTAAGTTTTCTTCTTTTAGTTTGGTAATTATTATATTTTTTTTGTGCAAAACGGGATTAAACTGCGATTTTGCAATTTCTCTTTTTAATCTAATTTGATCGAACTTTTCTAAATATTTTTCTTTTGCCCTTAGGTATTTGATGGCTTGTTTTAGGTCTCCTTTGATTTCGTGAATTTCTGATAAACTATTAAGGTTTTTGAGGTTTGATGGCGGGCTTTCATTGTGTATAGTATCCAGAGATTTTTTATAATAATAAATAGCAGTATTATATTTTTTAAGTTTGTAGTTAAGTTCTCCTAAAGTATTATAGAAATAAGAAGGAAGAGTATTATCTGTACTTTTTTTGTCTTTATTTAAATCGATATGATTTGTTATAAGCTCAGAAGCTTTGTCCAGTTCATTTTGTTTAATATGTCCATATGCCAGATTGTTTACTGCAGCTATAAAATGGGATTTTCTGTGGGGATACTCTTTTAATATATTAAAAGCCTTTTTTCCGTAATAAATCATAGAATCGTGATCTTTTACATCCTCAAATGATGAAGACATATTTAAAAAAGAAGTACCCTCCCTAAAACTATTTGTAGAATCAATATAGGATAACGACTTTTTAAAATTTTCTCTAGAAAGATTTGCTTCTAATATCTCATGAAGTAAAATCCCTTTGTTTGTGTAAATGCGCCATTTTAAACCTCTTTTTTCATTGCTAGAAGATAATTCTTCAGCTTTGTTATAATATGCTAAAGATTCTAAATAAAGATTCTTTCTTCTGTATTGTATTCCAACCAAAATATATGCCTCTATTAGACATTCAAGATTATTGATGTCTTCACAGTAACTGATTAAATCAAATAAGACATCGGTATAAGTGCCCTTCCTGTCTTTGCGAGTATGTTTTGTTATAAGGCGCAAGCTTTTTTTTGCAATACTATCTTTATTGGTTGTCGTTTTTAAGAGTGCTAATTTTTTGTGTAAAGTGGTTAATGTAGAATCCTGATCTGTTTTTTGTGTAGTATTACTGGTGTTTTGTCCCAGAGAAAGAACAACCCATAACATAAATATTGGGAGAGAAAATAATCTAATCTTTTCTGGGTTCATTATTTTGATAATTTGATATGCAAAACTACAAAACATGAATTTAATATCAATTTAATGTTAATTCTGATATCTATTTTGAGGGTTTGTTGTTAAATAGTGTCGATTTGTGTAATGAAAATGACAGTTCATGTATTAAAGATCAATTTTTAGAAGCGTTGATCCTACATTTGACTTATGATAACTATATATAGATTTGACCTTAGTTTTTGGATGAATTTATGTTTTGCTACATGCTATGGTATATAGATATATTTTAATGTCACTATAAATAATAATTTAGGGAACGGGTCAAGAGGATGTGAAGATTTTCATAGTAATAGAAGGTCATATAACTTGATGCAGATCATAATTGTACTAACAGTAGGCAGAGTGTCAACAATCAGAACAGTTATGTGTTCATGAGGTAAGGTGGTGTTGGGGTAGACACTTATTGGAAGACTAAAATCATGGATAAAAAACTTTAAATGAAGGATATAGAATAGTTTATATGCTCGTAATACCAATTGCAGGATGTGACATTGGTTCTACAATAAATGAATGTTGCTCAAATGGTACAATGGTTAGTGGAGTATTATGATAGAGTAGTATTAAATTATCTGTATTAATAGCATTCTGTTTTTAATATGTATAGTTTGATTTTAAAAAGCAGGGTATGTTTTTTGAGTTTAGGTTAATACCCTGCTTTTTTTAAATAGATATGTAAGAAATAATAGAATTTCTTTTTACCCCTGGTACTTTTGGTAATTTATATAAAATAGCATCCTAAAATATGGATGCTGTTTTTTTGAAAAAAGTTTTTATATAATAGTATATTCGCAGACAAAATTAGAATTTATGGTTGCCAGTATATTGTACGTTATTATAGGACTTATACTTCTTGTGGTGGGAGGAGAATTTTTGGTAAGATCCTCTGTTGCCTTGTCTTTTAGACTTAAATTGTCTCGTATGGTTATTGGGTTAACTGTAGTTTCTTTTGCTACCTCTGCTCCAGAATTGCTAGTGAGTATTCAAGCAGCAATGGATGGATTGTCAGATATATCTTTAGGTAATGTAGTAGGGTCAAACATAGCCAATATTGGTTTGGTATTGGGTATTACTGCAATAATAAGTCCTTTGGCTATTGATAAGGACTTTTATAAATTTAATTGGCCGGTAATGGTACTGTTATCGTTTGTTTTATATCTCTTTTTAGAAAATGATGCAATTTTAACTCAGTTTGAAGGACTTGTATTGTTATTGTCTCTAATAGTATACCTGTTCATATTGATTCGAAGAGCTAGAAAATCTTCTGATGCAACGGCAGAAGAAGTAGATGATTCTCTTCAGAAAACATCTAATTTTAAAATTATAATTTGGCTACTCATAGGTGGGGTTGCATTATATTTTGGTTCAGAATTATTGGTGAGTGGAGCAGAAACTATTGCCAAAAGAATGGGAGTTAGTGAAGGCGTAATAGCAGTCACTCTTATTGCAGTGGGAACTAGTGTGCCAGAGTTAGCTGCTTCTGTTATTGCAGCGTTAAAACAGGAGAAAGCAATCTCACTCGGTAATCTTATAGGATCCAATATTTTCAATATAGCTTCGGTATTAGGGATAACTTCATTAATTCAGCCTATAGCCGTAAAAGATGGAACACTAATGAGTGTAAATATTTATTGGATGCTTGGTTTTGCCATGATTTTACTTCCATTGGCTTTTGTGCCTAAAAAGATGACCCTGGGACGCCCAAAAGGGCTATTGATTTTTGGAGCATATTGTATTTTTATTGCCATGGTTTTTATAAAATAAAACACGCACATAGATTGATGTTATACATGTTTACTTGTTAAGAAAGAAGATAAATAATAATAGTATTACCATCTATCATTGCATATTTACCATTCATCATAATTTGAACTATCATCTGTAGATGTTCATATATTTTTGATTGTAAATCAAAAAGAAACTAATTATGATGTCATTAGTTAAATGGATAATAGGATTATTAATAGCTTTTCTTTCCCAGATAATAAATGCACAGGAAATTACCGGGATTTGGAATGGAGCAATTAAAGTTCAGGGAACCGAGCTTCCTATGGTTTTTAAGATTAAAAAAGAAGGAGATGTGTATGTGTCTACCTTAAAAAGTCCAAAACAATCAGATCAAGAGATTCCGGCAGATAAAACAACATTTGTAGATCAAAAACTTATTATCGAAGCTAGCGCATTTAAGGTTGTCTACGAAGGGGTGTTAGAAAATCAGGAAATAAAAGGAGTCTTTGATCAGGCAGGGAATAAATTCCCTTTAGACCTAAAGAAAGGTGATGTTGTAGCTAAAGATAGGCCACAAGACCCTAAAAAACCATATCCCTACAGGTCGGTTGATGTTATTTTTAAGAATATAGAGGCTGGTGGTATTAAACTAGCGGGAACGCTAACTTTACCAAAAGATAAAAAAAAACCGCCAGTTGTTGTTTTAATTTCGGGATCTGGACCTCAGAACAGAAATGAGGAAATTAAGGCAGCTAATCATAGACCTTTTTTAGTACTTTCAGACTTCTTAACTCGTCAGGGAATTGCAGTATTGCGATATGATGAAAGAGGTGTGGCAAAAAGTGAAGGTGTTTTTAAAGGAGCAACTTCTGTTGATTTTGCGTCTGATGTAGAAGCTGCAATTAGATTTCTTAGAACCAGAGATGATGTTGATGTAAATAAGATTGGTCTTGTAGGTCATAGTGAAGGAGGTTTTATTGCGCCAATGGTAGCTTCTAAAAATATAGGGGTGTCGTTTGTCGTGCTTTTGGCAGGAACTGGTGTTGACGGCAAAGACGTGTTATTATCACAAATGAAACTTAGTGCCGAATTAGAAGGTATTTCTCCAGAAATAATACAAATCAATAACAAATTTACCGAGATTGTACTAACATCAATTCAAAAAGAAAAGGATATAGAGGTGATGAAGGCTTTGTCTAGAGAAAAGATGACTGCATATCACAATACTTTAGGCGATAGCATGAAGAATGCTTATCCTTTGGCAATGTTAGAGCAACAACTTTTCGAATTCATTAAAGATCCCTGGATGCGTTATTTTGTTAGAACAGATCCAAAGCAGTTTTTATCAAATGTAAAAACTCCTATATTAGCGATTAACGGTAGTAAAGATTGCCAGGTAATAACTGGACTTAACTTGTCCAGAATTGAAGCTATCCTGAAAAAATCGGGAAATAAGGATGTAACGATACATGAGATTGAAGGTTTGAATCATTTATTTCAGACGGCAAAAACAGGTTCAGAATCTGAGTATCCCAATATTGAAGAAACTTTTGCTCCAGAAGCAATGAAAATGATTAGTGAATGGATTCTGAAGCGATTTTAATTTTTTAAAGTTAGATAACCCCTGGATTTTTATGCAATTATGATAAACTATATTACAGTTTGAATACATCAAAAATTTCAAAAAAGAACTGGTTTTGGATTTTACAACTTTTAGGTTGGGGGATTCCTGGTTGTCTTATTATGTATACAAAGTTTAACTATGAAAAAACATTATCTCAAACCTATATTGTTTCTGAAGCAATCTTATTTACCGGTGCAGGAATATTGTTCTCTTCGTTGCTATGGTTGTTAATAAGAAATAAAATTCTCATAGAAATTATAAGTGTTAGAGTAATTGTTAGAATACTTCTGATCTACATGCTTATATGTTTGTCAATGACAATATTTGTAGAAGCTTTGGTTTATTTATTATATGTAAATATCGAAAACAAAGAATTAGATAGATCTTTAAATGATTATATTCTCAATTTTATCAATATCTCTGTGATTCTATTTTTTTGGCTGATTCTTTATTTCTCAATAAATTCAATTCTAAGAGCTCAAAAAGGAAAAGTAGAAGGCTTGCAATTAAAGAGTACATTAAGAGAATCCCAACTTAATACGCTTAAAGGTCAAATTAACCCTCATTTTATGTTCAATAGCCTTAATAATATTAGGGCGTTAATGCTAGAAGATGTGCATAAATCCCGAGAAATGATTACTAAATTATCAGAATTATTAAGGTATTCATTAAATAGTAACAAAGTAGATAAAATAACTCTTGAAGAAGAAATTGAGATCGTTAATAATTATATCGAATTGTCAAAGATTCAATTAGAAAAGCGATTGCGGTATCATGAAGAAATTGAGGAAGGTATATTAGATATAGAGATTCCTCCTATGTTGATTCAGATGTTAGTAGAAAATGCTATAAAACACGGGGTTTCTAATCAAATTGGAGGAGGGGTAGTGTCTTTAAAAATAAGGACAGAAAATAATAACTTGCAAATTGAGGTACATAATACAGGAGAGCTAAAAGAAAGTGGGTCTACTACAAGAATTGGGCTTCAAAATATATCAGAAAGACTACGGTTGTTGTATGGTGCAACATCTTTTTTTGAATTGAAAGAAGAAGGTAATGAAGTAGTTGCCAGAATAAAAATACCATTAGATGAGTAATACTGCTGTTATTGTCGAAGATTCACGTTTAGCACGTAATGAATTAAAAGAGTTGCTTAAAAAGTATCCTTTTGTAGAGGTCATTGGCGAAGCCGAAAATGTGGATCAAGGGTATGAACTTATAACAAGTACAAATCCAGATATTTTATTCCTGGATATTAATATGCCAGAAAAAAATGGTTTTGACTTATTAGAAATGCTAGATCAGGTACCTCTGGTTGTTTTTACAACTGCTTATGATGAATATGCAATTAAGTCGTTTGAGTATAATGCGTTTGATTATTTGTTGAAACCAATTAATGAAGAAAGGTTTTCTAGGACGATAGAAAAAATACAAAAAACTATAGAAGAAAGGAAAGCTTCAGAATCAAAAGAAAAGCTATCAGAAACCAGTCAAATTTTTATTAAAGAAGGAGAAAAATGTTGGTTGGTAACTATATCAGAGATAAAACTTTTTGAAGTAGTCGGGAATTATACGAGGGTGTACGTTGATCAAGAAGCTCCATTAATTTATAAATCTCTAAACCAAATAGAGCAAAAACTTCCTGCAAAAACTTTTTTCAGAGCCAACAGACAACAAATCATTAATCTTAACTTTATAGAAAAGGTTGTTCCTTGGTTTAATGGTAAGTTAAAAGTTAATATGGGTTCAGATTTAGAAATAGAAATATCCAGAAGACAATCTATCAAATTTAGAGAGCAATTAGGATTGTAATTTATATAAATGCAATAAAAAAACACCTTTAGGAAATTTCTAAAGGTGTTTTTGGTGGTTAATCAACTTAGTTAGTTAAATTACATACAATAAATTGTTATACCATTACAGCTGCAAGATCTGCTGTTTTAACAGTGGTTACAATTCTAGCAGCAATTTTATATGGATCACCGTTAGAAGCAGGTCGACGATCTTCTAGCCAACCTTTCCATCCTTTTTCTACGGTAATAATAGGAATTCTTATAGATGCTCCTCTGTCTGATATTCCATAAGAGAATTCATGTATAGACTGTGTTTCATGTTCACCTGTTAATCGTTGGTCGTTAAACTCACCGTACACAGCAATATGTTCTTTGGTAAGAGGTCTGAATGCTTCACAAATAGTTTCATAAACTTCTTTAGAACCACAAGTTCTTAATACTTCGTTAGAAAAGTTTGCATGCATACCAGAACCATTCCAATCCCCTTTAATAGGTTTAGGGTGATATTCTATATAATATCCGTAATGCTCAGTAAGACGATCTAATAAATATCGAGCTATCCATATTTCATCTCCGGCTTTTTTAGCTCCTTTAGCAAACAGTTGAAATTCCCATTGCCCACTGGCAACTTCTTGGTTGATTCCTTCAAAGTTAAGTCCGGCAGCAATACACAAATCAGCATGTTCTTCAACAAAATCTCTTCCATGTGTGTTTCTACCTCCTACAGAGCAGTAATACATACCTTGTGGACCTGGGTAACCGCCAACAGGAAATCCTAATGGCAATTGTGTTTTAGAATCCATAATAAAGTATTCTTGCTCAAAACCAAACCAAAAATCATTATCATCATCATCGATTGTTGCTCTTGCGTTAGATTCGTGTTGTGTTCCATCAGAATTTAAAACTTCTGTCATTACCAGATATCCATTTTTTCTTGCAGGATCAGGATATATAGCAACAGGTTTTAATAAACAATCAGAAGAACCACCTACTGCTTGTCTTGTAGAACTACCATCAAAAGACCACATTGGGCAATCTTCTAGCTTTCCGCTAAAGTTTTCTTCAATTTTTGTTTTACTTCTTAAGTTAGCAGTTGGTTTATAACCATCTAGCCAAATGTATTCTAATTTAGCTTTACTCATAATTAATACTTTATAAATTGAATTGTTACAAGGGGTAAAATTAATTTATATTTTGGTATTACCAAAAAATTAGGGGGTATATAATTATATTTGTACTAATTTTTATTGATACCCTATTTTTTTAGGGGGTGTTTTTAATAATTATTAATTTTGAAAGAAAATATTTTTTATATTATCAATAGAAACTTCTTATATCTTTGTATAAAACTCACTTAATTATGTCAACACTCAGATTTCAAGCACTAAAAGAAACGTTACATCGTAAACCTGTTATAGTTACAGAAACAGAACGTCGATCTGTATTATTTGGTAACAATGTATTTAATCAAACAACAATGCTGCAGTATCTTACCAAAGATGCGTATAGTAGTGTAATGGATGCCATAGAGCATGGTTCTAAAATTGATCGCAAGATTGCTGATCAGATTTCATCGGCGATGAAAGAATGGGCACTTTCTAAAGGTGTGACACATTATACACATTGGTTTCAGCCATTAACAGGGGCTACGGCAGAAAAACATGATGCCTTTTTTGAAACCACAGGTAATGGGCAAGCAATCGAAAAATTTGGAGGGGGGCAATTGGTACAACAAGAACCAGACGCATCTTCTTTCCCTAATGGAGGTATTCGTAATACTTTTGAAGCTAGAGGATATACAGCGTGGGATCCTACTTCTCCTGCTTTTATTTATGGTACCACATTATGTATTCCAACTGTTTTTGTTGCCTATACAGGGGAGGCACTTGATTATAAAACGCCATTATTAAGAGCTTTACAAGCCGTGGATAATGCCGCAACAGGAGTTGCTAAATATTTTGACAAGAATGTAAAGAAAGTTAATGCTTCTTTGGGTTGGGAACAAGAGTATTTTTTGATTGATAGTGCATTGGCATTCTCCAGACCCGATATCGTTATGACGGGTAGAACACTACTTGGTCACTCTTCTGCAAAGGGACAACAATTAGACGATCACTATTTTGGAAGCATCCCTATCAGAGCTTTGGATTATATGAGGGATTTAGAAACAGAATGTATGCTGCTTGGTATTCCTGTTAAAACACGGCACAATGAGGTAGCTCCTAATCAATTTGAGTTAGCTCCTATATATGAAGAAACGAACCTGGCTGTTGATCATAACTCTTTATTAATGGATGTTATGGATAAAGTGGCAGCGAGACATGACTTAAAAGTGTTATTACATGAGAAGCCGTTTGCAGGAGTAAATGGTTCGGGAAAGCATAATAATTGGTCTTTGGCAACAAATACTGGTGTAAATTTATTAGGCCCAGGAAAAACGCCGATGAGTAACCTTCAGTTTTTGACTTTTTTCATCAATACTATTAAAGCTATTAATGAAAATGAGGAATTAATGAGAGCAGGTATAGCTTCGGCTAGTAATGATCACCGCCTTGGAGCTAATGAGGCGCCACCAGCTATTATGTCTGTATTTATAGGAGAACAATTAACAGCTGTGCTTAAAGAATTAGAAGGAGTTACCAATGGGAAATTATCTCCACAAGAAAAAACAGATCTTAAATTAAACGTCGTAGGAAAAATACCAGAGATTTTATTAGACAATACAGACCGTAATAGAACCTCTCCTTTTGCTTTTACTGGAAATAAATTTGAATTTAGAGCTGTAGGATCCAAAGCAAATTGTGCAAATCCAATGACAATTCTTAATACTATTGTGGCTAAACAGCTAGTAGATTTTAAGAAAGAAGTTGATACATTAATTGATAAAAAAGAACTCAAAAAAGACGAAGCGATATTTAATGTGCTAAGAGAGTATATAAAACAATCTAAAAATATACTTTTTGAAGGAAATGGGTATGGCGATGAATGGGAAAAAGAAGCTAAGAAGAGAGGGTTAAGTAACAATAAAACTACTCCAGAAGCATTAAAAGCTAAGGTTTCTAAGAAAAACCTGAAGCTTTTTGAAGAAATGGGTGTTATGAATAAGGTCGAAGCCGAAGCTCGTTATGAAATTGAAGTCGAAGAATATGTGTTAAGAATTCAGATAGAGGGTAGAGTTCTGGGAGATATTGCTCGAAACCATGTGATTCCTACTGCAATACGGTATCAAAATATGTTAATAAATAATGTGTCTGGACTAAAAGAACTATATGATAAAGATTTCAAAAAGTATGCTAAGGAGCAAATGGAAATCATAGAAGAGATTTCGGGGCATATCGGAAAAATTAATACCAAGGTTAATGAAATGACCGAAGCACGTAAAAAAGCAAATAAACTTGAAGATCTAGAGAAAAAAGCTTCTAGTTATTGTGATAAAGTAAAACCTCTATTTGATGAAATCAGATATAGTTGTGATAAATTAGAATTACTTGTAGATGATGAATTGTGGCCATTAACAAAATATAGAGAACTGCTCTTTACAAGATAGGTAAGAATTAACCTACGATTTTTTTTTCAAGTAAATTTTAGTGAAAAAATGATATTTGATAAACCCTCTAAAAACCATAGAAATCTATTTTTCTGTGGTTTTTTTACATGTATTTCATCGAATAGTTGGGGAATTGATAATAATAGCTTTAATATTTTCCTAAATTTGATAATATCAAAATGGTCGTCATACTTTTGATTATACCCCCCAGGTCCCAAAATATATTTGTTTTACTGAATAATAGTGGAGATTAGATTTTTCTGATCTTTATTGTTCTTGTGCTGTAAAATTTTAAAGGAAGTAACTCAATTTAATCACTTTTAATATATATTACGTATGAAAAAATTAGTTTTTAGCTTAGCAGCTTTATTAAGCGCTACGGCAATGATCGCACAGTCAAACAATAGTAATGTTACTCAAACCGGGGACGATAATATTGCTAATATTTCTCAGGTAGGGGCAACTAATTCTTCTTTAACAACTCAAGAAGGAAAGGCTAATAATGCAGAGGCCATCCAAGGTACTGCCGCATTTAATTCAAGTAACGGAGTTGTAGAACAATCTCAAACAGGAGATAAGAACTCGGCTTTTGCTCATCATGAGGAAGCTGATAATCAGGTGTATCAAGTACAGGTAGGTAATGGTAATTCTGCTAGAGCTACTCAAAACTTAGCATTTGAAGGAGGAGGCAATGTAGCTAATCAACTTCAAGAAGGAGATAGAAACGAAGCTACAGTATCTCAGAAAGGATTAACCAATACTGCTATTCAGGTTCAATTTGGAGATGGCAATTCAGGATCTTCAAGTCAAGAAGGAATAGATAACTTTAGTGAACTTAATCAAGAAGGAAGCTTTAACGTAGCATCTATCACACAAGTAGGACAGAACAATCTTTCTTCACAGTCACAAATAGGAGACGCTAATATCGCTACTGCAGGACAGTGGGGGAATAATAACTCTGTGAGTCAAGACCAAGAAGGTGGGGGTAACACTGCAAATTCTGTTCAAGGTAGTACTCTTTTTGATTCTAGAGGAGGAAGAGTAGAGCAAATACAAGCAGGTGATGAAAATAATGCGTTTGCTAATCACGAAGAAGATAATAATACTATTCTTCAAAGTCAGACAGGAGACTCTAATGATGCAAGTGCAGAGCAAAACTTAGGATCTTTTGGAGGAGACAACTTAGCTACTCAAGTACAAGAAGGTAATAGTAATGCAGCTACAGCATCTCAAAACGGAAGTACTAATATTTCTGATCAATCACAATCTGGTGATGAAAATGTTGCTTCAACAACACAATCAGGAGCAAACAATACAGCAGCCCAAAGTCAAACAGGAGTTGGTAACAATGCGACTTCTGTACAAGGAGGATTGTTCTTTACTTCTAGAAGCGGTCTTGTAAGTCAATTTCAATCTGGTAATGGCAACGAAGCATTTGCAAGACACGAAGAAGATAATAACGTTATATTACAAGCTCAGTTAGGAGATAGAAACAATGCTTCTGCTACTCAGAACCTTATAAACTTTGGAGGAGAAAACAGTACAACACAACTTCAAATGGGGAATGGTAATACTGCTGAAGCTTCTCAGGAAGGAAATTTAGATTTAAATTTGGCTGGGGAAAATAACCGTATTTCCCAACTTCAATTTGGTGACGAGAACAGAGTGACTTCATCTCAAAACGGAGTAAAAAACATAAGTGATATCGTGCAATTTGGAAATGGTAATATCGCAAAAGATACTCAGTTTGGGACTGGTAATAATACTTATGTAACTCAGATAGGAGATATGAACATTAGCACAATTCTTCAAACAGGAGTGAACAATGCCGCTACAGTAGGCCAACTTGGTTCGAATTAATTAGATTTGACTAAACTAATATCTTTATTAAGAGTTATACTCAAATTGAGTATAACTCTTATCTTGATTTTTTAAATTCTGAAAAAGATGAACAAAACCATTTTTATACAGGCATTAGTGTTTTTTACTTTCTTTACTTTTTCTAATGGATATGGTCAAGATATAAAGGATGAAAGCCAACTTTTGATTACTGATCAAGATAAATTTATTGCCCTGTCTCAGGTTAATGATGTGCTATCAGTAGGAGCAGAATCGTCATCACTTTCTAATGGAGTGAATGCGGTTTTTATTCAACAAATAGGAACAAGTAATGTTGTGCTTTCTTCTATTATTGCAGAATCTTCAGATATTAAAATAATACAGAAAGGAGATCAAAACTTAGTAGAGATAAAGGAATCTGCCAGAGAAATAGAGAAATCAATTATACAAACAGGAAATAACAATTCTGTGACTGATTTTTCTTTTAATCCTGATATATCAACCAATTTAGAACTCATACAAGAAGGTAATAATTTGATTTTTGAACGATTTGGGAGTAATGAACTGTCAAAGAATTTAAAATTTAAAATGTCTGGTGATGCCAGAACTATAATTGTTAGAAGTTTTTAATAACAGATACATAAAAGTATGAAGTTTAAACTTGTCATACTTGCGACTTTGTTTTTTCAGGTTTCATTTGCCCAGTTTACAAATACTGATGTAGTAGCCAAAATTAAAACAGTGACTATTGATAATGCAATTTCTGTGGTTGCTACTGCTACTAATACTACAGAAGTATATAAAAGTTTACAATATACTATTACTGTCTTTAGAACAGATGCAGATAATAATGTATCTAAAAATGATCAGGAAGGAAGGTTTACTTTAGAGGC
This sequence comes from Aquimarina macrocephali JAMB N27, assembly GCF_000520995.1. Taxonomy (GTDB): domain Bacteria; phylum Bacteroidota; class Bacteroidia; order Flavobacteriales; family Flavobacteriaceae; genus Aquimarina; species Aquimarina macrocephali. The sequence continues at coordinate 91,505 of NZ_JACA01000023.1, read as the reverse complement.
AAATGAAAGTAAAGAGCTTTCACAAGGATCAATTAGTGTAGAGGAGAGTGATAAAATAGTATTGCTTTTGTTGATCTATGAAGAAGATAAGATTATAGGTAAAGATAGGCTCGCTTTTAATGAAAAAGTTAATCAGGAGTCTGAAACAACAGAAGATGATATTTCATCTGATGATGGAATTGAATTAAAAGGAATAGTAATAGAGGAGACTAAAACCAAACCTGGAAGAGACTTTTATGAGTTTTTCTATGCTTCATATGCATTAAACCAAATAAATGGTAATAAGGTTGTTGGAGTATATGAGAAATTAAGCTTTGGTCGTAGCACTATTATTCAGGTGAAAATAGTAGATAACGTTATTCATGAATTTATAGGAAAACCAGATTTGGAATATTTAGAACAAATGTCGAAAATTGCAATTCGAAAAGTATATAAATATTTTAAGGATCTAAAAAAACAGAAGAACGATATTTTTCAGTATTAAAACAGTTAAGATGAAACAAACATTAAGAAATTTTAAAACCCTTCCGTAAAGGAAATATTTAAAACCCCTTAATGAGAGAACATAGTGATTACACAGATGTTCTTCATCTTAATAAAGCTTTATAGATAATTACTAAAATTTAAACATGTGAAACCAATTTTAATAACGCTTTTTCTTGTTTTCTCGATATGTAGCTTTTCTTTTGGACAAGACTTGGTATATAAGCCTGTAAACCCTGCTTTTGGAGGAGATACCTTTAATTATCAATGGCTCCTTAGTTCTGCCGAAGCTCAGAATAAATTTACAGACCCTACTGATTCAAGAGATCAAAGATCGGATGTAGAAAGATTTACAGAAAATCTGAATAACCAGTTATTAAGTCAAATATCAAGAACACTATTTACCGAACAATTTGGAGAAGGAGGTCTTACCGAAGGGACGTATAATTTTGGATCATTATTCATAGAAATCTTTCCTTCCGGAGAAGGGTTAGTAATCAATATTTTAGATACAAGCACTGGAGATCAATCCCAAGTAATAATTCCTAATTAATTTTTAATGTATCATAAGTTTTATAAAGTAATCGCAGTAATTTCTTGCGCATTTTTATTACACGGATGTGGGACGTATTTTAATCAACCCATAACTATCGAAAATGCCAGAATAGGAGAAGATACAGAAGTTACAAAAACATTAAGGGATTTTCCGCCACCGGTAGAACCTGTTGTTGTCGGGGTGTATAAATTTAGAGATCAGACGGGGCAATATAAACCCACAGAGAATGGAAGTACTTTTAGTACAGCTGTTACTCAGGGAGCAACAACAATTTTGATCAAAGCACTCGAAGATTCTAAGTGGTTTGTGCCTATCGAAAGAGAAAACCTAAGCAACTTGCTTAACGAACGTAATATTATACGTTCTACAAGAAAAGAATATAGAAAAACCAAAAATACCAACGAACCACAATTACCACCATTATTATATGCGGGGATTATCCTCGAAGGAGGTATTGTGTCTTATGATTCTAATATCATTACAGGTGGATTGGGAGCAAGGTATTTTGGGGTAGGAGCTTCTACTCAATATAGACAAGACAGAATTACAATATACTTAAGAGCAGTTTCTACTTCTAGCGGTAAAATCTTAAAAACAGTATATGTGTCTAAAACTATTTTATCACAAGCATTAGACGCAAATTTCTTTAGATATATAAAATTTAAGAGACTGCTTGAAGCTGAAACTGGTTTTACCAAGAATGAACCAGCTCAAATGGCAGTGTCAGAGGCAATAGAGAAAGCAGTAGAATCTTTAATTGTAGAAGGAATTGAAGATAAATTATGGGCTGTTAATGCAGAGTCAGAAGCTGTAAATACATTAATAGAAAAATACAAAGCAGAAAAATATGAAGCCCAAAATACTGCCTTGTATGATCGATACTTTAAAGAAAGAAGAGCCAAGATCTCTGCATTTTTAAAAGGAGGAACCGCTTTAGTTAGTGGGGATTATAATAATCCAGAGCTTACCTATTCTGCAAAGATTGGAGCTCGATGGTATTTTAATCCATACCTTAATGTTAATGTGAGTATTAATAAATTTGAACTCACTAATCAAAACTCATTCTCTAAGGGGTTTAATGCTTTTGATCTTAATACAGAATTAAATCTTTTACCCTTTGATAAATTATCACCCTTCTTATTTGGAGGAGTCGGAATTGTGAATGATGATGATTTTGATACTACATTGTTTAAGTTTCAATATGGTGGTGGTGTAGAATATTTAATTTCTGATAAAATAGGTATTTCTGTTGGAGCTACTCATAATCTGGTCCTTAGTGACGAATTGGATGATGTAGTTCAAGGAAAACGAGATGATCAATATTTTAATTTTTCTTTTGGACTTAATTGGTATCTTGGAAACCCTGTGAAGGCGAATAAAAAATCAAGATTAAAGAAACAAGAGAAAAATGTAGAACTGCGTGAGTTAAGAAAAAGAAATAGAAAAATTAGAAAAGAAGGTATAATCCTAGAAGATAAAAACAAATAGGTTGTGAGAAAAATTATCATAAGAATAATAAGTGTTTTTGTAATTATAGCTGCAGCTTCTTGTAGTGAGGATACTATTGATTCTGAAGGTTTAGGATCTGTTAAAGGAAAAGTAGTTAAAAAAGGAACTAACGAACCTTTAGAAAATGTAAAAATATCAACGAATCCTGCCTCGAGTACTGTTTTTACAGATAAAGAAGGTGTCTATCATTTAAAAAATGTGCCCTCGGGAGATTATTCTCTTTCGGGTCAACGAGAAGGATTGTTAGCGGTTTTTGAAGCAATTACTGTGTTAGCAGATAAAGAGCTTGAAATAGTTCTTGAAATGGATATAGCAACAGCTACCAACCGCCCACCGGAAGCAGCAATTTTAGCAACACCTGCAGATAATGCAGTTGATCTTCCGTTAGAAGTTAAATTGGTATGGAGCGCCAAGGATCCTGATAAAGATAAACTTACCTACAAGGTGAGTTTAAGGAACGAAGAAAATTCTAATGTAGAAGTTTTTGAAAATATTACAGATACAACATATACCGTATCCGGACTTTCTTTTAGTACGAAGTATTTCTGGCAAGTAAGCTCTAGTGATGATATCAATGATCCGGTTAATAGTACAACTTTTGCCTTTACGACTGCGGGACCACCAAACAATAGAATTGTATATACAAAACTAGTTGGCGGTAACAGTGTTATTTATTCTGCAGATGAGAGTGGGGGAACAGAAATATCGCTTACTTCAGTATCAAAAAATAGTTTTAGACCTAGAAGAAATGCTACTACCAAAAAAATTGCTTTTTTACAATCCGTCGGCTCTCAGACTCATTTATTTACAATGAACCAGGATGGTTCACAAATAAAACAAATTACTTCTACGGTTGGAGTATCTGGGTTTAACCTTGAAGAAGTGGATTTTTCATGGGATGCCAATGGAGCAAAATTGTTATTTCCTAATCAGAATAAACTATATTCTATTAATATAGATGGAAGCGGCTTGAACTTAGAATATCAAACTACTGGTGATTTGATTACCGAAGTAGATAAAAATGAAAACACAGGTATAACTGTCATAAAAACGAATAATTTAGATGGGTATTCGGTACAGATTTTTACAATTGATGGAGCTGGAGTGGTACAAAATACGGTGCTTACGGGCCAAAATGGTGCTGCTGGTAGTATCAATTTGTCTGTAGATGGAACTAAACTATTATACAGCAGAGATATGTCTGGAGCAGAAAACCCAAATTATCGTCAATTAGATTCTCGTGTGTTTATCTATGATTTTGGTACTATGGTAAGTACAGATCTGTCTACAGATAAAACAGCAGGAACTAATGATCTGGATGCTCGATTTTCACCAAACGAAGCCAGTATAATTTTTGTAAACACTTCGAATGATGGTATTTCTGAAAAAAATATCCTGACTGTACCCATTGCAGATTTAGATGGAAGGATAACAATATTACAAAAAGCAGCAATGCCCGATTGGGAATAGCTTATTTCTAATTTTTGACTTGCGAATTATGATGCTTGTATGATGTTAAGTTTAGTAATTTAGACTTTATAATTCGTGCATCGTAATTCGCAATTCGTAATTAATTAAATTATCTTTGCGCCTTAATTCCTAATATAATGAGTCAAGAAGTAAGTAAACGCTATGCGCAACGTGGAGTTTCTGCGTCCAAAGAAGATGTGCATAATGCAATTAAAAATATTGATAAAGGACTTTTTTCAAAGGCATTTTGCAAAATTGTACCAGATCATTTAACCGGTGATCAAGAATATTGTTTGATTATGCATGCCGATGGAGCAGGAACCAAATCTTCTCTGGCATATATGTATTGGAAAGAAACCGGAGATGTGTCTGTATGGAAAGGAATTGCTCAAGATGCACTAATCATGAATATCGATGATTTATTATGTGTGGGAGCAACCGATAATATAATGTTGTCTTCTACTATCGGAAGAAATAAAAACCTGATCCCGGGCGAAGTGATATCTGCAATCATTAACGGAACCGAAGAATTACTTAAAGAACTTAAAGATTTTGGAGTTGAAATCCATTCTACAGGTGGAGAAACTGCCGATGTTGGAGATCTGGTACGAACGATTATTGTAGATTCTACAGTAACTGCTCGTATGAAACGTAAAGATGTAATTGATAATGCGAATATAAAGGCAGGTGATGTAATTGTAGGATTGGCTTCTTTTGGGCAGGCAAGCTATGAAAAAGAATATAATGGTGGTATGGGAAGCAATGGCTTAACATCTGCTCGACATGATGTGTTTAGTAAAATTCTTGCAGAAAAATACCCAGAAAGTTTTGATCCCTCTGTACCTTCAGACTTGGTGTACTCTGGTAAAACAAATTTAACCGATGCTGTGGAAAATGCACCGATCGATGCCGGTAAATTAGTATTATCACCTACCAGAACATATGCTCCTATTATTAAAAAAATATTAGCAAAGTTTGATAAAGAAACCATTCACGGAATGGTGCATTGCAGTGGTGGTGCTCAAACTAAGATTCTACATTTTATAGATAATCTGCATATCGTAAAAGATAACTTATTTGATGTTCCTCCACTATTTAAATTGATTCAGGAAAATTCTGGAACAGATTGGAAAGAAATGTACCAGGTATTTAATATGGGACATCGTATGGAGCTCTATGTTTCTCCAGAAATAGCAGAAGAAATCATATCGATTTCAAAAAGCTTTAACGTAGATGCCCAAATAGTTGGCCGTGTCGAGGCTTCTGAAGAGAAAAAACTTACAATCAAAAGTGAGTTTGGAACTTATATCTATTAAATTGTTTTACCTATGATAGAGATTTCAAAAATCGAAGAGAAAGAGATAATGGAAGGTTTCAAAGGTAAATTTATCCATACCGAAAATTCAACTCTCGCTTTTTGGGAAATAAAGAAAGGAGCGGTTTTACCATTGCACTCTCATATTCATGAACAGACAACACAGGTTTTAGAAGGTAAATTAGAGCTAACGATCAGTGAAGAAACAAATATTTATGAAAAAGGATTTGTTGCCGTAATACCCCCGAATGTAGCTCATAGTGGAACTGCATTGACAGATTGCAGGGTCTTAGATACGTTTAGTCCGGTAAGAGAAGATTATAAAAATTTTGTATGAGGATAGAATTCCTAAATGATACTTTCGACTGAATTTATGCAGAGCGATCATAATGCCCGAGATAGCTTTTATAAGTAATATTTCAAATACCCTTATTGCTAATACTATAAATTAAGCCATTAAGAAAGAGTTGTTAATTCTGTGTATTTTTTTCGTAATATCTCCAATTTTGGATGAATATATTTTCTGCAAAAAGGCTTTTCGGGATTACGCGAATAATAATCGAGAAGCTCAACCCTTGAAGACTTAAATTCCCGAAATGCTAAAACCTGGGTAATAACCTCATTGTCAAAATCTTTTTGAAGTGTATTAAGAATAATCTGTATGATTTGCTTATCAGATTCTTCAAAATAGTATACCGCACTTCTGTATTTTTCTCTAAAACTATGATTAGATGTGCTTTTGTGAGTGTGTAGATGAATTTCGATAAGATCTTTAAGTAGAATTATTTCTGGATCAAAATACACAAGTATTGCTTCAGAAAAATAAGAATTTTCTTTACAGCCTTTAATATACCCTTGCTCAACTTTTACCACTCCTTTTAAAGATTGAAAAACTGCTTCGGTGCACCAATGACATCCACCACCTAATCCTATTTTTTGAAAATTTGTAATCACTTTATAAAAGTCGTAAAAATATTCAAACTCATACATTAAAAACTATTACCGTATATCTTTCAATAGAAAAATACTATACAGTAATACATAAGGGCCAGTTTCATGATCCAATAAGATTTCAAAATTTGAATGTGTTTCTTTTTAAAGATATATGTAAATTGGTCGAGGATAATTATCGATCTTATTTTTTGAAATTACTCTAAATTTCAGGTGAGAAATGATATTACACATAATTTATATGTCAGATATTACTAAGTTTTATAGCCTGGCACATATATGTATCGCCTTGATAGGAGGGATATTGTTATTGGCTATATGGTATAATATAAGGAAACGTTTTAGACAGTTTTTAGAAGAAGATGATTCTCAAAAAAGAATAGATAAAGGCTTGTTGTATTTAAGTCTAGCCCTTTTTGTATGGGTGTTTTCTGGAGGTTGGATTTATATGGGTAACCTCTTCTTATTTACAGATACGATTATCTACGATATAGGATATAGTTTTTTCTCGGTGCTGAATACTCTGGTTTTAATTATGGCACTATTTTATTTTGATTTTGCACCTCAGTTTTTGTCAAAAAATAAAAGAAACACCCTTATCCTTATAGGTATTGCAGTGGTAGTGTCTATTGTAACTTTTGTTTTAATCCAAACATTTAAAGATACACCTGTAGTAAATGGAATACGAATTAGTAGTGTCCCGGATTTGATGTTTTCTTGTCTACTTACTTGGTTACTTATTGTTTCGTTCTATAGGACATTTATGAATCGAGGATTAAAATTAGTAGCAGTAATTTCGGTAGTGGCCTTTTTTTTAATGCTAGTATCACAAATGCCAGATGTTTTTGTGGTAATGAGCAATGAATTGTATGGGCATTTGATAAAGATTATTGCTAAAACAACATTTATTTCAGTTTTCCTGGTGTTAGCAACAAGTTGGGTTATTCAATTGGCATTGACACCTAAGCCTAGCGAAATGACAATTAAATTTATGGATTGGTCATTGGTAAAAATAACAATTCCATCTAAAGAAATTTATGATAAAACCATAGATTTTGGTTCCAAAACAACGCAATACAAAAACTTATTAAAATTTGCCATAAAACGAAAATATGAGGCAGGAGATGGACAGTATTTATTAGTGAATTCTGGAGGAGAAATAAAGAGCCAGACCTATTTAAGCAGAATTATAGAAAATATCAATACAATACTTCAGTTACAACCTATATCACAATTGGAAAGAAAAGATTTGTTCACATTTATGGGACAGGGAAAATACAGACTTCGAGTTATTCCAGAAAATATTAGCATTGATCAAACACTATTAGAAGAGTTCAATAAAACTTCATAAAACATAGATTGTGATTATTTGTAACTACTTGTAAGAGAATAACAATTTAATATAAATTACTATTTTTTAGAACTTTCCTTTTAGTTAATCATAAAGTATTGATGCTTTGTGTTTAGAATAATTTAAACACATAACATGAATTCAGATCAAACTGAAGTAAATAGGCAGGAAGTATTCGGACACCCCAAAGGGTTATTGTATCTGTTTTTTGCAGAATTATGGGAACGATTCTCTTTTTACGGTATGAAAGCACTTTTGGTGCTATATATGACCAAACATCTTTTATATTCTGACGATAAATCATTTGGAGTAATGGCTGCATATATGTCATTAGTATATGTCACCCCTATGATTGGTGGTATTATAGCAGATAGGTATATTGGATATAGAAAATCCATCATACTTGGAGGAGTTTTGATGGCAGCAGGACATTTTTTCCTAACTATAGAGACCCCTGTATTTTTCTACGGTTCACTGGCCTTAATAATCGTTGGGAATGGTTTCTTTAAACCCAATATTTCAACAATGGTGGGTACATTGTATAAAGAAGGAGATGGGAGAAGAGATTCTGGATTTACGATTTTTTATCTGGGAATTAATTTGGGAGGAGCAATAGCTCCTTTAATGTGTGCTTGGCTTGCCGAATTATATGGATGGCATTATGGGTTTTTATTAGCAGGAATAGGAATGTTGGTTGGGCTTGTAGTTTTTAAACGAGGAACACAACTAGCTGTTTTCGGAGATAAGGGACTAGTGCCCGATATCAAGAATTATGAAAAGAAAATATATGGGCTTAACAAAGGAGACCGAATATGGTTTTTGGCATGGTTATCGGTTCCTGTATTTGCGTTAATTGTAAGATTTAATGAATTTGAGCATTACCTGGTCTGGATTGCGACTTTCTTTTTGATAGGATATATATCCTATATTTTAACAAAAGTATCAATCAAAGAACGAAAAAGATTATTGGTTGCAGTATATTTTACAAGTCTGTATGCTTTGTTTGCAGCAGTATTTGAACAAGCCGGTAGCTCACTTACATTATTTGCAGACAGAAATGTAAATCTTGTTGGTATTAATGCAGCGCAAACTAATAGTATTAACTCTACCTGGATAGTAGTATTAGCAATCCCTTTTGCACTACTATGGACATTTTTGAGTAAGAAAAAAGCAAACCCTAATTCGGCTATCAAATTTGGTTTAGGAATGCTATTTCTGGGATTAGGGTTTCTAATTTTTGGAATGTCTGCTCAAGAAGTTGATGAATACGCAAGAACACCAATGTTTTATTTGATTTTTGGATACCTTGTGCTAACCGTCGGAGAATTATTCTTATCCCCAATTGGACTTTCTAAAATAACCGAATTATCACCAGTAAAATATGTTACCTTCATTATGGGGGTTTGGTTTTCGGCAAATTTCTATGGACATTTTTTTGCAGGAAAAATAGCAAAACTTACCACTGTAAAAGAGGGAGAAGCCAGTATTTTTTCAGAAGGCCTCTCGGGAACCATAAGTGAGACTATTACAGGATTATCTAATACATTGGTAGAGGGTAATAATACAGAAGCTTTTCAGCAATTATATTCTTATGTGTCTGTATATGCCAATTTTGGTGTTATTACAATGGGAATAGGAGTGGTAGCAATTATGATCTCACCACTTATTAAAAAATTAATGGTAGGTATACACTAATACATAAACCGGATTAAAGTTGAATTTTTAAAATAAAACTCGCAGAAGTTGTTGTGTTGAAAATACAAAGGCCTTCAGGATCATGATCCTGAAGGCCTGTTTCATTATAGAAACATAAGTAATTATGATTTAAATTTGGTGGTGATTTTTGTTTCGGTCTCTGTATCATCTTCTTTTGCATCTACAAGTTCAATGATGTGATCATCATCAAATTTTCCATCTTTTTTCAGAATAAACACAGGAACAGGAAGTAAAGAAGCCATTATAATAAGTAAGACCAAGGCTAAGCGTCTCAACGTTTTTTTGAACTTTTTCATTTCTGGGAATTAATAATACCTATTCGTTTCTTTTTGTAAGAAATAAACAAGTTGTTAGTAGATTATTTGTAAACCGTATAGGTGATAGGTGGATAAGATGTTATCCTATAAAATTGAAATGAAAAACATCTTCTTTATCGTTGTAAGAAGAATTGTATTGAGTGTTGATTATTTTATGTTTGTGAAACAAACGAATAAAAAAAGATTGATTTTTTTTAATAACCCTGTTAAGCTTAGTGTGGTTTATTGATAAGAGAGTCAGGTATTTGTATTCGATATATGGAGAATCACTGCTTTTTTCTGGATCAATAACATTGCTAAAAAAAATAATGTTTTGAGGCGAAGCAGACCCTTCTGGTGAAACCAGTAATTCAATAGTTTCTTTAAAATCAACAGGCTGGGTATAATTAGAATACCCTCCAATATGTGTTAAAAGAATAAATACCCCTAACCATTTAAGAGTAAGAAAACTTAAATATGTACCTGTGCGATTTTGCATATCAATACAAATTTACGATTTTTTAACCAGGATAAGATGATATGATATTACAATGATGATTATATATAGTTGTCAATATAGGACAATACTATAACCTGCTATATTTCATAAATTTGTACTGTGAATAAGAAAGATGAATATGTAAAGAGGATGCAAAGCACAGCCTTGTATCTTCGAGAGAATTTCAATAAAAATTTTGAGATTAAAAAACTCGAAGAGGTCTCTAATTTCTCATATCGAAACTTACAACGCATCTTTAAAGGATACTATAAAGAAACTATTGGAGCCTATATTACCAGGCTTAAAATAGAAAGTGGAGCAAAAATGCTTTTATATCAAAACCAGACAATATCACAAATTGCAATAGAAGTAGGATATTCTGATTTACAAGCGTTTAGTAAAGCTTTTAAAAAGCACTTTGGAATTTCTCCACAGGAGTATAAAAGCAAAAAAGAAGACATCCTAACGTCGATAGTAAAGAATACTAAAGTAGCAATGAGTTTTTATGAAGAGAGAATAATCAACTTGTCAGAACAAAAGGTTTTTTATAAAACGATCATGGCAGACTATTATAGTGATAAAATTGAAAATGTTTGGGATGAATTACATGATGAAGCTATAAGGTTAGAGATGAATATATCTGAATCAGAAAGTATTGGGATTATTTGGGACGAACCATTAATATCAGAAGCAATTCGATGTAATTATGATGCTTGCTTTACATTACCTCAAGACTGTGATTTTAAGAATAAATTTAGTATAAAAATTTTGCCAGAACAAACATATGCAGTTTTTACACATTACGGATCTTATGCCTCACTGCAAAAGACTTATGATAAGATTTTTGGAAATTGGATATTAAGTACAAAGTATGAAGTGTCTGAATCCCCTTTTTTAGAATTGTATAAAATAAATAGCATGCATAGCGATGATCCCAAGGATTATGTAACAGAAATATATATCCCCGTAAAATGATAGTACCAAATATTAAAAGCAATCAAATGAAACTTATAACCTTTATTATAACATTAATGGTAAGTGCAAATTCTTGTAATAAAGATGATAATTCTATGTCAAATCAAAAGCAGGAAATTACAGTCGCCTATATCAACGGAACTATTTTTACTGTAAACCCCGAACGGGTATGGGCAGAGGCTATAATTGTTGAAGGAAATAAGATAATCTATGTGGGAAATACTGATAAAGCTTTAGCACAGATAAGTAAAGATACAGAAGTAATAGACCTTAAAAGAGCTACAGTAATACCAGGAATACATGATGTACATATGCATCCATTAGAAGCTTCATCAGAAAATTTTAAGTTTATTTTAAAAGAAGGTAATGATCCCGAAAATTATGCGCCCGCAATTCGTAAAGCATTACTTGATTTTCCTGATGAAGAATGGCTTTTGGGCTGGGGAGTAGATTTGTATACTCTTCTTGAAGCCAAACGTTCTCCTATAGATATTTTGGATGATATAAGTAGCACCAGGCCTATTGCAATTATGGAGCGTACTTCTCATTCTATTTGGGTAAATTCTAAAGCATTAGAAATAGCAGGAATAGATATTAATTCAGAAAACCCAACAGGAGGAATTTATATGAGAGACGAAAATGATAAGCTTAATGGAATTCTGATAGATAATGCAGGAAATCTTATTTTAGATATGGCCCTGACTCCTACAAGTCAAACTAAAGAAAATGATTATAACGGTTTAGTAAATTTTGCATTACCAGAGTTAGCTAAAAATGGAATAACCTCTATTTGCGATGCACGAACCTATTGGAAAAGAGATCATCATACCATATGGAAACGAGTAGAAAAAGAAGGAAAACTTTCTGCTCGAGTTAATTTAGGACTATGGGGGTACCCTATGCAGGATGATGAGTCACAAATATCATCACTAAAATCATTATATGAAAATGATAGTAATAGTCTTTTAAAAATAAACCAAATCAAGCTATACAGTGATGGAATAGTTCATAATACAACGGCGGCAATGCAAGAAGAGTACCGAATAGATCTTTTTCAGGAATCGAAGAATAACGGGTTGAGTTATTTTACTCAAAACCGAATAACAAGTTATATTCAGCAATTAGAAAATGTAGGGTTTGATTTTCATATTCATGCTATTGGAAATAGGGGAGTCAAGGAATCTTTAAATGCAATAGAAACAGCAAGTAATGGCTCAGGAAGACATAGAATTACACATGTTGAAATAGTAACCCCATCAGATTTAACACGTTTTTCTCAATTAAATGTAACAGCAGATTGTCAGGTTGCAGGTGATTTTACACAACCAGATCAATGGGATGAGAATGTAGAACTTATAGGAAAGGAGAGTTCGAAAAATCTGATTCCTATAAAGAGTTTAAAAGAAGCCGATGCCAGAATTACATTAAGTAGTGATTGGGATGTGAGTAGTATAAACCCATTTGTAGGAATGCAAAATGCGGTAACCCGTTTTCCGCAAAATATAACCATAGAAGAAGCTGTAAAAGCATATACCTTTAATGGGGCTTATGTTATGCGACAGGAGACAGAAGTAGGGTCTATTGAAGTAGGAAAGAAAGCGGATTTTGTAGTGCTAAATCAGAATATTTTTTCTGTAGATCCTAATAGAATTGCTACTACCAAAGTGGATATGACTGTATTTGATGGAGAGGTAATTTTTGAAAGAAAATAAAAAACCAGGAATCATGGGTGTTGTCGGCTCAAACAACTTCAAATTAAGTTTGTATATAAAATTGATTTGTAATCTTATCATGCTGTATGAGCTTTTGACAAAAAAGCTTACTTTTGTAAATTCTACAGATTAGGAAGAATACACTATGATTGATAAATTAAATATTGTAAAGCAACGATTTGATGAAGTGAGTGATTTAATCATTCAACCAGATATTATTGCAGATCAAAAAAAATACGTACAGCTTAATAAAGAATACAAAGATCTTAGGGCCCTTATGGATGAAAGAGAGCGATATATAGAGCTCACTGACAATCAAAAGGAAGCCGAGGAAATTATTGCTGATGGCAGTGATGCAGAGATGGTAGAAATGGCCAAAATGCAGTTAGAAGAAGCTAAAGAAGAATTACCTGGTTTGGAAGAAAAAATTCGTTTTATGCTTGTGCCAAAAGATCCAGAAGATGCTAAGAACTGTGTGGTAGAAATTCGCGCAGGAACGGGAGGGGATGAAGCGAGTATTTTTGCAGGAGATTTATTTAGAATGTATACTAAATATTGTGAAGGTAGGGGATGGAGTACTAGTGTGGTTGACCTTAATGAAGGAACCAGTGGTGGTTACAAAGAAATTATTTTTGAAGTCAATGGTGAAGATGTTTATGGGGTATTAAAGTTTGAAGCAGGTGTGCATCGTGTACAACGGGTTCCCCAGACCGAAACACAAGGTCGAGTACATACCAGTGCTGCAACCGTAATGGTTCTGCCTGAAGCTGAAGAATTTGATATCGAGTTGGATATGCAAGAAGTACGTATTGAACGTACTACTTCTACAGGACCAGGAGGACAGTCTGTGAATACGACGTATTCGGCAATTAAATTACATCATGAGCCTACAGGAATGATTGTAAGTTGCCAGGATCAGAAATCATCACATAAAAATCTCGAAAAAGCATTAAAAGTATTGCGTTCTCGATTGTATGATATGGAATTGGAGAAGAAGCAAGCTGCTGATTCTGAGAAACGAAAAAGTATGGTGTCATCTGGAGATCGTTCTGCAAAAATTAGAACTTATAACTATCCACAAGGAAGAGTTACTGATCACCGTATTGGTCTAACACTATATGATTTAGGTAATATTATAGATGGAGATATTCAGAAAATCATCGATGAACTTCAGTTGGTAGCGAATACAGAAAAACTAAAAGAATCTAACGAGATTTTTTAAAAATAAAATTGAATGTATAAAAAAAGCCGATGTATTTTACATCGGCTTTTTTTATGTTATTTCATCTGTTTAATTAATTCCGGTTCTATTTCTTGATCGTATTACAAAATACAAACCAACAATAATAAAAGGAATGCTTAACCATTGACCTGTTGATAGTAGACCTAAAGCGTTTTCAAAACCTCCTTGGCTTGATTTAACGTATTCTACAATAAAGCGTACTGTAAATATTAGAATTAAATACATTCCGAAAAGAAACCCACTATTATTTCGTTTATCTGTTTTCCAGTAGATCAACCATAAGATAATGGATACAAATATATATCCAAAAGCTTCATATAATTGAGCCGGATGACGATATGGAATAGCTTCTAGTAGATTAGAGAATTTAGGGTTTTCTACGATTGCAGAATACGCTTTATTAACGCTATCCATTCCCGTCTCTTTCAAAGCTTCTCTTTTGCTTAAACCATCGCGTATAAACTTTACTCCAAAAAAAGAATCGCCAGATTCTTTTCCAATAATCTCAGAGTTAAAAAAATTACCTAATCGAACAAAAATACCTCCAAATGCAGCCGGAATAGTAACTCTGTCTAGAACCCAAAGCGGATGTTTATGTAGGATTTTTTTAGAATAATAATACATTGCAATTATAAAAGCAATAGCGGCTCCATGACTCGCTAATCCTTGAAAACCTATAAATTCAAATGCCGGCTTAAACCTGAAAGGCAAAAGAATTTCTAAAAGATTGTTCTTGTAATAATCCCAGTCATAAAAAAACACATGTCCTAATCGGGCACCTAATAATGTACCAATAACAGCATATATAAATACAGAATCTAGCTTTTCCATAGAGACATTCTCTCGGATATAGATTTTCTTCATTAGATACCAGCCTAATGTAAAGGCAATTACAAACATTAAGCTGTAAAAACGAATAACAAAAAAGCCGAGATCTATTCCTTCAACTGGATTCCAGGTAATTTTTGTAAATATCATGCGTGAGTTTTATTTTTTAAAAGTAAATATAAGTATTTATATGAGAAACGTATTACACATTTATATATTGAGAAAATGACCGAACGTTTTATGAATACAATCATTATGAACGTATTTTTTTCATTCATTTTTTAATTGATTCGTTCTCAACATCAGGAACCGGATCATAGCCACTGCCTCCCCAGGGGTGACAGCTAAAAATACGTTTAATTGAAAGCATTCCTCCTTTAAAAAGCCCATGTTTTTGTAATGCTTCGAGGGTATAATGCGAACAAGTAGGTTGATAACGACAGGTAGCCGGAGTTAATGGTGATATCAGGTTTTGATATAGCTTAACCAATACCACAAATGGAAATATTAAAATTTGTTTTATAGTCGTCTTAAAAGCCAAAACGATTTAATTTAATGAAAAACTAGTGCCATCTCGGCCATCCTTAAGTTGAATACCAATTTCTATAAGTTCATCCCTTATTTTATCACTAGTAGCAAAATCTTTATTGGCTCTTGCTTCTGCTCTTAGGTTAATCAATAATTCTACAGTTCCAGAAAGCTTATCACTTATATCTGAAGCAGTTTCATTTATATTCACTAATCCAAGAACATCAAATACAAAACCATGTATGGTTTTACGCAATAATTCAAGATCTGCTGCAGAAATTGTAGCCTTTTGTTCTTTAATTGTATTAATAAACTTAACAGCATCAAATAACTTAGCAATTAGGATAGGACTGTTAAAATCATCGTTCATCGCATCATAGCATTCCTGTCTCCAGGCTTGTATATTAAATCCTTTGGTAGCAGAACTAACTGATAGTGAATCGATAGCTTGTATGGCATCTATTAATCTGTAAAATCCCTTTTCTGAAGCTTCTAATGCATCATTAGAAAAATCCAGGATACTTCTGTAATGTGCCTGAAGCATAAAAAACCGAACAATAGTAGGGTCAAATGGCTTATCTAAAAAATCATTGTTTCCCGAAAACAATTCTCCCGGAGAGATAGTATTTCCAGTTGATTTAGACATTTTTTTGCCATTAAGAGTAAGCATATTGGCATGCATCCAATAATTAACAGGGGTTTGACCACAAGCGGCTTCGCCCTGTGCAATTTCACATTCGTGATGAGGGAATTTTAAATCCATTCCTCCTCCATGAATATCAAATCGTTCACCTAGATATTTGGTGCTCATTACAGTACATTCTAAGTGCCAACCTGGGAAACCATCACTCCATGGCGATGGCCAACGCATAATGTGTTGAGGTTCTGCTTTTTTCCAAAGTGCAAAATCCTGAGGATTTTTTTTGTCACTTTGAGCAGATAACTCCCGGGTATTTGCAATCATATCCTCGAGATTACGCCCACTTAACTTCCCGTAATCGTTAGTTTCATTAAATTTTTGAACATCAAAATATACAGAACCATTGGATTCATATGCAAAACCATTACCAATGATGGTTTTGATAATCTCAATTTGTTCTACGATATGCCCCGTTGCTGTAGGTTCTATACTCGGCGATATTGCATTAAATTTAGACATAACATTATGAAAATCTAATGTATATCGCTGAACGATTTCCATGGGCTCTAACTGTTCTAATCGTGCTTTTTTTGCGACTTTATCTTCACCTTCATCTGCATCATTTTCAAGATGACCAGCATCCGTAATATTTCTAACATAGCGAACTTTATACTCCAAATGTCTTAGGTATCTAAATACTAAGTCGAAAGAAATAAATGTACGACAGTTTCCTAAATGTACATTGCTATAAACCGTAGGGCCACATACATACATACCTATATTACCTTCTGTAATAGATTTAAATGTTTCTTTTTGACCTGAAATAGAATTATAAATTTTTAATTCCTGAGTTTTATACAACGAAGTTGCTGCCATAATGTAGAGTGATGCTTATGATTTTGTTGAAAATAAAATTAAAAGGTAGTGTCTAATTTGATATAATCTAAAAATTCTCTTTTTACAGATTGCTCTTTAAATTTACCACCGAACTCACTAGTAACGGTACTGCTTTCTATGTCTCTGATTCCTCGTGAATTTACACATAAATGCTTTGCATCGATAACACAAGCTACATCCTTTGTTCCCAGGACTACTTGTAAATCTTGAACAATTTGCATAGTCAGGCGTTCCTGTACTTGTGGGCGTTTTGCATAATAATCAACAATACGATTCATTTTGGATAACCCAACGACAGTGCCATTAGATATATACGCCACATGAGCTCGACCAACTATAGGAAGTAAATGATGTTCGCAAGTAGAATATACAGTAATATTTTTCTCTACCAGCATCTCTCCATATTTGTAATGATTGTCAAATGTAGAGGCATCAGGTTTTCTTTGAGGATGAAGGCCTGAAAAAATTTCATTTACAAACATTTTTGCTACACGTTGAGGAGTACCTTTAAGACTATCATCGGTTAGATCTAGTCCCAAAGTTTCCATAATATGTTTTACATCTTCTTTAATCAAAGCAATTTTTTCGGTATCACTAAGTTTAAAGGCATCTTCTCTAAGAGGAGTGGTAGCGCTAGTAGCTACATGATTATCACCTAGCGCTTCAATAGCTTCAAGGGCCTTGTCAATTTTCACACTTCAAAATTTTATAATTTATCAAAATTCTCACAAAAAAATAGTAAAGCAAAAAAAGTCATGCATAGAAGTATTTCTTAGCCAATTCTTACTTTTTTGTTTTTTTTGTAACATAAATAGAACAGTATTAAGTAATACCTTCTATATTATGGTGTGCAAAGATACGATTTTGTTGTTTTACTTAGTAAAAGCTATGTTAAACAATTGTAGATATTAGTTTTCTTGGAGAAGTTCTGTATATTTAAGTCCCAAATTGAACTGTAACACACGAAAAATAAAGTTTTAACGTTATATGAAAATGGCAAAAGGATTACCTCAAATTTTGTTGCTTTTTAGCATTCTTGTTTTTAAAAGTACTTTTTTTTATGCTCAGGACTTTGATGTAGCTTGTAGAGCTGCTCAACCTTTTTGTTCTGATGCTTCTTTAGAATTGACCTTCCCTAATGTAACTGGTGATATGGATGGCCTTGGTGAAGTAGGTTGTTTAAATACGACTCCTAATCCAGCATGGTACTTTATTCGTATTGATCAACCAGGAGAATTGATTTTTGATATCCAGCAATGGGTTGATGGTAATGATAATAGTAATTTAGATAGAGGAGAAAGGCAACTTGATGTAGATTTTATTGCCTGGGGACCTTTTACCACCTCATTTGTGAATTGTGATATTCTCTCTCAGGGATGTGATAATAATGGGGACGGAGATAATATACGTCCAGCAGAATGTGTAAATAATGTCGATGATCCAGATTATTATATTAATAATATGGACAATACTAATATTGTGGATTGTAGTTATGCAAGAACACCAGATGATGATATTTATATAGAGACACTAACGATACCTAATGCTCAATCTGATGAGTACTATATTATTCTAATTACTAATTTTGCAGATGAGGCAGGAGTTATTCAACTTCAGCAAACCAATCTTAATGAAGATAATGCAGGAACTACAGATTGTAGTATTTTAGAACCAGGTGTAGGACCTGATATTGCTACATGTGGTGAATTTCCGATTACTATAGAAGGAAGATTTCCTAGAGCTGTAACCTATCAATGGGCTAGAGCAGATGTAGGGACTACTAATTTTGTAAATGTTCCGGGTCCTCCTGGAGTAATACCATTTTTAGAAGTTACTACAGAAGGAGTGTACCAATTGAGAGGTTTTGATGAAACGGGAACCGAAGTTCCGGATTCTCCAGATGATTTGGTGGTTCTGGATGTTTCAGATGCTGTTGTTTCTGTAGGGTATTCTATCGCAGAAGAATCTTTTGCAGGTGGGTATACGATTACAGCAGAAGTAGTAGCTGCTCCTGATGTAGAAGCTGCAGGGTTTGATGATTTTGAGTATAGACTTGACCGAGATATAGGGAATGGTTTTTTAGAATATAGACCTTTTCAACCTTCTCCCGTATTTTCTAATGTTCCTCCAGGAGATTATTTTGTTACGGCCAGATATGCAAACTGCCCTGCCAGTGAAGAAATATCTGATGTTATTATGATTTTAGGATATCCTAAATATTTTACACCAAATGGTGATGGTTTTCACGATACCTGGAGTCTGATTAATATCGAAGGCCAGCCTACAGCACAGATTTATATATTTGATAGATATGGTAAGTTGCTAAAACAACTAAGAGTCGGAGGTCCGGGATGGGATGGTACTTATAACGGAAAAAATATGCCTTCTTCAGATTATTGGTTTAGAGTAGAGTTTAATGAACCCAGAGATCCGAATATGCGTCGGAGAGTTTTTGCTGGTAATTTTTCATTAATACGATAAAATACTTTTATATAAAAAAACCGAGATTATAGTATCTCGGTTTTTTGTTGTTGTATAAGGTAAATATTATTCTAAAAATTCATACCAAAAGTAAATGTAAGGTTTTGGGTATGACTATCTACAAGAGTAGTGTTATTAAAACCAGAATTAGGATAAAATTGCTCGGTACGTTCTTGTTCACTGTAATCATAAGCAATATCAATTTTAAATTTTCCAAAAGAATACCCTGCTCCAAAAGAATATCCTGTTTTTTCTCCAAGAATCAAATCATTTTTATAAGGACTCTCTTCAAAACGATATCCGCCTCTAATGCTCCAGTTTTCAACCCTCCATTCGGTACCAAGTCTTATGGTAGAGACGGCTTGTAAATTGTCATTAATCTCTCGATTAAGATTAGAGAAGCTAATATTTTCATCAGAGCTTAGTTTTGTTGTAGAATAATCTTTGTAAGAATAATCCAGACTGATTAAGCCATGTTGTTTGAATAATATAGCAATACTACCTATCGCTTTTGCTGGTGTACGTAATTTATATTCAGGAAAAACATTGATAACATCAGGATCTACAATGGATCTTCCGTCTGCATCGCTAAATGTTTCTAGGCGTTGAGTGGTCTCTTCTTCGATATAATACCAGGTAGGTGATTCAAAAGAAGCTCCTAAACGAATCATTTCAGAAACTTTGGCAATTCCACCAACTTGAGCAGAAAACCCTCCACCGGTAGTGGATAATTTATTGGTAAATGTTACTTCATTAACATTACTGCCGGCATTGTTATTTCCTTCAAAGAACTCGGTAACTCTATCATAATTAATAAAGTGCGAGTTTATATTGAGTCCTACATAAAAAGTTTGATTAATTTGTGCGCCTCCATTTAAAGTGAATTTTCCATTTAGACCAGTGCTTTCATGATAATATTCCTGGTCAAAAACGCCAGGTGCAATATTCGAAAAATAAGAAGTGTTGTCAGGGTTATTAACATCGGTTGCTTCTATGACAAAGGCTTCACGGCCTAAGAAAGCTTGCTGAGTAGCATATCCTTCAGATTCTCCAAGAAAACTATAAAGTTGATCTACAGATTCTCCTGCTCTTCTTGAAATCAAATCCAGAGGGAGTCCTTGTGCTTCCGAAAGGAAAAAGTTATCGATTGAATTAGAACTTCTTCCTAGAGCTACAAATTCATTAGCGTTATTTGCAGTTTGATCATAAGCTAGTCCTAATGAAAGCTTATTAATAATTGATTCATCATTGTAATGATCGAAAACAAAAACGGCTCCTACTTGATTAAAATTTAAATTTCTAGAATCACGATTAGTTAAACGGTCAGAATAGTTTGCGTCGTTATCTGTATGGCTTGTAGAAAGAGTGACTGAGCCATGAGGATTTAAAAAAACTGCTGATCCTGCCGGGTTAATTTGCAATGCAGATAAATCGCCGCCTAGCGCACCAAAAGCACCACTCATAGCTCTATAACGCGCTGTACCAAGGATATCTTGTTGTGAATAACGTAATGCATCAGTAATGTCTTGAGCACTCAAAAAAGACATAGACAGTATACCTATGAATAAGAATAGCTTTTTCATCAATTTTTTAAATTTTGAATTACAGAATACCCCAAAAATAAATAAGATATTCGGGAAAGTTATCTAACAATTGTTTTTTTAGGTTAGAATTAAGATTTTTAGTTTCTTCCGCGACTTCTGCTTCTGCTGCCACCACCACGACTTCCACTGCTTCTAGACCTGCTGCTGCTTCTGACTGAAGAACCACTACTACGAGGAGCGCTACTTCTTGAGTACCCAGAACTTCGACTTCTTGAAGAATTGTTCGATGAAGGAGAATATCCTCTGCTTCTGGTTGAAGAATTACTTCTGGATCTTGTCGTAGTTGTAGGGCTAGAGTATCTTGTAGAATTATTTCTTCCTACAGAAGATGATCGTGAACGAGAATATGTATTATTTGAAGACCTGGATCTGTTATAATAGTTATTTGTTGAAGATCGTGTTCTTCTGGCAGCATTAACTCTTCTGTTAGCATACCCTTGTCTGCTTCTGCTATAGTTTGATGCTTTTCGTGATCTAGTACTATAACTTGAATTGTATGCTCTGCGACTTCTAGTAGAATATACATTTCTTGAACCTCTGTTATAGGCTACATACCTACTTCTTCCATAATATGGATATCTGTTGTAATAAGGGCGATAATAACCTCTGTAGTAACCGGCATAACCTCCATAATAGTAAGGAGGGCAATAGTATCCGCCATACCAGTATGGATTGTTCCAGCCAATTCCCCATCCAGGGCCATTCCATCCCCATCCGGCGTTCCATCCCCATCCATTGCCGTACCAGCCATTCCATCCCCATCCAGGGCCCCAGTTATTCCAGCCGGTATTGTAAAGATTAACGCTGATTTCAGTAGGATTACTGCCCCATGCTGGTTGTCCAACTTCATAGTTTAATGCAGTAGCAGTAGTATCTGCTACATCATATCCTTCGCTAGAATAAGAATCAATGTCGGTAAAAATTACATCTTGCTCAATTGCTGTATCGATTTGTGCAGATTTTTCAGAAAAATAACTAGAATAATAATTAGATTTTTCATCTGTATTATTAGGTTGAGTCTCAAGATTTTTTTGGCTTCCTGCGTCACTATAAATACCATCTCTATAAGGAGTATATTCATAAGAACCACAAGACGTCAACATAATGATGGCAGCCAAAAGTAAAAAACCTATAGCTCCACTTCTCTGAAAATAATTTTTAAGTCGCATATCTTCTTATTTTATTGTTGAACATTACAAATTTAGTTAGTTTTGCGCTAACTAAATTATATTTAACAGAGCCACAACATTTGTGCCAAATAGAAGTTTATGAGCAAGAATTTAACAAAGCGTAGTGAAGATTATTCAAAATGGTATAACGAATTGGTTGTCAAGGCTGATCTGGCCGAGAATTCGGCAGTAAGAGGGTGTATGGTGATTAAGCCGTATGGTTATGCTATTTGGGAAAAAATGCAAGCAGAATTAGATAAAAAATTTAAAGAAACAGGGCATCAAAATGCTTATTTCCCATTATTTGTGCCTAAAAGTTTGTTTGAAGCAGAAGAAAAAAATGCAGAAGGATTTGCTAAAGAATGCGCTGTAGTTACTCATTATAGATTAAAAACTGATCCTGAAGACAGTTCTAAACTGGTTGTAGATCCTAAAGCTAAGCTAGAAGAAGAGTTGATTGTACGTCCAACTTCTGAAGCTATTATTTGGAATACATATAGAGGATGGATACAATCATATAGAGATTTACCGCTATTAATTAATCAATGGGCTAATGTGGTGCGATGGGAAATGCGTACCAGGTTGTTTCTTAGAACGGCAGAGTTTTTATGGCAAGAAGGACATACAGCTCATGCCACAAGGCAAGAGGCAATTGCTGAAACAGAACAGATGAATAATATATATGCAGATTTTGCAGAGCAATTTATGGCTATTCCGGTGATAAGAGGAAGAAAAACAGAGAGTGAGCGTTTTGCAGGAGCAGAAGATACGTATTGTATCGAGGCACTAATGCAGGATGGGAAAGCGTTACAAGCAGGTACTTCACACTTTCTTGGGCAGAATTTTGCAAAGGCTTTTGATGTGAAATTTACTTCAAAAGAAGGTAAGCTAGATTATGTTTGGGCGACTTCGTGGGGAGTTTCTACTCGTTTGATGGGAGCTTTAATTATGACTCATAGTGATGATAATGGTTTGGTGTTACCACCTAATTTGGCTCCTATTCAGGTAGTAATTGTTCCTATATATAAAGGAGAAGAGCAATTACAGCAAATTTCTGAAGTTGCGAATGAATTGGTTGCTGATTTAAGATCTAAAGGAGTTTCTGTTAAGTTTGATAATAGAGATACGCACAGGCCTGGAGCCAAATTTGCTCAATACGAACTACAAGGAGTTCCTCTTAGGATTGCAATTGGGCCTAAGGATTTAGAAAAAGGGACTGTAGAGCTTGCTCGACGAGATACATTAACAAAACAGTTTGTTTCTAAAGATGAGGTTGTTGTAACTATAGAATCATTACTTGTAGAAATTCAGGAAAGTTTGCATCAAAAAGCAGCTCAATATAGAGATGAACATATTACAGAAGTAAATTCTTTTGATGAATTTAAAGATGTTTTAGAGAATAAAGGAGGATTCATCTCGGCACATTGGGATGGTTCTGCAGAAACAGAACAAAAGATAAAGGAGCTTACTAAGGCTACGATACGATGTATTCCTTTTGATGCAAAAGAAGAAGATGGGGACTGTGTGTATAGTGGTAAGCCATCGAAAATCAGAGTGTTATTTGCTAAGGCTTATTAAGGTTTTAGAAAAAAATAAAATAACACTTGCAGCATTAAAAAATAGTTGTATTTTTGCATCCGCAATTAGACAACATGGCCCGTTCGTCTATCGGCTAGGACGCCAGGTTTTCATCCTGGTAAGAGGGGTTCGATTCCCCTACGGGCTACAATAATGAAATTAATTGCAAATTTAAAGTGAAAGCTATAAATTTGCAATCCTTGAAAAGGGAAATGGCCCGTTCGTCTATCGGCTAGGACGCCAGGTTTTCATCCTGGTAAGAGGGGTTCGATTCCCCTACGGGCTACAAATTTTATAGTAAGAAATTTAATAGAAGAGAGATGGCAAATCATAAGTCAGCATTAAAGAGAATAAGAAGTAATGAGACAAAGCGTCTTAGAAACAGATATCAGCATAAAACTACACGTAATGCTATAAAAAAGTTACGTGAGTCTGATAAGAAAGAAGCGGAGACTTTGTTTCCTACTGTTGTTTCTATGCTTGATAAGTTAGCTAAGAATAATGTTATTCATAAGAATAAAGCTGCTAACTTAAAATCACAATTAGCAAAACACGTAGCTGCGCTTTAAGTAGTACGTTTTTTATATAATATATAAGCTTTTCCATAATATGGAAAGGCTTTTTTTTGTTTTCTAAATAAAACGAAAATATAGATGATGTAGGGGGTACTGGTTATTAATGCTGAATTCTTATTTTATTTACTTTTGTTTTTTTCTTCTATCCATCGAGACATGAATTCTGTGCTTCGTAGTGTGTGATACTGTAATAAATTGCCTATGAAATTTTTGGCACGATGTTTATTAAGGTTTTTTTGAAGTTTAGAAACCTGATCCAGAAATGGGTTGCAGAAGATTTCTTCCTGAAATCGTGTGTTTGTAATCTCTATTCCGTTTTGTTGTGATTGCTGCCAAAGGGTTTCGTTATTGTATAATCTTACGGCTGCTTTGGTAAATTCTGAGGGATCATCGGTTATAAAACCGTTCCAGTCAGATTCCTCATCGAGCATTCCTTCTGCTCCTATAGAGGTTGTTATGCTTGGTGTGCCACAAAGCATGGCTTCTGCAAGCTTTCCTTTAATTCCTGCTCCAAATCGCAATGGAGCAAGGCAAACACGTGCTTGTGACATTATTTCTTTTGCATTTTTTGCCCACCCTTTGATGTAAAATCCTTCTTTGGGATTGTGCAGCTGTGTTGCCTTTGGAGGGGGGTATGCCCCATAAATATGTAATTCTGATTCTGGAAGCTCTTTTCTGATTAATGGCCAAATGGTCTCTTTAAGGTGTAGTACGCTGTTCCAGTTAGGTTCATGACGAAAGTTTCCTATCGTAACAAAATGTTTCCTGTTTTTGTACCCAGGCCATTCTTTTTTTGTTTCTGTAGTGATAGGTTTAAACAGAAATGGTAAATAGAATAATAAATCCTTGTCTATTTTAAAGGTTTCTTTAAGAAGTTTTATTTCAAAATCAGAAATAATTAAAGAAAGGTCGCATCGATAGATGCTTGCGATCTCTCGTTTTGTAATGTCGTTTTGTAAAAGTTGATTACTGTTAAAAACCGTATTGCTTTTAAATGATTCTTGCCGTGTTTTTCTAAGGCTATGTAGGTCTTCTGTATTTAATATTTTTAATGCGTCGGGACAATGTTTTGAAACCCTCCATCCAAATTGTTCTTCTGTCATAAATCGATCAAACAGCACTATATTGGGTTGTTGTTCTATGATAAAATCATCAAAACTGGAGTTATTGAGTTCTATAGTTGTTTTAGAGATGTCTATGTTTTCGAGACTAATCATGTGCTCTGTTTCTGCTGCAGGACTGGCAAATGTAATTTTCCAGTCTTGAGTCTTGAATAGTGCTATAAGTTGCATCATTCTGCTCCCTGCTGCCGAAGAATTGGGTTCTGGCCAAACAAAGCCTATAATGAGGATGTGGTTCATTGTTTGTACAATCAAAAAAGCCTCAGTAAAACTGAGGCTATATATTATTTAACTATCTTTTTGCTATAATTTTGCAAAAAGCGCGTTCATTTTTTCTTTTTCTTCCTTTGCAAGTTCTTGATCAACTAAAATTCGACCACTGTGTTCGTCTGTAATGATTTTCTTGCGAGAAGCGATTTCCATCTGTACCTGAGGCGGAATAGTGAAAAATGATCCTCCAGAAGCACCACGTTCTATTGGTACAACAGCAAGTCCATTTTTTACATTGCTACGTATTCTTTTATAAGCACTGATTAAGCGATCTTCGATTTCTTTTTGGTAATCTTCAGATTTAGAAATTAAAGCTTGCTCTTCTTTTTCAGTTTCAGCTAAAATAGCATCAAGTTCTCCTTTTTTATGAGAAAGGTGTGAGTCACGTTCACCAAGTTTTCCTTTGGTTTGGTCGATAATCTCGTTTTTTTGAATAATCTGAGCTTTGTGCTCTTTGATATGCTTTTCTGCTAATTGAATTTCTAACTCCTGAAATTCAATTTCTTTACTAAGTGAATTGTATTCACGATTATTACGAACGTTTTTTTGTTGCTCTCCGTATTTTTTGATCAGCGCTTTAGCTTCTTCAATTAAATTTTTCTTGCTACTAATACCTTCGGCGATAGTCTCAAGATCATTGTTTAGCTTTTCTAATCTTTTATTTAATCCGGCTACTTCATCTTCAAGATCTTCAACTTCTAATGGTAATTCTCCGCGTACGTTTCTAATCTCATCAACTCTAGAGTCTATTAATTGCAAGTCATATAAAGCTCTTAATTTTTGCTCAACAGTAACTTCTTTCTTTGCCATATTTTATATGTATTGAATTGGATTGGTATTTTTATCCGATAAAATGATTGCAAAATTACTGATTTTTTTTCTAAGATAACTAACAATTAGGTTTTTTGTGTATTGTTCGCTTTCATAATGACCAATATCGGCCAATATTAATCTACCTTCGGCTTCATAGAATTGATGATATTTTAAATCTGCGGTGATAAAAATATCTGCACCTGCGTGATGTGCATTAGTAATTGCAAAACTACCGCTGCCTCCTAAAACAGCTACTTTTTTGATGGGTTTGTTTAGTAATGCCGAGTGCCGGACACATCCTGTTTTGAAAACATTTTTGATATGTTTTAAAAAATCAAGCTCTTCTATTGGATTTGGTAGTTCTCCAATCATGCCCATTCCAATATTTTGATTTTTATTTTCGAGAGTAGTAATTTCATAGGCGACTTCTTCATAAGAATGATTCTCAAAAAGCGTTTTAAGGATTTTACTTTCACAATGTTTGGGGTATGTTACCTGAATCTGAGTTTCTTTTTCGCGATGTGTTTTTCCGATTTCACCAATTGAAGGCTTTGCAGTATCTAAAGCTCTAAATGTTCCTGTTCCTTCAGAAGAAAAACTACAATTGTCATAATTGCCAATGGTTCCAGCTCCTGCTTCAAATAGTTTGCTGCGGAGTATTTCAGCTTCAGCAATAGGAGCGAAGGTGACTAGTTTTTTAATATTTCCGCTTTGTGGGATAAGAATTTTACGATTCACAAGTCCTAATTGCTCACACATCATATCGTTTACACCATATATCGAATTGTCTAGCGCAGTATGAATGGCAAAAATGGCAATATCATTTTTGATAGCTTTCATTATTACTCGCTCTACATAGTTGCTACCATTAAACTTTTTGAGTCCCTTAAATACGATTGGGTGAAAGCTTATAATCAAATTACACTTGTTTTCTATAGCTTCATCTACTATGTTTTCCAGAGTATCCAGAGTTACCATAATTCCTGTTGCCACAGTTTCGGGACTACCAACCAATAAGCCAACATTATCAAAGTCTTCTGCGTATGCGATTGGAGCTAAAGTTTCAAGATGCTGTATAACCTCTTTTATTTGCATTATAATATGTTTTTGAATAAAAATTGAATGTAAAAAAACTTTTATCAATAATCAAAGTTTCGTTTTATACTTTTGTTGCAGTGATACATTGAAAATTTTTAACGTGTGAATTTACTGCGAAAAATACTTTTACCATTTGTTCCTTTTTATTTTCTGGCTACCTGGTTGAGAAATAAATTATATGATCTGGGGATTAAAAAATCTACAACATATGACTTTCCGTTAATAGTAGTAGGAAATCTAAGTGTAGGAGGAACAGGTAAATCGCCGATGATAGAATATTTAGTGACTTTGCTTAAAGATAAGATACCATTAGCAACACTTAGTCGGGGATATAAAAGAGAAACCAAAGGGTTTAAACTGGTTGATACGTCTTTTACTGCAAAACAAGTAGGAGATGAGCCGCTTCAGTTTAAAAGAAAATTTACAGATGTTGTAGTGGCGGTGGATGCTGATAGATGTAGTGGAATTTCTAATTTAAGATCATTAACACCCAAGCCAGAAGTAATTTTACTAGATGATGCTTATCAACATCGTAAGGTAAAAGCAGGGTTCTATATTTTGCTTACTGCTTATTATGATCTCTACTGTAATGATATTGTCTTACCTACAGGAAATTTAAGAGAACCGAAAAAGGGAGCTGACCGGGCTGATATTATTGTAGTTACAAAATGCCCCAATCCATTATCTTTTGAAGAAAGGAAAAGGATTACGGATAAACTAGCAATAAATTCCAATCAGGATTTGTTTTTTACCACTATTGATTACGGAAATAATATCGTAAATATTTCTGAAACAAAACCAATCAACTCCTTGCAAAATATCCACTTTACATTGGTAACCGGTATTGCTAACCCTACTCCTTTGTTAGATCATTATACTTCTTTAGGGTTGAAATTTGATCATATTAATTTTCCTGATCATCATAATTTTACAGATACTGAATTAAAAAAATTGAATACTCTAGAATTTATTATTACTACAGAAAAAGATTATGTGAGATTGGCTCCGGATATTTCTGAAAAGAAACTATGGTATCAGCCAATAGAAGTAAGGTTTATAGAAGGAGCTACTTCTTTTGATGATAAAATATTAAAGTTTATTGAAAAAAAATAAGACCCTTTTAAAGGGTCTTATTTTTTAATTCTGGCTAACTCAAATAAAGTTTATATTTATAAACTCGGTTAACCTTTTTCAAAAGCTGTGCCAAATCACGAGGCTGTGGCCTGTTTTTTTACCAATGCTTTGTGAAGTTTTGTAAAGAACTCTTCGGTTTTATATGGTTTTGGTATAATATCATTAAACCCATTATCATAGAATTCATCTAGATTATCATCCAGAGTAACTGCTGTTAATGCTATAATTGGAATTTCTTTGTTGAATTTTCTAATTTGTTTTGTAGCTTCAATTCCACTGATTCCTGGCATATGAATATCCATAAGAATGAGGTCGAAGGTGTTTTCTTTTGTTTTATTTACTGCAATATCACCATTATCGGCAACATCACATTTTATCTCATTCTTTTCTAAGATTTTTCTTGTAATTAATTGATTGATTTTATTGTCTTCTACCACCAATATGCGTTTATCAATCATTATACTGTAATCAATTTTCTTAGCCTCTTCGGTATAATTAGTGCTTTTGTCTTCAAAAATATCGAATTTAAGATCAAATAAAAATTTAGATCCCTTGCCCAATTCACTTTCTAGTTTGATTTCACTATCCATTAAGGATAACAAATTTTTCACTATCGATAACCCTAGACCTGTACCACCAAATTTTCTATTAATTTGTACAGAACCTTGAGTAAAGTTTTCGAAAATACTAAGTTGTTTCTTTTCTGATATTCCTACTCCATTATCTTCAATTTCAAAACTAAGTGAGACTTTGTTTTCAATTTGACTAATGGGTTTTACTCGTATCCAAATATCCCCGTTTTGCGTAAATTTTATAGAATTTCCGATAAGATTGATTAAGACTTGAGAAACTTTAAGAGGATCTCCTTTAAGTTTAGTCGGGATAGACTCGTCAAACTCGTAATGTAAATTATTGTTTCTGTCTTTTGCAGATTTACCTAGAGCTATTAATACATCGTTTATTCGTTTTTTCAAATTAAATGATGTGTTCTCTAATTCTACCTTGTTAGCCTCAAGTTTATTGAGATCCAGAATATTATTAATTAATGACAAGAGATATTCTCCAGAAAATTTGAGAGAATTAAGATGTTCTTTTTGGTTAGGTGTAGGGCTTTCTTCAAGTAACAGATGAGTTAATCCTGTAACAGCATATAATGGTGTTCTTAATTCGTGTGTTATTGTAGAGAGGAATTGAACTTTGGCTTCACTAGCTCTTTCTGCATTCTCTTTTGCTAGTATAAGTTCTGTATTTTTATTTTGTAATAATTCATTTGCTCTCGCTCTGAGATTATTATTTTTATAAAGAGAAAGAGTTAAAAGAGATAATATTGTTATTAAAGCAATACTTAGTATTGTGGTAAGGCGTCCTAATTTTAAAGATCTTTGCTGTTGTATATTTTCTTCTGTCAATTCTTCTATTAGAACATTGTTTTCGTTTAGGTTTAATTTTGCACCTGCTTCTTGAGCTATGATTTCTTTGTTGGTATTGAATAGAGCATCTTTTATTTTTTCGTGTGCTCTAAGGTTTTCAAGAGAAGCGGGATAATCTTCTTTTCGTTCATAGATCTGGCTATACAGTTCGAAACATTCTGATCGTATTTCTGCATACTCCATATCTTCACCAATCTTCATAGCCAAATCATTGGTTTTCATGGCTTCATCGGGCTGGTTTATTGATAATTGTGCTCTAGCTTTATTGGTGTAGAGTTTTGCTTTAAAATAATGCTGATCAAATGAATTTATAATAGGAAGTCCACTATTAAAGTGTTTTATAGCCAATTCGGGATTTTCTTGAGCAAGTGCTAAAAGTCCAAGGTTTAATTTTATAGGTCCTTCCTGACTTTTGAAATCTTTTTTTTTGGCTATTATAAATGCGTCTTCAAGAAATTTTAATGCTGTTTTATATTTTTCAAGCTTTGTAGCAATTGATCCATATATGGTATATGAAGAAACAAGCATAAATTCATCATTGGTTTCATTCTGAAAAGCAATAGCATCAAGAATTTGCTCTTCAGCTTTTTTTAGATCTCCCAATTCCCGATATAGCTTAGCAAGTACCATATTGGTTTTTGCTATATAAATTTTGTCTTGTTGTTGTAATGCAAGTTCTTTTGCGTTGATAATATTAGAAAGTGCAGGTTCTAATCTAGTTTGATCAATAGATTGAGAAGCATTTTCCAAATAACTCTCAATAGAGTCATTCATTTGATTGTTTTCTGAGAGCTCAGACGTCTGTGCATAACTAAAAAAACAACAAATAAGTAAAAATTGCGCTATAAAGTATTTGATTTGGGTTGGCATTTTTCCTCTGAAATATCTCAACTAAGATAGTTATTTCTTACAAATGTTAATAATTAAATCAATTATTCTATTACTATATCCTATTTCATTGTCATACCAACCTATGATTTTTACCATTTTTCCTATCACAGAAGTCATTAGAGAATCAAATGTGCAAGAGTATGGATTACCAAGTATATCAACAGATACGATTGGGTCTTCTGTGTATGATAAAATACCTTTTAGGCTAGTTTGAGAAGCTTTTTTAAATTCGTTGTTGATTTCTTGAATAGAAGTTTGCCTTTTAACATTAAAGGTAATATCTGTGAGTGATCCATTAGGAACAGGAACCCTTATACCACATCCTCCTATTACATCGCTTAGCTCGGGGAAAATTTTTGTTAATGCTTTTGCTGCACCGGTTGTTGTGGGAACTATAGATTGACTGGCAGCTCGTGCCCGTCTTAAATCTCTATGAGGTTGATCGTGTAAACTTTGATCAGTAGTGTAGCTGTGTACAGTAGTGATATAGGCTTGTTCGATGCCACATAAATCATTGATCACCTTGATCATAGGTGCTGCATTGTTTGTGGTGCAAGAAGCATTAGATAAGATAGTTTCTGACCCATCAAGGACATGGTCATTTACACCCATAACAATAGTTTTTATACTATCTTCTACAGATGGAGCAGATAAAATAACTCTTTTTGCACCAGCCTTTAAGTGTTTTTCTGCATCGGGTTTGGTTTTAAATTTCCCTGTTGATTCGATAACAATGTCTACATCATATTTTTTCCAGTTGCAATGTTCTGGATCTTTTTCATTAAGTAATGGGATTGATGTGCCTTGTACTATAATATGATCTTTGGTATGAGATACCTCAAAAGATAAAATACCATGTATACTATCATATTTAAGAAGGTGACTTAATGTTTTTGAATCGGCGAGGTCGTTTATTGCTACAACTTGTATGCTAGGATGATTGATTAATAATCTAAACAAGTTACGGCCTATTCTTCCAAAACCGTTGATAGCAATTCTAATAGGTGTATTCATTAAATCCTTACTACTGTTTTTTTGGATTAAGTTAAATGCTTTTGAGCTTTATATGAAGATCTTACCAAGGCACTACTTTCTACATGCCTGAATCCCATTTCTAAACCTATTTCTTCATATTTTTTAAACTGATCCGGAGTTATAAATTCTTTTACAGGAAGATGTTTTTTACTTGGTTGTAGATATTGCCCTATAGTAACAATGTCTAAACCTACTGTTCTAAGATCACTTAGTGTTTGTATAACTTCATCTTCTTTTTCTCCAAGCCCCAGCATGATTCCGCTTTTTGTACGTTCAATACCATTTTCTTTAAGATATTTCAATACTTGCAGGCTTTGTTCATATTTGGCCTGGATGCGAACTTCTCGAGTCAACCTCTTTACAGTTTCCATATTATGAGAAACCACTTCTGGTTTTACTGTAATAATTCTATCTATATTTTTTGTTTTCCCTTGAAAATCTGGAATTAATGTTTCTAATGTAGTTTCTGGATTCATTCTACGAATAGCTTGAATAGTTTCTGCCCAGATAATTGACCCACCATCTAACAAATCATCTCTATCTACAGATGTAACAACAGCATGCTTTATATTCATCAATTTTATAGATCGCGCTACTTTTTCGGGTTCTTCCCAATCTACAGTTTCTGGTCTTCCGGTTTTAACACCGCAAAAACCACAGGAACGTGTACATATATTACCTAATATCATAAAAGTAGCAGTTCCTTCACTCCAGCATTCTCCCATATTAGGACAACTACCCGAAGTACAGATGGTATGTAGGTTATACTTATCTACTAATCCCCGAAGTTCTGTGTATTTCTTTCCCGTAGGAAGTTTAACACGTAACCATTTTGGTTTTCCTTTAGGAGGTGCTACGCTAGCAACATTGTTATTCATACAAGCAATATTTTTAGCAAAAATACAAAGAAAGCTTAGATTAAAATGAAGTTTTGAATAAAGTTAATAGATCATTACAAGAGGTATCTTAAATTTTAAAAAAGAAGTACGCTATTAAACTACGTTATGTTAAAGGAAATAGGGGTTATAATTTCTAGATATTTCTTCTTACAGTAAAACCATATCTATACAAAGTCTTAACATCAGGTTAAAATTAAGTTAACATAAAATTTTTTTTGAATTTGACAGTTATCTTTTTTGATAAAGAGAAAAATCATGCCCGAAGAATTGGTAAGTCTTAAAAAAACAAAAAACAATCGAAAGCGTGTAGAAAAATGGTTGCTTAATAATCAGAGGTATATTAATATCACTGCTATAGAAAAAGAGATTTCTGCACCAAAAGGATTGATACAAAAGTTTGTGAAATACGATAAAAAAATCAACGACAAATGGATTGATCCATTGTATGGTGTTATCAAAAGGTTTACTTCTTTTACCTTGAGATAGTTTTTTGTTTAAAAATTAGTGCTTTGCATTAGTAATTATTTCAGAAAGTAGTTTTCTGGCCCTCAATAACTTTACTTTGACATTGTTTATAGGTTCGTTGAGGTGATCAGCAATTTCTTTATAACTCAATTCCTGAAAATACCTTAAGTTAATTACTTTTTGGTAATTAGGTTTTAACTGTTTAATGTAGAGAAGTAGCTGAGCTAAATTTTGCTCGGTAATTAGTTTGTCTTCTGGAGTTGGATTATGATCGATGATCTTATATACAGCATCGTCTACTTGTGTTGTAGTTTTGGATTGTATTGATGCATTTTTTTTTCGCAATAGGTCTATATGGATGTTTTTTGAAATCTGAATCAACCACGTTTTAAAGTTATATTCTTCTTTAAACGTGTTAATTTTATCAAATGCTCGAGAAAAACTTTGTATAGTTATGTCTTCAGCTTCATACTCATCTTGAGTTTTTTTCAACTGAAAATTGTAAACATCATTCCAAAAAGTGTCAAGAAGGTAATTAAAAGATATTTGCTTCCCTTCTTTAGCTTTTTTTATATGATCTTCTAAGAGGATGAGATTTTCTTTTTTCAATGCATTGTTTTTGAGTGAAATAGATAATCGATAAAATGCTATTCAGCGTGTTTTTCTTCGTTACAGTTTGAGTACTGATCTGGAGTTTTACCACAAAGAGAACATGATTCACCATCCTTATTTAAAAATGGACTTTGACTTGCACATGTACCAGCAAATTTACCATCTTTTTTCGCCCATAATTTAATTGCGATACCACCAAATGCTAATAGTAATAAAACAATTGTAAGTAATAAAAGCTTCATAATAATATTAAAAATCAAAATTGGTTACAAAGATACAAAGAATGTATGGTATGGCTAAGAAGCTATTAAACAAAAAATTAAGAATAATGTATTAATTCTTGATTGATATCAGTTTTTTTGATTAGATATACTCATTTAATGCTTTAATTTCATATAATATTAACTTCAGTTTCAAGAAGAATATCGAATTTTTCTTTTATGTCGGTTAAAATTCTTTTGGATACATTCAAAATTTCATTTCCAGAGGCATTATCGTAGTTTACCAAAACCAAAGCTTGTTTTTCATGCACTCCTGCATCACCCCAGCGCTTTCCTTTAAAACCAGATTGCTCGATCAACCAGCCTGCCGGAATTTTAATATGCTCTTCATCTATTTTATAAAAAGGAATGTTAGGATATGTTTTTTGAAGCCTGGTAAAATGATTAACATCAACAACTGGGTTTTTAAAAAAACTACCACTGTTTCCGATTTGCGAAGGGTCGGGGAGTTTGCTTTTGCGTATTGCGATCACTGCTTCAGATACATCTTTAATTGTCGGTTTGGAGATTCCCTGATCGATCAAAGCATTTTCTATAGCACCATAGCTTGTGTTAAGAGTATGTTCTTTTTTGGTCAATCTAAAGGTAACTTTTGTAATTATATATTCACCTTTTGCATCGTTTTTAAAAACAGAGTTACGATATCCAAATTTGCAATCTTTATTTAAAAATATATGTTTCTTTCGGGTAGTAATATGAATCGCTTCGCAACTCGTCATTGTATCTTTAAGTTCTACACCATAGGCACCAATATTTTGAATTGGAGCACTGCCAACATACCCGGGAATTAGAGATAAATTTTCTAACCCACCGTAGTTGTTTTTGATACAGTATTGTACAAAATCATGCCAGTTTTCTCCAGCATTTACAGATACAGATACATAATTGTCTGATTCTTCTGTAACTGTAATTCCTTTTATAGCAATATGTAATACTAACATGTCAAGATTTTTTGTTAGTAGCATATTGCTTCCGCCGCTCAAAATGAAAAGAGGGTTTTTGTTGTTTTTTGAAAGCATAGTATCAAGTTCGGATTCTGATGTAATAGCTGCAAATTCTGCGGCAATGACATCAATTCCGAAAGTGTTGTACTTTTTTAAGGATTTATTATATTCAATTTTCACACGTTTAAATTTTAGTAATTATTTGATGATAAATTAATTATAAAATTGAGAACATGTATAATCACTACGCTCTCTCATTAAAAATTTTAAACATTTCCTTTTAGGAAAATATACTTGACATTTTTTAATGTTAGTTTCATCGATCATTATATTTTTCAAGGGCTATTTTTAATATTTCAATTGCCTTTTTAAGATCTCTTCTATTTAGAACATATGCTATTCGTACTTGGTTTTTTCCTTTGTCAGGACCCGAATAAAACCCAGAGGCTGGCGCCACCATAATAGTTTGCTTATCTAAGTCAAATTCATCCAGAAGCCATTGTGCAAAGTGATCAGCATCTTCGATTGGTAATTCTGCAATACAGTAAAAAGCACCTTTAGGAATTCCTACTTTTACTCCTGGGATTTCTTTAAGACCAGCTACCAGGGTATCTCTTCTGGCTTTATATTTTGCAACAGTTTCTGTATAGTATGATTCTGGAGCTTCTAATGCTGCTTCACTAGCAATTTGTGCAAGGGTAGGAGGGCTTAGCCGTGCTTGTGCAAATTTCATAGCAGTTTCCATTACACTTTTGTTTTTACTTATCATACATCCTATACGTGCCCCACACATGCTATATCGTTTAGAGACAGAGTCTACAATAATGGCATGTTCATCAAGACCTTTTTCTTGTAATATCGAGTAATGTTCTGAATCGTCATATACGAATTCTCGATACACCTCATCAGAGATCAAAAATAAGTCATATTTGATAGCAAGTTCTGCTAATTGTTTTATTTCTTCTTTGCTGTAAAGGTAGCCCGTTGGATTACCAGGATTACAAATTAGTATAGCTTTGGTTTTTTTTGTAATTAATTTTTCGAACTCTGCAATAGACGGCAAGGCGAATCCAGTTTCTATTTTAGAAATAACAGGAACTACTTTAATAGTAGATTGCGTCGAAAAACTATAATAATTTGCATAAAAAGGTTCTGGAACTATAATTTCATCACCAGGGTCTGTAATACTACCCATGGTAAAAATTAATGCTTCGCTGCCCCCGGTAGTGATTAAGATATCATCAGAGGACACATTAATATCATGTTTTGCATAATAGCCAGCTAATTTATTTCTAAAACTTTCAAATCCGGCAGAGTGACTATAAGCTAGAATTTCTAATTTATGGTTTCGTACGGCATCCATGGCTTCAATCGGTGTTTTTATATCTGGTTGACCGATATTTAGACGGTAAATATGTTTACCTTCTTTTGTAGCTTTTTCTGCAAAAGGAACTAATTTTCGAATTGGTGATTCGGGCATAGCTCTACCTTTATGCGATATTATTGGCATCTGATCTGATTTAAAAAAATAAAATAGCGGTAAATTTCTTAAATATTTTAAGAAATTGGGGCATACTTGATACTATTTTTTAGCTATTTTTTTATATTTAATGCGATCAAGCTTCTGTGACTTAATTTTTTTCTTTTATGAGAGGTAGACTTTTAATGATACTTTTGCTTTTCAATTTTGTTCTTCATGCGCAAAATGATTTCAGATTACCTTTTAGAAAAAACAACACTAAGGTTAAATTCCAATTAATAAATAACCTTATTGTTATTCCTGTTGTTGTAAATGGCGCTAAACTTTCTTTTATCCTGGATACTGGTATTGGGTCTACAATTGTTTTTAGTGTTGATGATACAATTTCTTTGAAACATAAAAATATTTCAAAGATTCAGCTTAGAGGATTGGGTAATGATGACCCGGTAGAAGCAATACGATCTGTTAATAATGTGATGACGATTGGAGAAGCGTTAAGTATTAATCATACCATTTATCAGGTTTTGGATAAATCTATTAATTTTTCACCTAGAATGGGAACTGTCATACATGGGGTTATTGGCTATGATTTTTTTAAAGATTTTGTCTTTGATATTAATTATACAAAAGAATTTATAAAAGTTTATAGGCCAGAATCTTATGCTTATAAAAAATGTAGAAAGTGCTATCGTGCTAAGCTTGATCTAAGAGATGAAAATAAAAAACCATTTGTAATTGCAAAATATCTATCTGAAGAAAAATTGATTGATGTTAATCTTTTGCTGGATTCGGGTTCTGGATCTTCTCTCTGGTTGTTTGAAGATGTAAAAAAAGGTATTAGAGTAACAAGAAACTCGTTTAGGGATTTTTTGGGTAAAGGGTTTAGCGGAAATGTATACGGCCAAAAAACTAAAATCAAAGAGTTTCATGTTGGTGATTTTATATTGAAAGAAGTAAAAGCTTCTTTTCCAGATTCTATTTATATACAGAGAATGTCTCTCGATGATAGAGAAGGATCGTTGGGAGGTGATATTTTACATAGATTTAACCTTATTATAGATTATTCTCGTCAGAAAATATCTTTTAAAAAGAATAACTTCTATAATAAGCCTTTTTATTACAACATGAGTGGGCTTACTATTCAGCATAGAGGTTATACAGCTGTAAATGATTACAATGTTAGTGGTATAAAAAAAGAAGCTTATGTAGAAAAAAATGAAGCTTATCTGGGAGTAGATAATATGGTAAGTGAACAAAGGTTAGTGGTTTCAAATAATTTTGTACTTAAGCCTAAATATGAGATTTCTAATATTAGACTTGGTTCACCGGCAGATCTTGCAGGTTTAAAAAAAGGAGATGTTATTTTGCAGGTGAATGGGAAAAATGCGTATAGATATAAACTCTCGGATCTTAATAACCTGTTTTCTTCTGAAGAAGGTAAAAAAATTAAGATAAAAATAGAACGATTGGGAGTAGAAATAAAGTGCGAATTCTATCTGAAAAAGATAATCTAATTAAAGAATAACTTATTTGAATTTGTAAATCCTTATTTAGTTTGTAGGTTTTTCAACTATATTTTTTATATTTAGAGTAATGAAGGTATTTCTACTAGATTTTTGTCATTTTCTTAAAAGTAAGATTTTAGTACTATTTCTGATCTTTAATGCCGCTCTTTTTGCTCAAGAAAGCTTCCAGTTGCCTATTGGGAAAAAAAGTGATAAGATTAGATTTGAATTGGCAAATAACCTTATTGTAGTTCCTGTTATTGTAAATGGTGTCGAACTTTCCTTTATTTTAGATACTGGTGTTGGATCAACAATTATTTTTAGTGTAGATAATAAAAGTTCCTTAGAGCTTAAGAATGCTTCGAAAATTTACCTTAGAGGGTTAGGTGACAATAAACCGGTAGAAGCCATAAAATCAATCAATAATGAGGTAAGGATAGGTGATGCGGTTAGCACTAATCATAAGATTTACCTGGTTTTAGATGAATCAATTAACTTTTCTCCCAGAATGGGATTTCCTGTACATGGCATTATAGGTCATGATTTTATTAAAAATTTTGTTTTGGACATTAATTATGCAAAACAGTACATAAAAATGTATAATCCAGGATCGTATACATATAAAAAGTGCAAAAAATGTTATCAAACTAAAATTGATTTTAGAGAAAAAAAGAAAAGACCATTTATTACAGCTCAATATGAATCTGCTAATGGATTGATTGATATTAATCTTTTATTAGATTCGGGGTCTGGCTCTTCGTTATGGTTATTTGAGAATAAAGAAAAAGGAATATATGCTGGTGATAATTCCTTTAGAGATTTTTTGGGTAAAGGTTTTAGCGGAGATATATATGGAGAAAAAACTAAGATTAAAGAACTTCATATTGGTGATTTTAAAATGAAGGAGGTAACAGCTTCATTTCCGGATTCTATATATATACAAGGAATATCTTTAAATAATAGGCAAGGGTCTTTAGGAGGAAATGTCTTAAGAAGATTTAATCTTATTTTAGATTATACTCGCAAGAAAATATCTTTTAAAAAGAATGCCTTTTTTAATAAACCTTTTCATTATAACATGAGCGGGCTTACTATTCAGCATACTGGTTTTACAGCAGTAAGAAATTATAAAGAAGAAGATAGAGTGTATTTAGGGTTAAATAAATTAATAAACCAAAAAACGATTGAGCTCACAAATAACTTTATTCTTCAGCCTAAGTATGAAATTTTAGATGTTAGACCCAATTCGCCAGCCGATCTTGTTGGCCTAAGAAAAGGAGATGTTATTTTACAAGTAAATGGTAGAAATGCATATAGGTATAAACTTTCTGATCTAAATGATATGTTTTATTTTGAAGAGGGAAGGAAAATCAAGATGAAAATAGAGCGATTAGGGATAGAAATAATCTACAATTTCTCTCTTAAAAAAGTAATTTAAAAACAAAAAAAGGATACTCTGGAGTACCCTTTTTTGTTGCTATTTATTGTATAAGTGCTTAGTTTTTCTTTTCTAAAACACTTTTATCAAGTACAGTTCCTTTAATTTTTATAGCCATTGTAGGAGTATCTCCTGCGTTGGATGTTACTGTGATAGTTTTGCGAATTGGTCCCACTCTTTTGGTATCATATTTAACTTCGATAACACCAGATTCTCCTGGGGCAATTGGTTGCTCTGGTTTTTTAGGAATAGTGCATCCACAGCTTGAATATACTCTGGAGATGACTAAAGGAGCATTTCCTGTATTTGTAAATTCAAATTTGCGTACACCGTCACTGCCTTTGGCGATTTCGCCATAATCAACAACTTCGGATTTAAATTTTATTTGTGCTTTATTAGTGTCTTGTGCATTTAAGGTTGTGCCAAGAACACCAATAAATAAAATTATCATTATTTTTTTCATGATGTAGGTTTTTATTAAACGTAAAAGTACTTACTTTTTATTCAACTGCAAAATGAAGCCTAAAAGTAAAAGGTCAAAAGCTAGAGGTGTGAGGTTAGAAATTTTAATATAATGCAGGCTATAAACTATTATATTTTTATAGGTGCATTATTTAATTTCATTACTCGGTTTTTTTTAAATTTTCATATTTCTAACTTCGTACTTCATACTTTAATAAGTACTTTTGCACTTCTAAACTCAAAAATTAGACCAAAGTATGTCTTTAGCAGGAAAATATGATGCAAAATCGGTAGAAGAAAAGTGGTATGCCTACTGGATGGAAAATAACTATTTTCATTCAGAGGTTGATGAAAGAGAAGCGTATACTATTGTCATTCCGCCGCCAAATGTTACTGGTGTTTTGCATATGGGACATATGCTTAACAATACAATTCAGGATGTATTAATCCGTAGAGCCCGTCTAAAGGGGTATAATGCATGCTGGGTACCGGGAACTGATCATGCATCAATAGCAACAGAGGCTAAAGTCGTTGCTAAGTTAAAAGAAGAAGGAGTTGATAAAAACGATCTTACCCGAGAAGAGTTTTTAGAACATGCCTGGGAGTGGACCCATAAACATGGTGG
Source organism: Aquimarina macrocephali JAMB N27 (assembly GCF_000520995.1). GTDB lineage: Bacteria > Bacteroidota > Bacteroidia > Flavobacteriales > Flavobacteriaceae > Aquimarina > Aquimarina macrocephali. The sequence goes on along the minus strand of NZ_JACA01000023.1, from coordinate 50,626 downwards.
CATTATCCTGGAGCAATTAAAAAAATTAGGAGCATCTTGTGATTGGGAGCGTACTGCTTTTACAATGGATGACAACTTGTCTTCGTCTGTAATTAAGGTTTTTGTAGATCTTTATAATAAAGGATTGATTTATCGTGGCTATAGAATGGTAAATTGGGATCCCCAGGCTAAGACTACTTTATCTGATGAAGAGGTTATTTATGAAGAAAAACAAGGGAATTTATATTACCTGAACTATAAAATAGAAGGAACAGAAGATACACTAACTATTGCAACCACTCGACCAGAGACAATTATGGGAGACACTGCAATATGTATTAATCCAAATGATGATCGATTTACACATCTTAAGGGTAAAAAAGCTATTGTGCCTATCGCTAACCGCATTATACCTATAATCGAAGATGAATATGTGGATATGGAGTTTGGTACAGGGTGTCTTAAAGTGACACCTGCTCATGATCTTAACGATAAGACTTTGGGAGATAGGCATAATCTAGAAGTTATAGATATCTTTAATGATGATGCTACATTGAATTCTTATGGATTGCAGTATGAAGGAAAAGATCGTTTTGTGGTTCGTAAAGAGATTGTAAAGGAACTTGAGCGTATTGGAGTACTTGCAAAAACTGAAACACATCTTAATAAAGTAGGGACTAGTGAGCGTACCAAAGCTGTGATCGAACCAAAATTAAGTGATCAGTGGTTCTTAAAAATGAAAGACCTTGCTCAGCCAGCATTAGATGCTGTTTTAGATAAAGAGGTAAACCTGGTTCCCGAAAAATTTATAAATACCTATCGGTACTGGATGGAAAATGTTAGAGATTGGAACATTTCACGCCAGTTATGGTGGGGGCACCAAATACCGGCATATTTCTATGGGGATGGCAAAGAAGATTTTGTAGTAGCAGAAAGTAGAGAAGAGGCTTTGGTTTTGGCTAAAGAAAAGACAGGAAATACCGAGTTGACCAATGCAGATCTTACTCAGGATCCTGATGCTTTGGATACCTGGTTTTCTTCTTGGTTATGGCCTATGAGTGTTTTTAACGGTATTTTAGAACCAGATAATAAAGAGATCAATTACTATTATCCAACTAATGACCTGGTTACTGCACCAGAAATCTTATTCTTTTGGGTAGCGCGTATGATTATTGCTGGATATGAGTATCGAGGAGAAAAACCTTTTACTAATGTATATCTTACAGGTATTGTAAGGGATAAGCAACGCCGTAAAATGTCTAAATCTTTAGGTAACTCTCCAAATCCTTTGGACTTAATAGATCAATATGGAGCAGATGGTATTAGGGTAGGAATGTTACTAAGTTCTCCTGCAGGGAATGATTTAATGTTTGATGAAGACTTGTGTAAGCAGGGTAGTGCCTTTGTTAATAAAATATTTAATGCCTCTAGACTTATTCTAGGGTGGGAGATTGATGCTACTATAGATCAACCAGAATCTTCTGCTATGGCGATAGCATGGTATACCTCAAAATTTCAGAAAACACTCTTGGAACTCGAAGATAGTTATGCAAAATATCGTATTAGCGATGCTTTGATGACTACGTATAAGTTGGTGTGGGATGATTTCTGTAGTTGGTTATTAGAAATGGTTAAACCTGCATATGGGAGTCCCATTGATGGTAAAACATACCAGGAGGTAATCAAAATTTTAGAAGATAATTTAAAGGTTTTACACCCTTTTGTACCTTTTATTTCTGAAGAAATATGGCAACAGATCACAGATAGAACACCAGAAGAAGCATTGATCATTGCCAGTTGGCCAGAACCACAAGCAGTTGATGAAAATTTGATTGCAGAATTCGAGATTGCGGCAGAAGTAGTTTCTGGAATTAGAACAATACGAAAAGAGAAAAATATAGCGTTTAAAGAAACTATCGAATTATCTGTATTAAATAGTGAAAATAATAGCGCCTCTTTTGATACGGTAATTAGTAAGCTCGGAAACTTGTCGGCATTAAACTATGTAGATGCTAAGGTTGAAGGAGCACTTTCTTTTAGAGTGAAATCTAATGAGTATTTCATTCCGGTTTCTGGAGCGATCAATGTAGAAGAAGAAATTAAGAAATTAACTGATGAACTATCGTATACAGAAGGTTTCTTGAAATCTGTTCAGAAAAAATTACAAAATGAACGTTTTGTAAATAATGCACCAGACCAGGTTATTGCTAACGAAAAGAAGAAACAAGCTGATGCCGAAGCTAAAATTGCTACTATAAAGTCAAGCCTTAAGAGTTTGAGCAATTAGATGTAATTAGGTAGTATAATAATTAATAAAAAGGCCTTGATTTATATAAATCAAGGCCTTTTTATTAATCGGTTATATATTTATTTACCAATTCGATATATTTTTCTTTGGCTTCTTTTGGGGTAAGATTTTTTGCTTGAAAAAATGCATTTAGTTTAAATGCATTTCTAAGTTCGCTATCCCCTGAAGGAGTGAAAAAACCTTCTGTATGCGTTGCTCTTTTGTAATATGCATAGAAATGAAGCATAACATCGGGTGGCAATTGTATTTTAGTATTGCAGGCACGCTTATATGCGTTATCGAAGGCAATATTTAATTCTTCTTCGGTCATGATTAAAGATTGGCAATAACACTTTCTCCTCCTTTTACTTTTTGGTTTAAAGTAACACTTACTTCGGTTCCTATAGGCAAATATACGTCTACTCTGGATCCAAATTTAATGAAACCACTATCAGAGCCCTGAGTTACCTTTTCTCCTTCTTTAGCATAATTTACAATTCTTTTTGCAAGAGCTCCTGCTATTTGTCGATAAAGTACTTCTATGCTATTGTTTTTTACAACAACGGTAGTTCTTTCATTTTCTTCAGAGGCTTTTGGATGCCAAGCTACAAGGTATTTACCAGGATGATATTTGCTAAAAGTAACTTTTCCGTTTATAGGGTGTCTTGTTACATGAACATTTACCGGAGACATAAAAATTGATACCTGTAAACGATTATCTTTAAAATGTTCTTTTTCGTATACTTCTTCGATAACTACTACTTTTCCATCAACGGGTGCCACCACAGTACTATCACTAACTGTTGTGTTTCTTTTAGGGTTTCTGAAAAACTGTAAAATCAAAATCAGAAATACTAATGTGACCGAAAATATAGCAATTTGCCATTCGTCTACCTGAATAGCTACGTAAGAGGCCAAATTAATGCCTAGAAATAATACAAGTGCTACTGATATTATTTTATATCCTTCTTTATGAAACATGCTTTAATATTTGTAAAAATGCATATAAAAATGGGCTGGCAAATATAACACTATCTAATCTGTCATATATGCCACCATGGCCTGGCATTATAGTACCACTGTCTTTAACTCCAGCCTGTCTTTTGAACTTAGATTGGATTAAATCTCCCAGCGTTCCAAAAATACTCATAATTATGCTTATAATCAACCAAATGTTTATTGATAAAGTGTCAGAGAATATGGCCATTAAATATCCTGCTAGTATAGAGAAAATAAACCCTCCAATGAATCCTTCAATAGTCTTTTTTGGAGATATTCGTTCTAATAGTTTGCGCTTACCAAAGTTTTTCCCAACCAAATATGCAAAAGTATCATTAACCCAAGTGATTAAAAATGCTCCTGCAATAATAGAAGGTTGATATTCTCCTGTATAATACGGCACAAGAGTTAAAAACACAATAGATGTGATTAGATAAAAAATACTGGTACGATATTTTCGTTTCTCGAACATTGGGATAATACGAATCGTAACTAAATCTTTTACTAAAAACAATTCTGTAATAATAGTAAGGGCCAAAATAGGAAGTACTAGATAAAAATAAAGTTTATCCTGAAATATGTTTAACACCGCTAAGAGGATAATGAATATTACATACAATCTTTTATTTCTAAGATGGACTAGTTTTTGAAATTCATATATCGTGATTACTCCAAAAACCAAAAATATCCCAATAAAAGTATATCTATTGATACATATTGATAATAGTAAAATAGAGACATATAAAAGCCCCGATAAAGATCTTGTAAGCAGTTCCTTCATATTATAAATCTTCCAGCAGCAGCAAATATAAATTTTTTGAACTATTTCCATAGCTTAAGAAATCCTTTTCTTTTTGCGGTTCAAAATCTTTAATTGTAGTAATGTTAGAAGGAATAGAATTTTTGTTTTTATTTTTTATGCCTTTCAATCCTTCGCCGATATTTTTAACTAGCTGACTGGTAGCTGCTAAAATCACAAAATTGTCAGGAAGTTCGGTGAGTTTTTTCTCTCTAAGTTGGTTTGAAGACACTAATATAGATCCGTTATCTGCAATTAAATATTCACAAGTAGCAAAAAAGAAAGAGGCAGAAAAGTTTTTAACATAATTTAGATTGAAATCAGAGAATTTATGTTCCAAAGCAATATCAAAACAACATACATCTTTCTCATACCAATCATTTTCCAAAAGAATCTTATCAAAAGAATCAGAAACTTCATTTTCATCATCACAATAAAGAAACTTACCACCGTTTCTTTTGAAATTTATCATAAAGCTTTCATCAATCGGTAAATCGATTTCTGGCATATATTTACTGCGATCATCTAAGTGACGTTCCTTGCTCTTCTGGTCTGATTTAGATTTTGAGGAAAATATTCTTCTAAATAGACTCATTTTTTAGATTAAGATTGGGAAATTACGGTTTTACATTACCTCCAAAGATAAAAAAAATCTTAACCTAATATTCCGTTAGGTTAAGATTTTTCAATTTACAAGTAAAAATAATATCTTTAAGAAGGTTCTTTAATGATTTCTTCTTCTTTTTTGCCGAATGGTCTTTCGCCAAAAATTTTCTCTAAGTTATCTTTAAAAATTACTTCTTTTTCTAATAAGACTTCAGCTAATTCTGTTAGTTTGTCTTTATTCTTTTCTAATAATTTAATTGCACGTTGATACTGCTCTTCAATTATATTCGAAATTTCTTTATCAATAAGCTCACTGGTTTGTTCACTATATGGTTTTGTGAAATTATATTCACTTTGTCCCGAAGAATCGTAATAGGTAAGGTTTCCTACTTTCTCATTTAATCCATATACTGTAACCATAGCTCTTGCTTGCTTAGTTACTTTTTCTAAGTCACTTAGAGCACCTGTAGAAATTTCATTAAATATAACTTTTTCTGCAGCACGACCTCCTAAAGCAGCACACATTTCATCAAGCATTTGATTTGGTCGTACAATTAGCCTTTCTTCTGGTAAATACCAAGCAGCACCTAAAGATTGCCCTCTGGGTACAATAGTAACTTTTACCAGTGGAGCAGCATGTTCTAACATCCAACTTACAGTTGCATGACCTGCTTCATGAAAAGCGATAGCTCGTTTTTCATCAGGGGTAATAATTTTATTCTTTTTCTCTAATCCTCCAACAATTCTATCTACTGCGTCAAGAAAATCTTGTTTCCCTACTGCTTTATTTCCTTTTCTTGCAGCAATCAAAGCAGCTTCGTTACATACATTTGCAATATCAGCACCAGAGAATCCTGGAGTTTGTTTTGCCATGAATTCGGTATCTAATTCATTTTCAACTTTCTTTAACGGCTTTAAATGAACATCAAATATCTCTTTACGCTCACGAATATCCGGGAGATCTACATATATCTGGCGATCAAAACGACCAGCACGTAGTAATGCTTTATCAAGTACATCTGCGCGGTTGGTAGCTGCAATAACAATTACATTAGTGTTTGTGCCAAAACCGTCCATTTCTGTAAGTAGCTGATTTAGTGTGTTTTCTCTTTCGTCATTAGATCCCGAAAAATTACTTTTACCTCTGGCTCTACCTACAGCATCAATTTCATCAATAAAAATAATAGCAGGAGATTTCTCTTTTGCTTGTTTAAATAGATCCCGAACACGAGAAGCTCCAACACCCACAAACATTTCTACAAAATCTGATCCAGATAAAGAAAAGAATGGCACTTTTGCTTCACCAGCTACTGCTTTTGCTAATAAAGTTTTACCGGTTCCAGGAGGTCCTACTAGTAAAGCTCCTTTAGGAATTTTACCTCCTAAAGAGGTGTATTTTTCTGGATTTTTTAGAAAATCTACAATTTCTTGTACTTCTTCTTTGGCACCTTCTAATCCAGCTACATTTTCAAAAGAAACTTTAACTTCAGTATTTTGATCAAAAAGCTTAGCCTTAGATTTTCCGATATTAAATATTTGCCCTCCGGCACCGCCACCAGAACCACCACTCATTCTTCGCATGATGAATATCCATACTCCGATTATTAGTGCGAATGGTAAGAGAGTAATAAAAATTTCTCCCCAGACATTACTTTCGGTATCGTAATTTACCTGGGTTGATAATCCATTCTCTTTTTTTATTGTAGCAATTTTATTTTCAAAATTCTGTAAGTCACCAAATTCAAATTGATAGTCAGGATCATTTGGACTTGCTGGTAATAAAGATTTGCTTTTGTTTTTTTGATGTTTATCTAATGATTTAGCTTCACCGGTAAGAAATACCTTAGCATTTCGGCGATTTACAATCACTACTTTTTCTACTTCTCCGTTACTTAAAAACTCCTGAAATTCAGAAGGAGAAGTAGTGGGAGCAGATCCTAATCCACTTCCACCCATAAAATTCAATACTAAAAAACCAATGATAATAATTGCATAAATCCAATATGCACTAAACTTTGGTTTTTTATTCGGTTCTGTTTTTTTATTTTCTTTCGCCATTTACGGTTTTCTTTTAATAATTTGTTTCGATAACTGTAGTTTTTGCATCCCCCCAAAGTCCTTCTATGTCATAGAATTCTCTGATGTGTTTTTGGAAAACATGCACAACAACATTAACATAATCAATTAATACCCATTCTGCATTTTCACTACCTTCTATATGCCAAGGTTTGTCTTTGAGTTCTTTACTTACCGTTTTTTGGATAGAGCTTACAATTGCATTTACTTGCGTATTAGAAGTTCCGTTGCAGATTACAAAGTAGTTACATACTGTATTTTCGATATCTCTGAGATCTAAAATATTAATATCTTTACCTTTTACTTCTTCAATACCTTTTAATATTTGAGTAATTAATTGATCGTTACCGATTTCTTTTTTAGTCATGCATTTTTTTAATTTGTGTAAAGTTATTACTTTTTATGATTTTAATGTCTGTATTAGTCGGACATTTGTAAAACTTTTACACCATATACATGCATATAATCAAAGTTGATGCCATTGACTCGACAAATACTTTTCTAAGAGATCTGAATCGCGAAAAGCATTTTACTGCTCCAGTTTGTGTAATAGCAAGAAAGCAACTGTCGGGTAAGGGGCAGATGGGTACAACTTGGCAAAGCAATCCAGGAGAAAACCTCACGTGTAGTGTGTTTATGCCTGTTGAGGGGTTACCACTAATGGATCAGTTTTATGTTTCTATAGCTACATCGTTGGCTGTTTATGATACTTTAAAGCGCCTTGTAGTTCCTAAATTATCTATAAAATGGCCTAACGACATTCTGTCAGATAAACAGAAATTGTGTGGTATTTTGATAGAAAATGTGGTAAAGAATGGCAGTATGATTGGAGCTATTATCGGGATTGGAATTAATATCAATCAGACAGAGTTTAATAACCTACCACAAGCTGGGTCTTTAAAACAAGTTTTAGGTCATAATTTAAACATTGAAGAAATTTTACAATCCTTATTGATTCAATTAGAAAAACGATTTTCTGAGTTGTGCGTTTCTAGTTTTGTAAAACTTAAAAAAGAATACGAAGCAGTACTTTTTAGAAAAAACAAACCCTCAACATTTTTAGATGCAGAGGGTGAATCTTTTGTTGGGATTATCCAAACTATTACCAACGAAGGCAAACTTCAAGTTTTAATAGAAGACGAAATTATCTCTGATTTTGATCTCAAAGAAATTAAACTACTTTACTAATTATAGTTTACCAATATTTTCAATTAGTGTATTGATGAAATTCTGAATGGGATTTTTGATCATCATTGACATCATAGTATTAAACTGACCATCAAAAGTAAGTTTTGCTGTGCTTTTTCCATCTCCAGAGTCAACAATATCAGCAGTTAATGTAAAAGGAAGCTTGTCACTTGCTGCTCCAAGAACTACTTGGCTTGGACTCGTATTTTCTTTTTGATCTAATACTAATTCTGGCATTCCTTTTAATTGAAAAAGAAATCTGGAATCGTTTATTTTTTCAAATTTTTGCTTGCTTTCTGGCATAAGTTGCTCAAAGTTTTCAACCTTAGTCAAAAAATCGAATACATCTTCTGCCGTTTTATTTACAGTAACAGTAGGGCTTTCTAAGTTCATAATGTTATCAAATTGTTATATGTTCCACTCGGCAGGATTTGTTTTCCAGCTTTGTAATGTTTGTTGTTGTTCTTTTGTAATATATTCAGTATCAACTGCCTGTTCCAAAAGGTTCTCATAATTACTTAACGTGTGCAAAGACAATGCCGCTTCTTTAAAATTCTGTATCGCAATATCAAAGCCATAATTAAATATAGCTACCATTCCTTTTACATTAGCATCAGCTTCTTTTAGTGCTTTTACAGCATTAAGACTACTTTTTCCTGTGCTAATTAAATCTTCGACAACCACAACATTTTTATGGGTTGGAACGATACCTTCAATTTGGTTTTTTCTACCGTGCTTCTTTGCTTCGGGGCGTACATAAATAAAAGGAAGATCTAATTGTTCTGCAACGAGAATCCCTATACCAATAGCACCAGTAGCAACTCCAGCAATTACATCGGGTTTACCATACTCTTTTTCTATAAACTCAGCAAGATGCTTACTTAGGAAATTTCGAATTTCTGGATAAGAAAGTGTAATTCGATTATCACAATAGATAGGAGATTTCCATCCAGATGCCCAAGTAAATGGTTCTTGCGGTTTTAATTTAATTGCATTAATTTGCAGTAGTAGTTCAGCAGTTTTTTTTGCTGTATCTTTATCAAAAATCATAGTTGCAAATGTATAAAGTTTTTGTGAATAATACCCCTATTATTCTATCTACAAAAAAGTCGATTGAGGATTATGAAATGATCCCGATAAAAGAAGCTAGCTTTCCGGTAATTATAAGAGATATTCTTGATAAGGAAGCAATACATGAAGAAGCAAAATATCATCTCTATCATAAAAAAGAAGATAAACTAATAGAACATTTATATTCGAAATTGCCAGTAGTTGTTGCTGGAGGAGGAAAGGTATATAATGAGAATAAAGAAATCTTGTTTATTCGCCGTAATGGAAAATGGGACTTGCCAAAGGGTAAGGTTGAAAAAAAGGAAGATATGGAAACCGCTGCAATGAGAGAAGTAGAGGAAGAGACAGGGGTTTCGGGATTAGAGATTACCAAATTCTTATATCGAAGCTATCATATCTTTAAAAGAAATGGAGAGTTTCGGTTAAAGGTTACGTATTGGTTTGAGATGAAAACCAACTATGAAGGAGAGTTAGTACCACAAAAAAACGAAGGAATTACCAAAGCGAAGTGGAAGAATACTAAAAAAGCTAAAAAAGCTTTGCAGGATTCTTATTCGAATATTAAGCTATTATTTTCACATGATTATTTGTCATAATGTTGTTTTTTAATTTTATTAAAAATATTTTTACTACTTAATCAATTACTAACTAAAACAAAACATTATGGGTTTATTTTCATTTATTAAGGGAGCGGGAAAAAAACTATTCGGTATTAAAGATGAAGCAGTCAAAGAAGAAGTAGTAACACCAAAAAGTAAGACAGATTTATTAAAAGCCGAAATTGATCGCTTAGGGATACCTGTTTCTGGTCTTGATGTTTCTGTTTCTGAAATGGTAACTGTATCGGGGCAGACAGAGACTAATGCAGATAGAGAAAAGATTATTCTGGCAATGGGTAACATCGATTGTATTGGTTGTGTAGAAGATAATATTACAGTAACTAATCCAGAGCCTGAAGCAAAATTTCATGTGGTTAAGAGCGGAGATACACTTTCAAAAATATCTAAGGAAGTTTATGGAGACCCTATGAAATACAACGTTATTTTTGAAGCAAACAAACCAATGTTGGAACATCCTGATAAGATTTACCCTGGACAAACATTACGAATTCCTGTAATGAGTTAATATAATACAGGTATAGTATAAAATGAAAAAGGGAGATAATATATCTCCCTTTTTTATATAATAATAAGTAATTAGTTTTAAAATTTGATACTCGATAACAAAATGAAAATTAATGTATACGCACTTTTTTCTCTAATTCTTTTTTTTGTGGCAGCCTGTAATACTAAAGAAAGTAAAGAAAAAACTATTTCTAGTGATCTCGATTCTACTAAAGTATATACGGGCCCTAATCATTCACATTATACACAATTTTCTGACTATAATTTTACAACAGAGGGACAATGGGATAGTCTAAATAATATGACTCATCATTTTAAATCTGCACCCAGATATAGTATTCATAAAGACTATAAAACTTTTGGATGGCATATATTCTCTAAAGGATCTGCTTATAAAAGTTATAATTTCTCACTATTATGGGGTGTTTCATATTTTTCATACATGGTTAATGCTAAGACAGGAAGCTATGATAATATTCATCAATGGAAAACAACCGCTATGGTGGATAGTGCAAAAGTGAATAATTGTAAAGTATTTCTTAGTGTATCTAATTTTGGTGAAAAAAGAAATGCTCAATTTTTAAAGAATCCAAAAGCCCAGAGAACTCTTGCAGATAGTTTAAGTGTGTTGCTGGGCCTTAGAAAAGCAAATGGTATAAACATAGATTTTGAAGGAGTTTCATCAAAAAACAAAAAAGAATTTAATCAATTCATTGTTACATTATCAGATCGATTGCATAAGGTGAATCCTGATTATATGGTTTCAGTAGCTTTATATTCAGTTGATTATCATAAAATATTTGATATAAAAACAATTGATTCTTCAATCGATTTTTATACACTAATGGGATATGATTATTATGGAGGATTTAGTATACATGCGGGACCAGTTTCTCCTTTAAAAAGCAGTAAACGATGGGGGATACATAGTGTTGAGTCTTCTGTTGATTATTATATGAATGAGGGTGTTAAGCCAAGTAAGCTAATAGTAGGGTTACCCTATTATGGAGATAAATGGAAAACAGAAGATACTCCTATACCAAGCAAAGCCGAAAAATTTCTTTCTCACGATATGTATAGCACAACTCGAGAATTACTTGATACAAAAAAATATAAAATTAGTTTTGATACCTTAAGTTCTACGCAGTATGGTATATATGAAGAAAAAGGAGTGACAAAACAACTTTGGTTTGATGATAGTCTTTCATTATCCTATAAATATGATTGGATTAAACATAAAAAGCTAGCAGGAGTAGGAATATGGGCTTTAGGCTATGATCATGGTTATACCGAATTATGGGAGCTCATGGCTAATAAATTTGGACAAAAACAATAGACTACAATAGCCTTTCATATTTTATTTCAAAATTCGATATATCGGATATCTCATATGTGCCTTTTCATAATTATTTGATTGTTTATGTATCCAATCTAGTTGCGCATACCAATTATTAGCAAAAGCCGTATCTTTTTTCTTATTTTGAAATTGTATCCGTAACTCATTATTGTTACTTAACAATTCTGCAGCTTTGTCTTCCCATACATAAGGAGAAAACCCTTCTTTCTGTTGTAAAATAGTATCAAAAAAATTCCAATTAAAGAAAGAATCCGGAGCTTCTGGTTCTAAAGTTTCCATAAGATACCTAAATGCTTTTTGATCCGTCTTAACAATAATATCCCCTTTTTTTAGAGTGATTTTCTCAGTATTCTTTTTAATTGAAACCCGGTAGTGTAAATAATGCCCTTCATAAGGTGATGTTCTTGTTTTATAATCTTTAATATGATACACTTCGGCAGTAATTGTAGAATCTTTTTCCAGGTGCATAAACTCTACTTGATTAAGCGTTAATAATTCAACTACTCTCCACTGACCCTGAGGGATAATATAGGCTTTCGGAATACTAATTTTGGTTGTAGCGGTAAAATAGTTTTTATAAGTTACTTCTTTTGTATAAGGCTTGTTCTGGTGGTATTTTAGTCGTTTTGCTCCAGTGATCTCGCTATCAATAAATTCTCCTTCATACCCTTTAAAATTAAAAGTAGTGACCTGGGTAGTATCAACTTTCCAATGTGTTGGATATGTTTCTTGTTTGGCTTGTTTGGCAAAGGTTTTTTCTCGTATTGAACGAATTTTGGCACCGTCCTTTTCTGTAATTTCAATCATAGATTTCATAAGCTCATAAGTGCCTTCAACTCTTGGTTTGTAAGGTTTTAACATATGTGTTTCTACCATCATTCCCAGAGTATTCCAAAGCGTCGTATATCCTGTAGAATATCGTGGAGAGTCCATAAATTGAGTCCAACCTTTTTCGGGAGTAGTCCCCCATACATTCACATAAGGAGTGATATCCCATTTTTTAGCTTGGAGCGATGCTTCTAGTTGTGGGTGCATTTCTTTATGCAAATAATTTCCTAATTCGTTACCTAATTTATTATGCTGAGTAAATAAATGTGTAAGTGTATATTGGTAATCTGCGCCATTGCTTACATGGTTATCAATAAAAACATCAGGTTTTGTTAAGTGAAATACTTTGGCAAAGGCCTGTGCGTTTTTGGTGTCGTTTTTTATAAAATCCCGATTCAAATCGTAATTACGTGCATTACCTCTAAAACCATATGCTTTAGGACCATTCTGGTTAGTTCTCGTTCCCGAATTTCGGTTTAAGGCTCCACCAATATTATATACGGGAATGGTAGCCAAAACTGTAGTTGAAGGAACACTAATTTTACCCTGAGCAATATCTCTAAATAACAGCATTGTCGCGTCAATACCATCACTCTCACCAGGATGAATTCCATTATTAATTAAAAGCACACGTTTTGTTTGTCTTATTTTTTCAAAATCAAAAATAGCATCAGGGTTTAATGTCACGATATGTAGTGGATTTCCACTATCGGTCATTCCGATTTCCTGTATATGAATTGAGGAATAGGTTTCTGCCAAATTTTTATAATATGTAATAACTTCTGAATATGTAGGAGTTTCGGTTCCGTTACTTTTTTCAAAAGTAGTGGTGAAATCAAAATTTTGAGAATTTTGTTTTTCAGTGGTATTACAAGAAATAATGCTTAGAAAGCTAACAATGAGAGTAATTTTTCGCATCTGTACTATATATAGGAGGCTAAATATACTAAAGATTTCAAGTTTTAAAATTCTGTGTAAGGATTTAGCACAATTTTATGAGATATAAGATAAGAACCTTGTTTTACTTGTAGAGCTATAAAATAACTGTATTTTTGCAGCCTCAAAATATCACAACTATGACTGAGTTTGTAAGAAAAAGAGTAGCGAATGCTAAAAATGATATTTTATCCGGGTTAACGGTAGCGTTAGCTTTGGTTCCCGAAGCGGTTGCCTTTGCCTTTGTGGCGGGGGTAGATCCATTAGTTGGATTATATGCTGCGTTTATGATCGGATTGATCACTTCTATTTTTGGAGGGCGCCCAGGTATGATCTCTGGTGCCACAGGAGCATTAGCGGTTGTTATGGTTAGTCTTGTCGCAGAGGGAAATGAAATGGGAGCCCCCGGAGAAGAATTAGGGCTATATTATCTTTTTGCAACTGTTATCCTTATGGGAATTATACAAATGTTTGCCGGAGCTTTTAAGCTGGGTAAATTTGTTCGTTTGATTCCGCATCCTGTAATGATGGGGTTTGTAAATGGTTTGGCGATTGTGATCTTTCTTTCGCAATTAGGAATGTTTAAAGAAGCTAAGAAAGATGTATTTAATAATAACAAATACGTTACAGAATCTCTAGAGAAAAAATTTGAAATTAGAGAAGATAACATCGCTTATGATATAGCAACAAATAAAGCTTTGTTTAGTTTTGAAAACAATAGATTATCAGATGTAGATTCTAAAGAAGGAAAATATATTGTGTATGAGGGACAGGTTTTTGACCTGGATACCAAAAAAGTAGTTTTTAATTATGAAGATAATGTGATTTATAGTATTGCCAAAAAAGGGAAAGCAAAATCCTGGCTACCTACAAATCAATTATTATTAATGTTAGGACTGGTATTACTTACAATATTAATCATGTGGGGATTACCTAAATTAACAAATAAGCTTCCAGAAGCATTATTGGCTATTATTGTGGTTTCTGCTATAGTGATTTTAGGAAAGTTGGATGTCGCTACAGTGGGTAGTTTTATTAGAGATGGAGGAGGAGAAGGTCTTAAAGGAGGTTTACCACAGTTTCAGCTTGATATTTTTAGAAAAATCCCGTTTACTTGGGAGACACTTCGATTTATAGCACCATATTCGGTAATTCTTGCAGCAATTGGATTGATAGAGTCATTAATGACTTTAAATCTGATTGATGAATTAACCGAAACCAGAGGTAGCTCGAATAGAGAATGTATGGCCCAGGGAGGTGCTAATATCATTACTGGGTTTTTTGGTGGAATGGGAGGTTGTGCAATGATCGGTCAATCAATTATTAATATTAAAGGAGGTGGTCGAACCCGACTTTCGGGTATTGTTGCTGCAGTAACGTTATTGTTATTTATTTTATTTGCTTCTGGATTAATAGAACAAGTTCCTATCGCAGCACTAGTTGGTGTGATGTTTATGGTAGTAATAGGAACCTTTGCATGGTCTAGTTTTAGAATCCTCAATAAAATTCCTTTGGCAGATGCTATTGTATTGATAGCAGTTTCTTCATTAACCGTATTCTTTGATTTGGCAATAGCTGTAATAGCAGGTGTTATTATGTCTGCTTTGGTATTTGCCTGGGAAAATGCAAGACGTATTCGTGCAAGAAAACATATTCTTGAAAATGGCACCAAAGTTTATGAAATATGGGGCCCGCTTTTCTTTGGAAGTATTCAAGCATTCAATAATAAGTTTGATGTCGCAAATGATCCCGAGAATGTAGAGATTGATTTTATAGAATCACGTGTTAGTGATCACTCGGCATTAGAAGCTATTTTTAATCTTGTTGGGAAATATGAAGACGCAGGAAAAAAAGTAAAAATTAAACACCTTAGTGAGGAGTGCCAAGCTCTTATGATTAAAGCTTCTCCTAGATTAGCCAGTGTTATAGAACACGATATTGATGATCCAAGATATCATGTAATGGCTGAAGCAATGGAGTAAAGCCTAGTTTTATACCAGGAAATGGTAATAGACACACTGATAAATGAAAACAGGGTTATGATTTAAAAATCATAACCCTGTTTTTTTTATTCATATAAAAGTGTCTTTGTAGATACTTTTATAGCTATTCTTAATTACTTGGAGTAATTTCTGCTTTGCTAATCATGTAAATGTTAGCACTTAGAGGCTTGTCAATTTCAAAACTATGAGCTGTAGTAGAAGCATCAAATTGTTTAGAATACTCGCTAGTAATGCTTGTTTTAGAAGCTCCATAACCAAAACTTAATCCGCACATCTCGTACCCTGTATTTAATTGATACTCTATTTTTAATTTCGTATCACTTATTGATGAAATATTTATGTGTCCTACATCCGAACTATTTGTGATATCACATCCATCAGGATTAATAAGAAGTTCTATATCAACTCCTTCGTCACCTTTACTATTGATAAAAGTATGAGCTAGGAAAGTAGTGAAAACATTGTTTTCGCAAAATCCACAAGCGGCATGAAATCCATATGCTTGAATACACTCAACTTTGCACTCTTGTTTGCAATATCCAAAAGATCTTACCCAATCACCATAATAAACACAACTCCACCATCCGTGGTAGCTATATTGTTGATCTAAAGTTTGATCGTAAGCAAAGGACGTATAATAACAACGGCTGTCTTTGTTATATACCTTAGAATACGCTACGATTTCGAAACAATCAAGATCTATTGAAGATAAAGGAATAACATAAGTAGCTTTCTTCATTCCTCCGTAGTAATAAGGAAAAGCTTTGTAGTTAAACTTACGAAGATTAGGAAACCCATTTGAGTAAAACGGGATATTTTCTTTTGCCCCAATATAAAGGTATACCTTCTTCATAAGATTACGATTGATAGCCTCAAAGTTTAAGTATAGATTTTCACCATCATTAGATACAGTAACATTACCAACTTGTAGTTTTCTAGACCCAACTAATAGAGGCATAGTTGTAGTGTCACCACAAGCTTCAACATCAACGTCAGATGGTGTAAGTAACGTATAGTTACAATGTCTGTAGCTTTTTGAATTAGTGTCTGTTGTAAGGATAGGTTCTTCTTCATCCAGTTGTAACTCGTCTTCTATACCTTCAGAACCGTCATTTTTAATAAAATCTGGCTCAATAGCAGTTTTTTCAGATTCAACAATAACTTCATTTTCGTCTTTGCTACAAGAAGAAAAAATTAAAAATAAGGCAATGAACCAATACCCCAATGTGTAATTTGTTTTCATATAAAGTGTTTTAATTAATTAGTGCGGCAAAACTAACAAAAAAGTGTATTTCTGATGCTAAAAAAAAACAAATAAATAAATAGAATTTTTATTGTATTTTACTGAAAACTAAATAAATAGGTTTATTCTTACACGTGACTTTTATGAGGTTTGATGAAGTGCAAAATTAATCGTTAGAAGTATATATTCAGGGGAAATTTCTCCTAAATCACTTTGTTGCTTGTACTAAATTTATTGTTTAGAATTGATTTTAGCTATTTGAATTCTATAAATAAACTTATATTTCGGTGATAAAAACGAATTAATTACTGCATGGATATCCCTTTTGAACCTATCGTCTTTGGCTATAAAGTAAATATTCATTTGATTTTAGAGTATGCAGCTTTCTTTATTGGGTTTCGATATTATATATATCTTAAAAAACATACTCAAGACCTTATTTCATCATCAAATAGGTTATCCATAATTATTGGTGCAGTATTTGGAGCATTCTTTGGCTCTCGTTTTTTTGGTTTTTTAGAAAACCCAATCTTTTCTTTTACCCCAGAATTTATAGTTCGATTATTAAGTATAAAAACCATAATGGGAGGTCTTTTTGGAGGTTTGCTCGGAGTAGAGTTGGCTAAGAAGATAATCGGTGAGAAACATTCTTCGGGTGATTTATTTACATTTCCTATTATATTAGGAATCATCATAGGAAGAATAGGCTGCTTTTTGGCTGGAGTTAAAGAATTTACTTATGGTAGGCAAACCAGTTCATTTTTAGGAATGGATTTAGGAGATGGTCTGTATAGATATCCGATAGCATTATTTGAAGTTGTTTTTCTATTGGTTTTATGGAGAATTTTGAAACGTTTTCAAATAAAATCCAAAATTGAAAGTGGTTTACTATTCAAATATTTTATGATTTCTTATTTTCTATTTAGATTTTGTATTGAATTTCTGAAACCTAATACTTTTTTTATACTAGGTCTTAGTAGTATTCAGTATTTATGTATCTTATGCATGATTTATTATCAAAAAACTTTACGACAATTAGTTTTCAAATGAGCAAAATCAGGATAATCATAATTATATGGTTTTTAATCTGCCTAAATGTTATAAACCTATCTGCTCAGGATATATCTGATGCTTTGCGATTAAAAGAGCTATCATATATGAAATATGCTAAAAGAACAGATTGTAATAGTACTATGGGAACCACTCTTGAAGACAGGATTTGTTTAAATCTAAAGTTTCAGCAGACTGATTCTATTATGAATGTGAAACTCAAAAAGATGTTGCATACTATTACTAATGACACGATCAAAACCACCATCAAAACCTATCAAAATGCCTGGGTACATCATAGAAGAATGAAAAGTGAAATTGTTTCAGAAGGATACAGAGGTCACATGCTTGGGATTATATATCTGGGGTGTATGTTAGAAACAACAATGCAGCGTATTAAAGAAATTGAGGAGTTATCGGGTAAAATGATTGATTATGATACAGATAATTAAAATAATTCTTCAATATCCATTTGTTTTGATATATGAATTTCAAAAATAACAGATAAATGCCCACTAGAAATTATACGTATTACGATTTTACACTAAGTTTATGTCCTACTTGTCTAAAAAGGATTGAAGCCAAAATTGTTTTTGAAGAAGATAAAGTATTTATGCTCAAGAGATGCCCAGAGCATGGGAGGTCTAAAGTTTTGATTGCAGATGATATAGCCTATTATAAGAATATTAGAAATTATAATAAACCTTCAGAGTTTCCCTATCAATTTAATACAGCTACAGATTATGGATGTCCTTATGATTGTGGATTATGCCCGGATCATGAGCAGCATTCATGTTTGTCGATTATCGAGGTAACAGACCGATGTAATTTGACTTGTCCTACCTGTTATGCTTCTTCGTCTCCTCATTACGGCAGACATCGATCATTAGATGAAATAAAGAAAATGCTGGATACGATAGTCAAAAATGAAAAAGAACCAGATGTAGTACAAATAAGTGGAGGAGAACCCACAATACACCCTCAGTTTTTTGAAATTCTGGACTATGCAAAACAATTACCTATCAGGCACTTAATGGTAAATACAAATGGAATTCGTATTGCTAAGGATATTAAATTTACCCAACAGTTGGCTGGCTATATGCCTGATTTTGAAATCTATCTTCAGTTTGATGCTTTGGATGCCGAAGTATTACAAAAATTAAGAGGAGAGGATCTGACCAAAATTAGAAAACAAGCCATCGAGAATCTCAATAGTGTAAACCTGTCCACTACTCTGGTTGTTACATTAGAAAAAGGATTAAATGATACTCTAATTGGTGATATATTAACATTTGCAACACAACAAAAATGTGTGAGAGGGGTTACATTTCAACCTACTCAAATAGCAGGGCGACTAGAAGATTTTGATACTCAAACCGATAGAATAACATTGACCGAGGTGCGAAGAAAAATTTTAGAACAATTTCCTGTTTTTGAATCTGATGACCTTATCCCTGTGCCTTGTAACCCAGATGCTTTGGTTATGGGGTATGCACTAAAAAATGAAGATGGACTTCTACCTCTTACCCGATATATTAATCCGGCAGATCTTTTGGATAATGGTAAAAATACGATTGTATATGAACAGGATGAAGAGTTGCATGGTAAAGTCCTGGAATTATTTAGTACCGGAAATTCTGTAGAAACAGCTTCAGAAAATCTAAAATCTATAATGTGCTGTTTGCCAGAGATCGATGCTCCGGATTTAGGATATGATAATCTGTTTAGAATTATAATTATGCAATTTATTGATGCTTATAATTTTGATGTGCGAGCGATTAAAAAATCTTGTGTGCATATTGTAAATAAAGATTACAAAATCATTCCTTTTGAAACGATGAACTTATTTTATAGGGATGATAAGCAGGAGTATTTAGAACAATTAAGAAAAGAAACGATATGATAGCAACAAATACCATTTTTTTGGAAGTAGGGAACCTCGATGGATTGGTGTATTTAATTCTTTTGATCCTCTTAGGACCTCCAATATTTCTTTCGATTATTGGTCTAATCTTATTCAAGACTAAAAACCGAAAAGCAGGAAAAATTTTCTTTATCCTTGCTGGGGTATACCTTGTTGTAGGATTAGGAATCTGTGGAGCTCTTATGGCTGGATTTTAAAGTAAAACCGTCACAAATAATTGTATTGCAGAACCCTCTGCGGTGGATACTAACGTTTGCTTATAGAAAAAAGGATTTTCTTGATTATACTACATTGCTTTGTCTTTAGAGATACTATTCATAATAGAAAGGAATTAGAAGATTTGTTTTTGTGTTGTTTTACCAATCTTTATTAATGCCTTTATAATACAATCTAAACATCGATATAATAAATGAAGTTTTATGAATTAGCATAATGACATTATTATTGTAAGGTAGAAATCATATTAAAAACGACTTCTTCTTTTTCCAAAATAACCTCCTTTTATTTTTTCGGTATATGTTTTTGTAGCTTTAGTGGTATCGTTTGAACTCATAAGATCATCTGTGCCTGATTTCTTTTTCTTTTTCTTTTTAGAGGAAATTTCTGCCTCCTTTTGGGTTATTCGTTCTATTATCTCAGAAACATCTTCAGTTTTAAGAGAAACTTGTTCTTTTCCAACCCTATAGGAATTAAATTTATCTTTTCGGGTTTTTAAAATTGCTTTTAACTCAGAGTTTGGCAGATTAATTAGGGTCATAGTTTAGATATGGTTTCTATTGTTAAATTTCTTTTAAATCAATTTCATTTTTGTAGGAATTTTTCTACAAAAATAATTTCACACAAGATAGTAATAATCGTTTAAAAGTAAAAAAAAACGATGAAAGAATTTTTTTAAGTAATTATTGTTACTATATTTACAAAACAAAGAACAAAAATATCCAAATTTTAGACATATGATTGATCTGAAAAAGATTAAAGAAGATACCGAAGTTGATAGCGTAATTATTGCCGATAATAGTGGTAATGTAATAGATGCATTAGATACTCAGCATGATACTAATGTTGCCTTAATGATGGAAACAGCATTTTCGATGTGTAATGATATGGTTAAAGATTTACTTAATGGTGACCTTGATCAATTGATGGCAAAATCTTCAAAAGGTTTTCTTATTGCAAATAGGATCAAATCTGATTCAATCATATTGGTTGTATCTAAAAAAATGTCAAAACTGGGGCTACTGCTTAAGTATATGAGCTCTTTAGATAAATAATTTTATAAACAATATTATTAATAATTAAAATCAAATTAAAACTATGTCAAATTTTTTAGAACAATTCATTGAGGATGTTAAATCTAATGTGCCTGGTTATATCGCGGTTACTGTTACAGAAGTAAGCACAGGTGTATGTTATGTCTCTAATTCTGATAAAAAAGATTTTGATCCTGAAACTGCTTCTGCTTATAATTTGGAAGTTGTAAAAGCTAAGAAAAATGCTATCGAAGCATTAGGTTTGAAATCAGCAGTTCAGGATATTATAATTACACTTACAAATCAAATTCATATTATTGACGTTTCTGAAAACGGTGAATACTTTATTTATTTGGCTGTTGATTCTACAAAAGCAAATCTCGGAATGACACGTGCACTCTTGAAAAAATATAAGAAAGATGTGGTATCACAACTATAATTAAAAAGCTTTTTTATGTAAATAATATTACTTTTATAAAACCTCACAAGTTTAAACTTGTGAGGTTTTTTTATGGTAATTTTATTCAATTGCTACAAAAATATCCACTTCGGCATTTGTAGGATTTACAGCGTCTTCCCCGTATACTTCAAAATCGGTAGTATATGTCCTGTCTAGATCTATTTCCCATATATTGACCCATTTATCATAGATTACACCTTTAGTAATATCACCTTTGGCGGTAAATCGAGAGTAGATACTTCTTTCGATTTTTACACTGGTCATTCCCGGCGGGATATTATCTAAGTTTGCAACTTTGCATCCTATGATTGTAGTATATCCTTCGGTATGGTCACTTTCATAATCAGTGTACACAGCATAGATAGAATCTTCAAGCTTATTAGGGATTTTATGCATTGTACCTTCAGACATAAAAGTATTCCATAAATTAGGGATATCGTTTGCAAATTGCTCGTTTTTTTTAGTTGTACGTACCGAAATTCCAACGATCCAAAAAGGTTCAATTTTTGTTTTTATCATAATTTTTAATATTAGAAATTAATAGTATGACAAAACTAAATACAGGTAGTGACAAAGGTATGTCAGGAAGGGTTTGTAATTTATATTATTTTAATTCGAGCAAGTCCCATTTGGTGCCATATAAATCTTCAAAAACAACAACGGTTCCGTAGGATTCTTCTCGTGGTTGTTCCAGAAATGATACTCCTTTAGATTTCATGGTATGGTAATCTCTCCAAAAATCATCGGTATGAAGAAATAGAAAAACCCGTCCACCTGTTTGATTTCCAATTGCTTTTTCCTGTTCGGGAGTGGCTGCTTGAGCCAGGAGAATGGTAGTTTCTGTTTGGTTATTAGGAGCAATGAGAACCCATCGTTTTTTGTGATCAAGTCTGGTGTCTTCTATAAGTTTGAAATTAAGCTTTTCTATATAAAATTGAATAGCTTCATCATAATCCTTTACAACCAGGGTAATAGCACCTATTTTTCTTTTCATAGTAAGGTGTTATTTTACACGAACTGTATCCGGGACTAATCCTGAAACATCTCCACCATTACGAATTACATCACGAACAATAGAAGAAGAGATATAACTTTTACCAGAAGAGGTTAATAAAAACACAGTTTCGATATCCGACATTTTTCTGTTGGTATGTGCGATGGCTTTTTCAAACTCAAAATCACCTGGATTGCGAAGGCCTCTTAATATAAATTCGGCATTTTGTTGTTTACAAAAATCAACAGTTAGCCCTTTGTAAGTCATTACTTTAATTTTAGGCTCATTCTTAAAAGCTTCTTCGATAAATTGCTTTCGCTCTTCAAGAGAAAACATATATTTCTTCTCAGAATTTACGCCTATGGCAAGGATAACTTCATCAAATAAGGTAAGACCTCTTTCGATAATGTCATAATGTCCTAATGTAATTGGGTCGAATGATCCAGGAAAAACAGCTCTTCTCATTGGTGATTATTAATTGTTGTATTTACAAAGATAATTCAAATTATAAATTTATAGATTGAACCTCTATTTTTGTAAATGGATACAAGATTCTATAGCATTAGAAAATAATTCTTTTAAGCTAATCCCAGCTTTTTCTGCTTGTTGAGGTAAGATACTAGCTTCACTTAATCCGGGATTAGTGTTCATTTCTACAAAATAAGGCTCTCCATGATGAAAAATATATTCGCTTCTTGAAAATCCTTTCATTTTTAAAATCTGATATACTTTTAAAGCCAGATTTTTGACTTTTTGAGTATCCTCATCAGATAAACGGGCGGGAGTGATTTCTTCCGACTTTCCCATGTATTTAGCTTCGTAGTCAAAAAACTCATTTTCGGATACAATTTCTGTTATTGGTAATACTGTATCTTTTCCATTATGTTGGATAACTCCTACAGATACTTCGGTCCCGCTTAAAAAAGATTCAATAATAATTTCATCATCTTCTTTGTAAGCTACTTCTATTGCAGGTAGAAGATCTTCTATAGTTTTAACTTTAGAAACTCCATAACTACTACCAGCTTTATTTGCTTTTACAAAGCAGGGTAATCCTACCGTATCCACAATGGCGTTGCTATCTATTGCATCACCTTTATTTAAAAAATAGTTGGTGGCAGTAGGGATGCCATAAGGTTTTAAAGTACTAATACAATCTCGTTTATTAAAAGTAAGTGCTGCAGGATAAAAATCACAAGCTGTTTGAGGAATCTCGATCAATTCAAAATAGGCCTGTAGCAAACCATCTTCACCAGGAGTACCATGCACCGTATTAAAAGCAGCATCAAAAGTGATTTTAGTGCTTTCTAATGTTAATGAAAAATCGTTTTTGTCAATACCATACTTCTGGTCGTTATCATCTACATAATACCAGCCGTCTTTAGTAATATGAACACGAAATGGAACATATAAATCTCTATCCAGATATTTATATACTACATTTCCACTTTGAATCGAGATTTTAAACTCGCTAGAATACCCACCCATTAAAATGGCAATGTTTTTCTTCATAGAGTGACTTTTGAAAACAAAAATATCATTTATCTTATAAGAAAAGCTTAAAACTTTCCGTTTTTATATATTTGTCCAAATTATGAAATAAGCCATTACAATAAAGTTAGTACTAATAATTAGAATGATTATTGGTTAATTTTGTTTACATAATCAAGAAGGTTATGTTTGACTATAAAAATAACAGGTATAAAACAGATGAGTGTATTTATAAATTTCTTCAGAGATCTATTCAAATTTATTTATAGTAAAATATTTTTGATACAATTGGTTATAGCGGTAGCAATGCTTGCTATCTTATCTTATGTTGCACTAGAATGGTTAGAAAGTACAACAAATCATCATCAACGTATTGTAGTACCC
Source organism: Aquimarina macrocephali JAMB N27 (assembly GCF_000520995.1). Classification (GTDB taxonomy): domain Bacteria; phylum Bacteroidota; class Bacteroidia; order Flavobacteriales; family Flavobacteriaceae; genus Aquimarina; species Aquimarina macrocephali. The sequence continues at coordinate 26,577 of NZ_JACA01000023.1, read as the reverse complement.
AGCTTAAGTAAAAAGACATTGGATGAGGTGGGGAAGGTACTAGAAGAAAAAGAGCTGAGATATGAAGTTCAGGATTCTGCAAACTTTAATCCTGATTATCCAAGGTATTCTGTATTAGAACAGAACCCTGTTGCTGGTAGTGAGGTAAAAGAAAATCGTAAAATATATGTAACCTTAAATCCATCGGGTTACCGTAAAATAGAAGTTCCTAATGTAGTACAGAGAACCAGAAGACAGGCAGAACCAAAATTGGTTGCTCTTGGATTTAAAATAGGTTCTGTTACATATCAGCCCAATATTGCAAGAGATATGGTATTAGAATTAAGACATAAAGGTAAACGATTAAAACCAGGAACAAAATTAATGAAAACTTCTGTTATAGATTTGGTTCTGGGGAATGGAGAAGGAGGAACGATAAACTTATCTAATTGATTTTGAAAGAAAACGAAGATACAGGAGATTATGATGCTAATGAGGGCGACCTCTATGAACATCATCGTTTTGTGGCCGGAGCTGGCCAGGTACCCTTAAGGGTGGATAAGTTTTTAATGAATTTTGTAGAGAATGCAACCCGTAATAAAATACAACAGGCGGCAAAAAATGGAAGCGTTTTTGTAAATGATATTCCGGTAAAATCAAATCATAAGGTAAAACCAAATGATATTGTACGGGTATTGTTCTCTCATCCTCCATATGAAAACTTACTAACTCCAGAGAATATTCCTTTAGATATTGTATATGAAGATGATGTATTACTAGTTGTTAATAAACCAGCAGGGATGGTGGTACATCCTGGCCATGGTAACTATTCGGGAACCTTAATTAATGCTCTGATTTATCATTTTGATAACCTTCCTAATAATAGTAGTGATCGACCAGGATTAGTACATCGCATTGATAAGGATACCAGTGGACTGTTAGTGATTGCCAAAACCGAAGAAGCAATGACTCATCTGGCAAAACAATTTTTTGATAAAACCAGTCAACGTGAATATGTAGCAATTGTATGGGGGAATGTGGATGAGGATGAAGGAACAATAGAAGGTAATATAGGACGACATCCTAAAAATAGATTAGAAAACACTGTTTTTGAGGATGATGAAGCCGATAAAGGAAAGCCAGCAATCACACATTATAAAGTTATAGAGCGATTAGGATATGTTACCTTGGTTTCTTGCAGATTAGAAACCGGAAGAACGCATCAGATTCGGGTACATATGAAATATATTGGCCATACCTTATTTAATGACGAACGCTATGGCGGAGAGAAAATATTAAAAGGAACTACGTTTACCAAATACAAGCAATTTGTAGAAAACTGCTTTAAAATTTTACCTCGACAAGCTTTACATGCCAGAACCCTCGGTTTTGAGCATCCTGTGACTAAAGAGCATATGCATTTTGAAACTCAAATCCCAGAAGATATACAACAATGTATAGAACGTTGGAGAAAATATGCTAAAAATCAATTGTTAGAAGAATAAAGGTTTAATGCCTAAATTTGAGATATATTCAAATAGAAATTTAGCTTTTAAAATACCGAATTAATGGAAATTTCTTTTTTAGAAATCTTTATTCTTATAGGAGTTATTCATGGTTTTGTCTTGGGAGTAATAGTTCTGTTTTCTAGGTTTTTTAAAAATGAAGACAATACGTATTTAGCATACACCCTAATTATATTATCTGTTATAGGTCTAAATAATTGGTTTTGGGATTTGGGAAAAAACCCAGTATTGATTTCAATATTGGATCTGTTTTTATGGCAATTCTTATATCCAGTTACTTTATTTGTGTTTTTTATAAAAAAAATAAAGCACCCTCTGGCAAAAAGAAACACAACTTTTTTTCTATACACTCCCTTTTTTATCTTAAGTGCACTTAACTGTATCATATCTTTAGATACGATTTTTGGCCTCTATGAAATCACAATACTTGATAAAGAAGAAGTCATTTTTTTCTTTTATAAAGCGGTAAGCATATTATCCGTTGTTTTTCCAATCGTTTTTATGACAATATCATTTAAATATTTATTCTATTCAAATACAGAATTTAGTATAAAATGGATAAAGAGAATTTGGATTTTTATTTCACTTTTAGAAATTTATGGAGTTATTTTAGAAGTGTATAGGTTTATGTATGATTATAAAATGCCATTGACTTATTTATGGGTAGGGGTTTCTGTTTTTATGTATTGGCTTATTTATAAAGGACTTTATCAGTTTAAACTATCTAATGATCAATATGAGATTAGAAATCATCTAAAACGATCTAAAATCAACAAAAAAATACCTAAAGACGAAGTTAATTCTTATATGCAACAACTTCTGATATTGATAGAACGCGAAAATATTCATCATCATCCAGATATTAACCGTGATAGCGTAGCTCAAAAACTAGGAATAAGTAGCGGATATCTTTCAGAACAAATCAAAAAATCAAGTAATAAAAATTTTTCAGAATTTATAAATAGTTACCGGGTAAAAGATATACAACAAATGATTCTGGATCCTGAGTTTGATAAATATAGTATTCTTGCCATTGGTCTGGAGGCAGGATTTAATTCTAAAACTACTTTTTATACGGCTTTTAAAAAGGAAACAGGACTATCCCCCAATGAGTTTAAAAAACAAAATCAATAGGTTCGGATTTCTCATATTCTGACAATATAGAACACTAGAAATATACCATCTAGATAGGTTTGCAACATATAAACTAAAACAAATAAGTATGTGTAAATCAAATAGTCATAAAGTATTTTCTTTACTATGTTGCTTTTTCTTTGTTGCTATAGGCAAAGCCCAAACCGAAACTATCTCTTTTGAGAATGTAAATGTAATCCCAATGCATAAAGAAGTTGTATTACTTAATCAAAGAGTGATTATTGCAGATGGAAAAATAGCAGTTATCGAACCAGCTTCTCAAAAATCTTCAGAAAACATCAATATAACCATTAATGCTAAAGGTAAATATTTAATTCCTGGTTTAGCAGAAATGCACTATCACCTGGAAAATAACGCAAAAAATGAGTTTAAGCTTTTAATAGCGAATGGGGTAACGACGGCTAGAAATATGGCAGAGTATGAAGGACAAAATCAAATTGCTATTCGTAAAAAAGCAAATAATAATGAAATATTAGCACCTTATTATGTTACTACTGGGCCTTATCTAAAAGCCAATCATTTGCAAAACATAGATGATGTAATTAGTATAGTGAAAAAACATCATGAAAAAGGGTATGATTTTTTAAAAATAGCGGATAATCTCCCTAAAAAGGTATACTTGAAATTACTAGAAGAAACTCAAAAATATAATATCCCTGTTATTGGTCATGGTCAAAGAAAACTACCATTAGAATATTCTCTTAGAATGAAATCTATTGCTCATATAGAAGAATTTATGAATATATTTAATACTGCACAAAAAGCTGATCCTGTGTATCTAAGAAAAGCAGCAATAGAGATCAAAACAAGTGGAGTATATGTGTCTCCAACTTTAGGGGTTTTTGAAATGATTAGTCGATATGCAGATGATGAAAAATTTGAAATGCTAAAAAAAAGCAATGAATTAAAATATCTTCCAAAGTCATATGTGGCATATTGTACTTCTGATAGTATACATTATCGAACCAATACTTGGTTTACCGCACCAGAATCTCTTATTCGCCTCAATAAAGAATTACAATGGCAGAAGGAATTCACAAAAATATTAAACGATGAAGAGGTGTTTTTGCTCGCCGGAAGTGATACTTACGGCCTTTTTTTACCTGGATTTTCATTGCATAGAGAATTAGAATTAATCTGTAGTGCCGGGCTATCGCCTTATGAAACCTTAAAAACAGCGACAGTGAATCCCGCTCGATATTTGAATCGAATTGCTGTAAGTGGTACAATTACCGAAGGTAAATTAGCAGATTTGGTATTACTTAATAAAAATCCATTCGAAGATATTCGAAATACAAGAACTATTGAAGGTGTGATGATTAAGGGGAAATGGTTGATGAAAAATGAATTAAATATGATGCTGAAAGAAGTAGAATATGAGTATATATCTGAAAAGAGAAAAGAAAAGTAACTCCTTGTATTTTAATTAATAAATAATGGCTAATGCAGCTATTTTGTTCATTATCATCATATTTAGAGAATATTAAATAAAGGTTATTAAAAACATTATTTTGAAATAAATATGGATTACTGATCAAATAATAGTACCTTTGCGTTTTAATAAATTATAATGAACAAAGGAACAGTAAAATTTTTTAATGACTCCAAAGGATTTGGATTCATAACAGAAGAAGGATCAAACAAAGATCATTTTGTACACATTTCAGGTTTAATCGACGAAGTGCGTGAAGGTGATGAAGTAGAATTTGATCTACAAGAAGGTAAAAAAGGATTGAACGCGGTAAACGTGAAAGTATTATAATATACATTTGACTTTTTTAAAACACAAGCCTGTCGATTAGACAGGCTTTTTCTATTTTAAAACTTAATGTGATCGATCAATAAAATCTTTTAATAGCTTTTAAAACCTTATCAGCACGTCCTAACCTTAGTTTTTTTATGTACCTATAGGATCGGTTTAAGATATTCTGTACCTCCGCATTTTTTTTATATTGTTTCCTGATATGATACAGATCCAAGGCTACCTGTAGATCATTGGGAGAAAAAGAAACTCCTGTATATTGTTGTAAAAGTTGTAAGTAGGTAAAACCAAACTCTTGTGTGGGTTCTATCATAGTACCTTCACCAAAATCATTCCAGGTAATGATTTGAATAAAGTCTGAAAGTTCATGATGAGTATAATTAAGAGTTTCTATAAAAGTATGACCAGAATTAAGGTCAATACTCCAATCATTACTACCATCAGACCATCCACCTTCTGTATAAAAACTCCTAAAACCGGGATAAGAAGATCCCACAGTTATTGTATTAGATGCTTGGTAAGTGTCATAATAATTTTGATGAGCGAGTAAATGATCTTTATCTACCCATAAAAATTCTCCCGAGGCATTCACTCCAACACGATCACTTGCAGCCCATAGTGTTAAAAAGCTAGGCTGATTTTCTGTAGGTAGTACATCAAATACCTGATTCCATTCGGTTTCTGTGGTTATATGATGTGGGCCAAATACAAATAACATGTTTTTACCATTATATTGCATGTATTCAGGACTAGAGAAATAGGTGTCATTAATGTATGTAAAATCCTCTTGCGCAGCTTCTATGATATCAGTGGTAAGAGATTGCTCTGTAGCTTGGGCAGCTACACGATCCTCATACATAATTGAAAATTCAAGCCCCAAATCTTCTAGGACGCTAATAAAGGTTTCTGTTGATTTTTTTATTAATCCATAATCGTGTACATCTCTACTGCCATACCAGTCAAAAATTACTCCATCAATTCCAGAGAGTTTCATCATCAAAAAATGATATTCATGCAAATCCGGATCACTAGAGGAGTATGGGCCGATTAGAGGATAATAGTACGAAGCGATTTGTCGTTTACCATTTTCGTCTTTGATTTCAGGGTCTTGATTACTCATTATCCAATGCTGGCCCCAGTATCCATCAAAATCTTTATTCTGAAACCAGGGTAAATAATGTACGTATACTTTTTTTGGATTTTCTTTAACGACATCCATACCAGAAATATCAACAATATACCCTTCTTTCTCAAGTTTTATAAATTCTATTTCTTCTTCCAGAACTTTTAATAATTCGGCGTCAGTATATGTTGTGTCCTGAACAACTTCTGCTGCAGATTGTTCTTCAACCTGTTGTTGTTCAATTGAAATAATATCTTCTTTTTCACAAGAATAAAAGAAAATAATAAAAAGAAATAGGAAAAAAATAAGCGTACTCGAAGATCGTAACATATCACAAATATTAAATTAAACGTCAAACAAAATGTCTAAAGAGTTTTTATGTTTAGAAGAGAATTTGTGAATAATCAGACAATGTGTTCTAATGTTTAATACATCAGAATTCATGCTTTTGTGACGAAAATGAGGGTTTCCCCTCTTTGTAATACGTTATTTGCACTAAAATTAGTTAATTTCTTTTTTTCTAAAAAGGAATATGCTATTTTTTTATTCTTTATCATCTGAAAATCAATTATTTATATTTGTTTCAAATAAGAATTAATGACTCTTATTGATGCTTCGATATCATTAATCGTAATGATACATAGAGATAATCAATAATTTAATAGATAAGAAATACCATAATTAATTTATGATTTTAAGATACAATCGTACTTTAATCACAAACCTTTCAGTATGAAAATTAAAAGAACAGGGCTTATTTTATATGTCAAAAAATATGAAGAATCTATTGTGTTTTATGAAACTGTTTTAGAATTAACTATTTTATTTAAAAATGATGAATTAACGTGTTTTGATTTGTATGGTACTTATTTAATGGTTGAAAAAGAAGATAGGGAGGATTATCTGATAATGGATGAAATGAATGCAAAGACATTTAGTTGTATACGAATGAATGTAGACAATGTACAAAACCTGGCAAATGATTTAAAGAGAAAAGGAGTAGCTGTTGATTATCAGGAACACCATTGGGGAAAAGTAGCAAAATTCTATGATCCCGATAGAAATTTGATAGCGTTTAAAGATGAAGAAACTTTCACTAAACAAATAGAAGAATATATCCTAAAATCAAAATAACTTTTACAAATACCCAAATAGAGAATAAATACAGGTATAGATTTTAATTGTCCGTAGACAATTGTATTTTTGAATAACAAAAAAGTCACCTACATGAAAATTGTAATATCTCCAGCTAAATCATTAGATTTTGAAACAGCATTACCAACTCAGCAGTATACGACTCCAGCTTTTCTTGCAGAAATCGAAAAGTTGAATGGTGTATTGAAGAAAAAAACACCCAAAAAACTTTCTGAGCTAATGAGTATAAGTGATAAGTTAGCCCAACTTAATTGGCAACGTAATCAGGAGTTTCACCTTCCGTTTACAAAGGAAAATGCAAGGCCTGCAGTATATTCGTTTAATGGAGATGTATATATCGGATTAGATGCGTATACTATTCCCGAAAAAAAGTTAGACACATTACAAGATCAATTAAGAATACTTTCTGGATTGTATGGAGTTCTTAAACCTCTGGACCTAATGCAGCCTTACCGCCTTGAGATGGGAACTAAATTAAAAATGGGGCGAAAAAATAACTTATATGAGTTTTGGAAAAAAACAGTTACCCAGCACTTAAATGATGAATTGCAAGACGATGAATTATTTATCAATCTGGCGAGTAATGAATATTTTAGTGTAATTGATAAAAAAGCATTAAAAGTACCTGTGATTACTCCACAATTTAAAGATTGGAAAGGAGATAAACTTAAAATGATAAGCTTCTTTGCCAAAAAAGCCAGAGGTATGATGGCTCGTTATATTATCGATACTGGTGCAGAAACTATTGAAGATTTAAAAGGATTTAATTACGAAGGATATGGGTTTAGTGAAGAATATACTACAAAGCCTAATGAATTGGTTTTTGTGAGATAACTTAATAAGATAATTGTTAATGTGTGGGTATTGAAAATCTTCGATACGCTTTTGACAATTACTAACTTCCGTTTTCAAATGCATCTAATTTTAGTATCTTCAACCCAGATATTAGTAACACAAATCACTAGATGCAAAAAATTATCAATTTTCTCGACAGAGTTGGTGAGAAAATAGGAATATTGGTTAGTTGGGTAGCAACACTACTGGCAATAATCATTGGCCTTGATGTAATTATTCGCTATGTCTTTAAATTCACATATGTTTGGATGATCGAAATAGAGATTTATCTCTTCGGGATGATATTTCTACTAGCGTCTGGGTATACATTTAAATACGAGAAACATGTACGGGTTGATGTTTTTTATACCAAACTTTCAAGAAAAGGAAAAGCCTGGGTGGACCTTTTAGGAGGTGCTTTTTTGTTAATCCCCTGGTGTTATGTAGTTATTGTTTCTTCTTGGTATTATGGGTTGTCTTCTTTTATGATAGGAGAAAGTTCTCCTCAACCGGGAGGTTTACCTGCTTTATACGTACTTAAATTTTGTATTACTCTGGGTTTTGTTTTTCTGTTACTTCAAGGAATATCCCATATACTAAAATCAATTCAAATTATTTTTAATAAGGATTAGAAATGGAATATCTGGCAATAGTACTATTTGTAATAATCTTCATTCTTATTCTAAGAGGGTATCCGGTTGCTTTTACGTTAGGAGGGATTTCGGTAGCCTTTGCCTTTGGAGTATCTATTTTTGCTCCAGAAGTGTTTCAGATGTCTACATTTTATTTACTTCCGGCAAGAATTATGGGAGTAGTCAATAACTATGTGTTAATGGCAGTTCCTCTATTTATTTTTATGGGAATCATGCTAGAAAAATCTGGTCTTGCAGAGAGTTTATTAGAAACTATGGCAATGATGTTTGGACGTGTACGTGGTGGTTTGGCAATTTCTGTAGTGATTGTAGGTGCTTTACTTGCAGCATCTACTGGGATTGTTGGAGCAACAGTTGTAACAATGGGGTTAATAAGCCTGCCTACAATGCTTAAACGAGGATATAAAACAGAACTTGCAACAGGAGTAATAGCATCGTCAGGAACATTAGGGCAAATCATTCCGCCATCTATTGTATTAGTATTATTAGCAGATACAATTAATAGCTCATCACGAGGATCAGCCTCTGTAGATGTAGGAGCTTTATTTTCTGCCGCGCTATTGCCAGGGTTGATATTGGTAGGATTATATATTGGCTATATTTTAATAAAATCTTTCGTTCATAAAGAAGATGCTCCCAGTATTCCTGCAGAAGAGATTGCAGAATTTAGAGGAGCTAATTTCACTTCAAAAATTCTAAAAGCACTTTTCTTGCCAATACTTTTAATAGTATTGGTATTGGGCTCTATTTTTACAGGTATAGCTTCTCCTACAGAAGCTTCTGCTATTGGAGCTATTGGCGCAACAATACTAACCATAATTCAAAAAAAGTTTTCGTTTAAAATTCTAAAAGAAGTAGCTCAAGAAACTACAAAATTAACATCGATGGTGTTTTTTATTCTTTTAGGAGCAACTACATTTACCTTAGTATTCAGAACGTTGGGGGGAGATGCATATCTGCAAGAATTGATTATGTCATCTAATTTGACACCTCTTATGTTTTTGTTATTGGTCATGGTTGTGATTTTTATTGCAGGCTTTTTTATTGATTTTATTGAAATTGTTTTTATTATAGTGCCGGTAGTAACTCCTATTTTTAATGCTTTTGATATGGATATGTTGTGGGTTGGAATTTTGATAGCATTAAATCTGCAAACGTCGTTTTTGACACCACCATTTGGCTTTGCTTTGTTTTATCTTAAGGGTGTTGCGCCAGATAATGTAAAAACCAGCCAAATTTATAAAGGGATTATACCATTTATCATCATTCAATTAATTATTGTTGGTGTAGTCGTATTTTTTCCTGAAATTATTTTTATATCAAAATAGGATAATAAAATGTATCCTTTAGAAACCATAAAAGAATATCCTTTTTACTTTTCTAAAGATGATTAATAATATATTAGTAAACCTTATGAAACTTGTTAGAATCCAAAAACATAAAATTTTAAGGTGTTTGACCTTAGCAATTACTGTAGTATTGTTTCTTTCTTGTTTGGGGGATCCACCAGCAAGTATGCGAACTACTTCATATGATGTGACCAAACCCGATAAAGTGTTTTATTGGAAAATGACGACTACCTGGCCACCAAACTTTCCTGTGGTGGGTGAAGTTGCAGAGAAATACGCAGAATGGGTAGATGAATTGTCTAATGGGCAGATTAAAATAAAAGTGTATGGTGGTGGAGAATTAGTACCTCCGTTAGAAGCTTTTGATGTGGTGTCCCAGGGAACTATAGAGATGGGATGTGGAGCAGCTTATTATTGGGCAGGAAAAACTCCGGCAGCACAGTTTTTTGCAGCTGTACCATTTGGGATGAATAGTCAACAAATTACCTCTTGGTTAGAAACAGGAGGAGGATATGAATTATGGAAAAAGACATACGCTAAATTTAACCTCGTACCCTTTATGGGGGGAAATACAGGCGTACAGATGGGAGGGTGGTTTAACCGGGAAATCAACTCTGTAGAAGATTTTAAAGGATTAAAAATGCGCTTACCAGGTATTGGAGGAAAAGTATTAGAAAAAGCCGGAGGAGCAGCGGTTTTGGTTGCAGGTAGTGAAGTGTATACAAGTTTAGAAAGAGGAGTTATTGATGCCACCGAGTGGATTGGCCCATATCACGATTATAAAATGGGATTTCATAAAATTGCAAAATATTATTATACACCTGGATGGCATGAGACGGGTTCACAACTTGAGTTTTTTATTAATAAAAATTTGTACGACGGTCTGCCTCGACATCTACAAGCAGTTTTAGAAGCTGCTTCTAAACGAGCACAAGTATGGGTTTTGGCAGAGTTTGATAGACAAAATGGTATTTACCTGGATAAATTAATACATGAAGAAGGTGTTGAAATTCGTGAATTTTCTAAAGAAACTCTGGATGCCCTGCGAGGATTTACCGATGAAGCAATCCAGGAAATGATAGGAAATGATCCGCTTTCTAAAGAAGTATATGAAAGCTATTCAAGCTTTCAGAAAAAGATCTCCAAATGGTCCGAAGTAACAGAAAAAGCCTATTATAATAAAATACAGAAGTAATCAAAAAAACCGTTTCAGAGAAAATTTCTTCTGAAACGGTTTTTCTTATCAATTATGATGGTAAGTTAAAGCGTGAAATTTTCTTCTACATCCAAATCTATTGTGGTAACATTTCCATCAGAATCAGTTTGCGTTGCAACATTATCACAAGTTCCATCACCGTAATCTAAAGTAATGGTCGATGCATTTTCATTTGTTACAAGAACACCACTTACAACATATTTACAGTCGTTTTCTACTCTCATAGGGGTGGTAGTTTTAGAAGTATATAATTCTCCACTACTAAACTCTGCTTTGGTGTCCATGTTAATAAGAGTATATGACTCGGCAGATGCTTCATTAATTACGATTTCAACTGAAGTAGTATTCTTACTTAGTACAGAAAGTCCATCATCCCAGGTAAACTTAAAGTCAGAATTTGTTACAAATTTTTTGTCTAGTATATTGTATGTGGCAATAGAGCTTCCACTTACCGTTATACCATTAAAAGAAAAGTTCTCTAAGGTGTATGTTATATCGAATGCTAACTCCCCAGAAGCTTCTTTCATCTTATAGCTTAATAAAATTGTACCCGAAATAGCTTTTCCATCAGGAGACTTACAATTTTCACCAAAAGTGATAGTAGCAGTTCCTCCGGTATCTGTTAATTCAGAAGTAAGGGTTACACAATCATTAGAACTATTCTTTAAACTACGACTAGCATTAGATGGGTTATTCATAGAACCTTGTACTGCAGCGTTAATTTCTCGATTTGCGGACCTCACATCTTTATATTTGGCCGAGGCGGTAATCGGATTTGTTTCATTTGTGTTGTCATCGTCACTGCTACAACTAAACAAAAAAGTAGTAGCTACCAAAATACTTGCGAAAGCAATAATTCTGTTTTTCATAAGAAAATAATTAAAAAATAAAGGTTTATATATAAGTTAACTGCGGGGTATTGGGCGGCAAACTTAACTAATACATGCAATGGGAGGTACTAATCCTTTGTTAAAGTTTATTAGATTATTTTCATGGTATAACAAAAAAAAACGTTTCAGAAATTTTTTCTAAAACGTTTTAATTATTTTGAAATATCGTACTATAATTCTATGGTAGTTTCATTACCATCTGCATCGGTTTGAGTTGCAATATTATCGCATTCTCCATCACCATAGTTCAAAGTAATAACGGCACTATTTTCTGTAGTTGCTATAATACCACTCACAGTGTATTGGCATGAACTTTCATTACGTAGAGGAGTTGTAATCTCTACAGCAAATCGATCACCATTACTAAATTCGGTTAAACTATTACCGGTTGTTAAGCTATAAAAGATTAAGCTAGGCGGTGTATCTGGGTTAGTGTTTCCTGAGAAAGACTCTGTTGTAAAATTAGTTTTACTTGTTGCAGTAACACCGTCTGTCCATGCAAATGTGAAATCAGAATTTGTAGTGAATTTAGTATTTCCTGTGTCACTTTGAAAAGAAAATATAGTAGTGGCAGTTCCACTCACGGTAATATCTTTATAAACAATCTTGTCAAGACTATAACTAATCTCAATTTTACTTTCTGTATCCAGTTTAAGACTAAAACTCATACGGATACTACCAGAAATTACTTCTCCATTGGGTAACTCACAATTTTCACCAAAATCTATAGTAACAGTTTTTGTTTGATCTGTTATTTCTGAAGTGATCGTTGCACACTCAGGTGTTTTTACTTTAGAAAAAGACTTATTACCAATATTAGATTCGGCATTGAAAACATTTTCTACTACAGAATTTATTTCTTTGTTAGCAGATGTGATGTCTTTATATTGTTTAGAAGTCGTAACCGCAGTAGTTGGTATCTGTGTTGCGTCGTCGTCATTACTACAGCTTAGTAAAAGGCTACAGGTTATGAATAACAGGCCTGTGTAGGCAAAAAATCTTTTTTTCATTGTTAAAAGCTTTAATTAATAAATTGAAAAATGTTATGGGACGTATGATCAGTAAACGATTATAACTTACAGAATCTTATAAAAGGTGTAGTTAATTTGTGTTAAGGTTATGTTATAAGATGTTATTGTAAGATGCTGAATTGGAGACAGAAGATTGTTAAACATATCACAGATTAATTTTATTTATACCAATTTTAACATTACTGTTGCACAGCATTTTTCTTATCAATATCTTCGTAGCGAATGTTCGCTAAAAATGGTTTTAACTCATAAATTATATCATGCAAATCAAAAAAGTTTTAGTAGCTAATCGGGGGGAAATTGCAATCCGTATTTTTAGAGCTTGTACAGAAATTGGATTAGAAACAGTAGGAGTATATACCTATGAAGATCGATATTCTTTACACAGATACAAGGCAGATGAAGCATATCAGATTGGCGAAAATAATGAACCATTGAAGCCTTATCTAAATATAGAGGCCATCATAAAAGTTGCCAAAAACAATAATGTAGATGCTATTCATCCTGGCTATGGTTTTCTTTCTGAGAATGCAGAGTTTGCACAACAATGTTTAGAAAATGATATCATATTCATTGGACCTAAAGTATCAGTTTTACGTTCACTGGGAGATAAGATCACGGCTAAAAAGGTAGCGATCGAGAATGATATTCCTATCATAGAGAGTAACAAAGAGGATCTTACAGATGTAAAAATAGCATTAAAAGAAGCTAAGCGTATTGGATATCCGGTAATGCTTAAAGCTGCTTCTGGAGGTGGAGGCCGAGGGATGCGAGTGATTCGAAATGATGAAGAACTGGGAAAAGCATACCCAGAATCACGAAGAGAAGCCTTAAATGCTTTTGGAGATGATACCGTATTTCTGGAGAAGTTTGTGGAGAATCCAAAACATATCGAAATACAGATCGTAGCAGATCATCACGGTAATATGGTACATCTTTTTGAACGTGATTGTTCGGTACAACGACGGTATCAAAAAGTAATCGAGTATGCTCCTTCTTTTGGAGTATCCGAAGATATAAAACAGGATTTATACAATTATGCACTTGCTATTTGTAAAGCAGTGGATTATAATAATATTGGTACTGTAGAATTTTTGGTTGATGAAGACCAAAGTATCTATTTTATTGAAGTGAATCCACGCGTGCAGGTAGAACATACGGTGACAGAGATTGTAACAGGAATAGATCTAATAAAAGCTCAGGTATTTATTGCAGGAGGATATAAATTATCTGATAAGCAGATTAAAATAGAAAGCCAGGAGAGTATAAAAACAACAGGATTTGCACTACAATGTAGGATTACAACAGAAGATCCCGAGAATGATTTTAAACCTGATTATGGAACTATTACAACCTATCGTAGTGCATCGGGATTTGGGATTCGGTTAGATGCAGGAAGTGTATACCAGGGAGTAACTATTTCACCGTTCTTTGATTCGATGTTGGTTAAAGTTTCGGCAAATAGTAGAACTCTTGATGGCGCATGTAGAAAAATGTTAAGAGCACTGTCTGAGTTTAGAATACGTGGTGTAAAAACTAATATGCCATTCTTGGCTAATATCTTAAGACACGAAACCTTCAGAAAAGGAGAGGTAACCGTTAATTTTATTCAGAATACCAAATCGTTATTTGCGATTAAAGAACCTCGTAATCGAGCAACCAAATTGGCCAATTTCTTAGGAGATATTATTGTAAATGGTAATCCTGATGTTAAAAAGATTGACGATACAAAAACTTTTGTAGTACCTACAGTTCCAAAATTTGACGAAACCCTGGGATACGCAAAAGGAACCAAAAATTTACTTACCGAATTAGGGCCAGAGAAGTTCGCAACATGGCTGAAGAATGAAAAGAAAGTTCATTTTACTGATACTACAATGCGTGATGCGCATCAAAGTCTATTAGCAACCAGAATGCGTACCTATGATATGCTTAAAGTTGCAGAAGGGTTTGCTAAAAACCATCCAGAAATCTTTAGTATGGAAGTTTGGGGTGGAGCTACTTTTGATGTCTGCCTTCGTTTCCTTAAAGAAAATCCATGGGAAAGACTTCGCTCGCTACGAGAAGCAATGCCCAATCTACTGCTTCAAATGTTAATTCGTGGATCTAATGGTGTAGGGTATACAGCATATCCTGATAACTTGATAGGAAAATTTGTAGAACAATCCTGGGAGAATGGGGTAGATGTATTTAGAATTTTTGATTCCCTAAACTGGATGAAATCTATAGCCCCATGTATCGAACATGTACGTACAAGAACACAAGGTCTTGCCGAAGGTTCTTTATGCTATACAGGAGATATTTTAGATCCTAATCGAACTAAATATACTCTCGATTATTATATTCAACTGGCCAAAGATATCGAAAATGCAGGAGCACATATTCTGGGAATCAAAGATATGGCAGGATTACTAAAACCATATGCTGCTTATGAATTGGTTTCGGCATTAAAATCCGAAATTAATATTCCTATACACCTGCATACACATGATACTTCTTCAGTACAATCGGCAACTTATCTTAAAGCAATTGAAGCGGGTGTAGATGTTGTAGATGTTGCTTTAGGTGGGCTATCTGGATTAACAGCACAACCCAATTTTAATGCAATAGCAGAAATGATGAGGTTTCATGAGCGTGAGAATGTAATGGATATCTCTAAACTAAACGAGTATTCTAATTACTGGGAGGCTGTACGCGAATACTATTATGTTTTCGAGTCTGGATTAAAAGCAGGAACAGGAGAGGTGTACCAACACGAAATCCCCGGAGGACAATACTCTAACTTAAAACCACAAGCACAAGGGTTAGGGTTAGCAGATCGTTTTCATGAAATTACTAAAATGTATGGAGAGGTAAATGAACTTTTTGGAGATATTGTAAAGGTAACACCAAGCTCTAAAGTAGTGGGGGATATGGCACAATACCTGGTGAGTAATAACCTAACTATAGAAGATGTAAAAGAGCGTGGAGATACCATTTCATATCCGCAATCGGTGGTTAGTTTGTTTAAAGGAGAATTAGGGCAGCCCGTTGGTGAATTCCCTAAAGACCTTCAGAAATTAATACTAAAGGATCAAAAACCATTTACAAACAGGCCGAATGCACATCTGGAACCTGTTGATTTTGAAACCGAATTTACAGAGTTTGTCAAGATATTCAAAAAAGGTATGGGAAGAGAACTGGATATTACAGATTTTCTTTCTTATAAATTATATCCAAAAGTTTTTACAGGAGCCTATAATCATCACTTAAAATATGGTAATGTGATGACGATACCAACCAAAAACTTTTTTTATGGAATGGTACCTGGAGAGGAGATCATTATAAAACTTGATAAAGGAAAAATACTGTTAATAGAATTGATATCGGTAGGAGAGCCTCATGATGATGGTAAAGTCACTGTATTCTTTAAAGTAAATGGCCAAACCAGAAATGTAGAGATACAAGATAATTCTATTAAAGTAGATAAAGTAATACATGCAAAAGTGGATAAGGCCGATGCTAAACAGATAGGAGCCCCTTTACAAGGATCATTATCCTCTGTATTGGTCAAAACCGGTCAGGAAGTAAAAAAGAATGATCCACTATTTATCATCGAAGCCATGAAAATGGAAACTACCATTACAGCCAATGAGGATGCAGTGATTAAGAAAATTATTCTTAAATCTGGTACGATGGTAAATGCAGATGATTTGGTGATCATGCTTAAATAGTTTTGTCTATTTTTACATCATGCCATATTTTTTAATTATTGCCTTACAAGGCTTTTGTATTTACCATGCTATCAAGAATAAAAACAATTACTATTGGTTTTTTGTAATTATATTTTTGCCGGTGTTAGGGAGTGTTATCTATCTTTTGACTCAGGTATTTAGTAAAAAAGATCTGGATGTGGTTCAGGATGAGATTGTGAACGTGATTAATCCTACGAAGAAGATTGATGATTTACAAAAACAACTAGATTTTGCTGAAACATTTCAGAATCGGGTGAATTTGGCAGATGCTTTATTAGAAATAAAAGATTATCCTAATGCTATAAACGAATATGAAGTGGCACTTAGTACCAATTATGATGAGGATGCCGGTGTTGTCAAGAAGTTAATAGAAGGGTATTATCAAACCAAAAACTATGATAAAGTTATCTTTTGTGCCGAGAAGATAAATGCTAAACCTGATTTTAAAGGATCTAGAAGTCAGTTTTTATATGGTTTGGCATTAGAAGAAATAGGACAGTCTGAAAAAGCAGAAGATAATTTGAGACAGATTGATCAACGATATTCTAATTATCAGGAACGATATATACTTGCTCAGTTTTTGGTAGAAAAAGGAAAAAATGAAGAAGCTAAAGAAATTCTATCCGAAATTTTGACAGAATCTCAACATATGTCAAAACCCAATCGAAGTAAATATCAGGGAGTAGTAAATGATGTAAAGAAATTAGCTTCTTCTCTTTAGACACACTCTAGATTGTACTATAAAAATATATAACCTCACAGGTTTTCAAAACCTGTGAGGTTATAAAGTCTAATGGGGCTAGTGTGTTACGAGTTGCTTTTTGAAAGCTCTCTTAAATTTTCTTTTGAAGAAAAAATGAATTATTGCGAGTCGATAATCTCAAAAGTCTCAATAGGCTCTTTTACTTTTGTTATCATAATTCCTTTTTCTTGAAGAAGTAGTTTAATTTCTTGAATAGGATCGGTAGCTTTTTTGATTTCGTTTAATTTCATGCCGTACGTGTACACTAATTTATCTTTTAAGGTAGTATCAGAAGTGAAAAATTCTTTAGATGTATTTTCGAAAAGCGGTATGAGTCTTTTAATTGGAGTATAAAGTGTTGAAGTTCCTTCCTCTAATTCATTTCTTGCGATGATATATTTATTTGGAAGAGTAACGGATAATTTGTTTACTAAATGTTCGTTTTTAACATTTTTAAATTTGATGTCTAAATAACTCAATAGCTCTTCGTGTATTTCTTTAAATGCTTTTTTTAAATCATTTCCTTTCTCGTTTTTAGAATATATGATGTCATAAGCAAAAGTGTCCTTGGAATTATTTTTTATTCGTATTTCTGAAGGAATTTTATTAATTATTTTGAAAATATTAATTAACTCATTACCTATAATTGTAATTCCAACAGAATTATTCTGCGAGCCATATCCAGCAATGTTACTTTTTTGATATGGTGATTTGCGTATTACAAAACTTCTAATATTTGCTTTGTCAACTAATTTTCGGGATTCTTCAGGTTTGTTTGAGCTTATGTTTTTCATTAAATCAATATAAACAGGATCTTCACCTGGATAATATCCACCAGAAAATGGTATTCCCGACACTTTAGAATCGTTCTTCATTTCTGGTTCGGCTAGTTTTTTAAGAGTGATTGTATCAGTTGTTAAAACCTCTTCTATTAATTTTTCAGTAAGACGATTACCTCTGTAAACGATTTCACCTTTTTTATTGATAATTACAATACTTGGGAAAGATTGAATCTCATAATCCTTAAGGGTTTGTTTGCCTTCTATTCGGCCGATCCAGAAATCAAGATCAATATTTTTTAGAAAATTCTCTAACTTTTCTTTTGGATCATTTGTAATGGCAATAATGTTTACTCCTTTGCCTTTGTATTTATTGTATAATACATTGTTCTTAGGAAACTCTGCAATGCATGGACTACACCAGGTAGCCCAAAAGTCTAAAATTACAACCTCTCCTTTAAGAGATGCAATTGTAGGTATTTCAAGATCAGGCTTGTTATAAATGTCTTTTAATGATATTTCGATAGCCTTTCTCGTAGAGGTTTTGCTAGTATCTTGAGGCAAAGTTTTAGTGCTATCATTAGTACAGCTTAAGCTTAGTGTGATAATGAAGCTAAAAAGGATTGTGATTTTTTTCATTAATCTTATTTTTTGAAGTCGAAACAAAAGTATAGTTTCACCTATAGCTCAAACATTTAAATAAGACTAAAAAAGAACTAATACCAGTATGAAAAAAGTACTAGTAACCTTTGATAATTAAGAAGCTAATAATATTTTAAGTTCATTTCTGTTTTTAACATTAAGCTTGGTGTAAATCTTTGATAGGTGAGATTTAATAGTAGAAACCTCTAAATGAAGTTGGATGGCAATTTCTTTATTTTGATACTCTTGTATTATAAGCTCTAAGATTTCTTTTTCACGTCTGGTAAGTGATTTAATTAATTGATTATAATCTGTGAACTCATATTTTTCTGATTGAATATGAGTAGATGATATTGAGGTAATTTTCTTTTTCAGACTAAAAATGTAGACAATTAGGATTATTACAAACAAGCAAAGAAGAATAATCGCAATATCCTTAAGTAGGGAAAAATTGTACTTATCAACTTTAGATTCATTCTTATTAACCTTATATCCAATTACATCTATTTTTTTACTAAATGCTTCAACATATGCAAATGTTTCTTCGTTACTTTTCTTTAATTTGAAAAGAAGCTCTTTGTAAAAATCAGAATCATTTGAATACTCTTTTTCAATATTTAATTTTTGAACTGCAAATATGATTACAAGTGGATACGTGTTTGATTTACAAAACTCTTTAATAATATTTTTTCTCTTTTTTGCAATTAACTTTTGTCCTTTTTCTGATTTTAGATAAGGACTAGAATCTTGATTGTTTAAATTGTAGAGCGATAATTCTAACTCTTTAATTTTATTATTTTGTTTTTCAAAATCCCCTGTGATTATATAATCAAGAGGGTTAGTACTAAAATCTGAAGATTCTATATGTATTTTTGATTTGTCGTTAAGGATAAGTAAAATATGATTTTTTGGTTTGTAAGATAACATTACATCAATTTTTTCATTTTCTACCAGATAAATTCTTACCACGCTATTTCCTGGCGGTAAATTATTTCCTTTAAAAATAAAATTCCCATCCATATCAAGTGTTGTAGAATTAATAATTTGACGAGAAGATGCAATATTGTAGTCTTCACCTGGCTCTATGTATGCCATATAAATTTTATCATGCCAAAGCTTATCATAATTTGATAACTGACCAGAAATTTCATATTGAGCAAAGATGAGTTGACCTGAAAAAAATAGTATAATGTAAACAAGATGCCTGCTCTTCATGCTGAGGTAATTATAAAAAGTTATAAGATATTTAGTTTTCTTAACGTTTTATTGTCATAAATGTATACAATTAGATTCATCTTTATATATCTATCACCTTGGTAGTTTCTAAAATCTTTCTATTTTTACTAAAAAGTAGAAATATCCCCGGGAAACATTGAGAGTCAGGCCTATTCAAATATCATTATTTATCCTATTCGTATTGGGAGTATTATTTGGACTCATGTTTTTGAGTCAAAAAGGAGGGGTTCAAAAAGCTCAAACACAAGATGATGGATTCTCGTATGAAGGGATTTCGGTTAAATATCCCACGCATACTACATTTTTGGGATTAGAAAAAGATTCATCGCTTACAAGACAAGATATTCTAGAAGTCACTCAGATTGTAACTCCTCTGGATATTGAAACCGATGAAAGTAAAAAAGATATTGCTTTAACCGAGGAAATAAAAAAACTCCCTGACTTCTCAGAAATAGATACGACTCGTATTGTTAGGATCAAGTATCCTGAGGGTAATCCTGATTTTGCAAGTGAGCTGAGAGAAAAATTATCTTCTAGAGCATGTAGAATTATACATTATGGCGATTCTCAAATCGAAGGCGATCGTATTACAGGATATCTTCGTAATAGACTTCAGGGTATGTATGGAGGTAGTGGCCCTGGGTTTCTTCCTGTACTACCTGTGTATCGACAAATAAGCGCTATTGTAGAACCAAGTGAAAATTGGGAACGTTTTGCGTTTTTTGACCCTACTCAAAAAAAGTTTTCACATCGAAAATATGGAGCCTATCTTTCCGCTTCTCGTTTTACAGCATATCAAAAAGAACTTCCAGATAGCACTATGGTTGATTCTTTACCAATTATCAAAGCCTCTGTGAAAATAGGAAAGTCTAGGAAAACGTATGCAAAATTCAGGTACTTTACCAATATTGGACTGCATTATGGTAATTGTAACTTTCCGATCAAAGTATCGGTGTATAATGATGGGGTTTTGGTTCAGCAAGATAATCTGATTGCAGATGGTAAATATCATCAATATAAAATAAGAACAGCAACTACACCTACAGATCTCAAAATTGAACTGGAAGGTAAAGTTAGTGCAGATTTTTATGGATTAACATTGGATGGAGGATCTAGGGTGCAAATTGATAACGTGGCGATGCGGGGAGCTTCGGGAACGGTTTTTGCAAATTCGAGTGCAGCTATCTACAGCCAGATGATGAGGCAATTAAAACCAAAAATTGTTATTATGCAATATGGAGGTAATACGATGCCATATCTCAAAGATTCTACAGATATAACCAAGTATACTAAACGAATTACCAGACAGGTAAATTGGATTAGAAGGCGGGCAAAAAATACCAGTATTGTATTTATAGGGCCTACAGATATGTGTCTTCCGGTAAACGGTAAAATGGAAACCTACCCGTTATTACCGTATCTTAATGCTGAATTAATGAAAACTTGCCTGGAAAATAATGTAGCGTATTGGAGTATGTATGATGCTATGGGCGGAAAAGGAGCGATGAAGTTATGGGTAGACGAAAAATTAACCGCCAAAGATTATATGCATTTTACCTGGAAAGGAACCAAAATAATTTCAGAACTATTTTTTATAGCCCTATACCTTGACCTCAAAGAACCTGATAACCATGATGAGACGTAACAAATTATTCTTTTATGTATGGCTTTTAACATTGCCCTTGATGGCACAAACCTATGTTATAGATACCATACAAAATAAATACCCTTTTGTGAATTGGAAAGCCAATACCATAAAAATGGCAGAAAATTCACCGGCATTTAAGACACTTTTTCGCAAATTAGACACAATTGCAAAAGGAGGAAAAGAAGATTTACATGTTTTTCATATCGGAGGATCTCATATTCAAGCAGATATTTATTCGAATCGTTTACGATCTTACCTTCAGATGATGAGCCCTACTGCAAAAGGACAACGAGGATTTATTTATCCATTTAGTATTGCCAAAACCAATAACCCCGGTAACTATAGAGTAAAGTATGATGGTGAGTGGACGGGATACCGATGTTCGGTTCGAAAAGACAGTGTGGCCTGGGGATTATCGGGAGTAACAGCAGTTTTTAAGGACAGCGTATCAAATGTGAAAATAATAGCGAATGGCAATAATTATCATGAAAAGATGTACGATTTTAATAAAATCAGAATCTTTTATGATAATTGGAGTACCGACTATGAGATATCTTTTAAACAAGATTCACTAGTTTCTGTGGTTAAAGAAAATAAAGAAGCACATTTTATAGAATATACATTACATAAAAGTGTTGAAGAAATTGAGTTTTGTATTCGCAAAATTAAAGATGAAGAAAATGCCGAATTTTTGATGATGGGTATCGAATTAATGAATGATAATAAAGGGATTCAATATACTTCTATAGGAGTAAATGGCGGTAGTTTTTCGTATTATAAAAGATGTCGCTTTTTTGATGACCAGTTATTGCTCTATAAACCAGATTTATTTATAGTATCGATTGGTACGAATGATGCATATCACCCCGATTTTAATCCAGACGCATATAAAGCATATTACACAGATTTAATAAAATTAGTTCAAAAAGCAAATCCTAATTGTGCAGTATTACTTACTGTGCCTAATGATTCGTATTACAAAAAGAAATTCCCAAATCCGAGAACCAGAATTGCTCAAAAGATAATCTATGAAGTGGCAAAAGAACAAAAAATGGCGGTTTGGGATTTTTATGAAATTATGGGAGGTTTTAATTCCTCAAAAGATTGGTATGCAAATAAACTAATGCCTAGAGATCGTATTCATTTTACAGTTATGGGATATCGTATAAAAGCAGATCTTTTGTTACAAGCATTAGCGCATTCATGGGAAAACGAATTGCAATTAGAGCCAGACTCTATTTTGAATCAGGTAATTAATGAATAGACTTATTGACATATTTTCTTTCTCAGAAGATTTTCCGTTGATCTTTACACAAGCGAACTTCTGGGTTTTCTTTGCAGCAGTATATTTTATTTACGCTATAGTATATAGTAAAAAAAATCTACGAAGTGCTTATCTATTTGCCATAAGTCTACTTTTTTATTATAAAACCAGTGGTCTTTTTATAGGGATTTTACTATTTAGTACAGTCAATGATTTCTTTTTGGGTAAAGCTATTTATAATAGTAGGTCGGTTTTACTTCAGAAAACATTGGTTGCTATAAGTGTGATTATTAATCTGGGAACACTTTGTTATTTTAAATATGCCTATTTCTTTACAGATTCGTATAATTTCCTTTTCCAAACCGATTATGAGGTTATTAATTACTTGGCGCAATGGGCTAATACATGGAGTACGGTAGATTACTTTACAGTAGATAAAATTATCCTTCCTGTGGGAATTTCTTTTTACACATTTCAAACGATTAGCTACAGTGTAGATATTTATAGAAAACAAATCAAACCTTTAAAATCTATTATTGATTTTGGGTTTTTTGTTAGTTTTTTCCCGCAGTTAGTTGCGGGGCCAATAGTAAGAGCTGCTGATTTTGTACCTCAGATTAGAAAAGAGATTACTATTACCAAACAAGAATTTGGCCAGGCAACTTTTATGATCCTTAAAGGGTTGATTAAAAAAATGTTATTTGCCGATTATATTGCAGCCAATTTTATGGATCGGGTATTTGATGTTCCCGAGATGTTTTCTGGTTTCACTAATATCATGGCTATGTTTGGGTATTCTTTACAAATCTATGGTGATTTTTCTGGGTATACCGATATTGCTATTGGATTAGCATTGCTTATGGGCTATAAACTACCGGTTAATTTTAATTCGCCATATAAAGCCATTCACTGCGGTGATTTCTGGAGACGTTGGCATATTTCATTATCGAGCTGGCTTAAAGATTATTTATATATTCCTATTGGGGGTAATCGTAATGGAACAATCTTTTCCTACACATTTATATTGATTTTTACATTTTTAGGAGTTTTTGCTGTTTCTGATTATGCGATAGCACTGTTGGCTGCTTCGGGAATTGGTGCTATACTTATTATTACACTTTTCTCACCTAGGTTGGCCTGGCATTTTAATAGAAATGTTAATATCATGATTACCATGTTAGTCGGTGGATTATGGCATGGTGCCTCATGGAAATTTGCAATCTGGGGAGGACTTAATGGTATCGGAATTGTAGTATACAAATATTGGCGTAAGATAAGCCCGTATGAAGAATCTAAGGCCTGGTATGCCTTGTTATGGAGAATTGCACTGACTTTTGTATTTATCACCTTTACACGTATCTATTTTAGAGGAAACAGTATGGATCACATTGATCGTTTTTATCAGCAAGTGGTCACCAATATGGATTGGCAGAATGCCCTGGCTGTACTCTGGGAGTATCGTATTGTATTTATTGTTATGCTTTTAGGATATATCACTCACTGGTTACCGTATCGTACCAAAAGTTGGATAGAAACTGTATTTATTAAAAGCAATATGCTTGTTAAAGCTGTAGTTGTGATAGCGGTAGCAATTGTCTGTTATCAAACCTATGCGGCCGATTTCCAGCCCTTTATTTATTTCCAATTTTAGGCAGTGAAGCGTTAGAGCAGGGGGGAGGAGAAACCACTTATATAAGTACCCACCCCCACTTGTGTAAGTGGGTATCTATACAATATTAGAGGTTGCCTTTTTTTCTCACATCAATTTAATGGTTGATGTAAGGCAATTCTATTACCCCGCTCCCGCTAGCGTCTCGCTAGTGGCACTACAGTTTAGATAACGCAAAAAACATCAATCTCTATACTGTCTACATAGTCTCCTGATAATTTTTTGCGTAACTATATTTACAATACACGATAGCGAAGCTAACAAAATATAATCCAGATGTATTATAAAATTTATAATTCCTGTTCATCTTGCTAAAATATAATATTACAGTTTCAAAAAATGAAACTAGAATATTGTAATCCTAATAAAAAACCAGTTACAATAATGTAACTGGTTTTTCTAATTTTTGTATTCTTACCCACCAATCTTTGACGCCACTAGCGGGAGCGGGGTAGAAAAAGTATCTATCTATAATCTAATTGATTCCCTTATCTCTAAGAAAAAACTAAAAGATAATCTTACGAACCTAATTTCTTCGTAAGTATATTGTATAAAAAAATCCACAACATTAATGCTGTGGATTTTTTATGTTTAGTCATACTGCTTTAAGCATCACGCGAAGTCAGGAGACTTTGCGCAGCTAGGGGAATTTCTAATTTTTATTGCATTCTTCTGTCTAGTTCTTCAATATATTTAGTAATATTTCTTGAAAAATGCATAGATGTTTCTTTCTTTAAAAGAGTATCTACTTCGGCATAAACCCATATAGTATCTTTTCTATGAACATAATACCACCCATATACTTTGTACCCTGGATCTGCTTTAAAATTCTCAATCCTATCTTTAATAATTGGCCCTTTAAAAGGTACTTTATCAATACCTCTATCAAAAGTAGTATTTTCAAAATTAAATCTTGCTTCATCTAGTAAATCCTGTTCTTTAGGAGGTTGACAAGAAGTTAAAAGAATACATAAAAATAGTAATCCTAAAGCTTTTTTAATTTGATATATTTCCTTTACCATAAAAATTTATTTTAAACTCTTTATTGTGTAAATTAAAAGGACTTCTATCTGCAACTATTCTACCCCCGACGGTTGCTGCATTCCTTATTCCTCTCTTAGCGTTTTCTTTAATACGTGTTAGAGGGGAACTAGCTGTACTTCGTCTATTATGCCTTCCAAAATCATAAACGTCAGGAGCTGCACTAACTTTATTTTCACCTTCGTAAGTAAAAGTAACATTTCCGTAAATAGCTCCATCTTCAGAATCAAAAAGTGTTTGTATTGGTTTAGTAGAACCTACACTTTTAAATTGTTCTGAAGAAATAAAACCCAAATCGACTTTAGATAAATCTACAAATAAAGGTTTTCCTCCTCCATTTCTATACCAGTCGTTTGCTTCTGATAATGTTATTTTCCCATCATAATCAGGTCGGTCTTTTAAGCCATTATAATTTTTAATTAATTTTTCACCAGCAGCTCCGTCTTTTAAACCTTCTGTGCCTAAATTATTTGATAATGCATCTTCATGAGACATCCCTTGTTCAAAATTCTCTGCTTCCATAACTATTGCTTTTCCTTGCAACCCTTGATCATCTGTACCTAAGAAATTACCTCCTGTATCATAAATCGGTGAAAAAGCAGCACGACCGTCTGGATCTATAAGATTAATTGGATTATTCATCATTGAGTTATATGGCGACCAACTTGAAAACTCCTCGCTTAATGGATCTGGTGACATCCAACGTCCTATAGCTCCATCATAGTTTCTAGCGCCAAAGTCGTGCCATTCTAACCCTAGTTCTGATTGTTCTTCTTTTCCATTAAACCCATAATTGTGATTTCTTCCTCGTAGTGTACTATTATATCCAGAGTGAGTCATGCCGAAGGGATAATAGTTTTTTTCCTGTATGATTTCATCTTGTGTGATAACCCTATCTTTGTTTCTATCTGAATACGAGAGTCTTAAGTTTTGAAGGTGATCTTTAAACTGGTATACATACTTATATCCATCGGCTTCTTTCTCTACAATACCCTCTGGGTGATTAAAAAACTCTAGGGCGCCATTCTTATACACATAATTACCGGCTTTCCTCCACGCCAGCTGGCCTGTTCGCTAAAAATACCCGCAGGGTATTTTCTTTACGCTCCATCCTGTTAATGAACTTCCCTCTGTGGCAATTTTTTTTAA
>NZ_JACA01000022.1 GCF_000520995.1 Aquimarina macrocephali JAMB N27 | reverse complement strand
ACTATTACAATCAACAACAAAAACATCACCAAAATCCCTGATAATATAGATCAACAACTAACAGGATTAGAAACCTTAAATGTAAACAATAATAATCTGGAGGCTATTCCTTCATCAATAGGTAACATTAACACTTTGGTAGTTTTAACACTAGCTAATAATCAATTAAGCACCGTACCATCAGAGTTAGGTCAGTTAACAGGTCTAGGACTATTAAGTTTAACGAATAATCCAATATCTAGTATACCTGCAGAAGTCTGTGATCTGCAAACGTCAAACGGAGGCATACTTACCATACTCTCTGATCCTGGAGAAGGATGTAACTAGCTTTTAGGATATGAACTTATAATTCATAAATACTGCTAATAATCGCACAAATAGTACAAGTCATTTTTAAGGTATTAGACTAAACTTGTTATGCAATTATAAGTAGATAGGATAAACAAAACCGTATAGCGTATTCCTCGGTATTGATGAGGGTATTCAAAATGAATTCACGTGCTAACTAAATTAATTTTATGGACATACTCAATCAGATATTAAACATTAATCCCAACTATATTGTTATTGGATTACTTGTGATTTTCTTTTCACTAGAACAAATCCTGAAATCTCCGTTTCGATTTAAAAATCGAATAGAACATCTTTTTCAAAACATTCTGTTTCAAATTACCCTTATCATCCTAAATATATTCTTTGTTACTTTTCAGGTCTATTGTATCGATTGGTTAAACAATAATGAAATAGGCCTTTTATATTTAATAGAGTTACCATTTTGGGGTAAACTTTTTATTGCAGTTGCATTATATGACGTAACAGCCTATTGGATACATAGGGCAACACATAGCATCCCTTTGTTATGGAGATTTCATAGGGTACATCATAGTGATACATCTATGGACTCCTCAACAGTATTTAGATTTCATCCGATCGAATTAATACTTGTTTTTGGAGTTGGTAATATGATTACTGCTGCAATTTTTGGTACAGATGTATTCGCTATGGCACTATACTATTTAATTCTCTACATATTTTTCTTTTTTGAACATTCAAATCTTAATTACCCTGATTGGTTAAACACTACAGTAGGGTTCGTTTTTGTAACCCCCGATCAACACAGAGTTCATCATCAGCAAGATCAATATTATACAGACTCTAATTATGCAGATATTTTTATCATCTGGGACCGGTTATTTGGAACCTTTAAAAAATTATCATTAAAAGAAATGAAATATGGACTGAAAGAATTCGAAGAAGAAAGAAAGCAACAATTTTTATTCTTAATGAAAAGCCCCTTTGTAAAAATTAAAAGAAGCGTATCTAGTCAAAAAAAAACGTAACGGAACAATCAAACTTTAATTAATCTTTAAAATGAAAAAATTACTTATCATCTTATATGGGGGTGCATCCTACCTGGTTTTTTTAATTGCCTTTATATACGCAATTGGTTTTGTAGGCAATTTAGTTGTTCCCAAATCAATTGATTCTGGTATTGAAGCACCCACGACAATATCAGTTCTCATAAATCTGGGACTATTAAGTTTATTTGCTGTTCAACATAGTATAATGGCTCGCCCCGTCTTTAAAAAGTGGTTTGCCAATTATATTAATCCAGCTATAGAACGAAGTACATATGTTTTACTTTCTAGTCTTTTACTGCTGTTAATATATTGGAAATGGCAACCGATAACCACTGTCGTTTGGGAAGCAGAAAATATGATATCCACTATATTAACCGTTATTTTCTTTTTGGGTTGGTCAATTGTATTTCTTTCTACTTTCATGATCAGTCATTTTGAACTTTTTGGACTCACCCAGATTTATGAAAACTTTAAAGACAAAGAATTGAGTTATCCTAAATTTCAAGTAAACCTGTTTTATAAAATTGTTAGGCATCCCATAATGCTTGGATTTGTTATCGCTTTTTGGGCTTCCCCAACAATGACCCTAGGTCATCTATTATTTACTGTGGTTACAACGGTTTACATTTTTGTAGCTGTAAAATTTTTGGAAGAAAGAGATTTGAAAAAAATAATAGGAAAAGATTATGAAGAATATCAAAAAAAGGTTCCGATGATTATACCTTTTACACAAAAGAAAAGAAGTTAAAAACAGAAAACTAATTATCTACTTCATCAGTAGCTATTTTTTTTTATAAATCAGGCAGTTGTTCTATTTATTAGAAGAACTATAAAATAGATAAATAGCTATAGTGTTTTATCAATAATTCAAACAAACTAACATCAAAATATGAAAACGCTAAAAATCTTTTTGCTCACTTTAAGTTTTACCGCTCTTATATGCAGTTTAGGATGTAAAAATAAAATCAAGAAATTAAATCCAGCATTAGCTTCTATTGATCTTAAAAGAGGAGAACTTTTATTATGTAATACAGAGCAGTTTGGAGAGTTAAAATTCTCACTGTCTTGCAACTATGAAACCAGAGTTACTTTTGACTTGGCTGTTGCTCTGTTACATTCTTTTCAATACGCTGAAGCAGAAAAAGCATTTGTAAAGGTGCTTGATGAGGATCCAAACTGTCCTATGGCCTATTGGGGTGTTGCTATGAGCATATATCATGCTGCCTGGTTTCCACCTACAAAAGAAGATTTAATTAAAGGTTCAAAAATATTGAAAATAGCAAATGACTTATCAATGGATGATAAGCAAAGAGATTACATAAATGCCATTGGTGCTTTTTATGCCGACTGGGAAATTTCAGACCATAAAATAAGAGCAAAAAGATTTGAGAAAAAAATGGAACAGATATATACAAAGTACCCTAATGATATAGAAGCTGCTATTTTTTATACTTTGGCTTTATATTCTACCAGAGACAGAGTTGCAAAAGGTTATGAAAATGAGCGTAAAGCAGGAGAAATTCTTGAATCCCTTTTTACTACCAACCCAAATCACCCGGGTATCGCTCACTATATTATTCACAATTATGACAATCCTGTTTTAGCTTCTAAAGGGTTAGAAACGGCAAGACGCTATGCCAAAATAGCTCCTTCTTCTTCTCACGCCCAACATATGCCATCACATATCTTTACAAGATTAGGTATCTGGGAGGAGTCTATCGAATCTAACTTATTATCAGCAAGTAGTTCAAGATGTTACACCGAGGCCGCGGCATTAGATGGTGCCTATTTTGAAGAATTACATGCTACAGATTATTTGGTTTATGCTTATCTTCAAAAGGGAGATAATGAAAATGCAAAAAAACAATACAATCTAATTAAAGAGTTAACATCTTTTTATCCTACTAATATTACGGCAGCTATCTATCCTATAACTGCCATACCAGCACGACTAGCTCTTGAAAACAGAAATTGGGAACAGGCTGCCAATTTAGAATTACGAGAAATAGACTTGAAATGGGAACAATTTCCATGGCAAAAAGCAATACACCATTTTGCGAAAGGTCTGGGAGCATCACATACAAAGGATTTTGCTTCTGCTGAATACGAAATTGAAATCCTAAAAGAGCTACACCAAGATTTAATAGCACTAAACGACCGTACAAAGTCTATTCAAATTAAACAAGTAGAAATTCAAATCAAGACTTTACAGGCATGGCTGAATTTTATAAAAAATGACATAAAAAAAGGGCTTCAATTAATGCAAGAAGCAGTTGATATAGAAAGAAATACAAGTAAACACCCAGTTACCCCTGGTGATGTGCTTCCTGCTATAGAATTATTAGGAGATATGTACTTAGAAATAGGTAAAAACGAAGAAGCATTACTCGCTTATGAACTTAATTTAAAAGAACACCCAAATCGATTAAATGGTATTTATGGAGCCGCTATTGCTGCTAAAAAAATCGGTAATCATGAAAAAGCCTTCAAGTATTTTGAAAATGTACTAAAACTTACCGAGAACTCTAATAGTGACAGGCCAGAAGTAAAGGAAGCAAAAGTCTTTGTAAGAGAGAATAATCAATCTATACAATGATAAAACAGAATATTTTAAATAGAAAAACATTCGTGTTTTTCGTGATCGTAACGGCATTTACATATGGATGTAAGCAAGCATCAAAAAAGGAACTACCGATATATAACCCAGCAGACTTTAACCCTAAACTGGTAGATAAAGGTCTACAGGCTAAAGATCGTGATCATAAAGTGATCAATTTCTCCTTGATAAATCAAAATGGAGATACGATAACCCAAAAAGATTACAAAAGTAAAATATATGTAGTAGATTTTTTCTTTACCAAATGCCCAAGTATCTGTCCTATTATGACCAACAATATGGCAAAACTACAACACGTATTTAAAGACGACCCCCAAATAAAATTGTTGTCAATTTCTGTTACCCCAGAAATTGACAGTATCTCTATATTAAAAACGTATGCCACTAAAAATAAAGTTATTGATTCTAAATGGAATATTACCACCGGTAACAAAAAACACATTTATAATTTGGCACGTAAAAGCTACTTTGCGGTGGTAAATGAAGGTGATGGGGGACTACAAGACTTTATTCATACTCCAAATTTTGTATTAATAGATAAGAAAAAACAAATAAGAGGGATCTATGACGGAACCAATGATAAAGAGATAGAACGTCTTATGGATGATATAGGAGTTTTG
Organism: Aquimarina macrocephali JAMB N27; assembly: GCF_000520995.1. Taxonomy (GTDB): domain Bacteria; phylum Bacteroidota; class Bacteroidia; order Flavobacteriales; family Flavobacteriaceae; genus Aquimarina; species Aquimarina macrocephali. The sequence goes on along the minus strand of NZ_JACA01000022.1, from coordinate 185,576 downwards.
AAAAATGACTAACGATATTATCAAATATGTTTCTACGTTTGGATAATATTTAAAGCCTAATAGACCATAAATAAAGTATTATATTAAAAATAAAAAACCGTCCAAAATCAAATTTTTAGACGGTTTTATTGTGACCTCAGAGGGATTAACTATCGTTGATCCCGTTAAGCTCTCCTTTGCAAATAGAAAACCACGAGCTATCGCTCTAGTTCTTTATTTTCTTCCGAAACCTCAAAGTTTTTAGATTTGTGTTTCTCCAAAAAACAAAGAACCACGCCATTGGCGTGGTTTTCTGCTTGTAGTGACCCCGGAGGGATTCAAACCCCCAACCCTCAGAGCCGAAATCTGATGCGCTATTCAGTTGCGCCACGAGGCCATTTTCTTATATTAAGATAATTTACTTTTTACTATTGTAGAAATCGTTTTTCCATCTGCTTTTCCTGTTAATGCAGCATTTGCCATCCCCATTACTTTACCCATATCTTTCATTCCCTCTGCACCAGTCTTAGCAATAATATCTACTACTATTTTTTCAATCTCTGCTTCACCTAATTGTTCTGGTAAAAATTTCTCAATCACTTTTGCTTGCGCCAGTTCGGGTTCTGCCAGATCATTACGTCCTTGTTCTGTAAAAATTGCAGCACTATCTTTACGTTGCTTAACCTGTTTTTGTAATAATTTTAATTCCTGATCTTCGGTGAGTTCTTCTTTTGCTCCACTCTCTGTCTGAGCTAATAAAATAGCTGATTTCACAGCACGCAATGATGTCAATGCATTAGTATCTTTAGCTTTCATAGCCTCTTTCATTGCAGTCATTACTTTTTGCTCTAAACTCATGATAATTGATTTTTTATCTTTGGATTGCGAAGATAAAAAATAAACCGATAATCTACTCCTAGATTATCGGTTTAGTTTAAATACTATTTCTATTTATAAATTCTGGCCAATTCTATACTGAACTCTTTGACATGCTCAGAGCAAGTGTAGACGAAATGCTAGAATTACATGTTTATATTCTATACAATACTATTGTTTTAATTATTATAGAAATTAGTCAACATTATCATGTAAAAAAGAATTGTTTTTGCGCAATTGTATATCATCATTACTATCGGTTCCTAAAGAAGTTCTTGATAATCCAGAATCATCTGGTTTAGTATCTACATCTATTCCTGCTCTTTTATAGGCTGGTTCTTTTTCTATATCATCAATTTTAGAAGAGCTATTTCTAAACTTATAATTAAATTCTTTCATCTTAGCTCTACGTTCTGCTGCTCTGGCTTTTAAGGTCTCAGAAATAGGTTGATTAACAGGATCTACATCTTCTGCTTTTTCTGTTTCTGGAGATGGATCTACAATTTTCTTTTCTAAAATGATCTCTTCATCTTCTTCTTCCATAACTTCTGCTGGTTGTGCTTCAGTTAATCGCTTTTCTTCTTCCATATAATCCTCTAAGCTATACTTACGCACTCCTTCAGATGCAGTTTCTCCAACAGGAACCACTTCTATTGCGTCATTAACTTCTAAATCGAGAATATCATCACTTAGGTCAAAAACAATAGGTTGTTCTTCTTCCTCTTCTATTTTTTGTTCATTAGAAATAGCATTTGGCGTCGGTACAGATTCTTCTTCGTTTCCTCCTACAGGCATATCAAATGCTAATGCAAATTGATCTTCTTTCTCTTCTTCAGCATTTACTTCTTTTTCATCATTAACTTCTATTTGTTTAATAATATCCTGCGCATTAATAATCACAAAATCATTATCTGAAGAAAACGCATCTACTACTTCGTAGGATACATCAATATTTTTTAGCAGATCTGTTGTAGGTATCAATATGGAATCTTCATCTACTTCTTCATCTTCAATTAATTCGTGCTTTATAATTGATGGTTCTTCTACTTCCTTTTTCTTTGGTAAAGGAGAACGCATAGGAGTAACATTACCTGTAGACTTAGGAGATAAGTCTTGTATTGCCGAACGTTGTTCGTCCTCTAGAGTATGAATTATTTTCTTAGTTTCAGTATTAACAATTTCGTCTTGTTGCTCTACATCAAATCCAGTAGCAATAACTGTTACAGAGATTGCATCTTCTAGAGATTCATCTTCACCAACTCCCATAATGATATTAGCTCCATGACCGGCTTCTTGTTGTATATGATCATTAATTTCACCAATCTCATCAATAGTAATCTCTTCTTTACCAGATACAATTAGTAGGAGTACATTTTTAGCACCGGTAATTTTATTATCATTAAGCAAAGGAGAATCTAATGCTTTAACAATAGCATCATGAGCACGTTTATTACCTGAGGCATTAGCAGACCCCATAATAGCTGTACCACTATTGCTTAGTACTGTTTTTGCATCTCGTAAATCTATATTTTGCGTATAGTGATGTGTAATAACTTCTGCTATACCTCGAGATGCGGTGGCAAGAACTTCATCTGCCTTAGAAAAGCCAGCTTTAAATCCTAAATTACCATAAACTTCTCTTAGCTTATTATTATTAATAACAACTAAAGAATCTACATGAGCGCGAAGTTTTTCTACTCCCAATTGCGCTTGTTCATTACGCATACGACCTTCGAACTGAAAAGGAATTGTAACAATCCCAACAGTTAAAATATCCAACTCTTTTGCCATTTTGGCAATAATAGGAGCAGCTCCAGTACCGGTTCCTCCACCCATACCAGCCGTGATAAAGATCATTTTGGTATTGGTATCCAACATTGTTTTTATCTCCTCATAGCTTTCTACCGCAGATTGCTCACCCACTTCTGGGTTTGCTCCTGCACCCAACCCTTCGGTTAGTGAAACTCCTAACTGTATTTTATTAGGAATTGGGCTGTTTTCTAATGCTTGAGCATCTGTATTACAAATGACAAAATCAACTCCTTTAATTCCTTGCTGGAACATGTGATTAATGGCATTGCTACCTCCTCCTCCTACTCCAATAACTTTAATTACATTAGATTGATTTTTTGGTAAATCAAACGAAATGTTTTCGAACTCCTCATTTTTACTCATAATTGCTAATTTTCTGGTTCTCCTACTGTATCTTTATATGTTTTGACTGTTCAAAAAAAGTGAACATTACTTAATCTTCTAACTATTCTGCATTGTCTAAGAATTCTTTGAATTTCTCTGTCCACTTCTCTAGAATATTCTTCCTCGGTTTTAGATCAACTCTTGGATCTTCTTCTTCAATAGTGATATCATCATCTATAGCTGCTGTTTCAGGTTGTCGTTTTGGTTGAACGCTCGCAACAGGTTCTTTTTTACTTATTTTCTTTTGTTTCTTAATATGTATTAATCCATCCATTACTAATCCTACAGCAGTAGCATACATAGGACTCGTAGTTTCTGAATCGCTATTCCCTGCGAGGTGTTCATTAGGATATCCTATTCGTGTATCCATACCTGTAATATATTCTACAAGCTGCTTAAGGTGATTAAGCTGTGATCCTCCTCCTGTTAATACAATTCCCGCAATTAATTTCTTCTTAGGGGATTCATGTCCATAATTTTTGATCTCTAAAAAGACCTGTTCTACAATTTCGACTACTCGTGCATGAATAATCTTAGAAAGATTTTTTAAAGTGATCTCTTTGGGCTCTCTTCCTCTTAGTCCGGGAATTGAAACAATCTCATTATCCTTATTTTCTCCAGGCCAAGCAGATCCAAATTTTATTTTTAGTAATTCTGCTTGTTTTTCGATGATTGAGCATCCTTCTTTGATATCTTCTGTTATCACATTACCTCCAAAAGGTATTACTGCTGTATGACGAATAATCCCATCTTTAAAAATGGCTAAATCTGTTGTACCTCCTCCTATATCGATTAGTGCAACTCCTGCTTCTTTTTCTTCCTGACTTAGCACCGCATTAGCCGACGCTAATGGTTCTAAAGTCACATCTGATAATTCTAATCCTGCACTTTTTACACATCGCCCTATATTACGAATAGAAGTCACTTGCCCTACTACTACATGAAAATTAGCCTCTAATCTTCCTCCATACATTCCCACCGGTTCTTTTATTTCGGCTTGACCATCTACTTTATATTCTTGAGGCAGTACATGTAAAATCTCCTCGCCAGGTAACATCACTAATTTATGCACCTGATTGCATAATTTGTCTATATCATCTTCATCTATTACAGCATCTGCATTAGGTCTAGTGATATAATCGCTATGTTGTAAACTACGAATGTGCTGACCTGCAATACCAACCGTTACATCATTAATTTTTAATCCTGAAACACTTTCTGCTTCCTGAATTGCTTGTTGTATTGATTGAATTGTTTGTGTTATGTTATTAACCACACCACGGTGTACACCCAAACTTTTGGATTTGCCAATTCCCAATACCTCCATCTTTCCGTACTCATTATATTTCCCTACCATGGCAACAATCTTAGTTGTTCCTATGTCTAGTCCTACCGCTATTTCATTTACTTCTCTTTCCATATTGGTATTATTTTATTGTACACACCACTTGATTACTAAATTGCAAACTGACTTTTTTATATTTTTCAAGACTTTTATCTCTTAGTGCTTTTTGATAAAATGCCTTAAAGTTCTTTATCTTATTATCTAAATTTTCTATTTTCCCAAAAACCAATTTAAAAGAGTACACTCGTAACTCTAGTTCATAATTCCCTTCGACATTAAGGTAAATCCCTACAACATGTTTTTTTAAAAATTCATCTTCCTGAATTTTTTTTAATAAAGGAAAAATCTGAATAACTTCTCGCTCTGATACATTATGTACTATTGGCACATGAGCCGAATAACTATCAGACAAAGGCATCGTATTTCCCGTAACATCAACATAAAAAGGAGTAACCGCATTAACCCTAGCAATTGGGGTGCGTTGCTTGATTCTCGCCCTAAGTTCTCCATTTACAGTAAGATACACATCAGAATGTTCAATCATTTTATGCGCATCGAGCTTTTGTTCTACAGTATTCAAAACTAAAATTTCTTTACCCACGTTCGTAACTCTGTCCTGATTTTGTATTAACAATTTATTAACCGTTATTTCATTTACATAAGGATCTTGTTCTTCAACAAATTCTATAAGCACTTCATTAATCTTTCGTTGCTCATTACGTTTACTGGCAAAAGCAAAAAGAACTACCATTAAAATAAGCAGACCACTAAATTTTAAATATGTCAAAATCCTTCTTTTCATACTAACAAAGCTTCCTTTATACGATATACTTCTTCTCCAATATCTCCTGCTCCAATAGTTAATACTACCTCGGCATTACTACCTACTATTGCTTCAATTAAATTATCTTTTTGTATTAGTTTTTTATCTTTTGTATCTATCATATTTAATAACCAATCCGAGGTCACACCTTCTATAGGTAATTCTCTTGCCGGATAGATATCCAAAAGCAGTAATTGATCAAACTGGCTAAGACTCTGCGCAAAATCTGAAGCAAAATCTCTGGTTCTACTATATAAATGTGGTTGAAAAACAGCTAGTATTTTCTTATTAGGGTGCATCTCTCTTACTGCTTGATGCAACGCATTAATCTCTGTGGGATGATGTGCATAATCATCTACATACACCAAGTCATCTGTTTTAATCTGGTAACTAAATCTTCTTTGTACACCTTTAAAAGAAAATAAAGCCTTTGCCAAAGGTCCGGTCGGGGAGCCGTAAAGCATCGCTATAGCAAAGGCTGTAATAGCATTTAACAAGTTGTGTCTACCTGGCAGGTTTAAATGCAAATCTTTAATACATTTCTGTGGTGTTTTTAAATCAAAAACATATGTTCCATTATCTATTTTTATATTTTGAACACAATAATCTGAATCATCTTCGATTCCAAAAGTAATACCCGAAAGGGGCAATCCATTACGAACCAAAAGATGATCCTTTGCTCTTGAAGAAAATTCGATAAAAGATTCTTCTAATGCATTGGCCTTTTCATAAATGTCCAAATGATCTGCATCCATCGAAGTAATCGCAGCTATATTCGGATATAGTTGCAAAAATGATCTATCAAATTCATCAGCCTCTACTACAACTACTTCATTTCCTTCTAATACTAAGTTAGAATTATAATTTTCGCTTATCCCTCCTAAAAAAGCGGTCACCTTTGCTCCACTTTCTTTAAGTAAATGTGCAAGAATTGCAGTCGTCGTCGTCTTGCCGTGCGTTCCTGCCACTGCAAGTGTATATGTATCTTTTGTAATAATACCTAAAACTTCTGCCCTCTTCTTGATCAAAAATCCATTGTTCTGTACATACACATACTCCTTATGATTTTTTGGGATAGCAGGAGTATATACGATTAGCGTATTCTCAATATTCAAAAATGCCTTAGGGATATGATCAACGCTATCTTCAAAATGAATCGGAATTTCTAATGCTATTAGATCAGAAGTAATTTGACTAGGAGTCTTATCATACCCAGCTACATTTTTACCTAGGAATTTAAAATATCGGGCAAGAGCACTCATACCGATACCACCGATACCGATAAAATATATATTCTGTATGTTCTCTAAACCTTTGTTCATTATATACTTCTAATTTCTTACTGCTCTATTTTGTATTAATTTTTCAATCTCATCTACTATATCCGAAGTAGCATTGGGTAATGCCAATTTTTTTATTCCTTCGGAAAGTTTAATTTGCACATCTTCAGAATCCAATAATTCTGAAATTGTATCCTGAAACTTGTTATCTAATTCACTCTCCTTTAACATTACAGCCCCATCTTTATCTACAATTGCCTTTGCATTTTTGGTTTGATGGTCTTCGGCTACATTTGGCGAAGGGATAAACAATGTTGGTTTAGCAGCAATACATAGTTCTGAAACTGAACTTGCACCTGCTCTTGATATAATAATATCTGCAGCCGCATATGCCAAATCCATGGTATCCAAAAACTCATGTACTTGCACATCCTTTTGATCCGTATATCCTTTATAATCTGAATAATATAACTTACCACATTGCCAGAGTAACTGCACCTCTTTTCCTGCAAAAAAACCAAGTTCTTTTTCGATTAATTGATTAACTCTTCTTGCCCCAAGACTCCCGCCAATAATCAAAACCGTTTTCTTTTCTGGATCAAGAGCATATTTTGTAATTGCCTGATCTCTTTTTTCTTCAGTTTTTAGTAAATCCTGACGAACAGGGTTTCCTGTTTTTATGATTTTACTTTTCGGAAAAAACTTTTCCATATTATCATAAGCAACACAAATCTTATGCGCTCCTTTTGACAACCATTTATTGGTAATTCCCGGAAAAGAATTTTGTTCCTGAAGCACCGTTGGAATCTTTCTCGAATTTGCCATTTTTAATAATGGCCCACTTGCAAATCCTCCAGTTCCTATAACCACATCAGGGTTAAACCTTTTTATAATTTTTCTGGATTTCCATAGACTACTTAACAGCTTTATTGGAAACAATAAATTACTCAATGTTAGCTTTCTTTGAATACCACTAATCCACAATCCTACAATTTCATATCCAGCTTGTGGCACTTTTTGCATCTCCATACGATCCTTTGCTCCTACAAACAAAATAGAAGCATCTGGATATCTATCACTTATTTCATTAGCAATAGCTATTGCAGGATAGATATGTCCTCCTGTGCCGCCTCCTGATAATATGACTCTCAGCTTTTTGCTCATAAAACTTCACTCAAAACCTCTAAAGGGTTCTCTTCTTTTTCTTTTATTCGTTCTTCTTCTATACTAGTTTCTCTTTTACTACTTACACTTAACACAATACCAATTGCCAGGCAGGTCATCCAAATTGATGTTCCACCACTACTAATAAGCGGAAGTGTTTGCCCTGTTACCGGAAATAATTCTACAGCAACCGCCATATTTATCAATGCCTGAAAAACAATAGGCAACCCAACACCCATAACTAAAAGCTTACCAAAAATATCTGCACTTTTATGTGCTACAATCACTAACCTTAGCAATAACAATATGTACAATAACATTAGAAAAACTCCTCCAACAAAACCCCATTCTTCAATAATAATTGCATAAATAAAATCTGATGATGACTGTGGTAAAAAGTTTCTCTGTACACTTTTTCCGGGACCTGTACCAATAACTCCTCCTCTGGCAATTGCAATTTTTGCGCGTTCTATCTGATAATCTTCCTGAGTATCCTTATTATCTGTAAAGTTTTCTATTCTACTCACCCAAGTATCTACCCTATTTGGGAAAACTCCTGGAAATGCTTTTGCGAACAAAATGAAAAAGGTAAGTATCAAAAGTCCGGATCCTAAGATCACTGTGATATATTTTAATGGATATCCACCTAAAAACACCAAAACAATAACCATAGAAAATATAATCGCCGCAGTAGAAAAATTAGCAGGTAAAATCAACATTAATACCAAAAACACAGGTAACCATAATGGCAACAATGTTTCTTTAAAAGTAACAGCTTTATCTTTAATTTTTGAAAGGTATCTAGCAACATAAGCCATTAAAACAACTGCCGCCAGAGTAGAAGGTTGAAAACCTACACCAACAAATGGCAAACGAATCCATCTACTTGCGTTCGTCCCTCCACCTGTTGTATTCTGTGCCAATGTGATTAATAATAATACAATCACCATTGGTATCATAATAATAGAAAGTCCCTTAAAATAATGGTGAGGTATCTTATGCACACCATACATTATCAAAAAGCCTAAAACGAGATGTGCAAAATGTTTAACCAAAAAACTAAAAGTATCTCCATCACCCCCATACAAATATGCTAAATTACTACTAGCACTATATACAGGTAGGAACGAAAACAATGCCAACAAAGCTGCTACCGCCCAGATCGCCTTATCCCCTTTTATATTTGCTAATACTTTAGTCATTCTTACTATTAATTTTTTGTGTTTTTTTATTACAATTCTCTTACTGCTTCTTTAAATTGTCTTCCTCTTTCTTCGTAGTTTTTAAATAAATCAAAACTTGCACATGCTGGGGATAACAACACATTTTCATTTCTCTCCGCTATTTTATACGCCATATTTACAGCTTCTTTCATTGACTGTGTTTCTATAATATTATCAACACAATTTCCAAATGCATTAATAATCTTAGAGTTGTCTACTCCTAAGCAAACAATAGCTTTTACTTTTTCATTAACCAGTGAATACAATTCTGTATAGTCATTTCCTTTGTCTACCCCGCCAACAATCCAAACAGTTGCAGATTTCATAGCATCCAAAGCATAAAATGTAGCATTTACATTTGTCGCCTTAGAATCATTAATATATTGTACATTATTAATTTTTAATACATTTTCTAACCTATGCTCTACTCCATGAAAGTTTTCCAGGCATTCTCTAATGGTAGCTTTCCTAATTTTTAACAATTGCGACACTGTAGCGGCGGCCATAGCGTTTTTTACATTGTGATTTCCTTTTAATGCTAAATTTGTTGTTGGCATGATTACTTTGTTGTTATCTATTATTATTGTTATGTTTTCTTCTTCTAAATACGCTCCATTCTCTACCTTTTTGGTTAATGAAAAAGGCAACAATCTTGAACGAACGGGGTGTTGTTTTAAATATTCTGTTATTACTGTATCGTCTGCATCATAAATGAAATAATCATTTTCATTTTGATTCATTGCAATTCTGAATTTTGACGCTATATAGTTCTCAAACTGGTATTCATATCGATCCAAATGATCCGGAGTAATATTAGTAAGAACAGCAATATGGGGAGCAAAATCCTTTATCCCATCTAACTGAAAACTACTTAGTTCAAGCACATAAAAAGGAGCATCCTTTTCTGCTACTTGTTTTGCAAAACTATCTCCTATATTACCAGCCATATTAACTTCTAAACCACCATGCTGAAGCACATAATGTGTAAGCATTGTAGTTGTAGTTTTTCCATTACTCCCGGTAATACCAACAATCTGAGCGGCTGTGTATTTTGCAGCGAATTCTATCTCAGACACCACAGGAATTCCTTTTTTGAGCAGCTTCACTATTAATGCTACTTTATCAGGGATCCCCGGGCTTTTCATAACGACATCTGCATTCAGAATTTTAATTTCTGTATGCTGTTGTTCTTCCCATTCGATTTCAAAATTTCTAAGAACTTCTTTATATTGATCTGTAATTATTCCTTTATCTGAAACAAAAACATCGAATCCTTCTTTTTTACCCAGAATAGCTGTTCCTACTCCACTCTCTCCTCCTCCTAACACTACTAGCCTTTTCATATTATCGCACTTTAAGCGTAATCACTGCTATGATTGCCATAAAAATGCCGACAATCCAGAATCTTGTAACAATCTTACTTTCATGTATTCCTTTTTTTTGATAGTGATGATGTAATGGAGACATTAGAAATATTCTTCTTCCTTCTCCATGTCTCTTTTTGGTATATTTAAACCAACTTACCTGCATCATTACTGATACGGTTTCAATAAAAAATATGCCACATAAAATTGGTATCAAAAATTCTTTACGTATTGCGATTGCAATTACTGCTATTATTCCTCCTATAGTAAGGCTACCTGTATCTCCCATAAACACTTGAGCCGGATAAGTGTTATACCACAAGAACCCTACTAGTGCTCCTGCAAATGCAGTAATATAGATGGTCATTTCTCCAGAATTTGGGATATACATCACATTGAGATAATCCGAAAAAATGATATTACCCGACACCCATGCAAAAAGAGCTAATGTTAGTACCATTATTGCAGATGAACCTGCTGCAAGACCATCAATCCCATCCGTGAGATTAGCTCCATTTGATACTGCTGTAACAATAAAAATGACAATGGGTATAAAAATTAACCAAGCATATTTTTCCATTTCGGGACTAATCCAGGTTATCAAATCTGAATAGTCAAACTCATTGTTCTTAAAAAAAGGTATCGTAGTTTTTGTAGATTTTATAGCTGGATTAAAATCTGACACCTCTTCTCCTGTATTTACAATTTGCTCTGTTTCTGATTTTACTTTTTCTTCTTTAATGGTAATATCATTATGAAAATACATTGTACATCCCACAATAAGCCCAAGCCCAACTTGCCCTATTATCTTAAATTTTCCTGCCAGACCTTCTTTATCTTTTCTTTTTATTTTTAAGTAATCATCTGTAAAACCTATAACTCCCATCCATAATGTAGTAATGATCAATAAGATTACATAGATGTTATCAAGTTTAGCAAACAATAGTACAGGAATCAGAGTTGCCAGAATAATAATAATTCCTCCCATGGTTGGAGTACCAGCTTTTTCGGCTTGACCATCCAGACCAAGCTCCCGAATACTTTCTCCCATCTGTTTCTTTCTAAGAAAATTTATGATTCGTTTACCATAAATTGTAGAGATCAATAGCGATAAAATAATTGCCATTGCTGCCCTAAAAGTGATAAACTGAAACAACGTCGCCCCGGGGAACTGGTATTCGCTTTCCAAATATTCGAATAGATAGTATAGCATAGGTTATTACCTTTTACTCTTTTTTTAAGAGAGTGAAGGATTTATTTATTTAGTTTCTTTAGTTCTTGTTTGACAATTTCAAAATCATTAAAATCTGTGCGTTCTCCATTAATTTCCTGATAGGTTTCATGTCCTTTACCAGCAATAAGGATGATATCATCTTTATTAGCTAATTGGCATGCAGTTTTAATAGCTTGTTTTCTATCTGTAATCGACAGTGTTTTTTTATAATCCTGTGGTTCTACTCCTTTCTCAATATCTTCTATAATCTGATCTGGATTTTCTGTTCTGGGATTATCACTGGTAAAAATTGTTTTATTACTAAGTCTTGCCGCAATGCTTCCCATCACAGGGCGTTTCATTTTATCTCTGTCTCCACCACATCCCACAACTGTAATTAGCGTTTCATTATTGGTTCTAATATCATTAATGGTCTCTAACACATTTTTTAATGCATCTGGTGTATGTGCATAATCAACTATTGCTGTAATTTTCTCATCAGAGATCAGATATTGAAATCTACCGCTTACACTTTGTAAGTCACTTAGTAACTGAAGAGTTTCTAAGGTTTCGAGTCCTAATAATTCGGCAGTACCAAAAATTGCCAGTAGATTGTATGCATTAAAGCTCCCTATTAATTTTGCCCAAACTTCATGATCGTTTAACTTTAGTAATAATCCTTCGAGGCTACTTTCCAAAATTTGACCTCTATAATTTGCATAGGATTTTAAAGCATAGCTATGTTTTTTTGCTTTAGTGTTTTGAATCATAAAACTTCCGTTCTTATCATCTTTATTAACTAATGCAAAAGCTTTTGCCGGTAGTTCGTCAAAAAATATTTTCTTTACATCACGATATTCTTTGAATGTGTTGTGATAATCTAAATGATCATGAGATAAATTTGTAAAAATTCCTCCGGCAAAATCTAATCCTTCTGTACGTTTTTGATGTATCCCATGAGAACTAACTTCCATAAAACAGTATTCTACTCCTGCAATATTCATTTCTTTGAGGTAGTAGTTAATAGTTAAAGAATCCGGAGTAGTATGTGTCGCATCATAAACTTTGGCATCTACCACAACTTTTACTGTAGACAACAATCCTACTTTAAACCCAGCTTTCTTAAAAAGCTGATATAATAAAGTTGCTATCGTTGTTTTACCATTGGTACCGGTCACTCCAACTAGTTTTAGATTCCCCGAAGGAGAATCATAATAATTAGATGCCATGATCGCCAATGCAGATTGGGTATCTTCAACTTCTACATAGGTTACACCACTAACTGCAATATTTGGCACCTTTTCGCAGATCACAACCAAAGCTCCCTGATTAATAGCTTTTTCTATATAATCATGACCATCTGAAACGGAACCTCTAATAGCAACAAACACATCGTCCTGTTCAACTTTTCTTGAGTCGAATTCAATCTTATTAACGCTCATTGTTGTATTACCAACTACGGCATTAATCGCTACCTTATATAGAATGTCTTTTAACTCTGTCACGATAATTCTAATCTCACTGTTTGGTTTATCTTTACTTTAGTTCCTGGTTCTATAGATTGTTTTTTCACCCTTCCTGATCCTTTTAGTTCGACTTTCAGTCCCATATTTTCTAGAAGAGAGATCACATCCATTGCTGGCATACCTGTTACATTAGGCATTATAGTCTTGTATTTTTGAGCATTCTGATAATACTTCTCATAACTATTAACAACCGAGTTACTCTCTACAACGGCATAAGAAACCTCATCAATTACTGGTATATCATTATATATTTTTGTGGCAATAGTTTTAAAGACCGGAGCAGCAACCTCGCTACCATAATATCCTTTTTTCTTATTTGGTTTATGAACCACTACAATGCAAGAGTAGATTGGTTTATCAGCAGGAAAATAACCAGCAAAAGATGATATATATTCGCGTTCTTTATCTTTTCCATAGTTCCCCCAACATGTACCTGTCTTACCAGCAATACCAAAATTATCAGTACGAATATTATCTGCTGTTCCTCTCTTAACAACATTCTTCATCATCTCCTGAACGATTTTTGCAGTTTTTTTAGAGCATATTGTTGGATTAAGAATTTCTTTATCAAATCTCTCTCTGGTTTTATCCCAAGTTTTTACTTCTTTAATGAATCTGGGTTTTACCATTTCGCCATCATTAGCGATTGCATTATAAAAAACCAATGTTTGTAATGGGGTAATTGCAACTCCATAACCGTGAGCCATCCATGGCAATGTGGTTCCGTACCAATCTTTATCTCCTGGATACGGGATTTTAGGTTTCCCTTCTCCTTTAATTGCTAATCCAAGTGTTTCTCCAAGGCCCATATTAATTAACCGATCTACAAACTTCCTAGGATTATCCTTATAGTTTTCATTAATCATCTTAGCAAAAGCAGTATTCGAGGATAACTCAAATGCTTTTGCAGCAGATATTTTTCCGTATCCTCCCCATTTAGAATCTTTTACAATTCTATCATAAAACTTTACACGACCATTTTCGGTATCTACGACATAACTTGAATCTATAACTCTATCCTCTAAAGCTGCAACCATTGTCATCAATTTAAATGTAGACCCTGGTTCATGAGATTCTCCAACAGCATAATTTAGTTTCTCATAATATTTTCCTGCATTCGTACGTCCCAGATTGGAGATCGCTTTTATCTCTCCTGTTTTAGTTTCCATAACTACTACAGTACCATGCTCTGCTTCAAATGTTTCAAGCTGAGCCAGTAATGCGTGATGTGCTATATCTTGTATGTTTACATCAATGGTAGAAACAACATCATACCCATCTTGTGGTTCTACTTCGTTAGCATCTCCTATAGGTTTCCATTGGTTTTTTGCTATCTTTTGTTTTTTTCGTTTTCCTTCTTTCCCTCTTAAAAATGGTCCATAAGCCCCTTCCAAACCTACTCTGGTATAATATCCTTGTTCATCCCTTCTTTCATACCCAACAGTACGTTCAGCTATTTTCCCTATAGGATGTTCTCTTACTGTGCGCTGTTCTACTATTAACCCTCCTCGATTAGCTCCAAATTCAAACAAAGGGAATTTTTTGACTCTCATATATTGAGAATACCCCAAATTTCTTCGTAGTAACAAGTATCTATTTTTATTTGCTCTAGCTGTTCTTATGATCTTATCATAATACGAAACCGGTTTTCCAAATTCTTTGGATAATGCTTTACAAAGTGGTTTAATGTGTGCTCTAAAGTCTTTATCGTTTACTGCCAGTGCATCAAATCGTATATCATACTTAGGAACAGATGTTGCTAAAAGATTTCCTTTACTATCATACAGATTACCTCGATTTGCAGGTATATCAAAGGTTTTAAAAACTCGTTCCTGAGCTTTCTTGCGATACATATCTCCTTCTACAAACTGTATATTCACTAACTTGGCCAATACTGCTATTGCAAAGATGAACATACACGCTGCTATGAAATACAATCGGTTTAATATGTTTTTTTCTTTTATTGCCAACAGCTTAGTTTTTTACTATTATTTTCCTTGGGGGGCTTTCAGGGCGTTTTAATCCTTTTTGTGTCATCTTTTTTATTATTGACGACTCCATCTTCAATCTCATTAATTCGGTCTTCCCATCTACAAAATGTGTTCTTAATTCCCTAACTTCATTATTCAATCTAGCAATCTCATGCACTTTACTTTCTGCATTGTGCGAACTTGCGATCATTATTATTGCCAAAAAGGAGAGAAACAATAGCATTCTCCAATTCTTCATTGCATCATCTGCAATAAGAAATTTACCTTTTAATATGTCGTAAATTGTTTGCTTCAAATTTTTTCAGCTATTCTAAGTTTTGCACTTCGTGCTCTATTATTTTCTTTAATCTCTTCTTCTCCAGGAACTATCAACCCACCTACTTTTTTAAAAGGTACCGATACGTTACCGTATAGATCTTTTTCTGGCTCTCCTTCAAACATTCCACTACGTATAAATCTCTTTACCAACCTATCTTCAAGAGAATGATAAGAGATTAAACTAATCCTTCCTTTAGTGTCCAAAAGTCCTGTTGTTTGTATTAAAAATTCCTTAAGAGCTTCAATCTCCTGATTTACTTCAATTCTAATCGCTTGATATATCTGAGCCAGTATTTTATGTTCTTTATGCTTTGGTAAAAATGGTTTTAGAACTTCTTTTAATTCCACACTGGTTTTTAAACTTTCTTCTTTTCTGGCTCCAACTATTGCTCTCGCTAACTTAGGAGCATTTCGTAATTCTCCATATTGCAAAAACATTACTCTTAGATCAGACTCATCATATTCATTAATTACATGATAAGCTGATATTTCTCCACTTTGATTCATCCTCATATCCAGATCTGCTTCAAACCTAGTAGAAAAGCCCCTATCTGCTACATCAAATTGATGTGAAGAAACCCCAAAATCCCCCAAAATTCCATCTACTTTTCTAACCCCATAGAATCGAAGGAATCGTTTAATGAATCTAAAGTTTTCATTTATTAGAGTAAATCGATCATCATCAATTGCATTCTCCAAAGCATCCTTATCCTGATCAAAAGCAAATAACTTCCCTTCTGGTCCCAATCGTTTGAGAATTTCACTAGAATGACCTCCTCCTCCAAATGTCACATCGACATAGGTTCCATCAGGTTTTATTGCCAACCCATCTACAGTCTCTTTGAGTAAAACCGGGTTATGATATTCCATCTCTTCCATCTCTTCTTTTCTAGTTTTCAACAGTCTAAACAAAAGTTAAGCTTCTACTAATCTTTATCAAAACAAGCCTCTTAACCTCTATCAATTCTATTAATCATGCTCTATTTCATCATCAAACCCCATTACCTCTTCTGCCAAATCTGCAAAATCAACAGCTGCATCATCAATTGCCTTTTCATACTGATCTTTGTCCCAAATCTCTAAGATATTTACAGCAGATGACAACACTAAGTCTTTAGTAATTCCTGCAAAACCAACTAGATCTTTTGGAATCAAAAGGCGGCCAGCAGCATCAATTTCTACTACTTTTACACCAGCTGTAAACTTTCTGATAAAATCATTATTTTTCTTTTTAAAGCGGTTGAGTTTATTGATTTTTTGCATTAAAAGATTCCATTCTGCCATTGGATACAACTCCAAACAAGATTGAAAAACAGCTCTTTTTAACACAAATCCATCTTGTAGCACTGGCGAGAGTTGCTTCTTAAAAGCCACAGGCATCATTAGACGTCCCTTAGCGTCTGCCTTACACTCATATGTGCCGATTAGATTTACCACTTTTATTTCCCTAAACGTTTAATTAGTCAAATATATTGAAAAAATTACCACTTTTTACCACAATTTACCACATTGTTAATAAATTGTCTTCTAAACAGTAAAGTCAAGGCAACTAAAAACTTTAAGATTTTGTTTATCAGCATACTATGGCAACACTTGTAGATTCTTGGTTTCACTCATTTTGAGATAGAAATAATCGATCACAAAAAAAAATATAAAAATTCATTCTGTAGTATTAATAAAAAATCCCAAAACTAATTATGAAAATGCTATATTTGCTTTTAATTCTTGTAAGAAGTATTAATGAAGCACGAATTAAAAAAAGACGGAAAATTTAGTTATCTAGATTTAGGGGAAGGCACACCAATCATCATTTTACACGGACTGATGGGTGGATTGAGTAATTTTGAAGGTGTTGGTTCTTACTTTCCTGAACACGGATATAAGGTACTAATTCCTGAGCTACCTGTATACACTTTACCTTTACTAAAAACCAAAGTTAGTACCTATGCCAAGTACCTTAAGGATTTTATAGATCACTTAGGATATGGTGATAAAGAAGTTATACTTCTAGGCAACTCTCTAGGAGGACACATTGCACTTTTATGCACCAAAATGTTTCCTGAAAAAGTAAAAGGTCTGGTTATAACAGGAAGTTCTGGCCTTTATGAAAGTGCCATGGGAGAAAGCTATCCAAAGCGAGGTGATTATGAATACATTAAAGTTAAAGCAGAAAATGTATTTTATGATCCCGAAATTGCTACCAAAGAAATTGTAGATGAAGTATACGCTACTGTTAATGATCGCAATAAGTTAATCAGAACTCTTGCAATTGCTAAAAGTGCTATTCGGCATAACATGGCAAAAGACTTACCCAAAATGAATACCCCAACTTGTGTTATCTGGGGAAAAAATGATAATGTTACTCCTCCAGAAGTTGCAGATGATTTTAATCGTTTATTACCTGATTCTGACTTGTATTGGATTGACAAATGTGGTCATGCTGCTATGATGGAGCATCCAGAAGAATTTAACCGTTTACTATACAATTGGTTACAAGAACGTAACTTCTAATCATAATTGATACTATGAAGATTAGTAGCGCTGAATTTGTAATGAGTAATAGCGATGTTGACAAATGTCCTAAAGACAAACTCCCTGAATATGCATTCATAGGCAGATCTAATGTTGGCAAATCCTCATTGATCAATATGCTTACTAGCCGTAAGAGTCTTGCTAAAACATCTGGAAGACCAGGAAAAACACAGCTGATTAATCATTTCATTATCAATAAAACCTGGTTTTTAGTTGATTTACCAGGGTATGGGTATGCAAGAGTATCTAAATCTTCAAAAAAAGTATTTCAGAAATTTATTACGGCATACTTCTCTAAACGAGTACAATTAGTTAGTGCCTTCGTATTAGTGGATTGTCGTCATGAACCACAAAAAATAGACCTTGAATTTATGCAATGGTTGGGTGAAAATCAAATACCATTTTCTATTATTTTCACAAAATCTGACAAGCTTTCAAAAAATAAGCTGCCCGCTCAAATAGCTGCCTATACCGAAGAAATGCTCAAGTACTGGGAAGAAATGCCTAATTATTTCATCACTTCTTCTTCTTCTGGCTTAGGCAAAGAGGACGTTCTTAACTACATAACAGAAATTAATTCGAAGCTAAAAAAATCTTAGCTTATTTTCTTTTTCAAAAAATCTATTAATTCTTCTGCAGAGTTTAAGGACGATAATCCTTCTGAATCAAATAGTAAATCAATTTTTTCTTCTTGTTTTTGAAAGATAATAGGAAGATTAAAGCTCTTATCTTCTAGATACGAATATGCATCTAAAAACTCATCTTTATACATAAACACAAATTCATAATCTGAATTTTCCCTAAAATCCTTCCATACCTTTTTTTCAGAAAAGTTACCATGAGTAAGACTGCAAAGATCACATGAATATGTAGTCGGACTTATAATTTTATGAAGGTTATCAAGATATTTATTCCAAATATCTGACTGTGCATTATATACAAAAAACAAGGTTTTTTTCAACGTTTGGATTTTGACATTTAGTCAACAAAGTTGGCAAAACATTTCAAAAAAAAATAAACTATTATTTTTGTTTAAGTTCCAATTTTTCGGCGAAGTAATCACAAAAATCTTTCATGGTTGCCGACATTTTTTCGTCTTGCGTAGCTCGATAAAAAGTATCACTCATAGCGACTAATGTTTGATGAAAAAAGATCTTCATTTCATCCACGGGCATATCTTTGGTCCATAAATCAATACGAAGACTTTCTTTATTTTTGCTATTCCATACAGATAGCAGCATTGCTTTGGTTTCTTCGTTCTCTACACCACCATCTTTTGCTGTCCATCTTAATTTTTCTGGAATCCTGTTTTCATCTAACTCTATATCTATTTTTATTTCTGATTTATGATTATTCGCCATTATCTTTCGGGTTTATATTTTGATCTATTAAAAATCGTTTCGGCATCTGCCACTATTAATTGCCGCAAAGATACATTGTTATTTTTCATATACGAAGCTACAATTCTCCATCCTATAAATTGTCCTATTCTATCTGGTGCTTCCTGATCAATTTCTTCCAAATAAAATTTTGAAAAAGGCCCAGGATACAAAAATCTAGGCATAAGAGTACTATCTGTACTGTATAACAATTGGCGATCTATGAAATATCTCCAGATTTGTTCTTCATTAGCTTTTGCCCAGGCATACTGTTCTTCGGTATACCCTATTTTTCTGGCATCGCTAAAATCAGGTAAAAGCAAATTTTTTAGATATAGCTCTTTTCCAAAGGACACAAGATTTCCTAAAAACGTTCTATCTCTAATCGGCCCTATCTGGTTTTTGGCGTACATAGAAGCTACATCTGGTACTATATTTTGTCTATCAAAATGCTGCCTTAAGTATTTTTGTATCCCTTCATAAAAGTGATGATCTTTACCTAGATATGTATCCAAGGAAATAATAAGTAATCCTTTTGAAAGCACGACCTTATTATGATAATCTACATCATTGGTAATTGCAACCACTCTAGGTTCTTTAATTTCTGGGAAATAATATTTAATATGTTGAAAAAGTGAATGCAGTTCATTTTCTTCAGAAGAAAAATCAGAAAAAGTTTTTTCTACTTCTTTGTTTACTTCTTGCTGTATTGTATCTCGAGATCTTTTAATCCATACGCTATCTGCATACTTTTCTGAAAATAAAAAAGGGTACTCTTTTTTAAGATTAGGTAAGTTTTCTTGTGTTACTTCTGCAAATAATCGATCAAAACGTTCAACTTTAATTTCTACCGGGATTTCAGCAACTTCTTTATCTACTTTATCTTTGTTTGAACAAGAAAATAAAACGCAAAAAACAATGGCTAATTTTATATACTTAATACTATTCATTCCTAAATTATAATATCTCTCTAAATAATTTCTACTATTCCAGAACGCCATCTTTTTTTATTAATTTTATATTCGCAAAGGTAATATATCAAATTACCACAGACAAAGATCGAAATACGAAGTATAAAATTGAAATACTCATAGTATTTAGATTTAAATTAACACTAACAAATAACGAAGAATGCAAACAGAAAAAGTAATTGATCATATTGTAAACTGGTTAAAGGAATACGCTACTAATGCAAACATAGAAGGTTTTGTTATTGGTGTAAGCGGGGGGATTGATAGCGCTGTTACTTCTTCTTTATGTGCAAAAACAGGATTAAAAACGCTTTGCGTAGAAATGCCCATTCATCAAGCTCAGAGTCAAGTAACAAGAGCCCAAGAGCATATTAATCATTTAAAAGGAAGGTTTCCTAATGTTTCTGATACAAGAGTTGATTTGACTCCTGTTTTTGAAGAACTAAAATCTGTCGTTCCAGAAATGGCTCCAAGTGCACAACTTGATCTATCATTAGCAAACACCAGAGCGCGATTAAGAATGTCTACATTATATTACTTTGCTGGTTTATATAAATACCTAGTTGCCGGAACAGGCAATAAGGTTGAAGACTTTGGAGTTGGTTTTTACACCAAATATGGGGATGGTGGTGTAGATTTGAGTCCTATTGCAAACTTATTAAAAAGTGAAGTCTACACAATAGGAGAAGCTCTAGGGGTACCAAATTCTATACAAATTGCTTCTCCAACCGATGGGTTATTTGGAGATAGCAGGAGTGATGAAGATCAAATTGGTGCAAGTTATGATGAATTAGAATGGGCTATGAAAATGAAAGATGAAGGTAAAAATATTGATGATTTTAAAGGAAGAGAGCAAGAGGTTTTTGAAATTTTCGTCCGTCTAAATACCGTAAACCAACATAAAATGACCCCTATTCCGGTGTGTAAAATACCCGTTAATCTATTATAAGCAACATTTTGTCGATAAATACATAAAAAAAAGTTTACGAGGACTAGTTCTTAGTAATTTTGCACAAAGATTTAAAAATTACCCCTAGCCTAAGATGTTACACTCTTAAAATTAAACTAACATTAACAATCGTAAACAAGAATGACAACCGTATTAATCGCAGATCATCATCCAATTACAAGGAAGGGGATCGTTTCTTTATTTCGCAACTCAGAAGATTATGAGATCATTGGCAAAGTAAGTAACGGAAACGAGATGTATGATGTTTTGAAAGCTAATACTCCAGATGTACTCATCATGGAGTTAGATTTACCTCAAATCAATGGAATTATGGCATTGAGAACAATTAAAAAAGAATTTCCTAGAATCAAAGTAATTATTTTTAGTTCTCATCCTGAAGAAATGTACGCTTTAAGTGCTATTAAAGCAGGAGCTTCGGCATACTTATCCAAAACAGTACCAACAAAAACACTTAAAAAAGCAATCGAACGCGTTGCAAGGGGTGGTATATATTTAAATGATAACCTTACACAGCAATTAGCAAATGGAAATGCTAATGAAAATAATATGGTTGTAAAATATAAAAAACTATCCTCCAGAGAAATAGAGGTACTCAATCTATTATCTTCCGGAAAACGTAATAAAGATATAGCTTCTACATTATCTATTAATGAGAAAACAGTAAGTACGTATAAGACGCGACTGCTCAAAAAACTAAAAGTAGATAATCTTGCAGACCTAATTCATCAATCCAGATTATTGCATATTAGCTAGACCACTCGGTTTAGCTTTTCAGACAATATTCTTTTTAATGATAGATAATCCATGATATCCTGTATGGTTTCTTGATTATCATTGGCATCAGTATTTGGAGCTTTCACTTCTTGTGAGAGCTCTTCTACTTTTTGACTAATCAGGAATCTTCGTAGGTTTAAGATAATATCACTTACATACTGAGCTATCGTAAAGTTTTTTTGTTTTACATGGATCTCCATATCTATCCATCTATGTAATGTATATCGCTCTTCATTCATCATGATAGCCGTAATCTCTGAGGCTATTTCTGGAGCTATATGATTAATAAAGGTTTCGATTTTAAATTCCTCATTTTGTTGTAATTGCTCAATCAAAACGGCGTATATCTCTTTAAAACTATTATTAGTAAATTCTATTTCATCATCCTGAAGATCAAGATATATTTTCTCAAATACTTTTGTGGTGTGTACTTCTGGCTCTAAAACGAGATTCCCTTCATCATTTTCTTTTAAGACAAGATCTTCAAACTCTTCTTCATGGCTTCCATAAAGTAGCAATATCTCTATTATCTTTCGTTCTAGTTCATACTGTTCGTTAACCTTTGGAGATTGTGAAGTTTCTGTTTTTACAACTTCTAATGACTTCTGATGTTGTTTTTGCTGTTTACGGCCTCCTTTTACATCAACATTACGAATTTGCGCCAAAGTATCGAACAATACATCTTCAGAAATGTCCATTATTCTAGAACATTCTTTGACATAAATTTCTCGTTTGATCACATCAGGAATTTTAGAAATACTAGTTACCATATCTCTAACTAATTCTGCCCTCTTAATAGGATCATTCTTAGATTCTTGCTGTAATAGTGACGCTTTAAAACTAATAAAATCCTGAACATTTTCTTCGAGATACCCTCTTAGTTCTTCTAGCGTATTTTGCTTGGCAAAGCTATCTGGATCTTCCCCATCAGGAAAACTACAGACTTTTACATTCATTCCTTGTTCAAGAATCAAATCAATCCCTCTTAAAGATGCTCGCATCCCAGCGGCATCACTATCAAACAATACCGTGACATTCTTGGTTAGTCTGCTAATTAGACGAATTTGATCTGACGTTAATGCCGTACCAGACGAAGAAACTACGTTGGTGACACCTGTTTGATTAAACTGAATAACATCTGTGTATCCTTCTACAAGATAACAGTTATCTTCTTTGGCAATAGTTTGTTTTGCATGATAAATCCCATAAAGCACCTTACTCTTATGGTAGATATCACTCTCTGGAGAGTTAAGATATTTTGCCGCTTTTTTCTCATTGGTTAAGATTCTCCCTCCAAAACCCAGGACACGGCCAGACATTGATTGAATGGGAAACATCACTCTACCTTTGAAACGATCAAATTGTTTTTCTTCTTTTACTATGGTAAGACCTGTTTTCTCCAGGTAGTTTAATTGATATCCTTTTTTAATTGCTTCTGCCGTCAATGCATCCCAAACATCAGGAGAATATCCTAGTCCAAACTTTTTTATAGTTTCTTCGGTAAATCCTCTTTCTTTAAAATAAGTTAGCCCTATGGCTTTACCTTGTTCTGTTTTAAGTAAAGAATTCTGAAAAAAAGTATTAGCAAACTCACTAACCAGATACATACTTTCTCTTTCATCTGCTTGCTGCTTTTGTTCATCGGTTTGCTCGGTTTCTTCAAATTCAATATTATATTTTTTAGCCAAATATTTTATGGCTTCAGGATATGTAAAATGCTCATGTTCCATCAAAAAAGCAACTACATTACCTCCTTTTCCGCTAGAAAAATCTTTCCAAATCTGTTTTACGGGCGACACCATAAAAGAAGGTGTTCTTTCATCACTAAATGGACTTAATCCTTTAAAATTACTCCCTGCTTTTTTTAATTGCACAAAGTCACCTATTACTTCTTCTAACCGAGCAGTTTCGAATACAGCATCTATAGTGGACTTATTGATCATTATCTGGTATTATATAATTAATATTGAGCAGTAAGTACTTTATTGAGAATCCTACTACAAAAGTTTGTCTTTGTTTATATCGACAAGCTCAACGCAAAAATAATATAATTCCTGAAACACCATCCTCTTCTTGATTTAATAAAAAAAGAGGCTGTCTAAAAAAGACAGCCTCTTAACATTAATTTTTTATTTGTTCAGAAATTATTTTGCTACAATAAAACTTCTTGTAACAATAGTTTCTTTAGCAGTAATTCTTGCAAAATAAGTTCCTGCTGTAAGATTACTTACATCAATTTGCTTAATTCCCTGACCATCAATGCTACGAACTTTTTGACCAAACATAGAGAAGATCTCTAATTTTTGGATTGGTGTTTTACCAACTGTTATATTTAAAACATCTTTAGTTGGGTTCGGATACAACATAAATCGCTTGTCATTTGAGTTAACATCTGTTAATTCATAAGTATCTAACCTTACACTTGATCCCTGCACACAGAACTCTGTAGCGTCAGAATTCGTAAACTCTCCTCCTGATGCAATAGTACCTGCACTACTTGATAACGTATAAGAACCATTACCATATGAACAGCAAATCCCGTCTCCAAAAGAATCAGAAATTGTAAATGTATAGCTTCCTGAAGCTGGTGCGCTAATAGTTTCTGTAACAGTAGATCCATCTGGGTTTGCCGTAGAATAGCTTTTTGAAGCCACTGTTGCACCTCCTGCATCAGTTAATGTCCAAGAAGTCTCTTCTGGGTAGTTATCAAATGTTATACTTAAGGATAAATCACCTGTAGCGCAATTTCCTGTAGTATCACTAGTAAGTGATATTTTGTCTATTGCTGCATCAGCTTGCCAAGTATTCCCAGTTACACGATTAAATCGTAATTGTAGTCCAACTCCAAGATAAGCTGCCAAATCTATTGTAGCAGCTTGCCAAGAGTCCCCCTGGTTTCCGCTTTTGTTCCAAATACTGGTCCAGGTTGCACCATCATCATTACTTGCTTCAACATCCAGTGATCCAAAATCAGCACCACCATACATATGGTAACTAAATGAAAATACAGCCGCTGTAGCACCGCTAAGGTCAACACAAGGAGAATTAAGAATTGCTCTTTTGTTTGGATACCCAGTACCATTTCCAGATGCTTCAACATAAATATAAGTTGATCCATCATCTGCACTTGAAGGTCCTGTATTATTAGAAGGTGTACCTCCAGAATCTCTTGACCAGTCTAGATCATCTCCTGATGCTTGCGTCCATCCTCCAAAATCACTTTCAAAACTTTCACTATATGGAACAGCAACTCCATTTAAACACCCTGTTGCGGCTAGAGTAGTTACACTTATTGGTGTACTCGTAGCTGATTCATTTCCGGCAGCATCTTTTGCTAACACCTTAAACTCATATGTAGTCTCAGGAGAAAGTCCAGTTACTATATTAGTTGTAGCGTTTACAGTAGCAACTACAGCTCCGTCTTGTAATACATCATATCCTGCAACACCTACATTATCAGTAGATGCATCCCAGTTTAAGGTAGTCTGACCTGCTGAAGTATTAGATGCTGTTAAATTTGCAGGTACAGTTGGTGCCTGAGTATCTGGTGCAACTGTAGTAACAGTAAGTGTTGCACTTGCAGCAGATTCATTTCCTGCTGCATCTTTTGCCTTTATAGAGAAATCATAAGATGTACTTGCTGTTAACCCAGTGATATCAGCTGTAGTTGTAGCTACAGTTGCCACTACCGCACCACCTTGATATACATCATATGCAGTAACTCCTACATTATCAGTAGATGCGTCCCAGCTCAATGAAGTAGAAACATCAGTAGTATTAGATGCAGTTAGATTAGCAGGAGCTGTAGGAGCTTCTGTATCCGGAGTATCTGGTTCAATTCTAAAAGCTACAACATGACTCTTTCTCACATTAGGAGCTGGTCCTTTCATATACTCACTAATATGCCAGAAAGTTTTATCATCTAATGGATCTATAGTCATTTGACCATAATCTCCGTAACGACCATCACCTCTATTATTCTGGCTATCTCCATCTGCAGAAACCTGTTCTGCAACAGTCATTGTTCCTACCGGATCACTAGCTAATCGACCAGTGTATCGTAGTGAAGTATATACACTAGTACTTACTACTGTATATGCTAATCCGATATTACCTTGTGAATCCTGAGCAATACTTCCACAGAAAGCACTAAGTCCATCTGGTTGTGTATATGTACCTTCTTGATAAATAGTCCATGGTTGCCCATCTGCAGTTTGGCGAAGTTCATACCAACGAATACCAGCTAAGCTATCATTACCATCTAAGTCTACCACAAAATTCATTACCACAGAGTTATGAGTACCAAAACGTCTATAGTTTGTCATATACATCATAGTTGCTTGTAATGCATCTATGTCTGGTCCACTACCTGGTTCATCAAGGTTTTGAAAAGATCCATTATCAAACACACTATCAAAAGGTGCTGTATTGATCGATTGCGGTTGTGAAATTGTAGAATTCGCTGGAGTCGTCCAATTTACACTAGTTGTCCATACTTTTAAGTGATCTGTTGAAATCCCAGACCAGCTATCATCTTGCATGTACACGATAGAACAACCTACGCCTGCCGGAGGAAGTGTTGTACCTGTAGCATTAAATCCTCCTGGACTGTAAAACCCATTGGTTTCTGCTCCTGGTAAAGGAAAACTTACCATTTGAGCCGTTGTTTCTCCTGCAATCATCTTATCTCGTTCTACCACAAATACAACATCATTAGTATCTGGAGCATTTTGATCTTTATTTGCAGTAATGTAGTATCCATCACTCCAGATAGATAATTTTTCATAATCAGGAAATGTTCCCGTGTTAAATCTATAGGTAGACCATCCATCATTTACTGGATCTGGTCCTTTACAGACTGCTATTAAAAATCCATTTGGTGAGTTACTAAACTCCATGATAATAAATCTATCGGCGAAGTTATCATATACCACCACTGGATCTCCTAATGTTTCTCCAGGAAACAAGGTTCCTAAAGAGGCTTCAGCTAATAGAACGTTACCCGTTCTATCGAGGATACCAAAACCAGAGTTAAATGCATACACGTAATGATTAGGGCCAATAGCCCCTGTTGCATCATTTAACACAGTTCCAACATGAGCATCAAAAGATGCTACTGGAGCTCGAACTGCCATTTTACGAGCACTTTTTTGTCGCTCGATAAGCGGATCATTTCCCTGAGGGAAGCCTTTTCCCGGAACGAAAGTATTACTTCCTTTACGTTTAGGAGGAGCAACATGTTGAAACCCTTTGGCAGAAATAATATTTTTCATTTTAGAAAATGCTGGGATATCCCTTTTGTAAGCTGATTCACTTACAGAGTTAGCTTTTACGGGAGTTCCCTTTTGAGCAAGCAGCCCGAAGCTGCAAAACACAAATAATGTTAGATAAAAAAATTTAGTTTTCATATGAGTGAAATTTGGTTAATTGTTCGGTTTTATACCAATTTCAGCATAAGTAGTAACGACTAACATTTTGAGGCAAAAAATGTAGAATCGTTATTAAAATTTTGGAAAGAATTATTTCAACTATGACTTGGATAAATATAGAATATTTCATCTAGAAACAAAAAAATAAATTGTCATAAAATACTTACATTCAAATAGTTACGTTAAAACCATAATTAATTTAAGGGGAATACTTTTATTTATATATTTAACAAATATTCATTATTAGTAAATTATTTAACAAAAAAATATAAATGTTTAGCATATCGATTTGATAGGGTAGCCGTTAAATAAAGGTCTGAGAATCATAACACAAATAGCTTATGAGGTGAAAAAAATAAAAGAGCGATATAGTCATATCGCTCTTTTAAAATAATCATTACTTGCTCCTACTTTATTAACAAAAAACTATTTCATCTATTATAGTCCACTAATTTCATAAAATATACGGGTAATCGCATCAATTTATTTATCGATTAAAAGTCAAAACGTAATCCTAACGACACATTATTTTGTTCAATCTCTGCATTTTTAAAAATTGGAGACAGATCGTACTTAGCATATATAGACATATCTCCAAAGCCAATATATCCGCTTAATCCATATATTAGATCACTGGTGTTATAATCTCTTTTAATTTTATCTTTAACGCGATCGCCATTTTCTTTATATTTTAATTTTTGGCGAGTACTTATATTTACTCCGACATATCCCCCCAGGCCTATTCTAAATCTATTTCTAGTAGAATATCGTATACTCTTTTCTGTCTCTGTTACTTTTGACGGACCAAATTCAAAGTGTACAGGAACCACAAGGTTATCCATTCTAAATTTTGATTTATCCAATTCTACTCTAAATTCTTCTAATGTCGTTTGATTACCATTTTCTACAAAATATCTATTATCTGTAGGTTTTAAACCATTAGAAGTATATGAAATCCCATATTTAATTCTTAAGAAATTGGTATTTTTAAACACTCTTGTTTTCCAAGCCCATCCAATTTCAAAAAACCTACTTCCAGAAATTTTATAATCAGAATCATCCAATGATTGCCCATCTACAATTGCATTGTTAAGCCCAAAGGCAATTACTAAATTTGATGTTGTGCGTCTATCATATCGTATTTCTCTGTCTTTATTAGATCCAAAATTAAACCCTAAGAAAGTAAGACTATATTCCATATCTTTTTCTAAAAGTTCAATTGTACTCCCCCCATTTCGTTCTAAAAATGCTATTTTATTTTCTATAATAGCTATCCTGTTTTCAATATTAAGAGCGTGTTTTTTAGCAACTTCTTCCTTAAGTCTTTGAGCGTCTTCTTTAGTTATTTCGCCATTTACCAACTTTTCATTAATCTCCTCTACTTCTTTTTTTAATGCTTCTTTTTCTACATTGATAACACGTTCTTTCTGCTGTTTCAATTGCTCTATTGCATTATTATCACTTACTTCCTGCGCACTTGACAATTGGGCAAAAAGTGCCATGGCCACAAATGTAGCTATTGTAACTATCGTCTTCATTTTTTTGAATTTTATTTGTAATCTCCCTAGTATACCAGGGAGATTACTGATTATTTGATTGATGAATGATTTTAATTATCTCTTTCTACTACCGCTGTTTTAACTTTTTGGAAACCTGTTTTAAGCGCTTCAAAAACACGTTGTTTAAAAGTCTCATCAAGTTCTGCTTCTACATCTTGCAGAAGGGTTGATGCACTCACTGTACTAGATTTTAATATTTTTGCTGTTGAAATTTCTCGTTGAGCTTTTAGCAATAACCGATTGATTTCATCATCGGTCACTTGAGCATTGTTTTTTTGAAGCTCTTGAATTTGCGCCACTACTCCTGCCACTTTATCTTCAATTATTAAAGAATCTACAGGTGAAATTTTGTTTTTAATCGTATTGGCATTTTTATCATTTTCTGCTAACTCAGTATCATAATCCCTATTTCCTAACATCTTTTTTGCAGTCATACCCTCATGCATTATTATTTCTGAGGTAACATTTTTCTTTTTAAGAGAGGATGTCACAGTATTATTCGATATTGGATTTTCTTCAAAAACTTTAGAATTATTTTTTTCAATAACTTTCTGTTTTGTATCCTTATTTTTAACTACCTCAGTATTTTCTTTTTTTATAATCTCATTACTATTATCAACAAATTGGATGTTATTTTGTTTAGAGGCTGGATTTTGATTCATTAATATTGAAGTCAAAATCAATACTCCAACAAAGATTGCTGCTATACTATACCACTGGATTTTTTTACTTTCTTTTTTTTGTTTTTTTACACTATCTAACTGCGTTGTTAATTGTTCCCAAGAATCACTTGAAGGCTGTATAGCGCGCTGCTCTAGCTTTTCTTTCATCTTTTCTTCAAATTTCAATGGCGCCATTACTTATCTTATTTTGTTGGTTTAACTTTTGTTGTAACGTTTTCCTAGCTTTAAATAGTTGAGATTTTGAAGTACTTACAGAAATTTCTAACATCTTAGCTATCTCGTTATGCTTATATCCTTCTATAGCATATAACACAAATACCATTCTATATCCTTCTGGTAAACTATCTATTAATTCCTGAATCTGGTCTACTTCTAATTCTGTATTAATATTGTTCCAGGATTCTTCGGTATAGCTTGTTATTTCTTCGGTAAAAAGAACCTGTTTTTCTTTTCTTAAAAAAGAGATAGATTCATTAACCATAATTCTTCGCACCCATCCTTCAAAACTTCCTTCGAATTTAAATTTATTCAGATTCATAAAAACTTTTAAAAACCCGCCAAGCATAACTTCTTCCGCAAAATGAATATCCTTAATATATCGCCTGCACACACTAAGCATTTTGGGCGCATACTGATTGTATAGCTGATGCTGTGCATCGCGATATTGCTTCGCTGCCCTTTTAATGAGTTGGGTTTCACTTTTATAAAATTGAATAACTTTCAATATAAAGTCAATTAATTAGGTCTTCTATTTACATAGACGAGAATAAGAATAAAAAGGTTGCCTCGTATTTTAAATAATTAATGTTGAATTATAAATATTTAGAGATAATCCGATATATATTTTTCTTAAAAAACTTATCGTATACGCAATGGGTATCTCTTTTTTAGCACCAAAAAGGTTTTAATTATTTTTTTCGGTCGATAACATAATCAACCATAAGTTCTAAAGAAGATTTATAATCAGAATCTGGATATTCTGATAAGATGGAAAGTGCTTCATTTTTAAATTGATGCATTATTTTAATGGCATACTCCAATCCTCCACTTATTTTCACAAAGTCTATAACTTCTTTAACTCTTTTTTTATCTTTATTATGATTTTTTACCGAGTTAATGAGCCACTTCTTTTTTTCTTTAGTGCAGTGATTTAATGTGTAGATGAGAGGGAGTGTCATTTTTTGCTCTTTAATATCAATCCCAGTGGGCTTTCCTATGGCTGTATCACCATAATCAAATAAATCATCCTTAATTTGAAAAGCCATCCCGATGAGTTCTCCAAATTTTCTCATTTTTTCAACATCATCAGAATCAGGGGATACAGAACATGCTCCCAAGCTACAACAAGCCGCTATTAATGTTGCCGTTTTCTGGCGAATGATCTCATAATATATCTCTTCTGTGATATCAAGATTTCTAGCTTTTTCGATTTGTAACAGTTCTCCTTCACTCATTTCTCTTACTGCTACCGAAATAATCTTTAAAAGGTCAAAATCTCCATAATCAATAGAGAGTAACAATCCTTTTGACAATAGATAATCCCCTACCAAAACTGCTATTTTGTTTTTCCATAGGGCATTAATAGAAAAGAAGCCTCGCCTTTGATTAGAATCATCAACGACATCATCATGGACCAAAGTTGCAGTATGAATCAATTCAATTACCGAAGCTCCTCGGTATGTTCGTTCGTTTACTTCTCCTCCAGATACCATTTTAGAGACCAGAAAAACAAACATAGGCCGCATTTGCTTACCTTTTCTATTTACAATATAATGTGTAATTCTATTGAGTAAGGCTACCTTAGAGATCATTGAATCTGAAAACTTTTTTTCAAAAAGTTCCATTTCATCAATGATTGGTAATTTTATTTGTTCTACAACTTTCAATATGCTGTACTTGATTCTGTTTTCTATAGTAACGCGAAGATAGCGTAAATAGTTTTTCTTTGAAACCGATACTGTTATATATCAAGAATATTACTTATAATTTAAAAAATATAAGAAGTATCTCTAAGATTTGTTAGCTAATTGACCACAGGCTGCATCTATATCTTTTCCACGGCTACGGCGAACATTTATAACAATCCCATGAGATTCTAGTCCATTAATGTAGTTATCAATTGCTTTGTTTGATGCTTGTTGAAATGCTCCATCATCAATTGGGTTATATTCTATCAAATTTACTTTACATGGTACATAAGAACAGAATCGTATCAAAGCTTCAATATCTTCTTTTCTATCATTTATACCTTCCCAAACAACATACTCATAAGTGATCTTACTTTTTGTTTTTGCATACCAATATTCTAATGCCTCTCTAAGATCATTAAGTGGAAATGTTTCATTAAAAGGCATTATTGATGTTCTTATTTCATCTATTGCAGAATGTAATGAAACTGCTAATTTAAATTTCACCTCATCATCTGCCATTTTCTTAATCATTTTTGGGACACCAGAAGTAGATACAGTGATTCTTTTTGGAGACATTGCCAATCCTTCAGGGGAAGTAATTTTATCAATGGCTTTCAATACATTATTATAGTTCATTAAAGGCTCTCCCATACCCATGAACACAATATTTGATAAAGGACGATTGTGATATAATCGGCTTTCTTTATCTATAGCCATTACCTGATCATAAATTTCATCAGGATTAAGGTTTCTCATTCTTTTTAATCGAGCTGTTGCACAAAACTTACAATCCAAGCTACACCCTACTTGAGAAGACACACAAGCTGTAGTTCTGGTTGGCGTAGGAATTAGTACTGATTCTACTATTAATCCATCATGCAATTTTACTGCATTTTTAATAGTACCGTCTGTACTTCGTTGCATTTGGTCAACCCGAATATGATTGATCACAAAGTTTTCTTCAAGTATTTTTCGAGTAGCTATGGAAATATTGGTCATATCATTAAAACTATGAGCGCCTTTACTCCATAGCCATTCATAAACCTGATTTCCTCTAAAAGATTTATCTCCATTTTCTTCAAAAAAAAGCCGTAACTGATCTTTAGTTAAGGTTCTTATGTCTTTTTTCTTCACATTCATAACTTCTGCAAAAGTATAAAGATAAATGGTACTGTAACATACATCTTCGTTCTTTATTGTAGTGATCAAAAAACCCTGGAAAAAATATCCAGGGGTTTTTTGATCATTATCTTATAATAGGCATCTTACTTTTTCATTCTTTTCCATTCATGAACTCCACCTCCGCCTTTATACTTAACCTTAAGCATATTTGGTTCATCCTCATCAATCCATATTTGGCATTCTGAAATTCTACCATTTTTTATATCTGTAAATTTTCCATTTACATATTTATCTCCTTTTAATCTTAATCCTTTCAAAATGACCAATCCCTCTACATTTTGATTTTTATCAGCACCTTCACATTCATAACAGATCGCATCTCTTTCTGATATACGCATCATCCTTTGTACTGAGCCATACACTTTATTATCTATAATATATAATTGAACGATACTAATAGCGACCCCTGTTTTTTTATCATAAGTTTTCCATCTTCCTAGTATAGGGTTAGGTTCATAAGAAGCAAGTAAATCTTCCTTTAATTGTGAATCTATAGGGTTTTCTCCTAACCAAATTTTAAATAAGGCCTTTTTAAACTCTTTACTATTTATTGTTCCCAGTAATTCTTTGTTCTTATAAAGAGTTAATTTTCCTCCTTTAACGTATAAAATTTTATAAATATCAAATTTATCTATTTCATTAGGAAGAAGGTTAAGAAAATCTCTTATTTGGTTTTCTAATAAATAGCTATTACCATCTGTAGCTCTTTCTAAACCATTTCTTATAATATCCTTAAATTCACTATCAGTAATTGAAGAAATAATCTTAATTGTAATAGCCATAGTAACATCTTTTTCTGCTACCATAACTCCATCCTCTACTCCATCTACTTCAAAGTCCAAATATAATGCCATCGCATATAACTTTTCGGTAGATCCTGCACCATTAAGCATTAACTCTGATTCATTAAAAACATCAACATCGTTAAAGCTAATACTACCAACTTTGGTTTGAGCATAAGAAAAAACAGTACTGAAAAATGCTATGTAATAAATTACTTTTCTCATTCTATAATTAGGTTTAGTTCTTTTTTCATAATTGGAACATACAAAAAAAACAGTACAAATTTATAAAAAGTACGTTTATAAGCCTCATCTAGCATGTTTTTCGACAAAAACCGATATTAATCGTTTTCTGACATTTTAACAAATTACGGTTTTACCATAATTTTTTAAGGCCTCGAAAATAGCATTTTTTTTGCGAATAATGCAATTTAATAAGCTAATTTCTAGAAACATACAAAAAAACCCTACCAAATTCAGGGTTTAGCAGGGCTTTTAATATTATTCATTTTTTACTTTTAGATGATTAACATAGCATCACCATAAGAATAAAATTTATATTTTTCTTTCACAGCTTCTTCATATGCTTCTTTAATGAAATCATGTCCTGCAAATGCAGATACCATCATTAATAAAGTAGATTTAGGCGTATGAAAATTCGTAATCATACAATTTGCAATACTAAAATCATAAGGGGGGAAAATAAACTTATTAGTCCATCCTCTAAATTCATTTAACGTTCTTTCTGATGATACCGAGCTTTCGAGAGCTCTCATTACTGTAGTTCCGACAGCACAAATTCTTCTTTTATTTGTTATCCCGTTATTAATGGTATGAGCAGCATTAGCAGTAACATAAGCTTCTTCACTATCCATCTTATGTTTAGATAAATCTTCAACCTCAACAGGGTTAAATGTTCCTAAACCTACATGTAATGTAATTTCTGCAAAATCAACTCCTTTGATTTCTAGTCTTTTCATTAAATGTTTAGAAAAATGAAGTCCTGCAGTTGGAGCAGCAACAGCGCCTTCATTTTTAGCATATATAGTTTGATATCTTTCTTCATCTTCGGGTTCTGCATCTCTTTTAATATATTTAGGCAAAGGTGTTTCTCCCAGATCATTAAGTTTTTGTCTAAATTCATCATAAGAACCATCATACAAAAAACGTAATGTACGTCCTCTAGATGTCGTATTATCTATTACTTCTGCCACCAAACTCTCATCATCTCCAAAATACAGCTTATTTCCGATACGTATTTTTCTAGCTGGGTCAACGAGCACATCCCAAAGTCTTGTTTCTGGGTTTAGTTCACGTAATAAGAATACTTCAATTCTAGCTCCTGTTTTCTCTTTATTACCGTACAGTCTAGCAGGAAAAACTTTAGTATTATTAACAACCATCACATCATTTGGCTCAAAATAATCTATAAGATCTTTAAACTGTTTATGCTCTATGGTTTGATCCTTTCTATTAAGAACCATTAGTCGAGATTCATCTCTGTTTTCAGCTGGATACTCAGCCAATAAATCTTGTGGAAGATCAAAATTGAAATGTGATAGCTTCATTCGTGTTTATTTTTTGAAGGTGCAAATATACAATCTTGGGATAGGGGTTGTCAAGTAAATTAGAATATATTTACATATCCAGAGGTACTGTTTTTTAAATATTCCGTAAGAAAACCACCTTCAAAGCACTACTAACCTGCTTTAACCCTCTTTACACTTCTGAAATTTTAAATCCTAATTTCTCTAAATCTAACCAAAAATCGGGATAGGATTTAGAAACAACATTAGCATCTTCAACTTGTAATGATGTTTTAAGCGCAAGAGGTGCAAATGCCATAGCCATACGATGATCATTATATGTTGCTACAGTTACATCTTTTTTTATTGATGCAGAAGACTCTAAACGAAGAGAATTCTCAGTAATATGAACTTGGCCTCCTAGTTTTCCTATTTCATTTTTTAAAGCCTCAAGACGATCTGTTTCTTTTATTTTTAACGTATGTAAACCCGTAAGATAGCAACCAATACCTAATCCAAAACAGGTTACAACAATTGTTTGAGCGATATCAGGAGAATTGGATAAATCTAACCCATCCTGAAGCATCTGGTGTTTATCTGATACCTTTTTTAAGGTAATTGTATTTTGATCAAAAGTTGTTTCTACCCCCAGGTTTTTGTAAATTTCTGCAAGTTCAGCATCTCCTTGGTAGCTCTGTTTTTTATAACTTCCAATAGTGACAGATTTATTATCAGATAGAGCAACAACACTGTAAAAATAGGAAGCAGAACTCCAATCTGATTCTACTATAACATTTTTTGGAGAAATTTCTTTACAAGGTTTAATGGTAATTTTATTGTCTTTAAAGACCCCTTTAATACCTGCATCATTTAACAAACTTAATGTCATATTAATATATGGTACAGAGGTTACTTTTCCTTCTAATAAAATTTCTAATCCATTGGGTAAAGAAGAGGCTATTAATATTAATGCCGAAATATATTGACTACTCACATTTGCTTGTAAAGAAACAGAGCTGGTTTCGGGTGGCTTTCCTTGAATACGTATCGGAGGATACCCATGTTCGTTTTCATAACTAATTTCACATCCTAATTGTTGTAATGCTTCGACCAATATTTTAATTGGTCGTTCTTTCATTCTTTTACTTCCCGTGAGTACAGTCTCTCTACCATTTTTAACAGCAAAATATGCCGTAAGAAAACGCATTGCTGTGCCTGCATGATGAATATCTACAATGAGTTCATCACTATGCAAAGCTTTTTGCATTAACTCAGAATCATCACTATTGGATACATTTTCGATCCTTATATTGGGGTATAATGCCTGGAGTATTAGTAATCTATTTGTTTCACTTTTTGATCCCGTAATTTGCAGTGTATTACCTTCTATATTAGGAATGTGTTCTAATTTCAAATTCATTTTATCGATTTGATTTCCGTTTTCTTAATTCAAAATAATATCCCATGATCATCCCATATATTAATCCTCCTACGATTCGGGATATCATATATCTAATCCATTGTTGATGATTAATTCTTTCTTCTATAAAAATATCCCAGGTAGAGCTACTGTATTGCATAAAATACTCAATAACACTAAAAATAATTATAAAGCTAAATCCTACAAAAAACACAGAGAGCCAGTACCTTTTTGACAAAAGAATTGATGTGAACATTATTTTAATTTTTCGTTATTATGATGACGATCATGGTCTCTTTTTGTTTTAACATCCAGCTTTTTATCAAAAGCTTCCTGAAGGTTAATTCCTGTTTGATTAGCCAGGCATAACACTACAAATAAAACATCAGCCAACTCTTCTCCAAGATCTTTATTTTTATCACTTTCTTTTTCACTTTGCTCACCATAGCGTCGTGCTATAATTCTGGCAACTTCTCCTACTTCTTCTGTAAGTTGTGCCATGTTGGTTAACTCATTAAAATACCGTACTCCGTGATTTTTGATCCAATCATCTACAGCACGTTGGGCATCCTGGATATTCATAATTATATTTTTTTAAGAACTATCTGTTCATTTTCTTTTTCAATAACTTGACTATAAAACTCCTTTAATGTCAAATAATACTCAGAAGGAAGAAAAGCTACATTAACGGTTTCATTAACAACAACCTGTATCATCCCATTTGCTATATTTGATCTAAATGAAAAAGCACCTATGTTTTCTGGCATTTTAAAACCTCCGGATTTTGGAAGTTCGGCTACTTCATATCCTTCGGGAATTTTGATATTTACCATATAAGTATTGGTAAATCCATAACCAAAATCTATCGGGTACTCTCTATCATTAGATTTAAATACATTTTCTTTATCTCTTAAAAATAACAACGGAGAAAAATACATTTCATTTTCGATGGATTCTACCTGGTCGTAAGATATAAAATTAAAGCTTTCGCTAACTCCTTTCCCGGTTTCATTTATACCTTTAACCGTATATTCCTCAATTTCATCCAGGCCAAATCTTTTCTTAAAACGCTTTACTTTACTTTCATCATCTTTTGCTCCATTATCTACTCTAAAATCATGTGCAAAATAGTCCATGTGACGAACATTAAATTTACCTTTTATAACTCCGTCTTTATCAACCTGGCACTGGGCACTATATCTTTTTAAAGAAGATTTTCTTGGCCTAAGGTCTACTCTTTGTGAAGTACCATTTTTAGAAATTACTCTCCCTGATCCACGAATTACTCTATCTGGTAAAACATTAGGTAAGGCATATCTATCTGTAGCATCTAAATAAACATGACTACCATCGGCTAATTTTACTCTGGATATCACATAATTAAACCCATCTACAGTAGGAAACATAGCAATAACTCTGTTACTTGCACTTACTAGTACCGGGTTAGCATCCAGTCCTACAGAAGATAACATAGAAGTAAGCATTAGGTTGATTTCTGCAGAATTACCTGTCTTTTCTCTATATGCCTTTTTGACCCCAACACTTGTACTCACAGCATACGTATCATTCCATCGCATTCTGTTTTTTACATAATTGAATACTTTCGTCATCTTGGTTGTCTGATTTTCTGACCGGGATACTACCGCTTTCAAATCTTCTTCGTAATAACTTTTCTTTTTTAATTCTTCACCAAAATTGCCACTTTTATAAATTGTTTTTGTAACATCTTCCCAAGTTGTAGAATAGTATTTAACAGGTCTATTTGGCCAATTAACACTAGACAACTCATAGCTTATACTTGAAATATAATTTTTAACATTTCCAGAAAAAGGTTCTATTTTAAAAGCAGGT
Organism: Aquimarina macrocephali JAMB N27; assembly: GCF_000520995.1. Taxonomy (GTDB): domain Bacteria; phylum Bacteroidota; class Bacteroidia; order Flavobacteriales; family Flavobacteriaceae; genus Aquimarina; species Aquimarina macrocephali. The sequence continues at coordinate 147,310 of NZ_JACA01000022.1, read as the reverse complement.
ACATTGGTAGAGTTAATCGTATTTTTAATAACCTTAAAATCAACACCATTGGTTGAAAATGTTGATTTTACTGGAGCTCCTCCTATACCTCCAGTACTTGTTCTGGTTTTAGATGTCAATGTAATTTTACCATTATGATTAGATTCTTTAACATCTATTGGAAGATATCCTGATGTAAACTTTTTAAATATAAAATACTCTGGTGATTCAACTACTACATCGAGTTTTTTAATTGGTATTTCATATTGAAGATAGATTCTATCCATATTGTATATAAATGGTGAAATGATCTTATACTTATACTCAATTACCGAACCTTCTTGTAAAGAGGGCATTGTAAATTTTGTTTGATCATAATATTTAGAGTGTTCATTTTTAAAAATCCCATCTTTTTTAAGCTTGGTTTCTACAATTTTATTATCCACCAAATTATATGTAACCCCTTTTAAACTTACTATTTTTTCATTCTCGCTATTTTTATGATACAAAAACACCTCATCTGTTGCATAGTCAAATCCATCTTTTTTATATAGCTTTATTCTTTTATACACCTCGGTAATCAATTGAAAACCCTGAGATTGATTATAATTCATATGTATATGTTTCTTTTCATAAAGAACGGCAGCATGTGCTGTGCTATCAATAGGATATGATTGCTCTGTTAATTCTTCTTTAGAAACTTTTCCATATTTATATTCCTGCGCAAAACCGCTTGTGGAAACTATAAGAATACAACCTAATAGTAATTTATTTATATTTTTCATTGAGATGGTTATTTATTGTTGTTTTAATGCTATTCTAGATTTGTCTATTTTCTTAATTTGGGATCTAAACCTTCTATATTCTTCGTATTTTTCCTTCGGAAATTTGCCATCAACTATTTTCAAAAATCGCTTGAATTTAAGTTGCTTATCATCAATTTTTTCGAGTTCATAGCTATACCTACCAAATACAGTTTCGATAGATTTTTTTTCTGGTAAATTTCCTGTCGCATATCCATCGGGTAAATTAATGATGTATTCATCTGTATTTACATACCCTCGTGATATTACCAAAGGTGTTTGTCTGGTATCATATTTAGGTAAATTAATCTGATCTCGACTAAAAAGATTAGGAGATATCAATAAACGACTTCCTACTTTTTTGGCATAAGAGCTACAAGAAATTTCTACATCTTCTGTAAATTTGATATCATCTTTATTATCATTAAGCTTTATCTTACCTACTTCTAGGTTATTAATATGCCCCAAAAACTCCTTATAATATAACTTTTGATCTTTTGGTGTTTCAAACTGAATGTTATAGTTCCAATCATATTCAAGCCCTTGTGACACTCTTTTAATAGTTGCAGACATGGATTTATCTACTAGGAGATTAACTGTTGCTGTGGTATGAAGTATATTTTCTTCAGGTTCATATTTCTTGGTTCTTTTAATTTCTCCACCTTCAGGCTTTACAACTAAAACGTTTCTATCATCTGTAAAATCTCCTATAAAATTAAATGGAAGTGTCTGACTTGTACACTCTAACCACAGATTTTTATCTTCATCAGGAATATTCAATATCACATGATTCCCTTGCATTGAAGCAAATTCTGAATCAACATCCCTTCTTTCATCTGCATACACTATAGTATAATAAGAAGTTATATTCTGGCTATCTAATAAAGATTTAGTATAGTTTGTTAGTGCTTTACAATCCCCATACCCTAATCTATCAACATCACTTGCCAAAAATGGCTCCCAACCTCCGATACCTAATTGCACACTTATGTACCTAGTTTTATCCTGTACATATTCATAAATCAACTTGGCTTTCTCTTTTTTAGTTTTTGCATCTGCAACCAATTTGTTTATCTTTTCGGTAGTCTCTGGAGGTAATTTATCTCTACCAGATATGAGTTTATCATATTGCCATTTTCCAAAAGATTTCCAGTCTGTTGCTGTACCCTTAACTCCTTCTAATGAGAATTCGTTTAATGCCACCTTTACCATTGGTGCCATATCATTGAGAGAAGGACTATATGCTTCGGGTAATCGTGCAGGGATATTAGAAATTGAATACAAAGTTTCCAGATTCGTCTTATTCGTTTCAACTGGATAATCACCAAAATTTGTTTCTCTGTATCTAATTGATATTTTTGATGAATTTAAAATCTTATATTTAGATTTTTCAATACTTAATCTATAAGCCAGAATAGGTCTCCAATGTTTTATAAATGCTGTACTTGAACTTTCTACTTCACTTTCAAATGCAAGTGTATAAGGATAATTCAATGGTGTGTATTCAAAATATTTTATTCTATTATCATTCATCAATGATATCCCATCAGAAACACTTCTATCTTTAAAATCCTTCTTTTTATATTTTTTAATCTCTTTCCCAAAAGAATCATAAACTATGGCTTCTAATTTTCTAATTTTTGTAGATGGGCTATACCCTTCATAAGAATCAGCGTATCCATCTCCATATTTATTAAGTACGGTAACAATTCTTTTGGTTTTTACAACAACAGAATTTACCGATTTTATCTCAATAGTAACCTCTTCAGACCTTACAATAGCATTAGCATTTTTGGTAAGTGTAGAATCCAAGAGTACAGTCTGTAATTTTACATTATCCTGAGCTGAGATTTGCTCAATACAGGATAATGTAAGCACAACCGAAACCAGTAGTATTTTTTGTAACATAAAAATTATTTTAGGGGGTAGTTTATTCTTTGTTTTTTGTGTCTACTGTAATCGTAACAGGCCCATCGTTAAGTAATGATATTTTCATATCAGCTCCAAAAACACCTGTGCCTATTTTCTTTTCTAAATCCAACTCTAATCGCTGTACAAAGTTCTCGTAGAGCGGAATCGCTATTTCTGGCTTTGCAGCTTTAATATAACTGGGTCTATTACCTTTTTTGATACTTGCATGCAATGTAAATTGACTCACAACTATAGCATCTCCATTTATATCCAATATACTTCTATTCATTACACCGGCTTCATCATCAAATATCCTAAGACGAGATATTTTTCCTGATAACCAATCTATATCCTCTTGTGAATCCTTTTCTTCTATTCCTATTAGAATAAGTAATCCTTGATTCATATTTGATATAACCTTGCCGTCGACACTTACCGATGCCTCAGCAACTCTCTGAATTACTGCCCTCATTTATTCATTATTGTTTTTAAAAAACAAAAGTTATTCTACTTTTTAGATTCAAGTAATTTTTCAATTTCTACTAATCGATCAGATAAAGATTTTAATTCTGTATTCTCTTTTTTAAGTTTTTCAATCTCTTTCTGTTGCTGTATAGTATAAAGGGTCAATTCTTCAATTTTTTTAAGAAGATTCATATCCATTTCGGCTTGCATCACTCCGTTTTGTTCAAATTCTTCTGCTGATGGGATTTCGGGAAGATGACTATTTTTTTTAATGAATTTTTCTACTTCTTCAATAGTTATAAGATTATAATCTTTTTTAAACACATAATCAGGAGCCGGAACATTAAGATCAATTTTCACTTCTTTAGCGTGAATATTTCCATTAACAGTTAATTTCATGTCTGGACTAATTGTTCCTATCCCGATATTTCCATTATTTAAAATTGTCATTTTTTTACTACCCAGATCGGATTGATCTCCAGCCGTTCTAGTTAAAAATGAAATGCCTCCATATGTAGGGTTATTAATATTATATGTATCAAAATCTATATATGAAGAAGGTTTTGTTTTGTCTGGAACATCCCAAGCCCCAAATTTTGTTCTTATATTGGTTCCAATAATATTGTTTGCTGAGTTGGAGGTTATATAATAAAATGGAGAGATTCCTTGAGAAGGATCTATTCGTATATTATAATCACCCTTTATATGTAATTTGGCATCTAGAGGACTAATTATGCCTATTCCAAGCTCTCCATTTTTATAGATTAAATTATTTGCGTTAGTATTGTCTTCAAGTTTTACTTTTTTTTGAGCATTGACTCCAATTATAATTCCAAGTGCTCCAATTAATACTATTATTTTTCTCATTTCTTTTTTTATTTTATAGTCTGCGTATAAGTTGATATGAGACAACGTGTTTTGTTTGCATGTTTTTTCATTCAATTATTACATTAAATAATTCTAAAAATTATTTTAATTAACAACTTTACGGCACAAGTATACAATGTTTGAGTTTCATTTTTCGGAACTGAGAATTTTTTTTTTATTTTCTTATCGACTGATTTTGTACAACTTAGAATTTTAATCTATTTTGCTTCTGTGGATTACAAAAATTATTCGTCGTCGTAATTATTTTTTCTGTAGTGTTCTTCTTCTCCTTCAAGAATTTGCAAATAGCTTTTATATCTCGACCAAGCGATTTCTTCGTTATCCAATGCTTCTTTAACAGCACATTTTGGTTCGTTAATATGTAAACAGTTATTAAACTTGCAATCTGATTTTAACTCAAAAAACTCGGGAAAATAATCCCCCAACTCTTCTTTATCCATATCAACAACTCCAAAACCTTTTATCCCAGGTGTATCGATAATCTTGGCATCAAAATTAAGATCAAACATTTCTGCAAAAGTAGTAGTATGCAATCCTTGTTGATGTTGATCGCTTATTTCTGCTGTTTTTAATGACAAATCTGGAGCAATCGTGTTAACCAAAGTAGATTTTCCTACTCCACTATGACCAGAAAACATACTCACTTTACTTTTCATTATTGCTTTTACTTTGTCTACATTTTTACCTTTCTTAGCAGATATCCCTATACATTCATATCCTATTTTTCGATATATCGCTGCGAGATATTTAATCTCCAGAAGTTCCTCTTCATCATAGGTATCTATTTTATTAAAAAGCAAAACTGCTTTAATACCATATGCTTCTGCTGTAACTAAAAATCGATCTATAAATGTTGTAAATGTTGTAGGATTATTTAAGGTTATTAACAAAAAGACCACATCTACATTTGAAGCAATGATATGTGTCTGTTTCGACAGATTCACTGATTTTCTAATGATGTAATTATGCCTCTCATGAATATATTCGATAACTCCCGTTTCCTGATCGTTATTAGTTTCTAATTTAAAATCTACAAGATCTCCTACAGCCACAGGATTAGTACTTTTGATGCCTTTAATTCTAAATTTTCCTTTTATACGGCATTCGTATACTTTTCCGTTATTAGTTTTTACGGTATACCAACTTCCTGTAGATTTATAAACGGTACCTGTCATAAACACAAAGATGCAAATATTAATATTTGTAGAGGCCTTATTTCTTTTCTTAATTAAAAAGTTTGTACGAAAATTAGTAGAATCTACTATAGAAATATCATTATACTGAAATAGAATTTTTTGACGGTAACGTATAATAAAAAATTATATCATTCAATATCCACTCAAAATAAAACATAAAAACCACTCGTTAGTTTTATAGCGAGTGGTTCTCCTTATATTAATTATCCTTTTACTATTTTTTTCTGATGATTAATAGATTCTTGGTGAATTGCTTTGTAAATACGAAGTATAAATTCTTCACTCAATCCATTTTCTTCTCCTTCAAGGATCATTCTTCCTAGTATTTCGTTCCATCGCTTAGATTGCAAAATAGCAACGTTTTGCTTGGCTTTTGCTTTTCCTATATCATCAGAAATTTTCATTCTTTTTGATAAAACTTCTAACAATTGATTATCTGCTATATCAATCTTAGCACGTAATTCATCAAGTACTTTTTGATACGCTTCATCTTCTCCTATTTCTTTACGAATCTTTAAATCTTTCATGTACTGAACCAATGTTTCTGGTGTAATTTGTTGTTTAGCATCACTCCATGCATTATCAGGATCGTAGTGTGTTTCTACAATAAGTCCGTCAAAGTTAAGATCCAACGCTGTTTGAGACAGGTCAAAAATCAAATCTCTTCTTCCTGCAATGTGAGAAGGGTCTAAGATCAATGGTAAATCCGGGAAACGGTTTTGTAAATCAATCGGAATCTGCCACTCTGGGATGTTACGGTATTTTGTCTTCTCATATGTTGAAAATCCTCTATGAATTACTCCCAGATTTTTAACGTCTGCAGTATAAAAACGTTCTACAGCGCCTAACCAAAGGGATAAATCAGGATTAATCGGATTTTTTATTAAGACCGGATTATCAATTCCTTTACAGGCATCTGCAATATCTTGAACAATAAAAGGAGACACCGTACTTCTTGCTCCTATCCATAAAACATCAACTCCATGTTCTAAAGCTAATTCTACATGATGTGGATTTGCTACCTCTGTAGCAATCTTCATCCCTGTTTCTTCTTTAGCTCTTTGCAACCACTTTAATCCTAAAGCACCTACTCCTTCAAAATTCCCAGGTCTTGTTCTTGGTTTCCAGATTCCTGCCCGTAATACTGTAGCATCAGAATCTTTAAGTTGATGCGCTATTTTTACTACCTGGTCTTCTGTTTCGGCACTACAAGGCCCCCCGATCACCAATGGGTGATCCAGATTGTAATCATCTAGCCAGTTTCTAAGTTCTTTTTTATTCTCCATTTTTATTTTTTATTCTTAATTTATTAAAGTTTGTATTGGTTTTATAGTTTAACCCGGATTATGCATTAGAAAATCTATTACGCCTTAAAAACTACTTCAAAATATACCGTTGCACTACATTTTTCAGTTTAACCGTAGCGATGCTATGCTAAAACAAAGAAAATGTCATATTTTATAGTATTTTCAAGTCTCATAACGAAGTTATAATGCATAGCCCAAGTTTAAGCAATTCCTTTTAAAATTGTCTTTATGTGATTTGTATCTTCCATTTCTCTATATACTGCTAAAAAATCATCGTTTTCAATCAACTCCTTAAATTGAGTAAGATTAGCAATATATTCTTCTAGTGTTTCTATTATATTTTCTTTATTATGCTTAAAAATCGGCGCCCACATAGCGGGTGAACTCTTTGCTAATCGAACAGTAGATGCAAAACCACTGCCAGCCATATCAAAAATATCTCTTTCATTTTTCTCTTTTTCGATCACAGTTTTACCTAACATAAAAGAACTAATATGTGATAAGTGTGAAACGTAGGCAATATGCTTATCATGTGATGAAGGGTCCATATAACGAATTCGCATACCTAATCTGGAAAAAATCTCCATTCCTTTTTCTTGTAATTTAAATGCCGTTTTTTCTACCTCACAGATAATATTTGTTTTTCCTCTATATAAGTTTGCTATTGCTGCTTGTGGTCCAGAAAATTCTGTACCAGCAATTGGATGTACTGCCAGGTAATTCCTTCTTTTGTTATGGTTTTCAACCGCATTACATAACTTCTTCTTGGTCGAACCAGCATCAAAAACTAAACAATTATCATCTATTTTATCCAAAATAGAAGGTAATATCTCAACGGTCGCATCTACAGGTATAGCAACTATAACCACATCTGCTTTATCCAACGTATCCAAACTAGATTTATGATCAATAAGGCCTAATGATAGTGCTTCGTTTAGATTATCATCACTTCTATCAATCCCATAAATCTTAGCTTCATTAAAAGCTGCTTTAATATCTATGGCAAAAGAACCTCCGATTAGCCCTATCCCTACTACAAATACATTCATCTAGTTACAGTTTTGATTTACGGTATCTTTCATCAATGGCAATTCTGTTTTATTAAATCTTCCTATAGCCTCTTTGATATTCTCTTTGGTTACACAAAGTGAAAAACGTATATATCCTTTTCCATTACTTCCGAAAATATCACCAGGAGCGATGAAAATATCATTCTCATATAAGATAGTGTCTATGAATTCTACAGCATCCACTCCTTTTGGTAACTTAGCCCAAACAAACATCCCTTTTGCAGTTTTATCATAACTACAACCCAAAAGATCTACTAATTCCCATATCAAGGTTCTTCTTTCTTTATAGATTGCATTCATTTTATCATACCAACCATTAGAAATGCGTAATGCTGCGATAGCTCCTCTTTGAATTCCCTGAAACATACCGCTATCCATATTGCTTTTTACTTTTAAGATTGCTTCAATTTTATCAGAGCTACCACTAACCATCCCTACACGCCATCCAGCCATATTAAAAGTTTTGCTTAAAGAGTTTAACTCCAGTGTGACTTCTTTTGCTCCTTCTATTGATAAAATACTTGTTGGACTATCGTTTAAGATAAAACTGTATGGATTATCTTTCACCAATAGGATACTATGTTTTTTAGCAAAATCAATCATTTTTTTAAATAGCTTCACATCCCCTGAAGCTCCTGTTGGCATATTTGGATAGTTTATCCACATAATTTTCACCTTACTTAAATCTTTTTTTGAAAGGCTATGAAAATCTGGCTCCCATCCATTATCTTCAATTAAATCATAAAAAATTGGTTTTGCACCTACCAAATTAGTTACTGCGCTATATGTTGGATATCCAGGGTTAGGAACCAACACTTCATCTCCTTCATTAAGATACGCCAGAGAAATATGCATGATTCCTTCTTTGGACCCCATTAAGGGTAAGATTTCGTTTTTAGGGTTTAGGGAAACTTGATATTTTGCACTATAAAAATCTGCAATAGCTTCTCGTAACTCTGGCAACCCTTGATAGCTTTGATATTTATGAGCCCCATCTACAAGTACCGCTTCTTGGATAGCTTGCACTACTTCTTTTGGCGGATCCAGGTCGGGACTCCCAATAGCCATATTTAAAACTGGTTTTCCTGAAGCAACAAGCTCTCTAACCTCTCTCAATTTTTTAGAGAAATAATACTCCTCTACCGTTTCTAATCTTTTTGCTGTTTGAATGCTCATCCATTTTGGTTTTTATATTCACCCAATACTTTTAGTTCTAATGCCATGATTTTTAAGATAGACATTGCTTTAGCATAATCATCATAATCCATAAAGGTTACATCAACAAAAAAAGAATATTTCCAAGGCATACTAATAATAGGTAATGATTGGATTTTAGTTAAATTCAATCCACAATCACTCATTACATTAAGCACTGTAGCTAAACTTCCTTTTTTATGATCTGTTAGAAATTTTAAAGATGCTTTATTGATATCTTTCTTTTCTGAGTTAGACTCTTCTTCTGTATTTAAAATAAAAAACCGAGTACTATTTGATTTTATAGTTTGAATCTCTTTAGCTAAAATATTTAGTTGATAAATATTTGCAGCAGTTTCTCCTGCTACAGCAGCAACTCCTTCTAATTGTTGTTTATGAATTCTTCTTGCAACATCAGCCGTATCTGCATCCTCAATCAATTTTATATGTGGTTGTCCTCTAAAAAACTCTTTACATTGTAGCAAAGCCATTGGATGAGAATATACTTCTTTGACATCTGAAATTTCTTGCCCATCTAAAGCCATTAAACAGTGATGAATTGGTAAAAAATACTCTCCCCTAATCGTAAGATCATGCTCGTCTATATAAGCATAGTTAGGAATAATAGAGCCTGCAATAGAGTTTTCGATTGCCATTACAGCATCTGTACTCTTATTATGCTCTAAACTATGGACCAATTCCTGAAAAGACATACATTCATTTACGTCTATATCTTCGCCGAAATATGCCTGAGCAACGCCGTGATGATATGAACCTTTTATTCCTTGTATAGCAACCTTTTGTTTCATCTTTTAATTTTATTGCAAAAAAAAATCCCGATTTTTCATCGGGATTTTAGTTTTATAAATTTTGCTGATTTATTTACATAACGATCCCGATCTTGCTTTTAAAATAAAAGAAGAAAAAATAGAATCCGTTCCAAGTAAATAAATTGCTCATTATTGTATCATTATTACGTTGCTAAATTAGCTAAAACTATTACGATTCAAAATAATTTTTGATTTTTTTCATAATCACCAGAGTATTATCATCAAATCCTGATGTTTTAATGGGTATTACTGAAATATTTTAAATAAAACCCTAAGTATTCTATGAATCCTCTACTTTTTAAAACACTAACAAACGTTTGTATTTATATCACATTCAGTTCTTTACCCACTTTAGTGAAAGCTTTTACTGCTTTTTCTAAGTGATTACGATCATGAGCAGCTGATAATTGCACTCTAATTCTTGCTTTCCCTTTAGGTACAACCGGATAGAAAAATCCTATAACATAAATTCCTTCTTCAAGTAATTTAGCTGCAAATTCTTGTGCAAGTTTTGCTTCATACAACATTACCGGGACTATAGGGTGATCTCCTGGAATAATATCAAATCCTGCTGCAGTCATTTCTGATCTGAAATATTTCGTATTTTCTTCTAGTTTATCTCGTAGTACTGTAGAAGAACTTAACAGATCTAATACTTTAATCGACGCCCCTACAATTGATGGTGCTACTGTATTAGAGAACAAATAAGGTCTGGATCGTTGTCTTAACATTTCTACAATTTCTTTTCTGGCAGCAGTAAATCCACCTGAAGCACCACCCAAAGCTTTACCGTAGGTTCCCGTAATAATATCTATACGTCCCATTACATCACGATACTCATGTGTCCCACGACCTGTTTTTCCTAAAAAACCAGTTGAATGACATTCGTCTATCATAACCATAGCTTCATATTGATCAGCCAGATCACAGATTTTATCTAATTGGGCAATTGTGCCATCCATAGAAAAGGAACCATCTGTCACAATAAGTACACGTCTGCATCCTTCTGCCGATTTTAATTGCTTTTCTAGATCTACCATATTATTATGTTCGTACCTAAAACGTTTTGCTTTACATAGCCTAACTCCGTCTATAATAGAAGCATGGTTTAACGCATCAGAGATGATAGCATCTTCTGGCCCAAGAATAGGCTCAAACACTCCTCCATTAGCATCAAAAGCAGCTGCATATAAAATACAGTCTTCCATTCCCAAAAATTCAGCAGTTTTATACTCTAATTCTTTATGAATATCTTGAGTTCCACAAATAAATCTCACAGATGACAATCCATACCCATGAGAATCTATGGCTTTTTTACCTGCATCAATTACATCAGGATGTGATGAAAGGCCTAAATAATTATTTGCACAAAAATTTAGCACATTTTTAGTATTTGTCGTATCAATACTGGCTCCTTGTGGGGTGGTAATTATTCTTTCGGATTTATATAATCCTGCTGATATAATCTCATCCAGCTCTTTTTGTAAGTCGTCTTTTATATTTGAAAACATGTTACTTGGTATTTATTCTTTATTGTTATATTTCATTTCATGAAAAGATACATCGCATCAAAGCACTATCGTTTTCTGATTTTTTGATCCTGTTTTATATTTTTCTTTTAGCTTTTGAATCATTGTACTTGTGATTGATTTAAGGTCAAATTCTGGTTTCCATCCCCAATCTTTAATCGCAGCAGAATCGTTTATAGATTTAGGCCAACGTGCAGCAATTTCCTGTCTAAAATCAGGATCATATTTGATTTTAAAATCAGGATATAATTTACGAATTTCTGCCACTACTTCTGCAGGAGAAAAGCTAATTCCTGCAATATTATACGAAGTCCTCATATTGATATCTTCTTTAGGCGCATCCATTAATTCTAAAGTTGCCCGTATGGCATCTTCCATAAAGATCATGGGCAAGGTAGCATCTTCTTTCAAAAAACAACTAAATTCTTCTCCTAGAACTGCTTTGTGATAGATATCTACTGCATAATCTGTAGTACCTCCTCCTGGTAATGATTGGTATCCAATTACACCAGGGTAACGAATTGATCTAACATCAAGCCCATATCTTAAAAAGTAATATTGGGCCCAATTTTCTCCTGCTGCTTTACTGATCCCATATACAGTAGCGGGATCCAAATAAGCATCGTTTGGTGTATTCTCTATAGGTGCTCCTTCACCAAAAACAGCTATAGAGCTCGGAAAAAACACTCTATCAATATTGTGTTGTCTAGAAACTTCGAGTACATTAAATAAAGTTTTCATGTTAATATCCCAAGTTCTTAAGGGTGTTTCTTCTCCTTTGGCAGAAAGAATTGCCGCAAGATGGTATACCTGAGTAACTTTATATTGAACAACTACCTCTTCTATTCTATTTATATCTGTTGCATCGATTATTTCAAAAGAGCCTTCATACCCTTCTCTAGATCTTAAATCAGAAGCAATTACATTAGAGCTTCCAAATTTTTGTTTAAGAGATTCTGTTAATACAGATCCTAATTGACCATTCGCTCCTATTACCAAAATAATCGTTTCCATATGTTCTATTTTCACTTTAAAATTCAAGTACTTAACAGTGTTATTTACTTCGCAAAGTACAAAATGTAACTTTTCCTGCCATGATTACTAAATAATTAAGCAATAATTACTAATTATTATAATAATTTCAGCTATATTTACTTCAACATAAGCTTAAATTCTACTTTTGAAGTAATTTTTTTTTGAATTAAAATGGAACAATTAGATCATACTGACATTACTATACTTAGAATCCTGCAGGAAGATTCTAAAAAAACAGCAAAAGAAATTGCCAAAATCCTTAACATTACTGCTTCTCCTGTATATGAGCGAATACGGCGACTAGAAAAACAAGGATTCATCAAAAAATATGTTGCCATCTTAGATAAAAAATTAATTGATCGTGCTATTACCACAATTTGTCAGGTTTCTATGCGCTATCATAATGAAGCTTTTATAGAAAAATTCGAAAAGCAAATTCAGAATCTACAAGAAGTACAAGAATGTTACCATATGGCAGGGCAGGTAGATTTTGTTTTAAAAATTCACACCAAAAGTTTGGAAGAATATCATGATTTTGTAAAAACAAAGCTTTCAAAAATCGAAAATATTGGTGTCCTAAATAGCACTTTTGTTCTTAAGGAAATTAAGCACACATCAGAGTTTTATATTTGATAAATATTTTTTTAGCCAGAGTGCAGATTTTTTCATTCGGCGTTGCATAGTTTTTCTATCTAAACTTATTATCCCAAACTTAGGAATATATCCTTCTGCCCATTCAAAATTATCCACCAATGTCCAAAGTAAAATTCCTTTGAGATTTATGTTTTTATCCAACATAGTTTCCATCCCTTTAATTACTCTTTGGTAATACTCGATTCTTATCTGGTCATCTTCATTTTCAGATAGTGCCATTCCACATTCAGAAAGCCAAAGTGTTTTTTTAGGATTATATTGAGCAAACCTTTCTAAAAAATACTGCACTCCTTCTGGATATGTTTCCCATCCCATCACCGAAGTTTTTACATTTCTTTTTTCAGGTTTTACCTGGATTGCTCCAAGATATGGAACATACCAAGCTGCTTTTACCACTTCTCTTGCATAGGTTTGAATTCCCCAAAAATCAAAATCCGTTTTTAATGCTTCCATATCTCCTTTTTTATAATATTTGGACATACGTTTTAGAACCGGAAAATCATCATCGGGATATCCTAATCCTAAATGAGGCTCTATAAACAGGCGGTTCATCAATGTATCAATCCTAATAGCTGCATTATGATCAGCAATCTTATTTCTATAGGGTTCTATTTTAGTACAACTTATTGCAGTACCCACCTGAAGTTCTTTTTTTTCCTTCAAAATTTTAAATCCTTCGGCTTGCGCCAATAAAAGATGATGTGTACTCGAAATAAAATTGCGAATTCCTTTCTTACCAGGAGCATGTACACCAAGAAAATAACCTCCTCCTATACATACTATCCCCTCGTTAATCAACACCCAATGCTTTACCCGGTCTGCAAAGTGATCTCTTAGTACAGTTATATATGCTGCATACCAACTAATAATATTCCGATTTGTCCAACCGCCTTTATCTTGTAATTTTTGTGGCAAATCCCAATGATATGTTGTAATCCAAGGTTCTATACCTACTTTTAAACAGTAGTTAACTACCTTATCATAATATTCGATTCCTTTTGGATTTACTACTCCTGTACCTTCTGGAAATATTCTTGACCAGGAAATAGAAAAACGAAATATCTGTAGCCCAATATCAACAGCAAGATCAATATCTTCTTCGAATCTATGATAAAAATCTGTTGCTATTCTGGCATTAGAACGATCTTTGACCCTATACGGTTTTTGAGTAAATGTATCCCAAATAGAAAGACCTTTTCCATCTTTATTATAAGCTCCTTCGGTTTGATGAGCGGCAATTGCAACTCCCCATTTAAGGCTCTTAATTTTGTTCATTACGCCTTAAAATTCTAAAAAATAAAAACATAACATGTCAATGCTTAAACAACCCTTTTTTAAGAAAAAGGGAGACTATAAAAAAAATAATTTGCTGACTTAGACAAACCAGTTTATGAAGAAAATTATGGGCTATTTGTTTTAAATTGATTAGTGACATATTAAAAATCTTATCCTATATAAAGATAACACATCCTTTATCTTCTCATTTTACCCCAACATTATCTTAATGTTAATATCATTTTTTTAAGTTTCTCATACAATAGATATTGAATTATGTACTTTTGAACATTAACTTTTAATGATGAGAAAGCACTTGAAACTATATTTCTATTAAACAAATCGTAGAAGAATTATAGAAATAAAGGCTATCTATACTATAATCTAACCAAAAAACGAATGGAGCAGAAGATAATTCTGCCAAGTATTAAAGTATTAGGCAAGGACTTATTATATTTAACCAAGACGCAAAAGGTCTGGACTATTACCAAGCCATTTCTGTGTTGTTTTGGATATTTTTATTTTGCAGTTAATGAATTATGGATCTTGGCAATCCTATCTGTTATTATATTGATGTTTGTTACTTATGTTTCGACTTCTCACGATCTTGTACATGGGACTTTAAAATTACCTCCTGGTATGAATAGATTTTTCTTATCAATTATTGAAATGCTAACATTAAGAAGCGGTCATGCTTTTAAAGTATCTCATATCAACCACCATCGCAATTTTCCTAAAGAAAACGACATAGAAGGTGCGTCTATACATATGAAACCATACGAATTAGTTCTAGAAAGTGCTATTTATGTATTCAAACTATTTTTCTGGGCACGTAAACACTCAAAGACTAAGGATAAAATTTGGATCAATGTTGAAGGATCTATATTCCTGATATATATAATAATAGCAATACTACTATATCAACACTACCCATTTTTATTATACTATTTTTTATTAGTTCAAATGGGAAGTTGGTTTTACCCATTGTTTACAGTATATATTCCCCATAAAGTAAATTATACGCATCCAATATTTCAAACAAAACTATTTAGAGGTCCAATCATAAGCTTCTTCTTTGCCCATCATAATTATCATTTAGAACACCACTTATATCCCATGGTTCCTCATCAAAACTGGAGAAAACTTGGAAAAAGATTACTACCACATCTTAAAAATTACGATCTCGAAACTATCAAATTATAAAATAAAAATTAATGAAATTATATCGCCTATTTATTAAAAATGGAATTCTTCCTTTTGTTGTTTTGGGCATTATATTATTGTTTATTGGTGTGTTTTTAATAGGCCAATCGATTTCTGGAAGCTTTTTACCACATGATATTGATATTATAGGAATGACAGCAAAACAACTTTCCAATTATAAAAATGGAAAAATTGTGAAATTCATGTTTCATGATCGTGTTTCCTATGGAGGTGCTTTAATTACAGTTGGCATCCTATATCTTTGGTTAGCATTAGTTCCATTACAAAAAAAAGAACCTTGGGCATGGTGGGTTCTTTTTATTTCGGGCATCTATGGTTTTGCAAGTTTTTTCTCTTATTTGGGATATAATTATTTTGACTCATGGCATGCACTAGGAACAATAGCAATAACCCCATTATTTATATTAGGATTATATCATTCTTATCAGAAAGAACGAAAATATCAATTTAATTCTCTTTTAAAAAAACAGAAAAGATTTCATCTAAATTCAAAACTAGGTAGAGGAAACTGTTTAATGTTACTTAGTGCTTTATCGCTTTTTCTGGGAGGTGTAATTATAATGACAGTAGGCATGACTTCTGTTTTTGTTCCTCAAGATCTTGCCTTTATGGATATCAAGGTATGTGGGCTTCAGGATATAAACCCTAACCTTATTCCTGTAATAGCACATGACAGAGCTTCATTTGGCGGTAGTTTGGCTACTATCGGTATTATGTTATATTTTATAATTTGGTATGCTAACCCTTCGAAAATCTTATGGGAAACATTGGCAATTGCAATAACAATAGGATATTCTTCTGCTATTTTAGTTCATTTTGCTATCGGGTATTTAAATTTCTCACATCTATTTCCTGCTTTTTTAGGAGTATTCATTTTTATTACCGGGCTCTTCTGGATAGAAAATGATTGGTCAAAAAAATAATAAATAATCTTTTTACTCACATTAATTAATTTAATGTGAATACTGAATAAAGAAAATTTACGTTAAATTATTTTTTCTAAGTTTCTCATACAATACATATATGAATTATGTATTTTTGGGTATAAACAGATTTCATACTTGCTCTATATGTCAATTTCGGTATCTAATATTTCTAAACTTTATAATGATCAAAAAGCACTTAATGCTATTTCTTTTGCAATAAAACAAGGTGAGATTGTTGGTTTTCTTGGTCCTAACGGGGCGGGTAAATCGACTATGATGAAAATTCTAACGACCTATCTTGATCCCTCTGAGGGCTCTGCCGTTGTTAATAATTTTGATATATACTCTCAAGCTATTGATGTACAAAAAAGCATAGGGTACCTTCCTGAACACAATCCTTTGTATCTGGAAATGTATGTACGAGAGTATTTAGCATTTAATGCTCGAGTATATAAGATTTCAAAATCCAGAATTGAAGAAGTAATCAAACTAACAGGATTAACTCCAGAGGCCAATAAAAAAATCAGTCAACTTTCTAAAGGATATCGCCAGCGAGTTGGTTTGGCATGTGCATTACTTCATGATCCTCAAGTTTTAATACTGGATGAACCTACAACAGGTTTAGACCCCAATCAACTAGTAGAGATTAGAGAATTAATAAAAACAATTGGTAAAGAAAAAACAGTTTTTTTATCTACCCACATAATGCAAGAGGTTGAAGCAATGTGTGATCGGGTCATTATTATTAATAAAGGAGAAATTGTTGCAGACAAATATTTACATGAAATAGCAGACGAGACTGAGCAGATTATCGAAGTCGAGTTTGATTATCGTATAGAAGAAGCCTTTTTACAAAAATTGTCTAATGTAAGTGATGTAAAAAACATTCATGGGTTTGTTTATCAAATTACTTTTGATACTAAAACAGATATGCGTCCAGTAGTTTTTGACTTTGCTCATGACAATAAACTAAAGATACTACAACTATCTCGAAAAAATAAAAACCTGGAAGGTTTGTTTAGAGAACTCACTAATCCTTCTTAAATATAATTCTTACACCTATATTTTAATCCTTTTATTGACAATGGCTTGTCTTTTCTATATCATTTAAAATATCTTTGAGTTTTTCTACAGAAATAGGCTTAACGATGTAATCGCTTACATACTCAAAAGATTTAGCTCTTAGGATATCTTCTGGATCAACAGATGAAGAAACTACATAAATAATTATTTTCTTTGTGCATGGCACTTTTATGAATTCTTCCAAAAACTGTATCCCATCAAGCACTGGCATATTTAAATCCAACAAAATAACGTCTGGTAATTTTTCATTTGCCGAAATAATTGCTTTTAGATTATTTAATGCTTCTTCTCCATTTCGGAAAACCATAAAACCATTGCAAAAATCAACAAGTTCCATTATTTTTTTAATACCAAATACAAAAATTGGGTCATCATCAATAATACAAGCTATATCAATTTTTTTCATGTTTCATATAAATTTTAAAAGTTGTTCCTTTATTTACTGTGCTTTCTACTTCTATTTTACCGCCCATGGCTTCTACCTGGTTCTTGGTAATAAATAGCCCTATACCTCTGGCTTCTTTATTATTATGAAAAGTCTTATACATCCCAAATAGTTTGGCCTGATGTTTTTTCAAATCAATCCCTAATCCATTATCCTTGATATCCAAGATCGCAAATTCACCTTCTATTCTAGTACTTAAATCAATATAACTTTCTCTTTCTTCAGAACTATATTTTATCCCATTAGTTATAAAATTCAATAAAATACTATCCAAGTATGCCGGGATTCCTAAAATATTTATATCTGGTTGTGTATTATTATTTATAGTCACTATAGTCTCTTTTGCAATAGCAGAAACACTTTCTGTCACTTTATTAATTGCCTCATATAAATTCAATCCGACTAAATTCTCATCAACAGAAGAATTCATTAAGACTACTTCATTTAAATGCACTATGGTTTCGGTAAGGTTCTCGGATGCTGTTTTAAAAAGTTGAATAATTTCATTATCCTCAATCTCTGGATTTTCCTGAATAAACAAATCCAGTAACATTTGAAAATTTCCAGAATGTGATTTTAGATTATGTGAAACTATATGTGCAAAATTACGTAGCCTTTTATTTTGATCTTCTGCAACAGTTAACCATAATTTTAAATCTTTTTCTGCTTTTTTGATTTCGCTAATATCTACCGCAACCCCCAAGTATCCAGTAATTTCATTATTCTCTTTTATTGGCGACACTGTTATCTGAACAGGAAAACAAGTCCCGTCTTTTCTTACATGTGTCCATTCTCTGGCATCATATTCTTCTTTCTCCAACAATGCTATAAAATACTCAAAACCTGTTATTTCTCTACCAAGCAACAATGATAGTTCTTTTCCTCTTTTTTCCAATTCTTCCTTTTGAAGAAACCGTGAAGGGAATTCTTTTAATAGTACTTCATCTTTAGTATACCCTAATAAATTTTCTGCTCCTTTATTAAATGTAGTGATCAAACCATTCTTATCTGTACCTATTATAATTACTTGACTTATATCGTCTATTATACTTTTTAGTTCACCAACTGTATTTTGCAGCTTTTGCCTAGCAAGGATTTCATGGCTTATATCTGCGATTTGCGCAATAAAATACGTTGGCTTATCACTTTCTCCTTTAATAACCGAAACCGAAAGATTGATATATACAATATGGCCATCCTTATGAAAGCATCTTTCTTCCATATTGCTATATAATGTTTCTCCTCTAAAAAGTCTTTGAAACAATTTATCACTGATTGCCAAATCATCTGGATGAAGAATATCTTTAAAAGCCAGTTTTGTCAATTCTTTATTAGAATACCCAAGAATCTCACACAATTTATAATTTACTTTTGTAAAATGACCTTTTTGATCCAACATGACCATTCCTATTGCGGCATTTTCAAAATTTCTTCTGAACATTTCTTCGCTAATACGTAAACCAATTTCTGCTTTTTTGGTCCTAGTGATATCTGCAGTATGCATTAAGATACCTCCTATTTTATTTTCATCGGTATACCATGGTCGCAACTCCCACGTAAGCCATTGTAAAGATCCATCTAATCTTTCAAAACGATCTTCTTCACTTTTTAAGACTTCTCCATTAAGACATCTTTTATGATCATCTTTCCATTTTTCTCCTATTTCTGGAAAAACCTCATAATGTGACTTACCAATAATATTATTATCACTAATACTATAATCTTCATACCATTTTTGAGAAACTGCCAAGTAGCACATATTAGTATCGAACATCGCTATTGCACTTGGAGCCTGTTCTATAAATAATTTGCTTTTTTCTAAATCTTTCTTACTCTCAGTGATTTCCTGATGTGAACCAATCATCCATTCTGGGTTTCCTTCTGAGTCCCAGCTCACCACTTTTCCCCGGTCCAGAACCCATATCCACTCTCCATTTTTATGCTTCATTCGAGCTTCACATTCATAAAAAGGTGTTTTTCCTGCAAAATGATCTTGTAACAATTTATTAGATTTTTTTAAATCATCTGGATGTGAAGCTTCTGCCCATGTATTGATAGAAACTGGCTCTAATTCTAAAAGTGTATAGCCCGCTATATTAGCCCACCTCTCATTAAATATGGTTTCTCCTGTTTTTACATTCCACTCCCAAGTCCCTAGGTGCGTACCTTCAATAATATGTTGATAGCGATCTACCTGTCTTTGCAGTTGTACTTCTACTTCTTTTAATTTAGTAATATCGGTATGAGCACCCAGCATTCGTACTGGTTTCCCTTTACTATCACGTATCGCTAATCCTCTACAGTGAATCCATACAGTATGCCCAAATTTATGTTTATATCTTACGATCTGATCATATGGATGTGATGGATCTTTGCAATGTTTTGTAAAATTAAGAAACACCACTTCTAAGTCTTCCTTATTTATAATATCCTGCCATGCAGAAGCATTATGTGGCATCTTTTCTGGATCATACCCCAAAGTCGTCCAAAACTTAGAATTCATCCACTCATTTTCGGGATTATCTAAATCCCAAAACCAAAGCCCATCAAGGCTCGATTTTTGTATAAAATCAAAAATATAATCGTCTTTCTTAATAAGAGCATACAGTTCTTCTTTAAGATAATTTTCTTCTACATTCTCAACATCTTGAGCCTTATCAAACTGATTTTGAATCATTTTTAAATATAAAATTTGGAATAAAACCTTGGTGTCTTATAAAGTTAGACATTAATTTCAATTAAAAAGATTTAAATTCCGCAAACTTTTTATGGTGTTACCTCACATCTCTTTTCGTTAAGTTTTTCCTGAAATCAGCTTGGAGTTGAAGTGATAATTTGAATCAAAATGAAATACCAAAACAGGTATAAAAAGAGATAAGTACTCTATTCATCAATACTAAGGAAGAGTATTGACATCTTTATTGAAATATAAGTTTCCCTATAAAAAACGCCTCTACTTCAACAATTGAAGGTCTGTTAACCGAAATTACATCTCCCGTACTTCGTATCTCTCCTGTAATTGATTGTTGAGGGTTTACTATGATTTTATTGGTTCCTCTATGAAAAACCTGAACATTCTCTGCCACTAAATTAGCTCCTTCAAATCTTCCGGTTCCTGAAAAAAATCCTACTGAAAGATTTTTAACCACTCCAGAGATAGAGAATGAAGCAATGTTATTTCCTACCACACTAATATCTTCACAATCTACATTTAAATTAAATGTCCCTGTTGTAGTTTCGGTATTTTCACCAAAATCTTCGGAAAGTAATGTTAATGAAGTATAGGCTAATATTCCATCAGAAGAAATATCAAATTGTGTCCCACTCCTTATTTCTGTGATATTAGGGGCAGTAACAAAAACCCTAGTTTGATTAAGATCTCTAAAAAAGGCACAATCATTAGTATTGCTAAGCACTAGACGGCTATCTTCGACTATTGCCGAAACTTCGTTTAGCAAGTTATCTCCTGTTTCAATAACTACTGAAGTAGTTGTTCCTTCTTTTATGATAAGTTCTACATTTGGATTCACCAAAATACGTGTAAAATCAGAAACTTCAATTTCTTTTCTAACTATTGTTCCTGTTCTTTGAAAACAATCTGAAGCATTTTCAGAATCACAACCAATTAAAAATAACACAACCCATATCCCTATACATCTTACCGCTATATATTTTAAAAAAGACTTCGACGAATTAAGTCTGGTATTTTGTTTTTCTAAATTTATACTAAGATCCATAGCAGTGCTTTTATAATCTATACCCTATCGAAAACTCCATAGCCTCAGCCTTGGCAGCATGAGATCTAACAGTTAGTGAACTAAATATGTTTTTAGTAAAATAATATTGAACTCCTGCTCTAAGATACGTTTGTCCTTCAAAATCATAAGGATAATACACATAATACCCTATTTGTGTGAGTACCGAAATTCTATTTACTCTTAATTCATGTCCCAGGAACATTCCTACTCGTTTAGCATCTTCATCCCCTGTAGTTCCATCATTAAACCCTCCTCCTGCTGCTCTAAAATCTATATAACGCTCCAAGGTTTTAGAAAAAAACACTTCTGCTCCTAACTGAATGGCACTTTTTTTATTTAATCTCTTATCTACAAAACCTCCAAACGTATAAAAAGGAAATCTTCCTGATCCTACTACATCACTTTCATTAACTCCACTTCTAAAAATAAAACCATAACCTATTGGTTCTCCTCCTTTAAGAGCCCCTTCTTCCTTCTCTATGTAATCTGGAGTTTCCTGATCTAATGCGTAGGTTATTCCTACATTTAAAAATAATGTATTAGTACTTTTATTTGGCGCCTTAGAATTTCCATTAGAATAATGAACAACCCCTAAGCCTGCTTGCAACCCAAAACCCTTAATAAGGTTCTCCTTTTTTGCTTGTAATAAAAAATAAGTTCCGCTGGATAAATGTGTACCATGGGCTACATTTCTATAATTATCATCTTCATCATATGGATTTGTGCTATATCCAATTCCTTGGCCTATCCTAAGATTTAGATACCGTTTTAAGAAATAAAAATTATAATGGACAAACAGACCTAAATGCTTTCCCAAAAACTCATTATCCATATCTTGATATAAAAAAGAAACGCCATAATCAGGATAATTATATAATCGTTGCCATTTTTCATCTCCAAATGTCTTACGCTGAAAGGAAAGAATCACACCAGATGGATGACCTGTGATTAAATGCGAGATATCAGGATTATGTTTTAGGATGGCACCATAAAAGTTATTCACATCCAACGTATAATTAACTTTAGATTCTATCTGAGCATACGTACCAAAATGAACGATAAAGATGAGTAAATAAATCCTTTTTATCATCCGGCAAAAGTATGATAGACCTTCGAGGTTTCCAAACACTGATGGATCTGGTTTTACCCTTGCATTGTTTTCATTAATTAAACCGCTGTAAATCAAATATTTCACCAATAACATAAGCTTAGTAATATTGCTTCAAAAAAGGTTATGAATCTAAGATAACCCTTGTAAAGAGTCCAAAAACCTGTCTTGGATCCCGACTTAAATATATATTTAAGTCTGTAACAAAAAAATCCTAGTAACAGTGAGTTTAAACTCACTGTTACTAGGATTTTTGTATTAGAGGGCAATATAATTTTAATAATTATGGTGTACAATCACTAGAATAGTTAGCCATAGCATCTTTTTTCCACTTACTTAAATATGGTGCAGTAGGGTCATCTACTTCTATACAAGTAAGAGAAGGGTTATTTTGTAGCTCTGATCTTACTAGCCTTGCATTGGATCCATTTTTTACTTTCAAAGTAGTAAGTTGATTGTTATAACAAGATAGATAGCGTAAAACATTATTTTTTTGTATATCCAGTGTTATCAGTTTGTTCTTATAGCAATATAACCCGTACAAGGCTGTATTTTTACTAACATCCAGAGTAGTTAATTGATTGCCATCACAATGAAAGCTACTTAAGGCTGTATTTTCCGTTATGTCCAAAGTAGTAAGGCGATTGTTGGAACAAGATAGCACACTCAATGCTCTATTTTTACTTACATCCAACGTATTTAATGGGTTATTTGAACAAATCAGATAATTTAATCTCCTATTTTTAATTACATTTAGATTAGTGAGTTTATTTCTCCCACAATTCAAGGTTCTCATCATTACATGATTACTTACATCTAGCTTAGTTAGTTTATTCTCTTGGCAAAAAAGCGAATTCAAGTCATTTTTACTTATATCCAAGACAGCAAGTTGGTTATAACCACAATCCAGATCTTTCAACATAACATTTTTACTTATGTCCAGTGCAGTAATTTGGTTATTACTACAATCTAACTTAGTTAACTTCGCGTTTTTGCTTACATCCAAGGCAGTAAGTTGGTTATTACTGCATTCCAAGGTTTTCAACACCGTGTTTTTACTTACATCCAGAGTAGCAATAAACCAATTATCACTGCAATCCAGAGTTTTCAATACTGCATTTTTGCTTACATCTAATGTAGTGAGTTGATTACTTCTACAACTCAGAGAGTTCAATTTAGTATTTTCACATACATGTAATGCAGTAAGTTGATTGTAATTACAACTCAGATTGACCAAGTTAACAAAATATTTGATCCCTGAAAGATTGGAGATGTTTTTAAAATCTAAGTAAAGTGATCTTACATTTTTCGCTTCTTCTACAGAGATTTCTTTGTCATTATCTGTGTCTACGTAATCTTCTAGCAATGCCTTTTTAAAATTAGGATCAGGAAATATAATATTGCCACCAATAACTTCTGCTTTTGCTGTTTTATTTAGATTTACCGATGCCTTATCCTGCATGGTATTTGTATCATCATTAGAGCATGAGATAACCATTGCGCTGATAAACAGCACAACAAAGAATTTCAGATTTTTCATGAGTTTTATTTTAAGTTTTTAGAATAATTTTATTACTGCAGTAGTTCGAATACAAAAATCCGTTTTGCATAGAATGATAACACCCCTGTAAACAGTGAATCTGATAAAAAAGTAAAAACTTTGTTTAGTTTTTACTTCACAAAAAACCCTGTTAGATTAATATCTAACAGGGTTTTGCTAAAATTATACGTTTAAAACCGGCGATTATTACCGCTCTTTTCTTTTAGGAAAGAAAGTGTCAAAACTTTGAAGTTTTTTTAAAACACCCCTTCAGCAATCTTTCTAATATTATCCGACTTACCCATCGAATAATAATGCAATACAGGAACTCCATACTCCATCAGTTCTTTAGATTGTTGTATTGCGAATTCTACTCCTACCTCTCTGACTTCCTTATTGGTTTTGCATTTTTCTACTGCTCTCACCAATTCATCTGGCATATCCAGTTTAAAAACCTGAGGTAATAATTGCAAATGTCTTTTTACTGCTACGGGTTTAATCCCGGGAATTATAGGTACATTAATTCCTGCTTCTCTAGCTTTTTTGACAAAATCAAAATATCTTTTATTATCAAAAAACATTTGGGTTACTACATAATCTGCTCCTGCATCTACCTTATCTTTTAATCTTCTGATATCAGAATCTACAGAAGGGGCTTCCATATGTTTTTCTGGGTAACCAGCAACTCCTATGCAAAAATCGGATTTGTTATCCGTTTCAATCACTTCATGAAGAAATTGCCCTTTATTCATATTCAATACCTGCTCTACCAACTCACTAGCATAACTATGCCCTCCTTTGGTAGGAGTGAAATATTTTTCCTCCTTCATTGCATCACCACGCAAAGCCATTACATTTTCAATTCCCAAATAGTGACAATCTACCAATAAATATTCTGTTTCTTCTTTAGTAAACCCACCACATAGTACATGAGGGATTGTATCTACATTGTATTTATGAGTAATCGAAGCACAAATACCTACGGTACCTGGACGCATACGGGTTAGTTTCTTATCTAATAATCCTTCTCTATCAATATAAATAAATTCTTCTCGAGAAGTAGTTACATCAATAAAAGGAGGATTAAATTCCATTAATGGATCAATATTATCATATAACTCTTGTATACTTCTTCCTTTCTGTGGAGGTATTAACTCAAAAGAAAACAATGTTTTTTCTTTTGCTTTTTTTATGTGATCTGTTACTTTCATCTAATCTATAATTCCTTATTCTTCGTTTATCTTTTTCGGTGTTAGGATAACTTTCATTATCTACATTTTAAGATCTATTCTTTAATATCTGCATCGTATTAAAAAAATCTAACATAAAATCTTTCATTTTAACAAAGTTCCTATTCTTAATATTCCTTATTTTAATTGACTATATACCATATTGATTTGTCCTAAGTGATAGATGTCATGTTGTATCACACCATTTATCATGTACTCATTTCTATATCTACGTCCAGCTACTTGTTCATTTAACCATGAATCCGGTTTTGTTAATAGTAATTCGCATATTATATTTTGAGTCTCAATTAATTCTTCAATGATTTTTTTCTTTTCTTTTTCATTTTGTATTGAAACATTTTTTCTCCAATCCTTCTCAGAATTTAGTTCAATATCAAAAGTTTCATTTCCTTTTAGTTTTTCGATGACAAACCCTCTCCAATCTACCAGATGGTAAAGTAACTCTGATATTGAGTGCGATACTTTCTTTGGTTTTTTATCCCAAAAAAGTACAGGAATATGTTCTAATGATTTTAATATAGAATTTCCAAACCATGGTTCTCCTTCAAAAACCTCATCATACTTTTTAATACTATCTTTTATATTCATCCGGGTTTGTATTTAGTCAACTATATTAGGACTCAACCATTTCTTTGCATACTCAATATCTACATCTTTACGTTCTGCAAAATCTTTTACCTGATCTTCTTTCATTTTTCCTAATCCAAAATATCGAGCTTCGGGATTAGCAAAATAATATCCAGATACAGATGCTGCAGGCCACATAGCAAGGCTTTCTGTTAATTCTACTCCGATTCGTTCTTTAACCCTAAGCAATTCCCAAATCGTTATCTTTTCGAGATGATCCGGGCAAGCAGGATATCCTGGTGCAGGTCGAATACCTTTATATGCTTCTTTTATTAATTCTTCATTGGTTAATGATTCATTATTAGCATATCCCCAATCTTCTTTACGTACTTTTTTATGCAAATATTCTGCAAAAGCTTCGGCTAATCGATCTGCCAATGCTTTAATCATAATCGAATTATAATCATCGTGATCTGCTTCAAAAGCTTCTGCTAGTTCCTTGGTTCCAAAACCTGTTGTTACACAAAAACACCCCATATAATCTTGAATTTCGCTTTCTTTTGGAGCTACAAAATCAGATAATGCAAAATTTGGTTTACCAGCATGTTTTTTTAATTGTTGACGTAGTGTTCTGAATTTAAAAGCTCCTTGTTCTGAAGACACCTCAATATCATCATCATCTACCGTATTAGCCTTGAAAAGTCCATACACAGCTTTTGCTCCTAATAATTTTTCATCAAATACTCTCTGTAATAATTCTCGTGCATCTTTAAACAAAGATGTGGCTTGTTCTCCAACGACAGTATCAGTTAAAATAGCAGGATATTTACCATGTAAGTCCCAGGATCTAAAAAACGGTGACCAATCGATATAAGGTTCTAATTTTTTCAAATCAAAATCTTCTATAACCTTAACTCCAAGTTTGTTTGGTGTTACAATTTCAGAAGTTTGCCAATCAATTACATATTTATTTTTTCTGGCCTCTTCAATACTCAAATATTCTTTTTGTTTTGTTCTCTTTAGAAACCCATCTCTAAATTTTTCATAATCTTCTTTAAGATCACCTACATATTTTTGATTGTTTCTTTTATTTAATAAATCACCAACAACTGTTACTGCTCTTGATGCGTCATTAACATGCACTACTGCATTCTTATATTGTGGATCAATCTTAACTGCGGTATGAGCTTTTGATGTGGTTGCCCCACCAATCAATAATGGAATATTGAAATTCTTGCGTTCCATTTCTTTAGCCAGGTGAACCATTTCATCTAGTGATGGAGTTATTAATCCACTTAATCCTATGATATCTACTTGTTCATCAATTGCTGTCTGAATAATTTTATCGGGAGGAACCATTACTCCAAGATCTACAATCTCATAATTATTACATCCTAATACTACCGAAACAATATTTTTGCCAATATCATGTACATCACCTTTTACTGTTGCCATCAAAATACGGCCATTAGAATCGTTTTCTCTTACTTTTTCTCCAGAGAGCGCACTCTTTTTCTTTTCTTCTTCAATAAATGGAAGTAAATATGCTACTGCTTTTTTCATTACCCTAGCAGATTTTACTACCTGGGGTAAGAACATTTTACCAGACCCAAAAAGGTCGCCAACAACATTCATTCCTGTCATCAGGTTTCCTTCTATCACTTCTATAGGTTTATCTGCTACTTGCCTTGCTTCTTCTACATCTTCAACGATATATTGATCAATCCCTTTTACAAGTGCTCTTGTAATCCTATTCTGCAGTGATTCTTCTCGCCACGAAAGATCTACAGTTCTTTCTTTACTCGTTCCTACTACAGTTTCTGCAAAATCTAATAATCGTTCGGTAGCGTCATCTCTCCGATCCAGAATTACATCTTCTACATGTTCTAAAAGATCTTTGGGAATATCATCATATACTTCTAGCATTGCAGGGTTTACGATTCCCATATTCATTCCGGCCTTAATTGCATGATACAAGAAAACGGAATGCATTGCTTCGCGAACTGTATTATTTCCTCTAAATGAGAAAGACACATTACTTACACCTCCACTTACACTACAATGTGGTAAATTTTCTCTTACCCATCGTGTGGCTTCAATAAAATCGATCGCATTTTTACGATGTTCTTCCATTCCGGTTGCCACCGGAAATATATTTAGATCAAATATGATATCTTCTGGTGGAAACTTTAATTTATGAACCAATATATCATAGGATCGTTTTGAAATTTCTATACGACGTTCATAATTATCTGCTTGTCCAACCTCATCAAATGCCATTACAATTACAGCTGCACCATATCTTTTTATAGCTTTTGCATGTGATATAAACTCTTCTTCTCCTTCTTTAAGGCTTATAGAATTTACCACACATTTTCCTTGTACCACTTGCAATCCAGCTTCGATGATTTCCCATTTAGAGCTATCTATCATAATGGGTACTCGAGCAATATCTGGTTCTGCCATGATAAGGTTAAGAAACCTCACCATTGCATCCTTACCATCGATCAAACCATCATCCATATTGATATCAATGACCTGCGCTCCTCCTTCTACCTGATGTCTTGCTATATCTAAAGCTTCATCAAATTTTTCTTCTTTGACCAACCGCAAAAACTTACGTGATCCTGCTACATTAGTTCGCTCCCCAACATTAATAAAATTCGTTTCAGCAGAAACGATCATTGGTTCCAGACCAGAGAGCTTAAGATATTTTCTTTCTTCCTTAGTACTCATATGCTATACTTCTACTCCTACTACTCTTGGTTTATAATCTTTTGCTAAATCTGCTATTGCTTTAATATGTTCTGGAGTAGTACCACAACAACCGCCAATAATATTTACTAAGTTTTTTTCCATGTATTCTTTAATCTGTTCTGCCATTTGCTCTGGTGTTTCGTCATACTCTCCAAATGCATTTGGTAATCCGGCATTAGGATGTGCAGATATTCCAAAACTTGCTTTCTGAGCTAAAACTTCTAAATAGGGAGTCAGTTGATTTGCTCCCAATGCACAATTAAATCCAACCGACAACATCGGAATATGAGATAAAGAAATTAAAAATGCTTCTGCAGTTTGGCCTGATAATGTTCTTCCACTTGCATCCGTTATTGTACCACTTACCATGATGGGTACATCAATATTTCTTTCGTCTTTTACTTCTTCAATTGCAAAAAGTGCTGCTTTAGCGTTTAATGTATCGAAAATAGTTTCTACCAATAAAATATCCGCACCTCCGTCTAATAGTGCTTCAACCTGTTGTTTATAAGCGATTCTTAATTCATCAAAAGTTACTGCTCTATATCCAGGATCATTTACATCGGGGGACATACTTGCTGTTCTGTTCGTGGGACCAATAGATCCTGCTACAAAGCGAGGTTTATGAGGTTCTTTTTCGGTCAACTCATCTGCTACTTCTTTGGCTATTTTTGCTGACTGATAATTTAGCTCATATACCAAATCTTCCATTTCATAATCTGCCATAGCAATGGTTGTTCCCGAAAAGGTATTAGTTTCTACGATATCTGCTCCCGCTTCAAAATAAAGTCGATGTACTTCTTTTATTGCTTCGGGCTGGGTAATACTCAATAAATCATTATTACCTTGCACAGGAGTAGGCCAATCCTTGAATCGTTCTCCTCTAAAATCTTCTTCTGTAAACTTATGTCTTTGCAGCATGGTCCCCATGGCTCCATCAAGCACAAGGATTCTTTCTTCTAGTATTTTGTATATCTCTTTCATTACTTATCAAGTATTATTGTGGATTCCAGTTCTAGTCTGTACTATGTGCAGACAAAATACTGGAATAACAAAAAATAGTATTAATTCTCTATTAAAATAAAGAATTAGTGTATCAAGAAAAATAAATGGAAAAACATAGCAGAGCTATGAATCTTCGTTATCTATACCGCTATAACGGATAGAATGTAGCACCTTCTTTACAAGATAAAGGGTTGCTAAGGTTTCATAGGGTCTATTCCCTCCACCTTTCTCGATAACAATTAGTATATATATGAACTAAACAGCACCTGCTGTTAATCTAACTACAAATAAAAGGCATAGCCTTTTGTTATGCAAGTTTATTTATCAATTTCATCTCGTATTAACAAAAAAAGATTACCCAAAAGGGTAATCTCTATTCTACATACATATATTTTTTTATTACCTTCGAAGTTCTGAACCTCCAAAACCTCCTGTATTATGCCCCAGAGAGATATAATTTGGTCCTTCGACAAACCCTCTTAGAATTCCGCCATTATTTGTATTCCCTTTAGGAACATCTACCCAATCCAACCATAACTGGCTATAGAAACGACTTCCCCAGGCAACATTAGACCATGTAGGGCGACCATTTACAAAATTGCGTTCTCCAAACCAAACAACCATATTACCTATCTGCCTGATATAGTAAATACCACCATCATCTCCTACCCACCGACCAGTAATATTATTGCTATCATTTACAACTCCAAATCCTGCCTGACGTGGACGAGGAAGGTATGAAGGCCGCGCAGTTTTTGTCCAAGCTGAACCCCCAAAATTACTTCCAGACACCTTAGTAAAACCGCTTCCAAAACAACCTATAGACAATGTTAAACTTCCACTTCCTGCTATTCTACCTTTAGGTACATCATAAAAACTTCCGGTAATTATTTTACCACTAATAGTACCTTTAAAAACATTGGCCCAAATACCTGATGGATGTTCTCCAAACCAATACACCTTGTTTCCAATATGTCTAACATAATAATGCCCTCCATCATTAGCATAATAGTACCCAGACAAATTTGGTATAATAGAACACCAATCGAAATCTATGATATCAATATTGATTCCATTTTCCTTCAAATAATCTTTTTTTGCTTTAGTGAGGAATTCTTCTTGCTCTACATTTATTGTATTTAATTCTTGGTCTACAATTGATTCTTTTTCACAACTTGCAAATAATAATATGCTTGATAATAAAAGAATCGAAATACTTAAATTAAATCTAGTTTTTTTTGTTCTCATACCTCTTCATTTTTTTGTGTTTTCTATACTCTAGTTATGCTAATTCTCATTAAACAAATATTCCTAACAATATTTTTAAGTCTATTTTTTTCAATTCAAAAATACAGCCAAAACAGAAAAAAAAACGGGGTCAAAAACCCCATTTCACATAAGTGTAATACATCTATTATAAGAGGAAAACACCTTTTTCTTCTTGTGATTATTGCAACATACATATTCGATAAGAGGTCTTTACAAAAAAGAGCTTAACAACAATACTATTCGCTTTTATGAACGAATTAATTTCTAAAAATAATTGGTGGAGTCGAAACTGGAAATGGGTACTTCCTACAACAGGGTTCGTTGTTTGTGTATTTGTGTTTTTTATAATGACAGGTAATGCTGCTTTTAGATACGGATCTGTTTATGTTCAACCAAATCTTACAGGAAATGCTGTTGAAATAGCCAAAAAAAATGATCTTGTTATTGAAAAATTAGGTGAACTATCTCCTGTAGATTTCTTTCGATTACTAGAGGGAGAAGTTCAATATTCAAATCACAATACTTCAATTGCAATAACAGTTGGGATTAGAGGCACCAAAGGAAAAGCTAAATTAGATATTGTAGCTTATAAAAAAGGGACAAACTGGGAATATCAAAAAATTACGGTTAGAATTAAAAAGCCAAAAAAAGAATCTATTAAAATCCTGGGAGAATAATATAATTAAGATTCCGGGGCCAATTCTATTTCTAACCCATCCAACTCAGGAGTAATTGGGATTTGACATCCTAATCTACTATTATCTTCTACATAAAAGGCTTCTGCCAACATCAAATCTTCATCCTGCCCCATTTCTGGTAATTCGTGATCAGATAAAATATAGCATTGACAAGAAGCACACATGGCCATTCCTCC
Source organism: Aquimarina macrocephali JAMB N27 (assembly GCF_000520995.1). Lineage (GTDB taxonomy): Bacteria > Bacteroidota > Bacteroidia > Flavobacteriales > Flavobacteriaceae > Aquimarina > Aquimarina macrocephali. The sequence goes on along the minus strand of NZ_JACA01000022.1, from coordinate 115,368 downwards.
GCAAGTTCCTTCTACTGGCAACTCATAAGCTTTACAAATTTCCATTAAATTCATAGCCATATCTGTAGGTGCTTGTATCTCATGTACTACACCTTCTCTATCTTTTATTTTTATGGTAACATCTGACATATCTTTTTATTTCTGTCTGCAAATATAATCAAAGACCACACAGGTCTCATGCAAGGTCTTTATATTTTATTTTAAATTATTTAGAGCATCTATTTAGGAGCTATATCTTGTTTCTTTAAACTGGTAATTATGAAGATTTTTTAAAAGGCCAAATATACTGAATCTTATAAAAAATGCCTATATAATAATCAACGTATAAGTATACAATTTTGTAAAAATTAAACCAACAAAAAACATACCATATAATGAGAAATAACAGGACAAGAAAACATCGATTACACTAAAAACCTATAACTATCCCACAACTACTATAGTATAGAGGCTTCTGTAATGAAAATTAATAAAAAGAAATTACCAAAATTAGATACTACTAAGATTTATTATAGTTTTAGTTTGTATTTTTTTTGTTCTAACCAGCCTGTAAAAATGACTACCAATAAAGAAAAAACAAAAGACATAAATAGTCCTATAATAGAAGAGTTTAATATATCAGGAAACTTAATATTGGTAATTACATAAATTGGATATATGAGATAGGGGATCATGTAGCATGTTAACGTTGTTGTACCTGCCGGAGCGATTATTTTTGCCCAACTTGTTTGTTTTTTCACATCTGTGATATAATACAACATTGTAAATATAAGAAAACCTATTCCTGTGCAGATAGCTAACCAAGATGGTGTTCCCTGTATTTTAGAAATACCCCAATAAGTCCGGGTTACCATTCCAAAAACAATATGTAGGACTCCTAATCCTATTAAACTTATATAACACCATTTTATATTTGTCACCGATAACTTTTTAAATACTAATGTTGCTACAATACCAGCGGTAGTAAATGCAGGAATAGTACCTGTATATAATGTAGAAAACAAAGTAATAATATCGTTTTCAAAAATTAGTTTATCAGTCTGATTCAATATAGAAAGCACATTAAAAATTCCCCATAAAATAACCATTGTAGTAATGTTTCTCTTGCTATATAGATAAACCAACCCGTTTATAAGATAAGCCCAACCAATAAGTCCCAAAATTCCCCACCAATGTGTTTTCATCCAACTTTCTCCCTGAGAACCTCCATTGTATATAACTGCTAAAAAAACAAGTATAATAAACCCTAAGACTTGAAAATAAATATGCCATTTTTTTTGAATTGGACTTTTTTTCCAATTCATCCAAATTAATAGTATTGCAAAGGCCATAAGTAAACCCCAAAAATATTTCCCGATAAGAATACTTTCATGGTGTGCATTTTCATAATTCACCATAAAAACTCCAATTAATAACAACGATAGAGACCTTATCAATATATGTTTAGCAATCAAAGATTTACTTTCTTTTTTCGCAAGTCTATTTTCGATTGCATAAGGAATACTAAGACCAACAATAAATAAAAACAAAGGAAAAATAATATCAGAAAATCCCATGTAATCTTCACTCGCATTGGCATGTTGAAGCCACTTAGGAATATCTGTAAGTGTCCAGAAGTCATTTACCCAGATCATTAAAACCATTGTCAAAGCTCTAAAAATATCTATTGAAGCAATCCTCATATTTAAAAATCTGCATTAATTGTTTTTTGCAAAACTTCCCAATGTTCATCTGTCATTCTATTTGGTGTAAAAAGACAAATACCAGTTGCTCCATTTTGAATTGATTCAATAATTGCAGCTTCTAATTCTTCTGGTAATAAACCATGATTTTCGGGATCGGCTTCATTTGCTTTATTTTTAGGTTTCGGGCAAATGAACAAACCACTATAAACAGGTTTCTCACCATTAACAGCAGCTACCTCCTCTTTAGTAAGTTCACCAATCCATTTTGTATCTCCCAGATAGAAGTCATTATAATTCATTGGAAAAAATGCATCCAAATTCCATTTATCCCATTCTTGTCTGACTAGTTTTTTTGCAATAGAATTCGGCCCTGGAAACACTGCTGCGTTAATCTCTTTATTTTTACCATGTACTACATCTGCCAATCTATTCACTGTTTTAGTTATCAAATCATAACGAAATTGTTTCCATTCTTTAACTTGTGAAGGGTCTTCAACATCTTTAATATCAATACCCGATAATGATTTAAAGTCATGAACACATTTATCACAATAGCAATAGTCAAATTGAGGGTATTCTTTATCCATTACTAAATCATATTTTTCCCATAATCCTTTTGCCAAAATTACATCTGGAAAACGTATATAATCTAAATGAATTCCGTCTACTTCCTTTACATCAGCAACACTACTGTATAGATTTTTGAGGAAATCATAAACTTCTTCTTTATTAGGACATAAAAACTGGTAATGTGAAACATATGCAGGTTTATCATATGCAGATTCACCATTTCGATTAATGGCGTACCATTCTGGTTTTAATTTTGGATTAGAGTTTTGTATCATGGTAGGTATCCATGCATGAAACTCCATACCTGTTTCTTTTACAATTTCACCAACCCTTTTATAAGTTAAAGGATCATGGCCTGCAGAATACATTAAGCCGTCAATTCCTTTATTTTTTAATTCTTGAAACTGATGTTTTAATTCTTCATCTGATGCATCTTTGGGCAATTGTGCCCATGCATAAACAGGTATTTTGTTTTTAGTGACTACACTTTTTTCGGTTTTATTTTTACAAGCAATTAATAAAAAAACAATCGAAAGAATAAAAAATAGCTTTTTCATAAGAACGTTTAAAAAAAATTAGAACCATAGGTAAAGAAAAAAAACAGAGTTTTAAATTTTTTTCTACAAAACACATCATTTCATAGAAGTACAACCTGTTTTATAATCTATTATACCATTTTTGATAATATCCAAACAAGATATTGAAGCAACTACATCTTTGTTGGCAGGATTCAAAATAAAACAGGTGCATACTGAAACCGATTTTTCAGTATGCACCTGTTTTGCTTTTATGGTAAAATCTATTTTTAATTAATGGCTTTTACCACTTCTTTTTTAGCTTCTTTTTTAGTTCCATCAAATCCTTCTACTCCTCCAACAGTTGTATATTTCATTACATACTTTTTATCTGGAAAAATTCTTTGGTAAGCGCTCTGACACATAATCGCTGCTTCATGAAAACCTGAAAGAATCAATTTTAGTTTTCCTTTATACGTATTTACATCACCAATAGCATAAACTCCCGGGATATTAGTCTGATAATCATATGAATTATCTACTTTAATCGCATTTTTTTCGATCTCTAATCCCCAATCTCCTATTGGTCCTAATTTTGGTGATAATCCAAATAACGGGATGAAGTAATCTGTATCTAAAATAATTTCTCCTTTTGTTTTATGTTTTATACCAACGGCTGTAATGTGATCATCACCTTTTAATTCTTTTACCTCAGCTTCAGTAATCAGGTTTATTTTACCTAATTTAGAAAGTTCTGCTACTCGTTCTACAGAATCTAAAGCTCCTCGAAATTCGTTTCGTCTATGTACTAGAGTTACTTCGCTAGCAACATCTGCCAAGAAAATCGACCAATCTAAAGCAGAATCTCCTCCGCCTGAAATTACAACTCGTTTATCTCTATATACTTCTGGATCACGTATAATATATGCTACTCCTTTATCTTCAAAATCAGTAATATTTGGAATTGGTGGTTTACGAGGCTCGAAAGAACCTAATCCTCCAGCAATTGCAACTACCGGCGCATTATGCTTCGTTCCTTTATTGGTAGTTACCAAAAAAGTATCGTCTTCTAATTTCTCGATAGTTTCTGCTCTTTCGCCCAGAGTAAACCCAGGGTTAAAAGGTTTTATTTGCTCCATTAAGTTATCTACCAATTCTCCTGCTAGTATTTCTGGAAATCCAGGAATATCATATATTGGTTTTTTGGGATATATTTCTGAGCATTGCCCACCTGGTTGTGGTAAGGCATCAATAAGATGCGTCTTTAACTTCAGTAATCCTGCTTCAAAAACAGTAAATAACCCTGTTGGTCCCGCTCCGATTATTAAAATATCAGTCTTGATCATTTTTCAACTTCTTTTTTTCCTATTAATCCTTTGGTAAATTCGTTTAATGTCTCCACTTTTTCTTCAAAATTACCTTTTATTGTTTTTCTGTACTCGTTTAAATTTTTGACTAAATCATCAATGTTTTCAGGTATTGCTTCCTCAAAAAACTGACGTAATCGTTTGGCTGTTGTTGGCGATTTCCCATTAGTAGAAATAGCCACTTTTACATTACCTTTGGTGACAATTGCACCCATATAAAAATCGCAATATGGTGGATTGTCTGCTACATTAACCAATATACTTCGTTTCCTGCAATCTTTATATACTTGCATATTAACTTTGGGAACATCTGTAGTAGCAATCACAATGTGTTTTCTTTTGAGAAAACGTTTGTGATATTTTTTATGTATCATTTCCACTCCAAACTTCTTTGCTAATGCTATTGTATCTTTTCTAAACATTGGCGATACTATAGTCACCTTAGCATCTGGGCTAGATTTTAGTAAGAACGTAAGCTTTTCTTCTGCTACATTCCCTCCTCCTATTATTAGGATTTCAAGGTTTGCAGCCTTTAAAAAAACCGGATATAAATTATTTCTTTCTTTCATCTTTAAGCTAGTCCCGAACTATTAAGATACAATTTCTTCCCGAACTTCATTATAAATCGAAGCTAGCCGAACTCGTTGGCTTACTACTTCTCCTATTACAATAATTGCCGGTGAGGATAATTCTTTTTCTAAAACTACTTCCTCAATGTTCTCTATTGTACCATATCCAAACTTCTCTTTTTTTGTAGTTCCGTTTTGGATAATAGCAACCGGAATGTCTTGCTTATTTTCGGCTGCAAAGATACTAACTATTTCATTCAACTTACTCATTCCCATCAAAATTACCACAGTTGCATTTGATTTTGCTGCCAGGCATATGTCCTGTGATAATTTGTGGGATTTTGTGGTTCCTGTAATTACCCAAAAACTTTCTGAGGATCCTCTTTTTGTTAATGGGATTCCTTGATATGCAGGAACAGCTAAAGATGATGATATACCCGGAACTATATCGGTTTCTATATCAAATTGTTGTACATAATCAATCTCTTCTGCTCCGCGTCCAAAAATAAAAGGATCTCCTCCTTTTAATCGCACTACATGTCCATGGCTTTTGGTTCTACTTACTATCAATTCATTAATCTGCTCTTGTTGATATGCATAGCATCCTTTTCTTTTACCAACGAATATCTTCTCTGCTTTATATGCATAATCCAATAAGGTTTCATTGATAAGTGCATCGTACAACACCACATCTGCAGACTCTAAAGCTTTAATCGCCTTAAGAGTGATCAAATCCGGATCTCCCGGACCTGCTCCTACTACTGTTAATTTTGGTGTTTTAGTATTCATCATTTTCTTTATGCATTTTCTACTTCGACAGTTCTAAACTCTTGTACTTTTTGTAAAAACTGTTTTGCACTTTTGATATAATCCACTGCAAAATTTCTGGTAGGCGTATTTTTTTGAAGTTGGTAGATCAAATCTGCAAATGTTCCTTCTAATTGTACTTTTCCACTTGCTACAAATTCTTCGTCAAATTGACGAATGATTCCTGCATGTGTATTTGTTTTTTTGTTTTCGGCTAACAATAATGCTTTTGCAGAATTAACTAATGAGCTATATGCATGATATACAGCATCAGAGTATATCTCATTCTCAAAAGATATTTTCGCATTTTCTATTTTCTCTTCACTTTCTAAGAACAAAGTAGCTATTAAATCTATAACTACTCCTGCACATTCTCCTACTCCGATTGCCTTTACATAATTCTCTTCTGTTCCCCAATCAATAAAATCTTCTTGAGTAAGACTATCTACATTAGATAAATCGGTAAGAAAATCATAGAAATACTTTTCTCCTTGCGCTGTATAATAGTCTATAAAAGTTTTACCGTTAGCATTTGCTTCAAAATCATTAAGAATTCTACGTAATGCTTCTGGCCCTCTTCTACTTGGTATTTTTACTACTTTATCCGCAAAACGACCATTACCATCTCCTAAGTTCCCTCCTCCTAATAATACTTGTAATGCAGGTGCAACTAATTTATCCTTTGTACGTACAGACATTCCCTGAAAACCAATATTTGCCATATTGTGTTGCCCGCAAGCATTCATACATCCACTAATTTTGATCACCAAATCTTCTTTTTCAAGATATTGAGGGTATTCTGTTTTGATTACTCGTTCTAGTTCCTCGGCAATACCTGTACTACTTGCAATTCCAAGATTACAGGTATCTGTTCCTGGGCAAGCGGTTATATCTACTGCTTTATTGTAACCAGATTCTACAAATCCTAATTTTTCTAATTCTTGATAGAAAAACGGTACTATATCTTCTTTTACAAAAGGGATCAAAATATTCTGGCGCAATGATAATCTTATTTCTCCCGCCGCATATTTCTCAACTAAATCTGCTAGTAACCTAGCTTTATCAGTATAAAAATCACCTAATAGCACTTTGATACCTATGGCTACATACCCCTCTTGTTTTTGTGCTATTACATTGGTAGATTTCCACAGATCAAAGGTTTTTTGGTTTTTGATTTCTACTTGAGGTGCTTCAACTTCAACTGGAACTGAAGTTTTATATGCTTCTGCATCAATCGCAACAGTTTTCTGTTCTATTGCGTTTTGTTCTGCTTCTACTAATTCTTTGAACGCTTCAACTCCTATGTCTTTAAGTAAAAACTTCATTCTTGCCTTGGCTCTACTTTTTCGTTCCCCATGACGATCAAAAATCCTCAGCACTCCTTCCATCAAAGGAATAATCTTTTCTGATGGCAAGAAACTATACAACTCATCTGCATGTCTTGGTTGCGACCCTAATCCACCGCCTAGCATTACTTTAAATCCTCTAACTCCATTTTCAATTTTAGCAATAAAGCCAAGATCATGCATATAGGATAGTCCTGTATCTTCTTCAGTTCCTGAAAAAGAAACTTTGAATTTACGTCCCATTTCCTGACAGATAGGGTTTCTTAAAAAGAAACGAAATAATGCATCGGCATAGGGTGATACATCAAAAGGTTCTTTTGGATCAATTCCGGCAGTTTCTGATGCGGTTACATTACGTACTGTATTACCACAAGCTTCTCTTAACGTCACATCATCTTTTTCTAACTCTGCCCAAAGTTCTGGGGTTCTATTTAAATCTACATAGTGAATTTGTATATCCTGACGTGTAGTGATATGCAATCTCCCTCGGGAATACTCATCAGAGACTTCGCAAATACGTCTTAATTGATTACTCAGCACTTTACCGTATGGCAACTTAATACGAATCATCTGCACTCCTTCCTGGCGTTGGCCATATACGCCACGTGCCAAACGAAGGCTACGAAACTTTTCTTCATCAATCTTACCCTTATGGAATTGCTCAATTTTATTAGCTAATTCTATAACATCTTTTTGAACAATTGGGTTTTCTATTTCGGTTCTAAAACTTTGCATCTTTTTTCGTATTTCTGCCTTTAAAAAAGGTCATAGTTATGACTTTTGTATGATGGTTTTATGATTCTAATTTTTTGTTTTTCTTCCTATAAAGAATGACTTATATTTATTCTATAAATCCAACTCCTGAAGTAGTATTGGTTTGTGAATCTATTAATATAAATGATCCTGAAGCTTTATTCTTGCTATAAGAATCAACTGCTAATGGTTTGCTCAACTGTATCTGAACTTTCCCTATTTCGTTTAAACTCAAAGCATTTTTTGAAGTATCATCACCAGAAAAATCAGTTGCAATGGTTCCGTTTATACTTTTCACTTTTGCCAAAATCCGATTACTTCCACTTTGTATAAAGTAATTTGTTCCTGGATTTAGATCTTTACTGTCCATCCAGCATACTGTTGCTGTGAGCTGTTTTTCTACTCGGGGTTTTTCTGATGATTTCACAATCATATCTCCTCGGCTTACATTTACATCATCTTCTAAAGTAACTGTACAAGAACTCCCTCTACCGGCTGTATCAAATTTTTGATCGAAGAAGTAAATTTCTTTTACTTTTGATGTAGTTAACGATGGTAAAATTGTTACCTCATCTCCAACCGAAAGGTCACCTCCATATAATTTACCTGCATATCCTCTAAAGTCATGAAACTCATCTTTTTTAGGACGAATCACAGTTTGAATTGGAAAACGTACCTGAGCTTTTTCATATACATCTTGTGCATCCAATTTCTCTAAGTGTTCTAGTAAAGTTTGTCCATTATACCAAGGAGTATTCTCAGACTTATCTACCACATTATCTCCTTGTAATGCACTTACCGGGATAAACGTTATATTTTGTTCTTTGTAATCGCTTTTTTCGATCAATGTTTCAAAATCGGCTTTAATAGCTTTGTATTTCTCTTGAGAAAAATCTACCAAATCCATTTTATTAACAGCTACAATCACATCTTTAACCCTTAGCAGGTTATTGATAAAAAAGTGACGATACGTTTGTTCTATTACACCTTTACGAGCATCTACCAAAATGATAGAGGCTTGTGATGTTGATGCTCCTGTGACCATATTTCTGGTGTATTCAATATGCCCAGGAGTATCGGCTATAATATAACTTTTGGTTTTTGTAGAAAAATAGATATGGGCAACATCAATAGTAATCCCTTGTTCACGCTCGGCTACTAATCCATCTGTCGCCAATGAAAAATCTAAGTAATCAAAACCGTTGGCTTTACTTCTGGTTTCAATTGCTTCTAATTTATCTGTCGTTAATGATTTTGTATCATATAGAATACGACCGATTAAGGTACTTTTACCGTCATCTACACTTCCTGCTGTTGCTATTTTTAATACATCCATAGCTGTTATTGTTTCTCCTTTTGGAGTAATATTCGTTATTATTATTACACTCTGACTTTACTTTGGATTCCAGCCGAAGTCTATACTGAGCGTAGACAAAGTACTGGAACGGTAAAAGCCAATCTAGAAATATCCTTGTTGTTTTCGTTTTTCCATCGCAGCTTCTGATCGTTTATCATCGATACGAGCTCCTCGTTCTGAAATTGTAGACTCTCTAATCTCTGATACTACTTTATCTATAGTAATCGCATCAGAAAGCACTGCTGCGGTACATGACATATCACCTACAGTTCTAAAACGCACCATTCTTTCTTCTACCACTTCATCGTCTTCTCTATACACAACATCATCTTCGGCAGACCAAATCATCCCGTCTCTTACAAATGTTTTACGGGTATGAGCAAAATATATAGACGGAATTTCGATTCCTTCTTTTTGGATATAACTCCATACATCTAATTCTGTCCAGTTACTAATCGGAAACACCCTTACATTTTGGCCTAAATCAATTTTTCCGTTAAGGTGATCAAATAACTCAGGGCGTTGGTTTTTCTCATCCCATTGGCCAAAATCATCTCTAACAGAGAATATGCGTTCTTTGGCTCTAGCTTTTTCTTCATCTCTACGAGCTCCACCAATAGCTGCATCAAACTTAAATTCTTCCAAAGCATCCAAAAGTGTAGTAGTTTGTAAACTATTACGGCTAGCGTATTTTCCTTTTTCTTCTACAACCTTACCTTGATCGATAGAATCCTGAACATTGCGAACAATAAGTTCTACACCTAATTCTTCTACTAATCGATCTCTGAACTCTATAGTTTCGGGAAAGTTATGTCCTGTATCAATATGTAATAGAGGGAAAGGAATTTTTCCGGGATAAAATGCTTTCTGAGCTAATCGTACTAAAGTAATAGAATCTTTTCCTCCAGAAAAAAGTAATACTGGCTTTTCAAACTGTGCAACTACTTCTCTAAAAATATAAATTGCTTCACTCTCCAAAGGATTTACCTTAAGAACAGATACTCCAGCTAGGTTACCTGCCGACCCTTCTAATTGTTCTATTTTCTTTTCTAGTATTTCCATTCTTATCTTTTTCGTATTTTATTAGTTAGTATGTAATCCACACTCTCTATTTTCTAACACTTTAGTTGGATCAAAATATTTGAATTCGTTAGGTAACTTATATTCTTCTAAATACACATCTAACTCTTCATCACTGTAATAATAAAATGGACTTACTTTTAAAACTCCATCTTTACCCATGCTTACAATATCTAACGAATCTCTAAGTGCCGTTTGTCCTTTCCTAAGATTTGTAAACCAAACATCGGGAGTAAAATCAGACATTGCTCTTCTAAATGGTTCTAATTTTACTTGTTCTGTAAAAACTTTGTGTTTGGGATCATCAATATCCGGAATCCCCATAGTTACATCTCTATGTGCTGTGGTCTGCTTAGGCACATATAATTTAACATCAAGCCTTAACATATCAATAACCTCTTCGGCATGCCTATAGGTGTTTGGAGTATTGTATCCAGAGTCACACCATATTACCGGAATATCTGACAATGCCTTTGAGCAAACATTAAGAATTGCAACCTCGTATGGTCTAAAATTAGTAGTCACAACTGGAGTCTTCGCATTTAAAACTGCCCATTGTGCAATTTCTAAAGGTGTTTTATCCTTTAGAGACTTATTTAAGTTTTCTATTTCTTTTTCTGTTAAACTCATAGTTTACTATACTTGTTTTTCTACTATCGCAATTATTTTCCCCATTTAATACGATTCCAAATTCTTTCATGAAAAAAATACAGAATCATTTTTGTTACAAAATCAATAGATGCAATTGAAGTAGCAAGAGCTATTTCTCCTATTAGTACATAAGACACTATCAATGTATCTAATGTACCCACTACCCTCCAGCTTACTGCTTTTGCGATACTACGTACTGGTTTTTCAGAGGTTTTATCATCCTGATACGTTGTTTTCTGTGTAGCTACTTTATCTAATATCATTTGATCTAAAATCATTTTTTTTGAAAAACTCTATTACCCTATCGGAATAGTAGATTATTAAACAAATGTATATATAATATTTTGTTTATAACACAAAAACCTCATAAGTTCTTAAAGAAAATCATAAGAATTATGATATCTTCAACAAAAACCCTAGTAGCTTAGTAGATTAATAAGACAATCCCAGAATCTTTATATAATTTATTGAGGAACACCCTATTAAACTTTTACTAATTATCCTTAAAAATCACATAAAAAGAGATTTCATTTAAAAAAATGACAATATGTGAATTTCTATCTCGTTGATAAAAGTAATATTAACCCAAAATATATAGTCGAAATGAAAAGATTTGCAATGTTTTTATTTTTAGCAAGTACCTTACTATTTGTTTCTTGTAACGATGATGATGATTCTCCAATTGAAATTGATCAATCCTTAATCCCAGGTGATTGGAGTCTCACAGAAGTTAAATCTGAAAATGGAAAAGTTACCGCTACTATTGAAAACATACCAGTGAGTGGCGGTTATTCTTTATCAGGTAAAGATTATACTGCAGAAGCAACTTTTACAAAAGCTTCTGAAGCTGATAAACCCAATACTTTTGTTAGTTCTGGAGGGTTTACATTAGTAGCAAAAATAACTATCCCCACTCAATCTATTGATTATGAAGAAGCAATTCCTGATTTTATCGGAGCCGGTGATTGGAAAATAGACGGAACTAAACTTATTACTACTGTTGCAGACAAAGACGTCTCTTTTGATATTATTGCATTAACTGCACAAACCCTAAGTATAAAAAAGGATATCAAAGAAACAGTCGAACAACAAGGTATTACTTTTGAAGTTACAGGAAGCCAAATTTTCACCTTAACAAAAAAATAAGGCTGTAAATTTTAAATTCTTTGAATAAAAAAAAAGCTGAGAAGTTTCTCAGCTTTTTTTTATTCACATACTTTCCTAAGACTCATTTTATTATCAAGAACACACCCCCCTATTTACAGGGGGTATTACTTCACGGTTTACAGTGTTCTATATCCTATATTGAAATTTTAAATTTGAGAAACTAAATCATAGAATTGCTCATTTAACCTATGATCCCCCAATCAAAATGTGTAATTCTATTCATTCTTAAAACATATTACATTATGAAAAAAATTTTAAATTTAGGAGGAGTTACTTTATTAAGTAAAAATGACCAAAGTCAAATTTTGGGTTCGCGTAGTGGGACTCCTTGTTATCAAAACGGAAATCAGTGTTGCAGAGAAATTGGCAATGGTAGTCTCTGTGATGCAGGGCAATGCCAACCTAATGGATATTGCATATATTTCTAAAATTAAAAGCAGGAATTATAGTTTCCTATAATTCCTGCTTTTACATGTTTATATTATTCCCTAAGTTTTTTCACAAAAACGATGATAGCTTAGTATATATAAATCTTTTTTCAGTTGTGGCTTTCATATCTTTTCCAGAGCTTGCTCTATATCCAATATAATATCATCAATATGCTCTAGACCCACAGAGCAACGTACCATTCCATCTGTAATCCCAACAACAAGTTTATCTTCATCTGCCAGTTTACTGTGTGTTGTTGAGGCAGGATGTGTAATTATGGTTCTGGTATCACCAAGGTTAGCAGACAGAGAACACATTTGTACACTATTAAAAAAAGTTTTACCTCCTTGCACTCCTCCTTTTACTTCAAAAGCAATAATATTACCTCCCATTTTCATTTGCTTTTTGGCAACTTCGTATTGTGGATGAGATTTCAAAAATGGGTATTTCACCCAGTTTATTTTAGGATGTGATTCTAAAAATTCTGCTAGTTTTAGTGCATTCTCACAATGACGATCCACCCGAACTGCCAGAGTTTCTAAACTTTTAGATAATACCCATGCATTAAAAGGCGATAGTGATGGCCCGGTATTACGCGAAAAGAGGTAAATTTCTCTTATCAGTTCTTTTTTACAAACAGTCACTCCTCCCAGAACTCTTCCTTGTCCGTCAATTAACTTAGTTGCAGAATGAATTACTAAATCTGCGCCAAACTTAATTGGGTTTTGTAAATATGGAGTCGCAAAACAGTTATCAATGACCAAAAGTAGGTTGTGCTTTTTTGCTATCGCTCCCAGCAATTCTAAATCTAAAACATCTACCCCTGGATTTGTTGGGGATTCGGCATATATAATTTTTGTATTGGGCTGGATTAAACCTTCTATTTTATCCACCTCATCTACCCTAAAATAACTGGTTTCAATATTCCACTTTGGAAAATACTTGGTAAATAAAGTATGTGTAGAACCAAATACAGATCGAGCAGAAACAATATGATCACCAGCATCTAATAACGCAGCAAATGTAGAAAACACTGCTGCCATACCTGTTGCAAATGCATACCCATCTTCTGCTCCTTCTAATTTGCAGATTTTATCTACAAATTCTGTTGTATTAGGATTACTAAAACGGCTATATAGATTTCGTTCTTTCTCTTCTGCAAAAGCAGCTCTCATTTCTTCTGCATCTTCAAAAACAAAGCCCGAGGTTAAATACATTGGTGTAGAATGCTCTAAAAACTGTGTTTTATCAGTTTGCGTTCTTACCGCTTGCGTTTCAAAATTTAAACTTTCCAGACTCATATTTCTTTATTATTAACCACAACCTTGTACTCTATTGTAGCTGTAGGTTCTAATGTTTTGGATACCGAACAATATTTCTCAAATGACAATTCTGCTGCTCTCTGCGCTTTTTCTGGAACAATATCCCCCTCGAGATAAACGGTTACCGTAATTTTCTTAAAAGGTTTTGCCCCATCAATTTCTTCGCGAGCACCATCTACTTCTGCTCTATAGCCTGTAATTTCTTGTCGTTGTTTCTTTAAAATAGAAATCACATCAATAGCACTACATCCTGCTACTCCCATTAAAACATATTCCATTGGACTTGGAGCCAGATCATGTCCTCCAACTTTGGCTGTACTATCTATATATGTTACATGCCCTCTTTCGTTTTTTAATTCGAAATGATAATCACTGTCTATTCTTTTGAGTTGTATTTTCATTTTATTTTGTTTTGGGCGCTCCCCTGATTAATCAGGGTCGGGCTTTCAGCTATATCTTTTGTAATCTGTTAGAAACCCTTCGACTTCGCTCAGGGTAACAGGATTACAAAAGGATGTCGCTTCAATCCCTAACGCAATTATAATTTTATCCTTTTTCTGCTAATCGTAACACATCTCCAAACACTCCTCTTGCTGTTACTGCTGCTCCAGCACCTGCTCCCTGAATTACAATAGGCTGGTCTCCATATGACTCTGTATAAATCTCAAATATAGAGTCGGAACCTTTTACTTGTCCTAACGCACTACTCTGAGGTACAGAAACTAATTTAACGTCCAAATTTCCTTTCTCTTGCGACAAGTCACCCCAAAGATCACCAATATATCGTAATACATGATCAGGTTTTTGCTCTTCTTTAACATTTTTATATACGATATCTAACTCTTTTAGTCTTCCTAAAAACTCTTTTGCTTCTCCAGCTCTTAGTTCTTCAGGAATTAGGTTATGAATATTAATATCTTCAAATTCGTTACTTAGATCCAATTCTCTTGCAAGAATTAATAATTTTCGACCTACATCATTACCACAGAGGTCTTCTCTTGGATCAGGCTCTGTAAATCCATTATCAATTGCCTCTTGTAATACCTCGCTAAAAGGTCGTTCTTCTACAGAAAAAGTATTAAACAAATAACTTAGTGATCCAGAGAAAACTCCTTTGATTCGAGTTATATTTTCACCTGACAAATGTAACAACTTAATAGTATCAATCAATGGTAATCCGGCTCCTACATTAGTTTCATATAAATACTGCTTTTGATTTTCTTCTAGCTTTACTCTTAATTTTTTATAAAAATCAAAACTTAATGTATTGGCAACTTTATTAGAGGAAACCAAATCAAAACCATGTTCTACCAAATTTATATAGTTTTCGGTAAACCCTTGACTAGCTGTATTGTCAATAGCTATTAGGTTTTCTAAATGATGATCATCTGCAAATCGAATCACATCTTCAACTGCATATGAAGTTCCTTTTTCATTGATGGCATCTTTCCAATTTTGAACTACCCCATTTTTATCCAGAAGTACTTTTCTAGAATTCGCTACTGCAAAAATATTGAGGCTAATCTTTTTTCGTTTTTCGATCTGCTCTGAAGATTTTAAAATTTGATCTATCAAGGTACCTCCTACCAGTCCATGACCAAATATAGCTATGTTGATTTTTTTAGAAATTTCAAAAATCTCACCATGAATCACATTTAAGGCGCGATGTAATTGTTCTTTTTGCACTACTAAACTCACATTCTTTCCTGTAACTGTATTATTAAACAGTAATGGAATTACCTGATTTTTTATCAGTGCATTATATGGTTTATGAAATGTGCTTAAATCCTGGCCGATAATAGAAATCACAGACACATCTTTTTCTATTGAAATACCACTCACATCACGTTTATAAAAATCAGATTCGAATTCTTGCTCTAATATAGATTTAGCTTCTTTTGCCTTATTTGCTTCGACAACAAAACCTATTCCCCGTTCTGATGAACCTTGTGAAATAATACTAACACTAATATTTTTATGGGCTAGTGCCTTAAATATTCTCGCATCTACCCCTACTTTTCCCAGAAGACCTCTTCCTTCGAGATTTATTAGAGCTACATTCTCTAAAACCGAAAGAGATTTAATTCCTTTTTCACTGGTCTCTGATGTAATCAGGGTTCCTTTATTTTTATGATCAAAAGTATTCAGAATCCTAAGTGGGATATTCTTTTCAATTAATGGAATTATAGTTTTCGCATGTAAAATATTAGCTCCAAAATACGCTAATTCATTAGCTTCTGTAAATGACAGCTTTTCAATCTTTATAGCATCGGGCACCAGTTCAGGATTTGCTGTATAGATCCCATTTACATGAGTGAAATTTTGTAATTCTTCTGCTTCGAGATAATTAGCTAATAATGATGCTGTATAATTACTACCATTTCTTCCTAAAGTAGTTGTCTCATTTTTGGTATTAGATGCGATAAACCCAGTAACTATATTTACCGTAGCACCATTATACGTTTGAAAATGATTAATTACATTTTCTTTAGACAATTTATCAAGAGGCTGGGCATCTCCAAACTGGGCATCTGTTATGACAAGAGTTCTACTATCGGTAAAATTAGCATTGATATTTTTCTCTTTAAGGATTTGCGTTACCAATTTAGCCGAAATAACTTCACCTTGTGATAGTACCTGATCTTTTATCCTCTTGCTATAGTCTTTCAAAAGTGAAACTCCTTCAAAAAGTTTATCTAATGTCTCGAACTCCTGAGTAAAATCAGCATTATCAAAATCGGAAATTTGATATTTTTTAAATGCTTCTAACTGCAACTGATAATTTTCACCATTAACAGCTTTTTCAAGAATTCTCTCAAGTTCATCAGTTGTATTACCACGAGCAGAAAGGACAACGGTAATCTTTTCGCCATTTTTTACCTTATCTTCAATTATATCAATCACTGCATGAATTCCTTTTCCGTTAGCGAGTGATTTTCCTCCAAATTTTAAAACTTTCATTTTTTCTTTTTCTTTAAAATACATCTTTCAATAATGCATTTAATTGTTCAAATTCTATTAAAAAGGCATCATGACCATGAACCGAATTAATTATTTTATGAGTAACATTTTGTTTTACTTCTTTCAGTTTTTTGAATGTAATCTTATCTTCTGCTGCTGTAAAAAACACATCAGAATTTACACTTATGATATGAATATTGGATTGGATTGATGCAGCTACTTTATTAAAATCTCCTCGTCCTTCGGTTATATCGATATTCGCCAGAATATAATTTAGTTCCTTATAGGCAGAAAGTTCAAACCTACTATCTAGTCGTTCTCCATGGTATAACAGCCAGCTTTCTATATTGTACATATCTTTTTCATCATTATACGTACGGTTAAATTTTTGCTTAAATGATTCTGGAGATCTATAGATTAACATAGCATGTAATCTGGCATCATGAACTGGCGCTTTAGAATTCAATAAAATCTGTTCTTGAACCAAACAATTAGCCTTTAACCAATCGGTAGATTTCCAATCTGTAGCCACCGGGATTAAATGAGTAATTAAACTAGGGTTAAGAGCAGCTAATTCCCATGCAATTCCGCCACCAACAGATCCCCCAATTACGGCATGTAGTTTATCTATTTTTAATAGTTTTAGTCCTTCAGAGAAGATAGCAGCAATATCTCGTGCATTAAATATTTTATATTCTTCAATTAAGTTTTCTTCTTTTCCATCATATCCATTTCCTGGAATATTAAAAGACAAAACGGTATATCTATTGGTATCAATGCACTTATCTTTTCCTATTAAACCGTTCCACCAACCATGCTCTCCACATACGGCAGAATTGCCTGTAAGAGCATGATTAACTAAAACAATTGGTGCCGTATAAAGGGGTTTTCCAAACACTTCGTATGTGAGATGAATCTGATCAATAGATCTTCCCTTTATCGTGGTATAGTTTAAGATGTCTAATTTTTGAAGCATTATTTATAATTTCTTTGAGGTTATTTTGGTAATCCTCTTATTATAAATCCTTTTAGAAAGGATAGAGATTTTTTTGATCTTTTAAATTTTGACTTTTACTTTATTAAAAGCTTCTTTTAAATCTTCTTTTAGATCCTCAATATCTTCGAGCCCAACTGATAACCTAATCAAATCCTGAGTTACACCAGTAGATGCTTGCTGCGCAGAATCTAATTGTTGGTGTGTAGTACTGGCAGGATGTATAATTAAAGACTTAGAATCCCCAATATTTGCCAGTAAAGAGAAAATTTTTGTTTCATCAGCTACTGTTTTAGCTGAATCAAAACCTCCTTTTACTCCAAAAGTGATGATTCCACTTTGCCCTTTTGGTAAGTATTCCTGAGCTAATTCGTAGTACGTATTATTTTTGAGTCCAGGGTACTTTACCCAACTTACTTCTTCTTGCTCTTCTAACCATTTAGCAAGTTCTAATGCACTTTCACTATGCTTTTTTATTCTGATTTCTAAGGTTTCTAAACCCTGCAAAATCTGAAACGCATTAAATGGGCTTAGTGCAGCTCCATGATCTCGCAATCCTTCTATTCTGGCTTTTGCTATAAATGCTGCCGGCCCTAATGCATCGTGATATACTAATCCGTGATATCCAGGTGAGGGTTCTGTAAACTCAGGAAACTTACCACTAGACCAATCAAAAGTTCCTGCATCGATAATTGCTCCTCCAAGAGATGTCCCATTACCACTAATATATTTTGTAAGTGAATGAATTACGATATTAGCACCATACTCGATAGGATTAAGAAGTGCCGGTGTAGCAACTGTATTATCAACTATCAGAGGTACTTTATAGGTTTTGGCTTCAGAAGAAATCGCTTTTAAATCTAATACATCCAGCTTTGGGTTTCCTAATGATTCTACAAAAAATGCACGTGTATTCTCTTGTACAGCATCTTTAAAATTATCCGGATTTGATGGATCTACAAAAGTTGTTGTAATCCCAAATCTAGGTAACGTGACATTTAACAAGTTGTATGTTCCACCATATAAACTACTGGATGCAACTATATGATCGCCTGTTTTTAATAAAGTTAGTAAAGTCGTATTGATTGCTGCTGTACCTGATGACGTTACTACTGCCGCAATACCACCTTCTAAAGCTGCAAGACGTTGCTCCAGAATGTCATTTGTTGGATTATTTAATCTCGTATAAATAAATCCTGTTTCGGATAAATTAAATAGATTGGCAGCATGATCAGAATTGTTAAAAACATATGATGTTGTTTGATAAATAGGCACTGCTCTTGTTCCACCATTGGCCGACACATCATGACCTGCATGTAAAGCTCCTGTTGCAAATTTTTGTGTACTCATAATTTTCTATTTTAAATTTTTAAACAAAATTCAAATACATCAAACACTCGATTATAGTAGTGTATGTAAATAGAAAATTAAAAAGAAAGGAAAACGACAATTACAAAAATTGAAATTGTATCGAGTTATCTTCTCCCGATTAATCGGGATAGAATTTAGCACCTTCTTTAATAAATCAAAGGGTTGCTAAGGTTTCACAGGGTCTATTCCCTCCACCTTTCTTAATAACTTACTAATATGTATAAGAAACTTCGGGGACAAAGCTAGTAATTATTTTTTAATCACATCATTTTTCTTTCGAAAATTATTTTGCTAAAATTGACCTAATAAAAATAATCTTCAATAAAGAAAATTAATGATACGTTAAATGCTTTTAAGTATTATCATTTTTTTTACCTTTGCCAAAATATTTTTCAGGGAAAGATTTGACTGATTGCAACCCGAATACTGAAATAATTTTTTTTTACAGTATAAAAATGCTAAAGCAGTTCGATTAAGATATTCTGTCGAAAGCTTCACATTGCAATTACGCCTAAGTATTTTTCCATAAAAACAATAAAGAATGGCATATTTATTTACTTCAGAAAGTGTATCTGAAGGACACCCAGATAAAGTAGCAGATCAGATAAGTGATGCATTATTAGATAACTTCTTAGCTTTTGACGCTGATTCTAAGGTAGCTTGCGAGACGCTTGTAACCACTGGTCAGGTTGTACTTGCTGGAGAAGTAAAATCAAAAACATATCTTGATGTACAACATATAGCAAGAGATGTCATCAATACTATTGGATACACCAAAGGTGCATATCAATTTAGCGGTGATTCTTGTGGAGTAATTTCTCTTATTCATGAACAATCGCAAGATATAAATCAAGGGGTTGATCGTGAAAATAAAGAAGAGCAAGGTGCTGGTGACCAAGGAATGATGTTTGGATATGCTACTAAAGAAACTGCTAATTACATGCCATTAGCTCTTGATATTTCGCATAAAATATTAATTGAATTGGCCAAACTAAGACGTGAAGGCACAGAAATTCCTTATTTGCGTCCTGATTCTAAAAGTCAGGTAACTATCGAATATAATGATGATAATGTACCTCAGCGTATTGTTGCCATCGTTGTATCTACACAGCATGATGATTTTGACAGTAATGATGATGTAATGCTGAGTAAAATAAAAAATGATATCATTTCTATTTTGATACCTAGGGTAGTTGCTCAATTACCTAGTTATATTCAACAATTGTTTAATGATCAGATCACATATCATATTAATCCAACTGGAAAATTTGTGATTGGTGGTCCTCATGGAGATACTGGTCTTACCGGAAGAAAAATTATAGTTGACACTTATGGTGGTAAAGGAGCTCACGGTGGAGGGGCTTTTTCGGGTAAAGACCCAAGTAAAGTAGATCGTTCTGCTGCATATGCTTCTAGACATATCGCCAAAAACCTTGTAGCTGCAGGAGTAGCAAGTGAAGTATTGGTACAGGTATCTTATGCAATTGGTGTTGTTGAACCTACTTCTATTTTTGTAGATACTTACGGGAGTAGTTCTCTTGGATTAACAGATGGTGAAATTGCAGAAATAGTAGGCAAAATCTTTGATATGCGTCCAGCTGCCATCGAAAAGCGCCTTAAATTACGTAATCCTATCTATCAGGAAACAGCCGCTTATGGTCATATGGGTAAAGAACCACAAACAATTACTAAGGTTTTTGAAAGTCCATATTCTGGTAAAATTGAAAAGGAAGTAGAGCTATTTACCTGGGAGAAACTTGATTATGTAGAAGCGGTTCAAAAAGCCTTTAAAATATAGCGTTTATCTGGTTTTATAGTTATTCATCGAAAAATTAGGTGAAGCCTTGAAAAAATGAGGTTTTCCCGTATTATGAAATCAAGTATTATCATTACATTTATCCTGTTAACATAATAAGATACAAAACATATCTATTCTGAGGGGAAATAATTTTGGTATGTTTTTTAGAATTTTAGTGTATCACTATTGATTAATACATTTAAATTTAGGGAAATGAAATTAAAATTTGCATTGAGCATCGCTTTTTTATTAGTATGTAGCATGTCTTTTGGTCAAGATTTTGAAAATGATCTCACTTCGGTAAAAACCATTGATAACCAAATTCAGGAAGAGCAATATAGTACTGATAAAATTGCCATGACAGATCGTTTGGTAATACAAGCTCCTATAAGAATGAAGGATAAGGATTTTTATAGCAAGAAAGAGTGGCGAAAAATCAAAAAGCAGCTCAAAAAAAATAAAAAGAGAGTTTCTAATGCAAAAAACAGTATCTACGCTTCTAAAGTTATGGATACTATATACATAGATATTCCCGCATATAATACTCTGGTAGTAATCAATCTCGATTATCAGGTTGGTAAACTATAATTAGATCGAAAATATTCTGGAAAAAAATTATTTTTTTCAATTACCTTATTTTGCTTTAATTAATATATAGTTATTTCTATCTTATATAAAATCTGACGTTTTTCACCATTTTGTGAAATAATAAACAGACCTATTTTCTTGAAAACAGTACTGTTTTCAAGAAAATAGGTCTGTTTATTTTATATTCCAAAACAGCTCTCACCCCGTATTATTACTTGATTAGCTCAATATTTTATGCTTTTTATTAGAAAAAAATAAAATAAAAATTTCACTTCATATATAGAAAAAAATATGAGTAAATACAGCACTTCTCAGCTCCTTTTAGGGGAAAAATCCCTGTACTATATTGCGGTTTTTCCGTATTCAAAATTGAATTAGTATAACTATCTTAGTGACTGAAGATCAGATGCTTATTTAGCATCTAGATTGTAAAAATTAATCTTATTTAAACTTTCATAAATAACTTCAATTTTATACTTATGATCACTAACCCCCCAAAATCTAAAAAAATGAAAATGAAAATCGCTATGACTACAGTAGTATTGCTATGTATAACATATTCATCAATAGGACAAAGTAATACAACTGATTTCAAATCTATTACTATCACTAATAATACGCTACAAAAACAAAACCTCTCTTATACTACTAATTCAATAGAGGCAAATGAAAATGTAGCCCAGCGATCGAAAAACACCAATAGATATAGTGAAAAGAAGTGGAAAAAAATAAGAAAACAAATTCAAAGAAATAAAAAAAGAGTTTCTAAATATAAAAGCAATGTTTATGCTTCAAAAAAAATAGACACTATATACTTAGACATTCCCTCCCATAATGGAAAATCTCGTTTATCGGGATGGTAAAAGAAATAAAAAACCGCTCGGTGAGAGCGGTTTTTTTATTTTTAAAATGTATTAAATTCATATTTTATCTTCACAGCTTCACTGTTGCATTTTTAAATAGTAATCTACAGAATGTTTCCCAGAACCATAGAACAAGAAAAATATACATAATAACAAAATTATACTGGCAATAATAAGATTTGCTACGTTCATTTCTCCTATAAAATTAATAAGAACTGCTCCTATTAATAATGGAAGTTGTGCCGTAACTGACCATCGTGTTAGTAGCCCAAAAGAAATAAGTAAACCTCCTATTAAATGTGCTGGAGCTACATAATGAATTATAATCATAGCCCCTGCAAGGTTTTGAACCGGTTTAATAAGATCTACAAGAATCTGGCTATTACTAATAAAATTTATTCCTTTTATAAATAAGAAAACTCCTAAGGCAATTCTTAATAAATCTAACGGATAATACGTATGTGCATTAGCCCATTTGTTTAATGATTTTATTGTTGGCATGACAAAATGAGTATTGATTAGACCACTATAAGATACTGATTTTTAACACAATAAAAAAACAGTCAACTAACCAATCTATAGATTACAATATTATCGCCTCGTATATCTAATGTTTCGATATGTACGAATAATAGTATTTCTAAACAGCATAAAAGCTTCTGGCACGGTAGCTTTCATCTTCTGATTTGTAGAATTAAGCAAATGGTGTACTTGAAGCTTCAGTTCTTCTTCATATTTATAATAATACAAAACCGTTGTACATACACCAATTATAAACAATAATGCTCCTATAAAAACTTGTACCGGCGTCAAACTGTGATAAAAAAAGCGACTAAGTCCCAATCCGAACCAGCTTCCGTAAAGTACAAAAAAGTGAACTATATAAATAGATAGTGTTCTCCCTCCTATTTTGGTTATCATCTGATTTGTAAAATAGTTTTTCACCAAAATAAATACAGAAAAAAGCATACACACATTTCCTAATCTTATAAATAAGAAGTTGTTATAAGCTACTGATTTAAAAACACCAACACCCGTTATACTGTATATCACCATTAATATGGTCGAAGAATAAAATACCAATACCACTCCTACAGATAAAAGTGCTATAATAGCATAAGGGTAAAACATTTTTCGTTTTCCGTATTTCAAAAATAAGCTAGCCATAAAACTACCTATACACACATACCCAAACCAGGGTAGTAACGTAAAAATAGATCCATTTCTATTGGTGAAATAATTCGCAACTGTTTTCGGTAAAAACTCTAATATACAACTACCATACATTGGTTGCAGAAGAAAAATAATCACTCCAATGCTTAACACTATGTTCTGAAACCAAGCTTCATTAATTCGGCATAAAATAAGATATACTCCTATCAACAGCAATAATGACGTACCTATACATTGTAATACATCTACATAGAAAAACGAAGGATTTACTGTTCCTGTAAAAACTTCATAAAAGCTTAATCGCAATAAATACCCCCAAAAAATAACTTTAACGGCACGTTTTACACCTTTTAAAACCCTTGGATTATCTATTCCTTTTGTGTTTTGCTTTAGTAACAAATACGTGAAAATAAAGCCGGTTATCGTAAAAAATGTTGGAGCAGTCATTCCTCTAAAATACTCCCATACCGTATACACAAGATTACTTTTATCCCTGTACACATCTCCCAAAAGAGAGTGTACAAAATGCCCCTGAAGCATCATAAGAATAGCAAATGCCCGAATTGCATCAAGAAAATGCAATCGACTAGTACGTTTAGTCATTATTATGGTCTTTGGTTAGGTTGTTCCCAAAAAACGAGTTTTCGGGTTGTATTATTGCTTAAAAAAGCGCAAATCTAGGTAATTTTTATTGGTTTCTATATTGATTTTTAGGTGTTTATCTCTAAATCCCTAATATTTGTGGGATTTTACGTAAAACAATAATGCTAAAAAGCGCCCTATATCGATAGTTTTATGACTTTAACCCTATATTATCGTTAAGAGCTCATGTATAACCCGGCAATTTTAAAAAGGTTAATACGTTAAACAATAATACTAATAACCAAAATCTTCAATCTATGAATACAAAAGTAATTTTAGGAATTAGAATAGTTTTTGGCCTTGCCATTTTATTTTTTGGATGTAATAAATTATTTTATTTTATGGATCCACCAGCTCCTTCAACCAAAATAGCTATAAGTTTCTTAAAAGTTTTAGTATCCTCTAAAACTATGATGCTGGTGGCTATTGTAGAGATCTGTGCAGGGGTTGCTTTATTAACTAATAAATTTGCTCCCTTAATGATGGTCATTCTAATGAGTGTATCTGTCAATGCGTTTTTATATCACATTAAACTTGATACCGAAAATTGGATAATAGGTGTTGTGTTCTTGGCCCTAAATATTCTTATGCTATATATCTCTATAGGGATCACTATAAAGAACTCCTAAAAGCACAGTAACAAATAGAAATAAAAAGATGTCTAAGCGGGCATCTTTTTTATTTCTATTAAAGTATCACTTAATTGGCAATTATAAATTATAAAAAACAAATCCTACACTTCACGTAAAGAAAGCTTGGTTTTGGCATCTTTATTGGTGTCTTTTTTCAATAAATAAAATTATCCTTTATGAAAACTGATACCTATACCAAGTCTATAATTACAATTATCGCTATTTGTCTTGTAATTATTGTAATAAGAGATATTGATATTATTCCAAAAGCATATGCAAACAATGTCCCCCCTACAAACTATGGGTTACTCCCTATTAATGATGATGGATCTATAACGGTTCGATTAAGCAATACTGATGAGATCGATGTAAATATTAAAAATATAGATACTTATGATAAGCTTAAAATAGACCTTAGCACTATCAGCACACAAGATGAATTGGATATTAATATTGATGAAATAGGAGGAAGTTATGTATCCAGTGGTGGGCCAATCAAGGTAAAACTACAAAATTAGCCTCCAGAAATAAAATAGTATTTATTTCTGGAGACATCTATATTGAATATTGGGCTAACTCAAGTACTGTAATCGATTATTATGCTCCTGTGGCTCCTTTTGAAAGATTATCTAAAGCTTTGGAAATAATTGTCAAGACATCATCTTTACCAATAATCTCATGGCGTAGCTTTAAAAATTCAGGATCATTGTACGAAACATGAACAACATCTTTATCATCTTGCCATATTAGAATCCTTTGTGGAAGATCTAATCCTGTAATTTGAGAATTCTGCATCAAAGGAGTTCCTAACTTCGGATTACCAAACATAATTACTCGTGTTGGGTTCAATTCTAGATCTACCGATGCCGCATTAGCCTGATGATCTAATTGTGCTATAATCTTTAGATTAGGATTATTGGTAATAATCTCTATTAATGTATGATAAGTATCTTCAAAGCTTTTAGAGCTTACTTTTGTGATTATGCCTTGTTTTTTAACAATTTCCATTTTTTGTTGCGAATTCGTTTGTACAGCTTTGGACGTATCATTTTGATTTTGATTACATGATATCATTACTATTAGCAATAAAACCCCCAATATTTTATATGTTCTCATTATAGTTTTTTTAGGTTGTATCTAATTGGTCGTAATAATCTACACTATAATTACAGATTATATTTTATACTTAAAATCCAGTAACGAGGCTGAATTACATAACTCGAAGTACTACTATATAATTCATTAAAACTATCTCTATTAATACTTTTGGTATCCAATACATTAGTTACAGAAAACTTATACTCCCACTTACTGTCTGGTTTTTGATAAAATAAATCTGCATCCCAGAAGCTATATTCGTTTAACATAGTTTCTGTATTGCGATACTGGTAATAGTTATAAGACGACTTTAATAAAAAACCTTTGGCAAAAGACCAATCTAACCGAGCAAATGGTTGGCTCGTATAAAATGTATTTTCGACCCCATTATTATCATAATCATTGACTGTAAGACTGTATCCTAAATCAAAATTAGGTCCTTTTTTAAAGTTTGTAGACCATTCTGTTTTATACATTTGGGTAAGACTTATACTTTTACTGAGCAAAGTATTTACAATGGTATTGAAAGCAGATCGGTTTATATTTACATTTAAACCTCCTTTTATTTTACCAAATGTTCGACTAATACTTCCATTGGCAGAAAAAATTTGATCCGCAACATTAGAATTTATAGGAGTATCTATCCTATTTATACCTGTAATCGTACTCGTATTTTTAATAGGATTACGTCGGTCACTATATGTTAGTTGAGCAAAAATATTAGTATAACTAAACATATTAAAATTGAAGTAGTTTATGGAATAATTATCATATAATGAATTTTCCAGGTTTCGGTTTCCCTGAAATAATGAATTATAGTTATTAAACACATAACCAGTTGCTAAACGATTAACATCGGTATACTCTGCGGTTATCGAATAGTTAAACCTTAGACTTTCACTTTGTCTTAATTGAGCTAAAACAAAAAGATCTGGTAAAACCTGCCATTCGTTCTGGGTTATTTTAGTACCTAATTGTTGATCTTTTAAACCATAGTTATGTACACTCACCCCTGGATTAAATGTAAAAATCCCTTTAATAAACTTATAATGCAGGCCAGCATATACATCATTAAAGTTATATTTCACCTCATTACTAAATTCACCAGCCTCAAAATTATTCTGGTTTCCATTATCCAAAATCTGAAAAATGCTTGAATCAAAGTTTTGAGTACTTAGTGTACTTCCGAACGTAAGATTGAGGTTACTCTTTTTGTTAATCACATAATAATAATCCAGTTTCGCGTCCAACTTACTGGTTTTCACCTCTTTTTTTTGATTAATACTATAGTTTGAAGATTCCTCTAATGGATCAAAAGTATCTGAATCTGGAAGTAAAGGGTCATTTATTTGTGTAAAAACACCCCTAAAAGGAATTTCTGCTCGTATTGCATTATAAAAGGGATCTTCATCTTGAAATAAATGCCGTGCTTCTAAAGAGAAAATATGTTTTGTATTTAGTGTATAGTAAGCATTCATATTTTGTTGTATCGAAAATGGAGAGCTTTCAAGTCTCTCATTTATATCTTCAGAAACAGTTGATCTTGTAGATAAGAAAGTATCCTCTTCTTTTTGTTCAGAAAGTTTTCCGAGAATATCATAATCTAATCTAAAATTGCTACTAGGCCTATAACTTGCATTTAGTTTTAATAATCCCAACGTACTCCGCTGCCTGGTATTATCAAAAGTTTCTTCAATTGTATTATCTGTAGGATCCGGGGTATCATCAACATAAACTCTTCGGGTATTGGTTATTAAATCTACTTTGTTATCACTCACAATTCCATAACCGCTAATATCCAATTTCTTATTGGCCATAAGATTAAAGTTAACTGCACCAAATTTGGTATTAATTTCATTGGCTCTATTATTTTGTAGTGCAGCAAACGCAAGGTCATCTGTAGAAATACTAAAAGACGTACCTCCACGCCCTAAATTTCTAAAACCTCCTGTGAAATTAAAGTAATCCATCATCGTAAAAGGAACTTCACCAATATCATTAATATCTGTAAGGACATTAATACTGTACTTTGGACTATAATAAAACAGTTTAGGTTTAATTATATAGCGCTCTGTCTCCCCTACTCCTGCACCAGCGGTTATATCACCAAACCAAAAATTCTTTTTACCTTCTTTCAATTTAATATTAATGGCTACCTGATCTTGCGAATTTCGTAGACCTCGCATCTGGCCAACATCATCATAATTTCGCAATACTTCTACCTTATCCAAAGCATCTGCGGGAATATTCTTTGTCGCCAGTTTAGAATCTCCATCAAAAAAATCTTTTCCTTCTACCATAACCTTAGAAACTGTTTTGCCTTCAACTTCAATTTCACCATCTTCATTAACCTCAACTCCCGGTAGTTTTTTCAGTACATCTCCCAATTTTTTTTCTGTACCATTGACAAAAGAATCAGTATTATAGACTAAGGTATCTCCTTTTACTACTACTGGCATTTCATAAACGATTTCTACTTCATCCAGACTATTTTCTTCAGGCCTCATCTCAAAATCAATAACTTCATCATTGGTAGATATAGTAATTGATTTTGTTTCTGCTGTAAGACCAATAAAACTTACTTTCAATATGTATGTTTCATTCGCAGGAACCGAAATTTTATACTTACCCTTATCATTCGTTATTCCGTAGCTGGCCATCGTATTATCCAGTTTCTTATATGCAATCACATTAGCCATTGTTATAGGGCTGCCTAATGAATCTTTGACAAAACCTGTGATTTGTACTTTTTGGGCAGTAGATGCCAGGGTTATCCCAAAGAGGAAAACCAATAGTCCTAGTTTTTTGTACATTTTATAATGATTTTTATCTATTTCTATAACAAGAGTTATAGAAGCAGTAACTCTTAATGAAGAGTAGAGTTACTGCTATATACTTATTTTTTTAGGTTCGAATATAAACTTACCCTCCTATTCGTATTCGTATTGATTCTCCATCCCCTCGTCTTGATTCCCGATCTCTCATTTCCTTCATTTTTTTCTCTACAATTTGCTCAAATTTTTCTTCTGTGACCTCTTTCCCTTTTGTCGGTTCGCTAATGTTTACTTTCTTTTTTGGGTTCAGTACTATTTTAGCACATAGTATACTTTGATCTCCATCATTGATTTCTAATATTAAACCAGGAAGTCCCCAATAATTTCCTGGACCGTTAGATACAGGTATCTCTGGAGTATACCATGCCGTAATTGTAATCTCCTCTTCTTCTGGCTCGGTCACTTCATCATTATCATCATTGGTACTAATTCTCATATTTTGAATGCGTTGCCCCATTCGTTTTGCTGTTGCCTTATAGCACGTATAATTTCCTATCTTTTTTGTTTCATCTTCGAGTTTCCAATCTAATTTTTCCAAGTTGTCTTTTACCAGAAATAGCTTACCCATCATATCTTGTTTCCTGGCAAAACGTTTTTCTTTAATATTTTTATACAAAATGTTAGATGCTCCGGATCCTGCAACTACAATTTGAACTCCCGAAGCTGGTTGTGGTGTTCCCAGATTTTCTTCTTCTCTATATACCGATTCTGTAGCATTAAAACTCAATCTATATTCTTTTTGAAATTGCTTTTTCAACATTTCCTGAAGCTGTTTTTGCATATCAGCATTCATTTTAGAATCTTCCATATTAAGATCCATTTTTCTATTCGTCTTATACGTTACAATGCCTTGAAAATCCTGTGCAAACAAGCCTTCAAACACAAAAAGTAATATCAATATCATAATTCGTATCATAGTTATTTTTTTGATGAAGTGGAATAAACTTTTTTCAATCACTTCGATTAATACGTTACAAATATGAAAACTGAACCCTAACCAGAAGGTTAACCAATGTTAACGTGTGTTAACCGATTGGTTTTATATAAGATAAGAACCTTACTTTTGAAGTATGCGAAAAGGAAGCTACAAGAATATATTATATTTTATCACCGCTGTAATTGTAATTACATTAAGCATACAGGTGTATTGGAATTATAAGAACTATCAAATCGGAAAACAACAATTAATTAATGAAGTACAAATAAGTTTAGACAATGCCGTAAATCAATATTATACTAAACTTGCTGAAGAAAATACAATAGGGTTTGTCTCAGATTCTACCAACCTTAAAAATTTCTTAGAAAACGGAGATTTCAAAATATTACTAAAGAAAATAGATTCTGATACTATAAATTTTAAAAGATTCCAGATTCCAGATAGTATAGACATGACTGGTATATCTATATTTAATGAAAGTGAACACGAACATAGAGGGAGTCGTAGACGCATATCAGTGACTACCAATAGATTTAAAGATAGTACAAATCAAAATGATCTATTTAAGCAACTTACTTCTAAAATTGTAGTTTCGATTACTCAAGATTCGCTTCAACTTCAAAAAATAGATTCTTTGGTGCAGCAGGAATTTTTACGTAAAAAAATTGCCGTAGATTTTGGGCTAAAGTTCAACGATACTTTAGGAGAAAAAAAAGAAACTAAAAGCGATATTATTAACTCTGCAATTCTAAGTACTTCTTCAAAATCATTATATCTACCAAAAACAAGTTCATTACAGTTATTTTTTACTAATGAAAAACTAGTCATATTTAAAAAAAACCTAATCAGTATTACTCTTTCATTTTTATTAGTGAGTGCGGTGATTGCATGTCTTTTATTTTTACTAAGAATCATTAATCATCAAAAACATCTGGCAGCACTAAAAAACGACTTAATAAGTAATATAACTCACGAATTTAAAACCCCAATTGCCACCATAAGTGCTGCTCTGGAAGGGATTCAAAATTTCAACCAGGATAATGATCAGGAAAAGACAAAAAAGTATATCGAAATGTCTTCTGGTCAATTAAACAAACTTAATACCATGGTCGAAAAGATCCTGGAAACAGCTACATTGGATAGCGATGAATTACAATTAAATCTGGAGGAAATAAATTTAGTACCGCTAATTCAAACCATTGCAGAAAAGCACAAAGTAAATTCGCCCCTAAAAAATATAACTTTTACCAATTCTCATGAAAATATTAGGAGAAAAATCGATGGGTTTCATTTTGAAAATGCAATAAATAATATTATTGACAATGCTATTAAATATGGAGGAAACACAGTAGGTATTAGTATTACAAATACAGATTCACACAGTAGCATAGAAATTAGAGATAATGGTACAGGATTAACCAAAGCTCATAAAGAGAAAATATTCGAAAAATTCTATCGTGTACCCAAAGGAAATACACATGATGTTAAAGGTTTTGGTATCGGTCTTTTTTATGCCAAGACTATAGTTGAAAAACATGAAGGAACTATACAATTATCATTAGATCAAGGGCTAACAAATTTCAAAATCACTTTACCTAATGACTAAGACAATCGAAATACTACTTGCAGAAGATGAACCCTCTTTAGGTCAAATCATTAAAGAGAGCCTGGAAACCAGGAACTTTAAAGTACATCTGGCTAAAAATGGTGAAGAAGCCTATAATTTATATAAATCTGTAAAGCCAAAACTACTTGTTCTGGATGTTATGATGCCTAAAAAAGATGGATTTACTCTGGCTAAAGAAATTAGACAAGAAGACAACACCATTCCTATTATATTTCTTACAGCTAAGTCTCAAACACAAGATGTTGTAGAAGGATTTACTATTGGCGGTAATGATTACCTAAAAAAACCTTTTAGCATGGAAGAATTGATCGTAAGAATCAATAATTTACTACATCGTATTACATTGCAACAGAGTGCAGAAATTATTAGTTTTGGCGCCTATACTTTTGATTTTCCTAAACAATTACTCTCCTATAAAGAAGAAACACAACAACTCACACATAGAGAAGCTCATCTGTTGTTTCACCTAATCAAAAATAAAAATCAAGTACTGGATCGTTCAATGATTCTCAAAAAACTCTGGGGTGATGATGATTTTTTTAGTGGTAGAAGTATGGATGTATTTATCACTAAACTTCGCAAAAAACTAAAACAAGATGAATCCATCCAAATTATTAATGTAAGAGGATATGGATATAAACTAGTATGCTAAAATCAATTTTTGTACGTTACTTATATTGATTAAACGAGCACTTAAGTTTTTAAAACATGCATCTTACCGAAATTCTTTTCTATCCTTTTTATGTTCGCCATAAAATCCACTATATTTACGCCCACACTATAACGTACATTTTTACAAAACACCTCAAGAAAAACAATCAACTATGCATATAGCAATAGCTGGAAATATCGGAGCCGGAAAAACTACATTGACCCGATTACTTGCTAAACATTATAAATGGGAAGCTCATTTTGAAGATGTATTAGAGAACCCTTATCTAGAGGATTTTTATAATAAAATGGAGCGTTGGTCTTTTAACCTTCAGATTTATTTCCTTAATAGTCGTTTTAGACAAATATTAGATATTCGTGAAAGCGGAAAAGATATTATCCAGGATAGAACGATCTACGAGGATGCCTATATTTTTGCCCCAAACTTACATGCAATGGGGCTTATGACCAATCGTGATTTTGAAAACTACAGGTCTCTTTTTGATCTTATGGAAAATGTAGTCGAAGGTCCTGATCTATTGATTTATCTTAGAAGTAGTATTCCTAATCTAGTAAATCAGATTCATAAACGTGGACGTGAATATGAAAATACAATTAGTATTGATTATCTAAGCAGGCTTAATGAACGATATGAAGCTTGGGCACATGATTATGATAAAGGCAATCTTCTTATTGTGGATGTAGACAATATCAATTTTGTGGATAATCCAGAAGATCTGGGGAACATTATAAATCGCATTGATGCCGAGCTAAACGGGTTATTTTAATCTTTGAATCGAGATGGATTTTAATGCACTCTTTCAGTTTTTACAAGGTTTACAGGCCAATAATCATAAAGAATGGATGGATGCTAATAGAAAACAGTATCAAACTGTTCGTAATTCATTTATACAATGGCTAGATGAATTGGATGTGAAATTAGCCGCAATCGACCCCAATTACTATCCTACATCGGGTAAAAAAGGAATTAATCGCATTAACAACAATTTACTTTTTCATCCTAATAAACCTGTATACAAAGATCATTTTGCTGCTGGATTGGATCAACGCACCAAGCAAGGCGATTTTTATATCCAAATTGGGATTAACGAATGTGAATTGGCTGGTGGTTATTGGAGGCCAGAGAACAAAATGCTTAACAGTATTCGAGAAGCGATTGACTATAATGGTGAAGAACTAGTTAAGATTTTGAATAAAAAAAGTTTCAAACACACTTTTGGAGAGATGTACTTAGATAAGGATAAGCTAAAAACTACTCCCAAAGGTTACCCTTCTGATCATGAATATATCGATCTGCTTCGTCATAAAACATTTGCTGTAATTCACCCCTTAACCAAAGAAGATATCCTTAAAGAAGATTTTATGAATAAGGTGATTACAGTGTATAAAGAAATGCTTCCGTTTAGGCGGTATTTTAATCAGGCTGTTACCGTATAGTTGTTAAAAGTAAAAACCAGCATGACACTTTGTTGTTTTTATTCTAATTAATTTTCTTAATTAAATACGCCATAATCATTGCCGTAGCACCCGTATTACTATTGATAAAGTGACCAGAAATCATCCCCGTTTTTTCTCTAAACTTTTTATCCTCGACAAGTTTATTTAATATCTGATTAAATTCATCTTCACTTGAAACTGAAAATAACCCTGCCAATTTTTGAAGTTGCTTAGCCTCTCTAAATTTTTCAAAATTCTTACCAATAATGATTGGGATTCCAAAAGTTGCTGGTTCTAAAATATTATGCAATCCTCCTGTTCCCATAGCCCCACCAACATATGCTATATCTGCGTAGCTGTATACCCGAGATAAGTATCCGATAGTGTTCATTATAAACACCTGCTGATCTTTCAGCACTATTCCTTCTTTTTCAGAATATAAAACGGTTTTCTTTTTAATCTTTTGTTTTAATGCATTTGTACTACTATCTTTTATTTCATGAGGAGCAATAATAAAACAAACCTCATTAGAGGCGCAATTTATATACTCCATAAAAATTTCTTCATCTTCTGGCCATGAACTCCCCATCACTATACAAAGTCGTTCATTAATAAATTCTGAAATAAAATCAACATGGTTATCCATTTCAATTTGGTGTGACACACGATCAAAACGTGTATCCCCACTCAAAGTAACATTAGTGAAACCTTGTTTTTCTATTAGCGTTTGGGATATTTTATCCTGAACAAAAAAGTGATCTATGGTCTGCAAAGCTTTTCTCATAAAACCACCATACCATTTAAAAAACGCCTGATCTTCTCTAAATGCCGCAGATATAAACACTGCCGGAATGTTTCTGCTTTCTAATACTTTTAGGTAATTAGGCCAAAATTCATATTTTACAAAGACAGCAAGTTCAGGTTTTACAAGCTGGATAAACCGAATAGCATTTGCATTTGTATCCATAGGTAGATACACAATAATATCAGCCAAAGTGCTATTTTTTTTGGCTTCGTAACCTGAAGGGGAAAAAAAAGTGACTACTATTTTATGAGTAGGATACTTTTTCTTTAGCGCTTCTATTACAGGAACACCTTGCTCGTATTCTCCCAAAGATGCACAATGAAACCAGATAATACGATCTTGAGCAGGAAAATGTTTCTCAAGAGTTTCAAAAACTGTTTTCCTTCCGTTAGCAAACAATTTGAGTTTAGGGCTTAACAGACCTATTACAGGAAGTAAACCATTAAATATTGCAATAAAGATGTTATATAAAATGCCCAAGAATGATAATTTTTATGAATTGCTAAAATACATTTCTTCCTATTAAAAAAGGTAATTATCTATCACAAAAACCTGATTCTAAGGGTTAAGATAACTGCATTAATATTTAATTTAAAGTAAATAAAACCCAACAAAATGATCTTTTTCACAAAAGAAAAGCAACAAAATAGTTAAATTAACATCAACTATTACACAAACTCTATATTTATGAAATTAAAACTTACTTTAATCGCATTATTTTCATGTGCAATATTATGTTCTCAAAACTTTAACGAAGTACAGCTTCCTAAACCAGACAAGGTATCTCCCTTTTTTATTGGCCCCTTGTTTAAATCCACAATTCATTATGGCGCCACTCCTCCTAATTATAATGGAAAAATAATCCTTTTTAACCATGGTTATATAGATCTTAATCAATCTCAGTTTCTGTTTAATAATTCCTTTTATCAAGAAACATACAATGAAGGATATCAAGCTGTTTTTGTTGCCACTACGAGAGGTGGAGGAATCTGGGTAAACGGAAAATTATTAGCAGAATCTATCGATATTGTTACCCAAAAATTTAATGTAGATCAGGTATATCTGGTTGGGCATAGTAATGGTGGAAAAGCTTCAGAAGCAGCAATGTTCACTTATAAAAAAAAGGATAAAGTAGCATTGGCCTTTGCTCTTGGAACTCCTTTTTGGGGAACATATCTGGCAGATATTTCTCAGATGCCCTGGTTAAACTGGGCATGGAAACTTACTGGATTAAACGAAGGAGCACAAACCTCGACCACATATTATTGTAGAGATGTAGTACGACCTTACCTGGATAATCATCCGGATAACGAACCAGAAAAGTTTATTGTATTGGGAGCTTCTGGTTTTTACAAAGGATCTACCATTGCTGCTCCAGCTTTTTTACTAACAGGAGGGTTTCTATTTCCAATTCAAGGAGCTAATGATGGAGTAGCACCGTATAAAAGTACACTTAGACCTGGTGCAGAATATGTCTTCAGAAAAAATGATCCCAGAGCAATTATTGATCACCTGGATATTAGTTTTGGACAGTTTAGTTGGTCTTATATAAAATCTTATATCGAAAACCGTTCTTTAAAAAGTGCTATTGTACCGGATAGTAAATTCGATAGCTCCAAAATAACAAGTAACTATTATATTATTTATTCTGAAAATGAATATGATCAAATACTACTGGATAAAGGTTCTAGTTACGCGGTAGCCGAAGTCATACATGAAAATCCAACTGCTAGTTTTGAAGTTTTTGATAAAAACCTTCAAAAATTGAATATTCGCAAAAGCTCTAGCCATGAAAATCATAAAACCATTATTCCTATTTCCGAAAATAATATAACCTTAAAAAGTAATTCTCGATTTACGGCATTTATCAAACAAAACAGTGGAATATTAATGTCTCTAGAGCAGCTTTCTATGAGTAGGTATCCAATACTAAAAGTTGATTTATACTCGGATAAAAAAGATTCTCAATTATTTTTGAATACTCAAGTTCATGGTGTAATACTCAAAACTTCAGAAATAGATGGTACACCAGTACAAAGTGATCCCGAGATGATTACATTTGATGAGAATGACCATAGCTTCTATTTTAACACTAAAAATCTAGAAAAAGGAGTGTATAGTTTATTTCTAAATTCAGAAAATAAAAATAATTTCAGAAGAAGTATTATTTCTGGATTTGTAGTTGGAGATGTTGAAAACAGTTTAAATGAGGTCGAGGATGAGAGTCACATATATAAATCCGAAAAAGCAATTTGGATAACACCAAATTCAGTCAAAAATCAAGCATTTTTATCTGTTCTGGGGTATGTTTTACCAGATCCATTTTCTATAAAAATATACGATATCACAGGAAAAGAAATTAAGAACTTCAGGATTCGAACAAATCAAAATTCACAATATCATATTTCAGAAAAACTGAAAACATTACGCAGCGGCGTTTATTTTCTTAATATTCAAGGTTTTAAATCTATTAAGTTTATTAAAGAATAAATCCATGCTCATATATTGTTTATCGTTAATAAAAATTATATCAAAACCTTGTATCGCATTGGCAATAGCATCAATATTTTGTACTTTCGTAAGGTTACAATAAAACATTTATGAAGAAGATACAAATGGTTGACCTTAAGGGGCAATATCAACAAATCAAAGAACATATCGATTCATCTGTTCTCGACGTTATACAATCTACAGCTTTTATTAATGGCCCAGAGGTACATAGTTTTCAAAAAGAACTAGAAGATTATCTCGGTGTAAAACATGTTATCCCTTGTGCTAACGGTACAGATGCATTACAGATTGCAATGATGGGATTAGGCCTTCAACCTGGTGACGAAGTAATTACTGCAGATTTTACTTTTGCTGCAACAGTAGAAGTAATTGCATTGCTACAACTTACTCCTGTTCTGGTAGATGTTGAACCTGATTCTTTTAATATTGATCCCGAAGCCATTAAAAAAGCAATTACTCCAAAAACGAAGGCTATTGTACCTGTACACCTATTTGGTCAATCTGCCAATATGGATGCTATTATGGCTATTGCCAAAGAACATGATTTATATGTAATTGAAGATAATGCTCAAGGTATTGGAGGAAGTTATCATTCTAAAGATGGGAGTACTTCAAAATCCGGAACCATAGGTCATGTAGCGTCTACCTCTTTTTTCCCTTCTAAAAACCTAGGATGTTATGGAGATGGTGGTGCTATCTTTACTAATGATGATGATCTGGCTCATACCTTACGTGGAGTAGTAAATCATGGAATGTATAAAAGATATCATCATGATGTCGTGGGGGTAAATTCTCGTTTAGACTCTATACAGGCAGCAGTGCTAAGAATAAAACTTCCTAATTTGGATCACTATAATAATGCCCGACGGGAAGCAGCAAAAAAATATACTGCGGCTTTTGCCGATCAGGAGCATATTATTACTCCAACTATTATTGACAAAGAAGACACACATGTGTTTCATCAATATACGCTTAGAATAATCGATATAGATCGTGATGCTCTGGCTAAACATTTAAATGATAATGGAATTCCTTGTGGCGTTTATTACCCTATCCCTCTGCACAGTCAAAAAGCATATCAGGATGAACGCTATAATGAAACTGATTTCCCTATAACTAATCAGTTGGTAAAAGAAGTTATTTCTTTGCCAATGCATACAGAATTGGATGATGAACAAATTGATTTTATCACCAAAACGGTTATTGATTTTGTAGGCAAATCTGTAACAATCTAAAACATTAAAAAAACATAAGACAAAGTCAAAAAACATTAAAGAAGTTTTTCTTTAATGTTTTTTGACTTTGTCTGAAATAATAGAAGAAAAAGAAATCTATCTTCTAAAAATCTAATTTAATCTCTTAAACTTATTCCTTTTTCATGGATTCCCTTTGCATTTGTTATAACCTTGTTGATCACAGTCTTTCTAAAATTCCCCTTTTACCAGAAGCATATGTTGTACCAATAACGAATGGCCATCTTGGTTATGTAGAAAAACAAGCAACGCCTGAAACTTTAGAAAGCTACGAAATCATATTTCATGACACTCCTCATGAGCAATTACTAGAGATATGCTCGTGCTTAAAAATCAAAGCATTAGAACAACAATTTATGCCTGTAAAAAGGAGAAAAAGTTTAACCTTTTCAGATGTATTAAAAGATCCAAAAGTAAACGATGTTGTACTTGATTATATAAGCAAAAAATTATCCGTTTTCTATTCCTTGATTGTTTCGCATCAATATGCAATAACTATTAATGCCCAGAGAAAAGATCCTTTCGAAAACCATAAATTATCAATTGGCAATACTACACTAAAGCCTATTCTCGAATTCACTAAGATAGATGAAGGCATTGAATATGCTTTTTCTCTAAAAAACAAAGATACGCTCATTATACCTAAAAATAATGATATCCAAATATTACTTAACGAGCCTTCGTGGATTATCGTAGATAAATACTTGTACCAAATTGAAAACTTAAATGCTAATAAATTAAAACCTTTTTTTGATAAAGAAAAAATTACCATTGCACGTAAGCATATCAAAATTTACTTAGAAAAAGTAATCATACCCATTATCAAAAATGTAGATGTTATAACCCATGGTTTTGATATTATTACACATAAAAATATAGCATCATATGGGATAGAAATTATCCAGGATTTTATCCAGAACACTTATATAATTAAGGTTGTTTTTGAATACAACACTATTCATTTTGATTATAACAGTACAAAAACTACGGTTTCTAATGTACGTTTCGGAAATGATGATCAAATTCAAATTAT
Organism: Aquimarina macrocephali JAMB N27; assembly: GCF_000520995.1. Lineage (GTDB taxonomy): Bacteria > Bacteroidota > Bacteroidia > Flavobacteriales > Flavobacteriaceae > Aquimarina > Aquimarina macrocephali. The sequence continues at coordinate 76,521 of NZ_JACA01000022.1, read as the reverse complement.
CCAAACCAAACGCAATCCAGAAGCTGAGCAGAAAATCATTAGTTTACTAACATCCAAAGGGCTAGAGGTTAATAATAATCTATTATTAGAAACTAAAGCCTCTGATGACCCTTTTGAAATTCTAAATTGGTTAAAATTGAACAAAACCCAATTAGAAGCAGATGGTTTTGAGATAAACCTACCTTTACTAGGCGAGAGAACGGTTAATCTTGCTCCACATACCATTGAGATTGGTAGTCAACAAGAGAATGATTGGTTTGATATTAAAGGGGTTGTTACTATTGGGAGTCAGGAAATTCCTTTTTCAAAATTTATAACATATATCAAGCAAAATAATCGTTTTTTCCCAATTGATGAGGATCAGGTTTTTATTATCCCTAACGAATGGATGACACGATATAAAAAACTTGTAGATTTTGGTCAGATACAAGATAAAAATATACGTATCACCAAAAGTAACTACATCCTGTTAAAGGATATTATTCCACCAGAAGAAATTAGTATAGAAGACTCTACCAGTCATCTTTATAAACCATCATCTAAACTTAAAGCAACATTACGCCCTTATCAGGAAGAAGGAGTGCAATGGTTGGTTAATCATCATTACAATAAATTAGGTGCCTGCTTAGCAGATGATATGGGATTAGGAAAAACCTTGCAAACTATTGCGATGCTAGTTTATGCAAAAGAACGACTAGAGCCTGTAGATAAAAAGCTTGAAAAAATTCGATTAGACTTATTTATCGATCCTCTAGAGGTAAAAACCTACCTCAAAGCTTTGATCGTACTTCCCTCTTCTCTGGTGTTTAATTGGGCACAGGAGATATTAAAGTTTGCTCCGCATCTCAATATTGTTAAATACACAGGTCCTGATCGCAAAAAAATCACTCCATACCTAGAGACCTACGATATTATTCTCACAACCTATACTACAGTATCAAAGGATATCGCTGCTTTAAAAAAGGTAAATTTCACCTATCTAATCACAGACGAGAGTCAACAGATCAAAAACAAAGAGTCTAAAATATTTCAGGCGATAAATAATATAAACACTACCCATAAAATTTCTCTAAGTGGTACACCGATAGAAAATTCATTATCTGATCTTTGGTCTCAGATGGAATTTATTAACCCAGGAATGTTAGGCAGTTATCCATTTTTTAAGGATCGTTTTAAAACTCCGATAGAAAAACATCAAGATCCAGAATGCATCAAAGAGTTAAAAGCGTTAATAGACCCTTTTATACTAAGAAGAACTAAAGAACAGGTTGCCAAAGATCTTCCCGAATTATCAGAACAGACAATATACACAGAGATGCTTTCTGAACAGGAAAAGCAATACGAATCTCAGAAATCGGCAGCCAGAAATCTATTACTAGGTATTGATTCTGCATCAACAAATAAGATCCATGTTCTTAATACACTCACAAAACTTCGCCAGATTGTAAATCATCCTAAACTTGTAGACGATAAAACAAAAGATTTATCAGGGAAATTTCAGGATGTTACTCATTACCTTGACACACTGGTCAAAGCCAACAAAAAAGTGCTCGTATTCAGTTCCTTTGTATCTCATCTTGATTTGTATCAGGAATGGTGTTCGACGCATAATGTATCCTATTTAACATTAACCGGGCAAACCAAGAGTGCCGATCGAGAAGCTATTGTAAATGAGTTTCAGAAAAATGATGATATCAATTTGTTCTTCATTTCATTAAAAGCAGGTGGTGTTGGATTAAACCTTACCAAAGCATCTTATGTAGTATTATTAGATCCATGGTGGAATCCATTTATTGAAAAGCAAGCAATTGCCAGAGCTCACCGTATAGGACAAATCAATAATGTGATGGTCACAAGATTTATTACCAAAAATACTATCGAAGAAAAAATACTGCAACTACAGGAAAAGAAAAAAGGTTTATCTGATGAGATTATTGATATTAATGCTATCCCTCAGTACATAGAACAAAATCTAGAAGAGTTACTAAAATAATTTGATACTATTTATAAAAAACCTAAGGCCTCACAAGTTTTAAAAACTTGTGAGGCCTTAAACCAATTCCCATATTTCTAAAAGAAATCATAATCAACCTCTTAATCACAACAATTTATTTTAAATTGTTCCTTTTCTATATTCAAAACTCAATTTTAATTTATAGTAATTTTTCACACCATCACTTATGAGATATCTATACACAGTGCTTTTTGTTTTTATAAGTACGACCATTTTAGCTCAAAACACGTATTTACAATGCGGAAAACTAACCGATACCAAAACAGGTAAAATCCTTACCGAAAAAACGATTGTCGTTTCCGGAAATAAAATTATTAAAATCGAAAATGGCTTTGTAGTCGGTAAAAAAGATGATATCATTATAGATCTTAAAAATAAAACAGTGATGCCCGGTTTGATTGATATGCACGTACATCTAGAAGGTGAAACAAATCCAAAGGCATATCTTCAAAAATATACCGATAGCGAAGCAGATGTCGCTTTTAACTCAGTTCAGTTTGCTAAAACAACACTAATGGCAGGTTTTACTACAGTAAGAGACCTGGGAGGGAGCGGAGTAAATATTTCGCTTAAAAAAGCAATTAAAAGTGGCCGTATTAAAGGCCCCAGAGTATTTACAGCTGGCAAGTCTCTGGCTACCACTGGTGGACATGCAGATCCTACCAACGGAAGTAAAAGGTCATTAATTGGTGATCCAGGCCCAAAAGAAGGTGTAGTAAATAGTATCGAAGATGCAAAAAAAGCAGTACGACAACGCTATAAAAATGGCGCAGATCTTATCAAAATTACAGCTACCGGAGGTGTATTAAGTGTAGCAAAAAGCAGTTCTAACCCTCAATTTACTGTAGAGGAGATTAAGGCTATATGCGAAACTGCAAAAGATTATGGATTTCATGTTGCAGCACATGCACATGGCGATGAAGGAATGCAACGTGCCATCCTGGGTGGTGTAAAAACTATTGAGCACGGTACATTAATGAGTGAGAAAACGATGGATTTAATGAAACAGCATAATGCATATCTAGTACCTACCATTACTGCAGGAAAAGAGGTTACCGAAAAAGCAGCTATTGATGGTTATTACCCTGCTATCATTGTTCCTAAGGCACTAGAGATCGGTCCAAAAATCCAAAATACATTTAAAAAAGCATATGATCGTGGGGTAGGTATCGCTTTTGGTACCGATGCAGGAGTATTTAAACACGGACAAAACGGAAAAGAGTTTGGTTTTATGGTCGAAGCGGGTATGCCTGCAATGGCAACTATACAAAGTGCTACTACTATCAACGCCAAAATCCTGAATATGCAAGATCAGATCGGACAAATTACTCCAGGTTTCTTAGCCGATATCGTAGCAGTAAATGATGATCCAACCCAAAAAATAAATACGATGGAGAATGTAGTGTTTGTAATGAAAGAAGGAAAAATATATAAGAAATAGTAGGTAGTGCCTGATCGGAAATAGATCACTATTAGATTTGTTTCTTTTTGCGCAATTTCAATTTATCTTTTATCACCTGATACTAAGGCATCTGTGTCAAAAAAGAAAATCAAAATTCCATCAAAAATAATTCAAATCATAAAAATCGCCTATTTCAGACTAGGCACTAGGTAATGAAAAAACTCATTGGTTCTATAGTAATACTTGGAGCTCTGGTACTATTAACCAGTTTCTTTTTTGTTAAGAAATCAGAAACTCAGGTTGACAAGTCCAGATTTTTAAGCTACGAGGTAAATCCATTGCAACAGGAACTACATTTCTATTGGAAAAATGAGAATACTAATACTTACAAAAGCTTTCAAAACTTAAAATCAGAACTTGAAAAAGAAAACAAGGAATTGATTTTTGCAATGAATGGGGGGATGTATAACAAAGACTTATCCCCTCAAGGGCTTTATATTGAAAATGGAGAAACCAAAGCCAGAATTGACACATCTCAAAGTGGATATGGTAACTTTTACCTTCAACCCAATGGGATATTCTATTTGACTAAAAAAAACAAACCCGTCATTTGCACTACAAAGATATTTACGGATAGTGAGCATATCAAATATGCCACACAATCTGGGCCTATGCTCCTGATTGACGGAAAAATCCATCCCAAATTTAGAAAAGGATCTTCTAATGTTCATATTAGAAACGGAGTAGGAATCTTGCCCAATGGAAATTTACTTTTTGCCATCTCTAAAGAGAAAACAAATTTTTATGATTTTGCTTCCTATTTTAAACAAAACGGTTGCAAAAATGCATTGTATCTGGATGGATTTGTATCCAGAGCATACTTACCTTCTAAAAACTGGAACCAATTAGACGGTAACTTTGGCGTAATTATAGGAGAAACTAAAACAAAATAATACAGATAATATCATTTTAGTTTTTAGTATACATACCACCTACTCTTACCCAGCACAGAAAACATTTCTGTGCTATCATATCTGAGCGATTGGATTACTTAGATTACCTTTTGTTTGTGTTCAAAAACAACTTGTCCTAATCTATTCATAATATCATATAATTCTCTTAACTCTTTAACAGTAGTAACAGATTCATTAGGTCGAAGACTTAGAGTTGAATCACCATTTTGAATTTTTGTAGTTATGTACAAAATATGATTTGGTAATATTTCTGTTAGTATATCATCATTCAAAATATAATTGGTTAATTCCTTATTGCCTTTTAAATTATACTTTTTCAGTAATTTTTTTGCATTAACAGATAGCACATTTTTAGATATTGGAACACTAAACATTTTCTGAAAAAAAGATTTAGGAAAAATACTTTGTGCTTTTTTTAGAATAAACGGTAAGATTAATACTATTTTAAAAGGGGATCCATCAAGAGTATTAACTGCCCTAATCCCCATATTATCATAACAATATATTTTTATTGAATAATTTTCTTTTTTAATTATACCATAACTATTTTGACTAATAAATGCTCCCCCTGTTGTATGCCTTTTTTTTAGATCATCCTGATGATAATCTCCATCAAGATCATTTATTAATTTTTCCAGTATATTCATACATCACTTTTTGATAAAATTATCAATAAAAAAATGAAATCAAGTGCTAATATTTTGTTTAAACTTTGTAGGTGTAACCCCTGTATACTTCTTAAAAACATCATAAAAAGTACCTGCACGATTAAACCCTACTTCAAAACCTATTGCAGAAATCTTATACTTATCAAAATCAGGGTTACCTAATAACTCCTTAGCTTCTTCAATTCTATACGTATTGATAAAATCTGTAAATCTTTTTTCTGAAACTTGGTTTATTAATTTAGAAAGCGTCGATCTGTTTGTCTCTAATAGTACAGCCATTGAATCCAAAGTTAAATCTTGCTGCCTATAGACACGTTCTTTTTCAACTAAATCTTTAAACTTTCTAAATATTGGATGATTTTCTGTGTATTCTTCTACATTACGATTGTTTAATCTACTATGATTCTCATTAGCAGAAATTTCTTTAAGTAACTCATTAATAGCTTTACGGTCTTTTGCTAATTTAAACTGATATAACCCTCTGTAACCGATCCAATAGAACATAATAGATATCCCTAACCATATTGGATAGTAAAGTTTTAAACCTCCAAGGCTAAATTTTGTAGCTAATGAATAAATTACCAGCCAGATAACACATAATATAAGCCCTGATCTAAGAAGTATATTTAACCATTTAATATTAATTTTAGGGTTTTCCTTCTTTGCTTTTTTCAACTTTTTATGTGATAGAACCCCCCCCGCTCCCGCTAGCGTCTCGCTAGTGGCATCAATGCTTTGTTAATCCAAATAGATATCCATCGCTATCAATCTCTAACACTGTATGGTCATCCTGATAATTTCTTGCGCTACTATATTTCCAATCTACCGGATCTGTTACAAAACCTGATTCGACAGGATTATTGTGAATATAATCTATTTTTTGTTGAATCACTTTATCACTCCATAATTCTATAGGCTTATTATGTTGCTGCCAAAATTGCATTCTGCTTACAGTAGCATTCTTTTTACCCGCCTTCTCAAACATCCATAACAACCATTCTTTCCTACTTTCCTGAGGGTTATTCTCTATTGCTTTTAACAACGTTTTAGAAGTATACCCTTTAAAATCTCTAATCAACCCAGAAGGATCATCATTTGAAGAACGAAATACCAAATGTATATGACTAGGCATAAAACAATACGCATAAACCTCCATACCTTTTTCTGATCTACAATATGTAATACTTTCTGACAAAACAGATAAATATTGTTCTCGTATAAATACATCTATCCAATACACTGTAGCAAAACTTATAAAGTACAAACCTGATGTATTATAAAACTTGTAGTTTCTACTCATCTGACCAAAATACAATATTACAGTTTCAAAAAATGAAACTAGAATATTGTAATCCTAATAAAAAAACCAATTACATCACTGTAACTAGCTCTTATCATTTATGCATTCTTATCCTCCAAGCTTTGACGCAACTAGCGAGACGCTAGCGGGAGCGGGGGTAGCTCTCGATTATCGCCGTTTATATTGACTGATATATCCTTTATAACGCTCAGGATCTTTTCTAAAAGCATATTTGCCTGTGTCCCGAACCTCATCTACAGCCTCTTTAAGATGGGTAAAGGCTCTATCCCGGCTTTCTTTGACTTTAGAATTATCTAAGGTAGTTCCATTAGCTTTGGCCAGTAATTCGGCAAGAGCATCTGATTTCTGTGCTGCCAGTTCTAAGTTTCGAAGATCGTATTTCGTTTTTTCGAGTTCTCGCACATTGGCTTTACCCAATACACTAATATCCATCAAATCCTGGATCATATCTGCATCCCCTTCTCCATCTGCAATAGCTCGTACACGAGCGATAAGGTCTGGTCTTTTTCGAAACGCAAAGCGCAAATCGGCTAGCAAATCATTTCTAAACTCGTATGCTTTAGGAGATTTTTCTTTCCAAACTTTGGAGGCTTCCTCCCGGCTATACCGCTCTTTCATCCACATGGCCTGAGCATATCGACAAGCTCCCGTCCTAATAGGTAAATCTTCTATAAACATCTCCCAACCCAGCCCTTTGGCTAGTAATACTTCTTTGTCTTCCTCTGTCCACACATACAAGTTTTCAGCTTCCTGAATAAATACATCAACAGGAAGTGTTGGTGCCTTTATTTTTTCTTGTGGTAGTGCTTCTAATACGGCTAATTTTACGTCATAATTTTCTTTAGACATGATATTAGTGTTTTTGTGATCTATTGCATGCTATAAAATTTTACAATACATCGTAGTTAATAAATAAATTGTGTATAATGATAAAACATACTAGTTCTGAAAAACGGAACTGAAAAAATGAAGTTTTTTTAAGAATGGGGACTAGGTTTATGATTTTGGATCTCATATGTAGCATTTGACTTTACACAATCCACACTTCTGGTTACCCTCCAAAACCATTAAGAATATTTGTTTTTTGACTTTTTGTATAGAATCCAAAAGTAAATCCTACCGGTTCGGCATACACAAAACTTTGTAGAGTAATGTCATACTCAATAGGAGCATTCAAAGTTTTCATGGTATTAATAATGCGATACAGTTTGGTTTTTGAAATTCCTAACTTAGAGATCAGTTCTTCTGGCGACCCCGTAGCTTGCATGCGAATGAGTTGATCCATTCGCTCTATCAATTGTATTTGCTTTACCATCAAATTCATAACTATAGATTAAAAATGTACACTGTACTACGAAATATGAGAAATTGCTCTTTTTAATAGTATTCTTTATGGTTTTGACATCGTAATAAAAATCGAAATTATGGTTTTTCCGTAAGAGATAAATACAGATATCTGTAAACTCCGATGTATTTTAAATTTTGTCTAAAGACATTTACATTTGACATCAAATTTTTGAGGGTAGTACTACGCATCGGTATTCGAAATTGCAAAAAAAACAATACTTTTATCCCATGAATCTGTAATCAAAGTATATGATGCCTATCAACGAACTTCTTATATTTGCCCTTGCCTCTCTAATTATGGTTTTATCTCCCGGACCTAATATGATCTACCTTATCTCTAGATCCTTATCCCAAGGAAAAAAAGCTGGGATTATCTCTCTTTTTGGGGTTATCTGCGGATTTTTATTTCATATTCTTATGGTATCGTTTGGGTTAACTGCCATATTCTTTGCAGTGCCCTATGCTTTTGTGATTGTTAAGTTTCTGGGAGTTGGTTATTTATTGTATTTGGCATACAATACTATTAGATCTGGTGGCACTAAAATATTCGACACCGATCGTTCTTTAAAAGAAGACAAACCTTTTAAGTTATTTAATATTGGGCTTCTTACCAATGTACTCAATCCCAAAATGGCATTGTTTTACTTGTCATTTTTTCCTCAATTTATTAAACCAGAATACGGATCAATTTTAGGACAAAGTTTTCAATTGGGAATCATACAGATTATTATTAGTTTTTCAATTAATTTTGGTATCGTTATTTCGGCAGCAAAAATGGCGGGTTGGTTTGCCAAAAACCCATTATGGGTAAGGGTTCAAAAGTGGTTTATGGCCTCTGTATTAACAGGATTAGCTGTAAAAATAGCTTTCGCGAAAGCGAAATAACAAATACAATTCAAAATCAAAAAGTAAAAACTTCCTATTTGAATTGAATGCTATATTTGTAATCTATGACATACTTAAAACTTAATAAATCAGATTATAAGCTTCTTATATTTTACTTTATTCTAGCTACTCTCTGGGATGCCGTTAGGTACTACATTTTGGATATGTCCTTATTACAATATGTAGTAAACCTACCTCTTTTTTGGGTAAAAACAATTATTCTACTCTTTCTTTTTAAATACCTCATCATAGAATTACTGGTTAAGAGTAAAAAGTATATTCTGTTTTTTATTTTGGCACTGACAAGTGTTATTTTAATCGGTTTTGGATCTCTTATTATTGAGTTTTGGTCTAATGGTAATCCACTAGATTTTTCTAATATGGGAACTCTTTTGTTCTTTAAAAGCTACTATAACTCTGCAATAGATATTGCCATGCCCCTAGGGTTATTGTTGGGTAAAAAGTACTATGAAAACTTTATAAAAGTTAATCAAATTGAAAAAGAACAACGAGAAACAGAGCTTAAATTATTACGATCACAGTTTGATCCTCATTTTTTGTTTAATAGCTTAAATACTATGGATGCGCTTATTGATTCTTCTCCTCAAAAAGCAAAAGTGTATACTGCGCGATTAGCTGCATTATATCGCTATCTAATCCAAACCAAGGATCAGGAAGTTGTCTCTTTGAAAGAAGAAATAAAATTAGCCGAAAATTATTTCTTTCTTATTAAAACTCGATTTGGGCATTCTTATGAATTTAAAATACCAGAAACCAACTTACCAAAAGACAAGTATTTACCTACTGGAGCATTACAGACCGTTATTGAAAATGTAGTAAAACATAATAAACCAACTAGCGATCAAATTATTACTACGCAAATCACGATTACCGAAGATCATATCCTGGTAAAAAATAATACCTCAAACATTTCAGAAACTAATCATTCTTTGGGAAGTGGGTTGAAGAATATAAAAAAACGGTATCTTTTGCTTTCTGATAGAGAAGTAACTATTGAAGAAAATAAGGCGTATTTTACTGTTTCGCTACCACTTCTAACATTAAAAGATTAAAACGACATCGTTGATCCTATGCATATTCTGATTTTAGAAGACGAAATTCCAGCTTATGAAAAACTTGAACTATATCTTACTGAATATTTTGAGTCACATCTTACTTTGGATTGGTCCAGATCGGTAAATGAGGCCACAGTTTTGTTATCCAAACACCAGTATGATTTAATCCTTTCAGATATTCAATTATTAGATGGCAATGCATTTGATCTCTTTGATCAAATACCAATATCTTCTCCTATTATCTTTTGTACTGCCTATGATACATTTCTATTAGATGCTTTTAAAACTAATGGTATTGCATATATCCTAAAACCCTATTCAAAAGAAGAACTTTCTGAAGCACTTCGTAAATATGAAACTCTTATTGCATTGCCAAAAAACACGCCTTCTGTAGGTAAAAATGTTTTTAAAGAGCTTAAAGAATTAATGACTCCCGAAAAAAGACAATTCCTAAAACGTTTTGTGATTAAAAAAGGAAATGGCATCAAGCTAATCGATACAAGTACAATATCACTAATTGAGGCTTATGGAGATTTTTGTAAGATCACAGACACCAAAGGCAATATACATAGAGCAACGCAAAAAATAGGCACTCTAACTGATCAGCTAGACCCTAAAGTTTTCTTCAGAATTAACAGAAGTCAAATGGTGAATATTAATCACATCAAAGCAATGGACAGCCATAGTAAAAACAGATTATTAATTATTCTGGATGGAGTTGAGCAAAGTGTAATCACTAGCTCAAGTACAACTTCTGCATTCAGAAAATGGGTACAATTTTAAGCATGTACTTACTTTAATTCTTCAACGGTAAAAAGAAACGCTTTACTGTTCTTTTGCCCCAATTCATCACTATTTTAAGATTAGCTTTTGGGTTACATGCTATATTTAGCTCAGGTTATTACTAAAAATATGAAAAATAAAATTGTAGTCGTGTTGATTAGTTTTTTAATGCACCATGGATTTGGGCAAGAAAACGAATCTTATTCTAAATTATTAAAAGAAGCCTGGGGTTTATACCAATCTAAAGAATTTTATACATCTGGGCAAAAATACACAGAAGCATTCGCTGTATTAGGTAATCAATCAAATATGTCTAACAAAGAGGTTTCTAATCGATTTAATGCTGCATGCGCCTGGGCATTAGCAAAAGAATCTGATGCTGCATTTGTACAATTATTCAAAATAGCAAAAGAAGGAAAGTTTTCTAATTATAAGCAGCTAACGAGTGATAGCGATTTAAAATCTCTATATACTGATCCAAGGTGGAAAGAAGTCACAGAAATTGTAGCAGCCGAATATGAAAAAATTAAACCTTTATCTAAGGAAGAATTAAAATCAATTTTCAAAAAATATAAAGATGCTCACCAAAAAGTCTTCAAAAAAGGATCTACAGTAGCAGACGTAGACTTTTTATATCGTTTTTACACAACAGATTTTGAATATAACCACCCCGGATATGGCGGTATTTATTCCAGAGAATTGCTTTATAACAATACCGTTAAATACTTAAAAAAAGGTAGGTATAATGATTTTCCAAAAAGCAAAATTGTAAATATGATTATTGGATTAAATGCTATTGTTATTGAAGAATTACAAGAAAATAAAACCGAAAGTAAAATGACGCTTATAAAATTTAGAAAAGATAAAATCTACTATATCGAAGAATATTGGTAGTCATGAATCAATCATCGACCATTATGATTTGATATTAAAAACAAATCAATTATTAGTAAAAAACCTCATCAATCACATTATGAAAACGAATAATTTCTCTATAATTACAATCCTTTTATTCACATTTATTTTTACCGGGAAAGCGCAACAGTCTCATAAATCTTCATTATCCAAAATCTCCTCTTCCCCAATCACTTATGCAGAAAAGATTACTTTTCATTCTAAGATTCTGGATGAAAATAGAGTCATGAATATTTACGTTCCAGAAAGTTTTCACGTAGCTTCAAAAGACCATACATATCCTGTAGTAATGATAAGTGGTTCTCATGGCGTTAAGTTTTTTCAAATGATATCTGGGGTCATACGACATCTAAGTTCTGTTACTCGAATGCCCGAAGCTATTGTTATTAGTTTTGAGGAAGAAACACATTATGCTCCCAATGTGTACAACAATGGTATGTGGGGAAGTAGAGAGAAACTCGAATTTAACGCCGATCCAGATAAATTCACAAAACATCTTAAAGAAGAGTTATTTCCGTATTTAAAAGAACAGTATCGTGCTGCCGATTACAGAATTATTGTTGGTGTATCAGGAAGTAGCGTATACCCACTACACACATTTGCAAAGGAGCCAGATCTATTTCAGGCACATATTACTGTTGCTACAGCAGATATGATTGGTATGGGCTATCAGTCCAACACCACCTTCATAGATGCTTTTGAAGAGAGTTTTGTTAAAAACCCCAATCGTAAAGCACAATTCTACCTGGGTGTCTCTGAAAATGATATTAGTAAAGACAAACCATACATCAAAAACATGGAGGAGTTGAAAAAACGTTTATCTCCATTTACTTCAAAAAACTTAAATTTAAAAGTTGAAGTCATCCCTAATGAAGATCATTATGCATGTATCATAAAAGCACTGCTTTCCTCAGTAGAAATGATTTTTCCGAAAGAAAAATGGTCTCCAAGATTTAGGGAAATTATTAAACAACCCGGTAATGCTTTAAAGAATATTGATGCTTTTCATCAAAAACTCTCAACAACATATGGTTTTCCTATCCTTCCAAAAGCTGAACGATGGAATAGTGTAAATTCTTTACGATTTATTGGTAGAAAATTATTACAAGATGGAAGAGTTAAAGAATCTATACAGGTTTTTAAACGACGAATACAGTACCGCCCTCAATCTCCATGGGCATATAGCAGTCTATCTGAAGCATTAGAAAAAAACAATCAACTCAATGCTGCATTTGAAACTCAACAAAAAGCAATAGCGCTCGCCAAAGAATATGATACCAAATACCTATCTGAATATGAAGAGCAATTGGCTAAAATTAAAACCAAACTTGAGAAACATGGGAAATGATAATTTCTACCCGTTGTGCATTTTGATATTTTTGAATCCCAAATTCGTCAATTCGAGTGCTTCGACCATAGGAAGAAGTGTATCGAGAATAGGATTTGGGATCAAAAAAGCTATTCTCGATACAATTTTTCTTCGTTTCACTATGAAAAATCACTCGAATTGACGCTTTTTTTATAGTATTAATTTTAAAATACACAACAGGTTAATTTCTATTATTCAATACATCTTATTACTATGAAGATTAAAAATCCATTTTTACTATGTATCCTATTTAATTTTCTCTTCTGTTCTTCATTCTCGCAAATCCAGATAACAGAAAATACTATAGGAAAGAACTTTATAATTCCTTCTAAAATACTAAATGAAGAAAGAAAAATTCAAATCTTTCTACCAGAAGATTATAATAATTCTTCAAAAAAACACCCTGTAATTTATATATTAGACGGGCAACGGCTTTTTCTTCATGCAGTAAGTTTATCACAATCCTTTAAAAAATTTAAACTCACCCCAGAATGTATCATTGTCGGGATTACAAATACATATCCCAAACGATTTGGTCATTTTAGTTCTGGAGCAAAAACCTTTTTAAGTTTTATCACTCAAGAACTTATTCCATATGTAGATCAAGAGTTTAAAACATCTGAAGAACGATTATTGTTTGGATGGGAATATGCTGGTGGGTTTGTTATTGAGACTATGACCAAAAACCCTGAGCTATTTAATGGATATCTGGCAGCAAGTCCTTTTCCTATTCATGATACAAGTTTACCCATATCAGTAAACAGAATGAAATCTCTAGATAGTATCCTCAACTCTAAGAAAAAACTCGAAACTTTTCTGTTTTTTACTTCTAGTATTCATGAAGGTGTAGTAACAGACGGTACCGAATACCTTAAAAACAAACTAGAATCAGAAGCTCCCGATACCTTGAGGTGGGAATATACCTATCTACAAAACGAGGAGCATCGCTCTACCCCATATCACACCCTTTATCATGGTTTAAAACAGTATTATCATTACTATCCAGAACTTCGGTTTAACTCCTTAGAAGAATATAAAAAATTGGGGGGAATGGATAATGTGGTTACCTATTATAAAAAGAGAGCAGAACAATTTGGTTTTCCCGAAAAAGTTGCACAACCTACAATGTGGAATCTTGTAAAAAAAGCTTCTGATGAAGATAATTATACCGCATTCAATACTTTTATGAATCAGTTTAAACCTAATGATTTTCTCGAACACCTAAGAACAAATTGGGGATGTGTTTTTGCTGCATTTTACATGAAACACAACCAACCCGAAAAAGCAAAGGAACTGTATGCTTTTTTTAGTAAAAAATCCCCTAACTCGGCACGCCCGGTTAATGGATTGGGCGATGTTTATCGTGTTTTAAAAAATAAAAAAGAAGCTATGATTTATTATAAACGTGCTATTCAACTTGGAAAGAAAAATTCTGATTGGAGATTACAAGAATATAAAAAAGATCTATCTGATTTAAAAAACGAATAAGCTCCAAGATCAAATCATTAAACTGTACATATCGGTTATAAAAAACCTCGCAGAAGATGCTAAGCTTATTTTAGCATCTTCTGCGAGGTTTATAATTTATCGTTGAAATTCTTACATCGAAGCCGAAATAGTTTCCATAGATCGATCTACTTTTTTCACCAATCCTGATAATACTTTTCCTGGTCCAACTTCGGTAAATGATGTTGCACCATCTTTGATCATATTTTGTACACTTTGTGTCCATTTTACAGGTGCAGTAAGTTGTGCGATCAAGTTCTTTTTAATTTCCTCGGGATCTGTAACTGCTTTTGTTGTTACATTTTGATACACAGGACAATTAGGTATATTAAATGTTGTAGCTTCAATCGCTGCGGCCAATTCTTCTCTAGCTGGCTCCATTAACGGAGAATGAAAAGCTCCTCCTACAGGTAATACCAGTGCTCTTCGAGCTCCTTTTTCTTTCATCAACTCACATGCTTTTTCGATAGCTTCTACTTCGCCAGAGATTACTAATTGCCCAGGGCAATTATAATTTGCTGCTACTACAATTCCATCTATTGTTTCACAGCCCTGCTCTACTACTTCATCTTCTAATCCCAAAACAGCTGCCATTGTAGATGGTTTCAACTCACATGCTTTTTGCATAGCCATCGCTCGTTTGGATACCAATCGTAATGCATCTTCAAAATTAAGAGTTCCGTTAGCAACTAAGGCAGAAAATTCACCTAAAGAATGTCCCGCAACCATATCTGGTTTAAAACTATCTCCTAATACTTTACTTAAGATAACAGAATGTAAAAAGATAGCAGGTTGTGTTACTTTAGTTTGTTTTAACTCATCTGCTGTTCCTTCAAACATAATTTTGGTAATCTCAAACCCTAAGATATCATTTGCTTTATCAAAAAGTTCTTTAGCGATATCTGAGTTTTCATATAGATCAAGACCCATTCCTGAAAACTGGGCTCCTTGACCAGGAAATACATATGCGTTCATATGATACTGTGTATTTAAAATTTTGACAAAAGTAAGGATAAAGTTGGTACGAGTAACTAGAATTTTTGTTTTGGGCGTCCGGGCGGGCTATTCGTTACAATTCCTCGTATTTTTAACCTTCGACAACACTTCGCCAAGCTCAGTATAGCGAGCTTAAAAAGATAATACTTCGGGATTTCTACTACTATCCCTGACGCAGACATCTCGTTTCAAATTAAGAATACCTATTCACAATACTCTTTACTTCATTGTAATATGAACTCCCAAACAGATTAAGGTGAACCAAAAGGTAATACAATTGCCAAATCGATAATCGATCTTTCCAATTCCCGACAAGAGGAAAAACTTCATTATAGACATCAAACACTGTAGAATTAAAACCTCCAAAAAGATGCATCATACCCATATCCATTTCTCTGGGTGCATAAGCAACTGCCGGATCAATAAGACAAGGATATCCCTGCATATCAATCATAAAATTACCATTCCATAAATCACCATGAATCAGGCTAGGTTTTTCGTCTGGAATTTCATCTTTAATCGTTTTATAAAATGCATCTAAGTCTGAAAATTTAAATCCTTTTTGTCGCGATAATTCAAATTGTGGTTGTAATCGCTGGGTTACATAAAATTCGTATGCAGAATCACTTATTGTATTGTACTGTGGTAGACTCCCTATATAATTATCATTTTCAAAACCAAAATAAGATTCGTTTTGTCGATGTAAGGCCGCTAATTGTTCTCCAAACATTTCCCAAAAATCATCTGTTTGTTTTCCAGAATCAATATATTCTAATATCAAAAAAGCAATATCATCAAATTCACCAAAACAAATAATATCCGGAATCGTAAATGTGTTTGAGTTTTTAAGTTTTTCAAGACCTTTGGTTTCTGCCTCAAACATCCCAGGGAATTTTGAAGCACTATTAAGTTTAGCAACAACCTTTTGATGGCTAGTCTGTATAAGATAGACCTCATTAATATCTCCCCCCGATAATGGCTGTATCGCTATTATCTTTTCTGAAAGTAATTCTTCAAAATGAGATATAAATTTTGAAGAGCGCATTATTTTTTGATATACGTCAAATACGTAAAAGGATACTTATGCTTTTCGTCTACATCATGAAATTGTTCTTTCTCCAACTTCCAGGCTTTAGCATCAATTTCAGGAAAAAAAGCGTCCGCTTCAAAAGACTCATGTACCCGGGTTAACTCTATACAATTTGCATAATCCATCCCCATCGTATAAATCTCGCCTCCTCCTATAATAAAAGGTTGTGCATCACCTTTAGCAATTTCTAAAGCATCCTGCATGTTGTGCACTACTATTACACCTTCTGCCTGATAGTTTGTATTTCTGGTAATAACAATATGTACGCGATTTGGAAGTAATTTAGGAAAAGTTTCAAAAGTTTTACGTCCCATAATAATATGATGACCGGTCGTTAGTTTTTTAAACCGTTTAAAATCATCTGGCAAATGCCAAACCAGATCATTATCCTTACCTAAGGCATTATTTTCTCCTGCCGCTGCAATCATTGTAATCATATTCTTAGCTTCTTTTAACTCTCCCACAATCTCTGATGTTTTTCCTTTTATAAATCCTTCTTTCTTTTTAACCAATTCTGCTTTGGGGTACATTAAATCTACATCTTTTTGGAGTAAAGCAATTTCTTCTTTTTGTTTGGTAATTAATCGTTCCATCTGGCGATCTGCCCACTGTTGCCCCATAAATGTACTAAACAACCATACATTACAAAAATGTATTACCAAAAGGAATGCCCAGCATAGTATTGCAATAATATACCAGTCTATCCCTAATAAGGTAACCTCTTTTCCATAACCAAATACTAGATTGAGAATTGCTAAGAATATTGATCCAACTATAAAAATAATAAAGTGCTGAAATAATCTTTTTTTCTGAATAACACGTTTACGTGCATGCTCATATAGCTCACGTTGCTGTGGATCAATTTGTGTTGTTTCTTTCTTTTTTGAAAACATATTAATGCTAACTTAGTACCGGCGAGTAAAGATATAGTTTTTACCAAAAAGCACTAAAATTACTTATGAAGAATTTAAGAAAAGAGTTTCCTGTTTTATCTCATAATACGTATCTCAATACAGCATCTTCTGGATTACTTTATGATTCGCTTTTAGATTTTAGACAGGAGCATGATTTAGATTTTCTTATTGGGGGAAGCCTGTTTAGAGATCATCAACAAGTTTTTTTAAATAATGTGCGTAAAACTATCGCAACATTTTTTGGAAGTTCTGATAACAATGTGGTATTAACTCCTAATTTTTCTTTAGGATTCAATACAATATTGAGTGGGTTAGATAAAAATAAAAAAGTCTTATTATTAGATGAAGATTACCCTTCTATTAACTTTGCCGTGACCAGTAAAGGATTTAATGTTTGCTATGCTACAATAGATGCTACAGTAGAACAAAATATTGAAAGTGCCATACAAAAACACAAGCCTGATATTTTTGCATTTAGCTTAATACAATACATTAATGGCATTGCAATAGATCTTGATTTTCTTACTTCATTAAAAGCCAAATATCCTGATGTGCTTTTTATTGCTGATGCTACACAGTTTTGTGGCACTAGAACTTTCGATTTTAATGCTTCGGGAATTGATATTTTGGGATGTAGTGGTTATAAATGGTTACTGGGAGGATATGGTAATGGATTTATGTTGTTTAACCATCGAATATTAGATCAGATTACACCTTCTTCATATATCGATGCTGCTACCAATACCAATTATGATCCATCATATACAAGTTTGCAAGCAAGATTTGAATGTGGCCATTTGGATACCTTTAATTTTGGAAGCTTACAATATTCTCTGAATTTTCTGAACAAAATAGGCATCGCAACTATTGAAGATCATATGAACAAATTATGTGAGTATGCAAAATCAGAATTCACCAAACTAAATCTATTAGAAGAAGATGTGGTAAAGCGACAAAAACATAGTACTATTTTTAATATAAAGGGCGATCAGGAATTACATTTATATTTAAAAAAACATCAAATAATTACTTCTCTTCGTGGACAGGGTATTAGAGTTAGCCTTCATTTTTATAACACAAAAGAGGACCTGGAAAAACTACTTGATATACTACATCGTTATCGTTAATATCTTATTGTTAAATGTTGATTAAATTACTGATAATCTGACATTTCCTTCTTTTCGTTTTTAATGTTTTGCAGTAACTTAGTTTTTAATTTATTAACCAATATTTAATAGTATATAAATTATGGCGATTACTAAGCAATATTTAAAATCTAAACCTATTTGTAAAGTTACTTTTATTGTTCCTGCGAAAGAAGCAAATAATGTTAGCGTAGCTGGAGAATTTAATGAGTGGAATACAGAAGCTACCATTTTGAAAAAGTTAAAAAATGGAAACTTTAAAGGAACCATCAATCTTCCTAAAGACAATAAATTTGAATTTAAATATATTGTAGATGGTGAATGGACAAATGAAATCGAAGCTGATGGATATCAGTGGAACGATTTTGCTGCTACAGATAATAGTTTACTTGTAATATAAAACTAAAGACTTCAGCTTTTATCAGGTCAAATTAATTTTTAACTCTAATAAAATCTTATAAGGTGTTGAAACGTGTTAATCCACAACCTCAACACCTTTCCAAAAGGCAACATAATCTTTAATTTGTTTTGCTAAATCACTGGTATTTGGATAATACCATGCCGCATCCTTGTTTTCTTTTCCATCTACCTCGATTGTATAATACGATGCCACTCCTTTCCATGGGCAATTGGTATGCGTATCACTGGACTTAAAAAATTCTTTTTTTATTGCTTCTGGCGGAAAATAATGATTATTTTCTATCACTTTGGTGTCATTACTTTCTGCTATCACTTGTCCGTTCCAAATTGCTTTCATATTCTGGGTGTTTTTTTGTTTTTTATTCTTCTTTTGTAATTAGATAATCTTTGTAATCGTTATTCTGATCTGAAAAAGATTTCACAATTTTCAAACCAGATTCTTTTGCCAGCCACTTTACAATATCATCATCATATTTCTGAGAAATCTCGGTATGAATACTTTCCCAGGCTTCGAAGTGAACTTGCAACGACAAATTATCAATATCGACAGTTTGTTTTTCTTTGCTCACCAAATAACTTTTAGCAGTTCCATTTTCGGGATCATACGTTTCCCAATGCATGAATTTGTTCAGATCAAAATTTCCATTAAGTTCTTTATTGATTCTTGCTAAAACATTTTTATTAAAAGCTGCTGTTACTCCAGATTTGTCGTTATATGCATCCAAAACTTTCTGGGGGTGTTTTTTTTGGTCAAACCCTATAAAAAGTAGATCACCAGTATGCATTGCATTGTATAATTTTTTCAAAAACTGAATAGCCCTTGCGTGTAATAGATTACCTATATTAGATCCCAGAACCATAATTACTTTTTTACGGTCGCTCATATGCTTTAATCGATCTAAGACTTCAAAGTACTCACCTATTTGCCCTTGTACAGCAACTCCAGGCATTTCCTGGTTTAAGTTTTTTACCAATCCATCAATAGCATTTTCGCTAATATCAATAGGGTTATAAGTAAAATTATAGTGTTGATTTAACAATTCTTGCAATAACACTTTTGTTTTTTTCCCGTCACCTGCTCCCAATTCGATTAAGTCAAAACCTTCTTTATGGGTATCAAATTTTTGAATAATATCAGATTTATGAGTTTCAAAAATTTCATATTCTGCTCGTGTGAGATAATATTCTGGTAACGCCATTATTTGTTGGAAGAGTTCATCTCCTATTTCATCATAAAAAAATTTAGACGATAAATATTTTGGAAACGCAGTTAAACCTTCGCATACTTCTTTCTCGAAAGTAGAAACCAGTACTTTTTGATCTTTAGAATTCATGTAAAAAAATAGAGTTATTAATCCTTCACTAATCGCAATCCTGTAAATTGCCATCTAAGGTGTGGGTGAAAAAAATTACGATATGTTGATCTTGTATGGTTTCGTGGTGTAGCTACCGATCCTCCTCGCAACACTTTCTGATTTACCATAAATTTTCCGTTATACTCACCTAATGCCCCAGGAGCTTTTTTGTAGTTAGGATAAGGCGAATATGCACTTTCTGTCCATTCCCATCGTATCCCCCATTTGAAAAGAGATTGTGCAGTTTCCCATTCGAACTCGGTTGGTAATCGCTCTCCTTTCCATTGGGCAAAAGCAAATGCTTCAAAGAACGAAATGTGAGTAACCGGAGCTGTATAATCCACTGTTTTTAATCCCCGTAAGGTATACTGATAGTATTGTCCATCTATTTTATGCCAATATAATGGAGCTTTGATGTTATCTTTATGTATCCAATCCCAGGCTTCTGCATGCCATAACAAGCTATTTTCATACCCTTTATCTTCGATAAAATCAAGATATTCTCTATTTGTTACAAGTGCATTTGCAATGGTATACTCTCTAAGGTATACTTTATGTCTACCAAGCTCATTATCATAACAAAATTTATTTCCTTTATATCCAATCTCATAAACACCTTCTTCTACGGTACTATATTCAGGAGTTTGATCATCATTAGAAATAGGGTTTTCAGAAAACGTATCATTATATTTAGGAAACAACGGATTATTTCCCAATATAAATTTTATATCTGTAATCAATAATTCCTGATGTTGTTTTTCATGATGGATACCAATCTCTACCAATTCTCTAATTTCTGGATCATCATTTTCCTCTAAAAAAGTCTGCAAGTGCGAGGTAATATAATCTCTATATTCATATACTTCACTTACTGTTGGTCTAGAAAGATTTCCCCTATCGGTACGTATTACCCGTTTCCCAACACTTTCATAATAACTATTAAAAACATAGGCATACTCTGGATGAAATCGTTTAAAACCTGACACATATTTTGATAGAATGAATTCTTCAAAAAACCAGGTAGTATGTCCTAGGTGCCATTTTGGAGGAGAAACATCTACAATAGGTTGGATGACATAATCCTCTATCTGGAGAGGAGCACAAATTTCTTCGGTATCTGATCGGGTTATTAAAAAGGAAGTTATTAAGTTATCTGTAATGATCATAAAAAAGAGTGTATACGACTTACGTATACACTCAAATTTACTGATTTTTATTATTTTTTATCCTATAACAAGGTTAATCCAATGTTAAAATTAGAATATCTAATCTATATATTACTGTGGTTTTCTAAAAGTAATTGGAACAGAATAAGCGATGGCTATTGGTTTTTCTCCCCATTTACCGGGTTTCATCTTAGGTATGGCTCTAATAATTCTAATAGCTTCTCTTTGTAAGTATCTATGTGCTCCTGTAACTTCAAGTACTTCTACCTTTCCTTTTTTATTTATAATAAACTCTACCGTTACTGTACCGCTCAATCCTTCGTTCATAGCAATTTCTGGGTACTCAAAATTTTGAATAATATGATTTCTCAATTTTTGGTCAAAACATTGAGTAGGGGCCTGTCTTGATCGATCACATTTTGGCCACATCGGTGTGATTCCTTTTTCATTCGCATTTTCCTGCGATAAAATTATTGCATCCTGGGAAAAAGAAATTCCTGAAAGCAAAAGTGTTAAAATAAGTAATGTTTTTTTCATCGTAGTTCATTTAAAATTTGGGCTTAAACTGCAACCCTTCCCTTTATATGAGAGTGTGGATCATAGTCTACTAACTTGAAATCATCAAAAACGAAGCCAAAAATATTTTTCACCTCTGGATTAAGTATCATTTTGGGCAATTTTCGAGGTGTTCTAGATAGCTGAAGTTCTAGTTGTTCTGTATGATTGTTATAGATATGAGCATCTCCAAAAGTATGTATAAACTCACCTGCTTCATAGCCACAAACCTGCGCCATCATCATGGTAAACAAGGCATAAGAAGCTATATTAAATGGTACTCCTAAGAAAATATCTGCACTACGCTGATACAATTGACAAGATAGCTTGCCATTAGCAACATAAAATTGAAAAAAAGCATGACAAGGAGGCAATGCTGCCTTACCATTAGCTACATTTTCAGAAAATGACTTTGATGTATCTGGCAGGACACTTGGGTTCCAGGCAGATACTAACATACGTCTACTATCGGGGTTGTTTTTAAGCGTCTCTACTATTTCCTTGATTTGGTCAATTTCATTACCATCCCAATTACGCCATTGATGACCATATACAGGACCTAAATCTCCATTATCATCGGCCCAATCATTCCAGATACGAACACCATTTTCCTGAAGGTAACCTATATTAGTATCTCCTTTCAAAAACCATAATAATTCGTGAACTATAGATTTTAGATGTAGTTTTTTGGTAGTAACCATAGGGAAACCTTCACTAAGATCAAAACGCATTTGGTAACCAAAAACGCTTTTTGTACCTGTTCCAGTTCGATCTTCTTTTGCATTTCCATTTTCAATTACATGATTCACAAGATCAAGATATTGCCTCATATTCTCTCTTACAGTTTATGTTAATCTTTAAAGTTAAAAGTGCTTTCCAAATATACAAAAAATAGCATACGAGATACTCTTTAATTTATTGATTTAAGGATTGTTGTACAATAGTTTTTAACAATACATTATGAATTAAACTATTATCCTATTATCATTCCAGCAATTGTAGCAGATAACAGGGATGCTATCGTACCTCCGATCAGTGCTTTCATACCAAATTCAGACAATGTTTTTCGCTGACCAGGTGCCAAAGAACCAATACCACCTATCTGTATCCCGATTGAAGCAAAATTTGCAAAACCACATAGCATATAAGTAGCCATAATCACAGATTTATTATAAGTAAAATGTAGTGCGCTAGCTGGGTTTTTTAGATCTGCTAATTGTATATATCCTACAAACTCACTTGCTACCAATTTAATTCCTAGGAGTTGACCCATTAAAGCTATATCTTCTTTGGCGACTCCAATCATCCACATTAATGGCGCAAAAAGATAGCCTAAAATAAGTTCAAGAGATAAGCTTTGGTAGGCTGTGTTTGATGCTATCCAAGTATTTACAGAAGTGATGTCTCCAACCCAACTTAATACACCGTTCAGCATAGCAATAAAGGCTACAAACACTAATAACATAGCACCAACATTTACAGCTAGTCTTAAGCCTTCAGTTGTTCCGTTTGCTATAGCGTCTAAAATATTAGATCCTATTTTTTCTGAAGAAACATGCACGTCTGTATTAATTTTTTCTGTTTGCGGAAATAGTATTTTAGAAATAACAATTGCTCCAGGAGCTGCCATTACTGATGCTGCTAGTAGGTGTTTTGCAAATTGTAATCGTAAAACCGGGTCGTCTCCTCCTAAAAACCCAATATATGCTGCCAGTACAGCTCCAGCAACAGTTGCCATGCCACCGATCATAACTAATAGCATTTCAGACTTATTCATCTTTTCTAAATATGCTTTAATTAATAGAGGCGCTTCTGTTTGACCTAAAAAGATGTTACCAGCAACACTTAAACTTTCTGCTCCAGATATCTTGAGTGCTTTGGTCAACAACCAAGCTAAGCCTTTTACTACTTTTTGAATAATACCTAAATAAAATAATAAGGAAGTTAAAGCTGAAAAGAATATAATAGTTGGTAATACTTGAAAAGCGAATATAAAACCAAAAGTATCCATATCTACAACCAAACCTTCAAACAGAAATTTACTTCCCGCTCTAGTAAAGTCTAAAACATTAACAAATAGGCCTCCAACCCATTCAAATATCGTTTGAACAAACGGTACTTTTAAAACTCCAATAGCAATTATTAATTGAAATCCAACACCTAATCCAACTGTTTTCCAATTAATAGCTTTTCGGTTACTGCTAAATAAAAATGCAATTATCAGAAGTGCTATCATTCCTAAAACACCTCTCCATAAACTACTAAAAGAGAAACCCTGGTTAGGTATAAGTTGATTAACTTCTGCAACAGGAGCTACTTGTACAGTTTCTTCCTGAGTAGTAAGAGCATATGATATATTATTTTTTGAAATGACCAGCGTAGAATCAGTTAAGGTAGTAACTTTATATCGTATTAGGGAATCCTGAGCTGTCTCGGGGAAAAGTAATAAAACGCTATTTTGCTGTAAATAATCTCCTTGTAGCGTTTCTGAAGCACCATTAAAAGAATATGAAAACTGGCCTTGTTCTAATGAAAGGTAATCTCCATTTTTAACGGCAAAAGTTTCTTCTGGAGTTCCATTAACTTTTTCTAAAATCCATTTTTTCTCTATGGATTGTGCTGATAATATGGTGAAAACAAATAGTGATAACAGAAAAGTAAGTAATCCTTTCTTCATAAAAATTGAACTCATTTAAAATAGATTAGATCTTTAATGCTGACATACAAATTAGCCTCGTTTGGAAATTTCATCGCGAATCCTTGCTGCTAATTCATAGTCTTCATTAGTAACTGCCTGATCAAGCATTCGATTGAGTTCTTCAATAGATAAGTCTTTATAACTTGTTTCTTTACCTACCATTTCAACATCATCAGAAACCAGTTCATCTACCAAAAGACTTTCGGGATCAGTCTCATCATCCTTTTTAGGATTTACTTTAAGATATATACCAGCCTGATCCAAAATATTTTTATATGTAAATATAGGAGCTTGAAATCGTAAGGCCAATGCAATAGCATCGCTTGTCCTGGCATCAATGATTTCTTCAATTTTATCGCGTTCACAAATAACACTGGAATAAAAGACACCGTCTACCAGTTTATGAATAATTACTTGCTTCACTATAATATCAAACCGATCTGCAAAATTCTTAAAAAGATCATGGGTAAGTGGTCTTGGCGGTTTTATTTCCTTTTCTAAAGCAATAGCTATAGATTGCGCCTCAAAAGCACCTATAACAATTGGCAACTTTCTTTCTCCATCCACCTCACTTAAAATTAGCGCATAAGCACCATTTTGGGTTTGACTGTATGATATTCCTTTTATGTTCAGTCGAACTAAACTCATATTGCTCTCAATAAAAAAGGGCTGTTTGAATATGCGGATTTTTACATAGGTTCAAACAGCCCCTAATTGGGCACAATTTATGAAAATTATGCGTTATTCGACTTAAATTCTTTTAATTTTTCAATAAGTTTTGGCACTACTTCAAAAGCATCTCCTACTATTCCGTAGTCTGCCGCTTTAAAGAAAGGTGCCTCGGGATCGTTATTAATCACCACTTTTACTTTACTGGCATTAATCCCTGCCAAGTGTTGAATAGCTCCAGAAACTCCAATAGCTATGTACAGGTTTGACGCAACTGGTTTTCCTGTCTGTCCTACGTGTTCGCTATGAGGTCTCCATCCCATATCACTTACTGGTTTTGAACATGCGGTAGCGGCACCAAGCACTTCTGCCAGCTCTTCTATCATTCCCCAATTTTCAGGACCTTTTAATCCACGTCCTCCTGATACTACAATTTCTGCATCTGCGATAGAAACCTTATCTGTAGCTTTATCCACAGCGGTTACCTGTACTCCAAAATCGTCATCAGAAAGTGACGGATCAAAAGCCTCAGAAGTTGCAGATCCAGCATTTTCCTTAAGACCAAAAGCATTATTGGATAGACCAATCACTTTAACATCAGTTGGTATTTCTGTAACATTAAATGCTTTATTGGTAAATGCAGTACGTTTCACTTTAAAAGGAGAAGCACTTTCTGGCAACCCTACAACATTAGATGCATATCCCGCATTAAGGTGCACAGCTAATAAAGGTGCTAAAAATTTACTATCTGCTGTAGAACTTACCACAACAACCTTTGCTCCTTCTTGTACTGCTGCTTGTTTTATTGCATCTGCATATGCTTTTGCATTAAATGTAGATAGTTTATCATTTTTTATCTCTAAAACTTTATCTACTCCATACGCTCCTAATTCACTACTATCTCCTCCATTTATACTTACAGCGGTTACAGTTGTACCAAGCATAGCAGCAACTTCTTTTGCATAAGATGCTACTTCGAAAGCGGCTTTTTTAAATTTTTGGCCTTCACTTTCTGTATATACTAAAATTGACATAAAAATTTTGTTTAATTTTTCCCGAATCTGTTTCAGGAACTGTTTGATTGTTTTGTTAATTTTCAAAAGACTCCGAAAGGAATTCGGAATGATTTAGTCTTCAATTAAATCACCTTAGCCTCGTTGTGTAATAATGCAACCAATTGATCTACATTATCAGGAGCTACTAATGTTACCTCTCCTTTTGGAGTTGGTTTTTGAAATTGAACAGCTTTTGTTCCCTGATCTGCTTCAATTGGCTCTACTACGGTAAGTGGTTTTTTACGGGCCATCATAATTCCTCTCATATTCGGAATACGCAAATCACTTTCTTCTACCAGTCCTTTTTGTCCGCCAACGATTAAAGGTAATTTAGCTGTAGAAGTTTCTTTCCCTCCATCAATTTCGCGAGTAACTGTTGCCGTATCTCCTTCGACTTCTAAACCGATGCATGTATTTACAAAATTAGCACCTGTAAGAGCAGAAATCATCCCAGGCACCATACCTCCATTATAATCAATAGATTCTCTACCAGCAATAACTAGATCATAACCACCATCCTGTATAACTTTTGCTAATTGTCGAGCAACATAAAAACCATCTGTAGCTTCAGTATTTACTCTAATAGCATTATCTGCACCAATCGCCAAAGCTTTACGCAAAGTAGGCTCTGTCTCTGGACCACCAACATTTGCAACATCTACAGATGCTCCTTGCTTTTCTTTAAACCACATTGCACGAGTTAATCCAAATTCATCATTAGGATTAATTACAAATTGCACTCCATTGGTATCAAACTTAGTATCTCCATCCGTAAAATTAATTTTGGAAGTTGTGTCTGGCACATGGCTAATACAAACTAATATTTTCATTTTATATATGTATTTTTTGAGAATTTAATAATAAAAGCGAAGGTACAAATAAAAAGTATAATTTATTATGCGCGCATAATAAATTTTTTCAATATTCAACCCCTATCAAAGGGTTTTAATTGCTACTTTTGCCTTCGTTATGGCACAAAATATTTTTTTAAAATAAAATTAGTAGAATTTAAATTATCATTAAGTGTTACATATACGGATAATTTTAATTCCAAAAATAAACAGTGTCGACTAAAAACAATAAAAAGAAGCACATGAAAACCATACAATTCAGAGAAGCAATTTGCGAAGCAATGACTGAAGAAATGCGACGAGATGAATCCATATATTTAATGGGTGAAGAAGTTGCAGAATATAACGGAGCGTATAAAGCGAGTAAAGGCATGCTGGACGAGTTTGGCCCAGATAGAGTTCTTGACACTCCTATCTCTGAATTAGGTTTTGCTGGTATTGGTGTTGGAAGTGCCATGAATGGTAATCGACCAATTATCGAATTCATGACGTTTAATTTTTCATTGGTCGGAATAGATCAAATCATTAATAACGCTGCAAAAATGCGCCAAATGAGTGGTGGTCAATTTAACATTCCTATTGTTTTTAGAGGCCCTACTGCTTCTGCAGGTCAATTAGGAGCTACACACTCACAAGCTTTTGAAAATTGGTTTGCTAACACACCAGGATTAAAAGTAGTGGTTCCTTCAAATCCAAAAGACGCCAAAGGGTTATTAAAATCTGCTATTAGAGATAACGATCCCGTTATCTTTATGGAAAGTGAACAAATGTATGGTGATAAAGGTGAAGTACCAGAAGGTGAATTTACAATTCCTCTTGGAGTAGCAGAAACTAAGAGAGAAGGTAATGATGTTACCATTGTTTCATTTGGAAAAATTATCAAAGAAGCTTATAAAGCAGCAGATGAATTAGCTAAAGAAAATATTTCCTGTGAAATTATAGATTTAAGAACTGTTCGTCCTTTAGATCTGGATGCTATATTTACTTCTGTCAAAAAAACAAATCGATTAATTGTTCTTGAAGAAGCTTGGCCTTTAGCTAATATTTCTTCAGAAATCACATATCAGGTGCAATCCAATATCTTCGACTATCTAGATGCACCCATTGTAAAAATCAATACAGCAGATACACCAACTCCATATTCTCCTCAATTATTAGAAGAATGGTTACCAAACAGTAAAGATGTTGTTAAAGCTGTTAAAAAAGTGATGTATAAATAAAATGAACTCCTTTATTTTGCGTTTCATCAGTTTTCGGAACACCATCAAATACAAAAATGGCCCAAAAATTGAGGTGATCCACTAATTATCACAAGTATTAATCTTAATAATTTTAGATGAGACATTTGATTTCAGGAATACTTTTTACTTTATGTAGCGGTACATTTCTTTATTCACAAACTAAAATTGGTGGCCAGGTTTATGATAATAATAAGCAACCTGTTCCTTTTGCTAATATTGTATTTGCAAATTCTACTATAGGTACCATAACCGATGAAAATGGTAGGTTCTATATGGAATCCGACAACAATTATTCTAATGTCAAAGTTTCGTTTATTGGTTTTAAAACCAAAACTATAAAGCTAACCAAGCGGGTTACTTATAAGATGGAAATCATCCTCGAAGAGGAAGCCGCTGCATTGGATGAAGTTGTTATTTACAAAGGAAAAACTTCTAAAAAGAATAATCCCGCTATTGATATTCTAAGAAAAATCTGGAAAAATAGACGGGAAAATGGAGTTAAGAAGTTTAAACAATATACCTATGATAAATATGAAAAATTAGAATTTGACCTCAACACTATTGATAGTGCTTTGGTCAATAGTAGGATTTTTAATGGTATGGAATTTATTTTTGATGATGTAGATACGTCGAGAATAACCGGAAAAACCTATTTACCTATTTTTCTTAATGAAGCTCTTTCTAAAGTATATGGTGATAATATAATCAATCAAGAGAAAGAAGTACTAGCAGGAAATAAAAATGCCGGATTTAGTGATAATCAAACTTTAATTGCATTTGTTAAAGATCTGTACTCTGATTACGATGTCTATGAAAATTATTTAAAATTCTTTGACAAAAGCTTTACCAGTCCACTATCTCGAACCGGGATTAGCGTATATAATTATGTCTTAACAGATAGTGCCTATATAGGCAACAAATGGTGTTATAATATCATATACTACCCCAGAAGAAAAAACGAATTGACTTTTAAAGGCGATTTTTGGGTAAATGATACTACATGGGCTATTAAAGAAATAAACTTAGAAGTTACAAAGAGTGCCAATATTAACTGGGTAAAAGATTTATATATCGAACAAGAGTTCGATGTGCTAAATGATTCTATTTTTCTAATTACAAAAGATTACTTTCAGTCTGATTTCGCTTTTAGTAAGAAAGAAAAATCACGCGGAGTATATGGTAAAAGAACAACTTTATATGACAATTATAAATTTGACATAAAAAAGGACAACAAATTCTATCAAAGCCAAGTAGATCCATATAATCAAGACATTTATAATAGGGAGGATTCTTTCTGGGCTAATGCCAGAATGGAAAAACTTAATAAAGATGAAGAAAAAGTTTACAAACTGCTCGACACTCTTAAAACGGTAAAAGCTTTTAAACGCCTTTATAATATTGGAACCATATTAGCTTCGGGGTACGTAGAGTTTAATGGTTTTGATTTTGGACCACTTTTTAATACTATTGGATTTAATGATATTGAAGGGTTTAGACTTAGAGCAGGTGGTAGAACCTATTTTACTTCTAATGATAGATGGCGTATCGAAGGATATGGTGCTTACGGTTTTAAAGACAATAAGTTTAAATATGGGATTTCAGGAAAATATCTTGTCGATCGAAAATCAAGACTTATCGTAGCTGCCGGAAACCGACGAGATGTAGAGCAACTTGGTGCCAGTCTAACCAATACTAATAATGTTGAAGGGAGAAGTCTGGCCTCCTCTTCTGTTATTGCTACTGGAGATAATGATAGACTTACATCTATCAATCTGTCTGCTTTTTCTATGCAAATAGAACCCAAAAAAAACCTAACAATTGGAGTCACAGGATCCTATAGAACTTTAAAACCAGCAGATCGTTCATTATTTAGCTTAGATTTTCTTGATCCCGAAACCAATGAATTACGTACTCAGATCAAACAAACCGAAATAGCAACACAAATTACATATACACCAGGTAGGAAAACTACAGGATATGGTGTAGATAGAATTGTTGTAAATGATGGGGATTTTTCAACTCTATTTTTAAATTATAGTGTTGGTGTAAAGGGTTTAATAGAAAGTGATTTTGAATATCAAAAATTACAATTTTTCTACCGACAACCATGGAACATTGGAGGTTTCGGTGTATTAAACAGCTCACTGGAAGTTGGAAAAACATTTGGCGAAGTCCCTTTAGGCTTGTTAAGTGTTATCCCAGGAAATCAAACTTATCTTTCAATATATAATACTTTTCCATTATTAAACTATTATGAATTTGTTACAGATACTTATACCTCTCTTCACTTAGAACATAATTTTAATGGTAGAATATTTTCTAGAATCCCGTTACTAAGGAAACTAAATCTTAGAGAATTGGTTGGTATAAGAGGTGTTTGGGGAGAGTTATCTAATGAAAACATCGCAATCGATGCTTCAGGGTTTTTACAAAGTGTAGGAGCTCCAAATGACGAAATTTATTGGGAATATAGTTTGGGTGTAGGGAATATTTTTAAGGTTTTCAGAATAGATTTTCATTTTAGAGGGAACTATTTCGATAATCCAGATGCTCGTAAATTTGGAGTTACCGGATCTTTTGGATTTTATTTCTAGAAAAAGATTACTGTATACTGGTTTAAAAACATCGATTGCATCATACAATCATTATATTTTTCTGTATTGTTACCGTGTATTTTTATCTAAAAACCTTTTAGTTCATCACAATATTAAGATTTAACTAAAAAAGTAATAATTTTTCTTTATAAATTTTAACTAACCCCTTGTAATACCTATATTTGCCGCCCATTAAAAAGAGAATAGAATTATGAGTACAGCTACTAAAGAAAGCTTTGACGTACTAATTGAAATACCAAAAGGAAGTAGAAATAAATACGAGTACGATTTTGATATAAAAAAAATCAGATATGATCGTATGATCTTTTCCTCTATGATGTATCCGGCAGATTATGGATTTATTCCTGAAACTCTGGCTTTAGATGGAGATCCTCTAGATGTTTTAGTGTTAGTTACAGAACCAACATTTCCTGGTTGTGTAATGGAAGTTAAACCTATTGGTGTTTTTCATATGGCAGATGAAAAAGGACCTGACGAAAAAATCATATGTGTTCCTGTTTCTGACCCTATTGCAAGCCGACTTGCCGATCTAAAAGAAATGAATCCTCATTTAATAAAAGAAATAGAACACTTTTTTCAGGTATATAAAGATTTAGAGCGAAAAAAAGTTGATGTAGGTGGATGGGGTAATATCGATGAAGCTAAAGATATTATCAAGGCCTGTGTTAAACGTTTTGATGAACTAGAAAACAAACCAAAAGGATTATTTAGTATTTACTAAATATCAGTTTTAAGAACTTTAAAAAGCATGGGGTTTTCTTTAAAAGAAAACCCCATGCTTTTTATTTTACATCATACTCAGAAGGAAATTCTCTTTCATACTTTTTCATTTGAAGCATACTCATATGTTGAGTAATTTCATAATTTCTTTTGTATGTATACTGAATAAGAATTGGATAATCTACTTTAAAATTTACATTTCTTAAACTCTCATCACTATACTCAAAAACATTATAAGCCCAATAACTGTGTCCATTAGCATGCTCCAGATTCATTGTTATGATTTCATGATTACCATCATCATCAACATCTCTTTCTGCTCGATGCTCCTCAAACACCATATCATCAAAAGATATTTTTTGAAATAATGCATCATTTTTTTGAAATAAATACAAGACCTTAACGAGCATACCCATCACTCCGTTTCCTGTACCTTGTTGTATCATCTTTACATCTTTATACCCATCACCATTAATATCCGACACCATAACAAGTCCTCCTTTCATAGTTAAAGGAGAAAATGAACCTGATTGTTTCATTTTTTGAATTTGCCTTTTATTGCGAAAAATACGAATCATCCCAAAATCGATTTGGGCAGCGAACCAGGTTAATTGGATCGTTAAACTATCTTTATTATCAAAAAATTGATCTATCGATAAAGTACAATCATAGGTTCCTTTAGTGGCTATCTTATCATATTCTTTCCACGTATTATATGTTTTGTAGAATGGTGCAGAATGTTTTTCAAATGCATATTGAGCATTTGAAGAATTTATAAAAAAAATACTATAAAACACTATCAGAAACGCAGTTCTATAAAAATATAAAATCATACATCTATCTTTCTTTTTTAAACTTACACAAAAATAGAGCATCACAATCATAATTTACTCCCCCGAAAACAGTAGTTTTTTTCATTTTTCGTACGATCAATTATTTAAAATTATTGCCATCTAACTATCCTTTTGTATTTAGGGTATTTTTACTACTTTTAGCGACGAATTAACTTAAAATATATTTAATGGAATCGAATATGATTTATATGCCCATTGTTTTGGCATTACTAGGGCTAGTTTATATGCTTATCAAAAAATCTTGGGTAATGAAACAAGATGCAGGTGATGGTAAAATGAAAGAAATTTCGGATCATATTTATGAAGGTGCTTTAGCTTTCTTAAATGCAGAATACAAATTACTTGCAATATTCGTGGTAATAGTAAGTGTTTTATTATTTATAGTTTCTATAGTAGTAGACACAACACACTGGTTGATTGTGATCGCTTTTATTTTTGGAGCAGTATTCTCTGCCTTTGCTGGAAACATAGGGATGAAAATTGCTACCAAGACAAATGTTAGAACTACCCAAGCAGCTCGTACTAGTTTACCAAATGCACTTAAAATTTCTTTTGGTGGTGGTACGGTAATGGGACTTGGTGTTGCAGGATTAGCAGTATTGGGATTAACAACTTTCTTTATCATATTTTATAATGTCTTTATGGGAGGTGAATGGACTTCTGCCGATAAAATGACTATCGTTTTAGAAACCTTAGCCGGATTTTCTTTAGGAGCAGAATCTATTGCACTATTTGCTCGTGTTGGTGGAGGTATTTATACCAAAGCAGCAGATGTAGGAGCAGATTTGGTTGGTAAAGTAGAAGCTGGTATCCCAGAAGATGATCCACGTAACCCTGCTACCATTGCAGATAATGTAGGTGATAATGTAGGTGATGTTGCTGGTATGGGTGCCGATTTATTTGGATCTTATGTAGCAACTGTCCTTGCAGCTATGGTATTAGGTAACTATGTGATCAAAGATATGGGAGGTTCTATTACAGATGTTTTTGGGGGTATTGGACCAATCTTATTGCCAATGGCAATTGCAGGTGTTGGAATTATCATCTCTGTAATAGGTACGATGCTTGTCAAAATTAAAAGTAACGATGCCAAAGAAGCTCAAGTAATGGGAGCACTTAATATTGGTAACTGGACATCAATTATTTTAGTAGCAGTAGCCTGTTTTGCATTATGTAAATGGATGCTTCCCGAAACAATGAAAATGGAATTCTTTGGTGAAGGTCTTGTTGAGATCTCTTCGATGAGAGTTTTTTATGCAACTTTAGTAGGTTTATTAGTGGGAGCAGTAATCTCTTCTGTAACCGAATATTATACTGGGCTAGGTAAGTCACCTATCCTTAAAATTGTACAACAATCAAGCACAGGTGCTGGAACAAACATTATTGCTGGTTTAGCAACCGGGATGATTTCTACATTCCCTTCTGTATTATTATTTGCAGGAGCTATTTGGGCATCTTATGCCTTTGCAGGGTTTTATGGAGTTGCACTAGCAGCCTCTGCGATGATGGCTACTACAGCTATGCAATTAGCTATTGATGCTTTTGGACCAATATCTGATAATGCTGGTGGGATCGCAGAAATGAGCGAACAGGAGCCAATAGTAAGAGAACGAACAGATATACTAGATTCTGTAGGAAACACAACAGCAGCAACAGGAAAAGGATTTGCTATTGCTTCTGCTGCGCTAACATCTTTAGCCTTATTTGCCGCTTATGTTACCTTCACAGGAATTGACGGAATTAATATTTTCAAAGCACCTGTATTAGCAATGTTATTTGTTGGAGGTATGGTGCCAGTAGTATTCTCTGCTTTAGCAATGAATGCTGTAGGAAAAGCTGCTATGGAAATGGTACAAGAAGTACGTCGCCAGTTTAAAGATATAGCAGGAATCATGGAAGGAACAGGAAAACCAGAATATGATAAATGTGTAGCTATTTCTACTAAAGCATCTTTAAGAGAAATGATGTTACCCGGTTTATTGACTATTGGATTCCCACTAGTAATAGCTTTCATTCCAATGATTTTTGGTATGGATACTAAAGCCATTGCAGAAATGCTAGGAGGATATATGGCAGGAGTTACTGTGAGTGGTGTGTTATGGGCTATTTTCCAAAACAATGCAGGTGGTGCCTGGGATAATGCTAAAAAATCATTTGAAGCCGGTGTCGAAATCAACGGAGAAATGACATTTAAAGGTTCTGATGCTCATAAAGCTGCAGTAACAGGTGATACTGTTGGAGATCCATTTAAAGATACCTCTGGTCCATCGATGAACATTTTAATTAAATTAACATGCCTTATAGGACTGGTAATTGCTCCTATTTTAGGAGGACACACTTCTGAAACTGCTGTTGCAACTAATACTATAGAAGTGACACAATCAATGAATAATGCTTCTGAAAAGAAAATTGAAGTTCGTATGAATATGGAAGGTGAGTTAGCAACTGCTACTGTTACCATAGAAACTTCTGAAGAAGGAAAAGTAAAACGTGATATAAAAGAATTAAAAGGATCAGAAGCTGAAGTAAAAGCAGAAATTGAAGCAATTAAAGCTTCTATAAAATAAGAATCCTAAAATTAATGTATAAGACAACCTCGCTCTTTGGGCGAGGTTGTTTATTTTTATGATATCTCTTAGTAAAAAAACTAAATAACTACGACTAATACATAAAATTATACCAAACGAAGCATAAGCAAATTACTAAAATTTATATTTTTTATGTTTAAGAAAAAAGCTTTACGTATCAATACTTACCTTGGTTACGGCACAAATTCCATTTTTCGTGCAACAGGAAGAGCTCTTGAAGATGAAAACATTGATTTTAGTACAAATCAAAATATATTTAAAACCTTACGGAATATTTACAGACAACTTGAAAGTGATGAAATCCGGAACATCAAGATAGAACTAAAATTACCCGATGGACAAGTTATAGAAACAAATACAGACCTCGAAGGGTATTACAACCTGGAACTCGATATCCCTGCGCTTTCTAAATACATAAATGAAAAAGGTTGGATTTCGTATAGTGTATCCTACAAAAAAGAAGATACACGTAAAGAAATAAGCAATAAAAATATATTTAAAAGCCAAATGCTTGTCCCTTCAGATCATGCAGAATTCGCAATTATAAGTGATATCGATGATACTATTATACATACAGGTGTCGCTTCATTATTTAAATGGAGAGTTATTGCTAATACACTTTTCAAAAACTTTGATAAAAGAACTGCAATAGAAGGCACGGTGAAATTTTGCAAAAAATTACATCTGGGCACAAAAGAATCACCTGTTAATCCGTTTTTTTATGTAAGTAATAGTCCGTGGAATTTGTATGATTATCTAAGTGCGTTTTTTAACAAACATCATTTCCCAAAAGGTCCAATTTTACTTAGAGATTTTAGAACACCATTTGATAAAACACCAAAACCTAAAGTTCCTCATAAGCAGTCCGAAATTGTAAATCTTTTAACGATGTATCCACATCTTAAATTTATTCTTATTGGAGATAGCGGAGAAAAAGATGCCGATATTTATACTAAAATTGCAGAGCAATATCGTGGTCGTATTTTAGCCATTTACTTAAGAAACGTAAAGCATCGCCGAAAAGAAAACCGAATTAAAAAGATTATACATTCTTTTACTGCCTCTCCTATTCTTCTTGTTCACACTTATGATGAAGCTATCAAACACGCACAAGAGTCTGGGTTCATAAATTAGTGTTTCATACTTCTCACCTCAGAGGTTAATTCCAGCATCGCCTCTTGTAGCTGTTTCATACTAGCCGTATCAGAATTAGCATCAATATTGAAGCTTAACTTACTATTTATTTCCCAAAGCTCAACTATTTGATGTGTTTGAATGGTATATGGTAAGTACTCAGAATTTAAAGAGATTAACGTTATTATAGAAGCATCTTTATTTTTTCTGATTTTCTTTACCACTACACTATCTTCTAAAACGATTACGCAAATTGTATTATTACTCACTTCAGAAAGGTTATTTACCGCTTTACCAATCACCCATTCTTTGGGTTCTAGTAATGGCAGCATACTATCCCCTTCTACCTGAAAACCACGATATGTAGCATTTCTATATTCTGGTAAAGGAATATCAAATGCAGGTAATTGCTGATACCAGTCTAAATCCTGAACATTATGAGGATATCCTGCTGCGGCTTTTACATTTACCAAAACTATATTTTCATTATTCTGAGAATCTATAGTAACAACTTTTGGAGATACATCACCCAGGTGTAATTGTATTTTCTTTTGAGTACTCTCTCCAAACAACCACAAGGGATTAATATTGAATTCCTGCAATAATCTGGCTACAACTTTTCCTGAAATCTTGGTCTTACCCCTTTCTATATCAGCTGTAGAGTTTTTAATCTGCAAAACTTTAGCAAAATCAGATTGGGTATAATGATTTTCCTCGCGAATTTGTTTAAAACGCTTTATGGTTTGGTTGGTTGAATTATCCATAAAATCGAAATTTTAATAGTATTATCATATAAAAATGGTGCTGTGACCTGGGATAATTAGTAGCAAAGATACAAGATTTTGGAATATTTCCAATTTTAACATAATTTTATTTTAATATTTATGGAAAAATTCCATAAATTTGGAAAAATTACAACTAAATACATCTACTATGTCTTCACAAACCATTCCTTTATACCAAAAAGTATCAGAGAAAATCATTAGACATTCACTCGATAGTTCTATTACAACTATAGATCAACTTCATCAAAAACTCACAGAAAAAGGGTTTCATTTTCTTAGAAATAAGGCCGTGAAAAATTACAATTTTGATTTTTATTGTACTACATCAAAAATTGCTATTGAAATTGACAGTTATGCACACGAGTTCTCGGATATCCACAACTTAGATGCACCAAAAAAGTTATTTATTTCTTCATTAGGAATTACCGTTCTTAGATTTACAGATTATCAAATATTGACTGATATAGAAGAAATAATAAGAACTGTAAAAAATCAAATAAAAACCTCTACAGAATGCATCTATGTCGTTTGAGCGAATACGTCAAAAACTCTCCATTTTGGCAGATGCCGCAAAATATGATGTTTCATGCGCCAGTAGCGGAGGTAAAAGAGCCAATACTAAAAAAGGATTAGGAAATAATACAGGTTTCGGAATTTGTCATAGTTATACAGAAGATGGGCGCTGCGTTTCTTTATTAAAAATTTTGCTTACTAATCACTGCATTTATGATTGTGCCTATTGTATTACCAGAAAAAGTAATGATATCCAAAGAGCTGCTTTCAAAATTCAGGAAGTAGTTGATCTAACTATTAATTTTTATAGAAGAAATTATATAGAAGGGCTATTTCTAAGCTCTGGGATATTTAAAAATTCAGATTTCACCATGGAACGATTAGTTGCTGTGGCCAAAAAACTTAGGTTAGAAGAGAATTTTAATGGTTATATCCACCTCAAATCCATTCCTGGCGCAAGTGATGAATTGATGCGTGAGGCGGGATTATATGCAGATCGATTAAGTGTGAACATTGAAATTCCCACTAAATCCGGATTAAAACTTTTGGCACCAGATAAAAAACATGAGGATTTCATAAAGCCTATGCAAAAGGTTAAAAATGAAATCATTCAATATAAAGCAGAGCGTAAAACTATAAAGAACACTCCCAAATATGCTCCAGCAGGGCAAAGTACCCAAATGATCATTGGAGCAACTGGTGAGAGTGATCGAGATATCATGTATTCTGCCACCTATTACTATAAGAAATTTGATATGCGACGAGTATATTACTCTGGATATATTCCTGTTATGACAGACTCTCGTTTACCATCCTTAGGAACTGAGGTTCCTATCCTTAGAGAAAACCGTCTTTACCAAACCGATTGGTTATTGAGATTTTATGGGTTTTCTGTTAACGAAATATTGAATGACACATACAAAAACCTGGATTTAGATATTGATCCAAAACTAAGTTGGGCATTACGTAATCTACACCTCTTTCCTATTGACATCAATAAGGCCGACAAAAGGATATTAGCCAGAGTTCCCGGTATCGGTATGCAATCAGTATATAAAATATTACAAGCCCGAAAATTTAGAAACCTAGATTGGTCTCACCTCAAAGCTATTGGCATAGCCATAAACAGAGCACAATATTTTATCACCTGTAGTTCTAAGGATTTTTATAATAAAGACCTTGATCCTCATACATTAAAATCCAAAATCCTAAAGAACTCGAATAGCAAGTATAAAAAATATTTTAATCAACAATTAAGTCTTTTCTCCTAATATCAACACTTATGAATCCGCAAACGATATTACTATATGATGGAAGTTTTGAAGGGTTTTTAAGTTGTATTTTTATGGTATATGATCAAAAAATATCTGATGCAGTTATTAGAAAAGAATCAGAAACCAATACTCAACTATTTACAATAACAGAAGAAGTTATTACCGAGAAGCATAAAGCATCCAGAGTATGGAAAGGGTTTAAATCTAAAACAACCCGTAATGAACAACAAGATTTCTTTAAAGTATTTTTGAGTGAAATCAAAGGCGTGGAGAATACATTATTGAGTTATGTGCAAAACATTTTTACCAAAAAAAACAATAGAAATATTGATTTCAGTAATAAAGATATTCTAAAAATTAGCCAGGTTGCCAGAATGGTGGGTCGAGAAAAACACAGAATGGAAGCATTCGTACGTTTTCAATTAACCAATGACAATATATACACTGCCACTGTTGAACCAGATTTTAATGTTTTACCACTAATCATTCATCATTTTAAAGATCGCTATGCCGATCAGCAATGGGTTATCTATGATGTTAAAAGAAATTATGGTATTTACTACGATCTAAACACTGTAGAAACAGTAACTATAGAAGGCTTTTCTAAAAAAACAACCAGTATTTCAGAAAAGGTACTTGCTAAGAATGAAACCGAATTTCAAAAATTATGGGGAACATACTATAATAATGTTAATATAAAATCCCGTAAAAACGACAAATTACATAAACAACACCTTCCAAAACGCTATTGGAAATACTTAACCGAGAAAAATAGCAGCCTATAATATTATAAGGTTAAGAAATCTTCACCTATATAAACACCTAGTTTACAAGCATAATAAGGACTTAGGCTTATATAATGGCTAAATAATAAAAACCAGTGTGTATTTTTTACCCATCTTAAATTTCGAATAGATAAAATAAAGTATTAGATTTGGCGTTAAGTAACCAAAATTAACTATATCTATTTATTATGAAAAAATTTTTTTTAGGAGCTTTAGCTCTAGTGTTTTTAACAGTGATCTCTTGTAAAGACGCTGCTAATAAAGCAGAAGAAGCAGCTGATACAGCAGAAGAAGCTGTTGAAGAAGTTGCAGAAAAAGTAGAAGAAGCTGCTGAAGAAGTTGCTGAAGCCGTAGAAACTGCTGTTGACGGTGTTCCTAATTTTGACAACGCTGATGTACAAAAATACGTTGAAAAATATGAAGCTTATATGGCTGAATATGCAAAAATCGTAGAAAGCAAAGATATGACTGCTTTTGCTGGACTTGCTCAAAAAGGATCAGATCTTGGAAAAGAAGCTGGTGATATTGCTGGTAAATTATCTGGTGATGACGCTAAAAAGTGGACTGACTATATGACTGCTAGTTCTGCAAAAATGCAAGAACTTGCTAAAAAAATGACTCAGCAGTAGTCGTATTTTAAAATACAATAAGTCGTATGACTTATAAAAACCATCCACAATGTGGATGGTTTTTTTATTCTATCCATTGTACTTTACTCTCTATCGGTTCTCGTTTTGAAGTGTTTTTCTCGTCTTCATCATAATACCCGAGATAAAAGAAACCTAGACAACGCTCTCCTTCTTCAAAATCAAAAAAATCACCCATATAGTTGATTAACTTAGGGCTGCTCCAATAGCAACCAATATCGTTTGCCGTGCATGTTAGCCACATATTCTGTACCGCCATTGCAGTTGATGCAACTTCTTCCCACTCAGGAATGCGCTCTTTTGGATCTCGTTG
Organism: Aquimarina macrocephali JAMB N27; assembly: GCF_000520995.1. Lineage (GTDB taxonomy): Bacteria > Bacteroidota > Bacteroidia > Flavobacteriales > Flavobacteriaceae > Aquimarina > Aquimarina macrocephali. Next base: position 35,878 of record NZ_JACA01000022.1, on the reverse strand, counting down.
CATACATATTACCACTATCGCACTAGCTGATTTACACTTATCAATAATTTTAGCATGCTTAAACGGAGAAAAATCTTCATCAGAAGTGATATCTGTATATGTATCTGATAAAAATGCACCCAATCGATCTTTGGCTTCTCCTTCTACCACCTTAAAACGCCAGGGTTGTGTGAGTTTATGTGTCGGAGCCCAATTTGCATTTTCCAATACCATTTTAATCAATGCTTTGGGCACAGCTTTCCCATTATATTGTGCCGGAAAAACAGATCGTCTTCTCCTAATTATTTCATTAATATCATCACTAGTCATATAATTTCGTCTTTTTTTGTAAAGTTATTATTATTCTAAGGACTAAAAATACTAGTATCATTAATTAATACAATATTGTGAACCTTAGAGTTCGATTACATAAACCTGAGCAACTTGACAATTTATCCTTATCAGGAGGGATACTAGATACAACATTAGCCAGTTTAAAATTTATCAATACTTATTTTGGTAATCATAGACAATTAAGTAAGGCCATTTTGCACTATTGTATAACACATCCAACTATAGAAAAAATTCATATTGTTGATATTGGTTGTGGTGGTGGAGATTGTATTGCACATATCTCAGAAACACTAAAGAAACATAATATGAAAGCCACATTTACAGGAATTGATGGCAATCCTAAAAGTATTTCTTATGCGCAGCAAAATAACCCCGATCCTACTCATATTAGTTTTAATGCCGCTAATATTCTAGATAAGGATTTTGCGTTACCTAATTGTGACCTCTTGATCAGTAGCCATTTTATATATCATTTCAATAATGAACACCTAATTTATTTTTTAAAGAAATTGCAATCTAATACTGTAAAACATATTATTTTTAGTGAATTGTATAGAAGTAAAATGGCATACCATATGTTTAAAACAATACGTTTTATGCTTCCTGTTTCGGATATGGCAAAGAAAGATGGATTGATTGCTATACAAAGAGCTTTTACTAATAAAGAATTAGAAACTATTATTCGCAAGAGTACAATAGAAAAACATAGTATTACCAAAAAGCCGTTTTTCCGTATGATTGCTCAAATATATCTTCATAATGAAAAGAATACTGTCTAAACATATAGATACTCTAAAAGAAGCTCCAAAAACTTTAATCCTAACCTATATTATTATCTACTTCTTATGGGGATTGGGGATGAATCGTTTTGGAATCGAAGTAGAAATTGCCAGGTTTACATATTGGTGGCAAGTAATTACATGTTATATCTTATATATGGTACCCATTTCAATTATCTTAAAGGAATACACTTTTTTTGAGCAATATGCATATGGATTAGTTGCAATGGGAATATTAGAATTTTTAGGATATTGGCTTCAGTCATCTTATGTATATCCAGATAATATCCTGGATAAGGTATTTAGCCCTCAAAACTTCAGTTTAGGGATGGCTTTATTCTTTGCCTTATATTTTCCGGCAGGAAATTGGCTCGTTAAAAAAATACACAGCCTAATTTTTATACGCGATAAATAGTATTATTTTTTGGGAACCAGAACAAACTGTTTCTTTCCTTGTTTTTTAATCCTATATTTTTTTTCGATCTCTCCGGCGCCTTCCAGATCTAAAGTGTCTGAAATATATGTTATCCAATCTTGTCTATCTACAATAACATTATCCAAAATGGCATCTGTTAAATTTACATTTTCTAATTTGGTTCCCCACAATATAGCTTCAGAGAGATCAGCTCCGCTAAGATCTGCACCATACAAATTAGCATTTGTAAAATCAACACTTAACAATTCTGCTCGTTGCAGATTAGCATTATGTAACCGTGCTCTTTTTAAGTTACCGTCTGATAAATTAATTTTACTCATTCGTACTTCTTTAAGGTCGCAGCTTTCCATATTAGCAGCAGGCATTTGAGCTTCTGTAAAATCAGAATAATCCAATCTTGCGTATTTAAGATTAACCCCTCTTCCCAGGTTCACCTTTTTAAGGTTTGTATATCTAAACTCTGCAGAATTTAAAATATCTTGTGAAGACTCTAGACCTAAATCACTTTTTAAAAGTGTAAACAGTAGTTGCCCCCGCTCTGGACTAATTGGCTTTTCAATTAACACTCCCTGATCAATATAGCGATATGGTTTCATTGCCATACACAGACCAACTATTCTAGCTTCTAATGTTCTGCTTATATTACGACTACCAGAACCTTTATATTTCAATTCCTCATTTAAATCGGTAAGAACATCACCCATTACAAATACTAATGATGATCTACGGTCTGCCTCTACAAGGTTATTCTGGCTGGTAATTAATTTATTTTGATTTAGCAATAGCTTTGTCTGAAAAATCAATACTAATGAAGGTACTATCGCAAACAAAAATGCAAACAATCCAATTCTCGTAACTCGCCAGATTACACTAGATGACACATCAGAAACCGTATCTACAGAAACTGTTTTATATTCTTTATACTCATTAATAGCGGCACTAATACTTCTCTTAAGTCGATTGCCAAGAATTGGAGTACTGGATTTTTTTAAAAGCCACCACCTAAATTTTCTTTTTTTCTGTTTCCCTTTATTAATTTTATCCAGCTTATCCTGAAGTAACTTATTTTCATTTTTTAACCGTTCAATATAATCTTGTTCGTTCACAGCGCTATAGATTTGGATATTAAAACGCATAAGATATAAAAGTTATTTTTACTTTAAAAAAAAGAGAGCTTTCTTAACGTAGTAAAAAAGCCCTCCTCAATCATAGTAAAATCAGTAGTGGTGTTTTTTCATTCGAGACAAGTCGAGATATCTTCTGCAATATCTTCTATTATAGAGAGTTCTTCCTGATCATCGATTAGATGAATAGTTTTTATCAAAAGCTGTACATATCCCGCTACATATGCTTTCTTTTTTTTATCGCTCACATACTCTTTGCCTTCTACCACTATAAATGCGATTAAATTGCGTATGATTAATTGGATCTCTGAAATATCTAGCTCCTTTTTCATTAGAAATATTTTAAGTAACTCCCTAAGAATTAGACACTAAAATATAATTATGCAATTCAAAAAATAAAAAAACAGCCTAATTAAAAGACCGATCTTCGATTAAAAGCAACTTTTATCGTTTTGTAGAATACCCCAAAAACTTTATCTTTTAATGATCCAAAAAAGATTACATTTGGATAACCAGCTTGAAACAACTTAGATACAAAACACAATTACTAAATGAATAAAGACAAATACTGCAAAAGATATAGAAAAGAGACACTATTACTTATCTTTTTAGCAATAATTACAAGTTGTAAAAAAGAACAAGAGCTCAAAAAAGTTGAAAAAACTTCAACTACACAACAGACACAAATCATTAAGGATGTACCAGAAGGAATAACAATACCAGAAGGAATGGTTTGGATTCCCGGAGGAAGCTTCAATCAAGGAGCTGTAAAAAATGATCGTATAATCATGAAACATGAGACTCCTGCTCACCCTGTTTCTGTAGATGGTTTTTTTATGGACATAACAGAAGTTACAAATGCACAGTTTAAAAAATTTATTGACGCCACTAAATATATAACAGTAGCAGAGCGAGAAATTGTTTGGGAAGAAATGAAAAAACAATTACCCCCCAATGCTCCCAAACCCCATGACTCTATATTACAACCCGGATCGTTAATTTTTAAAAAAACTAAAGAGAGTGTTCCTAATCTTTTTGACTATTCTCAATGGTGGTTATGGAAAATCGGAGCTAACTGGAAACATCCTTTAGGCCCTGAAAGTTCTATTGAAGGAAAAGACAAGTATCCAGTTGTACATATTGCTTATGAAGATGCTATTGCATATTGCACCTGGGCAGGTAGAAGACTACCTACTGAGGCAGAATGGGAATATGCATCCAGAGGGAAAGAAAAAAACACTATTTTTTTCTGGGGAAATGATATACAAAACTTAAGTAATCATGCCAATACGTGGGAAGGAGAGTTTCCTCTAGAAAACACCAAAACAGACGGTTTTGAAAATAAAGCTCCGGTTCGCTCTTATCCACCCAATTCGTATAACCTATATGACATGGCCGGAAACGTTTGGGAATGGACACAAGATTGGTACAATACAACTTATTACAACCAATTAAAGCAACAAGGTTTGATTCATAATCCTAAGGGCGCTGTAAAACCTTATAATCCTAATAATCCTGCTTTGCGAGAAAAGGTAATAAAAGGCGGTTCTTTTTTATGTAGTGATTCTTATTGTGCTAGTTATCGTAATAGTGCCCGAATGGCTACTAGCACAGACTCTTCACTAGAGCATCTAGGATTTAGAACAGTACTGAGTATTAATATGATCAATGCTTCAAAAAATGTAGAATAGGTATTACTTATCACTGATTATAAGCTGAATCCTACTATACCATTGCACCTGTATCAAATAGATTTTTGAATTCCCAAAACAACATAAATAATGGATAAGGTAATTTTATGTATATCAGTTTTATCTGTCATACAACCAGCTTAACATTATCATAACATTAATAATAAATTATTTATGCTACACATTTTACCCCTTTATAGTTAAATAACAACACTTTACGCAATGAAACCGTCGATTAGCATAAGAGAGTTTAATCTTTGTAATTGTTGATTTTATATTTGAGTATTATTAATTTTTTAACACAAACTTAATTTCACACAATTATGAACACAAAAAAAAAATTCAGAGCATTTAAAACTCTGGCACTGGGTACAGTATTACTTTTTGCCTCTTGTCAAAAAGAGGACGTAGAAGAAAGTGTAACTGAAAACGCAACAGCATCCAACGAAAAATTAATTGAAAAGTATTTTGATGGAGATTTAGTTACTGTTGAAGAAATGGGTAACGGAGAATACCTTTACAATGATGATATTATTCTTTCTGAAGAACATGTATCAGACACTCCTCAAGATATTGATCAAAAGCTAGCAATATATGGACCTGCTAGAAAATGGCCAAACAACACTGTTATTTATGTCCTAAGTAGTAATTTAAATAGTAGATTACGTACTAATATACGAACGGCCATGAACAGATGGAGTAGAAAAACTAATATAAGATTTAAACAAAGAACCAATGAGTCTTATTATGTAACGATCAGACAATCTACAGCTGTATGTTCGGGTTGCGGTTCTGCATCACTTGGAGTAAACGGTAATAGAGGAAGTCTTAGATTAGGCCGAAATGCCAGTGCCAGCCTTGTTGCCCATGAATTAGGTCATACGCTTGGTTTTGTTCACGAACAAACAAGACCAGACAGAGACAACCATGTTATTATAAAATGGGAAAACATCCAGAGTGGTAAGGCAGGTAACTTCAGAAAATCTAATAATTCAAGAAGATTAACCAGTAAATTTGACATCAAAAGTATAATGATGTATCATGCCTATGGTTTTTCTAAAAATGGTAAACCAACAATTACGCTACGTAATGGCAGAACCTATACCGGAGCTCAGAGGACTATATCTCCGTTAGACATTCAAGGAACCAATGCAGCGTACCCTAGGAGGTAATTCTAAATCTTGGTGATCTTACACACATACAAACCTGTGATGTAGAAACCAACTGGATCATCGTATCCAGTAAAATATCAATTTTAAGTACAACAGGGTGTTTGAGTTACGGTAAAACCGCGTATTTTGTTTTAAATATCAAAACCTGTTAAGTGATTTTGGAGTAACGTGTTTTTCTTTATACACAGCTTTCAATAACTCAACTTTACACCTTAAATGAAATGGATCAGATTAGTCTGGATTAGACAGGTCAACATCACTTGGATTATGTGAGTCACGATAACTCGGATTGAGTAGTTCAAAATCAATAGATTATACAATATGACTGAGAACTACAAAAAACCATCCAATATCGGTTTGGAATACTAAAAAGGCATTGACATTTTGATTATGCTATATAAATTTAATAACAGAGATAAAATCAATTTTGATGCAGATAATGTAGAATTGAATAGTGAGGCGAATACCCTTACTATCTCAATTTTTAGGCAAGAAGACTATGAAAATCATAATACAAGAAACTCTATTGATATACAGTTAAATGAAGAAGATTTAGAAGATATGATTCTTGCTTTGACAAATATCCAAAGAGAAATATTCGAATATAAAAAGTCTAAATAAATGATCATTATGATAGAAAAAGAATTTAATATTTCTGGAAAAATAAAATGCAAGTTAAAATACTTATCAGACCCCAAAATGATTAAAAATATAGAATTTGGTAACGATAAAACTGTTTTACGTGCAGAATGTTATCCTGAAGACGTCCCATTGACTAGCAATCAAATAGAGAATTATTCAACTGAGATAATTGAACTTATTTTAAGTGAATTAAAGAAGATAGAAAAAGAAAATATCGAGTTTTATAATCATTTTGAGATTAATTACAATAAACCTCATTTTGGGCCAATGACAGGAATTCCTTCAAACAAATATTATAAGTTTGAATTAAGGCCAGAAATAAAACTTAAATCAACTAAAGTTTAATATACTGATAAGATCTAAATAATAAAATAAGTTCATTTGCTAATCCAATAGTCTAAATAAACGATAACTATGGTAGAAGTAAAATCAAGTAATTTTTTAGAAACAAATACAGTTTTTGAAAATGAAACATTTCACAGTTATTTTATTGAAAGAGATAAGGTTATTGAAAGTGAAATCAGTTTTAGGAATTGTATATTTAAATGCCATTAGTTTTAGATAATATTACAAGCAAAGAAAAGCTATATTTTTACGAATGTGATTTTGAGGCGTATTCTGAAATAAAAAACTGTGAATTTTACGTAATTACTTTTAATTCTTGTCGGTTTAAAGAAAACTTATTTAAATTAATTTCAAACAAAAGTAGCTTCCTTTCTTTGAGTAGTTTTGTTGGAAAAGAACTATACGTCAATGGAGATTATAACAGAATAATTAGTGATAAACTGGAAATAAAAAAGTGTGTTCTTAAAGATGTTAATTGTGAATATTCTCAATATAAACGTGAAATCCATTTTAGAAATAATAAAATTGAAGAATTAAGTATTAAGGTATTGTCCCTTTTTTCTCCATTAATAATTGATGGTGGTGTGTATAAATCAATCAATTTCATAGGTACTTTTGACAATTCTATCCTCATTAAGGAAAGATTAAAGGTTGAGTATCTAAATATGGAATCTTCACTATTTAAAGGGCGTATAGATATAAAAGACGGAGATTTTGAATATATAAACTTTTATAGAAGTTCATTTAATGGTTTGATATGGGTTAATGGGTATGATATTTTAAAGAATACACCGACAGATCTTGAGATAAAAGATATTAATTTCCATTCTTGTAGTTTTGAGCCTAATGTTTCCGTTGACATACTAAAAATAGAATCAATTAGTTTGTCAAATAATAACTTTAAGAAACTTTTTCGTTTTAATTCAAAAATTACAGAGGATGATTATAAAGGTGATTGTATTCTGTTAGGTTTAGATGGCACTAATCAAGGGGTTATAATTATTCAGGACACTTATGCAGATATTAGTATAAGTGGTGTTAATCTGGGGAACATCTATTTTAAAGATATAAAGGTCTATAGTATTTATTTTTCTGATTTTCAAAATAATGGAAGTGTTTCCTTTTCTAATATTATAGCAGGAGGGTACTTTACTGTACAAAATTCGTCAGTAGGTAAATTGGAATTTTTAAATACTGATTTTAGAATATTTGATGAAATTGTAATAAGTGATAGTAATTTAGAAAAGATTAATTTCTCAAATTATCCATTTAAAATTAGGTCATATAGTTCAAGCCCAAAGATGGGTTATGGCACTAAAAATAAATCTTTATCCAGTGCTAATCTTAAAAATGTATATAATCAATTAAAAAAATCTGCTAAAAATAAAGGAGATATTGATACTGCTAACAAATACCAGTCCCTTGAATATAGATATTTACTTCGAAATAAGAGATTTGGTTTTGACAAGCTTTTATTGTTTTTAAACTGGATTTCTAATAATCATGGACGCAATTGGGTTCAAGGAATTTTGTTTACACTTTCAATAGCTTTAATATGTTTTTATGGATATATGTATGCCCTTGGAGAAGTAGGAATTTACTCTAGTTTCTTTGGTGATTACATTATTTTTATTAGTTCTTTTCCAAAGTTAGAATTAGAAAAATATTCTAAAGTAGAAAAGACTTGGAACTTAAGTCTTATTATATGGATTTCCAGAATCTTCGTCGCCTACGGAATATACCAAACAATTGCTGCTTTTAGAAAGTATGGAAAGGGATAAAAAACAAAAAAGTTCAATAAAACGATGATCCAGTCAAAATATAAATATTTAACAATAGGAGTTGTTTTAGGAATAATAATTACCCTAGTTTTTATTAAAATTAGGGATTATAGAATTAATAGTCCCGAAAACAGAAAAAATGCAATAATAGAAGCTCAAAGAGTTATTAGAAAAGTTTATTCTGAAGACAAAAAGGATATTAGATATATATCTTCAACTAATCCTGGTATTGATTTTCCACCAATAACTAAAGTTAAAGTAGAAATAAGTGAATTCAAGACCTACGTGATTGAAATGGTTGGAAAGTATCATAGTCAGAGATGTGTTCCTTATAAAGATGTTGAGCGCGGTTGTACTTATAGTTGGAAAGATTTATTCTATGTAGAATTAGATTACAATAAAGGGGATTGGAAAACCTTGGATTTAAGAAGAATTAAAAGATATGAGTAATGTGTAATAATGGGTGACTACCCAACCTGAAAATGGAAGAACTAAAAACAAATTAAAGTCTAAATAAACTATGACTATTACTGAATATCATATAGAATTATACAAACGAGTTGGAGGTGGATCACCTCCAACGTATAGGAACTCCGGAAGAGAAAACCCTTAAAAACCAGGATATAATTTTGAAGATGGGAGAGATTGTTACAGACTTGGAACTCATCAAAAAAGGATTAGCATCATTTGAATACACCAAAAAGTTAAATGCAAAATTAATAGAGTTATGCTCTAATGCTAATGTGATTGCTCAAATGAAACAATTAGAAATATTTGAATAGAGGTATTAATACTTTTTCCTAAATTAAAAATTCAAATAAATGATGAGGAAATTAAGAATTGTAGGAATATTGTTGATCATTCTGGGAGCACTATTATTTTGCTTAGGAGTACTTTTTAAAATACTTCACTGGCCTGGATTATACCTGTTATTAATCTCGGGACCTATTATGTTTATATTAGGATTCGCTCTAATTTTTTTAAAACCAAAAGTTCAATAAAACGATGATTGAAACGCTACTTGATTTAATTGCAGAGATAATTAAAAACAATAAAAGGTTATCAGTAATACTTGCAATTCTGATTCTACTTTTATTTGTAGGGTATTTAATTTACACTAAAGTTCAATAAAACAATTCAAAAAATAAACCGATGAGCAAATTAAAGGAACGTACCGTTAGATGTGAAATAACTTATAATTATGAAACAGTAGAAACTAAAGATTATAAGATGAACTTGGTGCATGGTACTCCTAATGATGAATGGGCATTGCGAACTGTAAGAGAAGAAAAGGATAACGTAAGAAGTGTTAGAATAATTAAAAGTTCAATAAAACGATGAAATGTCTATGGTGCTTTAAAACAGAAATAGAAGTAACTTTTAAAAAGAAAGCACATACAATACCTAAGTCACTAGGTGGACAGAAATACAATAATAATGTGTGTGATGAATGTAATAAATTTTTTGGTGAAAAGGGAGATGAGAAGTACTCTATAGAAGAAGCTTTAAAAGAAACCTTTGTAATTTCGAGGAAGATGCTTTAATGTCCAGAAGATGGGAAAAGAAAGATAGGGGCATTTAAATCTAGATTTTTTGAAATAAAAGAACGAAAGGGTAAGAAAAGGTTAGTTGTAAAAGAGTCATTTAGATTTGATTCACAATTTCAACAACGATTATGTCAAAATTTTAAGAGAGGACTATATAAGATGTATTTGGAGGAGTTAAACCGGCAAAAAGGCCTTGGATATGATAGTAAATATGATGTTATTAGAGATTTTGCTCGATTTGGCAAAGGAGATTTACCCGTGTTTTACTTTGAAAGATTAATTGGAATAATGATGTTATTTAAAAGGGAGGCAGAAACTCCTATTCTATTTTTTGACCGAATGAAATATCTTTTTTTAGATGATTATTTCGATGAAATTGAATTTTTAGGTCACGTTTTTGGTTTTCCAGTTAGTATATTCGATAAGAATGATTTTACAAAATATTTAGATCAAACAATGAAAATTAAAACTGGATTTTTTAAAAATATGATTATGATTAAAAGTTTGTTGGATGTGGATTTTACATTAAAAGTGATGAATGATTAAAGTTTAATAAAACTATGGAAACCAAAAGTTAAAAACAAATTGCTAAAAGACAATTTGAATTGTTTAAAAATAATATCGATCAAGCTGATGTTTCTAATGATCAACCACTTGCTAATGCTAAGGAAAATTTAGATACTATAAACATGATAAAATTTATGCCGGAAGGAGAAAAGGCAAGATCTTATTATGAAAAGTTATGTAAAGATTATCTTGAAAGAATAGGATTTTATAACAACAACTAAAATCTAAATAAACGATCAGTTTACAGTTTAATGATTTATGAGATTAATAACCAATAAAGAAGAAGTAGCTAAGCTTCATCAAAAATTAGTAAAAAAACTGAACGCCTTTTCTACTGAAAAAATACGAGCACTAACAAGTCACAAAGGAAATAGCTTTGAGACAGATGTCTATTATTCTGATGAGCTAGACATTTGGTGGGATATGAATGGTTTTGTTGAAGGAAAATCTGGAATACGCTATTGGAATGCTTTTGGAATTGGCAAACCAAAACCAAAAAAGCTTGCCTACATTATTTGTGAAATAAATTACCCTAAAGAAGACATTAATAGACGTGTCTGGATACACTGGATTAAGCTGACCCCTCAAAATGACAGAAAAGTATAGCCATATCTATGCTGTCGTTCTGTCGGATACTGACCCCTTTTGATAAAAAGATAATCAATTGAAGTTCAAATTTGCTTTTTTTAAAGCAATGGGTTCTATTATTCTGGATCAAGTTGGTTCTTCCTCATATTTGGGGAAAATACACTAAATCAACAAGTGTTTTATGTTGTTGAAAATCAGGATAATAAAAGATGTTTTTCCTTGTTTTACAGGGTGATATTTATTATCTTTAAGTAGTTATCAGACAATTACTTATGACCATAAAACAACTGATTGGCATGCCTATGCTAATTGTAAAAAACATTGATTACTCTTGTTCCATTGTTAAAATACACGCATTAATAAAAGCCAAACGATCAAAGTGTCCGATTTGTAGGAAATATAGCAATAAAGTTCATGATCATTATATTCGAACACTATCAGATCTTCCGGTATTTCAAAACAAAACCACTATCATCCTAAAGACACGCAAGTTTAAATGCCTAAATTCTCAATGTAACCGAAAAGTATTCTCAGAACAAACACCATATTTTTTAAGATATTCAAGAAGAACAAAAAGGGCATCCAAGATACTGGATTCCTTATCAATTGAATTAACAGGAAAATTGGGTAGTATACTGTCTAAACAACTACTAATTCCGGTTAGCAGCTCAACCATTACACGAATAGTCCACAGGCAACAACTACCTCCAATAATACAACCAAAGGTACTTGGAGTTGACGATTGGGCATACCGAAAGGGAAGAAGTTATGGAACCATTCTCATTGATATGGAGACTTCAAGGCCTATTGATATTTTACCTTCGAGAGAAGGCAAAGAGTTAAAAAAGTGGTTGTCAAAATATCCTGATGTGAAAATTGTTACCAGAGACAGGGCTAGTTCGTATTCTTCTGCTATCAATGAAGTTTGTCCAAATGCAGAACAGGTCGCGGATCGGTTTCATTTATTAATGAACCTATCTGATGCTTTGGACAAGTATTTCAAAAGTGTGAATCCAAAAATTAGAAAGCTTATTAAAGATAAAAGCAATGAGCTTTTAAATATGTCGGATGTCCAGAATATGGACAATGAGGAGGAAAAAAGTTTACAATCATTATCAAAAGTCCAGAAAATAGATGGAATAAAAGTAGATCAAAGGCAGGATATTTTCAATAAAATTAAGGAACTACAGGCTAAGGGTATATCTAAACGTAAGATTGCAAGGGATTTGGGCATAAGTCGTAATACAGTTAAGTCATATTTTTCATTAGAAGCATTACCTCCCAGAATAAGTTATAAATCGACCAATATTGAACTATTTGCCCAGCACATTGTTGCTGGATTAAATGACAAAGGATATATGATGAAAGATATAATAGACGAGATCTATAAATTAGGATACAACGGAAGTAGAACCCAAGCCTACCATAATATAAATATCATAAAGGAGAAATTTGAAATATACACTCCAAATTTCGCACAAATTCAAAAATCAAGAATCCCATATATAAAACCCTTAAGTTCAAGGAAACTTGCCAAATACATTGGTTCTTGTTTAACTAGTATTAAAGACCCTGATGAACGAAAATATCTACAAACTCTATTAGGTAATATGTCAGAATTACAGGTCATTCGAAAATTGGTACAGATTTTCAAAACGATGCTAAAAAGAGGGCACGGAAATATAAACCGATGGATTGAATTTATAAAACCTTCAAAATACAAGATGTCAGGATTAACTACTTTTGCCAATGGTTTATTAAGGGATATTAAAGCTGTTAAAAACGGAATCAACATGCCTTGGAGTAATGGAGCTGTAGAAGGTCATGTAAACCGTATAAAGAGTATAAAAAGACAAATGTATGGCAGGGCTAGCTTTGATCTATTGCGTAAAAAGGTGATATTATCCCAAACTGGTTGATGTTTCCCCAAATATGAGGAAGAACCAACATCAATGGATTATACAACTAAATTCGGAATATGAATTTAATAACATTTTTAAATGTGAAGATTGGGATGAATTTTTAATAGTACAAGCTCCATATGTAAATAGACCCCTTATTTACATTATGTCTGGAGGTGTTCTTTTGCCAGAATATGACTATATTAATGCCAGTGAAGATACTTATTTTTTATTAAAAACAATAATATCATCAATAATCCAATTGTTTTTGGGAATCCATATTTTATTTTTTCTCAAAAATTCAATAACTTCAACTATGTTAGAATTGATAGGTTAAAAGCCAATTTTATATTTAAGAAATTTGAGAATAGTGACTTTGATTTGTATACTTTAGAGTCTTACCAGTCCGATTAAATAAACCCCACTCTACGAAGAGCACTGCTTTGCGATAGTTTTTAACTTCGTAGGGTGTATGAGTAAGCAAATAATAATTAACAAACAGTCATCTAGCAATAGTTGGCTGTTTTTTTATGAGAAAGCTTACTTGGTTTTAAAGTTCTGGATTACATTGTCAACATAACAAAGATGCCAATATCTGATGAAGCCAGTCAAATGCCGTCTTCTTGTTTATCGATAGAGGTACTTGATTTTGTCTAAACTTTTTTCTTCCATCATTAACTCTAAATAATCGTCTAATTTTTCCTAAGAGTGAATACCAGCCATTCAGGTACCAGAATATTCAGTAAAACTTCTACAGCAAGATTTATACTTGTAGCGTTGAGAATTGCTCTTAAAGCCGAATTTTACATATTTATTGTGACCGCAATGAGGACCCCCCCTACTTATTGTCAAGTAAATTCCTATGTGATTGCTGACAACTATAAGATTCGAAACCTTCTTTGTCCTTTAACTCAACCTCCGCTATAAGACGTTGCCTTTCATATTTTGATAGATCCAATAATCCTGATTTGAACTCTGATATCTTCATATCATTAATATACAAAAATAATACATATTCTAAACTACAGCCTTTTCTATTTATTAGTGATTATTGGACAGTTTCATTATTGGTAACTGATATTACACAGGGAAATGACAAGTTAGAATCTCCCTTAATAGATAAGGATTCATAGATATTCAATATTGATCTGTTAAAAATTTTCTGAGCCAACACTTGTCCTTGATATTTAATAGTTACAGTATCATTCAAATTCAACATTTCATCATTAATGTAAAGTTGAAGCGAATTGCTATAATTAGAAACTATATTAATCTCATTTAGTTCAGTATTGTATTCAACTAGAATTTCCCCGTCAGTTTCAATCTGGTCTTTAGGTGTTCCTACCCAATAAAAAGTACTGTGATGCCTATCATCTTGTTTCCAGTTAACCTTTTTGGGAATTGGGTTCCGTTCATAATTTGTCATCCAAGGAAGAGCAACGGCATCTTCAAGCTCCATCCAATGACCAAATCCTTCATGAATTTGAACATCATGTATGTAACCATCAGGGTATTCATTTTGTAAATTATCAAGGACGATACCCCATTCCTCTGCTATGCCATTCCTGTTAAAAGCACTATCATTACCTCCTACGTGTATTGCAAAAGGCGTATTTCTAAGTCCTAGCGGAGAAGCATCATTAGGGTGTCCTGCCATCATGGAAGCTGCTGCCCATCTGTCAGCCATTCTAGGAGCTAATTGATATGAACCATCTCCACCAGCAGAATACCCTAAAAGATATACTTTATTAGGATTCACATTTTCTTTTAGAACAGCTAATTGAATAATAATATTTAGAAATTCATCTATATGATCTTCGTGCCATAAATTCCATGTATTAGTAGGGGCTCTTGGGGCAAGATAAACTCCTTCAAGTGAACTCATTGTAACATCGTATAGATGTTTTTGGTTGTCATATTGTTGATCGTTAGCTGCAGCTGTGGTTCCACCTCCACCATGTAATGAAATGAATAAACTACGTCCGTCTGAAGGTTCCGCTCCAAAGGTTTGATAAAAGAAAAGCATTTTGTAACTATTATATTCAATCAAACGATTGTTCCATTGTGTCTCATAATCATTAAACATTCTTGCCTGCTTATCTTGAAAGAGAAGCTCTGAAGCAATTTCTGCTTCGCTTTTTGATAATGGTTCTTTTGAGAAATCCAAGTTTTCTAACACTTCTCTTTCTTCAACTGTTTTAGCTAACCATTCTTCTAAATCTTGACTTACACTTAAAGGACCAAAATTCTCTTCCTTCTCATTACATCCTAGGAATGAAGAAAGGATGCAAAAAAATAATAGGATTAAAATATTCTTCATTTTTTTAATATTTACTACCGTTAAATAATCGAGTAGACAAGGGGGGATTTCGTCCCAAGCCTCTCCCAAAACCGTACGTGAATCTCTCGATTCATACGGGTCTTGTTGTGCAAATCTAAGCAATTACATAAACATGTAAAAATTGCCAATGGTAAAATAAGCTAGGATATTGTTTCCTAACAGTTGCTAACCATTTATAACCTTTTTTATATACTGGTTTTATAACGCTTGTACCTTTTCCTTGCCGACCAAACCAATCGTTGACTTAATAGCCTGAAAACTTTGGTGAGTTCATACATTTTAAATTTGCCATAGTAACGTACCCATCCTCTTATCATTGGATTTAAGTATTGAGCAACTCCTACAATGAACAAGTAACTCTTGATAGGTCATCGCTGCTAAAATAAAAACTACCCCGCAAAAAAAACAGCTCAAAATTACACTTTTTTGTATCGTTTTCTGCGAGTGATATTGGTAATGGCAATACCGTCGATCAGTAAGATCAATTGGGCATAACTTAGGCGCAAACTTTCTACTTCGTCATTATATTCTAGTAGCTCAAAAGTGCCAGATTCTAATCTTTTGTAATACAACATAAACCTTCCAGGCTACCAGTGTAAGAGTTTGCCTTGTTTCTGTCCTTATTAATAACTCACCTTACGCAATCAAAGAAGCATTTTTACTTGTTTTAACAAAAAACCTGTTGATAAGTCATTTTTTTTCTTAATATTTTAATATCTTAAGCTGTTTTAGTTACCAAATTCCTTTAATGAATAGTACATTGGTTGAATAATTAAGGAATTAATAAATTGTCAAATAACTGATATTCAATCTACAACATAGTTGTTGACAATAGATTTTGATTTTAACATATCACTATGTGTAAGGTGAGTTAATAAATAACAAAAAAGCGAGACAATATTGTCTATTCGTGAGCCCAAACCCTCAGAGTTCAAACTTTTTGACAAGAGATTTAATTGAAATTGAAGAATATGTTAATGAATACTACCTTTAGGATATTGCTTAATTAATATTTTCTAAACCCTTCTAAGTTCATCCGTAAGTGCTCTTCTTTGAGGGTGTTTTTCTTTAAAATCTTTACTTAGTGAATTTGCTTGATCTTTACTTCCTAATTTTTTCATTCTTCTCAAATATCTACAAGCAGTTTTGTAGTGTTTTCTTCCTACATAATTTTCTACGTATTTTTTAAGTCTCTCTTGATTGCCAAACAAATAAAAATAATTTATGTGATTAATTAAATACAAAACTTTTTTATTTATTTTTGTTAAAAAATTACACAACTAATCATTCGCAAAACGTTATAGACAATATTGAGTAATGGAAGCGTATAAAGTCACCAACTATTAGAGATTAATAAATGTTTCGCTTCTCTTTCATTACTAAAATCTATAACATGTCGGAATAAGCCAAAGAGACTTTAAATCAAAAGTAGGCACAATTATTTAAAATGAAAAAATTATTTAAAATGAAAAAATTATTATTACTTTTTGTGTCATTGTCTGTATTTGCTTTTACTGCTTGTAGTGATGATGATGACAACTCTTCAATAGATTTTAGAGATAAATACGTAGGGGAATGGAAATCTAACATTATTGGTGCTATAACTTATAGCTATGATGGAGGAGAGATTTTAACATCCACTATACTTGATACTACATATATCACTAAGATTAAAAAAAATGGTACAGATAAATTAGTTATTAATGATAAAATATTCAATGTTATTGGTACTAATAAACTTACTATTGAACCTTCTGATCTAACAGAACAGGAAGAAGGTATTATTGTATCAGGAAAAGAAAGTATTACAGGAACTCTAAGTGGTGATGCAATTACTTTAAATTCAGTGTTTAGTGGGACTTGGAAAAGTGATACTAGCGAAGTTGGAACTATTACTGGAAATATTATTGGTTCTGTGACTAACACTTTAGTTAAAATGTAGAAAATAATGCCTCGGGGCAAGCCCCGAGGCATTATTTACACTGGTCTCAGATTTGAGTGAAATCCCTGCAATTTCATCGTAGCACTTTTAGTAGTGCGAAAAAATCTATATCTTAGATTAGATGGATTCAAAAATAAGAAAAGGAGCTCATACCTTTAGCCGATTGACCTGCTATATAGTTTGGTCTACAAAGTATAGGTATAAAGTGTTTTGAGGAGATATCCAAATACATTGCAGAGAACTTCAATGGGTGCTGTTTTACAAACAACTTCTTCCTTAATAAGATTAGAAACTTCTACAGGAATAAAAACAGGTTGTTTTTTTGGATTCTGGAAAATCAACCCTGAATTTCCTATTCCAGTATTTCATGATACCATAAAGATCAAGCTTGGATTTATGTTTTAACAATACACTAATCCAACTCTCTTTCCATACATCTTTCTTACACCAATTACGATAATGACCAAAAACCGTCTTAGGATGTAATACTTCATTTGTTAAACAAACTACTAATACCGTTTTGATTTTAAAAATTCTCAAAAAAGAGATTAGTGTATAATTGATATCCAGTAATTGATTTTATAAGCTCTGGATTTAGTTGCCTTACCATTACTGTAACTTTCTTTTGTAATTCTTCAATTGAAGGGGAAAATTTCATTGCTGTTCTATCTTTCATCTATTGCCACACTTTTTCTGCTGGATTAAGTTCTGGAGTATATATTTGATCGTTTGGCTTTTATTGATGCGTGTATTTTGACAATGGAACAAGAGTAATCAATGTTTTTTACAATTAGCATAGGCATGCCAATCAGTTGTTTTATGGTCATAAGTAATTGTCTGATAACTACTTAAAGATAATAAATATCACCCTGTAAAACAAGGAAAAACATCTCGTATTATCCTGATTTTCAACAACATAAAATACTTGTTGATTTAGTGTATTTTTCCCAAATATGAGGAAGAACCAGCATCAATAGAATATCCAGACGTGTCGCAGCAAACTGGATTCAAGATGATAATGATTTTTTATTAGTACATAGTGGAAAAATTGGTGGTGGTAGAAAAGGGATTGGTAAATATGGCTTCATTGAGCATTACAATGGTGTTTTTGAAGATGTAGATGTAGAAGGACTCTCCAAAAAAATAACTGTAATAGGAAACCTTAAAGATCCTAATCTGCCATATCAAATTAAGAATTTTGTGTTTGAAGCAAGTCGAATAAAAGATATATTGGTAAGGATCACTACTTTAAAATCGAGTAGTGATCCATTAGACAAAATTAAACATAGTTTTAATGAAGAGTTTGTCGGCACCAAAGAATACAAAAATAGAAAAGGTAAAATAGCTACTACAGCAAATCATGGATTAATTGTAAATACACTAAAGGAAATTATTTCTGCAAACAAGTTTCTGGTAGCTAATGATAAACAAAGAGATCTTTATATTTATAATAAAAAAGCAAAAATTGAATCTGTTTTTGAAATAAAAACCTCATTAAAATCCCAATCCATTTTTACAGCAGTGGGGCAGTTATATGTGAATAATATAAGGCTCAAACCGATGCCTCAATTAATTTATGTTATTCCAGAGAAGCCAAACTCAAATTTATTAAAAACATTAAAAAAACTAAACATTAAAACACTTGTCTTTTCTTGGAAAGACAGCAAGCCTATTTTCAAGAACTTGAATAAACTAATTGAATGCTAGATACTACAATCTAAAAAGAATTAACGACGCCAAGATATTTCGGTAGGTAAAGAATCGAATGAATAACTAAAAAGTTCAAATAAACGATTACATTATAAAACCTAAATTATGTCATTAAATAATTTTTTTAAGATTAATCTTCCATACGGAATGATGAAAAACGAAAATAACGAATGGACTTGTTTTAATAGAGAATATAAGCCATTAAGCAATAAGGATATCTTTACAGATGTTGATCCAAAGGATTTTATTTATTCCAAATATAAAGGTTTAACTGAAAATGTGCTTCAAAAATTGGCAGATACTCCAGGTTCAATACAATCGGTTGATGGGAAAATTGTTAAGTTATTCTTTTATAGTGATGCTACAAATCCTTCCAATTTTAGTAAGAAAGAATTATACAATAGTTATTTTGAAAAAATAGAAATATTATCAAAGTTAAAAGTTCAATAAACCGATGAAAAACAACGTGCTTTCAAAATCATATATCTCTCTTGATCATAAATTAGTATTAAAAGATTGTAGTCATGAAAACAGATATGAAGTATTTGACTTTAAAAATGAGTGCTTAAAAGAGATCTGCAAAGATTGCGGGAAAATAACTAAAAAAGTCTAAACAAACGATAACAATATTAAAAATGAAAGTGATAGCATTAAGAGGAATTGAAAATTGTGGAAAATCAACTACATTGAATATTGTTTATAATCTTTTACTAGATGATGGTTATTTACAAGTCCCTAATCATTTTGAAGAACTTGGAAATCCTATTATGAGAGATTTTATCGATGTTTTGGTTAAAGATGGTATTTTATTGGGTATTGTTACAATGGGTGATTATGCAAGAAAAAGAGGTTCTAGTGTAAAGGATCTACTTAAGAAACTTGAAACGAAAGGATGTATAATTGCTATCTGTGCATGTAGAAACGATAAAACAGGTACAGTAAAGGCTGTTCAAGAATATCAAAAACATCAGTTCGTCGACAAAGTGAATAATAAGGATAAAAGTTTACAAAGAATCATCAATCATAAGGATGCTAGAACAATTACAGGGTTGATTTAATTATTTAAAAGTTCAATAAAACGATGGAATTTATGCTTAGCCATTTATTAAAGAATAAAGATTTATACTATGATGAAAGATTATTTCTTTTAAAAGTCGTTTTCTTTATACCGATTGCTTTGGGTATAATCTCCCTAATTAGATATTTAATTATAATGATATTAAAACGTCAAAAGAATAAAAATAAAACAAATCAAAAGTCTAAATAAACGATGAACGATAAGGATCAAATTTTAAATCATTTAAAAATAAATAATCCGAAGTCATTTACCCAAAGAGATTTCCGATTACAACTTTTTCCTGAATTAAATGAAGATGAAATAAAATCTCTGTTAAAAGAAATTATAACATGTAATAACGATCTAATCAAATATAAGGAATACCAAGGTACCGGATATCTTGCTGCATGGTATAGCGGAAACATTGATAAATTTCTAAACGATGGTGGGTTTACAAAAATAGAAAAAGATGTAGAAACGGAATTAGAATTGCGAGAAAAGAAAGAAGATCTGGAAGGTCAAATTCTAAAACTAAAACGAGACAATCTAAGGTTAAAAAATTGGGATATTAGGATCAGATGGACAATTGCTATCGTTTCTTTTATTGCCGGCCTAGTAGTTAAGTATTTATGGGATAATAAATAAAGTTCAAATAAATGATTCTAAAACATGGGAACTAAATTGGAAAAAAATAGGCTCAAAAGTGGGGATACTTGCTGCAATTGCAGGCATTATTTATGGCAATATTGGACACGTTCATCCAATTTTGTTTGATCAAAACACAACGGAATGGTCAGACGACACAAAGTATCAAGGGAAATGGATACAAAGGGGGGCTGTTAGAGGTGGAATTCATTATAATGGACAGTTATCTAATATAATAAAATTTAAAAAAGGAATAATTTATTATAATGATAATCCGGATGATCCAAATCCAACAAAACATAAGTTTGTAAGAATTGGTCCTAATGAATATTATAATCCTCAAAACGAGGAAAAGATTAGGTTTACAACTGATTCGACAGCAGTTCAGGAATATTGCTGTGATAAAGGTCATTTAGACTTAGAAAAAGTAAAAAGCAATTGATAATTGGTTAACTAGAATGAAAGTTCAATAAAACGATAAAAAATAAATGTATTTTCCTCTGACAACAACATAAAACAACAAATAAAAAAGTCGTCGATTATGCTAGCGAAACATCTATGAACCCGAGTTCGATTATTTAAAATAATCAGATTTAATTAGTATTTTGAGTTGATCACTGACTGTTTCAATTACGGAACGTTTTCGAAGAAGTATTTTGTCAGATAATGTCATTAAACAGTTTTTCAGTAAGGGTCTGAGCATTTGTGTTACCCATTTTTTGTTTTGTCTTTTCTTATGGATATTTTTACTAAACGGACTTAATTGAATACAAACTTCAAGTATTTATTGAAAGTTCCTTTACTAAAAAGTTATATTCTTACTTTAGGCTTTAGTTAATCAAATAGAATCTCATGTTATGGATAGAGAAGATCAGGATACAATCAAAACGACTATGATATTAAAAAAAACAGGCTTTAAATATGGCTATGCATTGCGTTCGTAATACAGTTTTGGAAGATTATCACTCTGGTGTAGTTCCTCAATCCAAAACTGGGGATTATACTGATGTAAAAGTAGTTACACCATATGGAGAAATTCCTTGGAAAGAGCTTTCAAGAATTAGTAATGAAGAGATGAAAAGATTAAATAAAGAGGTTGTTAATAAAATTTATACTTTTTTAGAAATTATTTTTAATCCAAAATATTCAGAACATCAAGACTTTCTTTTTAAAATGTGTAGTATGTATTTTCCCCATAACTGGGATGAACCTGAACTGGAAAGTGATATGCTTAGATAATAAGAACAAAGTAACATATTGCACTTTACTCTAAAAAGTTGTTTCATGCAAAATATAAAATTATATAAAGATGCATTTATGACCGCACTGCAATGCGGTGAAGATGAATTTAAAATGAAACCTTATTATGTAAATAAAAGAAATCAAACGAGAATTGTTAGTCACAAAAATAAAACCTATTTAGTTTTAAGTTACTCAGATTTAAATTACAAGGCCGAAGAACTTTTAAAGACAGATATGGCATATACAATAATGCCAGAAGTAATTGAGGATATTTTTGAAAATATTTGGCAGAGTACTTTCTTTTATGAAGACCTTTTTCCTGAAGGGCATAAAGTTTACAAATACGAGGGAGATCTAGAACAAAAATTCTTGAAGTGCTGTACTCAAGCAAAACAAACTGGTAATAATTTTTGGAACATATTGTATTAGGAATCTATGGTTTTATATAATAAAGTTATTAATCAAGCTTCCAGTTATAATTTAGAGTCTTCAGTTTCGGAATTAGTCCATATATGGATGTTGGATGGAGAACAACTTTTATCTGAGCATAGAGATGGAATTTTTGAAGTCGTTCAGTTATTTACTAATCCAGAAAACAGGAATGTGTTTTTTGTATTTGATGTGGATATTAATTTTGAAGAGGAGGAAGAATTATAAGATATGATTGATTAGGATATTCAATTTTCTTTAATTTACACACTCTCTTTATAAAAGGTAAGCGGATTTAAATCTATAATTTCATTAAGAGGCTATTTTTAATAATTTTTTATCTTTTCTAACAAGTTGCCTCCATTTGAAACTCTATAGAATACGTTTCAGCAAGATAAATATTAGCACAAACGAAATAGTAATTTCAAATGAAATATACGGAAAATGATATTCACTTTGTACTTAAGCTTTCTAACATAATTTTAGTAACTTATTTTAAAGTTTAAACTTTTTTGAAATTTTGAAAAATATTATTAACAGCACGTCTCCTAAACGTGCTGATTTTACGTGCTGAAATGTGGGGAAATGTGTAGAAATGTAACACGTCAAAATCGTAAAACCTTTATAAATAGTGAGTTGAAAGTTGTTTTTTTAGGCTCATAACCCGAAAGTCACAGATTCGAGTCCTGTTCCCGCTACTACATAACCACCTCATTACGAAGTGGTTATTTTTGTTTGCAACCATTTTTTCTTCTTGAAAATTTTCAATTTTTAGACTTACGTACATCATTTGTGTACAGTTTTTATTAAAAAAATCCAATGAAAGATTTTTCTCTACAAATAGATTTACTATCTGTAGCTAGCTTAATTTATTTAAGTATTTGATATATAGCTGTTTATGTATTATTTAGGCTTTTAACTTTATCTGTATTTTTATTATTTAAAACTGTGACCTTCGGGGTGAAGTACCTGAGAGAACTATGATAATCATCTAATTACGAATTATTTTATTTATAAACCTTATGTTTTTTGATGTTTATGCGTAATTAATATTAAAATATATTCAATAGCAGCCGAGAATGTACGTCGTTATGCAGTCTCGCAAATAAGTGATAAAGCGTTCCTTTATGTGCATGATAAAAAACTGTTAAACGAAGAAACAGGAAGATATTTAAAAGGAAGAAATTTCGACAATCATTCCTTTGGCATGATGAGACGTTTGATAGAGTCCTATGTAGATAATCAGCGTTTCCAAATGAACAGTAGTGAACTACAATCATCAAATCCTACACAAATAAATCCTCCTGGTCAAGAATTTGCAATGCGTTGGTATGCAAATGGTAGTTTTTCTTCTTTTCATCCGTTCTGGGGGGTAGGAAACGTGATGTCTCAATTATATGATAACTCTCCTGATTCCTGGGCAAGAGAAGGCTATTCGATACGGCAAATGTTTGAAGCCAATGGGGTAGCTGTACCAAGCTCTGTTTACGATGCTCAATTAGGACAGATATTTGATTTTCATAGTGATGGATGGGGATTAAAACCTGTAACCAGATCAGAGGTATTGATTTATTTTACAGGTAATGTAGGACAGCAATTGGGGTATGACAGATTTACTTTTCCTAGCTTTCTTCAAAACTCTCTTGCAGTCGAGGCTGCTTTGGCGTACTCCAATGGGCAAACCTTTGATTATAATTTAAGGAGAACGGTAGAATCATTAGCCAATAAACTTACTTTAAACGAACTACAAAAAAAATGGTTGATAGAGAATAAAGAAGAAACTTATAAAATAGATGATCATATAAGTTATAACAATCAATCTGCACAATCTATAGATGATTCCAAGCTTTATGTTATAGTAGGGCATTCAGCTACACCTTGGAGAGGTGCAACGGGAGCAATAAATAACAATTCGTTTTTTAGTTATAATGCTGTTAGAGATCATACCTATGCCGATGGGCAAATGGTACGAGAGTTTAGATTGGATAATGGAGACTATTTAGCGATTGGAGATTATGCGAATTGTGCCTATTGTTCTTCATCGAGTCAAAGAACACTTTACAGACCAAGAAATGAAGTTGCATGGTTTGATGTTGTTATTCCTTCGAGTATTTCTAGTGATGCTCACCCTTTTGATTTTATAATTAATGGATTTTGGGATGGTGCAAAATTAACAGGACGCTATATTATTCCCTTAGAGGATGTTATTATTATGCTTGGCGGTAGGGATTTTAATGGAGAACAAGCCAATCAATATCTGGCAGGCGGAATGCTAATTGTAGGTTTTATTCCTGGAGGTAAATTACTTAGACCTATCGCCAGAATAACTAAAGGAACATTAGCATGGAAATTAGTTGTAAAAGTGGGGAATCAATCTGTATCTTTAACCTATAAAGTTGTAGGTGGTGTTGTTACTTTTGGCAGTCGTAGCAAGTTGGCTCAAATAATTGTTAAAGCAGCAGGAGAAGAAGCGCATCATATGATCCCTTGGGCTTTACGTGGTGACGATGTAGTACAGGAAGCTGCCTATGCAGGATTTCATATGAATGCCAAAGTTAATGGTAGGGCATTAAAAAAGTTTTCTTCATTGACCCCAGATGGCATACATGGAAATCATCCTGCTTATAATGAAGTAACACAATTTTTACTTGATAAATTTAAACAAGGAGTTCCTAATTTTTCTCCTGAACAAGCTGCTGATTTCTTAGAAGGTAATTTAATCCCAAGATTAGATAATTGGATTGAAGCTGCTAAAGGTTCAGGCTTAAATTTAAATGAATATTTTAAACAAATTGTAAAGCCTGAATTAGGCATATAACCAAAATATAAAATGAAATATTATTCAATAAATAACGTGTCCGATGATTTAGAAATAATTGGACATTATCCTCAATTGGCATTAAAAAGAGGGTACAATCCCACATTATCAGATAGTTACAAACAAGTTAAAGCCAATAATTTTCCTGATTTTGTCCCTAATTTGGAATTGGAACTTCATCCAAAAGCCAATCCTACTGATTTTTTACCAAGAGTTGGTCCTTATTTTGGAATATTTGTTAATGAAAAGATGAAAGATGTACTTGAAAATCATAATTTACCGAGACATCATTTTTATCCAATTAAAATATTTAAGAGTGATATAGCATTAAACTATTTTTGGCTACATTACATTGTAGATGACTTTTGGAATTACTTAGATATAGAAAGCTCATATGCCGAACTAAAAAAGATGGTAGACCCTGTCACCTATGTTGTTGACAAGAAAATCCCTATTCAATCTCGTGATCAGATAATCAAAGAAGATTACAAACAAAAAGGAACCGATATCTTAGCGATAGGCCAGATAAAAATGAAAAGAGGGTTTCCTAAATATGACTTATACCAAGTAGATTGTTTAAGCTATAATACTATTATAAGTGAAGCTCTAAAAGAGGCATTACTTACAGAAGGCTTAACAGGTTTTGAAACAAAGCCTTTTGATCGATTTGAAGTCAATTCTTAATATTTAATTAATAAGCCAAGCCCAATCATGGGCTTGGTTTTTCACACAAAAATTATGAAAAACAATATTATAGCCATCATATGTTTGATTTGTATACTAGGTTGTTCAAGTCAAAACAAAAGCCCTTTAATTCCTAAAAAGGGAAATTTAATCTTTAAGCAAGAGATTAATATTATTAATCAAAGTCTGATCGATTCTACATTAAAATCAGCAGAAGCTAAAATTATGGAGGGTGCTGCATACACAATGGGAAAAAGTGGTCAAAAACAAACTATGGATTCTATGGATTATGCTTCATCAGTATCTTTGCTTCAAAACATGATCATGGGGACGATTACAAATAATTTTACTCCAAATCTTCAAAAGAAATGGAAAGAAGAAAGGTCTTTTAGGTTTCAGGATTCTATTATAATATCCAAAGAAAAAAATACATTACGAAATCTAAAACATGCTGTAATACATAGGGGCAAAGAAACTGTAACTATTAAGACATTGGCAGATACTACAAAAAATAAAGCAAAAAACATACCTTATAAATATGTGCCAGAAGATAACCTAAAGGTTTCTGAATTTAGAAATGAAACAAAAGAAATCAATGGATATGAATGTTTTAAAATTGTAACTACCAGTCAAGATATAATTAAAAATGCTAATAATTTAGAAATCAATTACACACACACTTTATATGTTACTGAAGAACTACAGTGTAAATATCACCCCGTGTTTAAGTATAGAAGTATTCTTAAAAAATACTACCCTTTAGAAATCACAGAAACTAACGACTTAGTTAAAGGTTATGAGAAAATTTATAGCATAAAAGAAATGAAGTTAGAATAAAAACCAAGAAATGAGTAATTCAAACAAACCTATTTTCTTAGGAATTCTATCTTTTTTAAGCCTTCTAACTTTTATATTAATCAACTATTTAGATCAAAGAAGAAGTGGAGATTTGATATTAATGTTATCAGGAATTTTTCTTTTAGCAAGTATATTCATATCTATCTTTGGGGTTTACTTAAGCTATGTAATATTTAAAAAAGATTATAAGATAAAAGGAATATTGGCAATAGTATTGAACTTAATTGTTCCCGTACTATTAATCATTCTAATTATTACCACTCTTGGAGATTTTATTCGACAAGTTTCTTAATGCCCCAATAGGGTCAACAAGATTACAATTATAAACAATCTTTAAAAATGGGATATAAACATCTCTAAAAATAAAACCGATGAAAAAAATACTCTTATTATTTAGCCTTAGTATACTAATTTATGCTTGTGGTTCTGATGATGATGCACCCATACAAGAGCCAGAAGTTTTACCTTTTGATTACACCCAACAAGAAAAGAATGCAGAAATCGCCTGGATTGAAAACTATATTAAAGACAATGGAATTACAGGAATGGAAAAAAGCGAATCAGGACTGTTTTATAGAATTGAGAAACAAGGTGATGGTATAGAAGGAGCAAAAGCAGGAGTTGTTTCTATATTTGATAAAACCATAATTGCTAAAACAGGTAAAGTAGTAGATACCACCGATAGAGACAGATACCCTAATGGAGAACCTTATTCTCTTGGACAAGGGCAACAAGCAGGATTGATTGAAACCATAAGGTTACTCAACGAAGGTGGTAAAGCAACCCTTATAATCCCTTCGTTCCTTGCAATAGGAAAAAGAACTGACTATTACGGAAGAATTGAGCCTGAAACCATTTTAATTCGTGAAATTGAGTTTGTATTTATTATTGGAGCAAACGGAAACTAAAAATATAATCATATCATTATTCTATATAAGGGAATAATGATATGATTTAAGATAAAGATATCTAGAAATGAACAAATCAAATAGACCAATATCTATTGGGTTATCTATGTAGTATAGTTAAGAATATAATACCAATCGTGCCCAACAACAAACAAAAATATGGTCACACATTCTTAAATTTTTCTTGTAATGATTTGTTTTTTTAAAATTAAAACTGTTAACTTAGACCTTTCAAAAGAAGCCTACCTATGACTCCCAATAAAAGGAGAATAGTGTGTCCATCTTTATCACTCTAGAAAAGAAAAAGGCCTAGAGGCTTAGTTTCTAATTTTCTCTGTATTCCCACTGACAATAAAATCAGACGAATACGACCTAAAACCATTAACAGATATGTTGGTGAATAAAGATCGTATTTATCATCTGAATGTAAAAAATATTTTAAAAACTCGTAAAATGACCTCTGAACATCTGAGGTCATTTAAAGGATTTGAATCTATAACCGAGGACGAAGCAGCGCAAACCATTCTCATGCTGGAGCAATTCTGCAAAATGGTTTGTAAGCACGTTACATCACCTAATATTAAACAACAATGACAACTTAATAGAATATATTTGATTGGATATATTTATAAATAGTTTGATGTTTTTTGGAAAATGTATAAGTTTGTATGACACTTAACGAATTAAACCTTTACGTTTAAGAGTTAAATTTGTTGTAATAAATAATCTGACGGCCGCTACAAGCCGAGGAAATATTAATCTTATACGTGTTCTGACCGACGCTACAATCGGATTTTCACGACTGAAACATTAGCTAAATTATGTTAGTGAAAACAGATCGTGTTCTAAAAGAACAGCTGAAACAATTCCAAAAAATCAAAAAAATGACTCCTGAACGTTTAAGAACGTTTGAAGGATTTAAAAATGTATCTGACCAGGAAGCAGAACAAACCATTCTTGTGATGGAACAACTATGTAAAACAATATTTAACCACATTAAATAGGAAAACTAAAAGGAATATGGAAAATCTAAGAGTATTTCAAAAGTTTGGAAAAAAATCAAAAACTCCAAAAATAGTACAAACTAATAGGGCTGTTATATATACTCGAGTATCTACTAAAGAACAAGCCATGAATAATGCAAGTTTAGAAACTCAAAAAGCATACTGTGAAGATTATGCTCATAAAAACGGGCTTCAGGTAATAACATATTTTGGAGGAACCTATGAATCTGCAAAAAGAGATGATCGTGTAGAGTTTCAAAAGATGTTACGTTTTGTAAGAAACAAAGGCAATAAAATATCTACTATTCTGGTATATGCCTATGACCGTTTTTCAAGAACAGGTGGTAGTAGTATAGGGTTAAGCGAAGAACTCAAAACCAAAGGCATTAACATTCTATCGGTAAGCCAACCTATAGATTTTAGCAACGATATAAGCAGTGTTGTTTGTGAAAATCTATTTCACATGAATAGTCATATTTCCAATATGAATAGTAGAAACAAAATTATCACAGGAATGAAATCCAAACTTTCAAAAGGATATTGGATTAATACCCTTCCTTTTGGATACACTAATCTTAATCCAGGAAAAGGAAAAACTCCTGATATTGTTATTAACGAAAAAGGTGAACTCTTGAAGTTAGCTTTTCAATGGAAATTACAAAAAAATATGACCTATCGGGAAATAGCAGAAAAACTTGAAAGGAAAGGATTAAAAATAAGAGCCAAAAAACTGAGTGATTATTTTAGAAATCCTTTCTATTGCGGAGTTATTGTTCATAATATATTAGATAAACCTATTCTAGGAAAACACGAACCATTAATCTCCAGAAGAGAATTTGCGCTAATTAATGATCTTCTCTATCAAAATGGAAAGGAATACACAAAAGATGACGAAAACCTGCCTTTAAAACAATTTATCACTGCTGTATCTTGCGGAACTAAATATACTGGCTATTTGGTAAAACGTAAAAACCTGTACTACTACAAAAATAATCGTATTGGAAGTAAAGAAAATAGAAGTGCCAAGGTAATGCATCAAAAATTTGAAGAGGTTTTACGCCAGATACAAATTAAGGACAAAAAGTACATCGCTCCCATGAAGGAAATTATGAAATACATCTTTGTACAAGAACACGAAGAACAGCTTAAAGAATACGATATTCAGCAAAAGAGACTGGATCAAATTAAAAACAAACTCAATGTCCTTGAAGAAAGATTCGTATTTCGTGAAATCACTGATGAGCAATTCCATAAATTTGAAGCAAAGCTAAAAAAGGAATTAGATACAATTCAAGTGTATAATACTAAAAACACTTTTAATTTATCGAACCTTGAAAAATCCATTGATTTAGCGTTACAACTTTCTTGTAACTTGCAGGAATTATGGAGCTTAGGAGATTTGGAAACAAAAAGATCGGTGCAACATATGGTTTTTCCAGAAGGAATTCTATTTGATTACGAAAATGACCGTTATCGAACCCAACGTATTAATTCTTTATTTGGGATAATCCCCTCACTATCAAGTGATTTTAATCCAAATAAAAACGGGACAACACCTAAAAATAAGGAGTTGTCCCGTCAAGTACTGAAGGCGGGACTTGAACCCGCACGGCCTTACAGGCCATTGGATTTTAAGTCCAACGTGTCTACCAATTCCACCACTTCAGCTTGGTATATATTTTATCTCAGAGCGAAAGACGGGATTTGAACCCGCGACCCTCACCTTGGCAAGGTGATGCTCTACCCCTGAGCTACTTTCGCAGTATGTTTTATGAACTTCGCAACTCGTTATTGCGGATGCAAATTTAAAACAATTCTAGTAATACCAAAGTCTTTTTACAAAAAAGAATAATTTTTTTTACACCTGCGATGCTTTCTTCCTGGTTAACATACGTTTAATCTCATTAAGCTTCATTAATGCTTCTACCGGAGTAAGTGTATCTATATCGATATCCAGAATTTCTTCCTTGATTTCTTCTAGTAATGGATCATCCAAATTAAAGAAACTCAATTGCACCTTATCTTCTTCTTGCATCCCTTTGATCTTATCGGTAAGCTCTTCACTACTATGAGATTTTTCAAGTTTTTTAAGCATCTTATTTGCTCTATGTAACACCTGTTGAGGCATTCCTGCCATTTTAGCCACATGAATTCCAAAACTATGCTCACTACCACCAGGAACTAATTTACGCAAGAAAAGAACTGTATCTTTTAATTCTTTTACTGATACGTTATAATTTTTAATACGACCAAAGGTCTCACACATCTCATTTAACTCGTGATAATGTGTGGCGAACAAAGTCTTTGGCCTTGCCGGATACTCGTGTAAGAATTCACTAATTGCCCAGGCAATAGATATTCCATCGTAGGTACTTGTTCCTCGACCAATCTCATCTAACAACACCAAACTACGATCAGATATATTATTTAAGATACTTGCAGTTTCATTCATTTCTACCATAAATGTAGATTCTCCCATAGAGATATTATCACTCGCTCCTACTCTGGTAAATATTTTATCAATCACTCCTATTTTTGCTTCTTCCGCAGGAACAAAACATCCCATTTGCGCCAATAACACAATCAATGCTGTCTGTCTTAATATTGCAGATTTACCACTCATATTAGGGCCCGTGATCATAATAATCTGTTGATTATCTCTATCCAACAGAACATCATTAGCGATATATTGCTCACCGGGTGGCAATTGTTTTTCGATTACAGGATGTCGACCATTTTTAATTTCTAAATCATGCGATTCGTCTATTAAAGGGCGTACATATTGATTTTCTGTGGCTAACTGAGCAAAAGAACATAAACAATCCAGTTGACCAATCAAGGTAGCATTTAGCTGTACAGGTTTGATATACTCACTCATCCAAAGTACAAGATCACCAAACAACTGTTGTTCTAGTGCTAGAATTTTTTCTTCGGCTCCAAGGATTTTGGCTTCATATTCCTTGAGTTCTTCTGTAATATAACGTTCTGCATTTACCAGAGTTTGTTTACGAATCCAGGTATCAGGAACTTTATCTTTATGTGTATTTCGAACCTCGATATAATATCCAAATACATTATTAGAAGCTATCTTTAAAGAAGTGATACCAGTAGTTTCGGTTTCCCGTTCCAGCATTTTATCCAAATAATCTTTTCCAGAAAAGGCAATAGATCTTAACTCATCTAACTCTTCTAAATACCCATTAGCAATTGTGTTTCCTTTCAACACATTTACAGGAGCTTCTTCATTTAAAGTCTCTTTGATCTTATTGCGTAATAACTCACAGTCATTAAGAGTTTCTCCTATTACTTTTAGCGCTTCATTATCACTATTTGATGCTTGTGATTTTATAGGCACAATTGCTTCCAAAGAGTTTTTAAGCTGAATAACCTCACGAGGGTTTACTTTTCCGGTAGCTACCTTAGAAATCAAACGTTCAACATCTCCTATCTGCTTAATCTGATGCTGAATTTTTTGATGTAATGTTGTATTATTCAAAAAAAACTGCACTACTTCATGACGTTTTTGAATGGCAGAAATATTCTTAAGCGGTAATGCTAACCAGCGTTTTAATGTACGACCACCCATCGGTGAGATCGTTTTATCTATAACATCAAGTAAAGTTACCGCATTTGCTGCATTGGCATGATATAGTTCAAGATTACGTATCGTAAAACGATCCATCCAGATATACTGATCTTCTGCAATACGTTGGATTCCTGTAATATGTTTTAATTTATGATGTTGGGTTTCTCCAAGATAATGAAGAATTACACCTGCCGCTATAACACCTTCCTGCAAATGATCTACCCCAAATCCTTTTAATGTCTTTGTCTCAAAATGTTTGTTTACTGTCTCATCTGCATAATCAGTTTTAAATACCCAATCTTCCATAAAGAATGTATGAAAGTCATGGCCAAAATCTTGTTCAAAATCTTTCTTTTTTGGCTTGCTAATCAGAACTTCACTAGGACTAAAGTTTTGCATCAACTTATCCATATGAGCTACATCGCCCTGAGCGGTAAGAAATTCTCCTGTAGAAACATCAAGAAATGCTACTCCCAATTCTTTTTTTCCATAGTGCAACGCACATAAAAAATTATTGGTTTTGCTCTGTAACACCTCATCATTAAGCGCAACTCCAGGAGTTACAAGTTCTGTTACACCTCGTTTAACAATAGTTTTGGTCTGCTTAGGATCTTCTAATTGATCACAGATAGCAACTCGCTCACCAGCTTTAACCAATTTTGGTAAATACGTGTTTAAAGAATGATGCGGGAATCCAGCTAATGCTGTTTCCTGCTCACTCCCATTACCTCTTTTGGTTAAAACAATATTCAAAATAGCCGCAGCTTTAATTGCATCTTTACCAAAAGTTTCATAAAAATCCCCTACTCTAAATAATAATAATGCATCAGGATATTTAACCTTAATAGCATTGTATTGTTTCATTAATGGAGTTACCTTTTTTCCGTCTTTTGCTGCCAATGAAGTATAGTTTTATGAATCATGCTAAAGTAGCTATTCTTCTATCTTTTTTGAAATATAGCCCGTAGGAGTTATTCAATTTTATTCACAATTTTACTTCAATACAGAAAGAAGCCCATACTACCTTAAATAAGGTACTTCATAATTTATTTTATATAATGATTGTCTAACACTATAATTCGTTTCAAAAAATGTAAAGAATTCTCAAAGTTTTATTGAGTATAAATCGTAGAATTTGTGATAAATACTATTTTTGCGATAATGGAAGGAAGCAGAAAACTCAAAAATAGCGAACTTGATCGCAAGACTGTAGAAGAATTTAAGGCATCAAAAAAGACTCCTTTAATTATTATTCTGGACAATATTCGAAGTTTAAACAATATCGGATCAGTATTCAGAACTGCTGATGCATTTTTAGTGGAAAAAATATACCTCTGTGGTATAACTGCAACTCCTCCTCATAAAGATATTCAAAAAACTGCATTAGGAGCTACCGGCACTGTAGATTGGGAGCATCAAAAAGACACAATACAACTCGTACAGAATCTTAAGTCTCAGCATGTAAAAATCTTATCTATCGAACAAGCAGAAAATGCAATTATGTTAAATGACTTTAACCCAGAACCCAATCAAAAATATGCAATTATTTTTGGGAATGAGGTTAAAGGTGTCCAGCAGCAAGTTGTTTCTGAAAGTGATACTGTTATTGAAATCCCTCAATACGGTAGCAAACATTCCCTCAATATTTCGGTTAGTGCAGGAGTTGTGATCTGGGATCTGTTTAATAAGATTTAGGAATTTTGAAACAATTCATTTAAGGCATTTAAAAAAACCAATTACGCCTCTTACACTCAAAAGAACTAGTTATTTAATTCACTCAAAATCAAATATCCACATAAACAAACCCAATAATTAACTAGGGGGTAATTGTGTTTTATACGTCATAATTAATAGACACCGTTTTTTAATTAGTAACCAAATTAAAACTATGCAAACTCACAAAACCTTAAATAACAAAATTGTTTTCCCTTGACCCTGATGTCACCTTAGACAAAAAAGAATTTACAAATAGTCGTTATCTATATTTATTTAAATAAGTCAAAATATTAGTTGATAATTGTCAGGTTTTTTATTGATCGATGCAGTAATCTGACCAATAACAAATAAGTATTTTAGTAGCGTAAAAAACGTAAGCCAACTCTTAACACACACAAATCTACAGCAAACTCATGAAACCAAACCCCTTCTTCATTCTTTTACCATGTAAACCATCGCACTAATATCTTTTCATTTTAAAATTATTGGTGAAACCTTTTTTTTGATGTGTATTTTTAAAAAGAAAGGAATTATCCAATTAGGACTTATTTGGTATATGACACTTAATTTTTTATATCCTTTTAACATAATGAAACACTCTTTTTTTGTTCAGGAACTTGGAACAGAAATCTTCATAAAAACAAATTCCTTTACAACATTACAATGAAAAAATAATTAATCTTAATTTAAATATTTGACTCATGAAACCTAAAAAAAAGTTATTATTCTTGACCACCCTGATACTCATAGCAGCTATGAGTATTGGATGGGTTCACAATGAACCATTTAAAGTAGAGCCCCCAGAAAAAAATGGTAAGTTCGTACTACATAAAATTAAATCAATTGAAACTCTAGAAGAAATAACTGCTACTAGTTTTGCCTATTGTACTGCGAACGGAAATGATATCAGTGATGAATTTATTTCCAGAGTTCAATTAGGGAGTATTGATAATGCATCTCAAGGAGGAACCGGAGGCTATTCTGATTTTACATCGATCTCTACAAATCTAACAAAAGGAGCTACAACAACCATCACAATTACTCCGACCTGGACAGGGCAGCTTTATAGTGAGGCATATCGAGTTTGGATTGACTATAATCAAAACGATGTTTTTGATGACGCCGGAGAGGAAATATTCTCTCAGACTCCAACTCAAACAACCCCGATAACAGGTACATTTATTGTACCGGACAGTGCTTTGAATGGGGCTACAAGAATGCGTGTAATATTACGGTATAATGCTTTACCATCATCTTGCGGAAGTTTTAATTATGGAGAAGTAGAAGACTATACTGTTGTCATTGGTTCTAACGGAGGAAGTGATACCCAAGCACCAAGTGCACCGGGAAGTTTAGCCGCTTCTAATATTGGAGCAACAACAGTCGATTTATCCTGGACTGCTTCTACAGATAATGTAGGCGTTACCGAATATGAGATATTTCAAGGAGGTAGTAGTATAGGAACATCGACAACCACTAGTTTTAGTGTTACCGGTCTTACTGCTTCTACAGCATATAGCTTTACCGTAAAAGCCAAAGATGCTGCTGGTAATGTATCAGCAAACAGTAATGTTGCTAATGTTACTACCACAGCTACTCCAGGGTGTGCTGGGATTAACAGTTTTCCATACAGTGAGAGTTTTGAGTCTGATTTTGGAGTTTGGACCAATGCTACAGGAGATGATATTGATTGGACCCGAGATTCAGGAGGTACTCCATCGAGCGGTACTGGTCCTGCAAGCGGACAGGATGGTTCATTCTATCTGTATACCGAAGCATCGACCAATGTAACTCCGGCAGGTAGTCCAAATAAAGTTGCTTTATTAAATAGTCCTTGTATAGATCTAACAGGAGTTCCTAATGGATCATTAGAGTTTGGATACCATATGCAGGGAACTGCTATGGGTAATATGGAAGTTTTAGCAAGTACTGATGATGGGATTACTTATACTTCAATCTGGTCAAAGAATGGTAGCCAGGGAGATGTTTGGAACCAAGCTACTGTTGCACTTACTTCCTATGCTGGATCTGT
>NZ_JACA01000021.1 GCF_000520995.1 Aquimarina macrocephali JAMB N27 | reverse complement strand
AAGTTTAGCAGCTTCTAATATTGGAGCAACAACAGTCGATTTATCCTGGACTGCTTCTACAGATAATGTAGGCGTTACCGAATATGAGATATTTCAGGGAGGTAGTAGTATAGGAACATCGACAACCACTAGTTTTAGTGTTACCGGTCTTACTGCTTCTACAGCATATAGCTTTACCGTAAAAGCCAAAGATGCTGCTGGTAATGTATCAGCAAACAGTAATGTTGCTAATGTTACTACCACAGCTACTCCAGGGTGTGCTGGGATTAACAGTT
>NZ_JACA01000020.1 GCF_000520995.1 Aquimarina macrocephali JAMB N27 | reverse complement strand
TTCATAATATTATGAAGGGTTTTTTTTATGCAACAAATTTTGGATATAAAAATCCTCTTTACCTAAATAAAGAGGACTTGTAATTATCATGCATATTTTCAACTAAAAAGCGCCATAACAGCAGCCATGCGAACAAAAAACAGGAAAACCCGGTTCAAAAGGCCTGCATTGATCTGAAGTACTACAACTTTGACCTGTATATCCACCACCTGGTCTACAACCACCAAAACGCGCTCCTTTAATTGTAGATTGATCAGTTTTACTTAGTTTTTTGACGCCTTTCACGATTAAAATTTTTGTGTACATACTAATTAATTTAAGAGGTTAATAATTTTTTAAGATGATATGAAGTTATAAAATTTAGATTATCTTTCCTTAGAAAGCATGAAGTATTCTAAAAATAAATATTGTTAACATGTTGTTTTTTAGCTTATTTCGTTTATGCATACCTAGGATCTTGAATATAATCTTGTTTTATGATTTTAATAACCTCTATGCTCAAAAAACCAAACTCTTTAACTACCTTACCATATATACGATAAATACCTCTTCCTCTTAATTGATACCTCTCTTGTATTTTGGGAAATAGTACAGTATCAAAGATATTTCCAGATTGATCTAGAAACGTGCCAAAGGCCATACGCTTTCCTGTATGAGTTTTAGTGTTTTTCATAGCTATGAGATATCCGTATATATCTATGTTTTTGTTTAGATAATCATATAATTGATTAGCATTATTACTGTTTTTAGGTGCTGTAACTAATATTTTGAAGTAACCGCAAAGCGGAAACCCGAAAGCTTCAATTTGTTCAAACATAGTCTCTAGTTTTGATGTTTTTAACTCTGGAAGTGTATGCTCTACTCGTTTTTGATTAAATAAAAGAAATTGATTTTGGTTATTTGATGGAATACTGTTTATTTTAAAATGAGCCTGCCATAATAGTTCATGTTTGTTTTTGTTGGTAAACCTAAATGCATCAATCTTGATGAGAATACTAACTTGCTCTATACCTATTTGTACTCTATCAATGAAATTGTCTAAAGAAGTATATGGGCCATTTTGAGAACGATTACTCAAAATGTTTTCTGAAATCTTATACTCTAGATTTCTTAGTATCATCAATCCTAAAAATATACTTTTACCATTTATGGTATGTTCATACCCACTGGTATTGATACAAGGGGTTAGTATTGTAGCTCCTAATATTTTGGCTTCATGAAGATATATTTCGGGACGATAGAAACCGCCTCCATTGTTTAGTGTAGCTACTAGATATTCTAATGGGAAATAAGCTTTGAGAAATAAACTTTGGTAGCTTTCTACAGCATAAGAAGCAGAATGCCCTTTTGGAAATGCATACCCGGCAAAACTAGCTATCTGATCCCAGATTTCGAAAATTAAGGATTCAGCATAGCCTTCATTTTTACAGTTATTTATGAATTTATTTTTGACATCCTTAAATTCTTTTCGCGATCTAAATTTACCACTCATACCCCGGCGTAATACATCTGCTTCATCTAAGGTTAGTTTTGCAAAAAAATGAGCTACTTTAATCACATCTTCCTGATATACCATAATACCATAGGTTTCACTCATCAAATCAAGCATAATCGGGTGTGAGTTTTTTCTTCTTTCTTTGTCATGCTCCCGTAAAATATACTCTCGCATCATCCCGCTTTTAGCAACTCCGGGGCGTATGATTGAGCTTGCTGCTACTAGTCCTAGGTAATTGTCTGTTTTTAGCTTACTCAAAAGCATACGCATAGCAGGAGATTCTACATAAAAACAAGCCAGGCATTTTGCATCTCGTATCAAAGCATTTATTTTTTTATCTTTTTTAAATCTCTTTATGTCATGAATATCAAAATCAGCTAATTCCGGTTGATTGTATTCTATAATTGTAATTGCGTCTTTAATTTTTGCTAATCCACGTTGTCCTAAAATATCAAATTTGTATAACCCCAGATCTTCTGCGATGATCATATCATATTGTACAGTAGGAAACCCTTTAGGAGGGAGATCTGTGGCAGAATAATAATGTAGCGGGGATTCGCTAATCAATATTCCACTAGCATGTATGCTAAGGTAATTAGGGATCCCTCGTATTAGATTACTATAGATGACTACCAGTTTATGAATTTGATCAAGGGAACTATAATCATAATCTCCTTCGCTTAACTTGTCGATTTCAAATTTTGGAAGACCGAATACCTTACCTAATTCTCTTATTGCTCCTTTATAATGAAAAGTGATGTAGGTTCCTAGTAATGCTACATTGTCAAATTCTTGAAAAATAAATCGAGTGATATCTTGCCTGTCTTTCCATGAGAAATCAATATCAAAATCAGGAGGACTGGTGCGGTGTGTATTGATAAACCGCTCGAAGTATAGATCTAATTCTATTGGGTCTACATCTGTGATACGAAGTAGGTATGCTACAATACTATTTGCCCCACTACCACGGCCTACATAATAATATCCTTTACTCTGTGCATAAGAGATAATTCTCCAGTTGATCAAAAAGTAGGAAACAAATTCCATTTTTGTAATTAGTGATAGTTCTTTTTTTAAACGATCTAATACTTTTTTTTTGGGATTTGGATACCGATAGAGAAGACCTTCCTGACAGAGCTTTTTAAGCAGTTTATTATCTTCTTGTATACTGCTAGTGTATGTTTTTTGGTTTAAAGAAGGGTTGTTTTTTGAAAAATTAAAATCAATAAAACACTCCTCTTGAACAGTAAGGGTGTTATTAATAATGAAGTCAAATTCTGAAAATTTATTTTTTATTTCTTGATCGGGAATCATTTGCTCTGAAAAACATGCCTGTTGATCATTGGGTAAACGACTTAGTAGTATGTTATTATCAATAGCTCTTAATAATCGGTGGGCATTAAAATCTTTTTTATTTCTGAAGGTAACAGGCTGTAGTGCTATGCATTTATCTTTCAGTTTTCGCAAATTAGAAAGACGAAGTTTAGGTATGTCTTTTATAGATATACCTATAAATTCATTATCTGTAAAGTTGGTTTTGTTTATTGACAATACATGTTGAAGAGGATATATGATATAGGAATTTTTTAAAGGAGGAGCTATTTTGGGGAAATCGATTTTTTTATAAGAATGGTATGATAAAAAATCATTTAACTCTTTATATCCTTCATTGTTTTTTGCCAGACCGATGTATAAAGGTTGGTGATTGTTTCTAAAATCTATTCCTACAATAGGTTTAATCTTATACTCTTTTGCTTTTCTAATAAAGTTTAGGCAAGCAGAAGTATTGTTGATATCAGTTAGAGCAAGGCACTTTGTTTTGTTTTCTTTGGCCAACTCTAAAAGATCGATTTCAGAAAAAGTTCCGAAACGCAAACTATAAAATGAATGACAATTAAGGTACATATAGTTTCATATTTTGAGTTTTGCATCAGGGGTAGCAACGACATCCTTTTTCTATCAATTGATTAGAATTGACAGAAAAAGATATAGTGAATAACCCGCCCGGATGCCAATATTATGATACTGATGGCTATAAAAACTATTGTTTTCTATGGGCTAATACAATAGGAGGTTGCCCGTTAAATGGGTTTTGCATTCTGCCAATAGTTTTTGATCCTATAGCAGCAGCCCTTATTACACTTCGGTCTCCATATCTAATTCTAATAGTATCTAACGCCTGATATAGGTTAAGCTGTTTCTCGCTATCATCAAATAGGTTGATCTGGTAGTTGCCACTAACTAAGTGGCTAAATCGTATTCCTATTAATCGAATTAATAATCGTTTTTGATATAGTTTTTCGAATATTTCCAGGATTTTAGGGATAAGGATATGATCTGCACTGGTGTATGGTATTTTATGTTGCTTAGTATATGTGTTAAAATCTGAGTATCTAATTTTTACTGCAATACAAGCGGTTAACTTATTTCCTCTTCGTAATTGATAGGAGAGGTTTTCTGTCATTGCTATTAGGAGATTTCTAAGTTTATAGATGTCTATAGTATCCCTGTCGAATGTTCTTTCTGTAGAGATTGATTTACGTTCAGAAAATGCAATGACAGGTGTGTTGTCTATCCCATTAGCTCTTTTCCAGATGGTAAGGCCGTTTGCTCCAAGTACCCCTTTCATGACATCTACTGGCATATCCTGGATAGTTTTTATATAACGAACACCTAGATTTCGTAAAGTTTGATATGTTTTATCACCTACCATCGGAATTTTTTTAACCGATAGCGGAGCTAAAAACGGTTTTTCTGTACCAAAATCTATCTTTAATTGGTTATTAGGTTTTGCTTCGTTGGTAGCCACTTTGGACACTACTTTATTGCCAGAAAGACCAAATGATATTGGAAGCCCCGTTTCTGAAATAACTTTTTGACGTAATTCTAAAGAATATTTATAGGTTCCGAAGAATTTATCCATACCCGAGAGATCTGCATAGAATTCATCAATACTTGATTTTTCGAATACGGGTACATTTTCTTTGATGATTTCTGTAACCATATCAGAGTATTTACTATATGTTCCGGCATTGCCTTTTATAACAACAGCCTCGGGGCATAGTTCTTTGGCAATTTTCATAGACATACCAGAATGTATACCATAAGATCTGGTTTCATAACTGCATGCAGCTACAACGCCACGATCAGTAATCCCGCCAACAAGAAGTGGTTTTTCTTTTAAAGTGCTGTTAATCATGCGTTCTACAGATACGTAGAATGTGTCCAGATCAAGATGTAATATAGTTCTCAAGATATTAATTATGGAATAATTCCAAAAATAAGGAATAATTCCATAATAATTATATTAGAGCAATTTTTTTATTCACAACAGGATAAAAAAAAACGACATCTCGCAAGAAGAGAGATGTCGCTTGTAAAAATTTTATTTTGGGGCTACAAAATAAAATTCAGCATTAATTAATTTTCTACCATATTATAACCGGCAAATTGTTGCATAGCGGTTTGGGTAAGTTCTTTTGCTCTATTTACATAGAATGTTTTTGTATCGTCTAGTGATTCGTTCTTTAGATCATTTTCACTTCGCACATAATCAGCTTGTGATTCGAATTTAGATTCTTCGTTTAGAACTACGCTTAGTTCTTGTAGTGCATTTTCTAATTTTTGTAGTGCCATTTCAGCTTTTGATTTCATCAATGACTGTGCTTTTAATTCAGCAGCGCGCTTAGCTTCAAATTCGGCTTTTATCTTATTTTGCTCAGCTATTTGTTGCTCAAGCTTTTGTTGTTCAATTTCTAACTGACGACGTTTTTCTTCTAATTCTTTTTGTTTGCTGGCAACTTCTTGAGTAGCTTCTGCTAATTCGTTTTCATCTTCTGAAGAGGCTACCTCTTCATCTGCATAATTATCACTATTAGCTTGGCAAGAAGTTAATTGCTCTAGGAGTTCGGACCCTAATTCTTTAGCTCGTTTTGCAAAAAATCTACTACGCTCATAGGTATCTTGTTCTAGTGAACTTTCCATATCAACTCTAGCTTTGTATGCAGTTTCATTGGCTACTTTACAGCCACATTTATCTGCTAAATCTTCTACTTTTTGGAAAGCTTCTATGGCTTTATCTGCATATTCTTGAGTATGAAAGACGTTATTTGCCCCGTGTGCTTTTTTACTGTGTGAGTACGCATAACTGGCAGCAGTTAGTGCATCGTCGTATATATTTTGAGCGTTAGTTCTGGGGATAAAACATAACAAAAACAGTATAAGTGCAATTTTTTTCATTCTTTGGGGGCTTTTAAATCACATAGCAATAATACAATATTTTATATGTAACATCCAAAAAAAACAGTCATTAATCGACGAAATACGCATTTTGTCTTAATTTTTACGGGTAAACCTTATTCTTGGTGATAAATATCCTACTGGGTGTGAGAAAACTAGATGATTGTTACTGTAAATCAATATCTAAACGATGATTTGTATGTAATATTATTTGTGATATGACTTTTTTGAAAATTAATTTTATAGTCTTATCGATAAAATTTGTAAGTTAATTATGTATCTTACGTCTAAACGGCTCATGAAACAATTAGTTATCTCTTCAATAAATTATAATCTTAGTAGCGCTGTAGACTTACTTAATGCTATAGATTCTACTACATATCTAAACAGTTCGGTTGGGCCATATTACTCTAGTATTGGCTCGCACATACGTCATATTCTTGATTTTTTTGATTGTATAATTAATGGGTTAGATTCTAATAACATTGACCTTACTGCCCGTAAGCGAGATGAAATATTATCTACAGATAAGGAGTCTGCAATACACCATATATACCAACTTCAGGAAACATTATTATCATATATTGATACAAATACGGATTATTTAATTCATGTTACTGATAATTTGGGACAAGGAAAAGTAACTGTAAACTATACGTTAGAGAGTATTCTTGCTCATGCCAATAGTCATGCGGTACATCATTATGCAACTATTGGGTATATTCTTAATCGGTTAGGAGTAGAAATAAAAATTCCGGGATTTGGTTATAACCCAACAACACCGATTAGTAAAAGAGAAGGAATTTAGTTAGAAATGATTTTAAACTATTTTATTTTTTACCAAACATTGATTCCATAATAGTTCTAATACCTCTAAAAGCCATAAATATCGCAAATCCAGCGCCAATTATTCCTAATATTAGTATAGGGATATATAATGGATGGTCCTGATTTTTAAAAGCAGAGTGAATAATAACCGGGCTAATAAACATAAAAATAAGTGCTATTGCCATACGCTGCACTCCTTTACCTAATAAATCTTTATTTGTTCTTTTAGGCTCCATACTTACTTATTGCATCACGTACGTTTCCGTACTGTTCTAATACTTCGGAAGCCTTTGCACGATCGATCGATAATTCTTCCATAATCATGCGTATTCCACGATCTACTAGTTTATTATTGCTAAGCTGCATATCAACCATTTTGTTACCTTTTACTCGCCCTAATTGAATCATAGTGGCTGTAGAAATCATATTCAAAACCAGTTTTTGA
The DNA here is from genome assembly GCF_000520995.1 of Aquimarina macrocephali JAMB N27. Taxonomy (GTDB): domain Bacteria; phylum Bacteroidota; class Bacteroidia; order Flavobacteriales; family Flavobacteriaceae; genus Aquimarina; species Aquimarina macrocephali. The sequence continues at coordinate 192,540 of NZ_JACA01000020.1, read as the reverse complement.
GCAGTACCAGCTTTCATACGAGAGCTTCCGGTTACAAATTCGGGACCTACAGTAATGACAATCGGAAATTGAGCAGTTAGAGCCAAAGGACTACCTTCATTACAGGTAATACATCCTGTAGTAATATTGTTTTTATTACATTTTTGTAACGCACTTATAACATATGGAGTAGTACCCGAAGCTGCAATACCAATAACGACATCTTTTTCTGAAATCTGATATTCTTCTAAATCTTTCCAGCTTTGATCTGTGCTATCTTCAGCATATTCTACGGATTTACGAATTGCGGTATCACCACCAGCGATTAATCCAATAACCAAATCGGGCGAAACACCAAAAGTAGGTGGGCATTCGCTGGCATCTACAACTCCTAATCTGCCGCTTGTTCCAGCTCCAAGATAGAAAATCCGACCGCCATCTTTTAGTTTTGGTACAATTTGGGCAATCAAAGCTTCAATCTGTGGAATAGATTTTTCTACAGCATCAGGAACTGTTTTATCTTCTTTGTTTATGTTGGAAAGTAACTCGTTAATGCTCATTTTCTCTAAATGATCATATTTTGAGGATTTCTCTGTAGTTTTTGTAAATGACATACTTCAAAAATACTCATTTTTTGATTTCAAGACAGAGAGTAACTTTCTTTTTTTAATGAAGTTATTTAGACTTTCTATGATTCGTTATATTATACTATTCTTTTTTCATTCAAAAGCCATCTTTTTATTGTTTCATAACTATGCCATGCAACGCAAAAAAACTTCTTTTAAGCAAAAAACTATTTTTTGGCCAAATCTAAAAAGCCAAAACAAGTTTAATCATAAGGCACTATTCTTTTATAGTAAAATCAAATCTATTGGCTTCAGAAAGGTTAAAGTATCCTAAGGCAAAATTATCAATATTAGTTGTGTTAATGATATTACCTCTTAGTAGGGCAGGAGGTGTTTGAAACGGGTTTCCTCCTTCTTGTTCACTTTGCTCAATAAGCAGGTTTGCATAATTGTAGTAACGCTCATCAATTCCTAATATTTTGATGGTTACATTACGCCCATTTACCATGTCTTCATAGAAATAAGAAAAATTGAAAGCTTCGCCTTGATAAAAACGATCTTCACTTGCCAGGAATAAACTGAAATCAAAATCAAAAAGATAAAAATCATCACGAGTTCCATCGTCTGTAAAGAAAATAACAACTTCGGTTTCATCATCGAATAAAGTATTATCACCTTGTACTACATTATCAATAGGAACAGTAGGGATAAGTTGTGCAGTAGCAATAAAAGTTTCATTGTTGTAGATAACAGTAAGTTGATATGTAGTATTGAATTCTGGAGTAAATGCAGTTGAGACTGGAGTATAAAATCCAGGCTCTGTTGATTCGGTAAAATTGATAACCGAATTATTAGAGAGGTCTGTAATAAAAACAGTAGCATCACTTACAGTAGGAGTATCTTTATCAAAGAATGGAGCCGATAATGTAAGCCTTACTCCACCTTCAATATCAACTGGGTTTTCGTTTAGGTAATATTCAAAAGAAGCATCAATTACTAATCTTTGTTTTCCATTAGGTACTTCTATATCAATTGCGTCTTCACAGCTAATCGATATTGTCAAAATTATCAGTATATAGATTAATTTCTTCATTTTATCTGTTTCTAATTTTCTTTTCAGCGATCAAAATTAAATTTACATAACCTTTAATTGTGCTCATTTATTAGAATTTAAAATTATAGGTCACAGCAGGTATAATTCCAAATATAGAAGTTCTTACGGCTTCATTTAAATAAGAATCCTGATTTCTTTTAAAAGTAATTGATGCTGCATTTTTACGGTTATATACATTATAGATACTAAATACCCACTCTCCATGCCATTTTCTGGTTTTGTTTTTTCTTGGTGTTAAAGTAGCTGATATATCTATTCTATGGTATGCTGGTAATCGTTCACTATTTCGTGGGCCATCAAAGACCGGTACTACTAATCCTTGAAATTCGAATTGCCCTGTAGGGTAATTGGTTGGTTGTCCTGTTTGGAATATGAAATTAGCTCCAAATTTCCATTTTTCGTTTAGCTTATAACTCCCATTAAAGGATATATCGTGGGTTTTATCATATGGAGTACTATACCATTTGCTATTGTTGATTCCTGGTTCTTGCGGCGTTCTACCAGGAGTTCTTTGTTCTGATTTTGATAAGGTATAGGCTAGCCAACCTTTAAATTTTCCTTTATTTTTTCTTATTAGAAATTCTAAACCATAAGCACGAGCTTCTCCATTTAAAATATCTCGTTCGATAGCATTATTTGCAATTAGATCTGCGCCATCAATATAATCTATGCGATTTTTTATGTCTTTATAAAAAACTTCTGTTTCTATGGAGTATTCATCATCATTAATACTTTTAAAATACCCTAGTGCATATTGATTAAGTAATTGTGGTTTTATGTATTTACCGCTAGGAGTCCATACATCTAAAGGAGTAGGGGAGCTAGTATTTGATAATAAATGAAGGTATTGTGCCATTCTGTTATAACTAGCTTTTATTGAAGTGTTGTCATTAAAAGCATATGCCAGAGCTATTCTGGGTTCTAAATTGGTAAATGTTTTTATTTGATCGCTTCTGCTAAAATTTTCGGTACCTATTGGTTTTGCATCTTCATAAATCTGCAATTCTTCATTAAATAAAAGGGGATTATCATTTTGATAGATATTAAGTTCATTTTGTCCTAATCTTATAAAATTGCTTAACCTAAGTCCATACTGAAGGGTTAAGTTATTAGAGATTTTATGTTCTGCATCGATATATGCCCCAAATTCATTTGCATATTTATCGATCAGCTTTTCTCTATTGATTCCAGAATCTTCACTATTGGGTTTTATTTCACCGGGATTAAATCTGAAATAGATAGTATTGATTCCATAATTAAGCTGAAAATTATCACTGATATAATGTTTTAGATCATATTTTAGGTTGAAATTTCTGATTCCAGAATCCCATTCGAAACCTACGAAATCGAGTTCTAATCCGTAGAAATAATCAGAATATATTAGGGATAGATTAGAGAATAGTTTATCTGAAAACAGATGGTTCCATCTTAGATTAAGTACCGTGTTGCCATACGTGTTTTTAAAAACTTCATCTATAGCAAATACATCCCGACCAAAGTAACCAGACAGGTATAAATTATTACTGTCATTAATCTTATAATTTAGTTTGGTATTGAGATCATAGAAATATGCAACATTATCATTATCAAAAAGAGGTAAAAAAAGATGAGCATAAGAAGCTCTACCACCTACCAAAAATGCACCTCGATCTTTTACAATAGGACCTTCTGCCAGCAATCTACTTGCTACTGCTCCAAGACCACCATTAATTCTAAATTTTTTGCTATTTCCTTCTTTTTGATAAATATCTAATACTGATGATACACGACCACCATATCTAGCGGGGATTCCGCCTTTGTATAGTTTGATGTCTTTTATAGCATCTGGATTAAATACAGAGAAAAAACCAAAAAGATGGGAAGAGTTAAAAATGGTAGCTTCATCTAATAAAATAAGGTTTTGATCAGTTGATCCTCCTCGCACATTAAACCCAGAGGCCCCTTCGCCACCACTAGTTACTCCTGGTAAAAGAATAATTGCCTTGATTACATCGGCTTCTCCAAGAACAACTGGAATTTGTTTGATAGTTCCCGCAGTGAGTTTATTAATACTCATCTGAGGGTTCTTAATACTTAATTTTTCTGTTTTTTCTGTAATGATTACTTCATCGAGAACCTCTGAAGATTCTATAAGTTGAACATTAAGTTTTTTATCTTCATTAAGGTCAATTTCAAGTATATTATCTGTGAACCCTAAATAACTAACCTGTAGTTTGTATTTTCCCTGAGGTAAGGTGATAGAGTAAAAACCGTATTCATTAGTAACTATACCTTTTCCTATTTCTGGAAATATGACGTTGACTCCGATAAGTGTTTCGTTACTGGATTTTTCTGAAATAATCCCGCTTAATGTAAATTTTTCCTGACTTTGAATTGAGAACGATGATAAGAATACTAATATGAGACCAGATAATATGTATTTATTCAAAGGAAAGTATTTTATCAATTAGTACTAATAATGTAACCGTAAAGGAAGAAATATGTTACGAGTTCTACAATTAATTTATTGTTAATTATCGCTTTTAGTACTGATTTTTTCTTGTGTTTTGAATTATACTTGTTTAGAAGTTTAATTAATCTTGTTATGTTACCCCTAATTATATAGCAAAACTTTGTTGTGAAATCTTAATAATAATTAGAGGTAAATTCTATATTTAATAGTTACGATCGGGGTTTTCGTTAATCAATGTTTTCCAGATTTTTTCTATTGACCTTTCGATATTAATATTAAATTCTTCACTTGTGTTTGTTACTAAATAATATCCCCTGTTTTTTATGGGATCAAACATACATGCTGTTATTATACCTGGATCCCCTCCTGTGTGTCCTATTGTTTTATTGTCATTAATATCCCAAAAAATACCACCCATTGCTTCTTTGATTTCGCTATGTTTTGATTGAAAACGGAACATTTCTTTATAGGATGCTGCCGATAATAGTTTTCCTTTCCCTTGGTAGCCTCTCATCATTTCTATCAAATATTTACTAAAATCAGAATTACTGGTTATTAGCCCACCATCAGCTTTAGTCACTAAAGAATACTTGGGAACTTCAAAATCTTTTGCATAATAGAGTGTAGCATGATTTTGCATATTCACGTCATTAAAACTCCATCCTGTGGCATCCATATGTAAAGGTTCAAAAATATATTTACGAGTATAGCTCTCATAAGAGATACCTGTAGCATTTTCTATAACAAAAGCAGCTAGAGCAGCTGCAATATTGCTATATTCATATTTTTCTCCCGGAGCATTTTCTAGAAAATTTTCCTGATAATACCATGGACCAGATGTAGATAATACATTTTCAAAAAAAACAGATTCATCGATTTTTACATTTGCTTTAATTAGCTCTACAATAGGTTGATAATCTTCTGGGAAAGTAGATACATCTACTTGATTGGGATTCTCAAATACATAACTTCTATAATATACTTCTCCATCCGTAATTCCAGAAGTATGAGTTGCTAAATGCCGAACAGTTATTGGTTTTTCGGGATAAAGCGGATGTATTACATCAAATGGTAAATATGTATTGATGTTGGTATCTAAATCAAGTTTACCTTGTTCTACAGCTTTCATTACTGCTAGTGCGATAAAAGTCTTGGATATAGATCCTATATTTTGAATTGTATGGCTAGAATATCTTTTATTTTTATTAATATCTGCATGTCCAAAAGAGTTTTTATAAAGCACTTTTCTATTATCTACTATGGCTACAGAAAGCCCAACTAGTTCTGACTCGTCATATAATTCTTGTAATTCTATGTGTGTATGAAGAATATCATCATCTATTCCACATGAGAATATTAAAAAAAGAAGAAGTAAAGAGGTTGCCTTTTTCATTTGTTTATTTTTTAAGGTTTTAAAATGAAAACTAAAATGTTTAATGCATCAGGATAAAATTATTAGGCAATAGATGTAGTGTCTGATTTATTTAAAGATCTGATTATTAGTAATTTAATAATTTTGATAGGGGTAGGTACTATAGGGTACTATATAAGAATGTGTTCTTAATTAATAGCTTTCATCTACATTTTGAAGTCTCATATTTTTTCTTAAATCCATTAATGATTTCCATTGAAAATTAATTGGAAACCATTCTTCATGTATTGTCGAGGTTTGATTATGAGGTTCAGAACATGTACTGTTTTTAACATAAACCTTGTCGTTTTCTGAGAATACATAAACAACATTCATGTTTTTTTTGCGGTTTGTTTTTAATTCATTCATGATTTGGTATGTTTTTTTTATAGCGATTTCTTCCAAGATTGAATACTCCCATTTTTACACCGAATCCAGCCGAAAAACCGTTGATTCGAGTAATTTCATCTGATGATAATTCTACTTTACTAGAGAACCTGTACTTAACTCCCATTTCTAACTGAACGTATCGCGAAATATTATACAAAATATTCACTCCAGGCTCTACAACAAATATTGCATCCCATTGATCTTCTTGATATCGTTCTACTTCTTCTTCATCATCCCAGTTAGTATTAATGTATCCCGTTGCACCACCACCTATTAATACTGGAAAAGAAAGATTGATTTTGGCTTTACTAAAAAATATTGGTTCTAAATGAAGACCTGAATATACTGCTCCCAGATCTGCAATCTCTGGCGAGAAAATTCCTGGAATATTTTGATTAGAAAAGAGGCCTTTTGTTACAAAACCAATTTCAAATTTTTGATTAGCAACATAGGCTATCTTAAGCCCGGCAATATATGTTTCTTTGCCTTCAATTTCGCCATAACCAGCATGTACTCCCAGATAAACACCATGTACAATATTTTTTCGGTCATTAAACTCTATATAATTCTGAGACTCTTGAGCTATACTTGGATACATATAGCAGGTTAAAGCAAAAAGTAATATAATTTTCACGTGTTTCATTATACTTGATTTGTTATATCATTGACAAGTTAAATTTGTAATAGTTGCATGTAATTCGTTTCGATACTGTTAAATTTATCATAATCAATGATCACTGGGGTAATTAAAAGAGAGGTGCATACTCATTCTTTTAATATGACCACTCCTTTTCTACCTGTGATATGGAACTTTCCTTTTAAACTACTATTTCCATAAGTAGCACTAATTTCTCTTATTTTTCTTCGTTTATCAATCACATCGGTTTTTATGTTTGTAAACGACTTAGGGATTCTTAATAGTCCTTGTTCAAGAGAAGCATTAAAGTCTATGGACATTCCTGAAACATTTATGCTTAGTTCTGAAGATTCTTGATCAATAGTTATATTAGCATTGGTTTTTTGAATGTTGGAAACCCAAACGTCTGCTACTTCTGTAACAAGATTAATATTTTTATATACTGTATCTATATTCATAGTGCTAAACATAAGTTCACCATGAATACTTCCTAGTCTTTGAATGGTAATCTGATCCTTACTGGAGTGCATTTCTAATGACTCTACATTTTCAATTTTTATGATTGTTCCGTTACTATTTATTTTAAGATCATTGGATGATTCTATATCGATTTCTCCATTTTTGAATCGTATGTTACCATAAGTAATAGATTTGGTTTTTAGTTTTCCAAATTTCATTTCTATACTTGCGTTATTAAGGTCTTTATTTACCCACATATCGCCATGTTGTACATTAGCTTTTAATTTTCCGTTCCATTCACTTATAATGATATCTCCAAATTTATTTATAATATTAATTTCAGCATTAAAAGGCAAATAAATAGTGTAATCTATTTGAATATTACCTTTGTCAAAATCAAAGAAACTTGTTTTGTCGAAGAGTTCTTTATTAAAAAATCTAGAAATCATACTTGTGTTTTTTTCTTCAATTACAGAAGAAATACTCACAAAATCTTCGGTGTTATTAATGGCAGGGTTAATACGTTTTAATAATTCTTTTGCATCTTCTTTTTTCTTTTTGACAACCTGTATGTCAATATCAATTTGTATTGTTTTTTTCTCCCATCCTTGAATAGTTACATTTCCATATTTATTTTCTAAATGTAGTTCTCCTGCATTAGTTAACGGAAATGTCTTTTCAATTTTTTTTGACACTTTTTGCTGTGCCCACACACCATTTGCTATGAATAGCAATATGGGCATCAGTAAAAGATATTTATAAGATATAGCCTTCATTTTCATTCGATTTTTTAGAATCATTGATCTGTTTCAACAGATTTTCAATCAATTCGATTCTTTTTTTATAATTATTAACAATGGCTTCTAAAATGTATTCATTGTTCAAGTTTTTTGCCATTTCTGTTTTAAGGGTATCATATTCTTCATCCAGCTCATCCATAAAAGACAAGAATTTCTTTTTGTCTTCGGGTTGCAATTTTGAGTTGTTTTTTACAAGTTGTACCTGAAAAGATACTAGATCCTTATAATAGGTGTCTATATCTCGTAATTCCTGATGTACAATATTATTTTGGTTGCTATTGTTAAATCCTGATGTGATTAGATTTACTATTGAAAAAGCTCCTATCAGAATCAAAATACTTGCAGCTATTTTTATTAGGGGAGACCTCCACAGGCGAATTGTTTTTGAAGAGTCTAAATTAGACTCAATTTCATTCCAGATTTTTGATTTATCTGCTTTATGCTCATCAAATAGGTGCTTGTTTTCTACTATATATTTTTCAAAATCATCCATTGTACTATAATGTATTTACAATTTCAATTAATTTTTTCTTTGCTCTGTGATATTGCGATTTCGAAGTCGAAATAGTGATACCTAATATCTCTGCAATTTCTATATGATCATACCCTTCGATTAAATAAAGATTTATGATTTGTCTATATCCATCCGGAAGAGTTTTAATTCCTCTTTTTATTTTGCTAATATCATTCGGTTTAACGGGATCAATTATCTCCTCGCTAATATGATACTCGTGTTGGTCAAGAGGTGTAACTGGTATTTTTTTTAGCTTTAAATGGTTTAAGCTTTTATTAATTACTATCCTCTTTAACCAAGAGCCAAAAGTACTTTCGTATCTAAAAGATTTTAAATTTTTGAAAGCCTCTACAAAACTATCTTGTACGACATCTTCTGCATCTTCTTTTATGCTTAGCATACGCATACTTATATTATACATGGCATCGACATAGAGCTCATATAATCGGTATTGCGAATTCCTATCACCAGACTTGCTTTTTTCTACAAGATCCTTGTGCGTATAAAGAATATTGGTTTCCAATTAGTTTTACTTGATTGTAAATTTCTTTAAATGTACTTCTCTTTTGGTTATTATCATTGACAATTTAAAAATCAAAGGGTTGCATGTAATAAGAAATTAATATGAATATTTTTAATAAAGAAATAAGGAAGTATTAAAAAAAGCCTGTGGGATTAATATCTCACAGGCTTTTTTAATGTATTGTTTACTTATATTATTTTTCAATAATAGTATTAAATGTCTCACTTGGGCGCATTGCAGTAGAAACTTTATCTGCATTTGGCCAATAATATCCCCCCATATCAACAGTACTACCTTGCGCATCATTTAGTTCATTGATAATTTTAGTTTCATTATCAACAAGTTGTTTAGCAACTATAGAAAACTCGTTTTGTAATTCTTTATCTTGAGTTTGTTCTGCAAGTTCTTGTGCCCAGTATAGAGCCAGATAGAAATGGCTTCCTCTGTTGTCTAGTTCATTTACCTTACGGGAAGGAGATTTCTTATTCTCCAGAAATTTGATAGTAGCTTGATCAAGTGCTTCTGCAATAATTAAAGCTTTGGTGTTATTATTGGTTTCTCCAAGGTGTTCTAAAGATACTGCAAGAGCCAGAAATTCTCCTAAAGAATCCCATCTTAAGTGACCTTCTTTATTAAATTGTTGTACATGTTTTGGTGCAGAACCTCCTGCTCCGGTTTCGAATAAACCACCTCCATTCATTAGAGGAACAATAGATAACATTTTTGCACTTGTACCCAGTTCTAGAATAGGGAAGAGGTCGGTATTGTAATCACGTAAGACATTTCCTGTTACAGAAATGGTGTCTTTACCATCTTTAATTCTTTCTAATGAAAAGCGAGTTGCTTCAACAGGAGACATGATTCTGATATCTAATCCAGTAGTATCGTGTTCTGGTAAATATGTATTTACTTTTTTGATCAGTTCGGCATCGTGTGCTCTATTTTTATCTAACCAGAAGATGGCAGGGATAGTTGTTGCTTTTGCTCTATTTACAGCAAGCTTTACCCAATCTTTTATTGGAGCATCTTTGGTTTGACACATTCTCCAGATATCACCTTGTTCTACAGGGTGTTCTATTAGTATGTTTCCAGAAGCATCGATAACACGAACAGTACCATTACCTTTAATTTCGAATGTTTTATCATGAGAGCCATACTCTTCGGCTTTTTTAGCCATAAGTCCAACATTTGGAACAGTTCCCATAGTGGTGGGATCAAAGGCTCCGTGTTTTTTACAAAAGTCTATAGTCTCCTGGTATATACCGGCATAACTACTATCTGGGATAACCGCTTTGGTATCTTGTGTATTTCCTTGTGCATCCCACATTTGACCAGAATTACGAATCATAGCTGGCATAGATGCATCGATAATCACATCACTTGGTACATGTAAGTTGGTAATTCCCTGATCAGAATTTACCATTGCTAGTTTTGGTCCTTTTTCGTAACATGCTTGTATATCAGCTTCTATTTCTGCTTTTTTGGTATCTGGTAATTTTTTTAGTTTATTGATAAGATCTCCAAAACCATTGTTTACTTCAACACCAATTTCTTCAAGAGTAGCAGCGTGTTTTTCGAATACATCTTTAAAAAACACTTCTACCGCATGACCAAATATAATGGGATCAGAAACTTTCATCATTGTTGCTTTCATATGTAAAGAAAACAATACATTTTTCTCTTTTGCATCAACTATTTGTTCCTTAAGAAAAGCGATAAGCGCTTTTTTGCTCATTACTGTAGCATCTATAACTTCTCCTTCAAGTAAAGTTATTTTTTCTTTTAAGGTTGTTGTGCTTCCATTTTGATCTGCAAACTCAATTTTTACATCTCCAGCTTTATCAATAGTAACTGATTTTTCGTTTGAACAAAAATCTCCACTAGACATGGTGGCTACGTGAGTTTTAGAATCAGAACTCCAGGCACCCATAGAATGTGGGTTCTTTCTAGCATATTGCTTTACCGGTTTTGGCGCTCTACGATCAGAGTTTCCTTCTCTTAGAACAGGATTTACTGCACTACCTTTTATTTTGTCGTATCGACTTTTAATTTCTTTTTCTGCGTCGTTTTCAGGTTCTTCAGGGTAGTTTGGAAGATCAAATCCTTGAAGTTGTAACTCTGCAATTGCAGCTTTTAATTGCGGTACAGAAGCACTTATATTCGGCAATTTTATGATATTTGCTTCTGGTGTTTGAGCAAGTTGACCTAATTCTGACAGAGCATCAGCTTGTTTCTGCTTATCGGTTAATTTTTCGGGAAAACTAGATAAAATTCGAGCAGCAAGAGAAATATCTTTTGTTTCAATATTGATATTTGCTGCTTTAGTAAATTTTTGAACAATAGGTAAAAAAGAATAGGTAGCTAAAGCTGGAGCTTCATCTGTTTTGGTGTACACTATTTTTGAGTTATCAACTCCCATATTTTTGGTTTTTTATTTAGGGGTCTAGAGGTTTTTAATACCTGAAAAGTAGTAGACTCCCTAATTTTATTATACTATTTATGTAAGGAAATAATTAGTCGTTTAATTTTTCTTAGACAAACAATATTGGCCGATCTTTTTAGTATTGATTCTATTTGGATTTACAATTTTGTAGTCATAGATTTCCGAGCGCGAAGATACAAATCTAGTCGCCTAAATGCAACCTGTGTGTTATTAGTTTTGAGTTAGAGAGAGTTGAATTATAGTTTATTGAATATTCAAGTGAAAAAAATGTAAGATGTTGAAATTTTGATCTGTTTTTAGATGTATTCTCAAAAATAAAAAGCCATATCAAGAATACGAATATTTTGATATGGCTTCATTGAAAATAATTATGATGCTAGCTGTTTTACCCGCTATTAAATAAAAACTTTCGTTATTTATAACAAAATACTTATTTTCAATTTTGAGCAGATTTAAATTTGTCAAATAATGATTTGTATAATTTGTTTCTACTCTTGCGACTAATACGTGTGTTTGTGTTTCTAAATTACTTTTGTAATTTTTCAGTTTTTCACCCGGATAGTCAAATGCCATTTACAATTAAAAAGGTGTCAAAACTTAATTTTTTCTTCTGAATTTCATTTTGAAATGATCCTAAAGTAAAGCCCTTAAAGTGATTTCAAGGATGTATTCAAAAAAATAACTTTCGTTCTATATTTATTTTAATTCTAAACTGGTCTTAATATGTTCAGAGAACGTTTGTTTAGATATACAGCCAAGAATCCTTGTGTCATCTTTTGCTATATGTAATTCTAATATAAATATAAGGAAAATTGATTTGCGGTCCGTTAATTCTTATTGTATTAGTTATCAACAGTTTATGAACTTGAGTTGTTAACTTTTGTTCATAAAAAAAAGACTCCCAATTGGAAGTCTTTTTTGATTTGTAAAAAGAAATAAAGAATTAGCTTCTTTTTTCTCTAATACGTGCTTTTTTACCGGTAAGTCCTCTAAAGTAGAATATACGAGCTCTACGAACTTTACCTCTTTTATTTACTTCAATTTTTTGAAGTGCTGGTAAGTTTATAGGAAAAATACGTTCTACACCAATAGTTCCTGACATTTTTCTGATTGTAAATGTTTCAGTAGATCCAGAACCTCTTCTTTGGATTACAACTCCTCTAAAGAACTGTGTACGTGTTTTGTTTCCTTCTTTAATTTCGTAATAAACAGTGATTGTGTCACCTGCAGAGAATTCTGCCATTTCTTTTTTTGTAACAAATTCGTCTTGTACGAATTTCACTAAATCTTCCATTTTTGATATAGTTTCATGGTTTTGTTAAAGCAACATTCGCGATTTTCGCCAGAGGTTGGTCTAATCAGGGTGCAAAAGTAAGTATTATTTGATGATTTGCAAGTGTTTTGCGATTATTATTACTTCTCTGTTAATTAATCATTTTTCAATTTATGACAAGATGTGCATAGAAAGTAAGTTTGTGATTACATTTTATGTATGAAAGCTAAATCTAAAAGACTTTAGCTTAGAATAAATACCTGATTAAGTGTTGATACTATGGTGTATTTATTTTATTCGTCCAATAAACCAGGTCTGCGATCTTTTGTTCTTTGGTATGCTTGTTCTTCTCGCCATGTTTCTATTTTAGGAAAATTACCAGAGGTTAGAACTTCAGGTACTTTCCAGCCTTTATATTCTGCGGGTCTTGTGTAAATAGGGGGCGCTAATAAATTGTCCTGAAATGAATCAGTTAATGCAGAAGTTTCGTTACCAAGTACTCCCGGGATCAGTCTAATGATTGTATCACATAAGATTAGTGCACCCAGTTCTCCGCCCGATAATACATAATCTCCTACAGATATTTCTTTGGTAATAAAATGATCTCTTACACGTTGATCTACCCCTTTGTAATGACCACAAAGAATAATTAAATTTCCTTTTAAAGATAATTGATTTGCAATTCCTTGATTTAAGGTCTCGCCATCTGGAGTCATATAGATGACCTCGTCATAATCCCTTTCTGATTTTAATTTGGAAATACATTTGTCGATAGGCTCTATCATCATAACCATGCCAGCACCACCTCCAAATTGATAATCATCAACTTGTTTATAATTTGTATCGGTATAATCTCTAAGATTATGAAACTGTACTTCGACTAATCCTTTTTCTATTGACCGCTTCATTATAGAGGCTTCGAAAGGACTTTTTAGTATGTCTGGTACTACAGTGATGATATCTATACGCATCTTTATCTAATTCATTTATGGGTGCAAAGATGCAAAAGAATATGGTGAAAATCTAGAAATAGAACTACTTAGCGCCAGCTTTACGTTGTTTATTGATTTCGTCTTGAAGCTTACGCATTACTTTTTGCTCTCGTTCCAGGGCTCTTCGTCTGTGATCCTCAAACTCTGCTTCAGTTTCAGCTAATACTTTTTTGGCTTGTAGTGTTATTGTATTGCTGTTTTTGAACTTGTATATGAAGAAACTAAGTAAAGCGATGAGAACACCAATAATAACCCACATAATGGTTTTGTAACTGGATTTAGTTAGTGCCGCTCCAAAAAAGTTAATACTGTCTTTTTCTTTGGTAACGGTAGTAAGATCACCATTTGTTTTAGCAAGTGATTCTTCGAGTCCGGTTATTGTAGATTTTTGTTCATCAATCTTAAGATTGGTTGTATTTAGTTTTGATTCTAATGTCTTAAGTGTGTCTATAGTGTTGCTTTTAAGTTTGTTTAACCAAATCAACTTCACTACTTTGTATTCTTGAAATTTCCCGGATTTTTTTATCACCATATCAAATTGCCCTTCAATCTTTTCCTGTCTTAAAGCATCAGCAACAGTTGCATTTTCTTCTTGTGCATATGTAGTTTCAGAAAAGGATAGAAGTAGTATTAAAACTAGTAGATACTGTGGTAATTTCATATTGTTATTCTTAATTTTTTAATGGTTAGATACGATATTCCTATAGTGAGGTGGTAGTTAGAGAATAAAATAACTAATGACTTGTAGTATAGGGAATATTTATATGTCGTTTCTTTTTGGTTATTAATTTCTTCTGTAACGGTAATAAATGTACGATATTGTAAGTAATTATAAAGTTTTTTTTATAAGAATTCATGTATAGATGATTTTAAAGTTAATTTATTGATAATTAAAATATTACATCTTTTTAAAACGAATTTTGAAAATAACACTTTTTCTTTTTGAAGAATAGGGATAAAAAAAGTCGTTATTTATTCAATAACGACTTTTAATATTTTGATAAAAACGATTTCTAATAATATGTGAAACGTCTTACTTTGGCAATATATTTTGATAGTCTTATTACTTGATGACTATATCCATATTCATTATCATACCACACATATAAAACGGTATTATTTCCTTTTGCGTCCACAATAGTAGCATTACTATCATATATAGACGGTGCAGAAGAACCAATAATATCGCTAGATACTAATTCGTTGTCTAATGAATATTTTATTTGCTCTACCAAATCTCCTTCCAGTGCATATTTTTTAAGTACTGCATTCATACTTTCTTTAGAAGTTTCTTTTTCTAAATTAAGATTAAGAATCGCTAATGATCCATTTGGTACAGGAACTCGTATTGCATTAGATGTTAATTTTCCTTCAAAACTTGGCAATGCTTTAGAAACTGCTTTTCCTGCTCCTGTTTCTGTAATCACCATATTTAGAGCAGCGGCACGACCTCTTCTGTATTTTTTATGCATATTATCGACCAGATTTTGGTCATTAGTATACGCATGTATTGTTTCTAGGTGACCATTAACTACACCAAAACTTTCGTCTACAGCCTGTAGTATTGGGGTAATTGCATTGGTGGTACAAGAAGCAGCAGAAAAAATATCTACTTTGTCCGGATCATGTTCTTTATGATTAACTCCATGTACAATATTAGGAATTCCTTTTCCGGGAGCGGTAAGTAATACTTTGTTTGCTCCTTTTGCTGCCAGATGTCTGCTTAATGCTTCTTTATCTCTAAAAGCACCTGTGTTATCTATTATCAAAGCGTCCTGAATACCATAAGATGTGTAATCTATATCTTCTGGATTATTAGCACTAATAATTTTTACAGTAGTACCATTTATGATCAAAGCACTATTTGGTAAATCTGTTTCTACAGTACCGGCAAAATCTCCATGTACAGAATCACTACGAAGTAACGAGGCTCTTTTTTCTAATACATCTTGAGTTATAGCTCCTCTTGTTACTATGGCTCTAAGTCTTAATTGGCTTCCTTTACCCGTAATGGTCATCAATTCTCTGGCTACCAAACGACCGATTCGTCCAAATCCATAAAGGACTACATTTTTTGGAGAAATAGGTTTGAATGTCTTTGCGTCTTTTAGCTTATTTTGTACAAAGCTATTTATCGAACTGTACTCATCACTTGCTAAATGATACTCGTACGTAAGTTTACCTATATCTAATTTTGATGGAGGTAAATTCATTAATTTGATAGCTTGCGCAATTTCTGCGGAATCAAAAATTGAAATAGGTTTTTGTACAAATTCTCCAGCATATTCGTGTAAATTGATAATTTCACTTACGTTTTTATCAATCAACTGATTGCGGAAAAGTACCAACTCGATAGAATTGTCGTACCAAAGATCGCTTACAGTCTTTATAAATGCTACTGTAGCGCGACGCCTGTCTGCCTGAAAGGCTAATTCTTTTTCATAAACTTCGTTAGAGCTCATAATGTGTTGTGTTTTAAAGTCTTGAAATTTCGTGCAAAAGTATATATTTCAAACGTTTTCGTGAAACCTTTTATGAAAAAAAATCCCATTACTTTATAAAAGTAATGGGAGGTGCTATTGTATTTATGTTTTGTGATGCTTATTGAAATACAAATTCTCTTTTCTGACCACTTCGATCTACCAGACTAATAGTGATATCTTCGTCTTTGTATTTACGTTCTATTATTTCTTTTACCTCAAGAACATCTCTTACCTTTTTCCCGTCTATTTCGCTAATAATCAACCCTTCTAGTTTGTATCTTTTCATTCTCGAACTTAGTGCTTTGCTAATTACGACTCCATGATCAAGTTTGAAGTTGTCTAAATATCCTTTAGGAGGGTTCCTAACTTCTACACCAACATCATCTATATTGTACTTTTGAATTTCGTATTTTGATAAGGTAACGGGTAGAGTTATTTCTTTTCTCTTTCTTAAGACTTTAACATTGATTACATCTTTAGGTCTCTTACTATTTACATATCCTGTTAAATCAGAAAATTTATTTATAGGTAGCCCATCTATTTCTTTTATAACATCACCTTCAAGAAGACCAGCTTTTTTAGCGCCACTATCATCTGCGACCGAGGCTACAAATACGCCCTGAGAAACCGAAATGTCATACTCTTCCATAACTTTTGGGTTTATAGTCCCTCCTTGTATGCCTAATATCCCACGTTGTACGCCTCCAAATTCAATGATATCATCTATAATTTTCTTGGCATTATTGGATGGTACTGCAAAAGCATATCCCACATAGCTTCCGGTTTGCGAGGTTATTGCAGTGTTTATGCCTATCAATTCCCCTCTCACATTAACTAATGCACCACCACTATTACCAGGGTTAATTGCGGCATCGGTTTGTATAAAAGACTGAATTTTATCATCAGATTCATCAAGATCTCTTGATTTGGCACTTATAATACCTGCAGTAACTGTAGAAGTAAGGTTAAACGGATTACCTACGGCAAGTACCCATTCTCCAATTTTAGCCGAATTAGAATCACCAAATGGGATATATGATAACTTTTCTTCTGCATCAATCTTAATAAGTGCTATGTCAGACTGCGGAGCGGTACCAACTACTTTGGCTTTATACGATTTATTATTATTTAATGTAATTTCTAAATCAGTAGCTCCGTCAATTACATGGTTATTGGTTACAATATATCCATCCTCGGTAATAATAACTCCAGATCCAGCACCTTGAATTCTTCTTTCTTGCGCTCCACCATTTCTAAAAAACTCCATTAAATTTCTTGGTGTACGCGAAATTCCATATTGCTTAACATGAACTACTGCATTTACTGTTTTTTCTGCAGCGATAGTGAAATCAATACCAGAAACAGATGCATTAGTATTGGTTAGGGGGTAATTTACAGGAGTTAGATTTGGTTTGGCTTCACTTTCTTTAACAACGATAGCTTCAGGTTCTAAAAACATTTTATATGCACCTAAAGTAAATATACCTGCTAGGATAGCTACAACCAATAAACTCAAAAATCTTTTCATTTTCTTCTCTTTTTTTGTTTGATTTATGTAATACTAATCTAATAGACTTGTATTAACTCTTAAAATTACAATTATAGTATACTTTTTTTATGAAATTTAACTCACAATTAACAACAGTTTTTTGATAACATTCTTTGTACCTTTGCTCTCATAATCGAAAGAATAATGACCCTTACATTTTATAAATACCAAGGTACTGGGAATGATTTTGTAATCATTGATAATAGAGATGCTATACTCTCCAAAAATGATACCAAATTATTTGCTAGACTTTGTGACAGAAAATTTGGTGTTGGAGCAGATGGTTTAATGTTGCTAGAACTTCCTCAGGATAAAGAGGATGACTTCACGATGGTTTATTTTAATGCAGATGGTAACGAAAGTTCTATGTGCGGGAATGGAGGGAGATGCTTAGTTGCTTTTGCAGCTTTTTTGGGAGTTGTACAGGATAAAGCAACGTTTACTGCAATTGATGGTAAACATAAGGCAGAAATTAAAGATGGATTAGTGTATTTGCAAATGCAGGATGTATCTGAGATTGAAAAATATGATACGCATTTGTTTTTGGATACAGGTTCTCCTCACCATGTTGCAATGGTTGAAGATTTAACCAATTACGATGTAGAAAATATTGGTAGAACAATAAGAAACGGAGCTCCTTATTTTGAAGCAGGGTGTAATGTTAATTTTGTAGAAAAGAAAAACGGAAATGCATTTGCTGTACGTACTTATGAAAGAGGGGTAGAAAATGAAACCTTATCTTGTGGTACAGGAGTTACTGCAGTGGCTCTTTCTATGCATGCAACTAAAATAACAAATGATCAGGAAATTGATATTCATACCCAAGGAGGACAGCTAAAAGTTACCTTTCAGAAAAATGGGAATGGATACGAAAATATCTTTTTGATAGGGCCTGCAAAACAGGTTTTTAAAGGAGAGATCACATGGTAACATTAAAAGGAGAAAATATTTATTTGCGAGCTCTTGAACCTGAAGATCTTGATTTTGTTTATATTGTAGAAAATGATGAACAGATATGGGAAATGAGCTCTACCCAGACTCCGTACTCTCGATTTTTGATTAAAGAGTATTTAGAAAATTCTCATAAAGATATTTATGAGGTAAAACAATTACGGTTGGTTATTTGCTCTAATGATCATGCGACACTAGGTTTAATAGATTTGTTTGACTTCAATCCTACCCACAATAGAGCGGGAGTAGGTATTTTGATAGCAGAAAAAGAAAATAGAGGCAAGGGCTATGGAGCAGAAGCTTTAGAGCTTATTGTGAATTATAGTTTTGCTCACTTGCATTTACACCAATTATATGCAAATATCTCTGAAGATAATGTAACTAGTATTAAATTGTTTGAAAATAAAGGGTTTAATAAAGTAGGAGTAAAGAAAGAGTGGAATCTCGTAAAAGATATTTATAAAGACGAATTTTTATATCAATTAGTATATGTACATTAAAAAAATACTATTAGCTATTGCATTATTAGGTTTAATTGCAGGAGGAATTTTTGCATATTATGTCTATCAAGCGGTTTTTTCTCCTAATACGAGTTTTGAAACCGAAACAACAACTATATATATCCCTACGGGAGCTACCTATACAGAACTTATTGAAACAATAAGCCCAGCGGTTACTGATATTTATAGTTTTGATAGGGTTGCAAGAAGGAAGGGGTATATTGATAAAATTAAAGCAGGGCGATATATTTTGCGCAAAGGTCTTAATAATAATGAGATTATAAATGTTTTACGTAGTAAGAACTCACCTATACATATTAGTTTTAATAATCAAGAAAGACTGGAGAACCTTGCAGGTAGGATTGCTTCGCAAATCGAATCCGATAGTGTTTCTTTGCTAAAAGTGTTTAAAGAGGAATCTTTTTTAAAAGCAAATGGTTTTTCTTTAGAGACTGCTTTAGCAATGTATATTCCTAATAAGTACGAATTCTTCTGGAATACTTCTGCAGAACAGTTTAGAAAAAGAATGTTAAAAGAGTATAGTCGATTTTGGAACGAATCCCGTGTGTCAAAAGCAAAGAAAGTTGGGTTAACTCCAAATCAGGTTATTACCATTGCTTCTATTGTGCAAAAAGAAACTGCAAAAGTAGATGAACGCCCAAGAGTAGCAGGAGTATATATGAATAGGTATAATAATAATTGGAAATTAGATGCAGATCCGACCGTGATCTATGCAATTAAAAAACATCGTGATGATTGGGATGCAATTATAAAACGTGTTTTATATAAAGATTTAGAGCTAGATAGTCCTTATAATACTTATAAATACGCTTCGTTACCTCCAGGGCCAATAGCAATGCCTGATATTTCATCAATTGATGCAGTTCTTAACTATGAAAAACATGAGTATTACTTTTTTGTAGCTAATGTAGAAAACTTCGGATATCATAAGTTTGCCAAAACGATCAATCAGCATAATCGTAATAAAAAACAGTATGTTGATTGGATTAATAAGCAGGGCGTAAAACGATGATTATCGATCAGTCTTTTTGTAGGAAAAAAACAGCAATTTCTTCTTTTTGAATAAAAAATAACACGAACTTATTAACAAAATTATGTATTTTTTTGTGAATTACTGACAAGTGTAGTAGTTTAGTTTTTTCCGATTAAAATGCTATGTTTGACGTTTAAGTGTCATTTTTAAGGTTTTTTATAGGTGTTTTAACCGTTTTTAACCTTGTTTTTTATTGTAAAACACTGTTTTTCAGCATTATAATTATTTTAACATTTGACTCTTGATAGTTTTTGAAAAAGCTGTATATTTGCACGGCAAAAATTTAAGTAGTGGGGGACGTCATTTATGGTGACTACTTAGAAATTTTTTATATGATAAAGAGGATAATAGGATTATCTATATTACTTACAACTGGGGGAATACTTTTGCTAAGTTTTAGAACAAAAGAGAACGTAGATCTTAGTTCTTATAGTACAGCGGGTTTAGATCTGTATTACATTGCACCAAATTTTAATGAAATAGAAGACGATAATACATTTATCTCTCCTGAGCTTGGAAAATCTTATATTGGGTTTAAAGAAGCTGTTGCTTTTAAGGAGTCTAGAGGAGATTATGGTGTAGTTAATCAATTTGGTTATTTGGGGAAATATCAATTTGGTAAAGGAACACTTGCTCTAATAGGGATTAAAAATGTAAAAAGAAATAAATTTCTTAACAACCCAGCTCTTCAGGAAAAAGCGTTTTATGCAAATTTATCCAGGAATAAGTGGGTTCTACGTAGGGATATAAAATGGTTTGTTGGTAGAAGGATGAATGGAGTAGAGGTAACAGAGTCAGGGATTCTGGCTGCTGCTCACTTGTCTGGACCGGGCGCTGTAAAAAAATATTTACGTAGTGGAGGAGTAGAAGGATTTGCAGATGCTTTTGGTACAACAATTCGTTATTATATGAAACGATTTGGAGGATATGATACTTCTTTTGTTGTTTCTAATAGAAGAGCAAAAGCAATCTAGTTTTTCTCTTAGGCTTAGTCTCTTTGTATGATGTATATTGTAGGTCTTTTATGAAGATCTATCTCTTCTTTTTTCCATTCTTCAACTGTTTTGGTAGCTATAAACTCGGTGGTTAATGTGATGTCACATGCAATGCATAATCGAGTATTGGCATTTAGTATAGTTTTGAGGTCAGAAAACATTTTATCATTGCGATAAGGTGTTTCGATAAAGATCTGTGATTGATTCTTTTCTAAAGAGATCTTTTCTAGATGTTTAATGGTTGATTTTCTTTCGTTTTTATCAATAGGAAGATAGCCGTTAAAGGTGAAATTTTGACCATTCATTCCGCTACTCATCATAGCTAGTAGAATCGATGACGGCCCGACAAGTGGTGTTACTGGTATGCCTTTTTCGTGAGCTATTTTAACAACTTCTGCTCCTGGGTCAGCAATTCCAGGGCATCCGGCATCTGATAATAAGCCGATAGATTCTCCATTAAGGCAAGGTGTAAGGTAGCTTGGTATTTCAGAAATATCTGTGTATTTGTTAACGGTGTGTATGACAATAGAGCGTTGTGACTTGCTGGGGCTAACCTTTTTTATAAATCGTCTTGCGGGTTTTTCATTTTCTACAATATAGTGATTTACTTGCTCTAATACCTTTTTAATAGATATAGGAAGTACTTCTAAAGGGACATCATCTCCTAATCGTGTTGGGATTAGGTATAATTTTCCTTTGGGATCTAGGGGTTTAAATTCCATAGGCTTTTTATAACGGGTTTTTTAAAGATCTTTTTGTTGATATTATTATTTGTAATGAATGTGTTTTAGTGTGTCAAAACGTATGTATGTTATCTAATAAATTAACCCTTAAGGTTTAAGAACGTGTATATCCTTGATAGGGTATATACTAAAATAGTATTATTTTTTTTATTGTTATCTATTGTAACGCTATTATTTGCAATGATAGTATTTGATAAGGGAAAATGATGTTGATATTAACATTGTTGTTAGTTGTTGTTAAGCGAAAGACTAATCAGATTCTTTAAGTTTTAAAGCAATGTTGTCGCATGCTTTATTGAGCATTTGAAATACATCTTCAAAACCTTGTTCTCCTCCATAATATGGATCAGGGACATCAAGATTACTGTTAGGGTGTAATTCGTTTAAGATGTGTTTTACTTTGTTTTTTTCATGATCATTACTGGCTAGATCAATTATATTTTCATAATTAGAGCTATCCATGGTGTATATGTGATCGTAAGTTGTAAAGTCGCTAACCTTAAATTGAGCAGCTCTTTGGTCTGTGATGTCAATACCGTGTTGTCTGGCGATATCAATAGAACGTTGATCAGGCTTGCTGTTAATGTGATAGCTGCTTGTACCGCAGGACGCTACATTGTAATGACTAGGGTTTAGTTTAGATTTTAAGATGCCTTCTGCTAAGGGAGATCTGCATATATTGCCTAAGCATACCATTAGAATTTTAGCTTTCATGTGGTTTGTTTTGCTGTTTTAAAGTAGTGTGTGCTTTTTCTTACTAATACTGCAGCTTAGCTGTGGTATTAATTTTGATTTGCTCTTTAAAAGTGTAAAATTATAATGTAAGCTTCTTTCCTAAATCTTCTACGTATTTTCTAAATTGCTTGTCTGTAGATGATAGGTTGTCTACTGTTTTACAAGCATGGAGAACGGTAGCGTGATCTCTTTTTCCTATTTGTGTGCCTATACTGGCTAAAGAGGCTTTAGTTAATTTTTTGGCAAAGAACATTGCTAATTGCCTTGCTTGCACGATATGGCGTTTTCGTGTTTTGGATTGTAGTGTCTCTACATCCATTTGGAAATAATCGCTTACTACCTTTTGGATATAATCGATAGATACCTCGCGTTTTGTGTTTTTAACATAGTTGTCTACTATGGTTTTTGCAAGGTCTATTGTGATATCTTTTTTGTTAAAAGAAGAGTGAGCTATTAATGATATAATTGCACCTTCTAATTCTCGGATATTAGTTTTGATATTGTTTGCTAGAAACTCAACTATTTCTTCAGGCATTTCTACGCCATCACGATATAATTTATTTTTAATGATCGAAATTCTGGTTTCAAAATCGGGTTGATGCAATTCTGCAGATAACCCCCATTTAAAACGAGATAGTAATCGTTGTTCTATATCCTGCATGTCTACAGGAGCTTTATCACTCGTTAGGATTACTTGTTTCCCATTTTGATGTAAATGGTTGAAAATATGAAAGAATACATCCTGAGTTCCTGCTTTACCAGATAATAGTTGAATGTCATCAACAATTAAAACATCAATAATCTGGTAAAAATGAATAAAATCGTTTCTGTTATTCTTCTTTACAGATTCAATATACTGTTGAGTAAATTTTTCTGCAGAAATATATAAAACTGTTTTTTCTGGGTAATTGTCTTTTATGTTTACGCCAATTGCGTGAGCAAGGTGTGTTTTTCCTAAACCAACTCCTCCAAAAATAAGCAAAGGGTTAAAAGAGGTGCCTCCGGGCTTATTAGCTACGGCCATACCTGCAGAGCGAGCTAATCGGTTAGAATCTCCTTCTAAGAAATTTTCAAAATTATAACTTGGATTTAATTGAGATTCTATTTTTACATTTCGTATTCCAGGAATAACGAATGGGTTTTTTAGCTCGGGGTTTTTACTTTTAATAGGAACGTCAACTTCTTGTGAGTTAACAGGGGTTCGGTTAGAACTTGGAATTTTTTCAGTAAATGGCTTTTTATTGCCATAAGTGTTTTCCATTTTAATAACGTAAACCAACTTAGCACTTTCTCCCAATTCTCGGGTTAAAGATACTTTGAGTAGATTAACGTAATGTTCTTCTAGCCACTCATAAAAAAATTTACTAGGGACCTGAATACTGAGAGCGCTATCTGTAAGCTTTACAGCTTTGATTGGTTCAAACCAAGTTTTAAAAGCTTGGGGTGTGATATTGTCTTCTATGAAAGACAAACAACTATCCCAAACTGATTGCGCGGTTACATTCATTCTTGTGGTCAGGTTTACTTTTTTTGTGTTAAGGTACTAAAAAGAAATTGCTGAAAAACTCCTTACTGTTTTTGCATGACAAATATGTGAACAAAAAATGTAAAAAAAAAATGATTTAGGGGTTGAATATTAATTATTTTTTTTGCATAATTTGGCAATACTACTTTTAATTTAACTAAATAACCCCTCATTTTTAAAATATGTTTATCACTTCAGAAACTTTACTAAAGGTGCGATACTCTGAAACAGATCAGATGGGTGTAGTATATCATGGTAACTACGCGCAGTATTTAGAATTGGCACGAATTGATTGGTTATCCCGATTAGGGGTTTCATATAAATCAATGGAAGAAAATGGTATTATGCTTCCCGTGTTTACATTAGACTTTAAATTTAAGAAATCTGCTTTCTTCGACGATGAATTAATTGTTAAAACTTCGCTAAGGAAAATTCCTACAGCAAAAATCACTTTCGATTTTGAGATTTTTAATAAAGATAATGAATTGCTAACAACGGCATCTACAACTTTAGTCTTTGTTGATAGTAAAACAAGAAAACCTATTCCATGTCCCTCTTACTTGCTTGAAAAAATAAAAAACTATTAATCCTGTGTTTTTCTAATTTCTATATCATACAACGGGGAAAAAACGTCTTTTATTTTATCAACAAACTTTTTTCTTACAGAAATATGAATTTTACAATTCAATTCATGATCTTGTTTAGTAATGTTTAGGTTGTATTCTTTAATAATTCTCATTACTTTATTCATGTCTTTGTACTCGAAAATAATTACAAAATCAATATTAATTGTTTTTTCAACTATTTCTGAAGTCTCAAGCGCTAATTGAGCTGCAGTTCTATAAGCGTTGATTAATCCACCAACTCCCAATTTTACACCTCCAAAATAACGCACAACAACAATTAATATATTAGTAACATCAAAAGATAGAATCTGGCCATAAATGGGTTGGCCGGCAGAATTAGAAGGTTCACCATCATCGTTGATACGATATCTAGAGGGCTCTGTTCCTATTTTCCAGGCATAACACCAATGTCGGGCAGAGTGATGCTTCTTTTTAAGGTCAGTAATAATATGTTTGGCTTCCTCTTCTGTAGTAATAGGAAATGTGTATCCAAAAAACTTGCTATTTCGATCTTTAAAAAGAGCTTCCTCTCCAGGGATATTAATTGTTTTATATGTGTCTTTTATTTCCAATGGGTGTATGCTATATAGAAAAGGCAACCAAAATAATGCTAATAATCGCCAGAATGATGCCTATCCAGTTTTTAAGGATTAATTTCTCTTTAAAAAAAAGAATTCCTGCAAGAGTTGAAACCAAAAGGATGGCTACGTTATTAATGGTGAATACTGTAGAGCTATCCATGCTATCATGGCGCAATGCCTGAATCAGGAAATAGATCGAAAAATAATTAGGAACTCCTAATATAATCCCTGCAATAATATTTTTAAGCGCAATTTTTAATGTTCCGGTTATTGCTTTAAATGCTAATGTAATAATTCCGACAATTGCGGCAAATCCAAAAATAGTAGCAGAAAAAACAGGAATATCATTTTTGGCCACATAATGTGTTTCTAAAAATTTAATGCTAGTATCAATAACCCCACTTCCTATAAAAACCAGTAATGGAAAGATTAGATTCTTTTTTGTTAAAGGGATTCCTCCGGTGGTTTTAACAGAAGTAAGGTAAACTGCTATAAGTGCAATTAGGATACCTATGACTTTTACTATACCTGTACTCTCTTGGTATACTATAATTCCAAATATGATGGGGATCACTAAGCTCATTTTGGTCGCTACTGCAGCTACAGATAGACCATTTCTTTGAGTAGTAATTGCCATTAGGTTAAATACAGATATGAATATTATACCTAAGATCATTGCTCCATAAAACCACCCTTTTCCAGATACAGAAGGTAAATCTATTGGTTCTGAGTATGCTATGACTCCCGAAATAGAAGCTACAACATAGTTTACAACAATTGCCTGTAGTGTATCTACCTGGTATTTAGAAAACAACTTAAAGATGATAAAAATCAGAGTAGACGCTAGGACGCTTAAAACTAAATAGATCAAAATAAATCAGATTTTATGGTAAATAAATCTGTAACATCTTCGGTTACAGGGTTGTTGTTCCAGGTATGCATTCCCAGTGCGGCGGCAGTGTCTGTATTGTCCTTTGTGTCATCAATAAAAAGGGTTTCACTTGGGTTTAATTGATGTTGTTCTAGAACAAATTCAAAAATATAAGGTTCTGGCTTTCGTAAATTGATTTCATGAGAGAGGTAAAAAGCATCAAAGCATGATTTGAAAGCGGGGAAAAAGCTAATATGTTTTTTGATCCAATTAATGTGTAATTCATTGTTATTACTAAGTAAGATCAGTTTATAGCGCTGTTCTGAAGCTAGTTTTTGAATGAATTCTAGGCGATGTTTAGGGAAATCCTGTAAAAGAGCATTCCATGCATTAGTAAGTTGCTTCTCTGAAGCTTCAGGGATAAACTTCTGAAAGTTTTCTATAAGCTCTTTCGTAGTAATCTTGCCTGCTTCATATAAAATATTAAGCTCTCGTATTTCTGTAGTGAGCTTTTCATTTTTAAGATTGTATAATTCTCTTTCTGTTGCGGGCTTGTCTAAATTGATAAAGACATCTCCAAAATCAAAAATTATAGTTTTAATCATTTTGATATATGTTTAGGGTGTCTGTCATGATTTTTTGTTCAGAAATTAGATTTCCTTTATGTAGGGGGGCTTTTATTCCGGTTCCAAAAGTAGTATTTCCTTTAAAAACCCTCGCCTCATCCCAGAGATTTTTATCAATAAAGGATTGTAGTGTATAAGAACCCCCTTCTATGATCACTGATTGGATGTTGTGTTTATAGAGAATGCTGCATATCTCTTTGGTAAGATTCTCTTGTGAATCGACAACTTCATAAATAAGAGTATTGCTATTGTCTTTTTTAAATTTTTCTGAAGTAATCACTATGGTCTTTATTGATTGATCCAGTACGGCAGAATCTTTAGGAATTTTCCCTGATCTGTTAATAACAACTCTAGTAGGGTGATGTTGATCAGCCCAATCTCTGATAGTAAGTTTAGGGTTGTCTTTAATAACAGTTTGGCTTCCTACTAAAATAGCTTGTTCTTCTGCTCGCCATTTGTGTACAATTTGCCTGGAATATGTATTTGTAATCCAGACAGGCTCTCTTTTGTTGGTAGAAACCGGTGCAATATAACCATCTATAGTTTCTGCCCATTTTAGGATAATATATGGCCTTTTTTTATTGTGAAAAGTAAAAAACCTTTTGTTTAATGCTAAGCATTCATTTTCTAGAACTCCAACAGTTACATCACAACCAGCATTCATTAACCTTTGAATTCCAGCGCCCGATACTTTTGCAAAAGTATCTATTGTACCAATAACGACCTTTCTTATTCCTTTTTCAATAATAAGATCACTGCAAGGAGGTGTTTTTCCAAAATGGCTACAGGGTTCTAGGCTAACATAGATTGTAGCATCTTTTAAGAGGGAATGGTTTTTTACAGAAGCAATGGCATTTACTTCGGCATGAGGTTTTCCAGATTGATAATGCCATCCTTCACCAATGATACTGTCGTTATGTACAATTACACTACCCACCAAAGGATTTGGGTAGGTCGTTCCTAGTCCGTTTTTGGCCAACTGGATACATCGTTTTATATATTTTTTGTGTATTGTCACTTTTATTTTAGTCTTACCTTTTGTTGTTTGTCAATTGTGTATGGATAAGAGAAATTTCCAAAATGATATCGAATTACTCCTTTATAGTGTATATCAAGCGAATCACTTTGGATTACTTTTAGTACGCTGCCAAGTATACTGTTTTTATTTTTTTTATAGACTTTAGAAAGTGAAAAAGTTCCTTCTAGCGGAATGGCGAATTCATTTTTTGAAGGAACATCGAACTCTTGCGAAGAGAGCGCTCCGACATCAATGTTATCAACAAAAATGTGTATGCTGTCTATCGAAATTTTTCCTTTTATGTTATTTGGATTATTGAAAACAGCATCTGCTTTGAGTGTTATATTGCGCATACTGACATTTTTAACCTCAATATTGTTGACGTATTTAAATTTAGGTTTTTTAGAAATAGAACAGCTGGTGATACCTATAAGCAATGTTGATAATAATAGAAACTTATTCATTGATTCCTTGTTAGATTTAACGTATATTTCAATACCTTTTTAGAAGCTAATTTTTTATTCAAACGAAGATCAGAAGAATCTTCTGGTTCACGTTTTTGTGATACAACAAAAATAGTATTTTAAATATAATGAGTGATATAAAAATACGAGCAATACAGCTAAAAGATAATAAAGTAATTGCCTCGGTAATACGAGAAGTTTTAATAGAAATGGGGGTGCCTAAGGTTGGTACTGCTTATGAAGATAAATCCTTAGATAGTATGTGTGAAACATACGACTATTCAAGAATGCAGTATTATGTGGTCGAAGAAGAGGGTAAAATTATTGGTGGCGCTGGTATTGCTCCATTAGAAGGAGAGGTTGCTGGTAATATTTGCGAGTTGCAAAAAATGTATTTCTTACCACAAGCAAGAGGCAAAGGAGTTGGGTATAAGATGATAAATAGATGTCTTGATTTTGCAAAAGAACAAGGATATGCCAAATGTTATTTGGAAACCATGCCTTATATGGAGTCTGCCAGAAAATTATATAAAAAAGTAGGCTTCATTCCTTTAGAAGAGCCGATTGGGGATACCGGGCACTATAGTTGTCAGGCATGGATGATAAAAGATTTATAATCTAAAATAAACTTCAAATTGAAGATAAAAGACCTTAGGGCTAATTTTACAAATTCGTTATCCAGAATCTATGATTCTGAAGAAATACTATCTTTTTTTTATATACTTTCTGAAGAGATTTTAGGGCTTAAAAGAGTAGATGTTGCTATGCATCTGGATAAAATACTTACCATTGATGAAAAAGCGAATTTTGATAAAGCCAGAAGACGACTCGAAAAACAAGAACCTATTCAATATATAATTGGAGAAACTTATTTTTACGGAATACCATTTATGGTCAATGAAAATGTGCTAATTCCAAGACCAGAAACAGAAGAGTTGGTGGGTTGGATTATAGAAGATCAAAAAAAGGATAAACAATCAATAACAATATTGGATATTGGCACAGGAAGTGGTTGTATAGCTATTTCTTTAGCAAAAAAAATACCTGAAGCCAAAGTGTATGCAATAGACATATCAGAACAGGCTATACAAGTTGCAAGAGACAATGCAAAGAAAAATCAAGCAGATATAACATTTATTAAAGCAGATATTCTAGAGGTCAAAGAACTATTTCAAGATTTTGATATCATAGTTTCTAACCCGCCTTATGTACGTGAATTAGAGAAGAAAGAAATGAGATCTAATGTATTGGATAATGAGCCACAACAAGCACTATTTGTTTCTGATAATGAGCCTTTGCTCTTTTATAAAAAGATTACAGATTTGGCTAAAGAAAAATTAAAAGAAAATGGTGGTTTGTATTTTGAAATTAATCAGTACCTAGGTGTAGAAACCAAAAATATGATCAAGAGTAAAGGATTTAAATCTGTAGAAGTGCGTAAGGATTTATACAATAATGAACGTATGATAAGAGCTTGTTTAAATTAAAAAACCTGTTGATATGAATAATCTGAATTCAATTTGTGTATTTTGTGGAAGCAGTGAAGGAAATGATACCAGGGTTATTGCCGAGGCATTTTTATTAGGAGAAAAACTAGCCCAGCAAAAAATCACTCTGGTTTATGGTGCTGCAAAAATTGGGATAATGGGCAAGGTTGCTCAAGGAGTAATGCAGCAAAAAGGGAAAGTGATAGGAGTGATTCCAGAATTTTTAAAACGAAAAGAAGTAGTACATCAAGGATTGTACGAGCTGATTACTACTGCCAATATGCATGAACGAAAAATGAAAATGCAGGAGCTTAGCGATGGCTTTATTACATTACCTGGAGGATTCGGGACATTAGAAGAATTGTTTGAAATTATAACATGGTCTCAGTTAGGTTTGCATCAAAAACCAATTGGACTTTTAAACACCACAGGGTTTTATAATGATCTGTTAGCTTTGTTAGAAAACATGGTGCGAAGAGGGTTTTTAAAAATGGAAAACTATGAATTGCTTCTTGTTGATGATGATATAGATAGGTTATTAGAAAAAATGAGAGCCTTCAAGCCGGTACAAGTGCCAAAATGGTTAAAGCCAGAAAGAACATGATATGAATTTAACTGCAGATTTAGTTTGGAATAATTGTTTATCTTTTATTGAAGAAAATATTACTCCACAAGCTTTTAAAACTTGGTTTGAACCAATCAAAGCTGTAAAACTTACTAATAGTGCTCTCAGTATTCAGGTTCCAAGTAAATTTTTTTACGAATGGTTGGAAGAACATTATGTACACCTTCTTAAAGTGTGCATAGCTCAAGAGTTAGGGGATGATGCAAAACTTGTTTATGTTATAAGGATGGAAAATGACTCTAGTGATAAAAAGTCATTTACTGAAATAATACCTAGTACAAATCGAACCCCTGTTAACTCACAAGAAGTTGATGTTCCTATTAAAAGTAAAAATCCCGAGCTAAAAAACCCATTCGTTATTCCTGGAATACGAAATGTGAAAATAGAATCTCGGTTAAATATTAATTATAATTTTGAAAATTTCTTAGAAGGAGATTCTAATCGACTTGCTCGTTCTGCTGGGATGGCTGTAGCTAATAAACCAGGAAAAACCTCTTTTAATCCTTTGTTGATTTTTGGGGATTTTGGCCTTGGAAAGACACATTTAGTTCACGCAATAGGCGTAAGGATAAAGGATAACTTTCCTGAAAAAAAAGTGCTATATATTTCTGCAGAAAAATTTACTCAACAGTATATTGAATCTGTAAAAAAGAATAATAGAAACGATTTTATTCTTTTTTATCAGATTATAGATGTTCTAATCGTTGATGATATTCAATTGTTATCTGGTAAGGCTGGTACTCAAGATGTGTTCTTTTACGTGCTTAATGAGTTGCATCAAAATGAAAAACAAGTAATCCTAACAAGTGATAAAGCTCCTGTGGATATGCAGGATATAGAACAGAGATTACTTTCGCATTTTAAATGGGGGTTGTCTGCTGAACTACATCAACCAGATTTTGAAACACGAGTTTCTATAATTAGAAACAAATTGTATCGTGATGGTGTAGAAATGCCAGAAGATGTTATAGTGTTTTTGGCAAATAACATCAAAACTAATCTCCGTGAGTTAGAAGGAGTTATCATATCTTTAATCGCTCACTCTTCTTTTAAGAAAGAAGATATAACTCTTGACCTTGCTAAGTCAATAATTAATTTGTATGACTCAGATAAGAAGAAAATTTATAAGGATAAGATTAAAATTCATGATCTTTTAAAAAATGCATTTATCAAATACTTGGTAAATTTCGATGAATATGTAAAAGATACAAAGGGAATTATAATAGAGTTTCATGCAAAGAAAACTATTGACGGTATTGAATTGGAAATATCAATTGATAAAGAAGTAGATATTGAAGATGTTAGATCTTATATTAATGAATATGTGAACTTGGTGCATAATGCAAACTTATCTTTAAAGGATAAGATAATCATTAATGAACTAACTAAGGAGATAGAGTTTTTAGAGATTAAATATAATTCTCAAATTTCACAGTTTAAAACTGATTTGAATTTTGCTAATTATAAGGTGAAATATTTGGAAGAAGATATCTCAAAATTTAAAAATTTGTTTTTTATCTCACAGAAAGAACCTTTAAGTATAAATCTTAATGTAAATCAAACCCAAGATCAAAAACAAGTACAAGAACAAACACAATCAATAAAATTTTCAAATCAAAATATCATAGATATTCAAGATGCTTTTGATTTTATTAAGAATGGATTAAAAGGAACTGAACTTTTTGAAGAGGCTGAAAAATTTCAAGAAGAATTGGATTCGGTTGACGAAACAAATATCGAGGAATTAAAGAAAGGCAGTTTTAAAAATCGCTTTAGGCGTTTTTTTAGTAAAATTAAACAAGGTGTTGATGGGGTTAATTGGACAAGAAAAACAGCAGAAACATTTATAAAAGGCAAAGAATCTTTACAAAAACTTGCAGAATATCTCGGTGTAGAAATTAAAGATATTATGGAAATAATAGAAAAAGCAATACAGTAGGTTTTAATAACCTGATACCAGAAAACTGATACCAGAATAATGAATACAGAACAACACATCAATCAATTAAGAGAAGAACTAAGGCAGCATAATTATAACTACTACGTACTGGATGCCGCTGTAATAAGTGATTATGAGTTTGATATGAAACTCAAAACACTACAGGAATTAGAAGAAAAACACCCAGAATATTATGATCCTAATTCTCCAACACTTAGGGTTGGGGGTGAAGTAACTAAGAATTTTGAAACGATAGTTCATGAACATCGAATGTATTCTCTGGATAATTCGTATTCAAAAGAAGATTTATTGGATTGGGAAAAACGCATTAAAAAGTTGGTCGATGGAGAGGTGAATTATACTTGTGAACTTAAATATGATGGAGCATCGATAAGTCTTACTTATGAAGATGGAGTATTGGCAAAAGCAGTAACTAGAGGAGATGGTATTCAAGGAGATAATGTTACAACAAATGTAAAAACCATTAATTCTGTACCGCTAAAGCTAAAAGGTGGTTTTCCTCCAAAATTTGATATACGAGGTGAAATTATTTTGCCTTACGAAGGTTTTGCAAAAATGAATGAAGAGCGAATAGCAGTAGGAGAAGATCCTTATGCTAATCCTCGAAATACTGCTTCTGGTAGTCTGAAATTGCAGGATAGTGCCGAAACGGCTAAGCGACCGTTAGATTGTTTGCTGTATAGTATTATAGGAAATAGATTAGGAATTGTTACTCAATTCGAAAGTTTAGAAAAGGCCAGAGAATGGGGATTTAAGGTTCCTGCAGAATCCAAATTGGTACATTCGATTGATGAGGTGTTGGATTTTGTAGCATACTGGGATGAGCATCGCCACAATTTGCCGTACGAAACAGATGGTGTGGTGATTAAGGTAAATGATCTTCAGCAACAGGAGGAACTTGGTTTTACAGCCAAAGCCCCAAGATGGGCTATGGCTTATAAGTTTAAAGCCGAACAAGTTTTTACAACTCTTCATGAAATTACATATCAGGTAGGTAGGACAGGTGCAATTACTCCGGTGGCTAACCTAGAACCTGTATTGCTTGCGGGGACTACTGTAAAAAGGGCTTCTTTGCATAATGCAGACCAGATAGCAAAACTGGATATACGTGAGGGGGATACGGTTTTTGTTGAAAAAGGAGGAGAAATTATTCCAAAAATAATAGCAGTTGATTTTCAAAAAAGAGACAACAATTCGCAACCAACAGTATATATAACTCAATGCCCAGAATGTCATACAGATCTTATTCGTAAAGAAGGAGAAGCCCAGCATTATTGTCCTAATTACCAAGGATGTCCACCTCAGATAATTGGTCGAATACAGCATTATATTTCTCGTAAAGCGATGGATATCGATGGACTCGGAGGGGAAACTGTAGCACTGCTGGTTAATGAAGACTTGATTATAAACTATGCAGATCTTTATGAGTTAAAAAAAGAGCAGGTTATTCCTTTAGAGAGGATGGCAGAAAAAAGTGCAGAAAACCTTATTGCCGGAATAGAAAAATCTAAAGAAATCCCCTTTGAGCGTGTTTTGTTTGCATTAGGAATTCGATATGTGGGAGAAACTGTAGCAAAGAAGCTCGCTAAACATTATAAGTTTATTGATGCTATTATTGAAGCTTCAGAAGAAGAACTGGTAAATGTAGATGAGATAGGAATAAAGATAGCTCAAAGTGTAGTAGAATTTTTTGCTTCCGAAGAAAATAGAAATTTAATTAACAGGTTAAAACGATATGGTGTTCAATTAGAAGTTTCTGCAGAAAAACTGGCAAATCAAACAAATACTTTACAGGGGCAGACATTTGTGGTTTCTGGAGTTTTTGAAAAAGTATCACGTAATGAACTTAAGAAAATGATAGAAGATAATGGAGGTAAAATTTCTAGTTCTATCTCTTCTAAAACTTCTTTTATTGTTGCTGGTGCTAATATGGGGCCTAGCAAGTTAGAAAAAGCGAAAGTATTGGAGATTCCTATTATTAGCGAAGACGAATTTCTTAGTAAAATAGCATGAAAATAAGAACTCTTATTAAGGCGTTATTACTCATTGCAGGAGGGCTTTGTGTATTGAGTACTGCTATGAACTGGCCTGATTTAGAGTTTTATGTAAAGCCAACCACTGTCCCTTTGTTTTTTATGCTGTACTGGTTTAATACAAAGCGTATAAGTATTCTGTTTTTATTGGTTTTGCTTCTTTGCTTTCTGGGAGATATATTTCTATTGACAGATTTAAAGGATAGTTTTGTGTATGTCTTATTAAGTTATGGTGTTTGTTATTTATTACTATTCTATTTTTTATATAAAAATCATAGACCTATAGATTATGATGGTACTGATATTGCCTATTTGTCAATTTTCTTTGTGGTGTGGTCTCTTATTGTTTATGAAATTTATGACGCAATACATATAGGAATGGGTGATCTTAAATACTATGGATTGGTGTATTTACTGATATTATATTTTCTGTTTATAGGAACGGTTTTTCATTATGTAAATGTTAGATCAACCAAGTCGTTATGGTTTTTGATCGCAATATTAAATTTTGTTATTAGTGATTCTTGCTTTGCGTTAAACAAGTTTTATGTTTCTTCAATCGAATTTGAAATTATTAATTCTATTTATCAATTATTAGCTGTTTTTTTTCTTGTACAGTTTAAGATATCTAGTCCTACTTCTTTAAAATTAAATAAATTGTAAGGAAGGATTTTAAGGCTATTTTGTGTTATCTCAAAATTTAGTATCTTGTGTAAGGGAAAAATTATATAATTGTGTAACAAAGTGTCCTATAGAGAATTGTGTTGATTTTTTGGATGCAAATTAAAATTAATGAATGGAGGAAAACTACTAAAGCTTTTAATTTCTTTTTTAATTATTATACAAGTATTAGGGTTTGTGTTTCAAAATGATTTATTAAACACATACACTAGTTTAATTCTTGTAGTATTAATAACCACTCTTTATTTTGTAGATTCTAAACGAATAAGAATATTTAAAGTTATTGTTCTTTTAGTTTTTGTTATAAAAGAGTTAGGTGTATTTTATGCTATTGATAATGTTGTAAAATTTCAGATAGAGGCGCATATAGTAGCTTATATCTTGTTGTTTTTTTTCTTGTATTATAATCATAAGTCATTCGTATATAGTAGCAGAGATGTCTTTACTCTAGTATTGGGTAGTTCTCTGTTTACAGTTATATTTTTTATGGCTTACCTTGAGCTTAAAGACCCTATGGGAGAAATGCAAGTATTAGGGTTTCTCTATTTATTATTAGTTTATGTTTTACTAATTATAGGAGCGATGCATTATATAAACATTCGATCAGAAAAATCGTTATGGTTTTTTTTATCCATGTTGAATTTTGCATTTAGTGACTTTATGTTCTTGATCGATAGATTTTATCTACGGTCTAAAGAACTTAATGTACTTATGTTAATATGCAGTCCGCTTGCTCTTGTTTTTTTAGTACACTATATGATAACTAAATCATTAGTCCTTAAATCTGAAGAGTTTGAAGGTTTTTGATTTTAAATAACGAAGAACTAGCTGTTAAGACAGAAATACATATTACTTAAATTAATACTATATATGAATCTTGTAATCTTTTAAAAACTCCTTGAAAAAAATAAACATTACATATTTATTTACCTATTTTACTTTTTTAATCGTTATATGTGTAGCTATTTTTTTTGATAAATGGGTGTTGATATATGTGAAACCAATTGTTCCTATATCATTAATCTTCTTGTATCAAAGATTTGTAAAAAAAACTAATCTTTTGTTTCCTTTAAGTATGCTTGTAATTGCTGCAACCGATGTTTTTGTGTATTTAGACTTTGTAAAGTATTTTTCCACTATTGCAATTCTAATTGCCCTCTTCTATGCCTTGTGCTTACTTTTACTAAAGAATTTCATATCAATACAAGAAATAAAACTAAATAAATTGATGTCACCTCAAGCAATAGTTAGTATACTTTTGATTGGGTATCTTATTTTTTCTATTACGAGGTTAGTTTTGCCAAAAATTATAAATTCTGTAGAATCAGTACTATTGATAATAGTAAGTCTTCTTTTATTTGTTACAGTTTGTTTTTTTATTTATGTTGCTAATCGATATGAGAAATCAATTTATCTTTTTATAGCTTCGTGCTGTACTTTATTTGTAGATGCATTTCTTGCAATAAATGAATTATATTTTTATAGTAGGTTATTTACTACATTGATCAATATTGTAGAAATAGCAGGGATATACTTTTTCACTATTTTTTTTGTGGAAACAAAACTTGTTAAAAAGAAGCGTTTAGAAGACAAATATTTATAGATTTAACAAAAATCATTAAGTTGTGTTAATTGTGAAGTTTTTGTTTTTTCTCGAAGTATACCAGATGATTTTAATTTGTAAAATGGCTACATTTGTGGCTTATTAATTTTTTAATAAATGATTTTAAAAGGTCTTAAAAGGAATGCAATAAAGAAAAGTGTCGAAGCATATCTCGGGGAAAGAGAAGCTAGATCTCAAAACATTTCTAATTTAAAAACGCTTGCAGTTCTTATTGATGCAACTCAATCTATTAATATCGTTTCATTGTTGAAACTTGCTAATGAATTAGGTGTAAAATCAGAAGA
The DNA here is from genome assembly GCF_000520995.1 of Aquimarina macrocephali JAMB N27. Classification (GTDB taxonomy): domain Bacteria; phylum Bacteroidota; class Bacteroidia; order Flavobacteriales; family Flavobacteriaceae; genus Aquimarina; species Aquimarina macrocephali. The sequence goes on along the minus strand of NZ_JACA01000020.1, from coordinate 155,572 downwards.
ACTTAAAGTAATAGGCTATAAAGAAGATCAGAAAGAAATTATAGATGATAAGGATGCAGCTTATTATAATGATAAGAGTTTTGGAGTAAATGGTGCAATAAAAAGCAAATCTTTACAAGATTTTGTAGATAAGGATTTTGATGTTTTGATCAATTTTTATGAAAAAAATACTGTAGAGTTAAACTATGTAGCAGCAGCTTCTAAGGCTAAATTTAAAGTTGGTTTTGCAGAGGTAGATAATCGAATTAACGATTTGATTATCGGAGCATCAACAAATGATACCAATCTTTTTATATCAGAGCTTAAAAAATATTTAAAAATTTTACAGATTATATAGTATGAGTGATTTTCTAAGAGGAACAGGTATAGCATTAGCTACTCCTTTTAATAAAGATGGATCGATAGATTATGATGGTGTTACATCATTAGTTAATTTTTGTATAGAAGGAAACGTAGAGTATTTAGTCGTATTAGGGACTACAGCAGAGTCAGCTACGCTCTCAAAAGAAGAAAAGAAAAATTTAACAGCGCATATTGTAGCGATAAATAATAAAAGACTCCCTTTGGTAATCGGAGTAGGAGGAAATAATACATCGGCTGTTGTTGATGAGATTAAAGAAGTCAATTCATCTGATTTTGATGCTGTTCTTTCTGTTGTTCCTATGTATAACAGACCTAGTCAAGAAGGTATTTACAGACATTATGAAGCTATAAACGATATTACGACTTTACCTGTTATATTGTATAATGTTCCATCCAGAACAGCAACTAATATGACAGCAGAAACAACCTTACGCCTTGCTCAATTAGATAAAATAATTGGGATTAAAGAAGCAGTGGGGGATTTTACACAAGTTTTACAGATTATCAAAAACAAACCATCTGATTTCCTTGTGATTTCTGGTGATGATACATTGGCATTACCAGCTGTGGTAGCAGGTGGAGATGGAGTAATAAGTGTGGTTGGTCAAGGGTTTCCGGCATCGTTTTCAGAAATGATACGATTAGGGTTATCGGGAGAAACAAAAAAAGCATTTGAGAAACTATATGCATTATTACCAGCTATAGATTATGCTTTTGAAGAAGGAAATCCTGCTGGAATAAAAAATATCCTGAAAGTAAAAGGCGTATGTGATGACAATCTTCGCTTACCATTAATACCCGTTTCAGACAATTTAGCAAAAAGAATAGAAGAGTTTGTTGAAGATTAATCGTTTTCAAAAATGAAGTGATGGCTAAAAAAATAAAAGACCCAGGTATAGGTAAGTCCTCTAATAAACACGCTAAACGATTTATCAATTCTGATGGTTCTTTTAATATAAAACACATCAATAGACCAAGCTCTTTATCCGAGAGCTATAATTACTTAATCAGTATTAGCTGGACCAAATTCTTCTTATGGGTAGTATTGGGGTATACTTTGGTTAATGTATTATTTGCTATTATCTATACGTTTTTAGGAATATCAAATATCACAGAACCTACAGGAAGTGTTTTTAAAGATTTTCTTAATGCCTTCTTTTTTTCGGCTCAGACTATTACGACTGTGGGGTATGGAGCAATGGCACCAAAAGGACTAGTTTTTGGTATTATTTCTTCTTTTGAAGCACTTATAGGGTTGTTAAGTTTTTCCTTTATTACAGGATTGTTGTATGGTAGGTTTTCTAGACCAAGAGCAAATATTAGATTTAGTAGCAGTATGGTGTATAGGAAACATAATGGAGTAGATTGTATTATGTTTAGATTAATGAGTAGAAGTGCTAATGTAATGATTCGACCTAAAATAGAAGCGACACTCTCTTTATCTCAGGAAAGTAAGGGTGAAAAATATGTAAATAATTTTTACAATCTAAAACTAGAAAGAAATTCGATTACGTATCTGCCTACAACCTGGACTATTGTACATCCTATAGACGAATCGAGCCCGTTAAAAGAATTTAGTAAAGAACAGTTGCAAAAATTAAACGGAGAAATTTTAATACTAGCTAGTTATTATGATGAATCTTTTGCACAAGAAGTTCACCAGGTTCATTCTTATGTATTAAAGAATTTAAAACAAGATCAAAAATTTATTCCGGCATTTTATTATGATGATGATGGCTATACAATTTTGGATCATAATAATCTGGATAAAACCTTACCGCATAGTTCTACTTAATTTTGTAAAATTAGTATAGAGTGTTAAATACGGTTTAATTCTGCAACATACCTCTAATTATATAGTTATTGAAATGAGCTAAAATCAATAAAACGATATAAACAGAAATGTTTATTAGCCAATTCTACCTGCTTAATTATAGAACAATAGAGAATGACAGGTGAATAGATGAATTAAAGTTTTTGTAATACGGCAGAAATATATACTTTTGCCAGATGTTTTTTTAAGATATGAAGAGATTATTGTATTTACTTGTTTGTGTATTATTTTTAGGATCTTGTAGTGAATACCAAAAGGTACTAAGAGGCGAAGATTTAGCCGCTAAATATAAAACGGCAGAGGGCTTGTACAAAGAAGGGAAGTATAAAAAAGCCTTAAAGCTTTTTGAACAGATTGTACCCCAGTATAGAGGTAAGCCGCAAGCAGAAAGAATAATGTTCTATTATGCGGATACATATTATCAATTAGAAGATTTTTATCTTGCAGGATACCAATTTGAAAGATTTACTAAATCTTACCCAAAGAGTCAAAAAAGAGAAGAAGCATTTTATAAAGGAGCTAAAAGCTATTATGATTTATCTCCAAGATATAGTTTGGATCAGGAAGATACAGATAAAGCACTCGAAAAACTTCAGGCATATATTAATGCGTATCCCGAAAGTGAAAATTTAAAAGAAGCAAATAAGTTAGTTGCAGAACTTAGAGATAAGAAAGAAAGAAAAGCATATGAAGTTGCTAAACGATATCATCACAGAGAGAATTATAAAGTAGCTATTTCGGCTTTTGATAACTACCTTATAGATCACCCAGGATCTCCTTATAGAGAAAAAGTATTATATTACAAATTAGAGTCAGAGTATCTTTTAGCAATTGGTAGTTATGAAAGTTTAGTAAGAGAACGTTTAGAAGCTGCTCAAGGGTATTATAATAGTTATAAAAAATATTATAAGACAGAAGGAGAGTATTTAGAAAAAGCAGAAGAATTAGGAGAAGATATAAAGACAAGATTAGAACAATATAAATAGAAAATAAAGTAGAAGATGGATTTGAAAAAAAGTAATGCGCCGGTAAACACAACTACTATTGATAAAAATCGTATCGATCAGCCAACAGATAATATCTATGAGGCAATTTCGATAATATCAAAAAGAGCAACTCAAATCAATACCGATATCAAGAAAGAACTTCTTGAAAAATTAGATGAGTTTGCTACTTATAATGATAGTTTAGAAGAGATTTTTGAGAATAAAGAGCAAATTGAAGTTTCTAAATTCTATGAAAGATTACCTAAACCACATGCTTTGGCAGTACAAGAATGGTTAGAAGGTAAGATTTATCACAGAAATACAAAAGTAGGCACAGAGTCTCTATAAATTTATGTCTATAATAAGCGGTAAAAAGATTTTAATTGGTGTCACCGCTGGTATTGCTGCATATAAGACAGCAAGCTTAGTGCGCTTATTTATTAAATCAGGAGCAGAGGTAAAAGTGATAATGACCCCTGCTGCTAAGGATTTTGTAACTCCGCTTACGTTATCTACACTATCTAAAAATCCCGTTCATTCCTCTTTTTTTGATGATGAAGATGAGAATGCAGTTTGGAATAATCATGTGGATTTAGGGCTATGGGCAGATTTTATGATCATAGCACCAGCTACTGCTAATACCTTATCCAAAATGGCAACAGGAAATAGTGATAATTTGCTGTTAGCAACCTATTTATCTGCAAAATGCCCTGTTTATTTCGCTCCAGCGATGGATTTGGATATGTATAATCATCCTTCTACTCATCAAACGTTTAAAACATTACAAGAGTTTGGTAATATCATGATCCCTGCAGAGTCAGGAGAATTGGCAAGCGGTTTGATTGGTCAGGGACGTATGGCAGAGCCTTCTACTATTATTGAATTTGTAGAAAAAGATATTTTAGATAAACTTCCGTTAAAAGGTAAACAGGTCCTGATCACTGCGGGCCCTACATATGAAGCAATTGATCCGGTAAGGTTTATAGGTAATCACTCTAGTGGTAGAATGGGTATCGAACTTGCCAAAACAGCAGCTAATTTAGGAGCACAAGTAACTCTTGTTTTAGGACCGTCTGCTCTTAAAATTGATCATACTCTTATTCATGTGGTTAATGTAATTAGTGCTAAAGATATGTATGAAGCTGTGGTTGCTATATACAGTGATTGTGATATTGCAATTGCATCTGCAGCAGTTGCAGATTATAGGCCTAAAATCATATCAGATCAAAAAATAAAAAAGGCAGATACAGAATTTTCTATTAAATTAGAGCGAACAAATGATATCCTTAAATGGATGGGAGCAGAGAAGAAAAATCAATTTCTTGTAGGATTCGCTTTAGAAACAGAAAATGAAGAAGAGAATGCTAAGAATAAATTGAAAAATAAGAACTTAGATTTAATTGTTCTTAACTCTCTTAATGATAAAGGAGCTGGTTTTAAGGGACAAACGAATAAAGTAACATTGATTAATCATAAATTGGAGATTAAAGCGTTTGACTTAAAAACAAAGTCAGAAGTCGCACAAGATATATTTAATGAAATTAATACATTGAACAATGAATAGGTTGTTGCTTGTTATCGTATTTATAGTTAGCTTAGGGGTTAACGCTCAGGAGTTTAATGCTACTGTAGCTGTTAATGCAGAACAAACGGGTAATCCCAATTTACAAGTCTTTAAAACCTTAGAGCGTTCATTAACCGAATTTATTAATAACTCAAAATGGACTTCTGTAGATTATCGAACAGAAGAAAGGATTAATTGTAGTTTTTTTATCACTATAAGTAGTTACGATAACGATGTTTTTTCTGCTACTGTGCAAGTGCAGGCATCTCGTCCGGTATATGGATCTAGTTATAATACTACAATCTTTAATATAAATGATAAGCAGTTTAATTTTAATTACTTAGAATTTCAACCTTTAAATTATAATCCAAATAACTTTGAGTCGAATTTAATCTCTGTGGTTGCATTTTATTTATATACTATTTTAGGTGTAGATGCAGATACTTTTGAACTAAATAGTGGAACCAGCTATTATCAGGAAGCTAAAAATATTGTTGGTAATGCACAAGGTAGTAACACACTTGGATGGGCTAGGGAACAAAACCCTAATAGATTTAGACTTAATGATGATCTTCTTTCAGGAACGTATGAAGGGTATAGAAAAACAATGTATACCTATCATAGAGAAGGACTAGATGTTATGTATAATAATGTAAAAAAAGGGAAAGAAACGATTACTGAATCTATGAAATCACTTGAAGAAATGCATAATACCAGGCCTAATTCTTATATAATGAGAGTGTTTTTTGATGCCAAAGCTGATGAAATTTCAAGTGTTCTTTCTGGAGGACCTTCAGTTAATATTGCTGAAACCGTTGAGATACTTAATAAAGTAGCACCTACCTATTCAGAAAGCTGGAAAACTATAAAGTTTTAAAAAACACTTTATTTTGAAATGAGTATGATTAAAAATTTAAATACTATTTTTAATTATTGTAAATGGTATCTTTACTTTTTTAAAAACAACAAAAACTTTTCTATCCTTTGCTAAAAGGTCTTTCTATAAAAAACTTCGCCTTAATAGAAGAGCTACAAGTAGCTTTTGATTCTGGTTTAATAACGATTACAGGAGAAACTGGAGCGGGTAAATCTTTATTGCTTGGTGCTTTGGGACTGTTATTAGGAAAAAGAGCTGATCTTAGCAGTGTTAAAGATAACTCTCAAAAATGTGTCATAGAAGGAGTTTTTGATGTAAAAAAATATGGACTTAATTCTTTTTTTGAAGAAGCAGCATTGGATTATGAAGATCAAACTATAATTAGACGAGAGATTCTGCCATCGGGTAAATCCAGAGCCTTTATAAATGACACTCCGGTCACCTTGCAATCACTAGTATCTCTGGGAGGTAGATTAATAGATATCCATAGTCAACATCAAACATTAGAAGTAACTACAAATGACTTTCAGTTTGAGGTGTTAGATGCATTGGCTGATGCAGATCGCGAAATAAAATCTTACCGAAGAGGTCTTGAGCTCTTAAAAGAGAAAGAAAAAGAAGTAGGCGTTCTTATAACTGATCAAGAAAATTTCACAAAAGAATATGACTACAATGCTTTTCTTTTGAATGAATTAGAAGAGGCAAAGCTTAAACCTGGAGAACTTCAGGAATTAGAAGAGCAATACGATCAACTTAATAACATAGAAGAAATTCAGGAACGATTATCAGGATCAGTTTCTATAATGTCTTCAGAAGAAGTTGGGGTGTCTGATCAATTAAATACAATTAAAAATAACCTTTCTAAGATAGAATCGTATTCTGGGTCTTTGCAAGAACTTTCTCAGAGAATCCAAAGTGTTTATATAGAGCTGGATGATATAAGCAGTTCTTTGCTTGATGAATTAGAAAAACTGGAGGCAGACCCTGGACGACTAGAGCAAATTAGCCAGCGTTTGCAATTATTACATAATCTGCAAGTAAAACATACAGTATCAGATATAAAAGAATTGATTGTAATAGCAGATACGCTGCGAGAAAAAGTTTCTAAAACAGAATCTCTTTCTGAAGATATAGAGAGGCTTAAAAAAGAAATAGTCACTATTCAATCTCAATTAGATAAGGTTGCAGAAAAGATTCATAAGAAACGAAATAAGGCACTTCCTTTATTGATAAAGGAGCTAGAAGATATTCTTAAAGCGTTAGGGATGCCAAATGCTGCATTTCGAGCCTCTTTAGAACTACAGGATAAGTATTTGTCTAATGGAAAAGAAGTGCTAACATTTCTATTCTCTGCCAATAAAGGAGGCGCTTTTGGGCAACTTAAAAAAGTAGCTTCCGGAGGAGAACTATCAAGAATTATGATCGCTATTAAATCTATTTTATCAAGATATACGCAATTACCTACTATAATTTTTGATGAAATAGATACTGGGGTATCGGGTGAAGTTGCTCATAAAATGGCAGATTTAATGATGAATATGAGTAAAAACCTACAGGTTTTTAGCATTACACACTTACCACAAATCGCAGCTAATGGTCAAAACCATTATAAAGTCTATAAAGAAGATATACAAAATACTACCATTACTCAGCTTAAATTGTTAAGTGAGGAAGAACGAATTAAGGAAATTGCCGAAATGATAGGCGGTAAAAATATTTCTGATTCGGCATTAACACATGCAAAATCCTTATTAGATTCAGCCTTAAATTAGATAGAAAAGTTGTGAATCTACCATGGATAAGTAGATTGTTATGCGCTTTGATCTAATAGCTAAAAAACAAGTCCTAAAGTGCTAAAACTGTGTATTTTATCGATTATTTGCAATATAAGCCGTTTAAAGGATGTTTTTTGTCGATTTTAACACTTTAAGCTCAGGTTGTTTTCTTTTATTTTGTAGTTTGTGCAAGTAGCCCCAAGCCTACGCCCCCAAATTATGAAATCACCTATTAAAGTAATCTATATTGCTTGTATGGCAATGTTGTTATATTCGTGTTCTGCAGAAAATGTTGAAGAAGATTTAGGGTCTTCTAATAAAGAATTTATTGTTCCCGAAGTAAAGTCAATAGAAATTGAAATTTTGGATCTTATAAATAACTATAGGATTTCTAAAGGTTTAAACACTCTTGAATCTTTAGATGTTATAAAATCACAAGCATATAGTCATACAGATTATATGATTAAGCAAAATAACATATCTCACGATTATTTTTATGAGCGTAAATCATATCTTGTTACTAATACAGGAGCAAGCAAAGTAGCCGAAAATGTAGGGTATGGTTATTCCTCTGCAGAATCTATTGTTAATGCATGGATAAAAAGTGATAGCCATAGAAGTACTATAGAAGGCGATTTTACAGATTTTGATATCTCTATAGAACAAAATGAAAATGGAGAGATGTATTGCACTAATATTTTTATTAAAAGATAGTAGCCTTCTAATTACTTCAAGAGGTATACTAGCTATTGATAGTCATTGAGGATTAAAAAAGCTGAGCGTCTATTTTCATCATGTTCTTTTTCTGTACAGGGAGGTTTGTTGTTTATGCCGCACTTGTTTAATAATTGAGATTCGCCATAGCCTATAGCACTCGGAATTCTTTCTGCAGCAATTCCTCTGGATAAAATGTAATCCCTGGTAGCTTTAGCACGTTTATTAGAAAGCTTCATGTTATATTTTGCACTACCCCGATTATCTGTATGGGATTCAATCTTGATAATCATTTTAGGATTTTCTCGCATTACATTAACAATATTCTCTAATTCATATGCTGCATCTGCACGAATATTATATTTGTCAAAATCAAAGAAAATAGGATTGACTACAATTTCTTTTTTTATAATTAGTGGAGTTAGGTATAAATCTAATTTGACCTCACTTCCATTAGTTGTAGTTGTTGAGAACTGTTTTGAATCAGGTCTGTAATTTGCTTTTGTAGCTAGGATAGAATATGTTTTTCCGCATGATATTTCTTCAAAAATGTATTTGCCGTTGTTGTCAGATAGGGTAGTGCTAATAATTTTACCGGTTTCATCAATGATTTTTACTGTAACATCTGCAAGTGATTCTAAGGTGAGTTTATCGTATGTTACACCGGTCAAAACTTGTTTACATTCATACTTGTCAAATGTATATATATCATCACTTCCCTTACCTCCAGTTCTATTAGAAGAGAAATATCCAGAATCACCATCTGGGTTTAAGAAGAAAGCAAAATCATCGTAACCACTATTATAAGGAGCTCCAAGGTTCTTAATCTCTATATTCTCATCAACTCTTTTTTTGAGTATATTAGATTTGTAAATATCTAAAAACCCAAGATTTATATGACTGTCTGATGAGAAATATAATGTAGAATCTTTTGCTACAAAAGGAAATACTTCCCGGCCTTCGGTATTAATTTTATCTCCTAAATTTTTTACAGTACCAAAAGAACCATCATCATTAATAGCAACTTTATATATGTCTGATTGTCCATATCCACCTTTTCTATTCGACACAAAATATAAGGTTTTTTCATCAGGACTTAATGTTGGGTGTCCTGTAGAGAAAGTTTTATCATTAAATGGTAATTCTTCAACAGCTGTCCATTGATTGCCTTTAAGCTTAGCTCTATACAATTTTAGATTAGAATTACCTTCTTTATCATAAGATGTTTTCTTTCTTTTATTAATGTTGTTTCTGGTAAAATAGAGTGTTTTACCATCATTGGTGAGTGTTAATGTCCCTTCGTGTTCGTTTTTTAAATTTACTTTGTCTGAAGAAATGGGAGTAATATCCTTTACTACAATGGTCGAATCAATTCGATCAATTGTAGATTGATAAATATTTAAATAAGGTTCTCCATTCCATTTGTAAATTTTCTTTTTGCCTTTAGTAGTTTCATCTGCTCTAGATGATGAAAAATATAAATTTCCATTTTGTTCATACCCGCCAAAATCAGAAAATTTGCTATTGGAGTTTAAGTTTATTACCCGAACGTGAATATCTTTTGGAGTAGACAATTCTTGAAATTTTTCAAGACTTATACTTTCAAAATCTTTAGTGTGCTTACCATTTTGTTGAAGTGTTTTAAACTTTTTAAGCCACTGATTGGCTTTATTGTATTTGCCTAAGCTGCGTAAGGTTTGTATGTACTTATAGATGTATTGAGGGTGTATTTTATTGTATTTGTTAACTGCTTTATTGTACCAAAAATATGCTTGCTCCGAGTTAGAATTGTTATAATAACAATCTCCAATTCTAGATAGAATATGTTCGCTGCTATCTTCTTTTTTTAATGCTTCTTTATATAATTCTATGGCTTTTAAATATGCAAAATCTCTAAAATATTTATCTGCTACCTTTACTTTTTGAGCATGAATAAAAGTACTAAACAGAAATGCTAAAATTAGAAATATTATATTTTTCATACGTATGGTATTAAAAGTACCTGGGAGATCTAACACGCTTTTCGTTAAACAATTCATACATCAGTAAAATTTCATGAGTACCACCTATATATGGTCGTATATCTGAAATAAAATGTTCGTAAGCATAGCCAATTCTAATTTGTTTTGTCACTTGAAAATCTGCTAAGGCTCCGATAGAAGCGGTATGTTCATTATATCTGTATGAGCCTCCGAACCAAAATTTTTCATAAAATAGGAGGTTTGCATTTAAATCAACAGAAATTGGTGCGCCATTAGTTGCTTTAAAAAGAGCCGATGGTTTTAATTTTGTGTTTGTAGAGAGGTCAAATACATACCCACCTGTAAAATAATAACTAACGCGTTCTAGTGCTACATACTCTACCGTAGGCGTTTCAGCAGTACGATTATTGTCTGTGTTTAATATTCTTGGTGATGATAGTCCAAAGTACCATCTGTCTGAATGGAGATATAATCCTACCCCAATATTAGGGTTCCATCGATTAGAATAATTTCCGAAGAAAGGATCCCCAGTTACTTCGGGGTCATTTAAAAATTCCTGATCTAGATTGTAATTAGTAACCCCACCTTTAAATCCAAAAGCTAATTTGGAATTATCTGTAATATTAATAGAATACGAGAAATCACCATAAATATATAAGTAGTTTTCAAAACCAGGAGTATCACGTATTACGGATAATCCAACTCCTATTTTTTCGTTTCGTAAGGGAGAATGAGCAGATAGTGTCTGAGTTTGAGGACCTCCTCGTATTCCTGTCCATTGACTCCTGTGTAAACCTACAATGCTTAATGTCTCTCTACTACCTGCATAGGCCGGATTTATGGATATAGTATTAAACATATACTGCGTAAACTGCGGTAATTGCTGTGCATATCCGATAAAACTAATGCATAGTATTAATAGTACTGCTATTTTGTTTTTTGCGATGCCCATTAATTATTTTTTTATTTTGTACCAATATATAACGGGGTGCTAAATGGTTTTAAGCCACTATTGTTTATAGTTACAATACAATAATATGTACCACTAGGTACTTGATTTGCTGATCCTAAAGATGACTGATGTGCTGTGCCATTCCAATCATTTTGATAATCACTTGATTTGTATATAATTGCCCCCCAACGATTAATAATTTTAACATCTACAACGTAACCACAATTTTCTACACCCTTCACTGCAAAATATTCATTGTACGAATCTCCATTTGGTGTAATTACTTTTGAAATTTTAATAGTATCTTCTCCACAAGAGAATACTGCACATCTATTATGTACTTCTATCGTTGTTTCGAGATATATTGGACAGGCCAAGTTGTTTTCTGTGTAACTAAATGCAATCTCTTCAGAAGCATCTTTGTCTAATAACTCTATGCTTAATGGATCAAAAAAATGATCATCAATTACAGCTGCATTTCCAGATGTAACCTCCCAGATTCCATCGGTACTATAATCACCTTCTAATAGGTCAAATAAATCAAAAACTTGTGATTCTATTTCATCAAGAGCACATAAGCTGGTGTCGTTTGCGATTACAGAATTGTTTTCGAATGTTATTTTTGCTTGTAGTGTAGTTGTGTTGTTACAATCATCTGTGATGTTGTATTCTACTACCAGAACTCCATCTGCTATATTATCAAAGTCGTAATCTGAAGTTACTAATGCAGTTGTACTCACATTGCAATTATCAATAGCACAAGTTTCTAGCGTTGCAATATTATCATTATTCCATTGACTAGCAATTTCTTCAATATTAGTTGTAGAACACGCTAAGGTTAAATCAGTAATTGTACAGCTTGTTAGGTCTGGAGGTGTAGAATCATACAACGTAAGAGTTGCTGTAAGAGTTATTATGTCTCCATTTTTATCTGTAATAGTGTATATAACTTCTATAGCTCCGCCCAAACCACAAGAACTCACCAAATTATTAAAGTCATAATTTGAAGTTATTTGACCAGTAAAATCTGTATTACAACTGTCAGAAACACAGGATTCTAATTCTGCAATATTATCAGCATTCCAGATGTTAGCTATAGTTTCATTATTTGTTCCATTACATTCGATTGTTTCATCTGCTACATTACAATTAGTTATGTCGGGAGGTGTGGTGACCGAGATGGTAATGTATACAGTGGCTTGATCACAAGCAGTAGTTGGAGAGCCATTGTCACATACTGTGTAAATAAAACTATCTGTACCTGTATACCCAGAATTAGGAATGTAAGTAAAGGAGCCGTTAGTGTTAAGGGTAAGAATTCCATTATCTACATCATCTACCGGAATTATATTTATGGTTTGTGTGTCTCCTTCGGGATCAAAATCATTATCCAGTACGTTCCCTTGAATATTGTCGCATGCGGTAAAATATGCATCATCATTAGCAAAAGTACTGTTGTTCTGGTTTTTTATTACTGTAATTATAACAATAGTTGTATCACATAAGACGGGATTGCCGTTGTCACATATGGTATACTCAAAAATGTCATCACCAGTAAAATCAATAGGAGGTGTATAGTTATATGCTCCTGTATTGGGATCTATAGCTACGATAACTCCTTCTGTAGTGGTTGCTGTAATTGTTGTTACTGTAATAGGATCTCCATCGGGATCGAAATCATTAACTAATACATTACCATTTACAGGAGTATTTATTTCGGTAATTGCAGTATCTGGATTTGCAATTGGAGCTTCGTTTTTAGGATCTCCAACAGGGAGTACTTCAATGTATACAGTAGCAGTGTCACAAGCAATCGGGTTGCCATTGTCACAAATAGTATATTCGAAAGAGTCTTCTCCTGTAAATCCAGTAGGAGGGGTGTACGTATAGATTCCTGTATTAGGCTCTATGCCGACAATAACCCCTTCTGTAGTAGTTGCAGTAGTAGTTGTTACCGTTTGTATGTCTCCTTCGAGATCTTCATCGTTGGTTAATACATTACCAGAAACGGGTGTATTGATAAAAGTGTTATTAATATCTGTTACGGCATCGGTACAATTATATAAAATTGCTATGCAAACTATAGAAATGCAACCATTAGCATCACGTATCTTTATTGTATAATTTCCTTGAGCGAGATCTGAAAATGTTTCACTAGTTTGATAATTAGCTCCATTATCGATAGAATATGAATAAGGTGGTACTCCACCAGCTCCTTCTACAATAATTTGACCCGAACCGTTACAACTAATATGAGTTAGTTCCTTTATGGAAGCAGATATTGCTTTACTGGGTTCGGTTATGGTGGCTGAGCTTGTAGTAGAGCAATTTGTAGCATCGGTAACTGTTACAGAATATGTTCCGGCAATTACATTAGTTAAATCTTCATCAGAAGAACCATTACTCCAGGCAAAAGTAAATGGAGGAGTACCGTTCTCTACCGTTAGATCAACAGATCCCGTAGCATCGCCGGTGCAGGATACATTGGTTATAGTATTTGTAGCTTTAATATCGCAATTATTAAGACATTTAATGATGATGCTTTGGGTTACTTGAGTTCCATTAGCATCGGTTACTGTAACGCTGTGTGTGCGATTGGTAAGAAGACTTGCTGTTGCTGTGGTTTGATTATTAGCAGAAGCACTCCATTGGTATGTGTAACCTGGTTTTCCGCCAGAAACGACAGCCTTAGCCTTACCGTCACAACATATTCCAGTGATCGTAGCATCCTGTGTTTTAAGTATAGTAAGACTTAGTGGATTGGTATATTCGGTATTAGTTGTAGTAGTGTCTTTTAGGATCAAAGAGGTGTACTTGTGTTCATGAGAGTAATGCCCGTAAACATAAGTTGATGAGAATAGTAGTGCAAAAAGACAAATAAGAGTGGTGATCCTCTTATGCAAGAGAGTTAACGTAATAATTTTCATATGCCCCGTTTTATTAATGTATTCTAAGAAAAAAGCCCCTGGTTTTTTAGTATTTCAAAATTCAAAAAATAAAAACATAAGACATTGATAATTATTGGATTGGTAGTTTTTTTTCATAACGTGATATTCTTAATAATGGTTAGTTTTGTTATATAAAGAATTATTCCAATACATAAATTGAACATTTTATATCACTAAGAATTAATTACCTACTTACATTAATAAAAACATTGTTTTTATTAATAATAGGCACATCATCTTTGTTTAATTAAACATTCTATTATAGAAATAATTCTATAATTATTTCAAATACTCTAAGGGGGGAATGAAATCGTATATTTTTCTAAGGGGGAAAAATATACATTATGGGGAGGTTTATTTTGTACATAATCTTACATACCAAATTAATGATATTTTGAAAACAATACTCAATAAAATTATTGGTCAAATATAAGATATATGTTGATAAAATCAACTAATAATAGATTATTTTTTAATTTTAATCAGATTTTAAAAGTTGATTTTTTAGACTTCCGATGTTATTCATAAGTTATCACAATCATAGGTTTCTATTTCATAAAGAGGTAGAAACGTTATTAGTCTAAATAAAAAGTATATCAAATTATCATGTAGTGTTATGAAGTTTGATTAACATTATATAGTCGTGCACCGTTTAAATATTTTTTCAGATACTTAACTAAATTCTATTTCGATTAGTTGTGGTTTGGGGCGTTTTATTATCTTTACCACTCGTATAATCATACTTTAATTTATAATTAAATGTCATACAATTTATTAAAAGGTAAAAGAGGAATTATTTTTGGGGCACTTGACGAAAATTCAATCGCTTGGAAAACCGCAGAGCGTGTTTATGAAGAAGGAGGAAGTTTTGTTCTAACCAATGCTCCTGTCGCAATGCGAATGGGTGCTATAAATACTCTTGCAGAAAAAACTAATACTCAAGTCATACCTGCAGATGCTACTTCATTAGAGGATTTAGAAAATCTTGTGGATAAGGCAACAGAAATTTTGGGTGGTAAACTTGATTTTGTTTTACATTCTATAGGGATGTCAATAAATGTACGTAAAGGACGTCATTATACTGATCAGAACTATGACTGGACACAAAAAGGATTAGACGTATCTGCACTTTCTTTTCATAAAACAATGCAAACCCTATATAAGAAAAAGGCAATGAATGATTGGGGAAGCATAGTTGGTTTGACATATATGGCAGCACAGCGAGTGTTTCCTGATTATAATGATATGGCAGATAACAAAGCGTATTTAGAATCTATCGCTCGTAGTTTTGGATATTTCTTTGGTAGAGATAGTAAAGTACGAGTAAATACAATTTCTCAATCTCCAACTCCAACAACAGCAGGAAAAGGAGTGAAAGGATTTGATGGATTTATAGAATATGCGAATAAAATGTCACCTCTAGGTAATGCTACAGCAGCAGAGTGTGCCGATTATACAATTACACTATTCTCTGATCTGACCAAAAAAGTAACGCTTCAGAATTTATATCACGACGGAGGCTTTTCTAATATGGGAGTAAGCCAGTTGGTGATGGATAAATTTGTAGGAGAAGAATAAAGATTTTTTTAAAAACTACTATAAATTAGTGTGAAATCCCATTCTTAATTGGTAATGGGATTTTTTATTTATACCACTTACCTTTGCAATATGGAAATACATTTCTCCTTTATTGTGCCAGTATATAACAGGCCAAATGAGATTAAAGAGCTGCTGGATAGCATGGTGGCTATGGATTATACCAAGCCATATGAGATTGTAATCGTAGAAGATGGATCGTCTGATACCTCTAAGGAGGTTATAGAAGCTTTTGCAGATAGATTATCTATAAGTTATTACCAGAAATCAAATACAGGCCCGGGAGATTCACGTAACTATGGTATGCGTAAGGCAAGAGGTAATTACTTCATTATTCTTGATAGTGATGTTTTATTGCCAAAAGAATATTTGTCTAAAGCCGAAAGTTTCTTGTCTGATACTTTTGTACATTGCTACGGAGGCCCTGATGATGCTCATCAAAGTTTTTCTAATCTTCAGAAAGCGATAAGCTATAGTATGACATCATATTTAACTACTGGCGGAATCAGAGGGCGTAAAAATACATTAGGTAAATTTCAACCCCGTAGTTTTAATATGGGACTGTCAAAAGAAGCTTTTCAGGCTTCGGGTGGTTTCGGAAATATACATCCCGGAGAAGATCCGGATCTTACGATAAGATTATGGAAATTAGGATATGATACTACATTAATTCCTGATGCTAAGGTGTTTCATAAAAGAAGAATTTCCTGGGAAAAATTTTATATCCAGGTTAATAAATTTGGATTAGTACGCCCTATTTTAAATCGATGGCACCCAGATACTGCCAAACTTACGTATTGGTTTCCTACTTTATTCTTAATATATATTGTGTTCTCTGTTGTGACCGCACTTTTAGGATGGTGGTATTTTATTGCTATTTTAGGAATGTATTTAGGGATTATTTTTCTAGGTGCGACTCTAGAATATAAAAATGTATCTATAGGTATACAGTCTATTTTGGCAGTTTTGATACAATTTTATGGATACGGAAAGGGATTCCTAAAATCTTATTATTATATTCATCTATTGAAAAAAGTACCCGAAAAGCAATTTAAGAAATTGTTTTTTTCAAAGTAATTTGTATGTCAGATAGAAAAAAGAATAGATTTTCTTTAAAAAGGAGTAATGTAAAAACCTTTTTGTTTTTTCTAATATTCACTTCAATCTTGTGGCTATTTATACAATTCTCTAAAAATTATACCCAAGAAGTAGAGGTAGCAATACAATATACCAATATACCAAAAGACAAAATCTTTAATGATCAGAGTGATCAAACATTAAGAATGGTGCTTAACGGAAATGGTTTTAGATTGATGAATCATAATTGGAGCAGGCCAACATTACAATTTAATGTAGAGGATGCAGTTATTAATAGCGAAGATCAATATTATTTTCGTGTTGATAAAGAATCTTCGGTATTAAAAACTAAATTAGACTTTAAAGGAAGGGTTTTATCTGTGCAAAAAGATACCTTACGATTAAAACTGGATCAAAATCTAGAAAAAAAAATCCCTGTTAAAATAGCAGAGAAGATTCAGTATGCTATTGGGTATGGTAGTGATAAGGGATTAGTAGTCTCTCCCGATTCTATAACAATTAGTGGCCCCTCACAAGTTATAGATACTATACAATATATAACAACAGAAAATCTAAATTTAGAAGGGTTAAATGTTAACTACACTTCAAAATTAGATATAAATACTGAAGAATTACCATCTACCATTACAGTTGCTCCAGCGCAAGTAGAAGCTAACGTTTTGGTGAGTAAATTCACAGAGGGAGATCAAAAAATTCCTATAACATTAAATAATATACCTGAAGGTGTAGAAATTAAGATTTTTCCTAAAGAAATTTCTGTCGTATACAGAGTGGGGTTAGATAAGTATAATGAAATAAGTCCAAGAGATTTTATGGTAGTAGCTGATTATGCTAAAGCATCCGAAGAAAGTTTGTTTTTAACTTTAGAACTAGTAAACAAACCAGATTATATCCATGATGTGCGTTTGCAGATGAAACAAGTTCAGTTTGTAGTTTTGAAATAAGTTGAAGTATGAAGGTAGTAGGTCTAACGGGTGGTATAGGTAGCGGAAAATCTACAGTAGCTAAAATGTTTGAACAACTGGGAGTTGCAGTTTATATTGCTGATATCGAAGCTAAAAAACTTATGAATGAAGACGAATCAGTGAAAAAACAAATTATCGCGTTATTAGGAAATGATTCCTATGTAAACGGAGAATTAAATAGACCTTATATTGCGAATGTAGTTTTTAATGACTCCTCAAAACTACTTCAGTTAAATGCAATTGTTCACCCTGCTGTGGCAAGCCATTTTGATTGTTGGAAAAGTAATCAAAAAGGAAACTACGTAATAAAAGAAGCAGCTATACTTTTTGAAAATGAAGGCCACAAACAGTGTGATTATACAATTCTTGTATCGGCACCAATAGAAACAAGAATTCAACGAGTCCTAAAAAGAGACAAAACGACCAAAGAAGATATACTTTCTAGGATGAATAACCAGTGGGAAGACACTCGGAAAATCCCATTAGCCGATTTTGTGATATATAATAAAAACATAAAAGATACTGAAAATCAGGTATATAAGGTTCATGAAGAAATATCCCTATAAAACGTTTGTAATCCGAATCTTTCATTTTGTTAACATTTGGTTAAACCCTAAAGTAGCTAAATGTTAAAGTCTTACTTTTGATTTATGAATAAAAGGTTATTCGTGTTGCTGATAATCCTAATGAGTTTATCGTTAATTGGGATTATTTTTGTTCAGGGATATTGGATTAACAACACTGTAGAGAATAATGAAGAACAGTTTTCCTTTAATGCGAAACAAATACTGATATCTGTATCTAATAGAATTCAATACAGAGAGTTTGAAGAAATGTTTTTTCCATTACAAGAGATTCTGGATAGCATAGAAGAACCTGATAACAAAACAATACGTCAGCTTTTGAATATTAGTATTGATAATACGACAAAGTCGTTTACACATACAGATGGTATTTTAGAAGAAGACTATAAGTTGTTTTCGTCTTTTATAAATTTAAATATTGATACGGTTCGATTAAAGAATATTTTAAATCGTAATACCGATGCTGCTATACAAGATGAAAAAAGTGATTTTGTAAAGCAAAATTCTAAATCCAAACTAGAGAGAATACGGGGATTAACAGATCTCCAGAGAATGGATTATGAAATAGTAATAGGAGAAATTGCCAGTTTTATACCAATACATAGAAGAGTTCAAAAAAGAGAAATAGATTATCTGTTGAGGAAAGAACTGGAAGAGAGAGATATAAAAGTAGACTTTGAATATGCTATATACAGTAATGCTTTAGCTACCAAAGTACGTTCAGATGATTTTAGTTTGGATTATCCAACAACATATGCAATACCACTTTTTGTAAATGATGAAGGAGTAAGTGAGTATCAGTTATATGTTAATTTTACTGGAAAAAAACAATATGTACTTTCTTCCATCAAAGGAATGGCCATATTGTCTATAATATTTACGTTAATTATTGTAGTTGCATATTCCAGTGCTTTATCACAATTGATGCAGCAACGACAGATATCACAAATTAAAACAGATTTTATTAATAATATGACGCATGAGCTTAAGACTCCAATTGCCACTATTAATCTGGCATTAGATTCTATAAAGAACCCAAAAATAGGAGGGGACCCAGAGAAAGTGCAGCGTTATATGAGTATGATACGTGAAGAGAATAAAAGAATGCATGCCCAGGTAGAAAATGTATTAAGAATATCTCAGTTAGAGAAAAATGAACTTAATATTAAAAAAGAAAGGCAAGAATTGCATGATATTATTGAAGACGCGATTACCCATGTATCTCTGATTGTAGAAAATAGAGAAGGGTATGTGAAAATGCATTTAGGAGCACTTAAAACAACAGTATTAGCCAATGATAGCCATTTGACTAATGTAATTGTGAATATTTTGGATAATGCGATAAAATATTCAGAAGATGAACCTAAAATAGATGTATATACAGAAAATGTAAAAAATAGTATTGTTCTTAAAGTTCGTGATCAAGGAATAGGAATGAGTAAGGTGGCACAGAAAAAGATTTTTGAAAAGTTCTTTAGAGAACATACCGGGGATCTTCATAATGTAAAAGGGCACGGATTAGGACTAACATACGTAAAGAGAATTATAGATGATCATCATGGTCAGATATGGGTGGAGAGTGAAAGGGGAAAAGGCTCCACGTTTATAATTAAATTACCGTTAATATCTTAAAATATGGAAACAGAAAACAAAAAGATTTTGCTTGTAGAAGATGATCCAAACTTCGGAACAGTATTAAAGGATTATCTAGTAATGAATGATTATGATGTTGTGCATGCTAAAAATGGTATGGAAGGCTTCGAGAAATTCAAAAAGGATGATTATGATATGTGTATTCTTGATGTCATGATGCCTTATAAAGATGGATTTACATTAGCAAAGGAGATTAGAGAAAAAAATGAAGAAATACCGATCATCTTTTTAACTGCAAAAGCAATGAAAGAAGATGTGTTAAAAGGGTACAAAGTAGGAGCAGATGATTATCTTAATAAGCCTTTTGATAGTGAGGTGTTGTTGATGAAAATACAAGCTATTATGCAACGTAAAAGTACAGAATCTGTTGCCGATAGTAAACAGTTCGAGTTTAACGTTGGAGGCTTTCACCTTAATTCGAAACTTCGCTTTTTAACGTATAAAGAAGAAGATCCAATTAAGCTTTCTCCAAAAGAGAATGAATTACTTCGTTTGCTAGCACTACATCTTAATGATTTAATGCCTAGAGAATTAGCGTTAACAAAAATATGGAGAGATGATAATTATTTTACTTCTCGTAGTATGGATGTATATATAGCTAAACTTAGAAAATATTTAAAGAAAGACGAAAACGTCGAAATTCTTAATATTCATGGAGAAGGGTTTAGACTAGTTGTAAGAAACGAAGAATCGTAGGAATAGTAACGGTAACTAACTTTTAAGAGTTCACTATGTGTAATTTATTTATCATAGTGAACTTTCTTTTATATGGGTTATAACAGAGTTGATATCTTCTTTATAGTTATACCAACAAATTTCTAAATCTTTCTTAAACCATGTAAGTTGCCTTTTTGCAAAACGCCTGGTATTTTTTTTGATTTCAGAGAGCGCAAAATCCAAATCCCATTCTTTATCCAGGTACTTAAATATTTCTTTATACCCTACAGTGTTTAATGCATTTAATGACTTATAAGGATAAAGGCTTTTTACTTCACCTATTAGGCCTGCTTCGGTCATTAGTTCTACGCGTTGATTTATTCTGTCGTAAATAGTTTGCCTTTCTGCAGTAATTCCTATTTTAATCGTATTAAAAGGTCGTTTTTTTCGTGGTTTAGTAAGAAATGATGAATAAGGTGCTCCACTACCAATACATACTTCTAGAGCTCTCATAACTCTATGTGTATTGTTTAAATCTACCTTCTCATAATATAATGGATCTAAAACTTTTAGTTGTTGCTGTAAATTTTCAATTCCTTTGTTGTTATATTCTTCTTGAAGTTCTTGCCTAACCTTTATATCTATTTCAGGAAAAATATCCAATCCCTTGGTTACTGCATCAATATACAGTCCAGAACCTCCAACAAGAATAGCATAGTCGTTATTTTTAAATAATTCATTAAGTTTATCTAAGGCATCTTTTTCATAATCACCTACACTGTATTCATTTTTAATACTTATATGTTGGATAAAATGATGCTTAGCTTGCTCTAATTCGTCAAACGAAGGAGCCGCAGTACCAATGCTCATTTCTTTGTAAAACTGCCTGCTGTCTGCAGAAACAATTTCACAATTAAAATGCTTTGCAAGCTCAATGCTTAAGCTGGTCTTACCTATAGCAGTTGGTCCGACAACCACAATTAGATTTTTATTCATTGTCATTGTGTAAATCTTCTCCGCATTTATGGCAGAATTTAGCATTATCGCGATGCTCATTCTCACTACAATGACTACAGGATTGAGTGTTTAGATGAACCTTATTGGCTTGGTGATGTGTATATTCGGCACTTACAATACCTGTAGGGACAGCAATAATACCGTAACCCATAATCATAATAATAGCTGCAAGAAATTGCCCTAATGGAGTAACAGGAGCAATATCACCATAACCAACCGTTGTTAGAGTGACAATACACCAATATACGCTTATTGGGATACTTTTAAAACCACTTTCTTCTCCCTCTATAATATACATTACCGTACCCATGATTATACATAAGACTAATACAGCAAACAGAAATACCAATATTTTGGCTCTGCTATCTTTTATAGCTTGTGCTAACCTGTTTGACTCACCAATATATCTAGAGATTTTTAAAATTCTAAAAACCCGAAGTAATCTTAATGCTCTAACAGCTAGTAGCGCGCTGGTACCTGTAATAAAAAATGATAGGTATAATGGTAAAGTAGATAAAAGATCAATGATCCCATAAAAACTAAAAATATACGAAGCTGATTTTTTTATAGAAACAATGCGGGCGATATATTCAAAAGTAAAAAATATCGTGATGACCCATTCTGCATAGTATAATAATGTATATGTTTCAACAGATAAGCCTTTTACGCTTTCGAGCATCACAAAGATGATACTTAATACGATTAGGATAAGTAGAATTACATCGAATAACTTTCCTATAGGAGTATCGGCTTCATAAATGATATCATGTAATTGATTTTTCCAGTTCTTATGAGATGAGTTATTGTTCAAACTTCTTGATTTTGAATAAAAATACTAAAAAAACTAATGTACTCTCCTGACAGCTATAAGAGAGTCGTTTTCTATACTTATTATATGATTAAAAAACTCTTTTAACGACGCATAATATTCTGTTGGGTAATAAGAGGAATTAAATGTAATTCTATGATTAATAATAAGCTTGTTATCATTCTTCTGAAAACTAATCGCTACTTGTGCTAATTCATTAGGGAGTGTATATGCCAAATTTTTTGGGATATCAATGAAATCATAATTTTTTGGAATATCAATAGAGACGAGATAGCTATAAGAATCTTTATAACCAAAATCTACAGGGTATGTTCTTTGATTAAGCTTAAATGGATTTTTTTCAAAAAATGCTTTAGTAAAAGGTTTAATATAAAAGATATCATCTATCTCCGAAACATCTCTTTTAAAATTAAACTCTACCTCAATAGCTTTTTCAAAGCTATTTTGATTATTGATCTGTGCATCAGAAATTGTGATTTCTTGATCTTGATTTTTAATATTGTCTAGAAACTTTTTCTTACTGGAATAATTTAGTTCTTTTCTTTTATAATAAGCATGATATCCAGAATAAACATGTTTTGCTTTACCGCTTAATTCTAGCTCTTCATTTAGTATTAAGTCTTCCTTAAAAAAGTGAACAGAATGTCGCTTTGGTTCTATATTAATCCAGGAGCTACCATTTTTAAAATCTAGTAATCTACCATATTGGTTTAAACAACGAAAAGGAACTTCACCAAATTTCAATACCTTTTCGGTAGCATCCAATAGATATGTTTTTCCGTTTAAGGATAATTGCACAATAAGATAATCAAAATCAGAAATTACTGGATGAACTTTTGTTGCATAGCCATTATCTCTGGTGGATAACAATATAGGGTGCACCATAAATTGTTGCTGCTTTAATACATTATGAAGAAGTATATTAATATCAGAAACATTACCTACCTTGTCTTTAATTACTTTATTAATATTACCGTCATTAAAAATTCTTTTTTTCTTGTTCCACTTATAGTTATTCGAAATATAACGGTAGATTATTTTTGCTGTAGCTATATCTTTAGGTAGCGACTGTATAGAATCGGGAAGAAGATTTTTGGTAGCAGATAATTTTTTAAGTTGCACTCCAATTGTAGCTTCTTTTTTTAATTTATCATCAACATTTTTCCAAGTTTCGGTATATTTTTTATTGACTCCATCAAATCCTTTAAACTCTTTCAATTCATACTCAACACGAGAAAAATAATTACTCTTTGCGGTCATATATTTTTCTTCTTTGAAAGCAGGAATGTCTTTCATGATATAAATGTTATGAGAACAATCTGCAGATCCTAAACCTGGTGCTTGAAGACACCTTTTTTTGATAGTAGACTCTTTGGTGTTTAATTTTAGAGTTCCTACGAGTTTTATGTTGTAAATATAGTTGCCTGGTAGATCAGCTATAAACTCACTATGCATTTTTGGTATATCATCTTGAAATTCCCATCCATTAAACTTGTACATAAAAGGGGATTCTATTTGGTATTTATAAGTAAGTACAGACCCTGGCTTTATGTTAGAAAATGTAAACTTTACAGAAGTGAAGTTCTGATCATGTTTTTCATAATAAATTTGATTTTTTTCTACTTTAGTTTTAATGACTTTACCTTGTTCCAAATTATAAGTATAAGCAACAAGACTATTGAAAGATTCTTTGTGTTTTTTATTTCTGTATAAAAGAACTTTTACTGTAGCGTGATCATACCCTTGTTCATTTAATATTTTAATCTTTGCTTCATGATCTGTTAACAAATTATAACCTCCTCCATTTTCAACTCTGCTAAAACCTTTTTCATAGATAAAAAAAGCATTAGCTGTACTATCTTTTTTATATGTTTTACTTTGTATATCAATCATGCTTACAACCATATTTTTAGTATTGTAAGCTTCTTGAGCACTTATTAGAAAAGAGAAGGTGGTTAAGAATATAAAGAATAGGAATCTATACATTTTTTTGTAGTTTAATAATCTTCAATCTTTTATGTGTACGTACATAACTTTGGATAATGTGTTGGGCATCTCTATTATGGGTCATTGGAGTAATAATAGAGCGTAAAATCTCTATATTGTTAACCTGATGATTTAGATTGAAGTACCCTATACCTTTAAATTTTCCTTCTTCAACCAATATTACACTTTGCTCGTCAATATCTCTTCCTCGATCTATAATAATCATATCCTGACTTTGAAAAGAAGTATTAAAAATAAGTTTTTGTGCCCTAATATTATATTCTTCTGCAGATTCACTATCAATACAAGCGCCATTACACTGCTTTATAGTGTAGTTAAAACAATTATTTTTTCCATTATCCAGACCCATTAATTTTTGGCATAAACTATACTCCTCTGTCCATCGATGCATATAGGTCTTGGCTTGTTGTCTGTTAGAAAAAGTAGTGATGCTTATTTTGCGATTATCTGCTTTTTGAACTTTGAAATTTATATACCCGTTGTCATCTGTGAATTGGTATAAGGCCTGATCAAATTTCGTTTTACGCAGTGCTGTATTGTATTTGGGTTTGTTGCGTTTTATCTCTTCACTTTCTTTTAACAAAGCTAAAAGTTCGCTTCCTGTATTCTCGTGCGTGACGCTAACAACTTCTTCCTGTATTTTTTTAGATTTTCTATTGTCGTTTGTGAAATGTTGATTGAGGCGTTTTTTTATATTTTTACTTTTACCTATATATATAATAGTCCCGTCTTCGCGATGCATGTAATATACTCCTGTTGCCGAAGGGGCAGCTTCAATCAATCTAAGAAGTTTATCATCAACTTGTCGCTTAGTTTCCGTTCGAACAGTTTCTGTAATTATTTTTTTCTCTATATCTTTTGTAAGTAGGAGTTTAAATAGCTTTACTGTAGCAAGAGCATCACCATTGGCTCGGTGTCTGTCGGAAAGAGGGATCCCAAGTCCGCGAACAAGCTTACCTAAACTATAAGATTGTTGATCCGGGATTAATTTTTTAGAAAGCTCTACAGTACATAAAGACTGTCGTTCGAATTCGAATCCTAATCTGGAGAATTCGGTTCTTAGAATTCGGTAATCAAAACTAGAGTTATGTGCAACGATAATGCAGTCGGTAGTAATTTCAACAATTCTTTTGGCTACTTCATAAAACTTCGGTGCATTGCGAAGCATTTGATTATTTATCCCAGTAAGATTAGCTACAAATGGTTGTATAGGACGTTCAGGGTTAACAAGACTTATAAACTGATCCACAACATCATGCCCGTCAAATTTATAAATAGCAATTTCAGTAATTCCTTCTTCATTATATTTTCCTCCGGTTGTTTCAATATCTAAAATTGCATACATATAATTCGGTAATCTTTATTTTTTCGAAGTTAGCTTAATAAGGGGCATTATTGTTTTTTTATTTTATTTATCAATTCTGTAAATCAAGTGTTAATGATAAAAGATCATTTATTATTGATAATTTCTAGCTCCAAAAATAGAACTTCCTATTCTAACCATAGTACTCCCACAGTCAATAGCCATTTTGTAATCTCCACTCATGCCAATCGATAAGATTTTTAATTGTGGATATTTTGTTTTCATTTCTTCAGAAAAAAATGCAATCGTTTTAAATTCATCGTGTATTTGTTGCTCATCATTTGTAAAAGTTGCCATACCCATAAGTCCTTTAATATTAACATTGGTCAAGTTCTTAACTTCCTCAGTATTTAATAAGGTGATGGCATCCTGTTCTGATAAACCAAATTTACTTTCTTCTTTAGCAATTTTGATCTGCAATAGGCAGTTAATAGTTCTATTATGTTTTTTTGCTTGTTTGTCGATCTCTTTAAGTAACTTATAGCTATCTACTGCATGAATGAGATCTACAAAGGCAGCCATGTACTTAACTTTATTAGTTTGTACATGTCCAATCATATGCCAGCTGATATCTTTTGGCATAGTTTCCCACTTTTCGGTCATTTCCTGGATCTTATTTTCACCAAAAATTCTTTGACCAGCTTCATAGGCATTCATTAGATCAGAAACAGGTTTGGTTTTGGATACTGCTACCAGAGTAACCCCTTCAGGAATTGATGTTTTTATCTCAAGAAGGTTTTGTTCGATATCATTCATAGTTTGCAAAGATATCTAAAATCATTTTTTATTGTTATGGATAATCCATATTTAGTTTATCTAATATACTATATGTTCTCAATTTTTAAAGAAAAGCATATTACAATGTTATCGCGCAAAAGCAATTATGATTTTAAAACTCATAAATAGTGATTCCACTCCTTAATTTTGGCTCTATATATGTGCTTTTTGGAGGCATTTTTAATCCTTGGTCTGCAATTTTTTTGACTTGTTCTACAGATGCAGGAAAAAGCCCAAATCCTACTTTATATTCTCCATTATCAACCTCGCTTTTTACCATTACAATTCCATTTTTGCCATGGGAGTATTCGATACGTGTATCTGTGCGCAAATCTTCAATACCTAAAATAGGTTTTAAAACGGTTTTGTATAAAATCTGTGCGTCTAATTCTTCTAGAGCATCTGTAAATTCATAAGTTGTTTTTCTTAGATATAATGAATAGAACTCATCATCAATATACATGCTAAAATGATGAGGTTTTGAAGGTCTGTATACCTCGGGTCCTCTATTTTCAATACGAAACCATTCATCAAGTTTGATCAGGAATTCCTCTTTAGATAAGCCGTTGAGATCTTTTACTAATCGATTAAATTCATAAATTTTTAAGTCAGATTCAGGAATCAAATAGCTCATAAAGAAATTATAAGCTTCATCACCACTATGCTCAGGGTTATTTTCTTTTAAATCCTGCGATAGTAGATAGGATGATGCAGAACGATGATGCCCATCTGCTATGTATATGGTTTCTATAGAAGAAAAGGCTTCTTGTATCTCATGAATAGATTTTTGATTCTCTATTTTCCAAAGATAATGAGTGTCACGATTTGTAGTCGTAAATTCATATTCTGCTCTTGCTCCAACAGTTTCTGAAATAATTTTTGAAATAGAATCATTATCAGGGTAGGTGAGCAATACAGGTTCTGCATTAAAACCTACTGTTTTTAAATACTCCTTAAAAGTACTTTCACGATGTTGAAGTGTATCTTCGTGTTTTTTGATAATATCATTATGGTAATCCTCTGCACTGGCGGCAGCTATTATACCACAAAAGGATTCTTGTTCGCGATTTACAATTTTGTAAATGTAATAACAAGAGCTATCCTCTTGCATGAAAATTTCATCTTCTTTAAACTCTAGGTATCGATTTCGAACTAATTTATAGCGCTCTTCTCCTGATATCTCTTTATGGTATTTATATCCTGGATTTACAATATGTAGAAAGGAGTAGGGGTTATAATCCATTCGAGAATCTCGCTCAAAAGAAGTGTAACTTTGATATGATCTGGAAGCAACCAGATTTACTTTATCCCTTGTTGGTCGTACAGCCTTAAATGGATGAATTTTTGCCATTAATTTTTATTTATAAATTTTGTAGGATCTAGGTAGCCAGATTTGTCATTTGCATATCCACCACCGATATCCATAAAAATATCATCTCTGATTTCTAAATGCAAGTGAGCCAAATATATACCATTTGCATTACCTATAGTTGCTATTAAAGCACCTTTTTTTACAAAATCTCCTTCTTTTACACGTATAGAATCGCAATGGGCATATACAGATTCATAATATTTTCCTTTGTATTTATGTATTACTCTTATAACATTGCCCCAGCCTCCTTTAATATCCTTAGCAAAAGAAACATACCCATTTGCAATAGCATATATAGGATCTCCCAAGTCTGTATTACCTCCACCAACACCATTCCAATCATCTCCTAAGTGATTATTTTCTCTAAATTTTTGAGCATTATAATAACCTTCAGCATTTGGTTTGCCTATTGGATAATCAAAATCAGAAGCGATAAATTCTGGATTTTCCTTAAACAGAGAAATATAGATCTGATAAGGATCTTGATTTTTGTCTATAGCAAAGCTAAATGCCTCATTTCTGTTTTTACAGGAAATCAAAGTCAAAACTATAATTAGTATCAGGGTTTTGTTCATCGTAAAATCAGGAAGTAAACACTAAACTACTAACTATATAAACTGTTTGGATACGTTTTCTGCTTTTCTGTTTTCAGAATAATCATAGAATCCTTCTCCACTTTTTACTCCGAGTTTACCAGCCATAACCATATTAACTAATAATGGGCAAGGAGCGTATTTTGGATTTTTGAAACCTTCATACATTACATTAAGAATAGAAAGGCAAACATCAAGACCAATAAAATCTGCCAATTGTAATGGCCCCATAGGATGTGCCATTCCTAGTTTCATAACGGTATCAATCTCAGATACTCCTGCCACACCATTGTATAAAGTTTCTATTGATTCGTTAATCATTGGCATCAGGATACGATTTGCTACAAATCCAGGATAATCATTAACTTCTACAGGAACTTTACCCAGTGTTTTAGACATTTCCATAATAGTAGAAGTCACTTCATCAGAGGTGTTGTATCCTCTAATAATTTCCACTAATTTCATAATCGGTACCGGATTCATGAAATGCATACCAATAACCATTTCTGGACGATTGGTTACAGCAGCAATTTGTGTAATCGATATTGATGAAGTATTAGAAGCCAAAATTGTATCTTCTGGACATGCCTCACTAAGTTCTCTGAAAATTTTTAATTTTAAATCTACATTTTCAGTAGCTGCCTCAACTACAAGACCAGCATATTCTACTCCTTCTTTGATATTTGTATAAGTAGAGATATTGGCAAGTGTAGCTTCTTTATCGGCTTCAGATATTTTTTCCTTAGCAATCATTCTATCTAAATTCTTTGTGATTGTAGCTAAGCCTTTATCCAAAGATTGTTGAGAAATATCAATAAGCTGTACTTTAAAGCCTTTTTGAGCAAAAGTATGTGCAATACCATTCCCCATAGTTCCTGCACCGATTACTGCAATGTTTTTCATATGTATTTTTTTATTTAGTGTAAATCTGTAAATTTTGTTTTTAATGTGCGAAACAATCAATAATTTTTAATGCAACTTCTAATGCTTTTTTACCTTGCTCTAATGATACAATAGGTGTAGTGTCATTTTTTATAGCTTCTGCAAAAGTATCTAACTCATCTAATATTGCATTATTAGAAGGGACATTAGGGTTATCAAAATAGATTTGTTTTTTTATGCCTTCAGCATTTTGCAATATCATAGCAAAATCATCTGGATTTTGAGGAGCATCTTTCATTTTTACAACCTCACATTTTTTCTCAAAGAAATCGACCGAGATGTATGCATCACGTTGAAAAAATCTGGATTTCCGCATATTCTTAAGAGAAATTCTACTGGCAGTAAGATTGGCTACACAACCATTTTCAAATTCTATTCGGGCATTTGCGATATCGGGAGTTTCACTAATTACAGATACTCCGCTGGCACTGATATGTTTAACTTCTGAGTGTACTACACTTAGGATTGCATCTATATCATGAATCATAAGATCAAGAACTACAGGAACATCTGTGCCTCTGGGATTAAATTCTGCCAATCTATGTGATTCTATAAACATTGGGCTGTCAATCTTGCTAGCTACAGCAGTATATGCAGGATTAAAACGTTCTACATGCCCTACTTGTCCTTTTACATTGTGTGCATTAGCCAAATCAATAAGTTGTTGGGCTTCTGCTACAGTATTGGTAATAGGTTTTTCTATAAAGACGTGTTTGCCTGCTTTTATTGCTTGTTTAGCTACATCAAAATGAGCGAAAGTTGGGGTGACAATATCTACTACATCTACAGCATCAATTAATTCTTCAACAGAATTAAAAAGTTGATACCCAAATTCTTCTACGATAGATTTAGCTTGAGTTTCGCTAGCATCGTAGAAACCTATAAGGTCATAATTTTCTGATTGTTGTAGAAGACGTAAATGGATTTTACCAAGGTGTCCCGCACCGAGTACTCCGGCTTTGAGCATAATATATTGATTTTACACAAAAATAGTATTATTTATAAATTTTAAATCCTAATTATATCTAAAATGCAAAAATTTAGTTCGAAGAAAGAAATAGTTTGCAAATCTTTAAAATCTTTATGTAATTTTAGCCTGCTAAATAACCCTTAGAATAGTGAAAGATACTCTTAGACATGCCGGAAAAAGAAAACAATTAGTAGATGTATTGATTAAAAAAGGAATCAAAAATAAAGCTGTGTTGTCTGCCATTGCCAAGATACCCAGACATTTGTTTATGGATTCTGGTTTTGAAGATCATGCATATCAGGATAAAGCTTTTCCCATTGCAGCAGATCAAACCATTTCTCAGCCCTATACTGTGGCTTTTCAAACTGAATTATTAGAAATAAAAAAAGGAGATAAGGTATTAGAGATTGGCACTGGTTCTGGATACCAAACTGCAGTTTTATGTGAACTCGGAGTAAAAGTATATAGTATCGAACGCCAAAAAGAACTATTTAAAAAAACAAAATTGTTTTTATCTAAACTAGGGTATAGACCAAAACATTTGTCGTTTGGAGATGGATATAAAGGTTTGACAGAGCATGCACCATACAATGGAATTATAGTAACAGCAGGTGCTCCTTTTGTTCCTAAGCCATTATTAGGGCAATTACAAATTAATGGTCGTTTAGTGATTCCTGTGGGAGAGGATGTGCAAATAATGACGCTTTTTATTCGTAAAAGCGAAACAGAGTTTGAAAAACGAGAATTTGGAGAATTTAGATTTGTTCCTTTATTAGAGGATAAGAATTGAAAGTTAAATCACAGTGGTTAGGAGGGGTAATTACTTTATCCATAATCTTTTTTAATACGATCAAGATTCCTTTTATTATCTCTGTCTTTAATTGTTTCTCGTTTATCATACATCTTTTTACCACGTGCAAGAACAATATTAAGCTTTGCTAACCCACGATCATTTATGAATAATTTGGTAGGTATAATGGTTAATCCAGAGTTTTTTACTTCTTTTTCAAGCTTTTTTAACTCTTTTTTATTGAGCAATAATTTTCGCTCACTTTTGGGACTGTGATTAAAATAAGTGGCATGAGAATATTCTTCGATATGCATATTAATAACAAATAATTCATTGTTATTAAACTCACAGAAACTCTCAGCAATATTTGCTTTTCCTTCTCTAATAGCCTTTATTTCTGTGCCAACGAGTTTAATTCCTGCGGTATATTTGTCTAGGAACTCATATTCAAATTTGGCCTTACGGTTTAATATGTTGATTTTGTTTGGATTCATATCTGGGTATTCGAAATACTTTGTAAATGCCTACAAAAGTACAAAGCTTTCCTGAAAGAAAGCTTTATACAAAAAACGAATATTTTAAATACTTTTTATAGTTCTTGAAATTGTATTGTTGAAATCTTACCATTTACACTTAGTTGCAGGTCCATAGTCAAAATTGTTTTATCAAATTTTACTTTATAGCTATAAACTCCTTCAGCTGTTTCAACAAAAGTTATATTTTTTATGCTACCAAATTGTCCATAACAACCATTGATAAAACTAGAAACACCTTCTTTTGTCATGCTTTCTTGCATTTCTGAAGTGTACATGTTAAAAATAGCATCTATGTTCTGTGCATTAAAATCTTCTTGAAAAGTCTTTGTTACACTCTCATAAGTACTGGCATCTTGGGCTAAACCACATTGAACGGTAAAACAAATTAAAAGTAGGATTATATATTTCATAGTATTCTTATTTTGAGGTTAGGGACTGCAAAATAATTATCTTTTTTTTAATTAAAAAGAAAACAATCTTCAATTCGTATCAGAACAAATATTAAAATTATTATGTATCGGTAAGTATAAAACTAGATTTTCGTCTAAAAAAATAATTGATTGTACTTGTTATTTAGTTTAACAAAAATGTTACAATTATTGAAAAGAGAAAGATTAATTTAGTTTTTAAAGCAATTTTTATGCGACGTTATTTTATAGTATTAGTATTTGTTTTTTCTTTTGTTGCACCTATTTCCGCTCAGTTTTCTACCCAGGAAATAGTAGATAAAGTGATAGAAAATGCAGGAGGAGAAAAATATGATAAGGCAATTATACATTTCGTTTTTAGAGGTAAACAATATCGAAGTAAAAGAGGAGAAGGAGTGTATGCATTAGAGAGGTTTGTAAAAAGCCCTAAAGGATTAACTCATGATGTGATAAGCAATTCTGGTTTGAAAAGAACTATAGAGAATTGCCCGGTGAAAATCGCAGATTCTTTAGTTACAAAAATAAGTGATGGAGTGAATTCTGTACATTATTTTGCAAGCCTTCCGTATGGACTTAATGCGCCAGCTGTGCACAAAGAACTGATCGGTGAATCCGTTATTAATGGAGTTTTATATTATAAAGTTAAAGTAACTTTTGATCAAGAAGGTGGTGGAACTGATTTTGAAGATGAGTTTATGTATTGGATACATAAGGAGAACTTTACTGTAGATTACCTAGCATATAAGTATGCTGTAAATGGCGGAGGAATACGGTTTAGAGAAGCATATAATCCTAGAAATGTAAATGGAATACGTTTTGTTGATTATAAAAATTATAAGACAGATGACCTTACCACGCCACTACATAATCTTGACAAATTATTTGAAAAGAAGCAATTGAAATTACTTTCAAAAATAGAACTAGAGGATATTTATGTTTATATTGAAAGAGATTGTTGTTAGTTTATAGTAAGTACAGTATCAGTAATTATATCACCAGTAACTTTTATAATGAATAGTTTGCCATAGATCTTTTCATCTATCGAGCTATACTTTTCTTTACCAATAATTTTATTGACAAAGGTAGGTGTTGTATTACTATGACCAACAACCACAACAGTCTTTCCTTTGGTTTTTTCTTGAAATTCGGTGTCGTTTAAATTTCTGGGATTATATAAAACCAGTTCTAAATTTTTACTTTTGGCAATTGGCTCTGCCGTTTTTCTAGTTCTGATATAATCTGTTGTGTATACCATATCTACTGGAGTGTCAACAAGCATTTTTGCCCAGTTTTCTGATCGTATTTTTCCTGCTTCTGTAAGCTCTGGATTTCGATTATCTGGATCACTAAGATCTTTTTCAGCATGTCTAACTAAGAAATATGTAGTGGTCACTTCTTGCGGTGATACATTACTTTGGCAAGAACTTACCCAAGAAGAAAGAAAAATAAGTAAAACGAGTATAGGTTTCATCTGTTTGTGTTTATTGTTTTAGAGGTTAGGCAAGATTGCATAATGATTATTTTGGACGTGTTGAAATTCTCAATTATGCATAATTTATAACGTAAAACTAAATAATATAATCAGGTATAAAAAAGCTATTATAAAAATAATATTAGCTTTTTTATACCTGATTATATTATTCTAACATTCCCATTTGCCAAATAACGATACCCATTGATAGAATAGCAATGATAAAAAATCCTATATAAATATACGAGCTTCTTCTTTTATTAGAAGAGCCTAAATCGCCAGAAGATTTCATGTGGCCAGTTTTAAATGGTTACGTTCTATATTAAGACGAATAAAAAATGAAAATGTTACACTTTTTGTGGTTTTAATTGTGAAATTCTTTCCTCAAAACTGTTAGCGGATATAGGTTCGATTATATTTTGAAATAACTCTAAGAGTTGTTGATCGTGATTCCAACGCTTTTGTTGTAATAAATTAAAATGCACAAAAGAACTCCATAGTACAGCTTTAAGCTCGGTTTTGTCATGGTTCCACATTCTGATTTCTACATGTAATTGATTTTCTGTATATCGTATAAGTTGAGAATCAATAACCACACTCTCCATAAGTAGGGCAGGTTTTAAATACGCAATCTGGTTTGTGCCTACCACCCAGCTTATGCCTTTGGTTTTTGCGAGTTTAAAAATGTCAAGATTGTAGTATTGATCAATCTGATCTTCTCTCGCATTGATCATATAATTAATGTATGCAGCATTATTAAGGTGGTTAAAAGGATCGCAATCCTGAAACCTTATTTTTGCTTTGCTTTCTGGTACTTTAGTTAATGTCATGATTTAATTTATTTTTATACCAATTGGTATATTTATAGTTAAAAAAAATGATAATTATCGTTTAAGTTTTTTATGAATCATGGTATCTATCTGATCCATAGTTTCTAATAAATAGCTATTGTCTTCCATAGTATGGGTCATAAAAATAGCTCCGGTTATCATACTATACAATCGTTTTGCGTATAGCATTGAATCTACCTCTTCTTTTATTTCTTTGCACTCTTTCCCGGCATCAATAAGTTTAGCAACATTGTTCTGAATTTTGGTGATTGCAGATTTTACATGTTTGAAAAGAACAGGAACCTGATATTTTGCATCTACTCCCATATTAAGTACAGGGCAACCACCTAGCTCTTGAGTAAAGTTGTAATAGTTTCGATAAAAATCGGTAACTAAAAATAATTTCTCAATAGGTGATTTACTTAAGGATTGATGATCTGCTATTCGGCCAATCATATTTCCTTCGGTCATTTTAAAAGCAGCAATAGCAAGTTCTTCTTTATTTTTAAAATTACCATAAATAGCACCTTTAGTAAGCCCGGTAGCTTTAGTGATATCACTCAAACTTGTCGCAGCATATCCATTTTTGTTAAAAATAGGAGCTACGGTTTGTATTATAAACTCTGTTGTTTGTTCGGCTTTGGTGAGCATATTTTATTGAAATATAGACCGAATATACTAAAAAATACCAATCGGTATATTTTTTAATGTAACAAATATTTTATTTTAACATATCCCGAAGAGAGTTTAATAAAGAGAAGGAGTCGTTAATTTCGGCCTATATTACCGTAAATATGATCTAAAGGTTCTGTATTGGTAATGCTTTTAGGGAGATTACAAGCATCTTCGATCTTCATTTTTTGAAAATCTAGCAAAAGATCAAATTTTTCAAGAGCAACTTGTGCTTGATCACACCCTACATTTATATTTCTGATATTGTTAGTTTTGATTTTTTTTGGACTACTGCTTCTGTTTTCAAAATCTTTAAACTGGCATTTGATAATATTTCTATCCTCAAAGTAAAAGCGTTCTTCGAGTGTTAATTCGATGTTTACTAATCGACGTTTACCAGAACGATTTCTTTCATATTCTTTATACCAGATCTTATGCGTAGCATATTGAAAAAATAATTGATTATCCCAAACATAAAATTCATCTCTATACTTTACATGCCCCTGAGTGTAGGTGTGGATAATATGTTTTAATTCTGTGCCATTATAGTAAAAGGTAAGCGACCCTTTTTCCGACGATTCATCACATGAGTAATCAGTATGATGCTGTCTAAGTGTATTGGTGTCTACTAATTCTCGGATTAACTGATATTTATTTCTAATATCGGATAAGGCTCCCTTTTTGTTTTGGCCCAGGGAGATGTGTGAAATTAGAAGAAGTGCAAGTAATATGGTTGGTCTCATTGAGAGAGCAATGTACTTAAAAACCTTGTTTTTTTCCTTATTTAGTTATTAACCATTGTAGGAATAGTTTTGTTAATATCTACGGTAAAACCGTAATGTATGCCGCCCGACAAAATATAGCATTGTTGATTTTTTGTTTAAAACTATTAGAGCTATTGATTTATTTCTAGACCAATAGCTCTGTTTTTATACGTAATTACTGTTGTAGATTGATTAAGAAACCAAATCTTCCTGATTTCTGAATACTAGATTACTATCAAATTCATCGAGTAAAATTACACTCTCTGTAGAGATTTTTCCTCCTAAAATTTCTTTAGATAGTTTATTTAAAACTTCTTTTTGGATAGTACGTTTCACTGGTCTTGCTCCAAATTCTGGCTGAAAACCTCTCTCAGAAAGATAAAGTATAGCTTGCTCTGTAGCATCCAAAGTTATGTGTTGCTCTGCCAGCATTTTAGAAACGTGATTTAACTGAAGCCTTACAATTTCATTTATATTAGCTTTGGTAAGCGGAGAAAACATAATGATATCATCTATTCTATTTAAAAACTCTGGACGAACAGATTGTTTTAATATCCCTAATACTTCTACCTTAGCTGCCTCCATAGCAGTATCCATATCTTTGATAGTCTCAAGTTTTTCTTGTATGATGTGGCTACCCATATTACTGGTCATGATAATGATAGTGTTTCTAAAATCTGCGACTCTCCCTTTGTTATCTGTTAACCTGCCTTCGTCTAACACCTGTAATAACACATTAAACGTATCTGGATGTGCTTTTTCTATCTCATCGAGTAACACTACAGAATATGGTTTTCTTCGAACAGCTTCGGTTAATTGTCCTCCTTCATCATATCCTACATATCCAGGGGGTGCACCCATCAACCTGCTTACCGCATGGCGTTCCTGATATTCACTCATATCAATTCGGGTCATAGCCGTTTCATCATTAAACAGATATTCTGCCAGTGCTTTTGCTAGTTCTGTTTTACCTACCCCTGTAGTTCCCAGAAGTAAGAATGACCCTATTGGTTTTTTTTGATCTTGTAAACCTGCTCGACTTCTTCTTACGGCATCACTAACAGCTTGTATAGCTTCCATTTGTCCGACTACACGTTTCTGTAATTCTTCTTCAAGCACTAATAGTTTTTCGCGATCACTTTGTAGCATTTTGGTTACTGGTATTCCTGTCCATTTTGCTATTACTTCTGCAATATCATCATTAGTAACTTCTTCCTTAATAAGCGAAGATTTACTTTGCTGTTCATTTAGTTGTTTTTGCAATTCATCCAATCTTTCTTGAGCTTCTTTTATTTTTCCGTACCGCAATTCGGCGACTTTTCCATAATCTCCATTTCTCTCTGCACGTTCTGCTTCAAGCTTATATTCTTCAATATCTGTTTTTGCATTTTGAATAGCGTCTACAACTTCTTTTTCGCTTTGCCATTTTGCGAAAATCTCATTACGTTCTTCTTTAAGGTTTGCAAGATCTGCATTAAGTACTTTTAACTTGGTTTCGTCATCTTCACGCTTTATAGCTTCGATCTCGATTTCAAGTTGCATAATCTTTCTATCGAGAACATCAAGTTCTTCAGGCTTAGAATTAATTTCCATTCGCAGTTTAGAGGCAGCTTCATCCATTAAATCAATAGCCTTATCGGGCAAAAATCTATTTGTGATATAACGTTGAGATAATTCTACTGCAGCGATTATAGCCTCATCTTTTATACGTACTTTATGATGTGTTTCGTATTTTTCTTTAATTCCTCTAAGAATAGATATTGCACTCTCTGTGTCTGGTTCATCTACTGTAACTTTTTGGAAACGTCTTTCCAGGGCTTTATCTTTTTCAAAATACTTTTGATATTCATCCAGAGTTGTGGCTCCAATTGCGCGAAGTTCTCCTCTTGCCAAAGCTGGTTTTAGGATATTTGCGGCATCCATAGCACCTTGGCCACCACCTGCACCTACAAGAGTGTGGATTTCATCGATAAATAATACAATATCTCCATCACTAGAAGTTACTTCTTTTACTACAGATTTAAGGCGTTCTTCAAATTCACCTTTAAATTTGGCACCAGCAATTAAAGCTCCCATATCCAAAGAAAAAATTTGTTTGTTCTTAAGGTTTTCGGGAATGTCTCCGGCGATAATTCGATGAGCTAACCCTTCGGCAATAGCAGTTTTACCTACGCCAGGCTCACCGACCAACATTGGATTGTTTTTGGTACGACGAGAAAGGATTTGTAATATCCTTCGGATTTCTTCATCACGACCTATAACGGGATCTAATTTTCCGTTCTCTGCCATTTCATTAAGATTTTTGGCATATTTATTTAGGGCCTGATAGGTTTCTTCTGCACTTTGTGATGTTACTCGTTCGCCTTTTCTGATCTCATTAATAGCTTCGGTTAGATGTTTTTCTGTTACTCCCTGATCTTTTAGGATTTGTGCAATCTTGCTTTTAGATTTAAAGATAGCAATCACCAGATGTTCAATAGAAACATATTCGTCATTCATCTTTTTAGCAATAATGCTTGCTTCATTTAACGATTTTCCTGCTTCTCTTGATAACTGTAACTCTCCGCCAGAAACTTTAGGAAAACTTTCTAGTGTGCTATCGAGAACTTGTTGTAAAAGATTGATATTTACATTTAACTTTTTTAGCAAAAACGGAAGCACATTTTCATCTACATTAAAGATAGCTTTAAAAATGTGTTCGTTTTCTATTTGTTGATGTCCAAAGCCTTGTGCAAGCTGTTGAGCTTGTTGTATGGCTTCTTGTGATTTTATAGTGAAATTATTAAAATTCATAGTCTCTTATTTTGAGTTTCTAGTAGAGGATCAAATAATATTCCTACTTTGATAATGTGTCAAAATGTCTTGTTGTTGCTTGATTTTACTGACTTTTTGGCTTAATGTAAAGTTACGAATTTTGTAACGACCAATATATGATTATAGTCAATTTTAAAAATCATTTGACTATGTTTGTGATAATTAGAATTAAGGGAAAAAATGGGAATATTTGGTAAATTATTTGGATCAGAAGAGAAAGAACCTAAGCAGGAAAAACAAGCTTTGCCATGGCAAGTGCTCAATTCTATTTCGCAATTAGAGGAAATAGCAGAAGCATCAAAGACTAAAACGCAGGCTATTTTTAAGCATTCGACTCGTTGTGGTATTAGTAGAATGGTGATCCGTAATTTTGAAAGCAGTTTTGATATTACAGAAGATCAAATAGATTTGTATTATCTTGATTTATTGAATCATCGTGATGTGTCTGCAGAAGTAGCTGCAAAATTTCAAGTATTTCATGAATCACCACAATTTATTGTTATTAGAAATGGTGTTATGGTACATCATTCTTCGCATAGTGCGATTACGCCCCAGGTATTACATCAATTTGTATAAATTATTTGTTAGGGATCATTTTTTGAGAAGGTCTGTCTTGAAACATTTTCAAGAATAATGTTGTACTCATTTTTCTGGCGCGATTTTTAGCTAAAGTAGCGAGTTCACCTTCAAAAAGGTCATCTATTGTAGTAATCCATAGTTGCAACCATATTCCAAAATGTACATTTGTAACGCTGTGGTTAAACGTTTGATCTACTCGTTTGTGGACTTCAATAGGGTTTCCTTTAAATTTTGAAACAAATAAGAGGTTGGTTTCCCAAAAGTCGGTTAATCTATCTAAATGTTTATCCCAATCTTTTATCATATGATTAAAAATAGGGCCTAAACTCTCTTCTTTTCTGATTTTTTTATAAAATCTAGAAACCAGCATTGCTACATCATTTCTATTTCTGATATCATTTTTTTGAATCACTTTTGCTTGCTTTTTTTGTTGTAAGAAATCTTATATTTCTATTAGTAAAATGTGATGTTAAGCAATACCAAAAAGCTGTTGATTATTATACTTGCAATTAATAGGTTAAATACAAACTTTGCTTTCATTTGAGCTAGAATAGATGCATTAAATGCCATGCAAATGATTACACAAAGAGATAATTGAATGACTTGTGAAATAGACCTGTCTTGCATAAGAATGTACATTGCTGCAACAGACCCTAAGCAACTGGAAAGAATGATCATTAATGGTATATATGCCATATACATTTCCTTAAAATCTTTTAATAACTTTGAATACATAACAATTACTTTTAGTGTTATTCAAAGATATTTCAAAGAAGGGCTATAGTTTTATGATTCTGATCATAAAGTAGATTATAAGTAAGGTTCTATGTGCTTCTCTTAAAATATATAAAATACAGATTGATAAATCGTTTCAAAAATAATATTGAGACCTGATCAATACATTTATTTTAAAAATTTAATATATAAGTAAAACAGAGCAAAGCCTGTTAGAAATAGAATTCCGAGATAACTAATCAATTTCATAAATGGTTTTGGGGTTGCTTCTTCTCTAATATATTTTTTACTTACTAATTTGAAATTAGCAAGGGCGATTAAAGGAGCAATTAAGAAAGATATAGTAGTTGCCAGATCGATAAGAGCTTTAAACTGCCCTCTAAAGAAAACCGTAATTAAGAATGATCCTATGGCTAAAATAAGCAACGAACCAAGGTATATTTGTCTGGGCTTCTGTACTATATTGTTTTTGGTTTCTGATGAAAATATTAGCCTTGTAGTTTGTTGTAGTGTTCTCGCATATCCATCAAAAACTCCTAAACTTGTTCCTAGCATAATTGAAAAAGAAGAAATAGCAATAATTAAATAACTCCAATTTCCTATAGTAGTAGTATATAACTCAATTATATCGCCGGCAAATCCTACACTATCTTTAGGAAGTGTTTTTCCAGTTCCATATACGAGATACGCTCCAAGAATTAAAAAGCAAATGGCTAAAAAAGCAGAGATCCAGTATCCTAGATTAAAATCGAATAAAGCTTCTTTAAGTGTTGGGTGATATTTTGTTGATTTTATTTTTTCTACTGCCCATAAACTGATCCAGGTGGATAGATCCAAAGCTGTTGGCATCCATCCCATTAATGCGATTAGAAATAAAATCCCTGTATCATCAAAAATATATGGAGAAACGAAACCTTTTACCTGTGTTGCTTGGCCCTTACTAAGGGTCATTACAAAGGCAATGATAGTAGAAACAAATAATAGGATTCCTATTATTTTAATGATATTATCTAGGATATTAAACTTTCCAAAGGCCAGTACACCATAGGATACTAAAAAAACAAGTGCAATAGGAAATAATTTAAAAGAAGGCCATAGTGTGGATACCTCAAAAAGGTTGTCCATAAAACCAGCTGTTACTAAACTTACGGCGGCAGTAACAAAAAACATAGATGATATAGTAACTAAAAAATAAATCCATAAAGCAAATTTACCTAACCTCTTGTACCCATCTATAAGACTCTCTCCCGTTGCGTTAGCATACCTGGCACCATATTCAAAGAAAGGAAATTTTAAAATGTTGGTAATGATAATAACAATTATGAGTGTAAAACCATAATTAGCTCCTGCACGTGTGCTTTGGACCAAATGAGAAACGCCTATTGCGGTACTTGCAAATAAAATTCCAGGTCCTAGAGTTTTTCTAAGCTTATTCCAATTCATTAATTTATAGTATTAGGTCCTTTCTGGATATAAAATTTTATAGTATTTGAATTTTCAAACTCGACATTATTAAATAATCCAGAGTCTAATCCAAAAAAGGATTAAACTCTGGAAAGGGGCTAACTATCCAAGTATTTAAAAAGAGTATGATAGAGTGGCGTAATAATTTCTGGGTCTTGCATAAATTCCATTCTCGTAGCCTATTGCAGTATTCGCATCACCTCCAACTAAATATAGTTCATCTGTTAAGTTTTCGACACCGATGATAAGTTCCCAGTGTTTTTTTGCATTAAATTTTAAAGAAGCATTTAGTGCAGTATGACCATCATCGAAAACAAAATCACTGTTTTGAGCTTCAAAATCAACTCTAGATTTATAATGACCATCTACTCTTGGGGTAAAACTACCAAAGGACACGGGAATTTTGTATGATCCTCCAAAAGTTAAAGTATGTTCTGGAGTTAAAATGAAATTATCATCTTCGGTTACGGTGACACCTTCGATAAGGTCTTTGTATTCTGCATCTGTATATCCATATCCGACATTAACAAGCATAAAAGGGTTAGGGAGCCAAATTATTTCGGTTTCTAGTCCTTTAATTTCGGCATCTCCGGCATTTGTCTGGAAAGTTGCAATTGATCCTGGTGGATTAGCAGCAATTTGTAAATCTTTATAATCGGTATAGAAGAATGCCGTGTTGAACCTTAGTTTTTTTACTTTTACTTTTGCGCCCAGTTCATAAGATGTAACTGTTTCTGGAGAAAATTGAGGTAAATCTCCATCTCCATCTCCGTCAAAATCATTTGAAGGATCCTCATAAAAAGATGTATTGGTAACTCTCCATTCAAACCCACCAGATTTAAATCCGGTAGAAACAGTACCATAAATATTTAAAGCATCAGAAACTTTATATGCGGTATTAAATCTCCACGTTATTTGATCAAAAGTATTTTCTTGCCACATTTGGTCAAGTAAACGTCTGGGATTTGTATTGATATCCCGAATTGGGTTAGGAGCGTTAGGAGTATCTCCTAGATTTACTGTAGGGTCTCTAAAAGCATCTGGTTTTGCTTTTTTAGTCTCATTAGTATATCTCAGACCTCCAGTTAATGATAGTTTATCGGTTACTTTATAAGTTGCTTCTCCATATATTGCATAATTACTATTCTCTACCAAACCTCCTAAGAATACTGGATACACTGTATTTTGTAATGCACCGGTAAATGATAAAGCGTTATCTACATTTTCTATAAAATAAAATAACCCAGTTACAAAATCTAGTTTTTCACTAGAATGACTAAAACGTAAATCTGCACTAAATTGATCTTGCTCATAGACATCTCTATTCTCAAAGATATTAAGTGGTGATCCATCTGTTTGTCTTGCAAACTCGGCATCTAAATCTCTATAGGACAAAATTAATTTAGTCTCAGAATTTTCTCCGATTTCATATTTTAAATTAGTAGATATACCCCAAGTATCAATATCATTTTGAGAAAGTGAAGTTTCACCTGTTTTGAATGGTCCAAAATTCCACCTTTCGTCATAAATATCATTTCCTACAGTGGTGTCTCCAGGGACATAACCAGTGGCGGTAGATGTAATTGCTGGTGCTGCATTAGTGTTCCATAATTGTGGTAATAACCTATCATCATGAAAGAATAAATTCTGTTCTGCGGCAGATTCTTCTCTTTCTGTTGCAAAATCAACAATAAATTTTGCGGAGAATTTACTGGATGGTTTATGATAGTCTAATTTAAGTCTTGCTCCATGGGAATTTTCATCGCCTAAATCAGAATCATCAACTAATACTCGTTCTACATACCCTTCTCTGTTTCGTCGTATTAAATTAAAAGTAAACCCGAAACTTTCAGATATAGGTCCGCTTATTCTAAACGTAGCATCATTTCTTGAATAACTGCCTCCTGTAAGGCTAACTTTTCCTTTTAATATATCTCCTGGATCATTAGATAATAAGGATATGGCTCCACCAATAGAGTTTCTTCCAAAGAGAGTCCCTTGAGGGCCTCTAATGACTTCTACACTTTTTAAATCTGCTAAATCTAAAACAGCACCAACGGTTCTGCCCAGGTACACTTCATCAACATAAATTCCTACACCAGGATCTGCTACTGGCACATAATCATTCTGACCAATTCCTCTGATGTAAACTACTGCAGCAGAACTTGATCCAGATACGGTTCCGGTTGTACTAAATGTAAGGTTAGGGGCAATATCTGCGATTCCGGTTATATTGTTTACTCCCATCTCTTCTAAAACTACTCCTTGTACGGCAGTAATAGAAATCGGAGTGTCTTGAACATTTTCTATTCTTTTTCTTGCTGTAACTACAATATCTTCTAAGGCAAACCCACCTTCTTTTAATATGATTTTTAATTCTTCTGTAGGTGAAGTAATATTTACCTCTTTGGACTCAAATCCAAGATATGAAATGACCAAAACGGCATTGACATTGGAAACGGTGATAGAAAAATTGCCGTTGAAATCTGTTGTAGCACCATTTGTTGTGCCTTTTTCTA
The DNA here is from genome assembly GCF_000520995.1 of Aquimarina macrocephali JAMB N27. Classification (GTDB taxonomy): domain Bacteria; phylum Bacteroidota; class Bacteroidia; order Flavobacteriales; family Flavobacteriaceae; genus Aquimarina; species Aquimarina macrocephali. The sequence goes on along the minus strand of NZ_JACA01000020.1, from coordinate 111,552 downwards.
CTATGCTGGCACCAGGTAGAGGAGCATTTTGATAGTCAAAAACCTGCCCATTGATTTCTATTTCCTGCTTTTCTTGATTATCTATTTCGTCATTTTGTATTGAGGGGGTTTTATTTAAGGCCTTTTTCAATAAAATCTTACGATTGTCTATCTCAAAGGCGGTTTGAGAATTTGAAAAAAGCGTATTCAGGATTTCTTCAACTTTTTTCTTTTTAAGTTTTATTGTTACTCTTCGATCTAAGTCAACAGCTTTTGTTTTAAAAACAAACTTAAACTCGGTTTGAGATTCAATTTCATCAATTACTTGTATTACAGTTACATTTTCCATGTCTAACGACAACTTAGTATTCTGGGAATAACTATTTGCCTGTATGGTAAATAGTGTAGGAAGTATAAAAAGTAAAGATATTTTCATTTTTAAAGTAAGCTTTAATATCCCTCGAGGTCTACCCTCGGATTTCAATATTTTTTTCATAATTTTAAAATGTTTATTTGTGGTTTACGTATTGACGTTAAATCACTTTATTCAATCGGAAAGTGTGCCAGCATTTTCCGATTTTTTTTAACAGAATTGAAGTGAGTAAAATCTTTTGGTTGTTTAATTCGTTTTTTTCATATGTATTTTATTTATTATTCTATAATTACTTTATTATTTATGATTTTGTATTTAATCTGATGAACTTTATTAAAATAATGTAAAACTTCATCAATTGTTTCTCTGTCAATTTCGAAACTCGCATTAAAAGCTTCTTTTGCTAAATCTCTATTATTGTTAATTATGGTAACATTATATTGGCGCTCTAGTTTTTTAATGATATCCTCAAAAGGAACATTTCTGAAAACAATAATACCTTCTACCCATGAAGTATATATAGAAGTGTTTACATTTTGAGTAGAGATTGTTTGTTCTACGTTATCAAATGTTCCTTTAAACCCGGGTTTTAGAATAACATTCTGTTCACCATCTGATTTGTTTTCTGAAGAACTTAAACTTACAGATCCTTCAACTAGTACAACCTCTGTTTCACTATCACCAGGATATGTAGTTACATTAAATTTGGTTCCAAGTACTTTTACATCAAGTGATTGAGCTTCTATTAAAAAAGGATGTTTTTCATCTTTGGTAACATCAAAAAAAGCTTCACCTTCCAGAAAAACTTTACGGAGGTTTCCTGGAATAAACTTTATTGGATATTTAATTGAGCTTCCTGAGTTTAAAAAAACATGAGTTCCATCAGATAAAATAATGTCGAATCGTTTTCCGTTTGGAATAGTTAAGGTGTTGTATTTAAGTTTCTCAGTAGAAATATTTTTGTTATACACTAATTGTGTACCTTGTTGTTGCATGATAATAGTACCAGAAACATCGACAATGTTGGTATCGCCATCTTCTGAGATTATTTGGGTATCTCCATTCTCTAACTTTAAGGTTATTGTTCTTTCTTCTGGAGTTAATGTTCCTTCTTTAGTGTCCAAACTGTTTTTTTGCAGTAGATAGCCTATCCCTAAACATAATATAGCAATAGCGGCATATTTGTAGAATACTCTAAATCGGGACCTGTGAAAGAGATTTTTTTCTTTCTTTATTTCCTTTAGTAAACACTCTTTTGTCTTGTCTAGAGAAGGATTGTTCATACCAAGTGTGATTGCATAGTGCGCTTTGACATAATCTTTAAAAGTAGATTGGTTTTTTGGTTTTTTGATCCAATCATTCAGTAGATCATGGTCTTCATTGGTTGTAGACTGATTAAAGAATTTTATGAGAAGTTTTTCTATTTCAGGAGAAATCATATATTTAGTGACTTTATATAATAATACAAGACGAAATACAAATACCCTTACTTTTTAATTGTTTTTTTGAAAAATTCATAAGTTTTTGGGTATTAAATTGAATTGTTAATTTTTTTAAGTGAAGTTTAAAGATGATTACGTTTTAACACAAGCTCTTAGAAAAGGAGAGGAAAAGGCTTATATGTTTTTGTTAGAAAAATATCATAGGAGGCTGCATGCTTATGCTTTATCCTTAGCTAATAATCATGTATTGGCACAAGATATAGTGCAAAATGTATTTTTGAAAACATGGCGATTTCGGGAAAAACTAAATAGCGATTATTCTATCAAAAGCTTTCTATTTAAGTCGGTTTATAATGAGTTTATAAATACATACCAAAAAAATAAATCAACAATGTTACTTCAATACAAATATATTGAGTCATTGTATGAGGTGGCCGAGGGTAGTGATGAATCTGTTTTGGAGATTATGATAGAAATAGTAAATAAGGAAATACAAAGCCTACCTCCAAAATGCAGGCAAGTTTTTGAGTTAAGTAAAAAAGAAGGGTTGACAAATGCTGAAATAGCTGAGTATTTAAATGTATCCATAAAAACAGTAGAAGCTCAAATAACTAAATCTTTTTCGCTGCTGCGTGAAAAACTTGGTGATAAATATGAAGCTATCCTGTTTTTTGTCTTTATAAATAAATAATGAGTATTATCGATATACTTTTCTGTCTTTAATAAAAAGTTCTCCTTTTTGCTCTAGTTTTTTGATGCTACGTATAACGGTTTCTACACGTAGTCCGGTTAGATCGGCAAGTTGTTGTCTGGTTAATTCTACTTTGTATGTATTTGATTCTGTTGTGCCAGGTTCACTATTTTTTTTGAAGTAATCAAGAATCCTAAGAATGCGATGTTCTGGCTCTTGAGTAGATATTTCAGAAACCATAATTGCTTTATAATATAGCCGTAAAGCCAGTGTGCTGGTAAATTTGTGATGAATATCAGGATTTTCTTCTAAAAGCTTTAAGAATTTTTCTTTTGGTAATTGCCAGACTTCAGAATCTACAATAGCTTCTGCATTAGCTGGATATTTAAAATCTGCAAATAAGGGAGGTTCTCCAAAACTTTTTTCTTTTGTAAAAATACCTTGTATGTATTCTTTCCCTTCCTGATTATAATTGTTCATTTTAACTTCTCCCTGGTGTACCTGATAATAATAACGAGCGATAGAACCTTCTTGAAAAAGAAATTCTCCTCGTTTGTATTTTTTTAATATTGCCCCCGAATTAAGTAAACTTGCTTGATTGATCATGCTAATAATTCTCTATTATATGGTACAGATCTATTAAGATCAAATACTATTATAAGTATAGCGTAATGTATTATTTAAAACGATAATTAGTAATGATATTCTTTAATTTGTTTTTTAAATCTTCTCCAGAATCATAGACCATCTGTTCATTAGAAGGAAATGGTACAGATTTCACACCCAAATACCCTAACAAGCCACTTTCCAAAGCTCGTTTATCTCCATTATAATTTGCGTAAATATGCTGAAAAACGTACTCACTTGCAATAGGAAAAGCATCTAAGAGCTGTCTTGTTCTTAGGTTTCTATATTGAACATTGCCTACAACATTAGTAGCTTTAAACTGGGTAAATTCATAATACTCACAATGTACTTTTACCATTCTATCTACTTTCACTTTTTCACCTTTATCATCAACCACGATTTCATCATTTTCATCCAGTAGATATTCCCAACCATCTTTAATCAACTTTTCTTTTTGTAGTTGACGTTCCTTAATCTGTTCTGGAGATATATTAATTTCTCTTAATTCTACTTCCATAGCATAATCATAAAGAATAGATTTTTGAGGTTGACTGTGATATACTGTCCATAGATCATTAAGACCATATGTGCCAAAATTAAGTAAGTCACTTTCTAATCTCTTAGGAATAATAACTTCGGTTCTATTTTTCATGGTTACTTTTACAAAATCAGTTCCTTTTTGATGAGCTTCATCAATCATTTCTCGAGTATTTTTGTAATTAGGAGTGATCTTGTTTAAGTAGTTCAAATCTTCATATACAGCTCTATAATCTGTTTTTCTTTTAGCAGATGTCAATAAAGCTTTAGCATTATTAAATAAGTACTGAGAGAGTTTATCTTTTGTATCGATAATCTTTTGGTCATAGTTATGCAATGTAAAATTAGCATTACGACCTTCTTCAACAAGGTAAAGCGGCAACAACGGTTTTATACGTTCTTGTCTATTTTTTAAGGATAAGTATGTGTTGTAAATACGCTCAAGATTAGCAGGGTTTCCTTCTTTTTCTAGATACGCAATAGCATTATTGTCTCGATCAAGAACTTTTGCATATGCTTGTTCGAGCATTAGGATATACGGCTGCTTTCCTTTTTTGCCTTTATTTGTTCTAAGCTTGTTTAGAGCGATATTTATCGCTTGATCATAATTTCCTGTGTTAAGTGCCTTTTCGGTTTTCTTAACACTGCTACATGAAGAAAAAATTGTAACTATAAGTAGTAGGAGTAGTAGTTTTTTCATATCAATAATATTTTGATTTGGGTATTGAAAACAACTTTGATGCCAAAAGATAATAAAAAAACCCCGAAAGTTATTTTTTCGAGGTTATATAATGGTTTGTAACTTCTTTATTTTTTAAACACAGGAAGCAGTTTAGTAGAGACTTCGCCAAATCCAATTCGTACTCCGTCTTTTTCGCAATATCCTCTCATAATAACTGTATCATTATCGTCAATAAATTTACGACTACCTCCTTCATTAAGTTGTAAAGGTTTTTCTCCACGCCAGCTTAGTTCTAACATTGATCCGTACGAATCTGGTGTTGGTCCGGATAATGTTCCACTACCCATAAGATCACCAGAATTAACAGGGCATCCATTTACAGTATGGTGGGTAAGTTGTTGCGCCATTGTCCAGTACATATGCTTAAAATTACTTTTGGAAACAACAGTTTCTGTTGCTTTTTCTGGTTGAATAGCAACTTCTAAGTTGATGTCAAAACTTTTCTTTCCTTTATATTGAAGATAAGGTAGTTGTTTTTTTATTGGTTTAGGTCCATCTGTTCTGTAGGGTTCTAAAGCATCAAGAGTTACAATCCACGGAGATATGGATGAAGCAAAGTTTTTACCTAAAAATGGACCTAATGGAACATATTCCCATTTTTGAATATCTCTGGCACTCCAATCATTAAATAATACCATTCCAAATATATAATCTTCTGCCTCTTCGATAGGTATTGGTTCTCCCAATTGATTAGCATCGGTAGTGATAAAAGCCATTTCAAGCTCAAAATCAACTAATCTTGAAGGGCCAAAAATAGGATCCTTAGCACCATTGATTAGTTTTTGACCTTGCGGGCGATGTACAGGAATACCAGAAGGAATAACCGAACTACTGCGACCGTGATATCCCACAGGCATGTGTAGCCAATTAGGAAGCAAAGCGTTTTCGGGATCTCTAAACATTTTCCCTACGTTAGTTGCATGCTCAATACTACTATAGAAGTCAGTATAATCACCAATGCTAACGGGTAGTTGCATTTCGATTTCATCTAGAGAGAATAAAACCTCTTGTCTATGCTTTTCGTTATTTTTTAAGGAATTATTTTTGGCATCAAAAATTTCAGCAATTTTATTACGAACCAATCTCCATGTCTTTTTTCCATCAGAAATAAAATCATTTAAAGAATCCTGTAAAAAAATATCATCTGTTAATGGGATTCCTTCAAAATAACCAAGTTGATGAAGTGCTCCAAGGTCAATAGCAGTATCACCAATTCTGGTTCCTATAGTAATAATATCATCTCGGGTAAGAAATACACCAAAAGGAATATTTTGTATAGGAAAATCGGTATTAGGAAATGTTTCAATCCATGTCTTTCTATCTGGATAATTTGCAGTTATGGGCATTATAGTTCTTTTATATGTTGTTGGTAATTTTTATGATCAAATATATAATTTTCGGATGGTAAAAAGTTTTTAATTATGTGAAAAATAATTAAAATAATGATAAGATATGTTATTAATAGTACAATACCAAGGAGGGAATACCTATTTGTTAAATTTTTTGAAACCAAAAAATGTTTTACTTCGTAATATTTGATAGGTATTAATGCAAAATTATCAGTGATGTACAGGTGTAAACATTAATTCATAAAAAGAACAAGACGTTCTTATTTATTAGAGACTATTTAGGTCGATTTAAAGAATGGATTTCCTATTTTTACGCCTTTACTAATAAATAATGAATTCATGCAACGCGACGAACAAATTTTTGATTTAATTCAGGACGAAAAAGAACGTCAAATCAACGGATTAGAACTTATTGCTTCAGAAAACTTTGTGAGTGAACAAGTAATGGAAGCTGCTGGGTCTGTACTAACCAATAAATATGCCGAAGGATATCCCGGTAAACGTTATTATGGTGGATGTGCTGTAGTAGACGTTATAGAGCAGATTGCTATTGATAGAGCTAAAGAATTGTTTGGTGCAGCATATGCTAATGTGCAACCTCATTCTGGTTCACAAGCTAATACAGCTGTATATCATGCATGTCTTAAACCAGGCGATAAAATATTAGGTTTTGATCTTTCTCATGGAGGACATTTGACTCATGGTTCACCAGTTAATTTTTCTGGTAAATTATATAATCCTGTTTTTTATGGAGTAGAGAAGGAGACAGGAAGATTAAACTATGATAAAATTCAGGAAATCGCTACTGCAGAAAAACCACAGTTGATTATTGCCGGAGCATCTGCTTATTCAAGAGAAATTGATTATAAAAGATTTAGAGAGATTGCTGATAGTGTAGGAGCAATTCTTTTTGCAGATATTGCTCACCCTGCAGGATTAATTGCAAAAGGAATAATCTCTGATCCTGTACCACATTGTCATGTAGTAACTACAACAACTCATAAGACACTGCGAGGACCAAGAGGAGGTCTTATTTTAATGGGAGAAGATTTTGAAAACCCTTTTGGAATTACTTTAAAAAGCGGAAAAAAACGAATGATGTCCTCATTATTTGACAGTGCAGTATTTCCTGGTAATCAGGGAGGACCATTAGAGCATATTATTGCAGCAAAGGCAATCGCATTTGGAGAAGCACTAACAGACGAGTTTTTACATTATATAGTACAGGTCAAGAAAAATGCAGCAGTTATGGCCGAAGCATTTGTGAAGAAAGGATATGAAGTTATTTCTGGAGGTACCGATAATCATATGATGCTTATCGATTTACGAAATAAAGGAGTAACAGGTAAACAAGCAGAAGAGGCATTGGGTGTTGCAGAAATTACTGTAAATAAAAATATGGTACCGTTTGATGATAAATCTCCGTTTGTAACATCAGGAATTCGTATTGGTGTAGCGGCAGTTACTACTCGTGGATTGAGAGAAAATGATATGGTCGCCATTGTTGAATTGATCGATCAGGTAATCCAAAATGTTGAAAGCGAAGAAAAACTACATACTATCGCAGATGATGTAAATGCGATGATGGCAGATAAGCCTTTGTTTATAGGATAAAACTTTATTAAATTGGTTTTTAGATTTTTTCAATTCACTTGAAAATGCAATATTCTGCAAAATCATAAAAATTTAAACCAGTTTATTTTAAATATAATAGTAAAAGAAAGTGCACTGCCATGATATATGACAGTGCATTTTTTGTTTATATTGTTATTCTAAAATTTTTATTTACCTAATTATCATGTGTATACGCCATATCCAAATTTTACTCTATTTGATACTTACATTATCTGGTTGTAGTGATTTAACATCCAAACAATCTGAAGAAAATGTAAAAAAAGAAAACTTAGAACAGGAGGTTGAGCGTGATGAAAAAAAGGAAGACATCATGAATAGTATTGAAACCCCAAGTATAGAAGGACGTTATGATCTTATAGATGGGTATGCTTTTTTTCGAGATACAATACATAATCATCCTGTGTATAAAGCTATATTGCTAATAAAAAGAATTTCGGATAAAGATTTTGGTTTTATTGTAGTAAGAAAAGTACAGGGGCGTACTCCTATCGGAGAACATGGGATTTTGTCATACAATAAGAATCGGTTTTATATGAAAAATATAGACTATTCAAACAAAAGAATATATTATACAGAAGGTATAGATATAAGAATTAAGGATAGTTTATTGAGTACTATTAGATATGTTTCAAATGCGACTGAATATGATATATGGAAAAAGTCAGATTTAGAGTCAAATGTTTATATTTCTCTTCGTAAAACATTACAAAAAGAAAAAGAAGAGTATGCTAATTTTTATGACAAGATATCCAACGATCCCGAACTAACAGGAAGAGATGAGTTTGTTTATTATGAATCAGGAAAACCATATACCAAAAATGATTCTGTATTTCAAAAGAAATGGAAACATTATACTACTACCAATTCTTATGATCATAAAACTGTTAATGATATTCAGGAATGACTCCAGTTCTTGGCGTCATCACTATCATTGGGTGAAAGTCCAATAATATCCCCATCTGTATTAACTCCTAAACCAACTACAGTTCTGTTTACATAATTAAAATAGCTTACTACCTGGTTAATTTCCAAAATCTCACCATCAGATAATTTTTGTTCTCTAAGGTTGTGAATATCGGATTCTGTAATAGTATGATGTGATAGCGTTAATTTCTTGGCATATTGAAGACCTGCCAAATATTGATATTTAAAATGATTTTGCAATTCATCTTTGGATAAACAGGATAAAATCTCCTGAAACTTGATGTCATCATTCAACAATCGTTTTAATCCTATAGAGTGATGATCTACACAATAACTACATTGATTCAAGCTACTTACATAAACGCCTAGTGTCTCTAGATACCATTTTGGCAATGTATTGTTAGAATTGTGTAATACATTTTTGTATAAGCCCATATGGCCAACCAAAGTATGTGGTCGTAAGCTATGTATAGACAATACATTGTCTACATTATTGTTTGGGCCCTTAATACGGTCATAGATTTTCTTTAATTGACCGGTTGCATCGGTATACGATATTTCTTTAATCCAACTCATTTCAATGAATTTTTTCTTTAAAAATAGTTCCTTTTTTATTAAAAAAAGTAGTAATCAATACTAAAATTGAACCTAAAAAAATAGAAACATCGGCAAGATTAAATATTTCAGTTTTTATGATTCCTAAATCCAAAATCAAAAAATCAGTTACCGACCCATATACAATGCGATCAAAAAGGTTTCCGATTCCGCCACCAATAATAAAAGCAAAACCTATAATTGTTTCTCTAGAATAATCTGTTTTAATCAATATTTGTCTTAATAATAGTAATAAAACCAAAATTGGAAGAATTTGCAATAAAAGTATTTTTAGGATCGGAGCTAAATCTGATCCCAAACTATAAGCGGCTCCTGTATTTTCGACTTTAGTCAATACAAAACTATCTTTAAAAACCTCTATACGCTCATAAGGATCAATCACTTGCCGAACAACATTCTTTGAAATTTGATCACAACTAATATTTAGTAAAACCAGAGAGAGAATGAGTGTGATTCTTATTTTTCTTGTAATCTTCATGTGTACAATTGCAATACGTGTTTTTCAAATGTAATAGAAACTTCAGACTATCTTAGTGTTTCCAGTATTTTTTATATTCAGAAATAGAAAAAGCTGTATCGTAACTATCTTTATTGATACTTTTATTTTCGTTAGAATCATAATCGATCCATATTTTCCAATCCCCATCTTCCATTTTTAATACAACATGAAACTGACCATAGGAGTATTTAGTTTGATTATTGTCGTTAATATAAGTAACTCTATAAATCCCTCTGTCAGAAACCAGTGAATTAGAATAGATTCTTTCAAATAATCTAAAGTCAATTGGAGCAGGTTTTTTTGAAGGAACGTTCCATCGTTTTTGATACCCCTTTAAATAAACAATTGCTTTTTCAATTTTACCACCATTTCCCGAAATTCGAATCATTTCTTTACTATGTATAGAAGCAAATAAGTTATAATCTAAAGTTTTGAATGCTTTAGAGAAGTTACCATACATATCTGCATTGATTTTTTCATGTATAGCACCTTCTTGTGCAACGGCTACCTGTATAAAAGATAGGAAAGTAATTAGTGCTACAGGTATGATTTTGAATTTTGACATAGTCATTGTTTTTAAGTTATTCTAGTATCCCTTTTCTTTCGTATAGCACACAATTTTTCAGTCGCTTATCATCTAATAATTTGGGGTGCTCAAAAGTTTCGATTTGTTGCATTCCGATCTTTTTCATGATTAATTGTGATTTTATATTTATTTCTGGCGCTGTAGAATAAATTTTATCTAGACTAATAGTATTAAAACCAAAATCTAAACAAGCTTTAGCCCCCTCAGTAGCATATCCTTTATTCCAGATACTCTTTTTGAGTCGCCAACCAATATCAATAAAAGGTCCTCGTTCTTCTAAATAGTTTTGTTCACATAAACCTATAAACCCTATAAGTTCTGCATTATCCAGGAGATCAACAGCAAAATAACAAAACCCTTTTTCTGCATACATTTCCTGCATTCTAATAATAAATGCTTTAGTATCTTCTTTTGATGGTTTAAACGGAAAAAATTCCATTACATCATTATCATTATTGATTTCGAATAATGTTTCTAAGTCATTAAGGGTCCAATTACGGAAACCTAATCGTTGAGAAGTAAAGAGATATGAATTCATTGTAGTAAACTGAAAAATAGATTATAAGTTTTCGTTTTTATAAATGTATTCAAATGTAATGATTTGTTGCCTTTATTGTTTAAATTTTGAAAATTCATGGGATGATTCGAATTCGATATGTGGTGAAATAGAAAACTGCTCGTATTTGCCTATGATAAAATACGAGCAGTTATAATTGAATTGAATATGAGAATTACTCTTTTTTTATAAACTGTTCGTTAAATTCTTTGATTTTTAATGCATTGATTTCATCATGTGTTTTTCCTGTGCCATGTTGTAGATATGCATTAAATATATGACTTAAGTATAATGGTGATTTGGCTTTATCTTCGTCAAAATTTTCTGAGTTATGACAAACAAAGCAATTGACCAGATTATTTACATTAATGTTGTGCACATCGCTTTGAAAAGTCTGTGTATAGGTTTCCATAGTAAGATTAGAAAGATTTAGAGATCCTCTCGCGATAGATCCTTTTGTAGCATGAGATATATTGCCGGCTAATTTTTGGATGGTATCAGCTTGTTTTTGTGGAGATAGCCCATCGGTGTCGATCCAAATCCCTCCGTTATAAAAATAATTTTTCCAAACATCCTGTAATTTTGAAGAAACACAGGAATTGATCGTTGTAATGTTGTCATAATTTTTTGGTTCTTTTTGACTGGTTTCCATAAAACCGTTGCCCTGTGTTCTAGGAACACCAAATTCAAAAAGTGTAAACGCTTTGTTGGGTTCTTTTGGTTGAGTACCACCCCATGTAATCCCGTCTAGAGATGAAGTATTTCCTTTACCATATAATAATTTTTCATCGGTAGATGATACTATATTGGTACTCCAGTCATAGTATGGAGCCATATCATTATGTTCAAAAGTCGCCCATATAAATTCTGGATGGTTTATAACTACACCTACTACATGCATTCCTAGTAAAGCAACATCACTTTTAACATATGCACCATTTTCATAAATAGCTGCTTTGGTCTGGTAATATGTCGAGAGTTTATCTGTTGGGATTGCACTGGTTTTTACCCAAGAAACTTTTAATTCTAATGATCCTATAGGAAATGTTTCGGTATTATTTGGAGGAATGGATCCATCCAGGATAGCTGTTTTAAAATGATCGGCAGCAACTTTTAAGGTATCGTCTATATGAATAGAATAGTAAACGGTATCAGATTTACTAATACTGGAGTTAAATTGAGAATTGGTTTTTAAGACTCCATCGGAACCAGCTTGCTCTATATCTTTAAGAACTAAAGATAATCCTGATTGAGGTTCTACGGGAATCATTAAATCACTAACCTGTATTAACTTATTTTCGAAAACAGTTTTTCCATTTTCTGGTTTGGTTAACCATAAGAATTTTTGCCAGGACCATTGCTGAAAAATACAATTAGTCGTACTAGTAGTATCAAATGGACTTCCTTTGCCTTCTTCTGGAGGAGGTGTTTGAGTATGAGGAAACCAGTTAGGTTCGCAATTACAATCTTTACTTTTTTCCTGAACATTATCATAGGCAACCGGTTGTTGGTCCGTTTTTTCCTTTGTGTCTGTTTTACAAGAAATAACAATAACGAAGATTACAAGACAAGCGACTAATAAAGAACTTGCAAGGTTAGCAAATTTAGTTTTCATTTGTGTAAAGGATTAGTTAGTAATATGGTTATTATATCAAATCTAATCTTTACTGTAATTGTTTCCTATAAGTAGAAATACGGTTTTTACCCTCTTTCTATTTATTCTATATAGTAGACTGACGCTCAATAATGAAGAATGATATTGTGCTTCAATTTTCTTCTTCAAAGACAGTACTCTCATATGCACCTATATCGGGAGCAGTAGTACTACGAAGGGTTCCTATAATATCTGTTCCTAATGTAGGAGTAGAAGCTTTACCATTAGCGGCAGAAATTTCACCTATGCTAAGTATATTTTCAAGTGGGGTTTTGAAATCAGGCTCTTCATTTAAAATATTATTTTCAAACAAAGCTGTATTGGTGAAATCGTATAAAGGGTTGTCTGTAAATTTGTTACTGAGATCATTGAATCTAATCAAGCAGTTCTTGAAATTATAATTGAATGCTGTGCCATCAATTTTACTGAATATTAATTCTAATTCCTGATTCCCATAAATAATACAGTTTGTGAAATTTGCCTCAAGTAAATCTGCAACAACCACATCGGTTTCATTTACTCGTAGATTGTTATCAATCAATACCGTTGGAAGTTCTCTAAATCCAGTCCCAATATTAGAATAATTTGCAAATGTACAGTGATTAAAGTTATATGTTCCACCTAATGAACAATTAAGAGATACTTGTCCAGCATTGTTAATCACCAGGTTTTCTCCTAATACATTGCCTGTACGTGCCAAAAGTCCTACATTAGAACTATTATAGATCTGGGTATTCTTAATAGTAAGCGTTGGATCTGTGCCTCCGTCATTAGAATCCATAAGTACCCCTACTGTTGCATTTTTTATGGTTGCATGATTTATAGTGTGACCAGTACTTCCTGCAGTAAGCCAGATAGTTCCCCATTGCCCAGGTATATCACTAAAACCAGATTCTAAACGATCACCTTCAAAGATTACTTCATTTTCAAGAAGCTCTGGATCTGTACTTAATTCACCATTTACAGTTAGGGTAGCACCATTGGCAGCTATAATCCCAGAGTTGGTATGAAAGTGTATTCTCGCACCTGCATCTATGGTAAGTGTTTTTCCGGTAGGTATAGCAGCATATCCATAGATTACATATGGTTTTTCGTTAGTGAAATTAAGTTGGTCATCTTGCAGAAAGAAACCTTCAATTCTAATTTCGTTATTTTCACCATCAAGGCCAAGTAATAAAGTTTCTGTTTCGCCTGTCATGGCATCGCGGGAAGGAAATAAAAGTACAGCATCTTTTATTAGAGTTACCAGATCTACATCTTGTTGATTTCCTCCTGTATCAAATAACACTCGATCTGTATACAAAAACTCTACATCTGCTGTTTGGTCAGTAATGTCGGTTGTAGTTTCTACAAAAACAAAAATACTATCCTTTGCTAAAACCTGAATATTCTCAAAGGATTTACCGGGAACACCATCAACATTAAGCCTGTAGTTAGAACTTTCGCCACGTTCTAGTGCAATTGCAGGAATGGTAAAATCATCATTGGTATGATTATATACTTTAAAGCTATACGTACTAGAGCCTATATTGGTAAAAATGGTATCTAGAAATAGGGTATCTGTTGAGAATTTTAAATTTCCTGTACTGGGGCCTGACTCAAAATCATTACGGCAGGAGCTCCATAAAACTAGCACAGCAAGCAAAAAAAGAGTGGATAGATAACGCATAATTATGTCAAAAGGTCTTTAAGAGTAAATAAAGTATCGAAGCTGCAAATTAGCAAAGATTTTTGTTTTTTGAAGGCTTCATTATCTCATTCTTTCATTAATTTATTCTTTCTATTAATTAAAGTATAACTTTTTGATTGTCCTAATATTGCTTTATAATAAAAATTTGACAAGATCAGTGCTTCTGTAAGAAGCAAAACATTTGTACATTTGTTGTTCATAATTAATACGCACAACATAATAATCTATTATGAGTACATATGATGTAGCCGTAATTGGCTCTGGACCTGGTGGATATGTGGCCGCTATTCGATGCGCACAACTAGGAATGAAAACCGCAATAATCGAAAAATATTCAACACTTGGAGGAACTTGTCTTAATGTAGGGTGTATTCCTAGTAAGGCATTGTTAGATTCTTCTCATCACTATGAGCATGCTGTAAAGCATTTTGCAGATCACGGGATCGAGATTCCGGGTGATGTAAAGATCAATCTAGAAAAGATGATTGCCCGTAAGCAAAGTGTGGTAGATCAAACTTGCGATGGGGTTAGTTTTTTGATGAAAAAAAATAAGATTGATGTTTTTGAAGGCGTAGGATCATTTAAAGATGCTACACATGTAAATATTACAAAAGCAGATGGAACCGTAGAAACGATCGAAGCAAAAAACACGATTATTGCTACAGGTTCTAAACCATCAACATTACCATTTATCAAAATTGATAAAAAGAGGGTAATTACATCTACAGAAGCACTTAAATTAAAAGAAGTACCAAAACACCTGATTATTATTGGTGGTGGAGTAATTGGACTAGAATTAGGACAAGTATATCGCCGTTTGGGTGCAGAGGTTTCTGTAGTAGAATATATGGACCGAATTATTCCTGGAATGGATAAAGCGCTATCCAAGGAATTGCAAAAAGTAATGAAAAAGCAGAAATCCAAAATTTATACGTCTCATAAGGTAACTGGAGTATCGGTTTCTGGAGATGAGGTAACGGTAACTGCAGACGATAAAAAAGGAAACCCGGTAGAACTAAAAGGAGATTATTGTTTGGTATCTGTTGGTCGTAGGCCTTATACCGATGGATTAAATGCAGAAGCTGCAGGAGTAAAACTTAATGACAGAGGACAGGTTGAGGTTAACGATCATTTACAAACGAGTGCTTCTAATATTTATGCAATTGGTGATGTTATAAAAGGAGCCATGTTAGCACATAAAGCAGAAGAAGAAGGAACTTTTGTAGCTGAGACCTTGGCAGGACAGAAACCACATATTGATTATAATCTGATCCCAGGAGTGGTATATACCTGGCCAGAAGTAGCTGCAGTAGGTAAAACAGAAGAAGAATTAACAGAAGCAGGTATCAAATATAAATCAGGGCAATTTCCATTTAGAGCATTAGGTAGATCACGTGCTAGTGGGGATTTAGATGGTTTTGTGAAAATACTTGCAGATGAGACTACAGATGAGGTATTAGGTGTACATATGATAGGAGCACGTTGTGCCGATCTTATTGCCGAAGCTGTTACTGCAATGGAGTTTAGAGCATCTGCCGAGGATATTTCTCGTATGTCTCATGCACACCCAACGTTTACAGAGGCAGTAAAAGAAGCTGCACTCGCTGCTACTGATAATAGAGCATTGCATATGTAAAAAAGTAAGAAAATGTGATTTCTACAAAGATGGAAATTTAAAATAATTTTCTAAATATAAAAAAACCACCTTACGTAAGGTGGTTTTTTTTATATCCCCTCTAATCTTCCTAGTACTTCAGCTTTATAATTTCTGCTAATAGGTATAGATTTCTTACCAACTATGATTTCTTCGTTAGAAAATGAATCTATCCTCGAAATAGAGATAATATAAGATCGATGGGTTCGCATAAAATATTGCTGCGGTAATTTGGATTCGATTGTACTTATTGTTTCTCTAGTGATAACAGTATTTGATGGGCAATGGATTTTTACATAATCACTATAACTTTCGACGTAAATAATTTCAGAAAAATCAACTTTTTTCATCCTTCGATCTGATCGAACAAAAATAAATTCATTCGAACTGGCTTCGATAGTTTTTGATGATTCTGCCTTATGATATACTTCAAAATAATTATGTATGGCATTTAGTAATCGTTCATAAGCGATAGGTTTTAATAAATAATCTACTGCATGAAGATCAAAACCATCAATAGCGTATTCGCGATAAGCGGTAGTAAATATAATTTTGATATCCTTATTAATAGATTTTGCAAAAGAAATCCCCGAAATCTCAGGCATATTGATATCCAGGAAAATAAGATCTACTTTTTGGGTATTAATACAATTAAACGCTTCTAGAGCATTACTACAAGTTGCTACAACCTCAATACGATCAATTTTTGATAGGTGAGAGGAGATAATCTCCCTTGCGGTAGGCTCATCATCTACTATGATACAGGATATTTTGTTGTTCATAGGTTTTTTGTTTTAGAAGTGTTTAGTTTTAATTCGACACTATGCCAATGTTCATCTTTAGAAATTAATAACTCATGGTTATTGTTATACAATGAGGAAAGCCTTTTTTTTATGTTAGACAAGCCAATGCCATCATCATTTTCAGAAGAACTATAAACTGAATTTTTAATACTAAAATGTACTACGTTATTTATATATGTTAGTTTCATATAAATAGATAATTTTTTATTCCTTATTTGACCATGCTTAAAACTGTTTTCTACAAATGGAATTAATAGCATAGGAGCAATATGAATAGAATCGTTTACGTCTTCAAAATTCATAGTTACATCTAGCGTATCATTAAATCGCATTTTTTCTAAAGTAACATAATCTTTGATATGATCTAATTCTTGTTTTAATGATACTAGAGGCTTATCTACTTGATATAAGAGGTAGTCTAATAGATTAGAAAGTCTCAAGATCATTTCTGGAGTTTCTTCAGATTTTTTTAATGCAAATCCATACATAGTATTTAATGTATTGAAAAGGAAATGAGGGTGAATTTGCATTTTGAGATAATGTAATTCTTGCTCTTTAAGTTTAAGTTGAGCCTCTAAGACTTTATGCTGCAGTTCTCGGTTTGCTGAGTTTGATTTATAATTATGTCTTACCAAACTAAAAGCACTGGCAACAAAGACAACAAAGTATACTGCAATGAAGAGAAAAAAAGGACTTCTGGTCATAGGAGCCATCCCTTCTAATTTTAGAGATGATAAAAAAATCAACCCGTAAAAAAATGAAATAGTGATAAAAAAAGCAGAAATAATAATGGTATATATGCAGTATAGCAGGAAAAGTAAATACTTTTCTTTTAATAAATATTTTGGAATTAGATGATTAATTATAGTGTAGGTAGTTCCAATGGTAACAGGCATTAAGAATAGGGAAAAAGAAAAAACATAACTTATGTTGTCTGTATTATGCCCAAAGAAATAGGTATAGCAAACCAATACTACAATCCAAAAGATGATATGAAGTAATAATTCTACAATTATTTTTAATACAAACTTTTTAGAAATCATTGGCTAAACAAAATAGAGCGTAATATCTATATATTTTTTTAAACAACATTATTAACGAGATGAAAAGCCAAATTGATTTGGCTTTTTACAGGTTTATCGCATTTTTGGTACTATTTAAGGTATAAGTAAAGCTAATTTGGTAGTTTGTCGCAAATAAGCAATGAGGTAAATCCAATGTGGTTAGTTTTGATTCAAAATAAATCATAAAATAACCAATGCGAATATTAGAATCTTTTTTACTTCTTTCATTAATAGGGTTTTTAATCTGTTTTTTTACACAATATTTAAAGATCAAAAAATGGCTTTTTTACACTAGTGTCGTTTTTTTTGTACTTCATTGGTTAGTAGAAGGAGTTAGATGGCAAATGTATTTTGGGTATACCACACTTTTGATAAGTTTATTGTTGTACTATGTCCCAAACATTAGAAAAGTGGTAAGGGTTTTATTAGGTAGTTTAGGATTGATTATTACCATAATTAGTATTGTTCTCTGCATTATAATGCCAGTAATTGAGTTTCCAGAACCATCTGGTGCTTTTTCAGTGGGATTAGAATCGTTGTATCTTGAAGACAAAACACGAGAGGAAACACTTTCGAAAGAAAAAGGAGATTATAGAAAGTTAAAAATAGAGGCATACTATCCTTCTAATCTTGAAATTACAAACCCTATACGTTATATGGATCATGGATATGCAGAAGCTTTTGTAGAAAGTAAAGGTATGCCTTCTATTATTGCTACACATTTTGATCTTACAAAGACTCATACTCAAAAATCACTTCCTATTATAAAAGATAAGCAGTTACCTGTTGTGGTTTTATCTCATGGATTATTATGGAATAGTGAAATGTATACTTCGATTATTGAAGAAATTGTAAGTCAAGGATATGTGGTTTTTGCAATACATCATACATATGAATCCTTTCTTACAGAATATCAAGGAAAGCAAATCAAATGGAGTCAAAAAAATATTGACAAGATGAATACAGAGGTGGATTTTGGTTTTGTAAAAAAGAAGATGGATTTAGTACTCAATACAAAAGGTAAACGAGGCAATAAGGCAACTTATGAGTTGATACATTATTTACCTTATTTTGAGAACCTTGATAGATGGTCAGATGATATTTCGTTTGTTATAGATCAATTGGCCTTGTTAAACGAGGATTCGAATAACTTTTTATATCAAAAATTAAATATGAATCAAGTTGGATTATTGGGGCATTCATGGGGAGGAGCAGCGGTAGTGCAAAATGCTTCAGTAAATAATAAGATTAAGGGAGTAATCAATATGGATGGAGCACAATTTGGAAGGGTGATCGATACAACCTTGACAACACCACTCTTGGTAATGCATGCCGACAGAAATTATGATAAATTTTTTACTCCAAACTTCTATGTATACGATCAAGTGGCAAAAAATGATTACTATTTAGCTACAGTAAAGTCGACAGGTCATGCTAATTTTGGAGATCTTGGGTATTGGTCAAAAATCCATTCACTTACAGAAACAGGAGAAATCGATCCAGAAAGAATGTCTTATATTACTAATCAATTGATTCTTACTTTTTTTAATAAATATGTTAAACAACAACCATTAGAGATAAAAAGAGCTTTTACAAGGAAAGAGTACCCGGAAATAGAAATTATCAAAAAATAACTTTTTAAAATAGATTTTATAGAATGATCAGTTTAATTCTCAATATTACAAAGCTATTTATTTTACAAAATGAAACTTCATCGATCTTTACATTCATCGGTAATAGAATAGAAGAAGGAGGGATGTTCTTTATGATACCAATAGTTATTATGTTGTTGTTAGTATTATTTATCATTATCAAAAACACATTGGTAATAATACAAAGAGGTGTTTCTTCAGAAAAATATATAAGCCTGATCAATTCTATGGGGCTTTTAACATTAGTATGGGGTTTATTAGGGCAATTAATAGGTATTGTAGGAATGTTTGATAAAGTAGAAATAATAGATGAAATCTCTACTCATGTTTTTGCAAGTGGATTAAAAGTATCTGCACTTCCTGCAGTCTTTGGTTTTTTTGTTTTCATAGTTTCAAGAATTGCTACAATTATTTTTACATGGATAGATAAAGAAATAGAATAAAAGTTATGATCAAGAAATCAATTTTTAAAATTCTTTTGGGAATTCTTTCTTTCACAATACTATTATTTGCGTTGTTTTTTCTATTCCTCAAAGTACTCCCTATTTATAACCCTGCATTACTAAAATGGGTGCCTATTTTGATATGCATATTGGGGTTTTATATAGGCGGAACGATAAATAAAAATACTCCTATACAATATCTTCCTTTTCTGTTTCTCCCACTTTTGATTTTTAAGCCATTTAGGTTTTTGTATTTTCCTTTTATAATAGTGCTTATCATCATTGGAGTTTTGACACTGATAGTTTCAAGAAAAGAGGTGAAAAAAGTGTATAAAGTATCTTCTGCCTTCATTTTGATTTTTGTGTTTACTTATTTTTTACTTTCTCAACCTTTGATTTTATTACAAAAAGGATTTAAAGTAACGCAGGGTGGAGACTTAGTACATGCTCAGAAGTTATGGGATTTTAATACAAGCTCAGATAATTATTTACCAGATATAGAATATATTGATTCAGAAGGAAATTTAATTTCTTTAAATAGTTATAAAGGAAAAACATTATATATCACTTTTTGGGCCACCTGGTGTCCTCCTTGTATAGCAGAAAAGCCTATACTCGAACAAATGAAAAATGAATTTATAGAGGATGAGAGTATTATATTTATTGATATTTCAATAGATCGAGATACAAAACGGTGGGGAAAATATATAACCAATAAAAATCCAAAAGGAATTCAATTGAACACCAATGATAATGATCCAGAAACAATGCAGAAATTTTATTTTTCTGAGATTCCTTTTCATTGTATTGTTAGCCCTGAAGGAGTTTTTAAACAAAGCAATGACATAGAATACACCAAAGTAGTATTAAAGGATAAAAATAAATTACAATCATTCATTCAAAAACAAAAAACGATACAGTAATATATATCGATTTTAATGATAGAGGTAGCAAATCACTTTTTATAATGCTACCTCATCAAAATCAACAAATAAAAATATAAAACCTGTTGATTGTAGTATGTTTAGAATCAAACGTTTCTTGATCTTAAATTTCTATATGGTTTTTTGTTTAATTGCTGTGTGATCCATCACAATATGGAGGATTGCTGGTCTGCTTACAAGTACATAAATAAGCCTCTTTCGTTTCTTCTACACAAAAAATGATAGGAGGAGACCCTCCTGTTTTTTTATGGTTACCATTGCAAAACGGTTGATCTGTACTATGCCCACAAGAACACCAAGCATAGTTTTTGTCAACCTCTAATTGGCATGCTATTGGCGCATCACCACCTCTAATGTTATTTTTCATAAGCTTGATTTTTGTATTCTAAAAATACTAAATTCTAGCTTGATATGTGTATAGATCAAAATATCTGCCTTCTGCAGCGATAAGTTCATCATGATTACCGTGTTCTGCTATGTTACCAGATTCGATAACCAAAATTTGATCTGCTTTTTTGATTGTACTTAACCTGTGTGCGATAACAAAAGTAGTTCTGCCTTTCATTAATTCACCAAGACTTTTTTGAATCAAAGCTTCACTTTCTGTATCCAGATTGGATGTTGCTTCATCAAGAATAATAATTTTAGGATCTGCGAGAATAGCTCTGGCAATTGCAATTCGCTGTCGTTGTCCTCCAGAAAGTTTTACACCTCGTTCTCCTATCAAAGTGTCTAATCCATCATCAAAACGATCTGTAAATTCATTCACGTATGATGCTTTTACAGCTTGCTGTAATTGCGCCTCTGTCGCACCTGGATTAGGAAATAAAATATTCTCTCTAATCGAGCCTTCAAATAAGAACTCATCTTGTAATACTACTCCAAGGTTACGTCGGAAACTATGTAGCTTTACTTTAGAAATATCATTATCATCAATAGTAATGGTTCCTGATTTTGGATTTAAGAATGTAGCTGCTAATCCGGCAATGGTAGATTTACCAGAACCAGAACTACCAACCAAAGCAGTTACAGATCCCGAGGGAGCTTTAAAACTAATATTATGCAGTACTTCTTTTCCTTCTTCGTATGAAAATGAAACATTGTCAAAGATGATATTTCCTGTTATATTATCTAAGGTGATATTTCGATCCTCTATTTCTTCTTCTGGAGTCATATTCATTAACTCTTCGGTACGATCCAGGCCTGCTAGCGCTTCAGTTAACTGACTTCCGATATTACTCATTTGTACAATCGGGGCAATCATAAACCCGAGTAATAATGTGAAGGAAAGGAAATCTCCAATGGTTAACTCATCGATCATAATTTTATATCCACCAATCCCCATGATTCCGGTAGAAGCAATACCCAATAAAAATGTTGAAGAACTAGTCATTATTGCTGTAGCCGTTAAACTCTTTTTTACATTTTGAAATAATCGATCTACTCCTTCTTCAAACGTTTTGTTTTCCTGCGCCTCGGCATTAAATCCTTTTATCACTCGTACTCCGGCAAGAGTCTCGGTCAATCTACCTTTAACTTCTGCATTGATAACTCCTCGTTTTCTGAAAATTGGACGAATATATTTGAATGCTTTTAAAGCTACGATTCCGAATACAGATACGGGAACCAGCACAAATAATGTCATCGATGGGCTAATTCGGATAAGTAATACCAATGAAATAATAGCTGTAATTGTGCCCCCAACCAATTGTACTAATCCGGTACCAATAAGATTTCTAACTCCTTCTACATCACTCATAATACGAGATACCAATGCTCCGGATTTTGTGTTGTCAAAAAAACTAATAGGTAGGGAGAGTACTTTTTTCTGTACTTGTGCTCTTAATTCTGAAATTAGAAATTGTGCTTGTACACTTAGTATTCTGGTTAAAAGGAATGATGTTATCGCTTGAACCAGAATTGCCAGACCTACACCAATCAAAAGCATTTTTAGCATTTCGTAATCTTTTTTGGCGATAACATCATCCATTAGATATTTACTAGCCATAGGTAATACCAAACTAGCTAATCTACTTAGGACAATTAATAATAGTCCAATAAAAACAAGATTTTTTCTTGGCCATATAATGGTTTTAAAAGCTTGCCCTATGGTTACTTTTGATTTTCTTTTGTCTTTTGGTGAGGTGTTATTTTGAAATTCTTTCATATATTATCATTCAGCTTTAAATAAAGAAATAGTATACTCTAGTAACTCCTGTCCGCCGTGAGCTCCATGCCCCGGGATTACAATTTCTACTTTGGGATACTTTTCTTTGATTTTAGAAACAGTAGTTGACCATTCTTTTACATTGGCGTCTCCGAGGTATCCTTTTTTAGCTCCTTTTGATTTAATCAAACAACCGCCAAAGAGTACTTTTTCATCAGGAAAATAACTTATAACATTATCAGAAGTATGACCTTCTCCATGAAATGTATTGAATACTTTTCTATTTCCAACTTTTAATTCAAGGTGTGTGTCAAATCCATTTTGAGGAATTGTATAGTTTTTATTTTTAGCTAAACGTATGGTTTCATTGCTGGCATATGAAGAAATTTTTCTTTTATGAAACTCCTTTAAACCTCCTAAACAATCATCATGAAAATGTGTGGCAACGATTCCTTTGACTTCGGATTTTAAGTTTTTTTGAATCCAATTTATTAAGGCTCCAGATACAGAATCATTAGTTGGTGTATCAAATATCAATGCTTCATTATTATCGATAATAATCATACCATTACATGGTACTTTTCCAAAACTTTCGGTGTTCAGATATGATGTATGTATATAGCTATGCTCATTAAGTTTTTTGATTTGAAGCTCTTCTGATACTGTAATGACTTCGTGAGTTTGATCTTTTTTACATGAGTACATGCATAACAATACCACTAAAAGAAATAGAGGCTTAATAGTGTTTTTCATTGTTTATTTCGAAGTTAGTTTTTGAGTTTTCTGATATAACGAATCACTAAGATATAAATACTTGTTGGTATCACGATCCAGATCAACTCACTTAACAATACTTTAATGCCCCAGATACTAAAAAAATTACTAAGACCAATCGGAGATACTTGAATCGGTCGCCACGGAAAAAAATATCGGGTAGTATCAAAAGGAGAGAAGAATGCAATCCCAAGCCCTCCTGTGGTCATTGCATCGAGAACACCATGAAAAGCTGTGCAAATGGTAAAATATAAGATTAGTGCAGCTCCTGTTTTGGTAAATGTCTTTTTAGAATAGAAAATAAAAGTAACGATAACCCCCAGAAGCAAAGCAAAAAATAATGAATGAGAAAACCCCCGATGTCCCCAAAAACTTTCATAGGTAATACCAAATTTAAAACCTATAACATCTGCATCGGGAAGGATTGAACAGATAATTCCTAATATCCATAATTTTTTGGTATAGATCTCTTTCGAAAAACTTTTACCAAACGCATATGCTGTAAATCCATGAGCAAAGATAGAGGCCAATGAGAATTCTGGTTTTTAATTAATTTTATAATTTAAGAATTTGATCAAGTTGTATTTTTGATACGGTTAATAACCCGGATTTTGGGAGCCTTTTGGTAAGTTCTCTCCAGTTTTCATCTTTATCAAAAATCTGCTTAAATATAGGCAATGCTTCATCAAGCCTGTTGTTATTGGCCAAAGCTACTGCTTTCCAATACTTCATTTCTAAATTTTCAGGAAATAATTGTTCTGCAGCTCCATAGGCTTGGAGAGCCATTTCCATATCTCCGACTTCTACTGCCAGATCTCCTTTATTCATGTATTCATAGGCTTTGTGTACTTGTAATAGGCGTTGCAATTCTACTAATGGTGTTGCGTGATCATCTACTCTTAGGTTAACTTTTTTATCTTCCCAAGAATTTTTAGCTGGTTTAGCATTCACAACCACCAGTGCAGCAGATTGCTTACCTCTGATATCTCCTCCTGCTTTCTGAGCAGCTATTAGAACTTTGACTACACGATCTGCCAGTGGTAGGTCTTTATGCTCTTCAAAAGCTTTGGCCATTGCAGGAACCACGTTGTCATTAAGCATCATATTGGCTTGTACAGCATAGTTATCTCCAACGATATGATGCGCAGAAACAATACATTTTTCACCTGTAAAAGCAGCTGCATTACCTTTTACATCCAGAAATGCTACTTGTCTAAAATCTTTTCCATCATCTTTTGCTACCAGAAGATCGAGTGCTTCTTTGGCACTTTTACCTTCAGACATAAGTTTAAGGCCGTTAGGGCCGTATGCAGGATTAACAAAAGATTGTGTTGCTACTACACCAACACCAGATTGACCCCAGGATACAATCGACCCTACAGAAAACCAATGACTTTGGACTCCTACTGCCATTTCTCCAGTTGCCTTATCTCTTGCTACAATAGAAAAAGTATGTGCAAACTTTTCTTTATAGACCTGTTGAGCTTCCATCTGAAAGGATATTAGAATAATGAAAAATATTCCTCCTTTTACTACTAATGATTTCATATCTATATTTTTTGTTGCAATTAGCTTATTTTTTTCGTTGCCTTTTATTCCGCACATAAATTAACTTAGACCGTCCTTTAGCAGCTTCACGTTGTTCAATTTCAAAATTTTTAATTGACTTGATTAAAGGGGTCAATTTTTGAAAACCGTAGTTTCTGGAATCAAAATTTGGTTGTTTTTTTTGTAGCAGACTACCAACATCTCCAAGAAAAGCCCAGCCATCGTCATCGGCTACGTCGGATATGGTATGTGAGATTAGTTTAATCTCTTTTGAAGTGATTTTATCAACACTATTTTTAGAAACGGATGTAGTATCAATAGATTCTGATTCATTTTCTTCTGCTTCGTATTTAAGAATTTCGAGGTAAATAAATTTATCACAAGCTACAATAAATGGGTTTGGAGTCTTTTTTTCTCCTATTCCAAAGACTTTCATCCCTGCCTCTCTAAGTCTAGTTGCTAAACGAGTAAAATCACTATCACTGGATACTAAACAGAAGCCAGTTACTTTTTCAGAATATAGAATATCCATTGCATCTATAATCATTGCAGAATCTGTAGCATTTTTACCTTTTGTATATCCATATTGCTGGATTGGTGTTATTGCATTCTCTAGAAGAATTTTTTTCCACTTTGTAAGATCTGGTTTTGTCCAGTCTCCATAAATTCTTTTGATAGTTGGATTGCCATATTTTGCAATTTCTTCCATCATTTCTTTTATGTACGAAGATGGTATATTATCACCATCGATTAATACTGCAAGATTTAAATCCATAAAAAGGTATTAGAAGAGTTCAATCTAAAAAAAACAAAATCAATTATATTATCGTTTCTTGTTTTTGTTTTTTAAGTTATATGTTTTATCTCCTTTGGTTTTAGGTTTTTTATATTTTTTCTTAATTTCTCGTTGGTATGAACCTCCCAGGTTTACTTTTTTATTTTTTGCTGACTTTTCATGAAAAGAAGCTCCAACTTCATCATTGGGTCGTTTATGAGGATTGTTGATTTCTTTAATTTTGGGTTGTTCTTCGGGAGTAAGCTGATCAGAGATTTCTACACCTACAGGAATATCTAATTGCTCGATTTTCATCTCCATCAAACTTTCGATAGCATCCAGGTGCTCTTGTTCTTTTTCTGTAGTAAGTACAAACGAAACTCCTTCTTTTTCTGCACGACCGGTTCTACCAATACGGTGCATATAATTTTCTGGATATTCTGGGGTATCTAAATTAATTACCTGACTTACATTTTCTATATCCAGCCCCCTGGCCATTACATCTGTAGCAATCAATATTCGATTTTCTCCTTTTCTAAATTGCTCGATACTTCGCAATCTATAATTTTGAGTTTTGTTAGAATGGATAATACAAATCTCTTCTGCATATTTTTCTTCTAACTGTTCAAACAAACGATCGGCAATCTTTTTAAAACCAACAAAAATTAAAGTTTTGTGATAGGTTTCTTTATCAGAAAGCAATTGTTCCAGTAGGTTTACTTTTGTGTAAAAATTAGGAACCTTGTAACCATACTGTTTGATGTTTTCAAGAGGTGTTCCACTTTTTGCAATTGATATTTTTTGTGGTTTGACAAATATTTCTGAAATCATTTGATCTACTTCATCTGTCATTGTAGCCGAAAACATAATATTTTGTCGCTGCCGCGGAAGGATATCAAAAATGTTCATTAATTGATGTCTGAATCCTAAATCCAACATTACATCGACTTCATCGATCACCAGTTTCTGAATCGATTTGAGTTGTAACGCTCTACTTACTGCCAGATCATATAAACGTCCCGGAGTGGCAACTACAATATCTAAACCTTGCGAAACAGCTTGTTTTTGCGTATTGATATTTGTACCTCCATATACTCCTGTTATTCGCACATTGGTGTATGTAGAAAGTTTTTCGATTTCATCAACTACCTGTACAACAAGTTCTCGTGTAGGAACTAATACTAATATTCTTGGGTTTTGTTGTACAGAATATTTTAGCATCCTTAAAATCGGAAGCATATAGGCATATGTTTTACCAGTACCTGTTTGTGCAATACCTACAACATCTTTTCCAGACATTACGGGTGCAAAAGCTTTTTCCTGAATAGGAGTAGGAGTCTCAAACCCTAAATCATCAAGGGAATTAAGAAGTTGCGTGTTTAGATTTAAATCTCGAAAAGTCAATTGATTTGTTTTTTTTTGATGCTACAAAGGTAGCCTTATTTTGGGACTGTGAACATTTTGGTTACTTTTGACTTTCTAATACAATACTAATGAAGAAAATCATTGCCTTCGCAGGTTCTAATAGCAGTACTTCTATTAATCATAAACTCGTAGAGTTTGTAGTTTCAGAAATAAAAGGACATGATATAAGAATAATTAACCTGGTAAATTATGCTATGCCGATGTATAGCGAGGATGAAGAAAAAAATAATGGTTTCCCAGGAATGGTTATGGGACTAAAACAAGAAATCTCTGAGGCTGATGCATTGATTATTTCTGTAAATGAACATAATGGTAGCTGGGGTGCTTTTTTTAAAAATGTAATAGATTGGTTATCTCGATTGGATCGTAATTTTCTGGAAGGAAAGAAAATTTTGCTAATGAGTACTTCTCCAGGAAAAAGAGGAGGACTAAGTTCATTAGAATTTGCTAAGAATGTGTTTCCCAGATTTGGAGCCGAAATAGCGGAGAGTTTTAGTTTCCCTTCTTTTTATGATAATTTTTCTATAGAATCAAACACCGTAACAGATGAGACACTTTTATTGGGATTAAACGAAGTTCTCAGTACTTTTGCACATCAAATTTAATGAGCAAGTGCGAAGTGTTCGACAATATACTTTAGAAGATTTTTCAGAATTTAAAACTAAGCTATTACACTGGGGGCAGCAATTCGAAGAGGCTACTTGGCTGGATTCTAATAGCTATTCACAGCAATATTCTAGTTATGATGCTGTATTGGCGGTAGACGCTTTTACTACTATAAAAACCGATTATTATAATGGTTTTGATACATTAAAAGAATATCAGGGATTAACTTCGGATTGGATTTTTGGATATCTTTCTTATGATCTTAAAAATGATACAGAAGACTTGATTTCTGCAAATCAGGATGAATTATGTTTTCCGGATTTGTATTTTTTTCAGCCTAAAAAACTTTTTTTACTCAAAGGAAATATTCTTGAAATGCATTATTTAAGAATGGTAGATGATGAAATAGAAGAAGATTTTAAGACGATTTCTGAGAGTTTAATACTCAAAAAAGATACGGTAGAGCAACCTTGTGGCAAGGTAAAAATAAGCCTGCGTATTACAAAAGATGAATATAAAGAGAAGGTAAATGAAATGCTTGCTCATATTCATCGGGGAGATATTTATGAAGCTAATTTTTGCCAGGAGTTTTTTGCAAAAAACAGTTGTATTGACCCTTTACAGACATATTATCACTTAAACGATATTTCAAAACCTCCTTTTGCCACATTTTTTAGAATGAATGACCACTATTTGCTATCAGCTTCACCAGAACGCTATTTGCGAAAAGAAGGTCAAAAAATAATTTCTCAACCCATAAAGGGGACGGCAAAAAGGTCTCAGGACATTGATGAGGATACAAGATTAATATCAGATCTATATAGTGATCCCAAAGAGCGATCAGAAAACGTAATGATTGTGGATCTGGTACGAAATGACTTATCAAGAACTGCAACCAAAGGGTCGGTCACCGTAGAGGAATTGTGTAAGGTATATTCGTTTAAACAAGTACATCAAATGATATCTACAGTGACTTCGGCAATTGATGATGCCATTTCCCCTGTTGATGTTATCAAAACTACTTTCCCAATGGGAAGTATGACAGGGGCACCCAAGATTTCTGCAATGCAAATCATAGAAAATCTTGAGAAATCTAAAAGAGGTTTATACAGTGGAGCTGTAGGATATTTTACTCCGGATGGAGATTTTGACTTTAATGTAGTGATTAGAAGTATTCTCTATAATGAGGAAAGGCAATATATATCATATACCGTAGGGGGAGCTATAACTGCTAAGTCAGATCCCGATAAAGAATATGAAGAATGTTTGCTTAAAGCAAAAGCAATGCGAGAGGTGTTAGAGGGATTGCAGTAAAAAGTATATAGGTAATATTATAAAAACTGTCACTCAATACTGCTAACTAAATAAGATTCCTTCTAAAACTCTTTCGTACATCAATGATAATTTCCTTGACTTCTTGTGCGGTTATATCTTTAATTTTAGCAATTTCTTCAAAGTTTAATCTTCCGAAAACAAAAAGATCAATAATTTTAGAAGTCTCGATTGGGAGCCAACTATAGAACTTACCTAATAATTTCTGTTTTCGATGCTCTGAGGAAGGTTCAGAGTCTATAACTTTAAGAATATCAGAATCCATATCATTGTATATAAAACTCTGCTTTTCTTCAGAATTTTGATGATAACAAATATCATCTAATTCTTCTTTCATAATAAGTTCATTATCTCCTTCAACGGTATAATTCTCTTCAAGTTTTTCGAGTTCTTCTTTTAGAAAATAACTGGTGCTAATATTTCTTTGATGCCAACCTTCACGAATATGTAATTCATCAATAAGCTCATCGGCAATTTTAAAGAGTTTAAGCTCTAGAGATAAGGTGTCTATTTCGACATCAAGATCATCATGATAAAGTTTCAATATCGCATCATCTATAATACCATTAGAACAATACATGTTCTGAGGTAAAATACCTACGCTTTCTGCAATATATAATCTGTGCTTCACATAGGGATGTAAGTGTGGTACAATGGATAATAATTTTTTACTAAATTCCCTTTGGTCATCCGCCTCATAAAATTCTTGTAATTCATGTGTCCTATTCATTTATCAGTAATTTAAGAGTTGCTTTCTAAAAATAATAAAAACAAACCAAATAAAGTGTTAAAAACCTGATAATCAATATGTAAATGTAATTTTCAAAGAAGATTGTTATCGCAATTCAAAATCGTATATTTGAAAAACCGAAAACTCTAATCCAAAATCTGTTGTTACAGGAGTTCAAAGATCATATTGCCATAAACTTTCCATTTCTTTCGGGAAGCAAATTATTAATCGCATGTAGTGGTGGGTTAGATAGTGTTATACTTGTAAGACTTTGTCATGCACTAGGTCTCCAGTATAGTATAGCACATTGTAATTTTAAATTAAGAGGAGAAGAAAGTAATGATGATGCAAACTTTGTTACTCAATTGTCTGATGAGCTTCAATGCTCAGTTTTTACTACACAGTTTGATACAGAAAACTATGCTGTAGATCATAATTTATCAATTCAGATGGCGGCCAGAGAGCTACGATACGATTGGTTTAAGAAACTAGCCCTAGAGCACCAGTTTGATTATATTCTTACCGCGCATCATGCAGATGATAATCTAGAAACTTTTTTAATAAATCTATCCAGAGGTACCGGAATAGAAGGGTTAACAGGTATACCAGAAATTAATGGAACTTTTGTACGACCGCTATTACCATTTTCGAGAGAGCAGATTTTAGCATATGCAGAAAAAAATGACTGGCAATGGAGAGAAGATAGTAGTAATAGTAGCACGAAGTACCTGCGAAATAAACTGCGTCTTGATGTGATCCCAGAATTAAAAGTTGTTAACCCCCAGTTTTTACAGAGTTTTAATACCACTTTAGAATATCTAAAACAAAGTAGTGAATTTATTAAAAGTCAGGTAACTCAACTTAAAAAAGAGTTGTTCGAAGTTTCAGAAAATGATACTATTAAAATACCTATTAATAGATTAATTGATTATGGAAACCCAAGAGCTAGCTTGTATTTTTTGTTAAAAGAATATGGTTTTAAAGCCTGGAGTGATATTGAATATATGATCACTGGTCAATCCGGAAAACAAATTTTTTCGGGAACCCATCGTTTGGTAAAGGATAGAGAATGTTTATTATTGAGTCCAATATCAGAAAAAATCATAGATCGCAATTACAATATACCCGAAGCCGAAAGTATGTTGATGATCCCTCCGGGAACACTTAAATTTAAAGTAACATCCGAAATCTCGGATATAGACCTTAAGACCATTTATGTTGATAAAGAAAAGTTAAAGTATCCATTAACTGTAAGAAAATGGAAAGAAGGCGACTATTTTTACCCTCTGGGAATGAAAGGGAAAAAGAAATTGAGTAAATATTTTAAAGACGAAAAATTATCTTTACTCGCCAAAGAAAGAGTATGGTTATTATGTTCTGGAAAAGAAATAATTTGGATTATAAACTATAGAGCAGATAATAGATTTAAAATAATACCCCAAACAAAACAAATACTTAAAATTACAATAGCCTGATGCGATATCTCTTATTATTACTGACCACTATATTATTTTCTACAACGCTTTTTTCGCAAACATTGGATCCTGTTAAGTGGAAAGCTACTATAGAGAAAGAAACTGATGATACTTATATCTTATATTTTGAAGCTACTCTTGATAAAGGATGGCATTTGTATTCTCAAAATGAAGCAGATAGTGATGAGATAGCTCCAACACCAACAGAGTTTACTTATAATAATACTCCCGAGAGTTATACACTTATAGGAGAAACGATAGAGCCTAAAGGTATTGAGAAGTATGACAACATCTTCGAGATGGATGTGAAGTATTTTGAAGATAAAGTGACTTTTTCTCAAAAAATCAAGCGAGTAAACAAAACTTTGGAACAGGTTAAAGCAGAAGTGTTCTTTTCGGTTTGTGATGATGAGAAATGTTTAGCTCCAGAGACCGTAGAATTTGATATCAATCTTTCTGGAGAAGCAATTGAAAATAAAGGAGACCTGTCTAGTATTACAGAAGGTGATCAAAAGAAATCCAAAGCATTATATATTGATGTAAAAGGCAAAGATGTTTTTCCTTCAGAACAAGTAGAGGAGAAAAGCTATTTTAATATTTTCCTTTTAGGATTTTTAGGAGGATTAATAGCTTTATTGACTCCTTGTGTATTTCCTATGATACCTCTTACAGTTTCTTTTTTTACCAAAGGAGCTAAGGATCGTAAAAAAGGATTATTCAATGCTATTTTGTATGGATTTTTTATATTCATTATTTATATTTTATTAAGCCTTCCTTTTCATTTGTTAGACTCGTTAGATCCAGAGATATTGAATAATATTTCGACAAATGTGACTCTTAATGTTGTCTTCTTTGTCATTTTTATTGTATTTGCGATATCCTTTTTTGGCTATTTCGAAATTACCTTGCCTGCTTCCTGGAGTACCAAACTAGATAGTAAAGCTACAAGTATCGGGGGAGTGATAGGTATATTCTTTATGGCATTAACATTGGCGCTGGTATCGTTCTCGTGTACAGGACCAATTTTGGGATCATTACTAGGAGGTTCTCTAAGTAGTGATGGAGGAGCAATGCAACTAAGCTTTGGTATGGGAGGTTTTGGATTAGCCTTAGCACTGCCATTTGCATTATTTGCGTTATTTCCTAATTGGCTAAACTCTCTACCAAAAAGTGGTGGATGGCTAAATGCAGTAAAAGT
Organism: Aquimarina macrocephali JAMB N27; assembly: GCF_000520995.1. GTDB lineage: Bacteria > Bacteroidota > Bacteroidia > Flavobacteriales > Flavobacteriaceae > Aquimarina > Aquimarina macrocephali. The sequence goes on along the minus strand of NZ_JACA01000020.1, from coordinate 79,063 downwards.
AGTCTTGGGCTTTATCGAACTCGCATTGGCATTTAAATTTTTATCAAACGCGGATCTTGTAGAACATTGGGGAATTTTAAAACGAGAAGTATTTATTGGTATTTGGATTATTATTGGTCTGGGACTAACCTTGTATCTTTTTGGGAAAATACGTTTTCCTCATGATAGCCCGATACAAAAACTAAGTAAAGGAAGAAAAACTATAGGCGTTATCACATTAGCTTTTGTCATTTATTTAATTCCGGGACTTACCAATACAGCCTATGCGAACTTAAAATTACTAAGTGGTTTTCCTCCACCATTATTTTATAGTATTTATGAAAAAGAAGCTCACGGACCCTTAGGACTTAATGCATATACCGATTTTGAAGAAGGAGTAAAAGCTGCCAAAGCCCAAAATAAACCCATTATGCTTGATTTTACAGGTTGGGCTTGTGTGAATTGCCGTAAAATGGAAGAGCAGGTGTGGAGTCATCCAGAAATTATTGATATCCTTAAGAACAAGTATGTCTTAATTTCTTTATATGTTGATGATAGAGAAAAGCTATCAGAAGACGACCAATTTAAGTTTTTAAAACCCGACGGAAGAATTAAAGAGATTAGAACAGTAGGAGACAAGTGGGCGACATTTCAGACCCTAAATTTTAAAAATAACTCACAACCTTATTATGCACTATTAGATGCAGATATGAATTTACTAAACAAGACTGCAGCATATACTCCAGATACAAATGAGTACCTTAAATGGTTACAGACGGGCCTGAAGAACTTTACTAAGTAAAGTTCTTACATTAAAAACTACTAAAACCGCCGGTGAATAATGAATATTTTTATAAGTATCTGTGGAGTAATCTTTCTTGTTTTTTTAGTTCTATTATTTAGGTATCGGTTTTTGACTTCGAATTCAGTGATAATAATTGACTCTTCTATAAAATATAAAATGATTGATATAGAACAGAAAGATTATTTAAGATATAGTTTTGAATCTATAAATAGAAATAAAAGAATATGGCTTGCAGAACCATATGATACTATTAAATGGGTATATGTAAGTAAAGTAGATTTTGATAAATTATGGCCCGAAAGTCCATTCGAAATATCTGATAAAAACTACTACATAAAAGCAAAATTCGAACTTAAAAAAATGCTTTTTGGAGATTACAGTTTAGCAAAAGTTATAGCATTCGAAAAAGTTACAGGAAAGCCATGTATAGAAAAATAACATACTTCTTATAGACTGGCTATATTGGGTTGAGCTTGTTACAATACGTCCATATTGATTGTAAGTTGTTAAAATCTCCTTAAAACTATCTGGCTCGCAATACCATTTTTTTATCTTCAGCAATAAACTAAACTTAAACCAATGCGATCAGTCAGATTTATTCTTTTAAGAAGCATAATGCTTCTTTGCACAAGTATTATGTTTTCTCAGGAAGCAGATTCCTATGATGTAAAAAAACATTATACAAAACAAGAAGTTGATATTGTAATGAGAGATGGAGTTAAACTTCATACTACAATTTATGCTCCAAAAGATACTTCAAAAAAATACCCAATTTTAATGCATCGAACTCCGTATAGTTCGAGACCATATGGTAAGGATGAATTTAAATCTAAAATCGGTCCTAATACATTTTTAATGAAAGAAGGCAATATTATTGTCTATCAGGATGTACGTGGGCGTTGGATGAGTGAAGGAGTATATGATAATATGAGAGCATATATTCCTGGTAAAAAAGGAAAACAATTTGATGAAGCCAGTGATACCTATGATACGATAGATTGGTTAGTAAAGAATGTATCGAATACTAATAAAAAAGTAGGAATATGGGGAATCTCATACCCTGGTTTCTATGCGACGTATTCTTTATTAGATGCACACCCGGCTTTAAAAGCAGTATCGCCGCAAGCATGTATTGGTGATTTCTTTTTTGATGATTTTCATCATAATGGCGCATATCTGTTAAGCTATTGGAGAGCTACAGCAGTTTTTGGGTATGAAAAAACTAAACCTACAACAAAGAGTTGGTACACTTTTCCAGAACTGAAAAGTAAAGATCAATATCAATTCTTCCTGGATGCTGGACCTTTAAGCACTTTAGATCAGTACTATAAAGAAGATAATGTGTTTTGGACTCAATTAAAAGAACATCCTAATTATGATGAATTCTGGCAAAAAAGAGGAATAATTCAACATTTAAAAAACCAAAAAATTAAGCCAGCAGTAATGACTGTGGGAGGTTTATTTGATGCCGAAGATTTATATGGCCCTTTCGAGACTTATGAAAATATCGAAAAGAAAAGTGATAATTATAACATTATGGTTTTTGGACCATGGAGTCATGGAGATTGGGCAAGAACCAAAAAACGCCAAGCTATAGGTAATGTATATTTTGGAGATGATCTTTCTTTAAAATTTCAAAAAAATGTAGAAACTACCTTTTTTAATCACTTTCTAAAAGGAAATGCAGATGGAAAAACTGGATTACCAGAAATTCAAATTTTTGATACCGGAAAAAAAGAATGGAATTCTTATGAAAGCTGGCCTCCGGCAAATGTAGAGAAAAAGACATTCTACCTTTCTGCCAATGATGAATTGTCTGGTAAAAGCGGAGCAGGGTCTTCAGAATTTATAAGTGACCCTAAAAAACCAGTTCCTTATTCTGAAGATGTTAAAATGGTATTTACGCCAAGAAAATATATGACAGACGATCAACGATTTGCAGCACGTCGTCCCGATGTTTTAGTTTTTGAAACTCCTGTTCTTACCGAGGATATGACATTACCGGGAGAAGTATTGGCAAAACTAAAAGTAGCTACAACAGGTACAGATGCGGACTGGGCAGTAAAATTGATAGATGTATATCCCAATGATGTAGAAGATACAGAAGAGACACAGGAGTATTTAAAAATGGCGAATTACCATATGATGGTACGTAGTGAAGTAATGAGAGGACGTTTTCGAAATGATTTTAGTAAACCGGAACCTTTTGTTGCTAATCAAAAAACAGATGTAAATATTAAGTTGCAGGACATTCATCATACGTTTAAGAAAGGACATAAGATACAGATTCAGGTACAGAGTACCTGGTTTCCTTTAATCGATTTAAACCCACAGACCTATGTCCCTAATATCTTTAAGGCAACTGAATCTGATTTTACCAAGCAAACACATAAAGTATATCATGATTCTACAATAGAAGTTATGATTTTAAAATAACTAATAAACCCTAATATATACTATCATGACCAAAGTAAAAATCAGTGTACTGCTATTTTCTTCTCTTCTGGCATTAACCAGCTGTAAGCAAGAAGTAAAAGAACCAGAACAGGGTGTTGCTTCACAAGAAGACATCATCGAAGAGCAGTCAAAAAAACTAAACGATTGGTTCGAAGCACAGTTTCAGCAAGAAATTGACAAATCACCAATGATGCAAACGTATTTAGGGATTAAAACAGACGATTATGGTAAATGGGATGATATCTCATCTAAACAAGAAGCAGAAGATTTAGAAAAAGCAAAAGAACGCCTTGCCTATTTAAAGGATTCTGTAGATGTATCTAAATTAAATGATGCAACTGCTCTAAGCTATAAATTGATGAAAAAGGATCTCGAAGATGAGATTGCAGACTTTCAATACAGATTCTATGATTATCCTGTAAATCAAATGTTTGGAATGCAGTCCAGGATTCCTGCTTTTCTTATCAATATGCATAAGATCAAGGATAAAAGTGATGCAGAAGCTTACATTTCCAGGTTAAATGGTATTAGTGAAATGTTTACTCAAGCGATAGAAAATATAAAGATCAGAGAAAAGAACGGAATCCTTCCTCCTAAGTTTGTGTTTGCCAGAGTTCTTGATGATAGCCGCAATATTATTGTAGGGCAGCCCTTTGATAAATCTATTCAGGAAAGTACTTTATTAGCTGATTTTAAAAGTAAAATTTCAACACTTAAATTATCTGATGAAGAACAGAGTGAATTGGTGTCTAAAGCAAAAATAGGACTTATAGACAGTGTAAAACCAGCTTATGATAATCTTATCACATTACTAGAAGGACAACAACAAAGAGCAACTACAGATGATGGTTGCTGGAAATTTCCTAAAGGAGATGCGTTTTATAATAATGCATTACAACGCACGACCACTACTACGATGACTGCAGATCAGATTCATGAACTTGGATTAAAAGAGGTGGCTCGTATTCATGGTGAGATGCGGGATATCATGAAGCAAGTTAAATACGAAGGAACATTACAAGATTTTTTCAAGTATATGAAAGATGATAAAAAGTTCTATTTAGCAAATACCGAAGAAGGAAAAGCAGCATACCTTAAACAAGCAGTTGGATTAATTGATACGATGAAATCCAGGTTGGATGAACTTTTTATCACCAAACCAAAAGCAGATATCATTGTAAAAGCAGTAGAGCCTTTTAGAGAGAAAAATGCAGGAAAAGCCTTCTATCAAAGTGGAACTCCTGATGGATCAAGACCAGGGACATATTATGCCAATTTATATGATATGACGGCAATGCCAATATACCAAATGGAAGCTTTGGCATATCATGAAGGTATACCGGGACATCATATGCAGAGATCTATTGCACAAGAATTACAGGACATCCCGAAGTTTAGAAAATTTGGTGGATATACAGCATATACAGAAGGCTGGGGGTTGTATACCGAACTACTACCCAAAGAAATAGGAATGTACAGTGATCCGTATTCGGATTTTGGTAGATTGGCAATGGAGCTTTGGAGAGCTTGCCGATTGGTTGTAGATACTGGGATTCATAGCAAAAAATGGAGTAGAGAAGAAGGGATTAAATATTATGTTGATAATACTCCTAATGCAGAAAGTGATGCCGTAAAAATGGTAGAACGTCATATTGTTATGCCAAGTCAGGCTACAGCATATAAGATAGGAATGAATAAGATTCTTGAACTACGCGAAAATGCAAAGAAAACCCTTGGTGATGCATTTGATATTAGAGAATTTCATGATGTAGTGTTAACCAATGGAGCTGTACCACTTACGATATTAGAAGAATTGATAGGAGAATGGGTGACCAGTAAAAGTACAAATAAGACTAAAGAAGAAGTAGGTTCTTAGTACTTTATTTACGTATTATAATAATCAGACCTCACAGGCATATACTGAACTTATTTCAGTATGCCTGTGAGGTTTTTTAGTCTACTGTTTTTGGTTTAGATAACAGAACCGATATATCAAAAAAACATAGAATTTTCAAATTGTGAATATCTATTATCGGTATTGGTGGCTAGCGTTTTTTTAAAAATATATATTTGCCATCCTAAAAAAAAAGATATGAGCACTACTTGGTATGAATGTAAAGTAAAGTATAGAAAATTAGATGATTCTGGAGTACAGAAAGTTACTACAGAACCTTATTTGGTTGATGCTTTGTCCTATACAGAAGCTGAAACCAGAATCAACGAAGAAATGTCAGCATATATTAGTGAAGAATTTAAAATCACGAATATTAAGATTGCTAATTTTGCCGAGATACATCCTTTTGAAAATTCTGATCGATGGTTTAAATCAAAAGTAGCTTTAATTTCTTATGACGAAGAAAGTGGTAAAGAAAGAAAGTCGAGTATGTACTTGTTAGTACAGGCTAATGATGTAAAAGAAGCCTATGATAATACTATTAGTATGATGAAGGATTCTGTTAGTGATTATACAGTGCCTGCAATTTCAGAATCTCCGATTATGGATGTGTTTCCTTATTTCTCAGGCGAGGAAGAGCAACTTGAAAAGACTCAACCGATAGAGAAAGTTAATTTTTCTCAAGAGGAAGTATCAGAAGAAGTCGATGTTGTTGAGGAAAAAATATTAGAAGAAGTTAACCCTGCTCAAGAGGAAATTTCAGAAGAAGCTAATTCTATTGAAGAAGAAGTAGTAGAAGAGGTTAATTCTTCTCAAGAGGAAACATCAGAAGAGGTAGACGTATAGTTTACTTAAAACCTGAATTTGGCATAAGAAAACTGCGTCAGTTCGAGTGTTTACTTGGCTTACAAAGACAAGAAAATGTATCGAGAACAAGTTGTTTTCTTATGTCAAACTTGATTACTTAAAATTGTAAACATCTTTTACTTATCCATCAATGTTCTAAATTGATAGAAGAAACGCTCAATAAGTCGAAGATCTTCGGTTACAATTTCTACAACACCTCTCATTTCCTGTTTAAAAGGAATTTCTTTGTCATAGGTAGTAATTAGTTTTTCGGGCAATTCGACATCGATAAGATATAATCCATCTTTATCTGGTAACAGGGATATATGCTTTACTTTACCTTTCAAGGTTCCAAATTCATCATCAGGAAAATTTTCTAATCTAATATTAGCAGTTTGTCCCACCTTTATTTTTCCCGAATTTTGAGAAGGAGCTTTAATTTTTGCCAGATAAGAAGAGTATTCTGAAGGAACAATAATAAAAACAAGATCTCCAAGGGCCACAGTTTGATTTTCTGTCCAAAAATTAAGGAAAGAAACCCGTCCTTCGATATCTGATTTAAGTACATATTGCAACTCCCAGTCTTTAATACTTTTCTTTAACTGTCCAAAGGATTGTAACACCTTTTTAAACAGGTTAATTTCTTCTTTTCTCTTATTGATTTCTGTACCTTTTGATGTTTTGGTAGCATTGCTAATACTCTCGTTAATTTGAGATAGCTGTACGTCGTTATTTTCATAATTACGTTTGGTCCGCAGATAATCAAGTTCTTTGCTTTCAAATTCTTGTGCAGAGATTACTCCTTTTTCAAATAGGTTTTTTTGACGCTGAAGCTCTTTTCGTTTAAACTCTAGTTCGGCTTTACCAAGCCTTTTTTGAGCCTTTAGACTTTCTAGACGCCTGTAGAGTTCTGATAAGGAGGTTTGATTTGCAATAGCTTCATTAGAGAAAGGCTGTAATTCTTTATTCAGGATATATTCAGAATAACTGTTTTCGAATATTGCATAGCTGGTTTCAATATCTCCCAGAAACAAGACCGGTAACTCATCAATAGGAAATGTAAATGATTTAGTATTTACTTTGATGGTATCTACAATAGATTTAAGCAAAAACACATCTTTATAATTAGCACTGCTTTCTAATATTGCCAGGGGAGTGTTTTTGGGTACAATTTGATTGTCTTTAACAAATAGAGACTCAATTTTACCATTAGTTTGAGCATATTCTTTTTGCGGTGGTATTCGAGTAGTGATAATCGCTTCTGCAGGTATCACATCGGGATACTTAACCAGCCAGGAAAGAAATAATAACAGTAGTACCAATACCAAAATCAAGAGATTTCCCCATCGTATCATCCAATGCGGAACCCTGGTTAAGATTTCCTGTACTTCTTCACTACGTAATTGTATGTCGTCTAAAGTGTCTGGCATAGTGTTTAATTATAAATTATGAATTAAGAATTACTAATTTTTAGTTTAGTGGTTTTTTGGATAGAACCAATGATTTTGAGTAATTCTTCACATTTATTAATAAGGTGTATACTTTCTTGATCTGTTATATAATTACTATCTCTTAATAATCTTAACCAATAATGTGTTTCTCTGGTTTCTTTATATGAAATAGCCATTTTTGATAAAAAATCTCTCGTGCTTTGCCCTCCTATAGCTTCTTCAATGTTTGCACCTATAGAGGTTCCACTTTTCAGAATTTGTTTAGACAGAACATATTCTTGTTGTTCTTTTATCAGTTTTTGATATAATTTAATACATAATAATGCAAATTCATAACTTTTCGTTTGAACAACATTTTCTTTTTTCATCTAATTCCTAATTCGTAATTCGTAATTGGTAATTCGTAATTGGTAATTCGTAATTGGTAATTCGTAATTCAAGTATTATTTTCCTAATTCGAGTTGATTTTTAACCAGGTGATAATAGTTTCCTTTCTCTTTGATTAGAGATTCATGATTTCCTACTTCTACAATTTTACCTTTGTCTAAAACAACAATCTGATGTGCATTTTTTACAGTACTTAATCGATGCGCTATCACCATTACGGTTTTGTCTTTAAAGAAGGTATCCAGTTTTTCCATGATTACCTTTTCATTATTGGCATCAAGAGCAGAAGTCGCTTCATCAAAGAACAAATATTTAGGGTTTTTATAAACCGACCGAGCTATAAACAGCCTTTGTTTTTGTCCGGTACTTAGTCCTACACCTTCCATCCCTATTTTGGTATTATAAGAAAGAGGGAGTGATTCGATAAACTCTTTGATATTAGCAACATCGACTGCATGTGCTAATTTTTTCTTATCCAGATAATCTTCTCCTACTGCAATATTATTAGCAATAGTATCATTAAAAATATACCCTTCCTGCATCACCACACCAAATTGATCTCTCCATGCTTTTTGGGATACATTATGTAAATCATGAGAGCCAATAAAAATCTGTCCTTCATCCGGCTCATAAAACTTAAGAAGGAGCTTCATTAGTGTTGTTTTTCCACTACCACTAACCCCAACTACAGCTGTAATTTTATTAGCAGGAATAGAAAGGTTGAGGTTTTCTAAGACCGGTTTATCGGCTCCAACATATCTAAAACTTAGATTCTTGATTTCAAAACCAGAATTTGCCGAGATATCTCTAATCTTTTCATCTCCGGGGTGCTCTTCATCTTCTTTATTATGAATTTCTCCCAGACGTTCTAAAGAAATTTGTGCATCCTGTAGCTCTCTTAAGAAATTGATTAATTGCGAGATAGGTGCATTTAATTGTCCTACTATGGCTGTAATCGCCAGCATCATACCTAATGTGATATCACCATCTATAACCAGTTTTGCAGAGAAAACCGTAATCAGGATATTTTTTAACTCATTGATAAAAGAAGATCCTACACTTTGGTACTGCTCCAGAGCCAGACTCTCAATAGATATTCTAAACAGTTTTGCCTGTACAAACTCCCAGTTCCATCGTTTTCTTTTTTCAGCATTATGCAGTTTTATTTCCTGCATACCATTTACCAGTTCGATAACCTTACTTTGTTCCTCACTAATCTGCGAAAAGCGTTTATAATCTAGTTTTTTACGTTTTTTGAAGAACACAAGTATCCAGGCAAAATAGAATGTACTTCCTATGGCAAAAATACCAAAAATAGGGACGCTATAATAGATCAGGACGATACTAAACACAATGAGATTTACCATCGAGAATAGCACGTTTAAAGAAGACATGGTTAGTATCTGCTCGATTCGCTTGTGATCATTAATTCTTTGTAAAAGATCCCCCGTCATTTTTACATCAAAATAGGAGATAGGCAGATTCATGAGTTTAATAAAGAAATCTGATATCAGCGATATATTAATACGTGTACTAAGATGGAGTAAAATCCAACTTCTTAAAACATCGATTAATGTTCTACCAATAAATAGAGAAAGCATTGCGATCAATACAAGGTATATAAAATTAAGATCTTGATTTTTGATCCCGACATCTACTATACTTTGCGTTAAAAACGGAGTAATAAGTTGTAATAAACTTCCCGCACCTAGACCTAATGCCAGCTGAAAAAGAAAGGCTTTGTATTTAAATACATATTTGGATATAAACTTAAACCCAAATTTTTGATCCTCTTCATCCAGGTTATCATTATAAAACTTAGGAGTAGGCTCCACTAATAGAGCGACACCTTCTTCTGTAGTTTCATCGGCGTTATTACCAATCCATGCTTTAATAAATTCCTCTTTTGTATAGGTAATCAATCCATGAGCAGGATCAGAGACATACAAGGTCATTTCACCTTTACGCGAAGTTTTGACTTTATAGAGAACTACATAATGTACTTTGTTCCAGTGTACGATACAGGGTAGAGGTACCTCGTCTAATTTGTTTAAAGAAAGTTTTACCCCCAGGGATCTAAAGCCTATTTCCTCTACGGCATCACTTAGCCCCAGAAGAGAACTTCCTTCTCTGGTGGTTTCACTTAATGATCTAAGTTTTTGAGTATTGAGAACTCTTCCATAATGTTTTGCGATAATCTTAATACAAGTAGGCCCACAATCTTTCGACTCTGCTTGTTTGTAAAATGGAAATTTAGGCATTAAGCTTTTTTAAATTAAATTGATTTTTGTGTAATGTATCTATCTACAAAGTAAAGTAATTCTTTTCTATAATACTAATACCGTGTTTTAGGGCGTGACCCTATGGGGTCAGGCTATTTGCTATATCTTTTTTAGTATTCCTTAATACATATTGAACTCATCTTGAGTAATGCTTTTCCCTACAAAATTCACATTTTGCACCCTAATTTCGTTATTTTTTTTCACCGTAGCTAAGGCTATGCTGAAAAAAAATAACTTTACTATGGTACAAAAGCCAAACTTTTCGGCTTAAAACCACTACTCAAGATGAGTTCATTGCTAAAGCAAAAAAAGGAGCAAATACAAAAAAGGATGCCGCTACTATCCTTCACGCAAACCTGATAATACCGATTTGTAATCCGTGACTATAAAACTTAAAAATAAATCAAAAACAACAACCTGTTATGTATCATCTACATCTTCTACAAGAATAAGACATACCAGTTTCATTTTTCGAGACTGAGTATTTTTTATACGTTAGAATAAAAAAACAGTCAACTCATACGTGACCATTTTAATCTTTTGCTATGAATCATTGGGATTGCAAATCCGCGCTATCAAAGCTTCATGACGAAGTTCCAATGCATAATGCGGGTTTAATGTAAGACCATCGGCAAACCTTTATGCCAAATAGTGTAACATTCTCAAAAGTAATATGTTCTTACTCTGTATATATCAAATATGATCTTATGAAATGAGTCATAATAACGCGGTTAATATCAACCGAAATGATTATTGGCAAATTCCATCTGACCGATAAAAACAAATAAACAGATGAAACATCTTACTTTATTATCTCTTTTAATTATTATACTATCCTGTTCTTCAGAAGATGAAACTAAAAGAATTAAAAAAGCATCAGAATATTTTCCAAAAGAAAAAGCAAAAGTTCTAATTGTAGGAACTTTTCATTTTAATTATCCAGGGCTGGATGTGGCCAAAGTAACCCCCGAAAATCAAATAGATGTATTAAGAGAGCCTAAGAAATCAGAGGTTAATGAACTTGTAAATTATATTAAGAAATTTAAACCCAATAAAATAGCAATAGAAGCTACACCAAAATGGAATGCTACAGGAAAACTAAAAAAATATAAAGAAGGAGCATATAGAGACCAAAGAGATGAACGGTTTCAAATTGGGATGCGTATTGCAAACGAACTAAAATTAGACACGCTTTATGCTATTGATGCAAATTCTATGAGCGACGATATAGAGAAGCTAGATTCTATTTACACTAATAAACTGTATAAAGATTTTGATTTTAAAAATGATGATCCGTACAGAAAAATGACTCTTAACTGGTATAAAGGAGAAGATGAGATCATCCCAAAAATTAATTTAGTAGATTATTTCAAGCATTTAAATTCAAGAGAATCTCATTTATACGGATACGGAGCCTATCTTGTTGGAGATTTTAAGCTGGATAACGAAAGAGGCGCCGACATTTTATCGTTCTGGTGGTATAATAGAAATGCAAGAATCTTTAGAAAATTACAAAAAATCACAGAAAATAATGAGGATAGAATCCTTGTTCTCATTGGGAACGGTCATGCGGCAGTTTTAAGGCATCTATTAGAGTCCTCACCAGAATATGATTTTATAGAATTTGATAGTTTATAAAATAGTTGCAATACCTGATAGCCTGGATTTATAATCCAGGCTATTGCGTTTAAAAAATAGGTTCAACTCTTATACATATCACCTATATAAGCTTTTTGCTTTGGTTTTTTTGTAATGTTGATAGGCTTTTCGTTCTTTTTTATAAAGTATTGCCCTATTGTATTAGCAGGAAAGAAAACCCCCGTCTTTCTTGTCTTACTTATAAACGTACCAAAGATTTTATCCCAAAGCCCTTGTATACCATAATTACCTCTATAATTGGTATGGTGTCTGTCATGAAAATCAGAACCTATAAAAAATATGGACACGGCGCTATGTCCTTCTATGTTAAATAAATTGATAACCACTGTCCAGGCAAGTAATTGATAAAAATCAAAACCAAATAGAATAAGAACCACCATATCTGCAAAAACAAAATTGATAACCTGATCTGCAAAATTCTTATATGCAGTCACAAAACCCGATGTGTCTCTATAGCGATGATGTTTACCATGGATTTTGAACAATTTCGGAAACTTCTTATTGTGTAAGAACCAGTAGTGATGAGCAAAAAAAGCAAAATCGGTAACAATAATACTTAAGAGAAACCATCCACAGTTTTCGACAAAATTAACCTCCCGATGTACCTCTCTAAGTATGATAATTACCCCACTAGAAATCATAAGATTTTGAAAAAGAGATAGAAAAAAAAGTTTGATTGATGGATGTTTATAAGGCTGACTTTTTACCTTGGTCACTCGGGTATTTAGCTTTTTAGTGAGCTTGTGATTTTTCTTAATTACCTTTTCTATCAAAAAAGCTATGATATAATATGATGATAGATTTACTCCCCAATATATAAGAATCTTAGAAATTAGCGTAAGTTGAAACCCCTCGAATAGGTGAACAAATATCCATTGAAATAACACACAAGCAAGTGTGATTTTTATATAAAATTCAACATCAGAGAGATAATCAAAGAACGTTTGTATACTTAACTTTTTCATAGTATTAATTTTTGATAACAATTAAAATATAAATAGGGGGGTACAACTTCCTTTTTCAAGTAGTCACATTGAGGTATCTATGTGCTTTTGTTTTACAAGGCAAAGTATTGATTGGGAGGTATAAGAATGTTGCATTAGACTCTTATTCAATCAATGTATCTGTGATAGTGTTGATTTCGTTTTCTTATTGGGATTCTATTGCATCACTATCTTCTGGGATGTAATTGTAGTACTTTAAAAGTAATATATACCCCTACTAAAAACAATAGGTGTTTTCCCTTGTTTTTTTAGGATGTTTAGGGGATGAATTCATAGTAAGAAGAATAGGGGGAGATGTGGTTTTTCGGAATAGAATGAAGAAAAATTGTATCGAGAAAAGCTTTTTTGATTCAAAATCCTATTCTCAATACACTTCTTTCTTTGGTCGAAGCCCTCGAATTGACGAATTTCGAATTAAAAAATCTCAAATGCCCAACGGATTATTTAATTACTTTTTTAGTTTTTTTTCTAATAGGGGTAATTGTTGTTTATATTTTTCTGGATCCCAAGTGATATCCCATCTAGAAACATAATCCTGTAGTGACCTAAGTCCAACCTCTGCTCTTCTTTTGTCTACATTATCGGGATCTTGTAGTGGGTAAATGTAAAATGTATCTGTTTCTGCGTCTCGCCCGATTTGACTCCCATAAATTTGTTTGTTCCCCTTACGTATAGCTATCCTGTCTTCTAACAGTGCTAAACTGCCAGGCCGTATATTTTCTTTCTTTACAGCTTCTCGTATTATGGGTAGGTATTTTTCTTGTATTTCTAAATCTGAATGTTGTATCACCATAAACATGGTAGTATTTCCTCTATTGCCAATGATATCTTTACTCGGCCAACCTCGTTCTTTCAGTATTTTTTCAACTTTTATCAGGTTGATCGAATCTTTAGTAGCTATTTTTTCCCAATGTTGTTTTAGCTCATCAGAATCTCTGCCGTATTTTTTTATTACCTCATTTATTAGTCTTCTTGGCCCTTGATCATCCTGATATATGGTGTCGAGTAGGGCGACTAGCGGTTTATCAAAATTGATCTCAGCTTTTTCTTTGTTTGCTTTAACCAGTGCCAGAACTTGGTTCCATCTCTTATCCGAATGTAAGATAGAGAGATCACTATCTGTGGTAATGTGGTTGTAATTGGTATACTCTCCTTTCTCGGCAATTCGTAATAGGTGTACAAATGCGGAATCTATTTCTTTGGTTAAAGCCCAGGAACAAGCAGCATTATACATATCTGATGTATTTCCATGGTATCCACTTATCCCAAAAGCTTCAGAGTATTTCTTTGCAGATTGTAGATAATCCTTGGACTCATAGAGCTTCCAAGCTTCATTTTTTAAAGCCGTGTATTGGGCTTTTTCTTCAACAGTAAGCTCTTTGGTGCTAATTTCAGTTTTGACTTCCTTTTTTTGCTGTTTACAGGAAAGTACCAGAGCTAGAACTAATAGGAATATTATTTTTTTCATTTTTATAAGCTGATATTATATTAGGTTATTAAAAAGTGATATTCTACTTACAATATTACAAGAAGCCAGTTTCATTTTTCGGGACTGAGAAAAATTTCATGAAAATTTCTTCGCTTCCACAAGTTTTCAATACTTTATAAAAGTAAACACGTCTTTTCTTTAATTAACCTCTAAAACTCTCCCACAAAAGGATCTAGTTTCCTATATTTTTGATGTCTTGGGTAAAACCCGAATGTAAACCCGACTGCTTCTGCATAGACAAAACTTTGTTCTGTAATGTCATATTCTATAGGAGCTTTCAAGGTTTTCATCGTATTAATAATACGATACAATTTGGTTTTTGATATCCTCAATCGATATGCAAAATCTTCTGGTGTTCCTGTAGCTTGCAAGCGAATGAGTTGATCAATTCGTTCTATAAGCTCAATCTGTTTGATAATAATGTTCATAATTTGTTTTCCCTTTTTTACTGTTTTTTTGCAACTTTTAACGCTTTAGATCGAATTTTTAACCATCAGGGTTAATTGTTCAGTACCAGAGACAATCCGTTTAACGGCAAAGACGAAGTCATGCGTCTTTTTGACCAAGTGTTTAACTCTAGAGCTTAAAATTTTGACTACGGATATAGGATTTTTAACCTCTTCGGTTAAAATTTGCATGTCTTTGGTTAAAATTTTGACTCTCAACCTTAAAATTTGTACACAACTGGTTAAAACCTTTGTCTTTTTGACCTGTAGGAAGGTCTTTTAAGGTAAACATGATTATTCTTCTGTTTCGTTGGTTGTAGGAGTACTCTTGGTACGAGAAAAAAACTGCTTCAGTTCAGCTACTTTTTCGGTAAAACCAGGTTTTCCTGCTCCTTTGCTATATTGTGAATAGGCATAATCATTAAGTGAATCTTGGTAGTTATCATAATCATGTAGGATTTTGGTACTTTCTAATCGATAGGCCAGACTTTCTAAGCGACCCAATAGGTTTTCTGCAAATACACGAGCTTTATAATCTTTTTCAAACTCTTCCCAGTCTACATCGGGAGAACTAAGCGTACTACTGTTTTGGCGGTAGTCCCAAACCTTATTTACAAATAACTTATTGGTCTCATTAATAGCCTTGTAGCTCCCGCGTTCTTTTTCGGTTAGGGCTGCTAGTTTATTAGTAAACATAGCTTCTAGTTGTGCTACTAATTGTCCTGCCTGATCTCTTTCTTCTTGTGTTAATAAATCTTGAATGATGTTTCTCATTTTTTTACTTTTTTGTGTTAGTTGATGTTTGTTTGCTTTCCATTTTAAAAAAAGAAGTAGGAGCAATTATAAAATGGGGGTATGTACACAAACTCAACTATGCTTAGCTATATAAATTACTCCTACCTTTTCCTTTTTTATCATTGGTATGTATATTATTATTATTTAGTTTTTTTGAGTATTTCTAATCTCTGATTTCAAACATCTGACTTCTTACTTTTTACTTTCACATTCGATATTCAGTATTCGATATTTTATATTTCACTTCCGACTATTTATCATTTTTACATTTCCAATCTCTGACTCCAAGCATCGAACTTCGGACTTTTTACTTCCACATTCGATATTCATCATTCAGTATTAGATATTCGTAATTCTTCTTGTATTCTCTGTTCTATCTTACTCATCATATAGTACATCATAAGCACATCCCGATTATTTATTTTTATCATAGGGTTAATATGCTCAAGTACCTTACATACAATCTCTTGGGGAGCTTTTGTTCTTACTGCTATTTTATGATGTACCAAAGCTTTTTCTGTAGTACATAGTCGATCATAATGCATAAACATAAGTAGGTGGTTTATGATAAAATTGGGGGACTACACCAACTATTTTTGGGAGTAAGTAATAGTATATTACGTGCTTTATAGATTAGTTGTATAGCCTCTTCACTAGATCTGCCTTTGGTATATAGTTTATTAATCCAGCTATAGAGTATCATCTCATATGGGGTATGGTGCGCCAGGTTATACATAAATTCATCCATTTTAAGATGTAAGGCTTGTAGGATATCAGACATAAACTTGTGCTTGTCATATTGTGAATAAGAATCCATGTTGGTTGCTTTTTGTTGGATCAAATGTAAGCTGTGTAATTTGTTGTAAACAAGTTATACTACTCTTGATTCTAGAATTAAGACCAGTTTTGTTTACAATTGGTAAATGTTTTTGAGAAAAATTAATCAGATTCTATACTTTTGGCTAACACATAAATTAAAAAGAAATCAAAGATTTGAGAAACAATAAATTTAGTTTAATGTACATACATAGAACACTTTTTTGCTTGATTATATTATTAATAAACCAATATCCATTATACTGTCAAAATATAAGTTCTAAAGTTTTAGATTCTTTAATAAAGTTAGAATACAAAGAGCTTAGTGAAGGATATGGTAATAATTTTGATACCAATCATATCAAAGCCAGGCTATATGCAAACGCTCTTCTGCAAAAAGGAAAAAAAGAAAAAAACGATTTAGGTATAATAACTGGGCTATATTATTTGGGAACGCTTTATCCAAATAACCTTGAAAAACGCATTATATATATTGATAGTGCAATTAATATAGCTACAAGTATAAATAATGAAGGGACTTTAGTTTTTCTTAAGACCCATAAAGGCACAGTTTATGAGACGGCAGCTTTTTTTGATATCGCTCTGGATAATTATTTAGAGAGCTTGGAGTTAGCAAAAAAGACAAACGATTCGGATTATATAGCTATTTTACAACATAATATAGCAGTGCTAAAAAGAAAGTTTGGAAAATATGAAGAAGCTAAATCTCTATTTAAAGAAGCTTTGAACTATGAAAAATTAAAAATGGGAAAACAACCAAATGATTCGTTAAGCTATCTTTTAACACTTTCAGATTTAGCGAATACTTATAGGCAAAATAAAGAACTAGATTCTGCTGCCATTTTGAATAAACAAGGCATGATAATGTCTAACGGGAAAATAATACAATCATTGTTTAGATTAAACAAAGGGATTCTTCATTACTATAGTGAGGAATATACCGTTGCAATAAAAAATATAGTCGAGTCCTTAAAGATATTTCGAAAACCTGAAAGTAATGTATATTTCGCAACCTATGATTTAATTGATGCTTATTTTTTTCTTGGAAAATCTTATGATGCTTTATCTAATAAGGAACAAAGTATTATTTATTATAAAAAAATAGATTCTGTCCTTCAACAAACGAACTATTTAATTCCAAAAATTCGTTCAGCATACTCAGAGATCATTAAATATTACAAATCCATAGGCGATAAAAATAATCAGTTGTACTATATTAACAGATTATTATATAACGATAGTATAATTGATCGTAATTACAAGGATATCAACAATAAATTGATCAAAGAATATGATACTCCTATCTTGTTTTCTGAAAAAGAGAAATTGATTTATGAACTTGAAGCTCAAAAAAACAAATCTCATTACGGTATTATTGTTTTACTCATAATTACCATGGTAATTATAGTTGTTTTTATTCTTAATCACAGAAGGAATAAAAAATATAAGACTCGTTTTGAAGAATTGATGGATCAAAAAAATAAAGAATTTAAGAACGAAAACATTAAATCGGATCCAGGTATCGGTATTGCTGATCAGATTGTTGAAATGATATTAAAAGAGTTAGAAACTTTTGAAAAATATAACGACTTTTTAGAAATCAATATTACTTCTGGTATATTGGCTAAAAAGATGAATACAAATTCTAAATATTTAACCAAAGTGATTAAATACCATAGAAAAAAAACCTTTACAACTTATATAAATGATTTACGAATAGATCATATCGTTCAGCAATTAAAAACAGATCGTAAATTGCAAAATTACACAATCAAAGCAATAGCATCCGAAGCCGGGTTTAATTCTACAGAAGTATTTTCTAAATCTTTTTTAAAGAAAACAGGGATATACCCATCGTATTTTATAAAGAGAATACAATCATAAGGATATTATTTTTTTAAGTCTTAATTCTAGAATTTAGAAAAAAACCTTTGTTAATTCCTTAGTTTATTATGCTTTAACAAAAATTATAGAGGCCTAATATTAAATATATCTTTATTAAGTTTTAAAACCTGAAAGAAAGCAGCTTTAAGTATAAAAAGATAAACTAAATTGATTTTTTAAGGTGATGGCACATTATCAAAAAAACCAAATTAAAATGGGTAGATATAGAATATTCTTTTTTCTCTGCTTACTACTGTTATGTCAATATCTATCGTATGCTCAAAATTTAAGTTCCAAAGATTTAGATTCATTGATTGAATTGGATTTTCAAGAACTCTATCAAAAACAATGCGTTTTTCATATTTTTTTGAAAAAAACTATGAAAAACGCATTGTTTACATTGATAGTGGTATTGAGGTGGTAAAAAACACAAAACATGTGCTGCAAACGGGATCTATGTATATGACTAAAGGGATAATAACGCAAGAAAAAGGCGATTATAATAAAGCTTTAGACTACTTCCTTGTGGGGCTAGAACACGCAAAAAAAAAGAATGTTTTAGTCTATGTATCCCTTTTTCGCTCTAAAATTGCTGACCTAAAAAGAAAATTAGGAAAGTATAATGAAGCAAAATTCCTTTATAAACAATCTATGCAATATGAAAAAATACAAATTGGTAAAAGGGTAAATGATTCAATACGGTACCTGATGTTCCTTTCTGATTTAATATATACTTATAGGTTGAATAAAGAAATTGACTCAGCATATTATTTTCATAGTATAGGAGAAAAAATGTCCCAAAATACTGATATTAAAGATCTTTATATTTTGGAAAAAGGAATATTGCAGTATTATGATAAAGACTATAACAATGCAATACTATCATTAAAACAAGGTATAAAACAATTTTTGGAAAATAAGCACAGAGCAAGCTATGGATATCATAATCTCGTTAATGGATATCTTTTTCTTGGTAAATCATATAATGCATTACACCAAAAAGAGATTGCTATTGATTATTTAAAAAAGATAGATTCCATTGTTCAATTATCCAATAATTTAATTTCGGAAGCTAGACCAGCATACCCAGAAATTATAAGCTACTATAAATCTATTAATGATAGAGACAATCAGCTTTATTATATAAATAGATTACTTTATAATGATAGTTTATTTCACAGCAGATATATAACTACGACAGATAAATTAAATTCAGAATTTGATACTCCTATTTTGATATCACAAAAAGAAAGTATCATTCATGAACTTAAAACCAAAAATAATCGGTCGTATTATGTTATTTTTATCACATCAATAGTTATAATTATTATTACTTCTATTCTTTTCAATAGTTATAGGAAAAATAAGCGATACAAAAAGCATTTTGACGAACTCATGGTTTCTGCAAATAATGAGGTCAAAAGAAACAATACTAAAATAAACGAAGAAAATACTTCAATAGGTATTTCAAAAGATGTTGTTGAAGCAATCTTAAAAGCATTAGATAAATTTGAAAAAAAACGATGGGTTTTTAGAAATAAATATTGCCTCTGGAACATTAGCCAAAAAAATAAATACGAATTCTAAATACTTGACAAAGGTTATCAAATTTTATAGAGATAAAAGCTTTTCTCCCTATATCAATGATTTAAGAGTTGATTATATTGTAGAAAGATTAAAAACTGATAAAAAAATACAAAAATATACGATTAAAGCATTAGCCAACGAAGCAGGTTTTAATTCTACCGAAGTATTCTCGAAGTCATTTCATAAAAGAACCGGCATATATCCATCTTATTTTATTAAAAAATTAAACTCCTAAAAATCAAAACTCATCAACACTTCAATAGTCTTGATTCTAGAATTAAGATCAATGTTCTAGATAAATAAAGGTTTATAAGTAGTTTTTAATATACCTTTATCAAAGAAACTTCTAGTGCGGTTCTTACTCCTGGAGGTAAAAAAGAAATTGAGAAGCGATTAAAGAAACAATAAACTATGATTACTCAAAATAAAACCTTACTTAGGTTTTTACTGCTCTTTTTTGGATTGTTAACCTTTCCGTTTCCTATAAATATTATTCCTAAGTTAGATGTTGTAGAAGACCCTATTGTTGATTTATATCATATTATAATTCCCTGGATCGGCAAGAATATCTTACAATTAGATTATGAGATTACTGTTTTTACCAATGGTAGTGGGGATACTACTTATGATTATGTGTTAGTATTGTTTTTTGTAGTAGTAGCTGCTATGATTACCGCTATTTGGTCATTTTTTGATAAAAAAGAAAGAAATTATGAGCAACTTAACTACTGGTTTTTGGTATTTCTACGATATTATGTTGGATATGTAATGCTTTCTTATGGTATGGTAAAGGTAATTCCTTTGCAATTTCGAGAACCTTCATTTTATAGGCTTTTACTACCCTATGGGGAATCTTCTCCTATGGGATTAGTATGGACATTTATAGGAGCATCAAAAGGGTATACTATATTTAGCGGACTAGCCGAGGTGATTGGGGGAATATTACTATTCCATAGAAAAACGGTAGCACTCGGTGGGATGATATTAATATCTGTGTTAGCTAATATTGTTTTGATTAATTTCTGTTATGATGTTCCTGTAAAACTATATTCATCAGAATTATTTATCATGGTGTTACTTATCATGGCACCTCACTTAAAACGATTACTTAATGTTATCCTGCTTAATAAACCAACAGTACCTATCCAATACAAAGAACCATTTATCATAAAAAGGCAACTACAAATAAAAAATGCTGTAAAATGGATCATTGTAGTTTTTTTCCTTTATTCTAATATTGAGGGTTCCATAGAATCCAGCAAAAAATATGGGCCTAATGCTCCTAAACCTGTTTTATATGGTTTATATGAGGTTACAGATTTTAAAATAAATTCTAAAGAGATCATTCCCGTTATTACTGATTCGATCCGATGGAGATACATTGCTATAGAGAGAGCAAAATCTTTAAACCTATATAAAACAAATATGTCTAGAATAGGTTATAAATCAAAAGTTGATACAATCGCCAAAAAAATTGAGCTAACACATCGTAAAGATTCTACAAAAGTATATACTTTAAACTACAGTAGAACAGATTCGACAATGCATATCCAGGGTGTTTTTATGAAGGATACGATTGATTGTAAAACAAAAAGATTAGACAAAAAAGACTTTTTACTTACCGGAAGAGGTTTTAATTGGATTAATGAATATCCTTTTAATCGATAAAAAATTATGTATGGAACTCGTTGTTCATTTTAAAACTAATAATATAAAAAAAGCATCAATTCGAGTGATTTTTCATAGTGAAACGAAGAAAAATTGCACTTCGGCAAGCTCAGCAGGATTATTGAGAATAGCTTTTTTAATTAGAAATTCTATTCTCGATACACTTCTTCCTTTGGTCGAAGCACTCGAATTGACGAATTCCGAATTAAAAAACCTCAAAGGCATAATCCGAGTTTAAAAATTATTCCACAAGAAATCTATACCATAAATCCATATCTCCCTGATACCATAGTAATCTAATACCTACCGTTTAAGGCCTATAAACACTACAATACATAAGAAAAAATCATTTTTGGCATCATGATTGGTATATGTATTCATAACGACAACAAAAAATTAAATAAAACACATTGTTATGAAAAAGAAATTACTATTAAAAAGTGCATATATCCCTAAGAGGAAAACTGATAATCCAGTAGATTGGATACAATATATCAATGCAAAGACACGAGAAATAAGATACGGGACACATCACCCATTATTGGGAAAAGCCTAGTATAATATAGAACACAAAAAAAAGAGTGCTAGAAAGCACTCTTTTATGGTTTATGGCTAATGTATAATAAGAATTCAATAGAATTTTATTCCTTGGTTACAGACCATATGGCATATCCTCCTGCAGGTGCCTGTAGTGTGGTATTACCCTCTGCGTCTGTAGTAGGAGTAGCTCTAGAATTATCGGTATAGTCAACCAGGGTTTTGTTTGCCCAGTTGGTTTTTACAACACGTTGCTTTGTTTGCTGTCCAATATTCATATATAGAATTAGTCCCGGGTTATCACCGCTACCACTTCTTTTCATGATATACTCATCTTTACTAGCTTCGAGTATTTCGACATCACCAACGGCTAATGTCGTATAGATCTGGATAAGGGTTTTAAGTTGCCCTTTAAAAGCCTCATAATCAAGATAAAAAATAGTTGGATATCCATCATGAGTAAGAATATAAGAGTAGGCGAGTAGCTTGTTATTATAACTTATTCTATTCTCGGGATTATCATCTTTTTCGGTATCATGATTAGCAACAAAAGTAACGGCATTAGCTGGATCTAATTTTCTAAGCATATTATCAGCTTCGCCTAATGCAGTAAGATCATTTGCTCTGTCCAGGGTTTCATCTAATCTGTAGAAACATGCAAAATCAAATGCAGTTGATCCAGATGCATCTACCCAGTCTTTTAGTACCTGTTGATTACCATCAAAATTCTCTCCTACAGAGAATCCTCCAATTTTAGCATTCCAGGCTTTAACCCATTTAGGATCAAAACTCTTTACATAGTCAAAACGCCATCCATCAAAACCAAGGGTCTTTTTATAGAATTCTGCAACAGAATCATCTCTACCCCATAACCAATCCTGTACATATTGTTGATCGTGGCAAAGGTCTGTTTCTGCAAAAAATAATGCCTGGTCATCGTGATCATGAATATCATTAGGGTGAAAATGCTCGTTAGAACGATTAAATTTCCCAGAGGCATTTCCGTTTGATTCATTAAACAAAGAATATACTTCGGTACCCCCACGAAAAGGATTCGCTTGTTTTCCTCCTCCAGAGTTATGCCCCATGACGATATCGGCAATCACCTCTATATCATTAGCATGTGCTTTTTGGATAAGATCTTCTAGTTCTTGTCTGGATCCAAAACGGGTCTCTACAGTACCATGTTGATCAAACTCACCAACATCAAAATAATCAGAAGGGTCATATCCCATAGATAAACCTCCCGAGGCACCTTTTCCCGGAGCAGGGAGCCATATTCTATTGATTCCAGAAGCTTTATAGTCTTCAATCCTTGTGCTTACTTCATTATACCATTCTCCTGCAGGTTCTGTATCCCAATAAAAAGCCTGCATGAATACACCTGCATTTTCTTTCTTACGTTCTGCCAAATCCATTTTTAGAGATTGACTTGTGATTATGGGTGCTGCATCGTTTGCAGAATCGTCATCATCAGAACAACCGGTCAATCCAAGAACCAACCCTCCTAAAAGGAGGATGGTTTTGGTTGATATATGTGTTATTTTTTTCATTTCAATTTTTTAAGTGAATATAGATTTGTTATTGAATGATAAAAACATAACTTCCGTCTACGTCATTGAACCATACGTTGTATGTTCCCGCAGCAACAGGGATGTTAGGACCACCAGCGGTACCGTATCCTGTTATTGCAGTATCTGCACCCCAGTTTACATCCCAGGCATTATTAGCTCTGAATTTTCCTTCACCGTTGGTTAAAACGATGCCATTGATATACCATAAATGTGGATCAAAAGCCGATTGAGTAAGATCAGTATCATTATCCCATCCTCCCGGAGTAGAATCACCAATAATACCAATACCTTGAGCTGTGTAATCAGTTGCACCACTAGCATCAAATGCATTAACAGTATAGGTTAAATCCTGAATGTTTACATCGAGTGTATAATATCCTTCTGCAGCAACAGAGAATGTATCCGGATCAGAACCAAGGGTCGCACTACTGGCCAAACTACCACCGCTTAATCCCCATTGTGGTTGCCATTCACCTAATACTTCTAAGAATTTGAAAGCGATGTCACCACCACCTAAAAATTTACCAGTGAATTTAAATACATTCTGGTTACTAGGATCTCTTACTAATGGAGGGTTGTTATTATTATTATCCCATCCTGGTGCGGTTGCGCTTCCTACTAAGAAAAGATCTTTTTGAGGAAGGACAGTAGCATAAGGAGTAACTGTTAAAGAGGTTGCATTAGATGGTATAGCGCTTCCGCCATTTGTTCCGATAGAAGAAATCACACGTAGATCTATTGCTCCTTCTTTATCAGGCTCTATACCTAATCCGATGGCAAGGTTGTTAAGCTCTCCAATTGTCCAGTTATAAAAACGATCACTGGTAGTTGCAATAACAGCGGGATCTAAGGTGGTTTCAAAATTTGTACCTCCTAAACCGGCTTCTATAGTATAGGTGATAGGGGTATTGATATTATATCCTGCATCTTCCCAAACTAAGGTAAAAGCACGTTGGTCTGCCAAATCTTTAACAAGACTAACTGTAGAATTGGCGGTTACTATTAGTGGCCCTTCTGTTTGTGATTCCTGAATAACAAACGTTGGTTCTTCATCTTCTACACACGCATTGAAGCAAAGTGCAGCGATACATGCAAATAGTAGTATTGATATTTTTTTCATGACTGAGTAAATTAAATTTGTAATCGTTGTTTTAGAATCCAGTATTCTGTCCTAGATTAGGATTAGCAGCTCTACTGGATGCCGGAACCGGAAATAGTTTAAAATTATCTGAGATTGAAGATCCATTAGGTGTACCTCCTTTATATCTCCAATTATAGGCTCCACCAGTATATTTACCATATCTGATTAAATCTTGCCTTCTGTGAGCTTCCCAATATAATTCTCGTGCTCTTTCGTCAAGGATAAAGTCCAGGGTAAGTTCTGAATCTGTAATATTTCCAGACACATCACCAAACGCTCTTTCTCTAAGAGCATTTACATACCCCAGAGCAGTAGCTCGATCACCACCGCCACTTCTAAGATGAGCTTCTGCATACATTAAGTAAGCATCTGCTAACCTGAATAAAGGAAAATCGGTATCGACAAATCTTGCACTTTGTCCAGCTTCACCTGTTGACTTAATGTTAGAATATTTAGTAACCAGATATCCTCTTGAAAAATCTGTAAAATCAGAACCGATTTCGATAGGTCTGTCCACAGGAGGATCTGTATTCGCCGGATCAGAACTAATATCCTGAGTTACCAAAGTATTTCTATTGTCATTTTGAAAAACCGGATCGGTAACAAATAACTCAGAGAATTGTTTTCTAGCTCTATACAGTGTAGTAAATCCTTGTACTCCTAAAGAAGCAGGAGTAGGCTTAAAACCATCTGCATTTTGCTGTCCCTGGATAATGATTGATGCACCACCAAAATTTCTTACATTAGCACCATCACCAACAATAGGAAATATGATTTCGTTTTGAGCACCATTAGCGTCATTATCTGCAATAAAGTTATACAGATAATTAGGTGTTAGCGAATACCCGCTATTAATAATCTCTTGAGATGTTTGTAAGCAATCTGCATATCGACCATTACCTGCTCCTAAATACACTTCTGCATTTAAATAGATCTTAGCCAAAATCATTTTTGCCACTCCTTTATTAGCGCGGGCATAGTTCTGACTAGGATTTACATCTAATAAATCTGCATTCACTTCGAGAAGTTCTTTTTCTATATAATCGAATAACGCCTGACCTTTAATTTCCTGAACTCTTATAAACCCTACCTGATCATTTTCTGTTGCAAAAGGAGCACGACCATATAGATCCATAAGGTGATAATAAGCTAACGCTCGTAATACGCGAGCTTCTGCTCTAAAGGTTTTAACCTCATTTCTAAGGTCTGCAGATACACCTCTTTCATCTAATTTGGCAGCTGTAGTCTGGCGTAAAAATTCATTTGCCAGAGAGATTTCAAAAGTTGCTCTTGCCCAAAAACCAAGAACAATAACATTATTGGCATCCCATGTATTTCTCTGGATCTCACGTATACCAGGGTCATTCTCATAGGTCCATATCACTTGATCGGTAGATACATCCTGCATACTGAATAAACCTCGAACATATTGACTTGTCCCGGCATCGATACCTGCAAGGTTGGATTGATTAGGATCACCACTAGAATCAACATCAAGGCCAACTAATGATAAGTTTGCATATACACCACCAAGGGCTTTAAGGTAATCTTCTCGAGTATTAAATACATCACTCGCTAGTAAATCATCATCATCTTCTAATTCGATATCCAAATCCCCCTCGCAAGAGGTGAAGATACCTATGGATAGAAATGCGTATAAAAAGATCTTATATAATTTCATTTCTTAATTTTTTAGTATTTATAATTTAATCCTAGTAGGAGTGATCTTCCTCTAGGGAAAATAGTATTGTCTACACCGTTATTTTGGATTTCGGGATCTAGTCCAGAATAATCAGTAATGACAAATGCATTCTGCACTCCAGCCCATAATCGAAGACTGGATACTCCTTTCATAAGATCTTTAATAGTATATCCTAATGTAATGTTATCCATTCGTAGAAAAGAGGCATCCTCTATATAATAATCAGAAAGAATAACATCTGATGTATTCTGAAAATTAGTATCTACGATTGATGATGGTGTATTATTAAATACAGTTCTAAATATGTTACCTCGTTGTGCATTTGAAGAAGCAACATTATTATAGATTTCATTACCGATATTAGCTCTCATGCTAAAACTAAAATCAAAATTCTTATAGCTTACACTAGATTGAAGCCCCATGATTAGGTCTGGAGTACCTTTACCAGAAATATATCGATCATTGTTATTAATGATCCCATCACCATTAAGATCGGCATATGCTCCTTCTATAGGCTTGCCATTGGTATCATAAACTTGTGCATAGGTAAAGAATGAGAACGGAGCCTCTCCTTCTCTATGTATCTGGATTGTGTTACCAGTACCACCACCAATACCAGTGGTTAAGATATCCTGACCAAATGCCAGACTTTCAATCTCTCTATCGATGAATGTTGCATTATAGCTTACATTCCATTTTAGGTTGCTATTTCTAATAACATCGGCACTAATAGAAAACTCTATACCTTCTGTTATAAACTTACCTATGTTCTGGAATCCCTGGTTAGAAAAGTTGGCCGCATCGGGGATGGGCGCCTGAGAAAGTAAATCATCGGATTCTTTTCTAAACACATCGATTGCACCACTAATTCTATCGTTCCAGAAACCGTAGTCTAAACCGATATTATACTCAGTTATCTTTTCCCATTCGATATCTTCATTTCTAAATTGTGGCTGCACAATATTGATGACCTCACCATCAAGGATATATTGTGTAAGAGGACTACTTCTTCTGTATCGCTCCAGGTATGCATAGGCTTGATCGATATCTTGCTGACCAGTTATACCATATCCCAAACGTAATCGTAAATTACTTACGGTAGAAGAATTTCTAAGGAAATTCTCTTCGCTTATTTGCCATCCAAAAGAGGCCGAAGGAAAATATCCCCATCTGTTATCTTCTCCGAATCGAGAAGTACCATCTCTACGTATAGAGGCTGTTAAAAAATATCTGTCATTAAATTTTAAGTTGGTTCTTAAGAAATAAGCCAGTAGTACTTCGTCTGGATCAATAGTTCTTTCAGGGAAATTACCTGGATCACGCTGATCCCCTGTTTCATACTTATCTAATTCGAATTTTTGATATGAGTATCCTCCTGTAGCTTCGATATCTAATTGACCAAGAGTTTTGTTATACTTAAGGTAGGCATCTAGAAGTCGGTTTTTTACTAATAGATCTGTATCTGATTTAAAACCTAAAAATTCTCCTTGTGTAGCATTAAAACCGGTTGCGCTTTCGGTAGAACGTTCCTGGAATCTGTCTGTTTCGCTATCATCTATTCCCAGGTTTAATACAGCGCGTACATCGGGAAAGAAGTGTAATTGATAGTCTAGTTTTATATTCCCAAAATACCGTCTTACATTAGCGATCTCTTTTGTTTGTGATAGTTGAGCCAGAGGGTTTCTCTGAACATTGTTTGAGGCAAATCCAGTACTAGAATCTCGGTATTCAAAAAAACCTCCGTAGGGAGAACTTGAGTCAAGGACTGGCTGAGTTGGATCAAAAGTAATAGCCGCCCCTTCTACACCTGGCGCGAACCGGTTTTTTTCAAAGTTTAAGTTAGCGTTTACATCTATTTTTAGATGATTATCAAATAACCTTGGATTTAAAGAAAGAGATGTAGTCGTTCTTTCAAACTTAGATGTTTTTCTAAGTCCTTCCTGATCTGATCTTCCTATGGCAATTCTTGTAGGTAAAACTTGCATAAGAGAACCACTTACAGATAGGTTATGATCTGTTGAAAAAGCTGTTCTGTAAATTTCATCTTGCCAATCTGTATTCGCAGTACCCAAATCTGCAACGCGAGTTGGGAAATTTTCTGCAATAAATGCTCTATACTCATCTGCAGAGAAAACATCTACTGTTTCATGCGCACGAGTAGCACTGGTTTTAGAATCTAAACTGATCTGTAAGTTCTTTTTCCCTTTTTTGGTTGTGATAATGATTACACCATTTGCACCACGGTTACCATAGATGGCAGCTGCAGATGCATCTTTAAGAATAGAAAAAGACTCAATGTCGTTGGGGTTAATTGAAGAAAGAATAGATCTTGAACCATTGGCTAAATCTCCTGGATCATTTAGAGGTAAGCCATCTACAACAATTAGTGGATCATTAGATGCGTTTAATGATGCTCCACCTCTGATTCTGATTTCAGAATTAGCGGCAGGACCACCGTTAGTGTTAATGGATACACCGGCAACTCGACCGTTAAATAGGTTTTCGGGAGTAACATTGTTACCCGTATTGAAATCCTCTGATGTAACCAAAGCAACAGATCCTGTTAAATCTTTTTTTCTGGTGGTACCATACCCAATCAGTACTACCTGTTCGAGTTCTGCAGCATCTTCTTCTAATGTGATAGCTATAGTAGCCTGACCACTATATACCATTTCTTGAGGTATAAATCCAACATAAGAGAATACAATAATATCCTCATTGTTAACATTGTTTATAGTATAGTTACCATCAAAATCAGAGGTTGTTCCGTTTGTGGTTCCTTTAACAATGATATTTACACCAGGAATGGGCTGACCACTTCCAGCATCAGTAACTGTCCCATTAACAGTTGACTGTGCAAAAAAGCTCATTGGTATCAACCATAATAAAAACAATGCGCTTTTGGTAAATGTTTTCATAAAATTAAATTAGTTTTTGATTGTTTTACGTCTTATATTTTCACTTTCTGCAACCAAAGTATGTAAATTTTGTGTTAATTTTTTGTCAAGTTGTAGTCCGAACCTTACGCAAACGTTTGCGTGTGGAAAACTTTTAGAATTCTATCAAAATTTTAAGTATAATTCTGGTCATATGGCATATTTTGATGCTTACATTTGATTTTCAACTAAAAGATACGAATAATGAAAAGGCTGTATATATTGATTTAGGATAATTCAATATGTTTTTGTAGTACATTTTAGGTGGATTTACATCAAATGATCTGATGATAAAACAATAAAAGGAAAAGGATGAAGAGAAAAGTTACATTAAAACAGATAGCAAAGGAACTGGATGTTTCCATTTCTACCGTATCTAAAGCACTAAAAGATAGTGCAGAGATAAGTTTAGATACCAGACAAAAAGTAAAAGCCTTTGCCAAGCTATACAATTATAAGCCTAATAATATAGCGTTAAGCCTTAAGAATAGGAAAACAAAGACCATAGGTGTTATTATTCCAGAAATTGTTCATCACTTTTTTACAACGGTAATTGGTGGGGTAGAGAAGGTAGCAAATGAAAAAGGATACAATGTAATCATTTGTTCTTCAAACAATTCTTTTGATAAAGAAGTCATTAATTTAGAAATGCTGGCTAGTGGGAGTGCCGATGGATTTATCCTGTCTGTAGCCAAAGAAACACAGCTCAAAAAAGATTATCATCATATCGAAGAGACCATGAGTCAAGGGATGCCTGTTGTGCTTTTTGATAGAATTATTGATGAGGTTGTATGTGATAAAGTGATTATAGATGATGCTAAAGGAGCTCAAACCGCTACAAATCACCTGCTTTCTATTGGATGTAAGAAAATAGCCATCCTTACTACAGTAGATTATATAAGCGTGGGTAAATTAAGAACTAACGGATATTTAAAAGCGCTAAGAGCTTATGATATACCCGAAAAAGAAGAGCTTATCCTTAAAATAGAAGATATAGATAATTGTGAAGCCGAAATTTCAGATTTCTTAAAGGATAAGGATATAGATGCTGTTTTTGCAGTAAATGAATTATTTGCAGTTACTGCAGCCAAAGTCCTTGATGCACAAGGAAAAAAAGTACCGGATGATATCGCTATTATCGGTTTTACAGATGGTATTCTTTCTAAACATTTTATCCCAAGTTTAACTACGATAAGCCAGCATGGAGAAGATATGGGGATACGAGCAGCAAAACTTCTTATCGATAAATTAGAAGGGGATGATGCTGTAACAGAGGAGTATAGAACAGTTATTATTGATACAAGTCTGATTCAAAGAAAATCAACAAAAAAATAAAGAGAGGCTATTTTAATTAAAAAATTATAATATCTTTGACCTCGATCAAGACTTATATTTTCACTTTCTACTAAAATAAGTTTTGATAAGTAGTTTCGCTTATCATAGTAATAATTAAACATTTACTTGATGAACAAGCGTAAATTAAGTTTCTGGGAAATTTGGAACATGAGTTTCGGTTTTCTGGGGATTCAATTCGGTTTTGCACTGCAAGGCGGATTTATGTCTAGAATTTTCCAAACCTTAGGTGCAGAAAAAGATGCAATACCTTTATTGTGGATTGCAGCTCCTTTGACAGGTCTTTTGGTTCAACCAATTATAGGATACTTAAGTGATCGTACCTGGAGCCCAAGATGGGGTCGACGTAGACCTTACTTTTTAATTGGAGCAGTACTAAGTTCTATAGCGCTGTTTTTGGTGCCTCATTCCCCGGTTTTATGGGTAGCAGCAGGATTTTTATGGATTCTGGATGCTTCTATAAATATTTCTATGGAACCATTTAGAGCTTTGGTAGCAGATAAATTACCAGAATCTCAACGATCATACGGATTTGTTACTCAAACACTTATTATAGGTATTGGTACCTGGGTAGCTAGTAATTTACCTTGGATGATTTCTCAAATGGGGGTAAGTGATGCTGCTCCAAACGGTGTGATCCCTCTGTCGGTAAAAATAGCTTTTGCTATTGGAGCTTTTGTTTTTCTTGCCAGTATTTTATATACCGTTTTTACAACTTCTGAATATCCTCCCGAGGATATGGAAGAATTTAAACTAGAAAAGAAGAAAAAGAACCAATTTATACCTGATATTTTGAATAATATCGGAAGTATGCCACTTACTATGAAAAAACTTGGGCTTATCCAGTTTTTTAGCTGGTTTGCCTTTTTTACTATGTGGAGTCTTGCAAATCCGGCCTTAACAGAACATGTGTTTAATACTCCTGCACCAGTCGAATCAACATTTAATATGGATATCCCAGAGTCGGTTGCAGCATTCGAAAAAGCAAATACAGCATTTCAAAAATCATCTAACCAAGTTGGTCGATATATGGGGACATATGGATTGTCCTCTATGGCTTTTGCCTTGATATTAACTTTTTATACTTCGAGAAAAAGAATTAATAGAAAATGGGTTCACTTTGGATCTCTAATTTTGGGAGGTCTCGGTTTTATATCGATGTATTTTATTCCTTCACAAGAGTGGTTATTTCTTTCTTTTACTTTGGTAGGCTTTGCCTGGGGAAGTATTCTATCGATGCCATATGCTATGTTATCAAGTGCTGTAGACCCAAAGAAAATGGGAGTCATCATGGGGATATTTAATATGTTTATTGTGATTCCTCAAATTGTAGCAGCTATAGGCGGAGTTAATTTTGCATACAAACTTATAGGAAGTGAAACGATTAATGCAATGCTGGTAGCAGGAATAAGTTTGATCATTGCAGGGATGTGTAATTTGTTGATTGTAAATAAAGATGCTATAACGTATAACCCAAAAGGCGAGATAGAGTAATGAAAAAAGCATTTATATTTGATCTCGATGGTGTTATCGTCGATACTGCAAAATACCATTTTAAGGCCTGGCAAAAACTTGCCGATAGTCTTGGAATTTCTTTTTCTGAAGAACAGAATGAACAACTAAAAGGAGTAAGTAGGGTACAATCACTAGAAAAGATTCTGGAATGGGGAAACAAAACCATATCAGAAGAAAAATTTAGTCAATTGATGTCTGAAAAGAATACAGAGTATCTCACTTATATCTCTGAGATGGATGCTAGTGAAATCCTACCCGATGTACCGAGAATTTTGGAATATTTGATTTTGGAGAAACAAGCAATTGCTTTGGGTTCTGCAAGTAAAAATGCCAGGGCGATTTTAGAAAAAGTACAGCTCTATGATAAGTTTAATACAATCGTAGATGGAACGAATGTTTCTAAAGCTAAACCAGATCCTGAAGTATTTTTATTAGGCGCCAAAGGATTGGGGATCTCCCCAGAAAACTGTATTGTATTCGAAGATTCTGTTGCCGGAATTAAGGCTGCAAATATCGCCAATATGATTAGTATTGGTATTGGTAATCAAGAAGTACTACACGAAGCAGATTACATTTTTAAAGATTTCACAGAAATAAAAGAAGAATTTATAAATCAATTGGTCACGGCCAAAAAAGTTTAGTAAGAATATAGAAAGCCACAGCAATTCATCCTAAAAATTTTGGATAAAATTCATGGCATGTTTTAGACAGACGTATATCTGTACAGGTCTGATTACTAAAAATGAATAAAAAAGAATAAATGAATCAGGATTATATAAAACCAGATAACTGGTCAATTATTGAAGAAGGGTTTGATGTAGAACGAGTTAAGTCATCAGAAAGCCTTTTTAGTATTGGTAATGGAGCTATGGGGCAGCGCGCCAATTTTGAAGAAACATATACTGGTCCTACTTTTCAGGGAAGCTATATAGCTGGAGTGTATTATCCAGATAAAACCAGAGTAGGTTGGTGGAAAAATGGATATCCAGAGTATTTTGCCAAAGTATTAAATGCTCCAAACTGGATCGGTATCGATATAGAAGTTGATGGAGAGAAGCTAGATTTATATACATGTAAATCAATAACCAATTTTAGAAGAGAACTAAATATGAAAGAGGGTTGGTATCAACGCTCATTTCATGCCGTTTTACCCAATAATATAGAAGTATCCGTTACATCTACACGTTTTCTAAGCCTGGACTTGGATGAAGTAGGTGCAATTAAATATGAAATAACTCCTGTGAATCAAGAAGCTACCATAACATTGGTACCATATCTGGATTCGGGAATCATGAATGAAGATACGAACTGGGATGATAAGTTTTGGGATACCTATAACCTGGCACACGAAGAAAACTCTGCATATATCTTATCTAAAACCATGAAGACTGATTATCATGTGTGTACAGGAATGTCAAATAAGATTTTTGTAAATAGTATACAAAAAGATATATCCCCAAAAGTAGAGGCTAACGGTACATACATACATTTAAAATATACTATTCAGGTTCGTAAAGGAGAGACGGCAGGTATCACAAAGTTTGGAGGATATACAGTATCTCTTAATCATAAAGAAGAAGATCTGCAAGTGGCTAGCAAAGAAATACTTAAGCAAGCTTCAGAATCTGGATTTAATGCTCTTTTGGATTTACAAAAAAAGGCGTGGTCTAGAGTATGGGAAATGGCCGATATTGTAATCGAAGGAGATGTAAAAGCACAACAAGGAATTCGATTTAATATTTTTCAACTCAATCAAACATATCTTGGTAAAGATGCAAGATTAAATATCGGGCCTAAAGGATTTACAGGTGAGAAATATGGAGGAAGTACATATTGGGATACCGAAGCGTATTGTATTCCGTTTTATATGGCTACCAAAGATCAAGGTGTAGCACGTAATTTATTGACCTATCGTTATAACCATCTCGAAAAAGCTATAGAGAATGCAAAAAAACTTGGTTTTACCAATGGTGCTGCATTATATCCTATGGTAACTATGAACGGAGAAGAATGCCATAATGAATGGGAAATCACCTTTGAAGAAATACATCGTAATGGTGCAATGACATTTGCAATCTACAATTATGTTAGGTACACAGATGATTATAATTATGTTACAGAGAAAGGGTTAGAAGTAATGATCGCCATAGCTCGTTTCTGGCATCAAAGAGCAACATTCTCTACAGATAAAAATAAATATGTGATCCTTGGAGTTACAGGGCCTAATGAATATGAAAATAATGTCAATAACAATTGGTATACTAATTATTTGGCAAAATGGTGTATCGAGTATTGTATTGAAAACGTTAATAAGATAAAAGCTCAATATACGAGTGACTATCACAGGATTATAGAAAAGACCAATTTAGATCAAGAAGAAATCAATGCAATGCTGGAAGTAGCTGATAAGATGTATTTTCCATATTCAGAAAAGCATCAGGTATACTTACAACAGGATGGATTCTTAGATAAAGAATTGATCACAGTGAACAATTTGGAAATGTCGCAACGTCCTATTAATCAAAAGTGGAGTTGGGATCGAATATTGCGTTCTCCTTATATAAAACAAGCTGATATACTTCAAGGGTTTTATATGTTCGAGGATCAATTTACCAAAGAAGAATTGACACGACATTTTGATTTCTATGAACCGTTTACAGTGCATGAATCTTCACTTTCACCATGTGTTCATAGTATTCAAGCGGCTAGCTTAGATAGAATGGATCAGGCGTATACTTTTTACCTGAGAACCTCAAGATTAGACCTGGATGATTATAATAAAGAAGTTGAAGAAGGACTGCATATCACAAGTATGGCAGGTACATGGATGAGCATTGTTGAAGGATTCGGAGGACTTAGAATTAAAAACGATACCCTGTCTTTTTCTCCTAAAATTCCTAAGGAATGGAAAGGGTATACCTTCAATGTAAATTTCAGAAATCAAATTCTTAAAGTAAAGGTATCTCAAGAAGGAACATCGTTTACTCTTGAAGGTACTAAGGAATTATTAATTTATGTAGATAATAAGGAGTTTAGAATTTCTCCCAACAGTTTAATAACTGTGTGATATACTATTGCTAAGAAATAGATTTTATAATAAGAGTTTTGCCCCCCAACCTTTTCTAGAGAGCAGAGTCGAGCTGTATTAAGATGAATGAACCCTACTTATTCGACTCTGCTTAAAGAAATAGTAATACTTTTTTTTCGCTAGACTAATTGTTTTCAAAAAAATGTTGATACCTACATTTCTATAAATACAAAATATATAAAAATGAAACGTAAACTAATTATATTGTTGTCCTTGTGTTTTATCGCGTTAGCCCAGGCACAGGTAGAAAAAATGGAACCTCCATTTTGGTGGAGTGCTATGCATCATGACGAGCTTCAAGTACTTTGCTACGGAAAAGATATTGCTAAATATAACGTAGAGAGTAAAGATATAACGATTAGGGATATTACAAAAACTGAAAACCCAAACTACCTGTTTATAACCTTAGATACTAAAGAAGTTAAAGCAGGTACAGTTTCAATTGATTTTAAAGAGAATGGTAGTGTAGTCTTTTCTCAACAGTATCAATTTAAATCCAGGAGAGAAAATTCTGCAGAAAGAAAAGGATTTGATAGTAGTGATGTGATGTATTTAATCATGCCGGATCGGTTCGCAAATGGTAACCCCGAGAATGATTCTCATAAGGATACAGTAGAAAAAGCAGATCGTTCTAATCCCGGAGGACGCCATGGAGGCGATATTCAAGGAGTAATTGATCACTTGGATTACCTTAAAGATTTGGGAGTTACGGCATTATGGAGTACTCCATTGCTAGAGGATAATGAATCAACATATTCATATCATACCTATGCGCAAAGCGATTTGTATACAATAGATCCACGATATGGAACCAATGAAGACTATAAACGGTTAGCTTCAGAAATGCATAAACAGGATATGAAACTGGTTATGGATTATGTTACAAATCATTGGGGGTCTAAGCATTGGATGATAAAAGATTTACCAACTAAAGATTGGATACACCAATGGCCAGAAGGTTTCAGACGTAGTAATTATCGTATGACTACCCAGTTTGATGATAATGCTTCACAAATAGATAGTAAAGGATGTATGAACGGGTGGTTTGATACTACAATGCCAGATATGAACCAAAGTAACCCTTTACTTCTTAAGTATATTACCCAAAATGCAATTTGGTGGATAGAATATGCTGATCTGGATGGTTTTAGAGTAGATACCTATTCTTATAATGATAAAGATGGGATAGCCAAATGGACCAAAGCGATTATGAACGAATATCCTAATTTTAATATTGTAGGAGAGGTATGGATGCATAATCAGGCGCAGATAGCATACTGGCAAAAAAATAGTAAAATTGGAGCTATCGATAACTACAATTCTCACTTGCCATCGGTAATGGATTTTACGCTTCATGATGCTATTACAGTATTATTTAACGAAGATGAAAATTCTTGGGATAAAGGAATGATCAGGGCATATAATAACTTCACAAATGATTTTCTATATCCCGATATCAACAATATTCTATTATTTGCAGGAAACCATGATACAAATCGTATTAATGAGATATATCAAGGAGATATTGATACCTATAAAATGGCGATGACGTTGATATTTACCACGCGCAGCATCCCTCAAATTTATTATGGAGATGAAATAGGTATGTTGGGCAATCGTGATAAAAAAGGAGATGGTGATATTCGCAGAGATTTCCCTGGTGGATGGCCAGGAGATACAAAAAACGCCTTTTTGTCTTCAGAAATCAAAAATGGAAGAACCAATGACCAGGAAGCATTTTACTCTTTTACGAGCAAAGTCTTAAAATGGAGACAGCAGGCAGCCGTAATTCATACCGGGAAACTATTACAATTCATTCCTTTTGATAATGTATATGTATACTTCAGGTATAATGAAGAGAAAAGCGTAATGGTAGTTATTAATAATAGCTTAAAAGACCAACAGTTAGATATTACGCGATTCAAAGAAGGTATAAAAAACTATAGTGTCGGAACCGATATTATTACTGATTCTAATATAGATATCACCGAGGATTTTAATATACCGGCTAAGACATCAATGATATTGGATTTAAAATAAAATATAACCACCTATAAATTTAATTAAATGAAAAAGATAATCTTAAGTCTTGCAGTAATTGGAATTCTATTTTCCTGCGGAAAGACAACAAAAGAAGAGACCACTGCCAAGACCGAAGTTTTGGAAGAAATAAAAGAAGTACTGCCATCGATTGACGATGCCATGATGGAAAATGCAGTTATTTATGAAGCTAATATTCGTCAATATTCTGAAGAAGGTACTTTTAGTGCATTTACCAAAGATATTCCTGTTCTTAAAAAACTAGGAGTTAAAGTAGTATGGATAATGCCGATATATCCTATCTCTACAACCAAAAGTAAAGGATCATTAGGAAGTTATTATGCTGTATCTGACTATACAAAGGTCAATCCAGAATTTGGGACTATCGAAGATTTTAGAGCATTAGTAAAAACTGCCCATGATAATGGGATTTATGTGATTTTGGATTGGGTGGCTAATCACACCGGTTGGGATCATGTTTGGTTAAAAGAGCATCCCGAATATTACACCAAAGATAAAAACGGTGCTATTACACATACAGAAGGTACAGATTGGACCGACGTAGCAGATCTTAATTATGACAACCAGGAGATGCGTGAGCAGATGAAAAATGATATGCTGTATTGGTTAAAAGAAGAAGGTGTAGATGGTTTTAGATGTGATGTGGCAGGGATGGTTCCTGTAGATTTTTGGGATAAAACTGTAGCAGAATTTAAAAAGATTAAACCTGTATTTATGTTAGCCGAAGGTTGGGAGCCAGAATTATTAGAAAATGCTTTTGACATGGGATATGGATGGGATACGCATCATAAAATGAATGATATCGCCCAGGGAAAAGCTAATGTTACTGAATGGGATAAAAGAATGACCCAGATAGATACCATGTATGCAAAAGATGATATTCTAATGAACTTTACATCAAATCATGATGAAAACTCCTGGAATGGTACGGTCGATGAAAGAATGGGAGAAGCAAAAGAGATGCTCGCAGCACTTACATACCTTGCACCAGGTATGCCCTTGATTTATTCTGGACAGGAATATGATATGGATAAACGCCTTTTGTTTTTTGATAAGGATACTATTATAAAAAAACAAGGCAAATTTTTCCCGTTATATGAGAAATTAGGAACACTAAAAAATACAAATCCGGCATTGCATGGTGGTAAAAATGCAGCTTCATACACTCGTATTAAAACTTCGGATGATACTAATGTATTAGCATTTCTAAGAGAAAAAGAAGGTAATAAAGTGGTCTTTATTGCAAATATGACAAAGCAACCAATAAAGTTTACTTTGGAATATAAAGGAAAGTTTACAGATTACCTTTCTGGAGAAACAATAGAAGCATTACCAGGTGCAGCATACGAATTTGCTCCATGGCAATATCAGATTTTGATTGAAGAATGATATAGGTATTGGATTTAGAACTAAAACACAAGTTATTTTTGGGGAAATTATTAGTTAATAAAATGTTAAATATCAACTTTAAATCTAATTCTTAATGTATTATTTGTTTATTTTAAATATCTTATTATCATATGGTTATTATATTTTTTGAATTAAAAAATAAGGAGATTTGTTCTTTTTTTTACTGGTATTCCATAAGCTAATTTTTGAGGTTTGTAGTATCTTAGAAAAACGTTGTTTTATACTAAACAAGTAAAGAAAGCAACTCACTTTTTTAATTCTTAAAACCTTTTTATTATGAAATCTCTTAAAACTATTTCTTTAACAATTTTAGCTATTTTTTGCCTTGTGGTAGTGCAGGGACAAATAAAAATGGGGCAAGGTGTTACCTCTCCAAATGACTGGGTTAATTATAACACAACAGGAATCTATGTAGATGTAAATACCACAGCATGTGCTTTTAAAACAACTCCACATTATTTAGTAACTCTGGAGTCTATAGGTAACAAAGGATTTCATTGGTATATCTCTGGGACCTCGTCTATTTATAATGCTACGCCTACAGGATTTAGAATATATCTAAGATGGGCAGATGCACCTTCTGATTTACCAACAGTTGGATCACTTAATTTTCCAAATCCATTAAGAGCTAGTACAGCAAAGAATAGGGAATGGGTAATTAGATGGACCGGAATAGAAATGAAAGATTGTGGTAAGTCTGTAACAGGAAGCTCTACAGGAGAAATATTTCCTGGTGCTAATGGCGGTGAAGGAAATAAAGTATCTTTAGAATCTGGCACACCCAATATAAATAGCCTGAAGATATATCCTAATCCTGGTAAAGACAGAGTGGTTATCCAATATTCTGGTTTTATCAAAAAGAGTGAAATTTATGATTTAAATTCTAGATTATTAGGTGTTTCTACAACCAATTCGATTAACATTAAAAAATTACCAAAAGGAAACTATATAATAAAGGTATATACAGAGGACGATAAGATAATTACTAAACAATTTGTAAAATAGTACTGAATAGAGAATACTTAAAATAAGAA
Source organism: Aquimarina macrocephali JAMB N27 (assembly GCF_000520995.1). Taxonomy (GTDB): domain Bacteria; phylum Bacteroidota; class Bacteroidia; order Flavobacteriales; family Flavobacteriaceae; genus Aquimarina; species Aquimarina macrocephali. The sequence continues at coordinate 39,242 of NZ_JACA01000020.1, read as the reverse complement.
ATATTAATTTACAAAAACGACTTGCTATTGCGAGTCGTTTTTATTTTTCTACAATTTTAAACTCATTAATTTATTCTTAACGTAATGTGCGAATATGTGTTAAAATAATGCATTTTTTGTCAGTAAAAGCTGAATTTATTAACCGAAAACGTTTTAGTTTTTTGGCAAATTAGGTTATTACTACCAATAACGATAGATTTGGCTCAATGACAAAAAAAGTTAAAAATATAGCCGTACTAACTTCTGGGGGAGATGCTCCAGGGATGAATGCGGCAATCCGTGCAGTAGTTAGAGCGTGTAGTTATTATACTATAAAATGTTTTGGTATTTATAAAGGGTATGAAGGTCTTATTAATAATGAAGTTGAAGAACTAAATGCACGATCTGTTCGTAATGTTATAAATAAAGGAGGAACTTTTCTTAAATCTGCCAGATCAAAAGAGTTTAGAACTGTAGAAGGTAGGCAGAAAGCATATGAAAATCTGATTAAGAATGGTATTGATGCACTTGTTGTCATCGGTGGTGATGGAAGTTTTACAGGAGCTTTAAAATTATCAGAAGAATTTAATTTTCCGGTAGTAGGTATCCCGGGTACTATCGATAATGATATTAATGGTACAGATTACACTATAGGATACGACACAGCCTTAAATACAGTGGTAGAGGCAATTGATAAGATTAGAGATACAGCAAGTTCTCATAATCGATTGTTTTTAATCGAAGTAATGGGACGTGATGCAGGAGATATTGCTTTAAATGCAGGTATTGGAGCAGGAGCAGAGGAGATTTTGATTCCCGAAGAGGATATGGGAGTAGAGCGACTTATAGAATCGTTAAGGAAAAGTAAGAAAACCGGAAAAACCTCGAGCATAATTGTAGTAGCAGAAGGTGACAAATCTGGTAAGAATATTTTTGAATTAGGAGAATATGTCGAAGAAAATCTTAATGATTATGAAGTAAGAGTATCTGTACTCGGGCACATCCAACGAGGTGGACCACCAAGCTGCTATGATCGCGTACTAGCCAGTAAACTTGGAGTAGGAGCGGTAGAAGCACTATTAGATGGTAAAAGCGAAGTAATGATTGGGATAGTTCATAAGGTTGTCACTATTGTACCTCTTAAGACTGCATTAGATAAAAGACCTCATAAACATGATGGATTAATAAAAGTAGCAGATATTACTTCTGTATAATTTTAAATAGTATAACCACAGTCAGTATAAATTAATAAAAACAACTAAATTTTTAAATATGAGTACGTTAAAAATTGGAATTAACGGTTTCGGTAGAATTGGAAGAATTGCTTTTAGAATTGCTTCTAAACGTGATAATGTAGAGATAGTAGCAATTAATGATTTATTAGATGTAGAGCATTTAGCTTACTTATTAGAATATGATTCGGTACACGGAAAATTTGATGGAACTATCGAAGTTAAAAACGGTAATCTTGTTGTCAATGGAAAAGAAATTCGAGTAACCGCCGAACGTAATCCAGAAGATCTAAAATGGGGTGCAGTAGAAGTAGACGTAGTTATGGATTGTACAGGAATCTTTACCACACTAGGAACAGCAGATGCCCATCTTAAAGCAGGAGCTAAGAAAGTAGTGATTTCTGCTCCTTCAAAAGATGTACCAATGTTTGTAATGGGAGTGAATCATAATGATGTAAAAGCTTCTGATACCATTGTTTCTAATGCTTCATGTACTACAAATTGTTTAGCTCCGTTAGCAAAAGTTATAGATGATAATTTTGGAATAGAAGAAGGGTTGATGACCACAGTACACTCTGCTACAGCTACACAGGCTACAGTAGATTCTCCGTCGAGAAAGAACTATAGATTAGGGCGTAGTGCATTAAATAATATCATTCCTTCTACTACAGGTGCTGCAGTAGCAGTTACCAAAGTAATTCCAGCATTAAAAGGAAAATTAACAGGTATGGCATTTAGAGTGCCTACAGTAGATGTTTCTGTAGTAGATCTTACTGTGAAAACTAAAAAATCAGTTTCTTACGAAGAACTTAAGGCTGTTGTAAAGAAGGCTTCTGAGAATGAATTAAAAGGTATTCTTGGATATACCGAAGAAGCAGTAGTATCTCAGGATTTTGTAGGAGAATCACAAACTTCTGTATTTGATGCTAATGCAGGAATTGCACTTAATGAGAATTTCTTTAAGCTGATATCCTGGTATGATAATGAATATGGGTATTCTACGAAGTTAGTTGACTTATCTATGCATGTAGGTAATTTATAAATTAGTATATAACTTATAAAGTATAGTATTAACTGTTGCATTGGGCGTAATCGAAAAGTGGTAATTAGAGATCAATATTCCTCGATTACGCGCAATATGATAGCATATCAAATTCAAAAGAATAAATCAGAGTATTTATTCTATTTGCTAACCACATAACAAATTTTTAAATGATTTTATTAGCTGATGGCGGTTCTACTAAATGCGATTGGATTCTTCTGGATGATGTAGGGGAAATCGTTTTTAAAACCCGTACAGAAGGGTTAAACCCTGCTGTATTTGAGAAATCTCTCTTAGAAGAAAGAGTTAGAAAAAATGATAAACTTTCTTCTTATCGAGATAAAATTGATACTGTTCATTTCTATGGAGCTGGATGCGGTACAACAAAGCCAGCAGTAATGTTGAAAAAGATCTTTGAAGATTTTTTTATTGGAGCCGAAATTGTCGTTAAAGAAGATATGGTTGCAGCAGTGTATGCAGCTACAACAGAACCTGGGATTATATGTATTTTAGGAACAGGATCTAATAGTTGTTACTTTGATGGCGAAGATATTCATATGTCTGTAGATTCTCTTGGATATATTCTTATGGATGAGGCTAGTGGAAATCACTTTGGAAAAAAACTGATACGCGATTATTACTATAAAAGAATGCCTCCCGAAATAGCATCAGAATTTGAAAAACGTTTTGACCTTTCTTCAGATTCAATTAAGGAAAATCTATACAAAAGAGAAAATCCTAATACATACCTAGCTTCTTTTGCAGAATTTATTTTTACCAGTGAACGTAATGGTTATTTTTATAAAATTATTACCGAAGGTATTCAAGAATTTATAGAAACCAGAGTACTTTGTTTTCCAGAATCACAACATGTACCTATACATTTTATTGGTTCGATAGCTCATTTTAGTGAAGATATTATAAGAGCAGCAGTCTGGCCATATCACCTAAAAGTTGGTAATATAGTAAGAAGACCTATTGATGGAATTATTGATTACTATCGCAATGAAGTAATTAAAAAAAAAAATTAAATTTAATATAGGTCAGGAATCTTTACTCAATGCTTCTTTAATTAAGTCTAAAGCTTTTTCTGAATAGGAAAGTTGTAGTGCAGATTCATGACCTTTTTCAGACATTTTACGCCAGGTTTTTTGAAGGATATCAATTATTTTTTGATCGGTATGTTTAGCTAGAAAATCTTCATAGTAAAAATTAAGAAAAACTAGACAGATCACATCTTCTAAAGTCTGTGTATCCTTATCCTTTTTTAATTTTTTCTTTTGAATCAAAAAAGATACCCGGTTAATCGTTTCTGTATCGTAACCAACCTTTTCAAGAATTTCTGAGGCTTTTAATGCATGAAACCGTTTTAGCTCTTCTCTCCATTTTAGATAACCAATACGATCCATTGCATAATTTTTACGAGGGATTTTCCACCTACAAATATGTTGTGATCTAGCAGCAAGTTTAAGGGCTTCAGGGGCGTTTGGTTCAAAATCCTCAATAGTATCTGTCATTCGTTGACCATAGATTAATTCTTTGGAAACAAATACATTATTTATTTCTTCCTTATTAGGGTCTTCTGCATTCGCTTTATCAATATTAATGTAAGCCTCTGCTAGTTTGTCTATTGGCATATGAGATCGTTTTTAGTGCGTTAACAAATTTAAAGCATTTGTTTAAGTAATACCATTAAGAATTTTCAAAATTGATAATCATCAGGATTATATTAAAATATACAACAATACTTATAATGTATGTGTAGGATATAATTGTTAATACTTCTGTGTAAAAGTATTCTACTCCTTTATCTTTTCGAGTAAGTTTTAAACTTATTTTTACTGACGAACTTTATGGAACTGTACAATCATAAAATATAGTTCAGAAAATAAATTACTGTATGACAGAATATGTACTTTTAACAAATGATCAAAGTTATTTTGTTGAATATCTTATCGGCGAACTGGTATTATCTAATAGTATTAGTGAGGCGATGAAGTTTAACGATGAGCATCTTGCATTAAGATTTAAGCAAATGTTGCATAATTCTTGTGAATTAGTCACTAGTGTAAATACATATATTGCATAATTTAGGATAGTAAGAAGCTAGCTTTTACTTAGCCACGAATCAATTTTAGAACATAATCCAGATCAGGATCTCTACCAGAGATTAAATCATCAATAGAGAATATAGTTTGCCTATCAGGAAGTACACCAGAGCCTTTAGGGACTCTTTTGTCTTTTATATAGTGGTTGATCTTTTCCATATACATTACCATTATTATTTTGGAATTAGGAAATTCATAATACACGGGAAATTCTCCATTAGAAAAATGATATCCACCACCGGTCTCTTCTCCTATTAAAATAATATTTGGATCATTTTTTACATTTAGCGCAAAGGTAGATCCTGCAGAAAAAGTTGTTCCTCCGGCAAGCACATATACATTTCCTCGAAACCTATCTTTATCAGGAACCATAATAGCTTCCATATCATCAAAAACCAGTTTCCATCCATCATATATAGGATGATTATAAAACTTATCTTTTAAAAAATGCTTTTCACTAAGATACGTTCTAGTGACATATTTTCGCTCCGGAATGGCAAGTGAAGCGACATATTCACTAGTTATCTGTTTAAATAGATTGTTGGTTATAAACGAGAATAAATGTACAGCATTAGATCTAAAACCTCCATCATTTTGTCGAACATCAACAACAAGATTGCTAATTTTCTTTTTATTTATTTCTTTGAAAATTTTTATCAGATTTGATTTAAAAATCCTGATGTCTCCTCTAAATGAATTGACAACCAAAACAGCCGTATTTAAGTCTTCTTTGTAATATACAAATGGGCTTTTGTTATTAATAAATGTATCAAAGTAATCAAAACCATTTTCCTGCTTATGGTATTTAGCAAAATAAGAATTACGCTTGGCATTTCTAAGTCTTACGGTTACAAAAGATTCTGCTGGTAAGACTTTATTTGTTTCTGTTCCATCTGGGGCTGTATAGTCAATACTAAATTTTTTCTCAACACCATATTCATACGCAAAGTATAATCCGAATTTTAACTCTATTTCTCGATATTTACGGGTGAGATTATATCCATCACTAGATACATATTTCTTTAGGCGATGTAAAATTTCATGGGCTTGGTGGCCATTAATTTGATTAATTTTTGAACCTATCGGGATATCAAAATCATCCGTATCTGTATAAAACTCGGTATTTATCAATTTAAGAATCAAAGGAAAATAATATTGATCTGTTTTTATGGTATTGGGAGCAAAAAACAAAAGATGTCCATCTTTTATTTTATCTGTAACCTCCAGCATGTTTTGATATAATTTTATATCAGAATCTGTTGTAGTCAAAGATTCTTTTACAACCTTAAAGACATACTCTAAAGAATCTTGATCAATATATTCATATAAACTTGGATGTCCTTTTTTAAGGATATTTTCAAAAATTCTGAAATCTTCTCTAACCCCAAGAGAATCCATACGTTTTTGTGCAGAAAGTACACAGGTAAGTGTGCAAAAAAGTACAAAATACTGTATTTTTTTCATTAGATGATTTTAACGATATAACTTAATTGACTTCTTTAGATTGCCTATTGTTGCAATCTTTTTATTTTCCCAGATGTAAAAGTAATGAAATTGTTGAGTGAATTTTATGTATTATTGAATTTAATAAAATGAGTTTACTAAAAAAAGAGTATGAAAACATACTCTTTTTAGATTGCAAATTGTTCTGTTTTTAGTTTAATTTTCGCAGTTGTCTTTGTATTTTTTTGATTGCTGATTCTATAGATTTTTCTGGTTCTATAACATTATATTCACCCCAGAATACTGGATCAGAGAATCCAGATGCTTCATCACTAATTACTACAGAAGATTTTAACTGGTCTCTTGGTCTAACGGTTTCATTATTGATATTTTTTTTCCAATCGGTAACCGCCATTTCTACATTTAGTTTATAGACTGAGTTAAATAACTTCTTTTTCCAATTGATTTTTACGACAAGATCAATCCTTCCATAACCATAGTACCATTTCCCATCTTTTTGGCGATAATCAATAGTATAAGATGCCTGGGTAGGGTATACTTTTGCTTTTTTTGGTTTTTTTCTAACAAACATTTTACTAACCTCTTCTTTATTTTCCATATTAAGACTAAAGACGGCTTTGGTCATTGCTAATGTTTCGGCATCTATATACAATTTTCCGTAATACAATGGCTCTTTTATGTAAGAGCGTTGTTTAAAATTTAATACATAAATATACTGATCATGAATTTTTGTGGACTTATCGAAACTAAAGGCATAAGTATCGGTCATATTTTCTGTAAAAAGAATCTCAGGATTTTTCATCACATCAATATAAAGTGTACTAGTAGGCCCTCCCTGTAATTTTAATGTAAGTGTGTCTAGTTTTTTATAATCAGCACTTTTTCGTGCTTTAAAAAGCTTGATGATATCTGTTTTTGTGGATTCATAAGGATTTTTATAAACATCTACTACGGCTTCAGAAAGAGAAACATAGCTTCTACGTTTTTTGATAGTTTCTCTATAAAAAGCAGTCATAATACTATTTTCATTAAGGTAATTGCTTCCTTTTCTTTTTATTACTTCACGTATAAGTGCATTTGGATCCTTTGGGTCAATATTAACTTCGGATAATTCGGTGACAGAGACATTAAGTTTTATTTTTAATTCCTTACCATTAAATTTTGATAGCATAATTACCTTGTCTCTGTATCCAAGATATGAGGCCGTTATTTTACCATTAGCCATATTTTTAGGAACTTTTAATGAAAATTTCCCTTCATCATTTGTAACCGTAGAAATATTAGTTTCATTTACAGTAATAGATGCTGATACTAAAGGACGATTGGTCTCATTATCGAGTAAATATCCTTTGTATTCATTATAGTTGGTGTCATCTTGATTACTATCTTGAAAATAGGTGAATGCTTGTATATGAGCAGAGTATGAGAGAGTTAGCAAAATAAACAATAAAAAAGCAGTATATCTATTGTGAAAAAAAATATTTTTTTTATTCATAGCTCGAGTTTTTTTGGTTGTAAATTCTTTTTTAAAGAGCTTAATCCTACATTACAAGGTAAGAAATTTTACCGAAGAAAATTGATGTCAATACGTTAAAACAGTAGCTTATTTTAAATTTCTGATTGTTTTAAATAGGATTAATGATACTTGTAATGATCTCCGAACCAGTTCTTGAGTTTAATGTTTAAAATTTCTGTAGTAAAAGGTTTAGTAATATAATCATCCAGTCCTTTAGCGATAAATCGCTCTGCATCACCGGGTAAGGCATTAGAGGTTAAGGCAATTACCGGGGGAACTTTTTTATAGTTTTTACGAATCAGATTACAAGTTTGAACACCATCAAGTTCTGGTAGATTGATGTCCATTAAGATAAGGTCATAAGTGTCTTCTTTAAACATGTTGAATGCTTGTTTCCCATCTTTTGCTATATCTGATGTACAACCAAGGTATTTTAGAATTTGTTTGGATACCATTATGTTGGTTTCAGAATCTTCTACTAACAATACATGTAAATTATAGTTATAATTTTTTATTCGTGTAGGAACTTTACTTTTTTGAACTAATACTGGTGTGTCGACGATATTTGTTTTAAAAGTAAACCAAAAATTACTACCTTTTCCGAGCTCGCTTTTTACACCAAGTTTTCCTTGCATTAGATCTACTAGTTTTTTACATATAGAAAGCCCTAGTCCGCTTCCTTGACCAGTTAGGATAGTTGCTTCATTAAATTGACTGAAACGACTAAAAAGTGTTTCCTGATCTTTTTTTCCAATACCAATGCCAGAGTCGATCACTTCTACTTTAATGGTTAGGTGGTCATTTTTTTGAGATACAGCAGAAATATGTATGTGTATTTCTCCACCATTAGTAAATTTAATGGCATTACCAATAAGATTAGAAATAACTTGAGTTAAACGATTACCATCTGCTATTATATTTTCGGGTAATTCTTCAGAGTATTTAGGAATCAAATTAATTTCTTTAGCTGTAGCAGTGGCCAAAAAGAGATCTACATTTTGATGGATTAACTTTTTAAAATTAATGGGAGTAGGGGATAAATTAAATTTTCCTTCTTCCATTTTTGATAGATCCAAAATTTGATTTAAGATTTCTAATAAATTATGCGAAGATTGGTGAATTGTAGTAACATATTCTTTTTGAAGATCATTAAGTTTTGTAGTATTAAAAAGTAAATCAATCATACCTATAACACCAACCATAGGGGTTCTGATTTCATGACTCATATTGGCAAGGAACTCTTGTTTAAATTTTGAGCCCTTTAAGATTTGTTGATTTTTTTCTTTTAATTGATCTAGATTTCTACCTCCAAACATGGCAAACAGACCCAAAAATAAGGGAGCAGTATCTATAATATAATGAATAGGGAAATTTCTTTGTACATAGGCTATAGATTGTAACGAGAATTCAAGGTCAAGTCTGGCAATGTCTATACTTGTGGCCAGAATAGGAAATGCAAATCCGAAAGATATCCCATATAAAGTATATCTAGCCGCTTCAGATTTGAACCATGATATTCGTGCCATAATAATAATAATTTTGGTTGAGCTCTTACGTTCTTTATTATTTAAAAAACCGGCGTATTAGGGAGAAGCTTAGGGGGAATAATTGCTAAATATAGTTTTTTTTTGAAATATTAAGCAATGTTTTAAGGATTTATATACCAGAGGATTAGAGTATTCTTAAAAAAATCCACGACAGGGGATTGCCGTGGATTTTAAACCTTACTTTTAATGATTAAATCACATTTTGAAAATTATCTTTTTTAATTTGTATCCGTCAATTTTAATTAAATAGGTCTTCGGGTCAATATAATTTTGAATATAATCATCAACTTCTCCTTTGTCTAATAATCTTCCAGACATGTTGTAAAGACTATATTTAAGGCCTTGGGGAACTTCTTTTATATGTTTAAAAGTTTTTTGGTCTGTAGTTTGTTGACAGGTATCATCTGCCAAAAATTTATTAATAAAAGTAATTCGTCCTTGCTCATCTCCTTCTAATGTTACAGTTGCTGTATCATCGATATCAATAATACCATTACCTGTTAAATCACCAAGAATTATTAAACAAGCGTTTCTTACTTTAATACGTACTCCAGCTTCAAGATGTAAACTTTCTGTAATGAAAATAACACCTTCTTCAGAATTTTCGTCCAAACCATCAACTACAGTGTTTTCTGTTACTGACATTAATTTATAAGAAATGTCAATTTTAGTGTTTGCAAATGTTATGCTTGTTAGTAACAAGGCTAATAAGGGTAGAAATTTTTTCATAAAGTTTGGTTTTGGGGTTGAACTTAAATTTTGTAAGTAATTACTTACTTTAAATGATTTTTTATCGTTGTAAAACACAAAATCAACGACAATATACAACATTTTATGTTAAAAACGTAACTTTTTTAGGTTCAGTATTGATTTTTATTTGTGGTTTATAAACAAAAATCACGTATGACCCTTTGGTTACGGGTAGTTTATTAAAAATTCTTTTTTTGTTTTTTTTAACAATTTTTGAAAGAAGACACCCTATTTGTTTGATTTTAATGAATAATAAATTAAAATATATTTAGACATGAGTATTCGTTTTATTCATTAGATTTATATTCTTATTCTTAAAATCTAATTATTACAGAAATGGTAAAACTGTTGTTGTTTTTTCAACAATTTAGTATATGGTTTAAAATACTGTTGAGCGAGTTGTCTAATAACCTAATTAGCCTCTTTTTTATTTTGGCTTTATATTTTGCTTTATGGCATTTTCCCCAAACTATAGATTTATTGTTAATTCTTAATCAAGCAGATGCCTTTTTGTTTGAAGTACCTTTGTATTTTTTCTTACTTATGGTTTCGGCATTTTTGATCTGGAATATCCCAAAGTATTTCTATTATTATAATTACAAGGATATCTCCTTTTCTAACCTGATTGGTTTTATCCCTAATCAACATTATAAATTTCAGGATAGAAATAAATCGGTTAGATATCATTACCTGGTTAGAGTACATATGAGAAAAGTACTACCTCGAATATTAGCTCTTTTATTATTGATTATTTCAGCTTTAAGTATTCTTAATGCGATGGAGTTGTTTGAACTTGATAATATCTATACTAATTTTTTAGAACCAACAAATACACTTATTTACTGTATCTTTTTTTTATTTCTTTTATCAGAACCTACTATATACGGCCATATACAGGAATTTATTAATAAAATCCCCAAGACGAATGCTTTTATAATTCTATTATCGGTAGGATTGATTGTTTTTATTATATCTCTGGGTACCCTAAATACTCAGACAGAAAAAGATTTAGGGAATCTTTTTCTGTCTAATTGCGCACTAGCTTTGTTTTTCTTTACATTATCGTTTAATAGTTATCGTTTTTTAAAAGAATTTCCCCAAAAACTCTTCTATGGGGTTGTTCTCTTTTCAGGTTTTATTTTATTGTTTTCTTTTCTGGCACTTAATTTTGTTCCCGAATGGGCCAGTAGAATAAATCCTTTATCGATTTTAATATTATCATTATTAAGCTTGTTTATGATAAGTTTTGTGCTAATTCTTTCTGGTAAAAAGCTAAAACTACCTTTATTTTCTATAGTTGTTGTTGTATGTTTATTTTCTTCCAGGCTTTTTTCAGAAAGCTCTGATCATTATCAGCTTACGATAAAACCCTCAGAAGTAGAAAGGCCGGTTATGGAGCAATATATGTATCAATGGATAAAAGATAGAATTGATATTATAGAAAAGAAAGAAGGGAAGTTTTCTGCTCTTCTGGTTTCTTCAGAAGGAGGAGGATCCAGAGCTGGGCTTTGGTCTTTTTTAGTACATAGTTATTTGTATGAGAAATCTAATGGAAGTTATTTTGAGGAAAATTTACTATCCTTAACCGGAGCATCGGGAGGAAGTGTAGGCAATGCTATGTTTTTTGCTGAAGCACAACTTGCCATGTATGATAACAAAAAGGCTAATTTTAAAACTAAGTCGACCGATGGATACCCGGATTTAAAATATAAGGCAAGTGCAGTGTACAAAGAAAATTATTTATCGGTTTCATTACTTTCGCTATTAGGTAGAGATTTATTTAAGGAAACAACAAGTTTGTTTCGTTTTAAAAACAGAGGCAAGCTGTTAGAAGAACAATGGAGTGATACTTACAAAAAATACTTTTCTAAAAAATCAAACGAAGATATCTTACAGAAAGAGCTTTTATCTTTTTATAATAATATTACCAATACAGAAGAGAAGACAACCCCACCACTTTTGTTTATTAATACTACACATACACAAACAGGAAACTATAATGTAATAAGTCCTGTTAAATATGCTCATCTAAGACCTCTTACAGGGATGCGTGACTTTATAGAAAATTTGCAAAAAAGCTACCCCGATAGCTCTATTGGATTATCAACAGCAATGCGTATAAATGCAGGGTTTCCTTATATAACCCCGGTTGGAGAAGTAAAAAAATCTTCTATTTCTGGTAAAGAATATTCTGATCAATATGCAGATGCAGGATATTATGATAATGTAGGAGGTATAGTATCCAAAGGTGTTGAAGAAGTTTTTAGAAATGTATTACGAGATTCTTTCCCTGAGTTACAAGATAAAATCAATATCAAACATATTATCATTGCTAATAGTGAAGAGCGTAAAATGATAAAAACGCAAACACAATATAAAGCCCCTTTAACAACCTTACAAAATGTTAGATATGGGCATACTCAGGAAATTATCAAAAAACTTGGGAGTAAGTATATAATAAAATTAAAGCCAACTATGATACCTCTTTCTTTATCAGAATCAGAAAATATAGAAGAAGAAGTTCTTATGATTAAGCCAGTTTTACCGTTGGGTCGATACCTGTCTACTGTGGCAGTTAGATCTATGGAAGCAAGATTAAGTGAGGTAAAACCACAATTAGACTCAATTTTAACAGTAAACTAAGACAGTTGTCATTTTTTTTTGTATTTTTGTCATAAAATAGGTAATCATGAGTGCAGTATCTCCATTAGATTTTGATAGTTTCGAAAATAAAGGTTTATTACGATATCTTAATATAGATATCCCTTTACGTAACATGTATGATTTTATTGAGCTATCAAGAAATGGGATAGATAAAAAGGCATTGCTACACCTAGCTAAGACTATTGGTTTTGACCTTAAAGAACTGGCACATATACTTCATATGTCTGAACGCACTATCCAGCGTTATGATTTAAATAAAAAATTAGGAACAGAAGCTAGCGCTAGAGTATTACAGTTAGCTAAGCTTTATGCAAGAGGAGAAAATATTTTTGGTGACCTTTCTCGTTTTAAAAATTGGATGGGACACCCAAGTGTGGCATTAGCCATGAAAAAACCAAAAGAATTATTAGATACTACGTTTGGTTTTCAGTTACTTAATGAAGAATTAGTTAGAATAGAACATGGAATTTTTGCCTAATGCGAGTATATCGAATAGCTAAACAAAAATATATAAAAGATCTTACCGGAATCGGAGCAAAAACAGTAGGAGGAAGATGGAACCCTAAAGGAGTTGCTGTTTTGTATACTAGTACTACAGCAGCACTTTCGGCCCTCGAAGTACTAGCTCATTTGCCAGCTGCATATTTTCCAGATGATATGTCGATTGCTACTATAGAAGTTCCTGATACATTAATTACCACTATAGACATAGAAAAGATACCAGATAATTGGAATCAAATTCCTGTACCTATCGAGATTCAAAATTTTGCAATGCAATGGATTGCAGAAGAGCAATATCTAGGTCTTAAAGTGCCTAGCATCATAATTCCGAAAGAAAAAAACCTTCTGGTTAATCCAATGCACCCTAAATTTGATAAAGTAAAGCTTATTGATGTTGAACCATTTTGTTTTGATACCAGGTTGTTAAAATAAAATCCGTTTGTTAAATCTTATTTTTTCGTTAAAACTCGGTACAAAACTCACCAACATATTTCATTTTATATAAATTACGAGCTTAATATACGTAACGAATTTTCGGTTCAGACGTCATATTTACTAATAACTAATCTTAATTTAATAACAGAATGAGTATAAAAATGAAAAATGTTTACTTTTTGGCTGCATTTATTTTCGCTTTTGTGAGTTGTAAAAACGAAACAAAAAAAAGTGATAGTGAAAGTGAAGTAGTAGCTGAGGTAGAAAAAGTTCCTGGCATAGTTCTGGAAAACATGGACACAAACGTGAGTCCTAAAGATGATTTCTATAACTACGTTAATGGAAATTGGATGAAGAACACCGAAATACCTGAAGATAGAACACGATGGGGAGGCTTTGGGGTTTTAAGAAAGAAAACAGATGATGATGTGCTTAAGATTATGGAAGAAGCAAAATCCAGTGGTAAATATGCTGCGGGAACTGATCAGCATAAGGCTCTGGTTATCTTCGAATCTATAATGGATACAATAGCAAGAAATAAAGCAGGTATAATTCCATTACAGCCAACACTAGATAAAATAGCTGCGATAAAGAATATTCAGGACTTACAATCTGTATTAGCAACAGAAACAGCTGCTTCTGCACCGTTTTTAGGGTTTACTTCTTTTCCAGATTTAAATAATAGTGATATAAATGCTCCATATGTAACTACTGGTGGTTTAGGATTACCAGATCGTGATTACTATTTGGACCAGGATGAAAAGTCTAAAGAAATTAGAGGACAATATGTGGATCATATTACGAGAATGCTTCAGTTTATTGGGGATACCGAAGATCAGGCGCATAAAGCTGCAGAAAAGATTTTGGATATCGAAACCAAATTATCCGAACCTAGATTAGATAAAGTTCAAAGTCGTGATGCTCGTAACTTTAATAATCCAAGAAGTATAGCTCAACTTTCAGAAATGACTCCAGCAGTAGATTGGAATAAATTATTGAAAGATCTTGGTGTTAAACAACAACTGGATACAGTTATGGTGTTACAGCCAAAATATATGAAAGCTTTACAAGGAGTGCTTACAGGAACAGATATCGAAGACCTTAAAACCGTAATGCGTTGGTCTACTTTAAATAGTGCAACTGGATCTCTTTCTACAGAAATAGAAAAAGCAAACTGGGATTTTTATAGCAAAACACTTAGAGGTGCAAAAAAACAAAGACCACTTGATGAACGTGCATTAGGTACCGTAAATGGTTCTGTAGGAGAAGCTATTGGACAATTGTATGTTGATGCTAAATTTCCACCCGAAGCAAAAGCTAAGGCAGAGAAAATGATTGCTAATGTAATCAAAGCATACCAAAAAAGAATTGAAGTATTAGAATGGATGAGTGATAGCACAAAAGCTAAAGCTATAGAGAAATTAGATAAGTTTACTGTTAAGATTGGGTATCCAAATAAATGGGAAGATTATTCTACACTTGATGTAAAAGAAGGGAATTCTAATTTTGAAAATACAATGGCGGTATCAAAATGGCAATTCGAAAAGGCGATTGCCGACATAGGAGAGCCAGTAGATAAAACAAAATGGGGAATGTCTCCTCAAACCGTGAACGCATACTTCAATCCTTTATTTAATGAAATTGTGTTCCCAGCGGCTATACTTCAGCCACCTTTCTATAATTATACAGCAGACGAAGCGGTTAATTATGGAGGTATTGGAGCAGTTATTGGGCATGAAATATCTCATGCTTTTGATGATTCTGGAGCTCGTTTTGATGCAGATGGAAATCTTAAAAACTGGTGGACAGAAGATGACCTTAAAGCTTTTACAGAAAGAGGAGATGCATTAGCAGAACAATACAGTTCTTTAGAAGTTTTAGATAGTGTATTTGTAAATGGTAAATTTACACTAGGAGAGAATATAGGAGATTTAGGAGGTGTGTTAGGAGCTTATGATGGATTACAGATGTATTTTGCAGAAAATGGAAGACCAGAAGATATTGATGGATTTACTGCAGAACAACGTTTCTTTATGTCTTGGGCTACCGTATGGAGAACAAAGATTCGTGAAGATGCTTTAAGAACTCAAATTAAGACAGATCCGCATTCACCTGGTACAACACGTGCTATCCAACCTTTATTAAATGTTAAAGCCTTTTATGAAGCTTTTGATATAAAAGAAGGAGATAAAATGTATTTGGCACCAGAAAAACGAGTACATATTTGGTAAAATATAATATGAAGTTTATTAAAACCCTGCTCAACAGCAGGGTTTTTTTTGCTTAAAAAGATTGATCTTCTTTAACTTCATTCATTAATAAAAACGCTTTATTAACATATTCTTTTTCTAAAAATAAAGTGAAATAGTTTGAAGTAGAAATGACTTCAAAAACAGGAATGCCTTCATAAGCTAATAGCTTAAAAATATAAAAATATAAACCAATTACTTTAGAGTTGTCTTCGGGTAACGCAATAGAAATAGAAGACAAATCGTCTGCAACGGAGATACAGACCTCATTTTTGAAATGTTTCTCGACAGTAGATTTAAGTGATGAAGACACTAATATATTACTCTCTTGAAAATTACTAGAGTATGTAAAATAAGCTTTTGTTTCGTTTTTTACACTTTCTAAAAGATTACTCTGGCTGGTTAAAATACTATTGGAGTTTAAAAATGTATACTCGGTTATCCCCGATCGTACCATGATATCACCAAGATTTCTTAGATTATCGATATGCTTTATTTTTCTTGGATGGTAACGCCTTAATGCCATCACAATAGAACCAGGTTTGACAGGTTTTTTCATAATCTTTTCCACTTTAGGTAAAAGATCAACAGCCAGTGAACTAAAATTAATAATATCCCTTGATAGTGCGTCCTCTAGAAAAGGTTGATGCCTTAATATATTGTGTACACAATCTGTAATTGTTTTCATTGTTACATATTTAACATTCTGTGCAAATTTATGTTTTTTCTTTTAAAATATTTATTATTTGTGAGTTATTAATTAACTATGCATTGTTAAAAACAAATGAAAAAGCAAGATTGATGAAAATTTTAAAGTTTGGAGGAACTTCTGTAGGATCTGTTGAAAATCTCAATAAGGTAAAGGAAATTTTAATTTCGGATCAAGAAGATAAAATTGTAGTTTGTTCTGCAATGTCTGGTGTTACAGATCAGTTAATTCGTTTGGTAGAAAATGTGAAATTTAATGATGTTGATGCTATTACGAGAAATTTACATCGATTAGAAAGCAAACATAGTGATGTTATTGATGAACTAATTGAGGATCAGGAAACAAGAAATGTTCTTAAAGACGGATTATCTACAATGATTACAGAAATGTTTGAGATTTCTAGTCAAGAATACTCCGAGGCTGTTAATTCTAAGCTTATTACTTTTGGAGAAGCTCTTTTGACGTACATATTCTCGGGATTTCTAAAAGCAGAAGGTATATCTAATGTTTTATTAGACGCAAAGGAATTTATGTATGTAGAATCTGTTGAAAACCCAAACATAGATAAGGTTAGTAAAAAACTAAATAAAGTAATAGAAAGTAATATCCATACGTCATTATATATTACTCAAGGGTTTGTATGTAGAGACGAGGTAGAACAAATTAGTCATTTAAAAAGAGGAGGTAGTGATTATACAGCTACAATTATTGGAGCAGCATTAAACGCTTCAGAAGTACAAATATGGACTGATATTGATGGACTACATAATAATGATCCAAGGTATGTTGATGAAACTCATCCAATCTCACATCTTACGTATAATGAAGCAGCAGAACTAGCATATTTTGGAGCCAAAATCCTTCATCCACAAACCGTTTCTCCTGTTGTAGGTAAAGATATACCAGTACTTCTTAAAAATACATTTGATCCAGAAGCGCCAGGAACCATAATTTCTAATAAAACATATCGAAAAGGATTAAAAGCCATTTCTGCAAAAGAGGGGATTACAGCAATTAAGATCAAATCGAATCGAATGTTGATGGCTCATGGATATCTAAGAAGGATTTTTGAAGTCTTTGATAACTATCATACATCAATTGATATGATTACAACTTCAGAGATTGCTATATCATTAACTATTGATGATACAAGTAATTTGGATCAAATCGTAAAAGAAATAGAAACATATGCAGAAATAACTGTAGAACAAGATCATAGTATCATATGTATTGTAGGAGAATCTGTTATCAATGATAAGAATTCATATAGACTTTTCGAAATATTAAATTTTATTCCAGTACGTATGGTATCTTACGGTGGAAGTAATAATAATATATCTATTTTGGTAGATACCAAAGACAAAATACCAACACTAAAGTTTTTAAATAAAAAACTGTTTCAAACTACAGTAGAAGCAGTTGTATGATTGTTTGTTATGTAATTTATACATAAAATAAGTAGGGCATGAGCTTGGTGTATTCTATCATACGTAATATATCTTTATAAAGCGAGGGCCCTACTTTTCAATTCCAACCTTATTAAGTCTAAAGAGAGTAGGTTATTTATCTTTAAAATGTATCCTGAAGTATTTTTGATACAAAATCCCAGTTTCATTTTTTAAAACTCATCGTACTTATGTTTGCATGGATGTAAAACACAACACATGCTTACAAAAGTTTTTGGGAGTGCTGTTTTTGGAGTCGAGGCAACATCCATTACAGTCGAGGTGAATATTGATAAAGGAATAGGATATCACCTTGTAGGGTTACCAGATAATGCAATACGAGAAAGTAGTTATCGTATAGCTGCCGCTTTGCAAAACAATGGATACAAATTACCAGGAAAGAAAATCACGATTAATATGGCTCCTGCAGACTTAAGGAAAGAAGGATCTGCATACGATCTTACCTTAGCCTTAGGGATTCTTGCAGCAAGTTCACAAATCAAAGGAGACACAATTTCAGAATATTTGATTATGGGGGAACTATCTCTGGATGGAAGTTTGCAACCCATTAAAGGAGCATTACCTATTGCAATCAAAGCACGTGAAGAAGGGTTTAGAGGATTTATACTTCCGAAGCAAAATGCTAAAGAAGCTGCTATAGTTGATCATTTAGAAGTATACGGAGTAGAAAATATCAAAGAAGTAATCAACTATTTTGATGAAAAAGGAGAGCTTGAGCAAACCATTGTAGATACCCGAGAAGAATTTTATATGGCCCTGGATAATCCCGAATTTGACTTTGCAGACGTAAAAGGACAGGAAAGTATAAAACGATGTATGGAAATTGCTGCTGCAGGAGGGCATAATATCATACTAGTAGGTCCACCCGGAAGTGGTAAAACGATGCTGAGTAAAAGGTTGCCTAGCATTTTACCTCCCATGTCATTGCAAGAAGCTCTTGAAACAACAAAAATACATAGTGTAGTTGGGCGCATTAAAGATAATGTAGGATTAATGGCGCAACGTCCGTTTCGTAGTCCGCATCATACCATATCTAATGTAGCATTAGTTGGTGGAGGAAGCTATCCTCAACCTGGAGAAATTTCACTATCTCATAACGGAGTTTTATTCTTAGATGAATTACCAGAATTTAAAAGAGAAGTACTTGAAGTAATGCGTCAGCCTCTAGAAGATAGAGAAGTAACGATTTCCAGAGCAAAATTTACAGTAACATATCCATCCAGTTTTATGTTGGTTGCCAGTATGAATCCAAGCCCGGGAGGATATTTTAATGATCCCAACGCACCCGTAACCTCTTCGCCAGCAGAAATGCAACGCTATCTTAGTAAAATTTCGGGTCCATTATTAGATAGAATAGATATTCATATAGAAGTTACACCGGTGCCTTTTGATAAGCTGAGTGAAGAGCGTAAGGGAGAATCCAGTGTGGAGATAAGGAAAAGAGTTATTAAAGCCAGAGATATCCAGACCGAAAGATTTATAGAATTACAAAATATCCATTACAATGCACAGATGGGAGTAAAGCAAATCAGAGCATACTGTGTTTTAGATAACGCTTCTAAAGAATTGCTAAAAACTGCAATGGAACGATTAAACCTTTCTGCCAGAGCATACGATCGTATTTTAAAAGTATCCCGGACTATTGCAGACTTAGAAGGAGCAGAATCAATTTTGGGAGACCATATTTCTGAAGCAATTCAATATAGAAGTCTGGATCGCGATGGATGGTTAGGGTAAAGTTTTTTAGCATGATAAAACCAACGAAAAGGGTGATCTTTGGAATTTAGCCTGATCATTCTATAAATTACTTTTCATAACCATTTCTTAACGCATAAACAGCAAGCCCTACTCTAGTTTTGAGTTCTAATTTTTCAAATAAACTATCTCTGTAATTTTCTATGGTTCTGGGGCTGCAAAACATCTTTTCTGAAATTTCTCTATAGGTCATTTCTGTAGGTGTATATTTGAGAAACTCTATTTCTCTATCGGATAAGTTGGTTCTTATATCAGCATTTATTGTATTGTCACTGATGGAGGTAAGTATTTTACTGGTAGCCCAGTCTGGGAAAAAATATCCTTTATCAACTAATTCATTTAAAGCTTTTTTTAATTCATTAGGATTAGTATTCTTTAGTAAATATCCTTTTGCTCCATTCTTTATCATTTTGATCAAACTTTGTTCATCATTTTGCATACTTAAAGCCATTACTAGAACTGTTGGATACGTTTCCTTTAGCCATTTTGATGTTTCGAAACCATCCATAATTGGCATACTAATATCTAATAAAGCAATATCTGGAATAGGTTTTGTTTTAATTTTGTCTTGAAAATCTTTCCCATTTTTACACACATACAAAACTTTAAATTGAGTGAAATTGGAAATAAAATCACTTAGTGCATTTGCTATTAAAATATGATCATCAATAATTACAATAGTATATTTCATCTAAATAGGAATTACCACAGTTAATTTTGTACCATTTTTTATATTACTTTCTAAATTAAAAATACCATCAATCATTTCCGTTCTCTTCTTCATATTTTTTATTCCAATACCATTTGTTTTTAAGTTTTCTACATCAAACCCCTTACCATCGTCTTGCAGTTTTAAATGTAATTTACCTTCATTTTCATATAGCGAGATATCTATCTTTTCGCAACTGGCATGTTTTATACTATTTTGGATAAACTCTTGAGAGATTCTTAATAAAATACTTTTTTTACGATAAGAAACAGGTTTAATTTGAGAGTCACTTTTAAAACTAATCTTGCATTTTTTTAAATTACTTATTTTTTTGCATTCATTTTCGATTAATTCAAAGATTGTATTATTCTCAATGGTATCATCAGTTAAAGATTTTGAAAGATGTCTCAAATCCTCTAATGACTCATTTATAATTATATTTTTTATGCTATCAATGATTTCTGGAGCTTTGCTTTCATAAACTAATTGTTGCAGATATAAACTAGACAAAGTAAGTTTTTGCCCTACATTATCATGTATTTCTCTACCTATAGATTTCATTGTTTGAACCTGTATTTCCATTTGCGTTTTTAAAAGCTCCTTTTTATGTAGTATATCAATAGTTTTGATTTGTTCTATATATGCTTTCTTTTTTCTATGGTATTCACGAATGAAAACCACTATCGCCCCGATAAAGGCAATAAAAATTACATTAAAAATGATTAACATTATTTTAAATGATGTTTCCCCCATATAAAAGAAGCTGTAAATAATAAATATATGACATAATTAGATACTAAAAAATACAGATAATATGCATTCCATATTTCTATATATGGTTCTTTTGAAAGTACATCATAAAAGGCAAAGTATGGATATGTTCCAATATAAAATAATATGACCCCAACATTAATATAAAACATTTTATTTTTAGTGAACTCAAGAATATTATCGTTCTTGATTTGTTTAATAAATTCTAAAACAACAAGAAATGTAAGTAATATTGTGCCTGCGGTTAGATTTATAGAATAAACTAAATTAATTTTTCCGAAATAAAGTTCTATCGGTAAATAGGTCGATAAATAAATAAAGGAAAAAAAATAAAATAATTTTCTGTTATTTAGAGATTTGTAAGCATATAACCAAAAAAGAAAAAGGTATTGAATAGGAATGCCGATGAAAGCATAATATTTTATATTTATACTATCTAATGAATAAGTATTAAGGGTCCAAAAAGATTCCTGAATAAAAATAAAAATTAAATATATCGAAAACCATTTCCAATACGAGTTTCTCAACCTAAATACATATATAAAACCTACTATGGCAGCGAAAAGTTGCAATACCAATAATATTTTGTGCATGATTGGATAATAATTCAACATTTTTTTTTAATTAAAAACCAAAACCTTCTTCTTTTTTTGGAGGAAACAAACCTCCATGATTTTGACCTAATATACTACCCCCACCATTTGGTTTTAATCTAGGCATTAAGTTTAAACCAAAAGTAGGGAACTCTGATGTGGAACCATATTTAATGGTGTCTTGTAATCCATGGTTGTAGGTTATTGTGTCTAATGGATTAAAATCTACATCTATATTATCAATTTTTATTGTTGGTATCATTACTAAAGTATGTTTTATTTCATATTGCATTGTTTCTGGATGATTCATATAACCATTTAAATAACCATGGTATTTAGGTGTATTCTCCCAGGTATCTTTAGATGGATAACTTGCATAATAGATTCGAATTCCTAAATCTTCTTTAGATTTCGAAGAATTATTTTCTATTGTCACGGATTCAATGTGATATATAAATTTTTTTAATGTTTCTAAATCAAACCAAATAGCTCTAGCATCATCTATTTTCAATCCTTCGTTGATTTTAGCTAATTGTCTAGTTTTGTAGCCATTTACCATATCATGAACCAATCCAACAGGTATTTTACTGATTGGATCACTAGTATAATTAAAACAAATAGTTTTGTCAAAAGCTGGATCTACTTTTTGTTTTTTACAACCACTAAAAATTATAAAAGCTACTATTCCTACAAATACTAATAAAGTTACGATTCTTTTTTTCATAATACTTTGTTTTGAGTTACTGAAATTATTTTTAAATGCCTCACAAAGAAACAATTAACTGGTGGTTTCTGATAAGGTGATCTAACTTAAATCCACAGGGTTAAATGACCCAATTAAATTACGCTAACACACTGCCTAGTTTTGGGTTAATGAGTCATCGATTTAAAAAGAAGACTTCACGAAATTTGGAATACAAATTATTAGCAAATATTTATTTCTATGATCTCTAGTGGTTTAGCATAGAGTCAGAAAATTATCAATTGTTTAACTTAATACATAAGAAAATGAATTTGCCAAA
Source organism: Aquimarina macrocephali JAMB N27 (assembly GCF_000520995.1). Taxonomy (GTDB): domain Bacteria; phylum Bacteroidota; class Bacteroidia; order Flavobacteriales; family Flavobacteriaceae; genus Aquimarina; species Aquimarina macrocephali. Next base: position 16,730 of record NZ_JACA01000020.1, on the reverse strand, counting down.
GTCTTTTTTTGATCCAGGTACGTTTCAACTTACCACAATAGCAAGAACTTATTTAAAGGATTTTTTACAAAATCAAGAACTGTCTAAGCTCAGAAACCTGGTAGGATATACTCCAGATCCAGATGAGCCTTACCCAATAACATGGCCACGACCCATTGGTTGGAGAAATTATTTTCATGTAAGATCCGGAATTGAAGGTTTGTCAGGTCCCCCATGGCCAGAACCTTGCATAAATTGTTCAAAGTGGTTTAATAATAATCCTGTAGGTTATCCTGTTCCTGATGATATAAACCCTTGGCCTTGGCCACTAGGTCCGCTAGTCAAAGATTTAGTAAATGATAAGATACATGATCTTGTTAGCAAATCTTCAGGAAAGAATGATTCTTATAATTTTATTGATGTAATAAAAAAAGAAAACATTGTAGAAGAAGTTTTAAGTGAATTATGTGAAAACCTTGGGGTTGCTCAAAAAGAAATTTCATTGAAATTGAAAGCTTTAAAAAATTCAGAAAACAAATAAATAAAACTTACGACCAGGATTGTGCGCTGAAATTTCCTAATGAAGTCAAAATTTCAGTGCATGATTTAGGTAAATCACTAAATCATGAAAACACTTTTTTTATTTCAGTTAATAGTACTTGTTCTATTCATAACTAATTTGAACGCTCAATCAGAGGGGAAATATTATATAGAATCAGAATTTGAAAACAAATACCTCGACATTGAATTGCATATGTCAGAAAATGGCACACCACTAAACCTAAGGAATGGCAGTGATGGTGTCACTCAACGGTTTAATTTAGAGGATGCTGGCAATGGATATTTTTATATCAAATCCGACCTTGGGAAATATGTTCATATAGAAAATAATTCTTCCAATTCTGATGCTAAAGTTGTTCTTTGGGAAGGGAAAGGGAATTCTAATACAAAATGGAAATTTAATGATATAGGAGATGGTTACTATTCCATTCAATCTAAAAAAGGAACATACATGATTAACCAATGGGGAAAACGCACAGATGGAACCAAAATAGTTATGTGGAAAAGATACGGTTCTGCATGGAAACTTAAAACTATAGAGAAAGGAGAAAGAATAAATCAATTAATTAGAATAAGCGTCTCTGATATGTCTTTTGAATCCTTTCATAACAGTGACTGCTCGAGGTTACAAGGTTCTCTTATAGTAAAAATCAAGAACATAGATAACTCAGAGTATTATTATCCAACAAAAAATACTTTAGCTCCATCTGTCAATTATGTTGGGGATTACAACTTCAATTTGTTATTGTTTAACGGAACCTTAAACAAGGATTACCATAAAAGAAATATCAACAAACTGAATAATTATGCTCATAATGTTGATTTTATAGTAAACCTTAATGACTATATTTCTGGTAAACTTCAACTTGAATTGTCGAGTAATATTTGGGGTTGTCATAAAACATGTGACTTGTGCTCTGGCTACCATTGTAAGGTAAGATATAATGAAATAAGGTTTATAAGTGGTTATGCAAGAAGGTCGACGACACTAAAAATGAAACCACACTCATCTTCAGATTTCTTTATTAAAGCTCAGGATAGACATCAGATAAAAGGTAAAATATCAATGACTAACCTTAATTAATTTAATAAAATAATATTATCCAAAAATATTATTTATTAATCTTCACAAGAGTAATTCTTTGTCTTTCTCCGTCTAGTTGTAATGACACTGAATTCAGCATATATTTTGATAGATTTTAAATAAAAACAGACTTAGAAGGAGCAGAATCAATTTTGGGAGACTATATTTCTGAAGCAATTCAATATAGAAGCCTGGACCGTGATGGATGGTTAGGGTAATATTAGAAAGCAATAAGAAAATAAGTTTTATTTGTGTTAATTAAGATATGATTTTGGAAATATAAATGTACATTTCTTTAATTATTAAAATTCAATTTGTAACAAAGGGCTGTATAAATAGTCCTACATATAATTGAAGATGATATGAAAATTTAACTCTTTAAAACCAATGACCTTATTTTCACTATCACATTTTTTAAAACTGATTTTGTCAGTTTTTGGTAATTCTACATACTGTAGATATTATCTTATCTTTTATATTCTTATTCTATGCTCTAGCATTGTGATTGGGCAAAACAAAGCAGAAGAAAGAGAGGTGTCTTATTTGATTTCAGAAAAAGAAAAACTGTTTATTACTCAATCTGATTCTATAAGAAAAATAGAAAATTTTATCAAAAACGCATTCTCCAAAGAGAAAGATACTATAAAAGGTTTAGCCTATTGCAAAGTTTTTTTGCAAAGAGGAAAAATACAAGAAGACTATAATATTCAATATTTCTCAAGCTATCAAATTGCATATATAGAATACATACGTTCTAATCACAGTAACACGATAAAAAATGCCTACATATCCGTTAAAGCTGCAGAAAAAATAAAGGATACCATAAAGATTTTTGGAAGCCACAGTTTGCTAGGAGGTAGTTATTATGTTCTTGGAGCGTATGAAGAATCACTACAATCTTACCTTAAAGCAAAAGAGCTTTCTAAAGGTATACCGAATTTATCATATAAGTTTATAAGTCATACCAATATAGCTAATGTACGTATGAAATTAAAACGATACAGAGATGCCATTAATGAATATGATTTAGTGCTTAAAACCTTAGAAAAAGAAACAAAAAATAATTTCATTCAATATAAAAACACCTATCTAAGTTCATTACTAGGAAAAGGCAAATGCCTGGCAGAAATTCATAAGCTTGACGAGGCTTTAAAGACTAATAATCAAGGTGTTTTGTTTGCAGATAATTATGATTTGCCTATATACAAAAGTTATTTTTATATTAATCTAGGAGATATCTATTATAAAAAAGAAGAATACCATAAGGCGCTAGGGTTCCTTAAACAAGGAAAAGACATTTTTGCAAATAATATAGGGGGGCAACAAACCAATTTGTATATAGCCAATTATTATATAGCAAGATGTTTATATCAACAAAAAAAATATGATGAAACAATTTCTTTATTAAACAAAAATTTTGACTTAATTGGTGATAACATAGAGGCAGATAAAATAGAAAACATGTATAAACTGGCGATCGAAACATCAAAAATGATGGGTGATCAGGAAAAGCAGATATCTTATTATGACAAGCTTCAAAACATTATTCAGGTAAAAAGTGACAAAAGATTAGTGGCCAAAGATTTATTGTATGAAGATGATTTGGAAGATTTCAAAATCGAGAATAATAAACTGGTAAGTGAAAAAACAAAAAGCGTAACAAGTAAGAGAATTATTGTTGCCGTATCTATAGTGTTGATTACAGTGTTATTGTCTGTTTTTCTGATATATCGAAGAAAAACTAAGATAAAAGAACAAAAGTTTCTAAAAGTGATTGAAGATATTAAAGAGAAAAAATCTATAGATCACGAACCAGAAAACCCGGTTCTAGAGGTAAAAATAAAAGATGAGAAATCAGAAAAAATTCTCAAGGAACTTCAAGAATTAGAACATACTCATTTTTATATCTCACAAGACTGTAATTTATATTCAACAGCAAAATTACTTAATACCAATACTACTTACTTATCAAAAGCCTTAAACGAAATAAGAAAGAAATCATTTAACCAATATCTTAATGAGTTAAGAATTAATTATGCGTTGCTAAAACTTAAAGAAGATCGCATGTTTAGATCGTATACTATTAGGGCAGTGGCTAAGGAAACGGGTTATAAAAGTGCGACTACATTTATTAAAGTTTTTAAAGGTAAGACTGGACTAAACCCTGCTTATTATATTAAGAAACTAGAGCTAAACTAGGGGTTTATTGTTTAAATTTATAAATATGAACAATTCGGATTATTAGATAAGCTCAAATATTGATACTTTGTTTTTAATGTATAACTCTTAAAATTTCAATCATGAAAACGAAGTATTTTTTTATTCTTCTTGTCGTATGTATTCCTTATTTTATTAATGCACAAGAAACATTAGTCCCCCAAAATCGTACCGTTGATGTGTCTATATCTGTCACAGATTCCTTTAATGATAAAGGGATAATAGAACAGGTTGTAAAATTAAAAGGGCCAGAAAGATTAGCCTTTGGGCCACATGATATTATAAGGCTAAAGCTTAATTTAGATTATAGCTCTAGTATAAATACTACAAAATATCTTAGATTATCCGTTACCGTAATACCCAGTGACCCATTTGGAGCCAGTGCACCTGTAATTATACCTCCCGTAAAAAACGACCCTATACCGGCTCTATCAATCGTAGAACCAATATTTGATTATCCCTATGTTTTTAATACCCCTCTATTTTTTAAAAAGAAGAACAATACAATTTCATTGCGTTTGATGGAATATGATAATGAAGAAGATTATCATAATGAAGAAGATGGGGTGTGGTTGGATGATATTTTAGAAATTGACGTATTTATAGGCAAAGGTCGTTCTGATCGTATATCAATGAAATCTACTCATCAAAATGCAATTCAATTTTATCCTAATCCTGTTAAAGATCATTTGACTATTGAATATTTTGGTAAGAAGAGTAATGATCATAAAATTCAAATAGATGTATATAATAACAATGGGATAAAATTAAGGAGTAGTACTTTAAAAAGTAAAGGCAGTATAGGATCAAAAGCAATGTATAATTTTGAAACATTAGATCTGGAAAAAGGAATGTATTATTGCCAGATTACCTGCGGAGAAAATAAGTATTATAAAACTCTGATAAAAAACTAAAACCACTACTCAAGATGAGTTCAACAACAAAAACCGTCTAACGATACGTCTAGACGGTTTTTGTTGTTGAACTTATTTTAATGTATTCTTATCATACCTATAAACGAGAATTTCTTATTACTAATTAACTATTTTGATTACCCAAACACATAAGAGTTGCCACTCTAATACGATGAGAATAACAATCCTTCAAGAAGTGCCATTTTGTTAAAATCAAGCTATTGATTTTTGGTTGTTCAAATTTATAAATATGAATATTAACCCTTTGTTTTAAAGGGATACACCACCTAATTTTGAGATAAGTGCTTAGCATGTGTTCTACTTCTGGAACTATTTGCAAACAAGATCTAGTATTTTAAAAATTAAAAAAGAAACTGTCTTAAAGATGTAAAAACTTTTTAGGATATAAAAATATTCTTGCAAGGATAGACATAAACTGTGAGTGTCTATAAATGTTCACACAAATACGATTTTTTAAATTAATAGTTATGTTAAAAAACATTGTAAACCTTAATGGTGTAGATCAATTAAAAAGAGACGAACAAGCTTTTATTAAAGGAGGGATAAAAATAGACTGCAATTCTGATGCAGATTGCCCTTTTTTATGGCCGGTATGTAGTAATAATGGTCATTGTATTAGAGGATAATGCATCTTGGATTCGGATGAGACGAATCAATTAATAAGAGGCTAAGTTCTATGTAGTTTAGCCTCTATTTGACACATAAATAATTTCACATAATAAATCATTAAAACAACTTTTATATCATGAAAAAACTAATGTTTAGATCACATTACCTTGTCCTATTTCCTATGATTTTAGGATTGCTTTTGATCTCTTCCTGCGAAAAAGAAGATACAGATAATGAGCCGGTAGAAATAGTGGACACCAAAGAAGTATCAGAAAAATCATTTCCTTTAGATCCTGATTTAAGAGAACCTAATATTCCTAGACCAGGATATAATGCACCTTGTGTAGTTAGGTTATCATACTTGTCTTTTTTAAGAAGATGTCCAGAAAACTCTGGAGTGATGAATTATTGGATTAATATATTGAATTCTCAAGGGTTTGATGATATGACAAAAGGATTTGTAACTTCAAACGAAGCAAGTGTAAAATGGAACTCTCAATATAATAGTTATCTAAGTAGAAATGGTCTTAGTAGTAATCAAGTAGACAAGCTTATTTATATTACGTATAGAGGGATGCTTTTAAGAGAACCAGATGTAACAGGAGGAATGGGCTGGACCAACCTGCTATACGATAAAGGGCTAAAAAAGGTTCTTAACGGAGTAGCCAATTCTCAGGAGTTTCGAAACAGATTGGCCAATATTTCAACAGAATGTACAAATGCAGCAAATCAATGTACATATTAACCCGTGATTTGTTTTAATCAAGGCTTAAGAATCTTCCGTGTAAGTAATTTACCTCGTTTTAGAGTTATACAGTTTTGTTGTTATGTTGAGAAAAATAGCAATATTTCTTTACTACATTGAATCTGTTGATGTATGATTAGAAAATTATATTTCAAAAGTACAAACAAACTCAGATAAACTATAGTAACTTAACTAACTACAATTTTTTAAAAGGAGTAAATACTACTTATCGATAGAAGGGCCTTCCAAGAAAATGGAGGGCCTTTTTATTCAAAACCTTTCAATTTAATCAAGAAATAGATCAGCATAAACAATCTCATTTCCTTACTTCATAAAAGCCCCTTTAAGAGAATTCGCAGGCATAAAATAGATTCCTTTAACTTTATTTTAATAATGCATCCATAGAAATACTCATTGGCAAAGATTATTTTTAACTCCATAAACAAAAAATATAATTATGAAAACTCAGGTTCATAGGGTACTCATTGTAGCAGTATCCTTTTTATTTTTAGGAGTTATTTCTTGCAAGAAGGAAACAAATTCTGAAACACAAACAGAAGAAGTAGGTAAGTTATCTATTGATTTCGAAAAATATGAGTTAGAAAACGGACTTCAGGTGGTATTGCATCAGGATAAGTCTGATCCGATCGTTTCAGTTGCGATCCAGTATGGTGTAGGCTCTAATCGAGAAAAGCCAGGAAGAACAGGGTTCGCACATTTATTCGAACATATGCTGTTTCAGGAATCAGAAAATGTACCTCAGGATCAATTCTTTAAAAAGATTCAGGATGTTGGAGGAACACTTAACGGAGGAACATGGCAGGATGGAACCATATATTATGAGGTAGTTCCTAAAAATGCTATGGAAACCGTATTATGGTTAGAGTCCGATAGAATGGGGTTTCTAATTAATACAGTCACAAAAAGTGCTTTCAAAAACCAACAGGAAGTTGTACAAAATGAAAAAAGACAACGTGTAGATAATAATCCTTATGGGCATACCAATTGGGTAATTGATAAGAATATTTACCCAGAAGGACATCCATATAACTGGCAGGTAATAGGAGAATTAGTGGATCTTCAAAGTGCTACTGTAGAGGATGTAAAAGAGTTTTATGATAAATATTACGGGCCTAATAATGCTACTATAGTACTTGCCGGGGATTTTGAAACAGAACAGGCTAAGGCAATGATCGAGAAGTATTTTGGCGAAATTAAAAAACGTCAACCGGTAGAGAAATTAAAAGTACAGAATGTTACTTTATCTGAAACCAAAAGATTCTCTCACGAAGATAACTTTGCTACTACCGCACAATTAAATATGGTTTGGCCAACAGTAGAACAATATACTAAAGATGCATATGCATTAGACTTCTTAGGGCAATTGTTATCCGATGGAAAAAAAGCTCCATTATATAAAGTTTTAGTAAAAGAAAAAGAATTAACCTCGGATACCAATGCATGGAATAGATCTATGGAAATAGCAGGTAAATTCAGAGTGAATATTACTGCTAATGATGGAAAAAGTCTGGTCGATATCGAAGCAGGAGTCTTTGAAGCATTTAAAAAATTTGAAGAAGAAGGAATTACTGAAACAGATATCGAACGTATTAAAGCAGGACTCGAAACACAATTTTATAATGGAATTAGTAGTGTGTTAGGAAAATCATTTCAATTAGCACAATACAATGTATTTGCCGGTGACCCAGGATTTATTACCGAAGATATAGAAAATATTAAGAAGGTTACAAAAGAAGATGTGATTAGAGTATATAATACATACATCAAAGATAAGCCTTATGTGATCACTAGTTTTGTTCCTAAAGGAAAATTGGATTTGGCAGCAAATAATTCAGAAAAAGCAGCAGTTGTCGAGGAAGTTATTAAAGAAAACGTAGAAGAAGCGGTAGCAGAAACAAAAGAAGAAATACAAAAAACACCTTCGGCTTTTGATCGTTCTGTAGCACCAAAAGAGGGAGAATCTCCAAAACTGAATATTCCTAAATCCTGGAGTACTTCATTATCTAATGGAATGAAAGTATATGGTTTAGAACAAAATGAACTTCCATTGGTTAATTTTAGCCTGATAATTTCTGGAGGACATTTGTTAGATTCATTTGATAAAGTTGGAGTAGCAAACCTAATGACCGATATCATGATGGAAGGTACAGTTACCAAAACTCCAGAGCAACTAGAAGAAGAGATAGAGTTGCTGGGAGCTTCTATCAGAATGTATACTACAAGAGAAGCAATTATTATCAGAGGTAATACTTTGGTTCGTAATCTTGACAAAACAATGGATTTGATAGGTGAAATATTATTAGAACCAAGATGGGATGAAGAAGAATTCGGAAGAATAAAAACGAAGACTATTAATGGGATTAAAAGATCTGCTGCAGATCCTAACACAGTAGCAAGAAATGTATATAATAAACTTCTTTATGGAGAAAAACATATGTTTGCTTACCCTACCAGTGGTACTGTAGCTTCTGTAGAAGCTATTACTATAGATGATTTAAAACAGTTTTATACCAATAATTTCTCTCCTTCAGTAAGTAAGTTTCAAATTGTAGGAGATTTAAATCAGGACAAAGCACTTGCTGCTCTTAAAAACTTAGAAAGTAAGTGGGCCAGCAAAGAAGTAACTATTCCAGAATATGAAGTAGTTAATACTAGAGATAAATCATCGTTATATTTTGTTGATATTCCTAATGCAAAACAATCTGTAATTAATATAGGGTATCTTTCTATGGCACGTACAGATGAGGATTATTTTCCGGCTACGGTTATGAATTATAAATTAGGAGGATCTTTCTCAGGAAATGTAAATCTAATTTTAAGAGAGGAAAAAGGATATACCTACGGTGCACGATCAAGGTTTAGCGGGAGTAAAATACCAGGGACTTTTACAGCATCTTCAAGTGTTCGTACCAATACTACTTTTGAATCTGTAAAGATTTTTAAAGATGAAATAGAGAAGTATAAAAATGGTATCTCCGAAGAAGATTTAGCGTTTACCAAAAATGCCTTAATAAAATCAAATGCTCGTAGATTTGAAACTCAAGGTGCATTATTAGGAATGTTACAAGAAATGGGGAGGTATGATTTCGAATCAGATTATATAGCCAAAGAAGAGAAGGTAATAGAACAAATGACCTTAGAACAGCATAAGGCACTGGCAAATAAATATCTTGATGAAACCAAAATGGCATACCTGTTAATTGGAGATGCAGCTACACAGTTTGAGCAATTTAAAAATGCAGGGTTTGATGAAGTGTTGATGTTAGATAAAGAAGGAAAAGAAGTGAAACTTACCGACGTGAAGATGTAAATCCAAGTTAGAAATGAAAGTAAAGGGATATGATTTAATCATATCCCTTTTTTTATCTCCAGGCGGTAAAAGATACTTCAGCCTGGATTATGCTTTTTAGTGAATGGTTTTGAGAATTTATAAACTATTTCCTGTTCTTATCAACAATCATATACGCATGATTCCGGAAATTGATATTTTTAAGAAAGTAGATATTTTAAACTTATAAATATTGATTATGTACCGAATACTTTTTCTGATTTCAATGCTTGTTTTATTAGGATGTAATAAAAACAATGATACACAAAAACAACCGTCTGAGGATATAAAAACTCAAGAACAACCACAAGAAAACCCGATAGAACAACCTTTACAACTCACATTAAAGCAAGCCAATACATTGATAGAGCTACCATTAGCTTGCTTGCAAGTAGAATACCCTAACAAACTGGGACAAACGTTAGGAGGGAAAGAAAATATTGGAGAACCTCACGTATTGCATCCTACTTTCTATGGTTGTTTTGACTGGCATTCCTCAGTCCATGGGCATTGGTCATTGGTGAAGTTATTAAAAGCATTTCCCGATCTGGAAAAAAAGGAAGAAGCAAAAAATAAATTGCTTCAAAATATGTCTAAGAAGAATATTGAAGAAGAAATCAAATATTTTGAAGGAAAACATAACAAATCATACGAGAGAACATACGGTTGGGCCTGGTTGCTTAAGCTGGCCGAAGAACTACATACCTGGGATGATCCGCTAGCAAGAGAATTAGAACAAAACCTACAGCCTCTAACGGCACTGATCGTGCAACGGTATATTGATTTTCTCCCAAAACTTAAATATCCAATTAGAGTAGGAGAGCATACGAATACTGCCTTTGGATTATCCTTTGCTTGGGACTATGCAAATACCCTGGAGGATCAAAAGCTAAAAGACCTTATCGAAACCAGAGCAAGAGAATTCTATGCCAATGATCAAGATTGTCCCATCGGTTGGGAACCTAGTGGATATGATTTCCTATCTCCTTGTTTTGAAGAAATGGATGTAATGAGAAGAGTCTTAAACAAAGAACAATTTGATAGTTGGGTTTCTACTTTTATGCCTCAACTTAAAGCCAAAAATTTTACCATTAATGTAGGAGAAGTGTCTGATCGTACCGATGGAAAATTGGTTCATTTAGATGGACTTAATTTTAGTAGAGCATGGGTGTTATATGGACTTGCCAAACAGTATAAGGAGTATGCACATCTTTTTTCGGTAGCAAATACACATGTAAACTATTCTTTGCCTAATCTGGTTGGAGATAGCTATGAAGGAGGGCATTGGTTAGGATCATTTGCTATTTATACACTTGATGTTAATACGAAATAAATGAAGAAATTTTTTAATATAGGCCCAGGAACATGGGTGACTGCAGCTTTTATTGGTCCAGGTACAGTAACTGTATGTACATTAGCAGGAGTACAGTTTGGGTTTTCGTTACTATGGGCATTGGTGTTATCTATTGTAGCTTGTGTTATTTTACAGGAAATGGCAGCAAGATTAGGTGTAGTCACCCAAAAGGGATTAAGCGAAGTGCTAAAATCTCAATTTGATAACAAGATTGTAAGAGGAGCTCTTATTACATTAATCTTGTCAGCAATTTTTATTGGAAATGCAGCATACGAAGCTGGTAATATTAGTGGAGGAGTACTTGGATTGTCTACAATCCTAGAATCTTCAATCGAGGGTTCAGAGAAGTATTTAAGTATTGTTATTGGGGTGATTGCCTTTATACTATTATATATAGGTAATTATAAGGTTTTAGAACGAAGTTTAATCGTACTGGTTTTGTTAATGAGTGTAGCTTTTATAGTAACGGCAATAGTTACCAAACCAGATATTTCTATGATCTTTAAAGGGTTTGTTCCTAACTTCTCTAGTGATAATGTACTTACCATTGTTGGGTTGATCGGGACAACAGTAGTGCCTTATAATCTCTTTCTACATGCATCTATTGTTAGTGAAAAGTGGAAATCTACAGAAGACCTGCCAGAAGCAAAAAAGGATACTGTAGTTGCAATAGTACTGGGTGGATTAGTATCAATGGCAATTATCATTGCCGGAGCAGCTATTCAAGAAGCAGAAGTAAATAATGCAGCCGATCTGGCAAAAGGGTTAGAACCGGTTTTTGGTTCAATGGCAAAATATGTACTATCTATTGGGTTATTTGCAGCTGGAATTACCTCTGCGATCACAGCACCTCTTGCAGCAGCTTATGTGGTAAAAGGATGTATGGGTTGGCAAAAAGGACTCAAAAGTAAATCCTTTAGAGCAGTATGGATGTTTATTCTTTTTTTGGGAGTTTTGTTTTCTTCCTTAGGTATAAAATCAATAGTGATCATTCGATTTGCACAGATCGCAAATGGACTCCTTTTACCGGTAATAGCAATCTTCCTTTTGTGGGTAATGAACCAACAAAAAATATTAGGAAAATATACCAATTCATGGAAACAAAACCTGATTGGTTTTTTCATTCTTGTCATTACTTGTTTTTTAGGATTTAGAGGTATTTGGAAAGTAATAGAAAGTATGTAGGAGTTTATAATAACAAATGTAGGAATATGAAGAAGATTATTCTTAATGCAGATGTGGGGGAAGAGGCAGGTTTCGATACCCAAATTATGCAGTATATCTCTTGGTGCAATATTGCATGTGGAAGCCATGCGGGAGATGCTGAAGTAATCCAAAGAACGATCGAATTGGCAATGAAGCATAATGTGAAAATTGGTGCACATCCATCATACCCTGATCGTGAAAATTTTGGAAGAATCAAAGTTGAAATATCATATGATGATTTGGTAAAAACAATAACCGAACAAATACAGTTGGTGAAATCTTATACCGAAAAAGCAGGAGGGAAACTACATCATGTAAAACCACATGGAGCACTTTATAATGAAGCAGTGAAAAATGAATCAGTTGCTGGTGCAATTATTGAAGCTGTGAAAAACGTCGATAAAAGTTTGTCTATAGTTACTTTAAAAAATGCTAAATTATCGTATCTTTCCCGTGGAGATTTTGAGGTCAAGAACGAAGCTTTTGCAGATCGAAATTATAATGATGATTTGACATTGGTTTCAAGAAAAGAAAAAGAGGCTATGCTTACAGAACCAAAAGAAGTTTTTGATCATGTAAAAAGAATGGTTCTTGAAGGAAAAGTGAAAACGAAAAATAGAGTAGAGGTTCCGATTTTTTTTGATACAATTTGTGTGCATGGAGATAATCCAAAATCTGTTCAGATTTTGAAATATTTGTATACAGAGTTTTCGAATTTAAATTTATTATAATGAGAAGCTCATGAAATACAAATTACAATATAAAAGATATTCTGAAAGATCAATTTTAATAGAATGGCCTCCAGAAATTGAAGAAAATATCCTTCAAAATCTACTTTCTTTTAAAAAATCTATACTTTCCTATTATGATAAATCAATTGTTGAGGTAATTTCTGCATATAACTCACTATTAATTTATTATGTGTATACTATAGAGGATTTCTATAGTGAGGTTTTGAGACTAAAATCATTGTATTCTAAAGGGTTTGGTGAAACAAGGTCCGAAAGTAGACTGTGGAAAATCCCTGTCTGCTACACTACTTCTCTTGCTCAGGATTTAAAAACATTTGCAGAAAGTAAATCTCTTACAGTAGAAGAAATAATTAGGTTACATACTACTCCACTTTATACTACATATTTTATTGGTTTTTTACCCGGCTTCTTGTATTTGGGTGGTCTTGATGATCAATTGCATAATGCTAGAAAAATGACACCCTCTTTACATGTCAAAAAAGGTGCTGTGGCAATTGGTGGAAATCAGACAGGAATATATCCTATAAACAGTCCTGGAGGATGGTATGTAATTGGGATGTGTCCTCTGGATTTTTTTAACCCCAAAACGGAAGATTGTTGTTTTATATCGTTGGGAGATAAAATTCAGTTTATATCGATAGAAGAAAAAGAATATAACGAAATAAGTACTTCAGTTTTAGAAGGTACTTATATGCCAGAATCTGTTAGTTTATGATTGCAGATGTAGAAATAGTTAAGCCTGGGCTTTTTACTACAATTCAGGATGAAGGACGTTTTGGTTTTTCAAAATATGGAGTTCCAAAAAGTGGAGCAATGGATCAAGTATCATTTGGATTCGCAAATTTAATATTGGGAAATGCTAAAAATACAGCATGTATCGAATGGACAATCCAGCCCCCTGTTTTAAAATTTGGTGAAACAACAACCATTGTTTTAACGGGTGGCGAAACGGATGCATTTTTGAATGATCAAAAAATAGAAATGTATCGCGAGGTTAAAGTCTTAAAAGATGATATTCTTAAAATAAATTTTTGTAAGAAAGGAATGTATGGTTATGTAGGAATTAAGGATGGATTTCTTTCAGAAGAAGTGTTACATAGTAGATCTTTTTATAAGTCAATTACATCTCAGTTTCGATTGGATAAAAATGACAAAATTTCATACCAAAGTAGTAGTGGTTATACCAACCATTTTTCTACAATTTCTCCACCTTTGTTTTTAGAAAATTCAAATACATTAGAGGTGTATAAAGGACCCGAATTTGATATGTTAAATGAAGGCCAAAAATCTAGATTGTTTGATTCCTTTTTTACAATTTCTAATACTATAAACCGAATGGCAATTCAGTTAGAAGAGAAAATTGATAACACTTTACCTTCGGTTATAACTTCACCTGTTTTACCAGGTACAATACAATTAACTCCGTCTGGAAGTTTAATTGTGTTAATGAGAGATTGCCAAACTACGGGAGGATACCCAAGAGTTTTACAACTAACAGAAACTTCTATAAACCACATAGCACAAAAACGAATGAAAGAAAAGTGTAGTTTTGGACTAATTGAGTTTTGAGGTAACACAAAATTACGTAAGTCAGAGTATTTTCTCGATTTAGGAAGTGTATTTTGATAGGCTTACCTCTGAGTTTCCTGAAAGGCTCAGTATGACATTGTTTCTAATAATGACAAATATAAAAACGCTTGTCACCCTGAGCCCTTCGATAAACTCAGGACAGGCCTGTCGAAGGGCAGATGTTAATACTTGTTGATTTAATGTTTAGTGTAGATGTTTATCATAAACAACATTTTTACGATCTTTGCAATTGCCTTAATACAAGTGCTTTTATGAGTCCCTTAAAATTTCTATTTCCTGTTAAAATTGTATTCCTGATTATTTGTTTGATCTCTTGTTCTACTATTCGTGCACAATCCACGCAAGATACTATCATTGCTGCTCAGTATTTCTCAAAAGGAGAAGAGTTGTTGGCTGATAGAAAACAAGATAGCGCATTGGTATATTTTGAGAAAGCACTAGTTGTATATATGCTATCAGACTCTCAAAAACGAGTAGCAGATTGCAGTGATAAAATTACAGAAGCTCACAAGGCTAATTACAATTTTGATCAAGCGATGGTGTATGCTAAAAAGACATTGGATATACGATTAAAAGCTTTTGGTAACAAACACCCCGAAGTAGCGTATTCTTACAATAGTATTGGGCATATTCTTAAGCAACAGGACCAATATGAAGAGGCAATGGAATATTATCAAAAAGCCTTAACAGTTCAATTGGATACTTTTGGAGAGAATGATCATCATGTGGCAGATTGTTATCATAATATAGGGACCATTCATCATGTATTAGCCCAATATGATAAGGCAATGGAGCAGTACAAAAAAGCCCTGGCTATTAGGATAAACACTTTTGGTAAAAAACACCAAAAAATAGCGGATAGCTATATAGATATAGGAACTACTCATTACCATCTGGGAGAATACCATCAGGCTTTAGAGAATTACCAAAACGCTTTAGAAATAAGAACTCCTATTTTTGGAGCTAATAGTCCCGAAGTAGCTTTTTGTTATAATCATATAGGTAATATTCTCCCCCGATTAAATGAGTTTGATAAAGCATTGAAAAATCAAGAAAAGGCGTTAAAGATTTTAATTAATGTTTTTGGGGAAGACCATCCTAATGCTGCGCTTTGTTATGAAAGTATTGGTATTATATATAGATATATGGGGATGCACAATACGGCCTTGTTGTATGATAATAAAGCCTTAACTAGTCTTGTTCAAAAATTAGGGGACACACATACTAGAATAGCAAGTATGTATACTGAGATAGGTATTATTAATTTTAAAAAAGGAGAGTATGATCAATGTCTTAAGAATAATCAAAAATCTTTAACAATTAAATTAAAGATATACCCAAGGCAGCATTCTTATTTTGGGTCTAGTTATAATAATATTGGTAGTGTATATCAATATAAAGGAGAGTATAACAAGGCTTTGTTATATTATAAAAAAGCAGTTATTAATTTTATTCATTCTTTGGGAAGGAATCATTCTGCTGTTGCACGTACCTATAATAATATAGCGAATACATATAAAGCCAAAGAAGAATACGAGTTAGCATTAAGTTACTATCAAAAAGCACTAACCATACGAATAAATACTCAGGGAGAATATCATTCTGATACTTCACATACCTATTTTGATATGGGGAATCTTTATGTTTTAAAAAAAGAATATGATATTGCTTTGATGTATTATCTAAAAACCTTAAGAATTCATATAAGTTTGTTTGGAGAAATAAATTATTATGTAAGTGATATTTATAATGCAATTGCAAATCTCTATACAGAACAAAAGGAGTATAATAAAGCCTTGGAGTATTTGCAAAAAAGTATAATGATTAGGCTTCGTACCGATGGTAATCATCATCCCAGAACCGCAAAATCGTATAACCAGATCGCAGCGGTGTATGATCAAACTAAACGCTATAAAAAAGCAATAGAGTATTATGAAAAAGCTATTATAGCTAATTCTAATAATGCTCTAAGCAATGTTAATAAGTTGAATCCGAACGATTATTTGGATCTAAATATTTTGCTAAGCACTTTTTATGGTAAAGCTAAGGTATTGCAAGAACTATTTAATGTTGATAATAATTTAGGAGATCTTAAGGAAAGTATAATTGCTTATCAAAAAGCAGATAATTTAATGTATGGTATACGAGAATCATTACATACGTATCAGGATAAACTCACTTTTGCAAAACAAACTCAAAAAATATATGCAGGAGCTATACAAGCACAATTGTTACTTCATCAAATTGATCAAAACCAAGAATCGCTACATCAAGCTTTTTATTATGCTGAAAAAAGTAAAGCCAATACCTTAAAAGAATTACGCTCTAGTTTATAATTGCTATTATTCG
>NZ_JACA01000019.1 GCF_000520995.1 Aquimarina macrocephali JAMB N27 | reverse complement strand
ACCTGCCGGGGATACCTCCATCAATCTACCTATATCCATACTTGGGGATTTTGTTGTTGAGTCAACTGAAACCTTTACAGGAACCATAGCCATTACCAATGTTAATGCACAACAAGTAAGCATCGCAACAGCTACGGCAACTTGTACTATTGATGATAATGATGGTTCGATTGTAAGTATTGTAACAACAAATCAAGCGTCAGAACCAAATACTAATGGATTATTTACAATAAACTTAAGTAATCCTGTCTCAATTTCAACAAGTATTAATTATAACATCTCTGGAACGGCAATAGCAAATCTAGATTATACTGCCCTAAGCGGAAGTATAACCATTCCTACTGGAGACACTTCAAAAACAATAGAGGTATCTATATTAGATGATATGATTTTAGAAGAAGAAGAAACGATAATTATTACGATTACAGGAACCAATAATACTGTAATTATAGGAACAACAAATGAAGCATTTGTAACAATATCTGATGATGACAGTTCTGAAGTTAATATCATATCAACTACTCAAGCAGCCGAACCTAACACAGATGGGATATTTACACTAAACTTAAGCAATCCTGTATCCCTACCAACCATTATAAATTATACTGTATCTGGGACTGCAATTGTAACTGAAGATTATGCAACCTTAAGTGGAAGCCTAACTATTCCTGCTGGAGATACTTCAGGAATAATTGGTGTATCCGTACTAGATGATATTGATGTAGAAGGCACAGAATCTGTAATTATTTCATTAACAGGAACAGATAACGCAGTAGCTATTGGTACCACAGATCAAGCTACAATCACTATAAGTGATGATGATACTGCTGAAATAAGTATCCAAGTGCTAACAAATGCAAGTGAACCATCTACTAATGGTCAGTTTGAAATAATTCTAGATAAACCTGTCACCATAGATACTCCAGTAAGTTATACTATTGAAGGTACTGCAACTGCTGATTTAGATTATGTTCAACTCAGCGGAACTATAATTATTCTGGCAAATACAACATCTGTTGTCATTCCAATAGAAGTAATAGATGATGATATTGTAGAATACAATGGAGAAACCATAAGTATCACATTAGAAACGGTAGAAGATGTATTGATTATAGGAGCGCAAAATCAAGCAATAATGATAATTGAAGATGATGAAATACCAAGTCCGGCTATAGAACTTATAAAAACAGCTAATGTACAAGGTAATGGTGAGTTAAATGATATCATCACTTATACATTTACTATCAATAATATTGGTAATGTTCCTATAGCCTTTATTGAAATAAACGATCCTTTATTAGGTACATCTCCGATTCCAGTAGAAGGAACACTTCTAAGAGGTAAGCAAATATCAATTTCTAAAGATTATCAAATATCACAAACCGATATTGATACTGGCAACGTTACCAATACTGCATATGTATTTGCCGTAGATACTGTTTTGGATACTGCGGTGGATGATATATCTGATAATGGTATTGTAGAAGATGGTGATGATAACCCAACGATAGTTGAATTGTCACAAACAGAAGGTATTGCATTAATTAAGACTTCTAGATTCAATGATGAAAATATGGATGATATTTCACAAATCGGAGAAACTATTAGCTATAGTTTTACCGTAACGAATACAGGAAATGTTACACTGTTTAATGTTAGGATAGAAGATAATCTATCTGGCTTAACTCTTACAGGAGATCCTGTTACATTAGAACCTGGAGAATCGGATGATGTAAACTTTACAGGTACATACGCAATTACAGTAGAAGATATTTCAAATCAAAAAGTAACAAATCAAGCTACTGTCTTTGGCACTAACAGCTTAGGAGTTACCGTTCAAGACTTATCAGACGGGTTAGATAATTTTGGAGATAATCCTACAGAAACTCCTCTTAGAGGATGCGAACTTAAAGTGTACAACGCTGTATCCCCTGATGAAAATGGATCTAATGACTTCTTCATTGTAGAAGGTTTGGAATGTTATCCAGATAACAAAGTTGAAATCTTTAATAGACAGGGGCAACTTGTTTATGAAAAGGAACAATATAATAATAGAGATAATGTGTTTAAAGGTTTCTCTGAAGTTAAAGGGACAATTGATGGTTCTAAAGGGCTTCCTTCGGGCACCTATTTTTATGTAATTAGATATACCAATTTCAATGGAAATCCCCAAACCCTATCAGGATATCTTTATATGACCGGAAGGTAACAGTGAGAGTCGGAAGTCACAGAATAAGTTCTTTAAAACTTAGATTCTTTGCTTCTTTGTCTCTTTGAAACTAAAAAATGGAAAAGTCAGGTGCTGGAAGCCAGAAGTTGTCACAAGTCACACAAGAACAGATGCTTTGAAACTTTACTTCTTCACTTCTTTGAAACTTTGAAAAAAAACAGTGTTACGGATTTCCGTAGAAATGAAATATGGTAAAACCGTAGTTTTGTGATTTGTTTATTAACTAATTTATAGAAATAAAAATAATGAAAAAAAACTCCCAGTGTCGAAAAATGAAACTAGCAACACTTATTATTGTAGCATATTAATAGTAGACCTTATAAAATAATCTGTGTTTACCATATAAGTGAAATAAAATATAATGAAAATATTTTTTTATTTCAAAAACAAGTAAAAAACACTTTTACAAGAACCTAAAAATAAAATAATGATATGATAATTAGACGCTTAACTATGATTCAAACCTATTCATGTAGCAAAAAAACATCGATATGTACATTTTATTTTTCAAAGGCACAGGGTGTTCTCCCCCTGCTATATGTATTGGTTATCAATAATATAAACCGTAAGTTTGCCCTCGCAATCAAGCAGAATTAAGATATTATTAACAATTGTTTTAAAATTTGTACCATTGCAAACCCAAACGCCTCAAAATAAAACCTATATGAATATAAAACTACGCTGTAGCCTTGTATTGTTATTTTTATGGGCCTTATCGCTTTTTGCCTTTCCTAAAACAGAAAAAGACACACTTTCTACTACTGCCAATCGTAACTCTTCTCTGATAACTTCTACATCAAAATTAGTAATGTTGGAAGATTTAGAGAAGCAATTTCCATTAGAGATTTCAGAACAGAGTGCCATTACCCATTCAGAATTTACATACAAACTATTAGAAAAAGAATACCAGCAAGATAAAAACATACAAGCCAGCCGTGCAGAAGTTACTGCCATGTTTGATCAGATTGAAGCAGAAGGCAAATGGGTGGATTCTTTTAGAAATGAAGATATACAAACCCTTCCATTAGGAATTACTTATACTCCCAAAGACAAAGAAGGGAATAGCGATGATGGAGTTATCGTAGAGTTAGGTCTTGTCAATGCTACAGTAAATACTAAATATATAGAATTTACAGCTTTTGCCCGTATTACCATCCCGCAAACCGATAAAGATGGAAAACGTATTCAATTGTTTTTTGGTGCCAACAATTTAAAAATGACCCATAAGGGCGGGATCATTGGTGATGCTAACCTTGTACTTTTAGGAGATGTACATATCCCCTGGAATGGTGGTAAATGGTTATTGACCTTAAAAGGAGGTATGAATTTGGATACAGGTAATGTACAGAACCTGACCTATTTTAATATGGATTGTGATGGTTTTAAAGAACTGGGCATACAGGCAGAAGTACAATTCTCCCGAGATATGATTCTTCCCGTAGGGGCTAATGGAGAACCTATGCCAAAAACTCGTTCTTATCAAGGAGCAGATGGAAAAACAATTACAATTCCCAACCGAGTTACGGGTACATTTGGAATTGTATCTACTGGATGGAATGATATTATTGCAGAGATCAGTTTACCATCTTTCGTATTAGCCAGTATGCCCAAAGCGTTTATGTTCTCTGTCAACAAAGCTATCTTTGATTTTAGTGATCAACGTACTTCACACGATAATTTTCCAAAACATTATTACGAAAATGATTTGTTATTCCCAAGTATAGAAAATTGGAGGGGTTTTTACGTAGAATCTCTAAAGGTTGGACTTCCTGAAGCTTTTCATACCGAAGAAAGTATCTCTAAAAAACAGCGCGTATCTTTTGAAGCCCACCACATGATTATCGATAATTATGGAGTATCGGGTCATTTTGAAGTAAACAATATTATTCCGTTATCAGAAGGTAGAACCAACAAGAGTAAAGCTTGGTCTATGTCTGTAGATCAATTGGGGTTATCATTAGCTGCTAATAGATTCGTAGGAGCTAATTTTGATGGACGTATCCTGCTTCCCATTTCTGATAAATTACAGAAAAAAGCAACAGATGCTGCAACAGATACAACTAAAGATGCTACAAAAGTTAAGAGAAAAGGGCTGGCGTATTCCGGATTGATCTCAGAAGATGAATTTATGCTACGCTTATCCTCTCTAAACGAAATCAAATTCAATATCTGGAAAGCAAAGGCAAGGCTTGCTCCCAATTCTTCTGTAGAATTAAGGGTGAAAGATGGCAATTTTCGCCCTAAAGCTATCTTACATGGAGATATGACGATTTCTGCAGATATTAATGAAAATGAAACTACTTCATCCGCCTCAGAAGA
Source organism: Aquimarina macrocephali JAMB N27 (assembly GCF_000520995.1). Taxonomy (GTDB): domain Bacteria; phylum Bacteroidota; class Bacteroidia; order Flavobacteriales; family Flavobacteriaceae; genus Aquimarina; species Aquimarina macrocephali. The sequence goes on along the minus strand of NZ_JACA01000019.1, from coordinate 85,962 downwards.
AGTTGACGGAGAGAAAGAAAAAGAAAAAGCGGTAAGCTTTAAAGGGATCACCTTTCAGGATCTGGTATTACAAACCGAATCCCCCATATTTCAGGTAGGCTATTTTGGATATAAAGGAGAAGTAAAAGTTGCGAATTTCCCGGTTTCTATAGGTAATATAGGGCTTAGTTCTACCGATCAGGGAGCAAAAATAGAATTTGACTTGATGGTCAACTTGATGGGCAAAGAAAGTAAAGGTTTTGCTGCCAAAGCCCGGTTGGGTATCTTTTGCAAGTTCAAGGAAGAAAACCGTAAGCAACGATGGAAATATGATAGGATTGACTTATCCGAGATTCATATCAAAGCTAACATGGGAGCTATTCAGCTAGAAGGTGGATTAACACTTATGAATAATGATCCAGAATATGGAGATGGTTTTTCAGCTTATATCACAGGAACCTTTGGCAGTTTTGGTCCTATTAGTTGCAAAGCTATTTTTGGGAAGAAGGAGTTTCGATATTGGTATGTCGATGCTTCAGTACATGGGTTAATGATACAAGCAGGTCCCATTACGATTACAGGATTTGCAGGAGGGGCATTTTATAAGATGACAAAAAGACCAGGAGGCAATATTACCGAATTCTCCCCTTCGGGACTTTCCTATATTCCTAATAAATCAACCAGTCTAGGAGTAAAAGCTATGGTTTTTGGTTCTATTGGAAGCGAAACTGCTGTAGCGGTTGGAGCAGGTTTTGAAATAGAATTCAACACCAAAGGAGGTGTTAACCGATTGGGCTTCTTTGGCGAAGCTTCGATTATGAAGGCTTTTGACATCCCTAATCCAGTGGGTAAACTTACTGAAAAGCTTGGGGATATGGCTAATAATGAACTGGTAAATAAAGTAATGGACAGTAAAACCGGAAAAACCTTTCTGGATAAAGCAGACATGGAATATGAGGCCGAGCTAAGCCTAGCTGCATCCATTAGTGCTAAACTGGGAATGGAATTCGATTTTGTCAACAAATCTTTTCATGCACAATTGGACATCTTTGTCAATGTAGGAGGAGGAATCGTTCAAGGAAGAGCTTCCGGAGGCCGTGCTGGATGGGGAGTGGTACATATCTCTCCGGATGAGTGGTATATGCATATGGGTACGCCCACCGACCGATTAGGATTAAAGATGGGGATTGGTGGATTTTCGATAGAAACAGGAGGGTATTTTATGGTAGGAGACCGTATCCCGGGTAGCCCGCCGCCGCCGCCCGAAGTAGCAGAAATCCTGGGTGTAGATGCAGAAGAATTAAACTATATGCGGGATCTAAATGCATTGGGAGAAGGGCGTGGATTTGCTTTTGGAGCAGATTTTAAAATCGATACAGGAGATATGAATTTCTTGATCCTCTATGCACGTTTTCAGGCAGGAGTTGGTTTTGATATTATGCTCAAAGATTATGGTGAGGCCCGTTGTGTAAATACCGGAGATCAGGTGGGTATTGATGGATGGTATGCCAATGGACAATCCTATGCATATCTGCAAGGAGAAATGGGGATCAGGATTAAATTATTTTTTATCAAAAAGAAAATTCCAATCATCAAAGGTGGAGCAGCTATTTTAATGCAAGGTAAAGGCCCCAACCCATTTTGGTTCAGAGGATATGCAGGAGGATATTACAATCTTTTAGGAGGATTGGTAAAGGGGCGTTTTCGATTTAAAATTACTATTGGTGAAGAATGCGAATTAGAAAATGCTGCGCCACTGGGGGGTATTAAAATGATAGCCGATCTAACTCCCAAAGAAGGAACCGATGAAGTCGATGTATTTGCTGCACCACAAGCCACTTTTAGCATGAAAGTAGGAGAGCCTATTGTGATCCCGGAAGATGAGGCAGATAAAACATATAAAGTGATCCTGGAAAAATTTAGGGTTATGGATGCCAATGGCAAAGAAGTACCGGGTGAACTCGAATGGAGTTATATGAAAGACAGGGCTACTTTCTATTCCGAAGATATCCTTACGCCAAGTATGCAGCATAAAGTCGAAGTCGAAGTGAGTTTTCAGGAAAAGGTAAATGGCATTTTTAAAACCATCATGGTAGATGGTAAAAAAGCTATAGAAACAGAAATCAGAAATTTTGTAACTGGGGAAGCCCCTACTTATATCCCTTTACACAATATACAATATGCTTATCCTGTAGTTGATCAAAAACAATTTTATCGTAAAGAACATCAAAACGGATATATTCAATTAAAGCGGGGTCAGGATTATCTTTTTGAAGATCCAAATTGGAAAAGTGAGATCAAACTCATAGAAGATAGTGGAGAAATTACCAATGTAGCATTTAACTATGATTATGGAGCAAACAAAGTACACTGTCGTATGCCTAGTTTGCGAAAAGAAAAAGCATACACCTATGCCATAGTGAGTTTGCCAAAACAATCAGGAGGTACAGAGGCATCCGGAGCAAAAATTAATACCACCCAATTAGATAGCAACAATACTTTTGAAATAACAACCAATGCAGCAGACAATGTATCTAAGGACGGAAGTATTGAGCGTCTTTCGTATCCATTTATAACCAGTAAATATGCTACCTTCTCAGATAAAGTCAAGAGTATAAAAGTGCAGGACGACCATTGGGGAAGGATTGCCTCTGATGTGATCTATCTATCGGCTACTATAAAAGAGCATGAAGGTTTTGAAGCTATTGAATTAAAAGGGAATGAATATACAGATCACAAAGCATTGGTAGTTGCAGAATCCGAATTAAAAGATACGTATTTTACTACCGATATCAATCCTGTTTTATATTCTAAATACCCCAGTGAGGGAAGATATACCTTGCACCGTGATACAGAAGTCTTTGGGTATACCCCAAAAAGGGCACTGCCACTAATAGGAAAATATCTGGAAAGTTTGGAACATAACACTAGTATTTCCTGGCGCAAAACTACGTTCCCGTATCGTTATAATCTAACTGATATGTATAGTATTGATTTTTCTGATATTTACCATCAGGTGCTAAATGACCTGACTAATGGTAACATACCAGCAGGTACAGGCTTTACTTCTATTTTAGATAGCGAGTTTAAAATGATGCGCTATGGCAATTATACCATACGAATGCAATATCTTTTACCTGGAGGAATCCAGGGAAGCACTGCGGTATTTACCTTTAAAAACCCTTTAAAAGACAGGTTATGAAAATAAGAAAACATATAATAGGGTTCTTTTTATGCTGTATTCCTTTCTTTACCATAGGGCAATCTGGTCAAAAAGAGGTTGCATCCGCCTCCATCAAAATTATTGGACAAGCAAATGAGAACAGCATTATGTTGCGTTGGGCAGTAGATCAACCTACAGCCTGGAAACGTGCTAATACATATGGATATACTATAGAACGCTTTACCATATCCAGAAATGGAACAGTTCTCAACCCTCCAGAGAGAAAAGTATTAACATCAATTCCTTTAAAACCTGCTCCTCTGGAGCAATGGCAAACTATGGTAGAGACCGACAACCATGCTGCTATACTTGCCCAGGCAATATATGGGGAAAGTTTTGAAGTAGAAGGAAATCAGCAAGGCGGATTGATGGAGATTGTTAATAAAGCAAAAGAATTGGAACAACGTTTCTCTTTTGCCCTGTTTGCAGCAGATATGAATTTTGAAGCTGCTAAAATAGCGGGACTAGGATATGTAGATACCCAAATCAAAAGTACCGAGAAATATTTCTATAAAATAAAAGTTGCCCTTCCTGAAAATTTCGATCCTATAGAAGAAGGAACTTTGGCTGTAGATCCCAATAAAAAAAAGATACTACCCGCTCCTATCGACTTATTTGTTGTTGAAGGGGATCAAAATATTATGCTTTCCTGGGAATATGAACTCTTTAAATCAATTTATACAGCGTATTTTATTGAACGGTCTGAGGATGGAACAAATTTCAAACGATTGGGAGATACTCCGTTAATCAATATGAATGATAAACCGGGGGCTCCTGCCAAACGAATGTATTATATCGATACATTGTCTCAGAATAACAAAACGTATTATTACCGTGTGGTTGGTTTGTCTTCTTTTGGAAAAGAAGGCCCTCCTTCTGAAGTAGTTTCCGGACAAGGAAAACATACGCTGGCCTATACTGCCCATATCAAAACATACACCTTAAAAGAAAATGGTAGTGCTTCCTTATTTTGGGAGTTTCCAAAAGAAGGAGAATCTCTTATCGAAGGGTTTAGTTTAAATAGGGCTTCCAAAGCTAATGGCGTATATGCAGCGGTTGTAACTAACATTCCTTCAGTACAACGAGAACTAACATATGATCAACTGCAACCTTCTAATTATTTTACGATTACCGCACATGGGAAAGGAGGTAAAAACACCACTTCTTTGGCTGTTTTTGTGCAGCCAATAGATTCTATTCCTCCAACTGTTCCCGTAGGACTTACCGGAATTATCGATAGTACCGGGATAGCTAAAATCAAATGGGATGCTAATACTGAAAAAGATATGTTGGGATACCGTGTGTTTCGTGGAAATAAAAAGGGAGAAGAATTGTCACAATTAACTATTGACCCTATTACCAAGACTGCTTTTGTAGATACCGTGCAAGTAGCTTCCTTAAATAGTAAAGTATATTATAGTGTTGTAGCAGTAGATCAACGATTTAATATGTCAGATTACTCTGAAATGCTGATATTGGATAAACCTGATATTGTACGGCCCACTTCACCCATTTTCAGTAGTTATGAAGTAAAAAACGACACTGTACATTTAGGGTGGATTCCCAGTTCTAGTGAAGATGTGGAACGTTATGAATTATTTAGAAAAGATGTCACTACTACAGGTAATGATTGGCAACAAATTTTTGATACCAAGAAGGATACCATATATGTAGATACGGGTTTACAAATGGATCATAAATACCGCTATGCTATTTTCGCAACAGATCAAAATGGTTTACAATCCTTGCCATCCACACCAGTAACCATATCTATAGTTTTTTCTAAATTGAATTTACAAACAGTAAAAGGAATGCAAGGAATTGCAGATAAGGAAGAAAAAGTAATACATCTATCCTGGAGAAACCCATCGGATGTATTTACCGGATTTATCGTGTATAAAAAGAAAAATGAAGGTAGTTCCCGGTTATTTAGGGAATTGCCCGGGACTATACATACTATAAAAGATGATACTGCAACCCCTAATAATACGTATACGTATTATATAAGACCTATTTTATCTAATGGAAAATATGGGGCTACAGCATCTGTTATCGTTGAATTTTAAGGAGGAATTATGAAAAAGTTAATGCTATTGATTTTAATGTTTTCTGGGAGTATGGTATACTCTCAAAACATTTATGAAATTGATTTATATAATTTAAACTACCGTATTAATAAAGGAGTTAAAAACAATACAAGTTCTAACATTCATATTGAGGTAGTTTTTTCTAATGGGGATAGAGAAACGTTATACTACAGAGATATACGAAATCGAGGAGATGCAGAAACAAATAGGGATATGCCTTCTATATTTACCACTAAAACGCCCATTAGGATTGATGCCTATGCTTTTGTAAATTTCAGAACCGGAACAGATGCAAATGGTACTATTCCTGCTAATTTTAGTCTCCCTTGCGTGTCGTCAGGTAGTTTTTCGGGGTTTTACTCCCCCAGAATGACCACTATTGATTTTGATTATACCATCAAACCGCTTTTTTCATTAGGAGTACCTCCATATACTATTATTGGATATGAAGACCCATTAACCTTAACCACTGTTGCAGGAATAGAAAATAGCTTGTATCGATGGCAATATGCTACCGTAAGATCAGGGATAACATACAATTGGCAAGATATACCGGTTACCAGAGAGAATTCAATTACTTTTACCCCTGGTACCTTTATGCCAAGATCTGCAATTGGCAAAAGAACTTATTTTAGAGTAGTAGCTCCTTGTGACAATACTTTCGAATCTAATGTTATTTCTTACATCTTAAGAAGATCAGCCCCTACTATACAACAGGTAAGTAGTACACCTACCTCTTGTTTTGATACCATGAATGGTACTATTACCCTTCAATTCAGTAGGACATTAGAAGCTGGAGACAATCTGAGCATCTCTGTAGGTGACAGGTCACAACCTCCTGTAAGAAATGATGAAAGAGGAAATCCTATCTATCCAGCCATAGCTGTTTCGGGAGCAAATAATATTACTCTCGACAGGAATAACAGGGTCACTTTGACCAACGTTCCTCCTAGTACTACTAATTATCAGATTAGTTTGTATGGTTCCTATAACGGGCAAGCATATTATACCGCAGGCAGTGGGCATTTTAGGAATATAGGAGTGGTAAGGCAATCTCAAGTAGTTTTTAGCACATTACCTAAAGATAATAAAGTAGATGTGTTTTGTCATGGAGGAAATGATGGAACCACTACCTTTAGTGCAGCAGGAGGTGTTGGAGGATATAGGTATCTGATTAAAGAAGCCTCAGCATCATGGACAGCAGACTGGAAGCCTTTCACTAATGGTAATACCACAACAATTACTGGTAGAACAAAAGGAACCTATCAAATTAAACTCATGGATGCTAATGGTTGTGTGGCTAAAGTTAGAAAAGTAGTAAATGGAGTGATTGAACTAGGTGAAGAAATTGTTCAGGAAGTGACCATTACAGAACCCGATACTGCTCTACAAGTTGATTTTGATACAGATCTTTCCAAAGACCCCAGAGCTTTTGGTTTTACAGATGGGGTTATCGTAGCAAAAGTAACCGGAGGAACACCTTATACTAATGGTTCATATACTTTTGAATGGAAAGATGAAAGTGGGACTATACTTACCAATACCAGTACCTTCGTAATCCCTGCTCCCGACAAAGGATACCAGATTACGCTAAACGGGCTTGCCAAAGGAAAATATTTCCTTACGGTACATGACGGGAATTATAATGCAGCTACCTATAAAACTACATGTACTGTAATTAATGCTGAATACGAACTAGATGAACCTGATCCCCTTGTTGTAGATATTGAAGAATCTCATAGTATCTCTTGTAATAATACAAATGAATACGGAGATGAGGATAGTGACGGGGAACTCATCGCCCATGTAAAAGGAGGAATTCAACTTGAGCTTTTTGATAATGGAGGATTACCCTATTACTATACGTGGAAAAAACAAAACCCTAATACGGGGGCTTGGGAAATACTACCTATTGTAGATAGTATTGCCGGAGGGCTAGATACAGGAACATATGCCGTAAATATTAGGGATGCCAATAATATTATTCTGGGAGATTATGAGAATAATGTTTTAGTACGAGAACGTGACAGCATCTATTTTTTAGATCAACCTGAGTTACTAAAGGTTTCGTTTAGAAAAGAAAATGTTGTATGTAGTAGTGGAGCAAACGGATTGGCAGAAGTATTTATAGAAGGAGGGATGCCCCCTTATGATATTTCATGGTCAACTGGAGAAACAACCTCGATAATTACAGGGTTGATTTCGGGAAAATATACTGTTTTTGTAAGTGATAGTAAAGGATGTCGTACAACAGGAACGGTGTATATAGAACAGCCTAATGGTTTGGAAGCAGTGATTATCAATCAAATTCCACCTACCTGTTATCAAGGCAATGATGGATATATTGACATACAAGTTCAAGGAGGAGTAGCTCCCTATACTTTTTTGTGGGATTCTGGGCAATCTACAGAAAGTATTAGTGGTCTTACAGCAGGAACCTATGTTTTACAAATTATAGATGCACAGGGGTGTATCGCATATGAAGATATTACCTTAGAAGATCCTGATCCCATTGTATTAGATCTGGGAGAAAACAGAACCATTTGTGCAGAGCAATCCCTGATCCTTGATATTGGGATTGACGATCCGGGTGCAAGGTATTTGTGGGAATCCGATAACGGATTTAGTAGCACTAACCCCCAGGTAGAACTTACCAAAGCGGGAACCTATACTGCTAGTTTGATAACCTCTCTGGGATGTACAGGTACAAATACGGTTAGTGTGACTGTATCTGATGCCGTAATTGATGCCGATTTTTTATTGCTATCCCAGGCTTTTACAGGTAAAGAAGTGACTATGGTAAATGTAAGCCTTCCTGATGGGGATGTTGTAGAATGGAGTATACCCGAGGATTCAGGAATAGAAATCATATCTCAGGATACAGAACGTTTGGTCGTTGTATTTGATAAAAAAGGATCTTATGACTTTATACTAAGAACCTATCAGGGCGATTGTTATCAGGAGTATCAAAAAACAATTATTGTTGAAGAATCAACAGACCTACCAAATGTAGGAGATGCCAGTAACCCGTTTATTGAAGAGTTTTTGGTATATCCTAATCCAAATGATGGTAAATTTACTGTAAAAATAGCCTTATCTGAAGCTGCTTCTGTAGCACTACGTATGTTTAACCTTACCAATAACCAGATAGAGATGGAGCAACGTAAAGATGGTTTAAAAGAGTATCTGATCCCTGTAGAGATGTCTTTAAGTACTGGGGTTTATGTACTGGTGCTAGAAACCCCCAGAGGGGACGAAATCCGTAAAATTATTATTGAGTAATGATACGTATACAAAACATACCAATATTCATATTCTTAGTTTTATTACAAATCTCGCTATGCGAGTGTTCGAAGGAGGAGGCTGTTCCGGTAGTAGCTGATTTTAGTACTACAGTTGTAGCAGAAGATTACTCTGTTCCTGTGCAGGTGGTAATTAGTAATCGTAGCGAAGGAGCAGAAGAATATGAATGGACATTTGAAGGTGGGGAACCCTCTACTTCTGTACAAAGAAACCCTGGTACAATACTATATAAAAATCCGGGAGAATATACAATCACTTTACAGGCTACGAATCGTGATGGATCAAAAGATCAAAAAGAGATTACCTTAAATTTAGATGCACCGGTAATCATAGATTTTAAAGCAGAAATACAGATGGATAATTTTGCTCCGGTAACTGTTGGTCTTACCAATACTTCTATAGGAGCAACTACCTATCAATGGAGCTTTGAAGGCGGTAGCCCGGCAACTACAGATCAAAAAGACCCCGGCAATGTGGTTTTTGAACAGCCGGGAGAGCACAAAATTATGCTTGAAATAAGTAATGGAAGGGAAACCTATACCAAAGATACAACCATTACAGTTGCACCTTTTTTGATTGCTGATTTTGATTGGGAAGTAGATTTTCAGGATAAAGATTTGCAAGCTCCTGTACAATTATCGTTGCAAAACAAAAGTAATAGTGCGACTTCCTATCAATGGGCTTTTCAAGGAGGAACACCTTTGGATACTACAGAAGAAAACCCTACGGTAGTCTTTACTACTGTAGGAGTTCATAATATGACACTAACCGCTACCAATGGAAAAGAAACAAAGTCTATAACTAAAACCATAACGGTACTCCCAGACACCAATATTAAAGTTTTTGAAAATATACATTTGGGAATAAATACAGCGCATAATACTAATGTGATAGGAAGTTTTTTTTCAGGGTATACAGAACAGGTGTATAGTAAATCTCAAGTTACCCCCGATAATGGTGCCAGGATTGATTTGGTGTTTTTTGGACTCAATAGTGGCTTTAGTTTTAATAGGTTCTATGCCCCGAATACATTGGATGATACTACTTTTGATGCCATTCCTAATGCTACTCATACCAAAATGATTAATGTTATGGAGGCTTGTGCCTGTGGGGTAAGTTTAACCGTAGCACAGTTTGACAGCATGACAGATGATAGTGTCTTGCGAGGCTTAACCATAACCGAAACTGTAGATGGCTTGCAACCTTTTGACAATAGCGTAGTGCCGAGAATTATCCTTTTTGAAACCGCTGACGGTAGAAAAGGGGCGTTAAAAATCAAAAAATATGTTTCTGATGGACAAAACTCATATATAGAAACCGATATAAAAATTCAAAAACTACCAAACTAACCCTTATGTACAGCTATATTAAAACATACATTGTGCTTTTACTCCTGTTAATTCCGTTTTTTGGAATTGCTCAAAGCCCCGTTCAGGTGACAGCTCAGATGATCCCTCCGTATAGTGTAACCTTGGCAGATTATGCTACAGCCAATAGTGATCGTCTTGTGGTCAATCTACTTTTGGGTGATGTTACAGAGTTTAATCGGCAGGTTATCTTAAAATTATCTGTTGAAGGTAATGGCATAGCTGTACAAAGTGCAGACGTGGTCGCAGGAGTTTCCCCCATTACTTTAGACGGTGGTGTTCCTTTACGGTTGACTAATATAGATTTACGTCCTTATTTTCAGATAGAGAATCTGGTGGGCATATCACCTGTTCAATATAGCAGACCACTTCCCGCTGGTTTATACCGATTTTGTTTTGAAGCTTATGATTATTTAACAGGACGGCTGATTTCTACAAAGAGCTGTGCTATAGCCTATATTGTATTAAACGATCCTCCGATCTTAAATCTCCCGGTACGAAATGAAAATATTGTGGTCAAAAATCCGCAGAATATCATTTTTAACTGGACACCACGTCATGTAAATGCTACGAATATACAATACGAGTTTACTCTTGCAGAAATATGGGATACCAATATCGATCCGCAAGCTGGATTTTTGGCTAGCAGACCATTGTATCAAACCACAACTCGATCTACAACTTTGTTGTATGGCCCTGCACAGACCCCCTTACTACCCGATAAAACCTATGGATGGCGGATACGGGCAATTGCAGTAGATGGGATTAATGAATTATCCTTGTTTAAAAATGGTGGTTATAGCGAGGTGTATCATTTTAACTACACTGGGCAATGTTCGTCTCCGCAATACATTTTGGCAGAGAGTAACACTTATAATGCAGCACAGGTATTTTGGCAGGGAGTAGGTCACCAGAAATATCAGGTACAATACCGTAAAAAAGACGGAAACAATTCTGGATGGTTTGAGGTAAATGCCTATAATGAAAATGCTAAAATCCAACGATTAGAAGAAAATACCACCTACGAATATAGAGTTGGTGGGCAATGTGGTGAAAATGGCGGGTATACCTATTCCCGTTTATTTGAATTTACTACAACAACACGTGGCGAATCAAATTTTACATGTGGAGTAACTCCCGAGCTACATATCGATAACCAAGACCCATTAGAAACATTAGTGGTTAATGATGTATTTACCGCAGGAGAATTTCCTATAACAGTAAAACGTATTCTTTCAGGTAATACCGAATCTCCTGATATAGGTGAAGTTGCTCAGGGAGGCAATGGTATATTCTCTGGCTGGGGATATATCACTGTACCCTATCTTGCCGATACTCGTATTAAGATTGGATTTGTAAATGTAAAGATCAATACAGACTATGAGCTTGTAGATGGAATCTTAGTGACCGATTATGATCCTTCATGGAGTGGGATGGATAATGTGAGTGATGAATTAGAAGTTCTGGGAAGTCTAGGAAGCATAATAGCTGATATTTTTAATGCTACCAATCGTATAGAAGAAAGGGCTGAGGAATTACAAAATGAAGGTAGTATATCACAAGAAGAAAGAAATGAGATTGATACAGAACGTTTGGCAATTGAGCAACAAGCAGCCGAGCTAGAAAAGGAAAAAGAAGAAGCAGACCGATTACAAGAATTGGCAGAAAATGAAGAAGATGCCGAAAAGAAAAAAGAATTACAGGAACAGGCAAAGAAAAAACTAGAAACCGCAAAAGAAAAAGCCGAAAAAGTAAAAAAAGCTGCTGATAACCTGGAGAACAAGCTAGGTATTGGTAACGATAAAGATATAACCATTGGTCAGGATGGGTATTTTGATGGTACTATTAAACTATCTGATACAAAAAGCTCCGAAAATTCAATAGTTACAGATGGAAAAACTATTAGTGATGCTCCTAAATTATTTGCTTCTCCGGAATATGCTAAAAAGAATAGAATAATCAATAAGACTTTAAGCGACAAAAAGAAGCTTATTATTACTAATTCTGAAATTACTCAAAAGGAAGTAGATAGCTTGAAAAAGTTGGTTGCTAATCCGGGAAATGAGCATTTATTATGGGTACATTATGATTTAAAAACTCAGGAAATAAAATATAAAATATCCTTTGCTGATACATTCTTTGGAGCATTAAACATTGTAAAAGACGAATATGTAAAATTGTATAATGATATCCTTACAACCAATATTAAAGAGTCTATTGGGGCTGCTATAATCAATGCTTCAGAGCATTTGGATCTGTTATTAGAAGAATATAAAGATCATATTCCATTCGTGAATGAAGAATTGATAGCTGGATATTCTACTTATGATGTTCTTAAATCAGTGCTAAGTTTTACAAAAAAATGTGCAGAGGATTTCAAATCTCAGAAAAAGGGGATTGTTCCTAAATGCTTGTGGGATCATAATGTTAATCCTGCCATGGCATATTATGCTGGTTTTATAGATGCTGCGTGGGAAGGGTTAGAAATGGCAGTTGATCTCTATAAATTTAAAGCTGCATGGGATCCTCTAGATCCTTTTTTTCTAAATGCTGAAGCTTATAAAATACGGCAACAGACTATAGATATTGTTGTCTTGATCCGCCAGTTGGATGAGGAAGATAAATTAGTAAATTCTATTACTGATACTATAAAGAAAGAATTTGGGAAGTATGTAGATGAAACATTAGCTTTTGACCCTCAAGCAAGGTATAACCAAGGCAAGTTGATTTTTGATGTGGCTTCTTTGTTTATTGGATATGGTGAGATAAAAATATTTTTGAAAACAGGAAAGATCACATCTACTACCCTTAAAGCTCTGAAAGGAATACCTTCTAAATTACAAAAAATGGTGGTGGGTATCGGTAAGCTTGGTAAAAAAGTGTTGGTCAAGATTGATAACATTACCGGGGATATCCTTATTGAAGGGCAAAGAATAGCAACTTTGAATAAAGAAAAGCTTACTCTTTATATAAAAGCAATATCAGAGAGTATTGATGAGAACCTACAACCTTTAGGGCAATTAATTACTCCAGAAGGGTATCGGGTAAACCTAGACGATGGTACCAGTATCTCTGATCGCGTTTTTAATATTATTGAAGATGCTAAAGGGAAGTATAGGGTTGCTGTCGAGAAGTTGGATGATATAATTGAATTAAGTACTATTAGAAGTGACCTGAAAGGCAAAGTTCATCCAGATACTGGTGTACCTTATGTTGAAAAGATTGTACAAGTAAATGGAAAGAAATATAGAGGGGTGTTTCCAAAATTTAAATATGTTTTTAGGATGGTCTTAGACGATGATTTGTTATTGGCTTCAGATTATAAACAATTTAAAGAAGCAACTAGACAATTGGCTGAGCAAATTAAAACTGATTCTGAGTTAGCAAAGAAATTTACCAAGTTGCAACTAGAACAAATAAAAGATGGCTCTCCTAGAATTAAAGATTTTATTTGGCACCATAATGAAGAAAAAGGTGTTATGGAATTGGTTGATGAAGTTACGCATAGTTTATCAAGGCACACTGGAGGTAAAAAGATATGGGGAGCAGATAGGTAAAAACAAAAGTAAAACAGTTAATTATGGAATGGAAGTATATTGAAACACTTAATGATGAAAAATTTCTGGAAGCAATTGAATTAAAATTTGGGGTGAAATTCCCACAATATTTTCTAAAAATTGTTTTAGAAAATAATGGAGGTTATCCAACAAAAAATATATTTGATACAGATATATCTAAAGAGAAAGTTTTTAGTAATTTATTAGACATTAATTTAGATAATTCAAATAATATATTAGATGTTTATTCTAGAATAAAAGACATATTACCATTTAAGGTATATCCTTTCGGTTCTGAACCAAGTGGTGATTATTTATGCTTTGATTATAATACAGATAATCTTGAACCTCACATTATTTTATGGAAACATGAAGGAATTGTTGATAATGGAAAAGAAGTTTATGAAACAGAATATATTTCAAACTCTTTTGAAGAGTTTCTTTCAAAATTATATTCAGAAGAAGATTTAATGTCTTAATCTACGTTAGACAATTCTATCAAGTCAGACATGGAAATCTCTGTTAACACGAACGTCTTGCTTGTGACGGTTAAGAGAAGAAAATATTGAGGTAAGTAAAAAAATAAAACCGAAACAAATCCAATCTTAGTAACATTAACAATTAAATACAAAAACAACTCAAATTTAAAACCATGAAAAAAACAATTTTATTAGCCACAGTATTTTTAAGTGCATTATACATCTCTTGCAGCAAAGATGATGATGGCGGAAATGCAGATCCTGTTGTTGGGAAATGGCAACAAACCGAAATAAGTGGTTCAGGTACATCAGAAATTACTACTTGTCAGAAAAAAGAAACTATTGAATTTAGAAATGATGGCAGGCTAATATTAACTGTGTATGAAGCATCCGAAACAAATATAGAAAATTGCGAGAATGTCATAACTACAGAATATAAATGGTTACAAGAAGCGACGAATACTTATGATATTATAGAGAATTCAGGGGCGACAAATGAGAAAACGTTTCGAGTTTCCATTTTTGTCATTAAGGGCGTTCTAACATTACGATCAAACGATATCTTTATTGAAGAAGGGGCTAATATAGATCAGATAAGCAAAAAATATAAACAAATATAATAGTCCTTACGAGGTTCGAAAAGTCAGAAGACTTTGCGAACCTCGGCTAACCTTATATAGACCAGAATTGATTAAAACAGTAACAAATTAAAATATAATTACATTAATACTATATAATACCCAAATTTTAAAACAATGAAAAAAGTAATTTTAGTAACAACAGTATTCTTAAGTGCATTAACCTTTTCTTGCAGTAGTGATGATGATGCAAATGATACTACAGATCCAATTGTAGGAACCTGGAAATACACTCAATCCCTTGTAGATGGAAAAGAAGAATCGCTTAGTGCCTGTGAGAAAAAAGGTAACTACGTTTTTGCTACAGATGGAAAGGCTAACGATAATTATTATGAAGATGTAAATTCTGAATGTGAACTAGATGCTGTTTCTGGAACTTGGAAAAAAAATGATAATGGAACATACACCGGAACATTTACAGATTCTGTAGAAGAATATTCTGAAACATTTAAATTATCTGATGGTAAGCTTTTAATTGAAGAAACAGATGGAGGTAAATTGTACACAGAAGTATATACACGATAAAGAGCAGTTTGTCAATTGTATATGAATTTTGATTTATATACAGAAGATCAATAAGATAACTGTTTGTTTACAATATAAATGAACAGTTATCTTCTATAATTAGCAAGTAAGTAATGGAAAAACTTTAGGTATTGAAAAACTATACCCTACTCTTTCTTATTCTATTTTCATTTGTTGGATACGCCCAAAGCATCGATATCGAAAGTGTCGGTAAGGCTAAACCTATTAAGGTAAGTGGTGTGATTTCGGCCAATGGGGTATACTATACTTCCAATCAAAATAATAATCGGGAGCCTTTTACTTATTTCTTAAGAGGAAACCTGAATGTAAGTATCTATGGATTTGCTGTACCCATTTCCTATAGTTTTACCAATCAGGGTGATAATCTGGATTATGCGTTGCCCTTTGATTTTAATCGTATCAGCCTGCACCCCAAATACAAGTGGGTCACTGCCCATATTGGTAATGTAGCCATGAACTTTTCTCCATATACCCTAAATGGGCATCAGTTTACTGGTGGTGGTGTCGATCTTGCTCCACCTGGAGCATTCAAAATTAGTGCAATGGCAGGACAACTACTAAAAGCCACGCCAGATGATAATGATGAACGTACCGTTCCTGCTTTTCAAAGAATGGGATATGGGCTTAAAACCAGTTTTGAAAAAGAACGTTTTAAAGTGGGAATCATCGGGTTTTATGCCAAAGATAATATAAGTTCGATAGATTCTGTACCAGAAACTAAAGGGGTCTTGCCTAAAGAAAACCTGGTGATCAGTCTAAATACCCAAGTAAAGATCACTAAAGAATTTACACTCGATATAGAATATGCCTCTACTGCCATTACACAAGATCTTCGCGCACCAGAAAGTGATGAAGGCAGCACTGGATTAGCTGCCACATTGTTTAGTAATCGTGCATCAACAGAATTTTATAATGCCCTTAGAACAAACTTAACATACAACATTGGCAGAACCAATGTAGGTATTGGTTACGAACGCATTGATCCCGGATATGAAACCCTGGGAGCCTATTATTTTAATAATGATTTTGAAAATATTACTCTGAATACCGCTAGCTCTTTTTTTAAAGATAAACTCACCCTTGCGATGAACATCGGATATCAGCGTGATGATCTCGACAATATAAAAGCCAATGCTACCAATCGTTTTGTAGGAGCTGTTAATGCGGGGTATACAGCATCAGACCGTTTAAGTTTTACCGGATCCTATTCTAATTTTCAGACCTATACCAATATCAAACCCAATCAATTTGATGTGATCAATGATGATAATCTGCTAGATGATGAAATAGAAGATCTGGATTATAAACAATTATCACAAAATGCTACCTTCGGAATTAACTATGTACTTTCTCAAAAAAAGGAATCCAATCAGAATATTGCATTTAATTATGCTCTTAATGATGTAGCAAATGAGCAGGGGGGTATTGTACGTGTCGGCGATGCTTCTACTTTTCATAATGCAGCGACAAATTATACGATTGCATTCCCTAATAAGAGTCTGGATATCAATACAGGAGTTAATTTTACCTATAATACTATTGGCACAGAAGATGCTACCACATGGGGACCCAATCTAGGAGTTGGTAAACGCTTTTTTGAAAAAAAGCTAGGAACCAGACTTGGACTATCTTATAATGAATCCCAAAGCACATCTGCTAAAACACAAGTTTCCAACATTCGTTTGAATCTAAATTACGTATTACTAGAAAGACATAATTTTAATGCCAGTGCTATACAACTTTTTAGAAGTGGAGGAACTACAAACGGTTTAAGTGAGTTAACTGCCACTTTTGGCTATAATTATACTTTTGGCATTAAAAAACCTAGTTTTAAACGAAAGGAAAATGCATGGTTAAGTTTTTCTTATCGTAAACGTACTTTTGAAGGCTTGCCTTGGGAAATCACCCCTCAACTTAATGCGGTTGCCAAAGAAAAACAGGCAAATGAGATGGTGAAACATAAAAAAGATGAATTAAGATTGTTGGCCAGAGCCGTCAAAAAATCTGAAGATAAGCATAAAAAAGTATATAAAGATGCAGCTCTGGCATATCTAAAAGCCCTGTATTACTATGAAGAATTTTTGGACAAATATGACGAGTGGATTTACGATGCTTATCTAAAACTTATCCGTGAAGGAGAACAGGTAAACTCTGAAATACAACAAGAATATGTATATCTACAAGCCCAGGTAAATACCTACAAGAAGCCAGAAGATATTGAAGCTCTACAAATCATCGAAAAGAAATTCAATGCACATACAGATATGTTGCTCTCTATCAAAAAATGGAACCTTACCCAGGAAGAAATCCGGAATCCCGAAGGTGAGCTTAAAAAATTGAAAGAACAGTATCTCAAAAAAATCTATACCATGTACATAGAAGAACGCCCAGAGGATAAAATCATTGATTATATTGAAGTACGATTAGCAGATTTATATCATAAAGTATTGAGGGAGTAAAAAAAGTATAGACAAATAAACGATATAGTCGTTTGTAAACGGTTATTGCTGTGATTTAATTTATCACCCTAATAAATTGGAAAGGATAAATTATTATAGATTTTGATTGCGCTTTTTCGCTTTTGATTTGTGAGATACCACAAATTTGTAGTCCGATATTATGAATGTTTATTTCAATTGAAAAGTTGTTTTCTCCTAATGGTAGTAGGTAACTTTTCTCTATAAGGAATAGCTGCGTCTCACCGCTTAAGAAATGGTTGTATCTCCTTCTTATAGGGAAAAGTTCCAGCTCCTTCCTATAGGGAATAGTTGTATCTCCTTCTTATAGGGAATAGTTGTATCTCCTTCCTATAGGGAATAGTTGTATCTCCTTCTTATAGGGAAAAGTTGCAGCTCACTCCTATAAGGAAAAGTTACGTGTCATCCCTATAGGAAATAGTTGTATCTCTTTCTTATAGGGAATAGTTGTGTCTCCTTCTTATAGGGAAAAGTTTCAGCTCACTCCTATAAGGAAAAGTTACGTGTCATCCCTATAGGAAATAGTTGTATCTCTTTCTTATAGGGAAAAGTTTCAGCTCCTTCCTATAGGGAAAAGTTGAAGTCATTACTATAATAAAAAGTTACGTGTCATCCTTATAGGAAAAACTTGAGGTTATTGCTATAGTTAAAAGTTAGATGTCTCTTTTAACGGTGGTATTATTGAATTTTTGCTTAGAAACCGAGGAATACAACTTATCAAGTTCAATAAAGCGGTTCATTTCCTAAGTTTATCAAATAACACTTAAATGAACTATTATGTTATTTGGATATGCACGTATTAGTACTCCTTCCCAAAAGTTTGATTTGCAAAAGGCGGATTACAAGAAACACATAAAGATTTAGACAAAGCATATTTATAAAAGCACATAAAAACAGAAATGAAAAGCTAAGGGAGATTAAATAAAAATTTCTATCTTAGAACCAACGTAAAAAAACTAATTACCCCATATCTGGATCAGCTCCGGGTATGGGGTGTTTTGTTTAGTTAAAAAACGAAACGTAATATCGACAATCTCAATTCTAAAATATACTCACTAGTTGACCAAATCAAGGAAATAGAAGGCAAGAAATCTGAGCCCAAAGAAGAGTTTGAACCAACTTTCTTAAAAGGTTCTTCAGTTATAAACCTGGGTGAAGTTTATAACATAAAAAGATACAACGCTGACCCATTTGGTAGAAAATTAAATTACAGCCAAGATTTGCAGAATGGAGGAGAAATAAAATTTGAAAACGCAGTTTATAAAAAAGTAATTGAAATAGCAAAAGAATTAAT
Source organism: Aquimarina macrocephali JAMB N27 (assembly GCF_000520995.1). GTDB lineage: Bacteria > Bacteroidota > Bacteroidia > Flavobacteriales > Flavobacteriaceae > Aquimarina > Aquimarina macrocephali. The sequence goes on along the minus strand of NZ_JACA01000019.1, from coordinate 67,012 downwards.
TAAAATAAGAGAGTTTAGAGAATTTACAAATAGTGATTTTATTGAAGAACAAATATGTTCATGGACTTTTAATACTTATCTAGAAAAAAGAGCAAAAGAAGAGCCTATTAATTACTTGCGAAGAGTTTTAGATGAAAACAAAGAAGAACATATATTCTATTTTAGAACGGTTGGGCTTCATGTAGAAGAGAATTTTTTTGTTGGCAATTCGAAGGTAATGCATATTAATGATAAGTTTATAAATTCACAAAAAGAGAAGTATAAAAATGTTGAAAATAACTGTAAACAAGAAACTCTAGATGGATTATCAAAAATACTCAACAATCAAGTGGTTTTCAAACATAAAACTAGAGGAACAAGTAATTATAGTCATAATAAAGCCAAGTATGAAGTGCGATTAAGTGCTAGTGTTTTAAAAATATTCTTACTTAAAGAAATATACGACCCAAATACAAGATTGTTTGATTTAGAGTTTGATTCTTACGTAATACCATATTATTCAAGTTTTAGTGAAACTACAAGTAATAAATTTGATTTGCATAGTAATCTTTCTTCAAACTTTGGGGCAAAACCAACGGAATTTACAATTAAGCGTTATAGCGAAATTGAAAGACTTGGTTTCAGTCTTGTTTCGAATTATATAAAAAGAACACCAAAATCCGAACTAGATTTTTTTATTAGGGAATTAATAATTTCAGCAGGGAGATATTCTTCTCAATTAGATCCTTACGAAAAGAACGTGATGATGATTGCTTGGTTCGAAAGAATAGTTAACATTGAAAATAAAGGTAGAAGCAAAGGTTTATCTAAAATGAAAAAGAATATCATACCTAATATAGTTTCAGAAAATCAAATTAATTTACTTGAAAAAATTTTTGTTAGTCAGTATAAGATAAGAGATACTTACTTACATAATGGAATAGAATTACGATTTGATGATGATATTTTTTATAGGTTTCATTATGTTGCAATTACTTTATTAAAAAAAATAATATTGTTATCAGAAACTATTAAAACCAAAGCTGAACTCATAGAATACTTTGAAAAAAACTAGCCCTAACAAGTTGCTATATTATATATGCTGCCTTTGGTTAGCAAACGCAACATTCAAGAGATGTTAAAAGTTTAAATAAACAATAAGATAAATGAATAAAAGTAACTATGTTGTAAGAGATAATTTAAGGCTTTGTGTTATTGAAAATTCTATATTAATTGAGACAGCTATTACAATATTAATTTGCACAAAACTGAATATTGAACCCGAAAATTCAAAATCATTCGGAAATGGTTCTTCTTCTTTAAGCTTCAGTCAAAAAATTCAAATAATGCAAGATATTCAGGGTTTAGAAAAAGAATTAGTTAAAAAGTTATCGTGTTTGACGAATATTAGGAATAAGTTTGCTCACGTAGGTGAAGTATCGGATTTTGAGAAATTTTTTCAAATTTCAAAAAATGGAAAAGAATTAAGAAACAGTTTACATCGATGGTATTCTAGTATTCATTCAGAAAATTCTTCGGATTTTTATCGAAAAACTTTTTATTCACTAGTTGATGATATTAATAACTCTCTTCAATCCTTGGGGTCATCAATAGGTCAAAAAATAGGGAAATCCCTTGGTGAAATTTTATTGTACGAAATGTTAGTTGAAGAAGTTAAATTACTACCTAACTCTAAGAATATATTTGATTCCGTTCAGGAAAAATATGATGCCCGTGTTGCTGATCCGAATTTTAATTATAAAATATCTTGATTATTGCTTAGAGATTATATGAGAAATAATAAATATAAAAGTTCAAATAAACGATTAAAAAACATACTATTATTTTGAGAATAGAAAGGTAAAAATAGCCAACAAAGAACCAAAAAATAATGTCTTGATTTGATTCTGTTAAATTTGCCTTAAAAATGATCCCGAAAAGATTCGAACTAAAAAATGAAAATCAAATCTCTGGCAACTCAGAAACCGCATCTTTATCATTTAATAAACCAAGTGATTTTAAATAACGTTCCGTCATGAGCATACTGGAATGCCTGCACATTTTTTGGATTTTACGGATGTCTTTTTCCTTTTTATACCAATTCACAACGGCAGTGTGCTTAAAACCATAGAGTGTATAATCATCATTTAATTCAAAATGGTCTTTTACTTTTCTAAAATGTTTTCCCATATAATTTTCTCCCATTTTAGTAGCAGAAGGGGTCTGATTAGTGCCAAATAAATAATCATCTGGATGATATTGCTCCAAATTCATTTCTAAAATGATCTTCTTTAGGGCAGGAACAATTGGGATTACATCTCTTTTTTTAGTTTTACTCGTTTGAGCTGCTACCCAAATAAGATCTTTTTCCAAATCAATATCTCGTACTTTCAATCGTCTGATTTCAGAAAGTCTCATAAAAGAATAATATACGAAAGAGATAATCTTCCAAAGGTACGGATCATGTTCTAAAACATATTCTTTAATATCAGCTACTTGTTCATTGGTAAAAGGTTTATTTTTTGAGCCATATTCATCGGGAAGTTTATCAATTTTATCAAACGGATTTTTACCTTCTATCCATTCTTGCTTAAGACATACGTTATAGAACGTTTTAAGAACTCCAAGGGTATTGTTATAAGTTTTGGCACTATTCTTTCTTTTAGTAAGCAAATACATAAAATATTGTTGAATTAAGCCATTATCCAAATTTCCAATCCAAATATTGTCTAAGCCTTGATCTTCAAGCCACTTTACAAAACGTTCTAAGGTATTGGTATAAAATTCTATTCCTCGCTTGTAGAGTTTCTTGGCTTTTTTAATTTCTATAAATGCTGTTGTGGCTTCTCGAACAGAATAGATTTTTTCTGATACTGCACGTTGTTGTTCAATAGTATTTTTAGAAACTTTTTTTCGATCAATATGATAACCTTCAGCTAGAGCGCTGTTTATTTGTTTAATAATATCTTTGGCGTATGCTTTTTGTTCAGCATCAGATTTATATTTCTTTGGAATATATTTTCTTTGTCTAACAAGATCATTCTTCTGCACATCCCACACATAGAACATGATATAGTTGCCTTTCACAGCTTTTGACTTGACTAGGCGTGCCTTTTTAAATTTATGCATATCTTCGTATGTATACTTTGGTACTAGACCAAATATACTATAAACTGACGACTTTACTGCCGACCCATGACGTGAAGAAACAATAAACCCTCTGTGATCTACTGAAAACAGAGGGTTTTTGTCTGTCGGGGTGGCAGGATTCGAACCTGCGACCTCCGCGTCCCAAACGCGGCGCGATAACCGGGCTACGCTACACCCCGAGGTGTATATTTCCCTTTTGAGGGTGCAAATATAGACAAATCATTTAAAATAGAACTAAATTAAGTTATAAAGTAAAGAATTTTTTTATTCTTGTTTTAAAAACTAGTAAAAACCCTTTTTGTGCCTAGACATAAAAAGGGTTTTATATAGGTATGGGGGTACACTATTATGCGTGATAATAACGTTCTCTGTAAATTTTTCCATCTTTCCACTCTGTAACAACAGTCTGTTCTGAAAGCATAGTACTACCATCTTTTAATTTTAATTCCATCACAGCGTCATAAAAAGAATGATTTCCATTAACTGCATAATTGTTTACATCATATCTAATAAACTCAGAAAGTTGATTATCTATAAAATCTTGCTCAAACTTAAGGTTGAATGCTTTCCCTTTTTTGGGAGCATCATTTGCTTCTTTTAATTCTACATCATCATGTAAATAGGTATCCATAGCTTCGATGAAAGCTCCTTTTGATAATAATTCATGAACGTGTTTAAGGTTTTTTTCAATTGTATTTTCCATGTTTATTTTTTTAGATTAATTATTGCTTATTATTTGATGGTGTAAAGATGCGGTGATCATTGCTGCCAGAAAATGTAGTTTTTCCCTTAACCCTTGTCAATTTTTCCCGAGTAGAACAGTTATGATGAGATCGGGGTTGAAATAGTTGTCACGCACCGAATTTATTAGAAGAAAATATATTATAGATGTATAGGTGTTAACGCTTTTATGAGCATGATTTTTATGAAAAAATAAAGCCTTTGTATAACTATTAAACCAGAGCTAGATCGTATCTTTATACGACCAAAAGAAGCTTACGGGAAAACAATTTTTTTTCGCATTTGTAACCAATGTTACTAACTTTTGTTATCCTGAAAAGTATCTTTATAACGTTGAAGATTTAAAAGACAAATTCTATGGAAAACCTTGATGCGGCAAGACTCCAAATGGCATTTACCCTAATATTTCATATTGTTTTTGCTTGTATTGGTATGGTCATGCCTTTTTTTATGGTGGTATCACACTATAAATGGTTGAAAACAAAAGATAAGGTGTATTTAATCTTAACCAGATCATGGCAAAAAGGCGTTGCCATTTTTTTTGTTACCGGTGCAGTTTCTGGAACAGCATTATCTTTTGAGCTGGGACTGCTTTGGCCTGAGTTTATGAAACACGCCGGTCCTATTATTGGGATGCCTTTTTCATTAGAAGGAGCAGCATTTTTTGTTGAAGCGGTAGCCTTAGGATTTTATTTATATGGATGGGGTAAACTGCCAGAAAAATTTCATTGGATAACTGGAGTTATTATTGGTTTGTCTGGAGTAGCATCTGGTATTTTGGTAGTAGCTGCTAATGGATGGATGAATGCTCCAACAGGATTTGACTATATAGATGGGGAATTCCTGAATATAGATCCGATTCAGGCGATGTTAAACCCTGCCTGGTTTACACAGGCTTTGCATATGACATTGGCTGCTTTTACAGCTACTGGTTTTGCCGTTGCGGGAGTTCATGCATATCAGGTATATCGAAAAAGAAAAGTAGAATTACATAAAAAAGCATTTAAGATAGCAATAACATTCGGAGCGATAGCAGCAATATTACAGCCTATAAGCGGTGATATTTCTGCTAAAGATATTGCAGAACGACAACCAGTGAAACTAGCAGCGATGGAAGCCCACTATAATACAGAAAAGGGAGTTCCATTGTATATAGGAGGAATAGTAGATGTCGAAAAACAAGAAGTAAACTATAAAATTGCAATCCCTGGAATGTTGTCATTTTTGGCATTTTCAGATTTTGATGCAGAAGTAAAAGGATTAAACGACTTTCCTGAAGATGAACGACCTAATGTACCTATGGTACATTATGCATTTCAGATCATGGTAGGAATCGGTACCCTTTTATTATTTGCAGGAATCCTATATTTTATATCACTAAAAAAGAAAAAATGGTTTGCTAATCATAAGTATTGGCTATTATTTGTGATACTGGCCCCAATGGGATTTATTGCTTTAGAAGCTGGTTGGATTGTTACAGAAGTAGGAAGACAACCCTGGATAATTCATAAAATAATGAGAACTAAAGATGCGGTGACTCCTATGCCTGGTATTGTATTTAGTTTCTATACCTATGTTGCAGTATATCTTACCTTATCGGTCGCTGTTACGTGGTTAATGCTTAGGCAAATAAAGGTGTTAAATAATTCAAATCACTAAATATGTTGTACGTTGTATTATTCTTTTTGATTTTTTCCTTGTATCTATATGTAGTTTTGGGAGGAGCAGATTATGGAGCCGGTATTGTAGAGCTTTTTTCATCAAAAGAAAACCAGAAAATAACTAAGAAAACTATTTATCGTGTGATGGGACCTGTTTGGGAAGCTAATCATATTTGGATCATTATTTTGATTGTAATTCTATGGATAGCATTTCCGGTTTATTATAATATTATGGTAGTGAGTTTACATATTCCACTTACGGTAATACTATTAGGAGTTACATTAAGAGGAGTAGCTTTTGTTTTTAGACATTACGATGCTATTATTGACAACTCTCAAATATTATATGATAACATGTTTAAAATCTCTAGTTTAATAACTCCGATATTTTTAGGAATGGTATTCGGGGCGTTAATTAGTGGTGAAATACGTATAGTAGACGACATTGGTTCCTTAACATTTTATGAAGCATTTGTAGGGCCATGGTTTAATGTATTTAGCATATTGGTAGGGGTGTTTTTTGCATCACTTTGCGCATTTTTATCTTCAGTATTATTAATAGGAGAGTCTAAAGAGGGACATGAAAATATCTATATTAGAAAATCTGCTATTGCTACAATTATTGTTTTTGTTGTAGGGCTGTTAACTTTTGGATATGGATACATCTCAGGCAATGTATTCGTACAAGGGTTTATAAAGAGTCCTTTTGCTATAATTTCTGTTGTACTTTCTGCACTTTTATTATTTCCGTTGTGGAAAACTATTACCAAGGGAGACACCATATGGAGTAGGTTTTTTGCTGGGTTACAGGTGTTTTTAATTTTACTTGCAGTTATGATTTCTCATTACCCAGATATAATAATTACCCAAACTGGGAGTATTAGTTTAATAGAGAACATAGCTCCGGATAGTGTTATTAAAGTCTTAGGAATAACTCTAATTATTGGAGGAACCGTTATTTTACCAGGGTTGTTTCACCTATTAAAATCATTTAAAATGATCAAGATTTTAGAAAGAGATTAATAAGTATACATATCACCCGACAACCTTTTAAAGGTACTTGATTTAAATTACTTCCTGTATTTCTATACTGATTTCTTACCCTAAAACATAGGTGTTTCCTAGTGTAGTGGATTTAAGAAGAGGTCATAAAATCTAACTATTTAAAACTTATTTTTTGGAGTCTCATAATTTGAGATCATTGCACATTAGTTTTACCAAAGTTTTCAATAGGAAGCAACTCAAAGAAATAATGTTTAATTAAAATTCAATCAAAAAATGAGAAATTTAACAGGTAAGGAATTAAGAGAAACTAACGGGGGAATAGATGGTTTAGCTGCAGCTTTGGCTGAGATAGCAAGACAAATGGAGGCTATTAAGAAATTAGGAACATTAACAGGAACTACTGATGATATACATAACTAGTATTGTGTATACTTGGATATAAAATTTTCAACTATGAAAGATTTACAAAAATTAGGAAAGCCTTTGAGTAAGACTCAACAAAAGGAAATAAAAGGAGGAGCAGCAAGAATTTCAATTGGTGATATTGATGACTGCATGTTTCCTTTAGCACCACCACCGCCAGGATGTAACTGGCATATTGATATGAAAGCGTGTACGGCAAAACTTGTTTGTCTGGATCTCATTGAAATAAGATAATTTCACAAAGGCTATCAAAATAACTTGATAGCCTTTTTTTGTTACAAATATCCCTTCAAAAAAAGCTTAAATATGGCTGAGGTTAAAGTGCAATCGTTATAAAAATTTAAAAATTTTAGTTAATAATCGATTCTCAAAAATTAGAATAAAAAGTTATATTTGCACTCTGATTTTTCGGGATGTGGCGCAGTCCGGTTAGCGTACACGGCTGGGGGCCGTGTGGTCGCAGGTTCAAATCCTGTCATCCCGACACAGACACTAAAAGAGATCTTGATAAAGGATCTCTTTTTTATTTTATAATTGTTTGAGAGCTTGTTCTACACTTTGGACAGGAAGTTTGCACGCTCCTTCCTGGCAGACATAAATAAAAGTTTCATCTTCTACATACTTGTTTTTAAATACAGGAAGTGAACTTTCTTGAGTACTTGCCACAACTATAGCATTAGGAATGTAATGAGAATTAAAAATATCTGCTATAGAATCTGCTTTTTCCCCTACGATTACAATCTCATAAAAAGGATAAACGGTATGAAGTTGTAAAGCACTCCATTTAGAAAAATCTTTAGCATTATCGGTTAAGTAAATCGCCATAGAAGATAACATTTGTTTTGATTTTTCTGTAAGCTTGTTATCATAGTTTAGAATACCAAGTTTTTTGAGATTATGCGCCATAATAGCATTTGGCGATGGTATCACTCCATCATCAACTTTAATTAATGTCGATATCAATTTACTTTCTTTGGTATACTTAAACATTTTAGTAACCGAATCAGTAAAATGTGTAGAGGTAGTAGTGTGTAAATTATTTGCCCGATCAAGATATTTTTTTTCTCCGGTAATACTATATAAATTAATTGTTGCATCAATAAGAAAAGCATAATCTTCAATAAAACCCTCTTGCTGCGTACTACCTTTTTTATAGGTATGAATCAAAAAATCATTTCTGGTATTATTGGTATCAATAAAATCATAAAGTGCGATAGCTCTGGTGAGGTACTCTTTATTTCCTAAAGCTTTATAAGCATCAATAAACCCATTAATCAACAAGGCATTCCATGAAGTAATAACTTTATCATCAATAGCAGGGGATACTCTTTTCTGTCTTTCGTTGAAGAGTAATTCTTGCCATTTAGTTTTTAGGTGTACTAGCTTCTCAGGCAAAATATCATTTTGAATACTAAATAAACTATCGTTAGAAGATTGTTTTATAATAAGAGAAGCTTCCTTTTCTGAACTATTAGAAGCTCCTAAATTATAATATGTAGAGAAAAGAGAATACTCTTCTTTTAAAAGAAGTTTTAGCTCTTCTTTTTTCCATTGGTAATAGCCACCTTCTTTACCTTTGCTATCAGCATCTATCGCCGAATGATACCCTCCATTTTGACCTTTCATTTCATGTTCTAAAAAATTGATGGTCTCTTTCACTATTGTTTTATACCGTATCTTTTTATAAACTTTATATGCTTTAGAATAGAGACTAATTAATTGAGCATTAGTGTAGAGCATTTTTTCAAAATGGGGAACCTCCCAATGTGGATCAGTACTGTATCTAAAAAAGCCTCCACCAACATGATCATAAATACCTCCGGATGCAATTCTATCTAATGTGTTTTCAACATGTTTTTTAATGGTGTCATTACCTGTTAACGCTGCATAGTCCATAAGAAAATCCAAACTATGAGGTTTTATAAATTTTTGATCCCCGAGATCTCCTCCCCATTTAGAATCCCAGTTTTTTTGCCAATTTTTCACACTTAGATCGAGCGTGTTTTTAGTCAAATGTGTATCATCATTTTTGGGTTCAATTACATTTGTAGCATGTATACCAGATGAAATTTTATCAGCATATTCGGTTAGCTTTTGAGGATTAGTTTGGTATAAATTAATGATTTTGTCTAGTACCTCTTTCCACTGTTCATTGGTATGATAAGTACCTCCATATACAGGTTTTCCATTCGGAAGAAGAATAACATTAAGAGGCCACCCGCCACTGCCTTGCATTAATTGTACAGCAGTCATATAAATATGGTCCAGATCGGGGCGTTCTTCTCTATCAACTTTAATGTTTATAAAATGCTCATTCATTAACAGGGCGACATCTTGATCTGCAAAAGTCTCCTTTTCCATTACATGACACCAATGGCAAGAGGAATATCCAATACTTACAACTAATAATTTGTTAGCTGCTACTGCTTCCTCAAGAGCACTATCACTCCAGGGTCTCCAATCAACAGGGTTATGTGCATGTTGTAATAAATAGGGACTTGTTTCATCAATCAACCTATTGGTATATGCATAGTCATTTTTTGATGGAGTATCCTTGCATCCAAAAACAAATAGTAATAAAGCAAAAACGGTAAATTTTATAATTCGAGAAGTATTTAGCATTTCGTTACAAAAAGGTATATTTAGGGCAAAGTACAATAATTTGTATAATATCCCCAAGTACGACGTTTTAGAGATTTATTTATGATAAGAAATGTATAGTGTAGTGTCGTCATTTGATAAATTAATTCAAGTTGTTTGTCTATGAAAGCATGCTGTTTAGAGGATAAGTTTACAATAAAAAAAAATGTTCCTTATTTTCAAATTCCCTCGAAAAATGAGGGCTTAATTTTTTTAAATATTATGCAGAACATATTTTACCTCATAGTGCTAATTTTGATTTTTTCTGGTTGCTCAAAACATCAAAAAGAAGATACTACTGTTATAGAAACGAAGCAAATTACAACACTATTTGAAAAAGTTTCAGAAACTCATAGTACTATTGGTTTTAAAAATAAGATCGAAGAAACATTATATTTCAATTTTCTTAATTACTCATATATCTATAATGGAGGGGGAGTAGCAGTAGGAGATATTAATAATGATGGATTAGAAGATATATATTTTAGTTCTAATCAAGGGACTAATAAACTTTACCTTAATAAAGGTGATTTTGTCTTTGATGATATCACAAAAAATGCAGGAGTTACAGATCAGGAAGGTTGGTCTACTGGTGTTTCTATGATAGATATCAACACCGATGGTTGGTTAGATATTTATGTATGTAAATCAGGAGCACTTAAAGATGAGGGTAAAAGAAAGAATAAACTGTATATCAACCAGAAAAATGGAACATTTATAGAGCAAGCTGATCAATATGGTTTGGCATCCAGTGCTTTTTCAACTCAGGCTTATTATTTGGATTTTGATAAAGATGGAGATTTAGATATATACCTCTTAAATCACAGACCGGATTTTAATAATAATGTAACGATAGATCCAAGAATCCAATTTAATTATCTTCCCGAAAGTAGCGACCAGCTTTTTGAAAATAACGAAGGAAAGTTTACCGATATTACTCAAAAATCGGGACTATTAAATAAAGCCTGGGGACTTAGTGCTTCTATTGGCGATTTTAATGAAGACGATTGGCCCGATGTTTATGTAGCTAATGATTTTTTAGAATCTGATTTTCTTTATATCAATAATCACGATGGCACATTTACCAATACCATCCTTAACACTTTTGACCATATCACTGCAAATAGTATGGGATCTGATTTTGCTGATATTAATAATGATTTAAAACCTGACCTGGTGGTTTTGGATATGATGTCTGATGATCATAAAAGAAGTAAAGAAAATATGGCATCGATGAGTACCGAAAATTTCAACGAGTTGGTTGAAGCAGGGTATCATCATCAATACATGTCTAATGCGTTACAACTAAACCTGGGGAATGGTATGTATAGTGAAATAGGACAATTGTCTGGTATTTCAAATACAGATTGGAGTTGGGCTCCTGTATTGGCAGATTTTGATAATGATGGATTTAATGACCTTTTTGTGACTAATGGTATCCTTCATGATCTTTCTAACCAGGATTTTAGAAATAGAATGAAGACTAATATCCGTAATCGAAAAAAAGTAACATTAGACGAAGCAATTGGTATGATGCCTTCTAGCAAATTAAGTAACAAAATGTTTCTTAATAATGGAGATTTAACGTTTTTACCTGTTACCAAAGAATGGGGACTACAAGAAAAAGTAAATTCGAATGGAGTTGCCTATGCTGATCTTGATAATGATGGAGATCTTGATCTTATCCTCAACAATCAGATGGAAACTGCAAGTATCTATAAAAATAATCAGGACAATAACTATATATCGATTATACTTTCTTGTGGTGATAAGAACCTCAATGGTATTGGAGCAAAAGTTAATATCTATACCAAAGACCAACAACAGTCAAAAACGCATTATCCTGTAAGAGGATTTCAATCTTCTGTAAGTCAACGAATACATTTTGGATTAGGAGATATAACAATGATAGATAGTATACAAGTACAATGGCCTAAAGGAGTATATACTACACTTCAGGATATAAAAGGGAATCAATTGCTCGAGATCAATCAAAAAGATGCGCAATCAACTGTAGAGAAAAATAAAAAGCAACATACAAATATCTCAACTGTGATTGATGCTTCCCAATTTGGGATTCATTACAAGAATACCGAACGCAATTTCGATGATTACAAACTTCAGTTATTATTACCGCAAAAACAAAGCGAAAAAGGGAAAGCACTTACCGTTGGTGATGTAAATAACGATGGAAAAGATGATTTCTTTGTGGGAAATGCCAAAGGAGCACCTGCTGCAATCTATGTTCAGAAAGAAGATGGCACATTTAGGACTTCTAGTATTTCCGTTTTTCAGAATGATAAAGAATTTGAAGATAACCAGGCATTATTTTTTGATATAGATAATGATGGAGATCAGGATTTATATGTAGCGAGTGGAAGTTATGAAGATCAGGAAAATAGTGATTGGCTTATCGATAGAGTCTATACCAATGATGGGAAAGGTAATTTTACCAGAGATACTACATTTCCTAAGATCAAATCGATATCTTCTGCCGTGGCTGCATCTGATGTTGATCAGGATGGCGATCTCGATCTTTTTATAGGTGGAGGGGTAGTCCCAGGTAAATATCCTATGTCATCACCTTCATATATACTAAGAAATGACAGCGGGAATTTTACAAAGGTAACTGATCAAATGATTAAAGGATTGGAACCAGTAAACATGGTAAATGGAGCAGTTTTTTCGGATTATGATAAGGATGGAGACGAAGATCTTTTAGTGATAGGCGAGTGGATGCCAATTACCATTTTTGATAATGATAAAGGAATATTGATCAAGAAAGATATAGACGCACTACAAAATACCTCGGGTTGGTATTTTACGATACAAGCTGCAGATGTTGATAGTGATGGGGATGCAGATTATTTGATAGGAAACATAGGTCAGAATACAAAGTTTCACCCTACAAAAGACAAACCACTGCATATCTACACCAAAGATTTTGATCAAAACCAAAGTTTGGATATTATTTTGAGTAAAGAATCTAAAACAGGATTACTATTGCCCGTGAGAGGGAAACAATGCTCCTCTGAGCAATTACCCATGTTAAAGAATAAGTTTAAAACCTATGGGGAGTTTGCAAACGCATCACTGTCTGATATTTATGGAGATCAGGATCTGAAAGAAGCAACTCATTATACGGCTACCGATTTTAATACTGTTATCCTAATTAATGATGGAAAAGGCGATTTTACTATAACATCACTACCTATGCAAGCTCAGTTTGGTCCGACTACAGATTTTGTTGTTGAAGATTTTAATAAGGACGGAATAAATGACATTTTTGGAGTAGGCTCATTATATGAAGCCGAAGTAGAAACAATACGCTACGATGCCAATAAAGGATATCTTCTGTATAGAAACCAGGAAACTCCTCTAAGTTTTTCTGCGAGATTGCCTGCACTACATGGGATACAAATAAAAGCTGCAGAACGTATAATAATCGGTGATAAAAAATATATCCTTATGCAATGTAAAAATGAAGGGTTAAAATTATTTCCTATAGATTCTTAAACCCTGGTTTCAGGTCACACACTTACAATACCTTCAAAATTTAATTGATTTATCGTGTAAATCTAGATTCGTCTTACTTCAAAAACATAAAAGATTAACTACCTTAGTTACCTGGATAAGAAATATACTCACCAGGGACAATTATACCTAAATAATGATTTAGTATTCTTTAGTAAAATAGTATAAAAAATAATGAGAACACGTATTGGTACAGTAGCTGATATAAAAGGAATTCTTTCACTTCAGGAAAAGAATCTGTTTAGTAATTTAACCAAAAAAGAACGAGAAACAGGTTTTGTGACCACCCCGTTTACTACTAATCAAATTGAAGAGATTATAAAGCAAAACGGAATTTTTATTGCAGAAAATGATAATGATGTAATTGTGGCTTATGCTTTTGCCGGAAACTGGAAATATTTTGAGCAATGGGAAATTTTTAATGTTATGATATCTCGTTTTCCAAAATTATCATTTGAAGGATATCAAATTTCAACAGAAAACAGTTTTCAATACGGGCCGGTTTGTATTGATAAAGATTACCGTGGTAAAGGACTGCTAAATTTGATTTTTGAAGAAATGAGAATCGAATTCATAAAAAAATATCCTATTAGTATAACATTTATAAATAAAGTGAATGTTATTTCTGAAAAAGCGCATACTAAGAAATTGGGCTGGAAAATAATAGATGAATTCGAGTTTAATAACAATTCGTATATCGGGCTTGCTTTTGATATGAAAAAATCAGTGTTGTAGATATGGATCCAATTGATAAATTAATACAACATTTTAGAGAAAGTATTGTTCTTACAGATCATGATGCCAATTGCGTTAGTGAATGTTTTAATGTGGTAACTTTAAAAAAGAAAGAAGTTCTGTTGTATACGGGGGAGGTTTCTTTACATATGAGATTTATAACAGAAGGAGCTCTAAGAAGTTATTATATGGATGAAGAAGCACGGGAACATATCATTCAATTTGGAATAGAAGGCTGGTGGGTTAATGATCTGTATAGTTACCTTACCAGAACTCCGGCCAGACACTTTATCCAGGCATTAGAACATAGTGTAATACTTCAAATTCATCGGGATACATTAAACCAATTATATGACCAGGTACCTGCAATAGAACGTTTTTTTAGGTTTAAGTTTGAAAAAGCATATGTTGCTTTGCAAGATCGTACACTTAATACTTTAAGTAAAACAGCAGAAGAACGATATTTTGAGTTTCGTTCAAAATATAGGGATATCGAACAGCGTGTACCGCAATACATGATCGCTTCATATTTAGGAATGACTCCCGAGTTTTTAAGCGCATTAAGAAAAAAAACTACAACATGAGCCGTTCTTAAGGTACCTTAAGGTTTTTAACGTCAAATAGGAGTTAGTTTGTACTAAATAATTTAAAAAATAGTACAAATGAAAAAAATCCTTGCTTTTTCAGGAAGTAATAATCCTAAATCGATCAATCAACAATTATTGATTGCAGCAGTCAATAAAATCGATGAGCATACTAATATACATCTCATACAACTATCAGATTATATCGTTCCTATTTATAGTCCGGTCATAGAAGAGAAAGGTATTCCAAAAACAATAAAAGAGCTTTTTCAGCTTTTTACAAAGGCAGATGGGTTTATGATTGCTTCACCAGAGCATAACGGACTTCCTTCATCTTTTTTCAAAAACATAATTGATTGGCTATCAAGAATCGATCAACGATTTTTTGGAGACAAACCTGTAGTGTTAATGAGTACTTCTCCTGGAGTAACAGGAGGAGCATCGCATCTTCAGGTTTTAGAAAAACTCTTGCCAATATGGGGTGGGAACCTATCTGGTGTATACTCTTTAGGAGATTTTAATAACAAGTTTGATGTAAACAATTCATTAATTCTGGATGCATCAGAGAACGCAAAACTAGACAAAGAAGTTAAGACATTAATGCAATAAATAAGTATTCACTCTATAAAAACAAAAAACATGAAAAATACAGAAAACAGTAGTACAGTAGTATATGATTATTTTAATGCTTTTCAAAATGGCAATATGGATAAAGTAGTAAATTTGTTTCACGAAAATTGCCTGATCGTGAGCGTACGTGACCAGGAACGTAAAAAAGATCAACTTCATGGTACATATAGAACCAAAGAAGAAGCAAAGCAGTTTATTGCCAACATAGTTAATTCTTTTACGACCAAAGAATTTAGTGTAGAAAGAGTAATCTCTGAAGGAAATGTCGTTTTTGCAAATGGAAAATTTTCACACGAAGTAAAAGCAACTGGCAAATTATTTATAAGTGATTGGGCCCAGATAAGCATAATTGAAGATGGAAAAATTAAAGAGTATAGATTTTATGAAGATTCGGCAGCTTTTGTAAAAACTTCACAGAACTAAATTTCATGAATGAGACCATAATAAACCACCTTTTTGAGTTTTGGGGATATATAGGAATACAAGGAAACTTTTTAAATAGAGGAGATGGATATACCTATACGAAGCCCGAAAAAAAATCATGGCCCAGTAAAATTTTTGGGATAGATCCAGAGATAATAAATATGGATCAACTTCATGCAAAAATGAAGAATGGGGTTTTACCAAATTCATTAGGAGTAGCTGAAAATGAAAACATAGAAAAACGATTATTACAATATGATTTTGAACTAAAATCGGTAGTGAAGGCAATGTTTTTAGAAACTTCTAAGCATACTGCACCTATAGAAGATTTTGCTACAATAGAACCCGTTGATGATGATAACAAGGCAATAGTATTTGCAAGAGTTTCGTCAAAATCGTTTGGATATCAGATACTACCCGAGACTATAACTTCATTAGTTAAACACCAAAAAAACATACATCTTTTTTTGGGTAAACATAACAGTGAATATGTAAGTTGCGGAATTATATATCATGATAAAAATGGATGTTCTGGGATACATATGATAGGAACACTACCAGAATATAGAGGAATGGGATTAGGTAAAATTATGACCGATAAGCTATTATTTGAAGCGTACAGAAATCTAAGTGATATCGTTGTTTTAGTAGCATCTAGATTTGGTGAGGGAATTTATTCTAAAATTGGATTTATAACCGATGGAACACTAAAAAGTTATACTGTTAAAACACGTATATAGCTGGATTTTACAGTGTCGTTAATAGTTTTTTTATTCTTAAGTTGTTGATAATCTTTATTATGACTGATAATAAAATAATACTAAAAAAATGACTTATCAATAAGAAGAGGTCGATCATATTATAACATTGAAAAGCTAAACATATCAGATAAGTTCGTATTTTTTTAATATATTAACACTTTATTAATAATTTAAAACTAACAATATGGAAATAATTGTAACAATTGTTATTGGAGCAGTAGCAGGTTGGCTAGGAGGTACCATTTATAAAGGTGGTGGTTTAGGTCTCATCGGAAATATTATAGTTGGAATCATCGGTAGTTATGTTGGATACTGGCTTTTGGGAAGATTGGGAATTAGCCTGGGTACCGGTTGGATCGGTGCGATACTTACTGGGGCTATCGGAGCGATAATCATTCTGTTTTTGCTCAATCTAATATTTAAAAAACGATAATCAATATACTTACTATGGTCATATAGATGTTTTATCGATATGAGAGTAAGATAAATTTGATTCTAATCATACTACAAAAAGCTACCTATCTGGTAGCTTTTTGCTTTTAGATAAAGAGTTTTGATTTCAGGCGTAATATTAGACAAACGAATGTAATTGATCATTACATTTATATTGTTGTTAGAAATGGTTTCCCTTTATATCATAGATTAGAACAAGATAAAAGTAGATTTGGAAAAGAACTAGTTGCTTTATAAACTCAACTTTGTATTGTAAATTAAAAACAATAAAAATGAGTCAAAAAACTGCAGTTATTACAGGTGGAAGTCGTGGATTAGGTCGTGATATGGCAATCAATCTAGCAAAAGAAGGTGTGAATATTATCTTTTCTTACCATAAAAATAAGAACAAAGCAAAAGAAGTTATTTCAGAAATAGAGGCACAAGGGCAGAAAGCTGTAGCTTTTCCTTTTGATGCTACCAACTATAAAAACGGACAAGAATTCATAAACGAAGTAACCAACTATTTAAAACAAGAAAATGGAAATCTTAATTTTGATTTTTTAATCAATAATGCCGGAACAGGAGTACATAACCTGGTGTCAAATACAACAGAAGAAGAATTTGATGAAATGATGAATGTACATCTTAAAAGTGCTTATTTCCTAACCCAATCAGCATTACCTTTTCTTAATAAAGGAGGACGAATTATCAATATTTCTAGTGGATTAACCCGTTTTAGTCTGCCAGGTATGTCTGCATATGCAATGATGAAGGGAGGTATAGAAGTTTTTACACGCTATTTAACAAAAGAATTAGGACAACGTAAAATTACAGCTAATGTTATCGCACCAGGAGCCATTGCAACTGATTTTGCAGGAGGAAGTAATAAAGATGAACAAAAAGCAGCTTTAATTTCTAATATTACTGCATTAGGGCGTGTTGGAGAAGCTGAAGATATTGGAGGAATCGTTGCTTTTTTATGTTCTGATAAAGCGGGCTGGATTAATGGACAACGTATTGAAGTTTCAGGAGGTATGTTGGCATAAAAAAAAATCATAAATTTAGTATAATGAAAGATTTAAAGTATTTTAAAAAAGTAAGTGATTATCATAAATTAGCTAATATTGTCGCTCCCGAACATCCATTAATAAGTCTAGTGGATTATAGTCAGGTTAGGTATCCATCGAATATTGAAGAACTAAAATGGAAACAAGACTATTATACTATTGGATTAAAACGAAACGTGGCACATAAATTTTTTTATGGACAACAAGAGTATGATTTTGATGAAGGTGTCATGACATTTGTAGCACCAAAGCAGGTGATGAGTTTAGGAAATAACCCTAATATTAAAGAT
Source organism: Aquimarina macrocephali JAMB N27 (assembly GCF_000520995.1). GTDB lineage: Bacteria > Bacteroidota > Bacteroidia > Flavobacteriales > Flavobacteriaceae > Aquimarina > Aquimarina macrocephali. The sequence goes on along the minus strand of NZ_JACA01000019.1, from coordinate 48,954 downwards.
CATAAACCTTCAGGTTGGTTACTATTAGTTCATCCCGATTTTTTATGGAATTCACCGTTGGCTACGCAAATAACACATTATGATTTTTTTGGATATACAATAAATGAAGCGCTTTTCCTTTCTGAAAAAGAAGAACAAATGATGCTGGATCTCTTGAAGAATATCCAACACGAGTATCAATCAAATATGGATAAGTTTAGTCAGAAAATTATTATTTCACAGTTAGAGTTGCTTCTCAATTATGCAGAACGCTTTTATGAACGACAGTTCATTACTCGTAAGATTTCTAACCACCAGGTGTTAAGTCAGCTAGAACAAATCTTATCAGATTACTTTAAAGTTGATAGCTTAGTTGAAAAAGGCCTGCCTACTGTTCAATGGGTGGCTAATTGTTTAAACCTTACTCCGAATTACTTGAGCAGTATGCTCAAATCATTAACCGGGCAAAGTACGCAACAACATATTCATAATAAATTAGTAGAAAAGGCCAAAGAACAGCTATCAACAACATTGCTTTCGGTAAGTGAAATTGCTTACAGTTTGGGTTTTGAACATCCGGCATCATTTACAAAGCTCTTCAAAAATAAAACAGATATGTCTCCCATAGAATTTAGAAAAACATATAATTGAATACATAAAACTATCGCAAAGCGTATATACAGAATAGCTAATTAAGCGCAAATCATAAAAATTTGTGCTTTTTTAATACATTTATGCGATCTGTAAAGCTTGTTGTTATGTACAAGGCTACGTTTCATACATAAACCGTTATAGTTTAGTTAGTCATTTAGAAGAAATATAGAATTTATGAAAATATTGATTACCGTAACAAGAGCAAGTCTTTTATTAGTAATACTATTGAATATTGGTTGTAATACGAAACCTGTTAAAAAGAAAGCTACAGCGAGATATGTTAAAGAAATAGATTCTCTAATGTCGACATCATTCGAAAGGGAGTTATTTAACGGAAATGTTCTTGTAGCTAAAAATGATACTATCGTTTATAAAAAATCTTTTGGATATACAGATGCGACACAGCAAATAAAATTAGATGATAAATCAATTTTTAATATTGGTTCAATTGCAAAAGAATTTAACGGTGTTGCAATAATGATGCTGGTCGAAAAAGGGTTACTTTCATTGGATGACCCAATCTCAAAGTTTGATTTAGATCTTCCGGCTTGGTCCGAAAAAGTAACAGTAAATCATTTAATAAATTATGCAGGAGGTATTCCTCCTATAGATCCAAAACTACCTCCAAATGACAATGAAGCGTGGGAAATTATTAGAGGAACTGATTCCTTGCTTTTTGAACCAGGAACAAATTTTAGGTACGACAACAGTAATGTTTTTCTACAAAGAAGAATTTTAGAGAAAGTAACAGGGAAGACATTTCAGGATTTTGTAAAAGAGAATATCATAGAGCCATTAAATATGACAAATTCTGTTTTTGATCCACCGGCTACCACAAAACATAGAACGTCTTGTTATGATTTTGAAAAAAATCCTTGTCCAGAGCTAGAATTCATTAGTGGTTGGTTATGGGTAGACTCTAATGACCTTTACAAATGGATTAAAGCGATGAATTCAAATCAATTAATTAGTCAAGAATCTTTTAATATACTACTTCAAAACCCGTATGCCGAAGATAAAACATCGTCTTTAGGTGAATATTTTAAAGAAAAACAATTGCAAAGACACAATGGAGTAGGCTACAAATTTGAATCTATTTTCTTAAATGATTTTGAAAATGATATTACCATTATCATCGTTTCCAATAATAAAAATCGAGTTTGGGATTTAGGACATGAAGCATATAATATAATGTTGCGTAAGGAATTTAAGATTCCTAAAAGATCTGTATTTCAGTTTATTAGAAAAGACTGTTTAGAAGATGTGGAAAAAGGAATTGAAGCTTATCATAACCTAAAGAAAATAGACTCCGGTGATTATGCTTTTGATGACCCAAATGAGTTAAATAGATTGGGCTACGAATTAATTCGTGCAGAAAAACCTAAAGAGGCAGTTAAGATTTTTGAATTAGCAATTTCTGAATTCCCGGAAAATGCAAATTTATACGACAGCAGCGGAGAAGCCTATTTCGTAAACAGAGAATATGATTTAGCACTAATCAATTATAAAAAGTCACTTGAGCTAGATCCGAAAAATAAGAACGCCGTAAAAATGATTGAAAAAATTAATAGCATTAAAGAATAGAAATAAGCGTAGAAGATATCAATGATGAGGTAATTTCTTTGATACGATACATGGTTTATGAAAAACCTTTGACGGTAAGAAGGACCCTATGAAAACAGTAACACTTCCTATTGATTTAAACTCTGGTAAACATATGTTTACCAGTTTATACTATTATCAAACAACGAAAGAGCTTGCTAAGCAACAAATAAAACTCACAAAAAATGTCTTCAGTTTTTTGCTTGAAGGTCAAAAAGAGGTTTTTACAAATAATTCATCTTTCTTAATCGAGAATTCTAGTTTTCTATTGATGAAATCAGGACACTGTTTAATGACAGAAAAACTCTCACCTTTACATAAAAATTATAAAAGTGTATTGTTATTTTTTTCGAATAAAGAGATACAGCAATTCGTTCAGAAATTTGATATTAAAACTTCTAAAATTTCATTACCACAATCTGCGTATTCATTTCAATATGATCAATTTATCAAAAACTATGTAAATAGTTTAGTTGATATTTCAAGACTAGCCCCGAGTATTCAGGAAAAAATGATTCAGACAAAATTTGAAGAGATTATGATCTATTTGGTAGAAACTAAAGGGACAGATTTTATAAATTCAATGATGATTCAAGAGAGGAATTCCTTTCAAAACTTCCTCAATGTCGTTGAAAATAATAAGCTAAAAAAAATGACATTAAAAGAGTTGGCTTTTTTATCGAATATGAGTGTATCAACATTTAAACGAGAATTTGAAAAACACTTTCATCAATCACCCAGTAAATGGTTTTTAGATAAGAGATTAGAACACTCGGCTTTTATGTTAAAGAATAATTCCAAACGACCATCAGAAATCTATCAGGAAATTGGTTATGAAAACCTTTCAAATTTTATACACGCATTTAAAACAAAATTTGGCGTTACCCCAAAACAGTATCAACTAGATTGAACTTTTAGCACTACTTTTTGAACTAAATTAAACATAGTTTTTTCTTCTATAACTCATAATTTTGTATTTATAATTAAATATAAACCATTATGAAAAAATCAATTTTTATTTTAGGCATACTACTAACAATATCAACCTCTTCATTTGCACAAAAAACGTTCACATTATCGAGCAATTCTATAGGCGGAGAAGCCACCATTAATGAAGAATTTAACGGATTTGGTTGTGCCGGAAACAATGAATCTCCTCAACTCTCATGGAAGAATGCACCAAAAGGCACGAAAAGTTTTGCAATAACTATGTATGATCCAGATGCACCAACTGGCAGCGGATGGTGGCATTGGGTTGTATTTGATATCCCTGCAAATATTAAAGAATTAGTATCAAATGCGGGTAATATGAAATTAAATTTAACTCCAAAAGAAGCAATTCAAAGTATGACAGATTTTGGAGTAAGTGGATATGGAGGACCTTGCCCTCCCCAAGGGCATGGTATACATCAATATATTATTACTGTTCATGCTTTAAAAACCGATAAACTTGGACTTAATGCAAATACAAACCCTGCAGTTGTAGGCTATTATCTTTGGAATAATACTTTAGCTAAAGCTAGCATAGTGATGTATTATCAAAGAACCAAAGAGTAGTAGGTATGAAAATTTTATTTTTATTGAACCTAGTTTAGGTAGTGTAATGCTATTAAATAATTTGCATGAAAGCGATAGACAGTTTTTACTTTGATAAAGAAGAACCAATTAAAAGTTGCCTTTTGGTTTTAAAAACTATAATAACTGATTATAATTCTGAGTTTGAATCGAGGTGGTATTACAGCTTACCTTGTTTTATGTATAAAAATCAAATTTTCTGTTATCTATGGGTAGATAAGAAAACACAATTTCCTTACATAGCAATTGGAAAAGGTATAAAAATTTTCCATCCAGATTTAATTCAGGAGAAAAGGACTTTTACAAAATTATTAATGATTGACCCAAATAAAGATATTCCAATAGAGAAAATACATAGCATATTTGATATGGCAATGGAACTTTATAATGAAAAATAAATATTTAAGCGCAAATCATATAAGTTTGCGCTTTTTTAATATACTTATATGATCTGAAAAGCTTACTAATATGTATTCGCTACTTTTTATAAAAAAATATCCCAAACAAAATGAATTATAATAGCATAAAGTATTCCTGCTCTAACTCTAACGAAACTCATAATAAAAGCTCCTATGAGTTGAAAAATAATAGTTTTTAGATATCCTAACTCTAAACCTTTAGAGTTAAAAAAATGAGCAAAAGCAAAGATAAAAGCGCTAATATATACGATATAACCAAAATTTTTATTCCAAAATACAGTTAATTCCTTTTTATATTTTGTGCCAATTAAATAAACTAAAAAAAACAATACTAAAAATAGTATAGCTGTTTCTTTCAGTCCATCTGGCTCAAAGAACATGTTACTAAACACTATTTTTTTGTAATAAAGGGATAGTATTCCTGCAACCGATGTAGAAAACAATATGGGGTTAAATTTTGTCAAAAAACCTCTAAAAGAAAGTTCTTCAAAAATCGCTACCATAGCATACAAAACAAAGGGATTGTATAATGTTTCGATATTTTCTGTAATACTTTCATTAATATTTCCGGTATAATAAGTATATACACCATATATTAAGAGTAAAGGAAGAATTAACACTATTTCTAACAATAGTGAATTAAATACCAAAATAGATTTGTTTTTTATTCCTTCAGTTTGTTTTAAATAATCAGGTTTTTTCAGAAATTGAAAAAAATCTCTCCAATGGGTTAATGTTTTCATTAAGTATTAAAATTAAAGTTGTTTATAAATATTAGTCCATTCAACAAGGTTTTTAATGCATTTGTTTAGCACCTTGTTTCATATGTACTCCATATCAAATGAAATACAAATTAAAAGTTAACAGTTTATAATCGTGCTACACTAAAAGGTAGTTTTTAAGCCGAAGAAATGTTTATCACTCATTAAATTAATTAGATGCTCTTTACAAATCCCTTTATTGATTATAGCTAATAAGAAGTTTGCAAATGTAAAATTTGACGTTCACAAAAAATGATAAGAGGAAAATATTTATATTTGGGTTAGCACCAATCTGAAACGTATTGCTTATTATCTGCCTTATGTTTCTTATACCGAAGATTACCTGCAATAGATAAAACTTAAAAACATATGCGTTTACTAATTAATTGTTTTTTCTGGTGTTTATTAACTCCTCTAATATGTTGTAGTCAGAAAGTAGATGATCGTCTTAAGTATCTTGAACAAAAACCTCCATCTGTAAACCCGGAGATATTCGCACCTGGTCTTATTTCTAAAAATACTGAATCAGAATTTGGTTCAGTTTTTAATACCGAAGCGACGAAATTTTTCTATGGAGTAGATATAAATGGAAAAACTGAAATACGATATTCTGAATTCATGGAGAACAGATGGAGCAAACCCAGAACTATTTTATCCCATGATAAATATGGATTTAATGACCCATTCCTTTCTCCAGACGAAAAGAGATTATACTTTATATCAGAAAAAGCATTAGACGGTATAGGTGCCAAACAAGATCATGATATATGGTATGTAGAAAAAGAAGGTAACGAATGGTCAGAACCTATCAATGCCGGACCCAATATCAATTCCAATAAAAATGAATACTATATTTCATTTACACAAACCGGAACAATGTATTTTTCATCAAATAAAATAACAGCTGAGAAAAAGCAGGGTGATTTTGATATATACTCCTCTAAAAGTATTAATGGAGAATTTCAGAAAGCGATTACACTAGGAGATTCAATTAACACTTCAAATTACGAAGCCGATGTTTTTGTTGATCCAGAGGAAAGCTACATTATTTTTTGTGCAAGACGACCAGAGGGATTAGGTAGAGGTGATCTTTACATTAGTTTCAAAAATACTGATGGTACGTGGACAAAATCTATCAATATGGGAGAAAAAATCAATACAAAAAACCATGAACTCTGTCCTTTTGTATCAAAAGATGGAAAATATTTCTTCTATACAAGTAATCAAGATATTTACTGGGTAAGTACTAAAATTATCGATGAATTAAAAAAAAGCAAGTAACGCTGTGTGCAATTAAAACTCAAAATGTCTCAAAAGAAAGCAATTAGCGATTCTTTACATAAAACTATATCATTAGAAAAAGGCGGTTTTTTTCTTCAATATGGCAAACCCTGTATAGAAATTGGTATGCTGATTAATGGAGTGATGAGAGGTTTTGTATATGATAATGATGGGAATGAAATTACTACTCATTTTTATAAGGAAGGAGATATGATTATTGGTAGTTATATACCAAAAACAAATGTGGTAATGTATGTTGAAGCTTTAGAAAAATGTGAAATTTCTGTAGCAGATTATTCAGAAGTGATGTCTTGGGTCAATAAAGACAAAAATATCACCGAAATAATAACAAACGAGTTTCAAAAACTTAATAAACAGTTACAATCAAGATTAGTATCTCTTTTAAATTTGAATTCTGTAGAGAAGTATGAACTCTTTTTAAAAGAATATCCTAGTTTAATCAATCGAATTCCGCATTACTACATCGCAAACTACTTAGGCATTACACCAACACAATTAAGTAGAGCACGAAAACAATTTATCGACAAATGTAAATGAGAAAAAAATTACATATTCGTTCCTTTGTATCAAGTAATGATATAAAAGAAATACAATATGGAAAAGCATTTTGAACTAACAGATGAAGTATTTGAAAATCAATTTACACAGTGTACACTAAATCCCGAAATTTTTAGTCATGAAGCACATTTACGGCTGGCTTGGATAAATATTAGTAACCATGGAGTTGATCAAGCTGAAAAAAAGATACAAACTCAGCTACAGAATTTTGTCGAATTTGTAGGCGCAAAAGACAAATACAACAAAACACTAACGATTGTCGCGACCAAAGCGGTGAATCATTTTATGAATCAATCAAAATCTGATAATTTTAAAGATTTTATAGTTGAATTTCCGCAGTTAAAAACCAACTTTAAACAACTCATCAGTAGTCATTATAGTTTTGATATTTTTAATTCGGAAAAAGCAAAAACAGAATTTTTAGAACCTGATGTACTTACTTTTGATTAAAAGCAGTATGGTAAGATTAGAATCTGTGTTAAACTGAAAATACCATCTTGTCCATAGTGAATGACATAAAATAAATAAAAATTACTTTACTTGGTTAAGTAACATTTTACCTGGTTAGGACATATACCTATAAATAGTTGACATAAGCACTTAATAATATGCAGAAATCATCTACATCTCTTTATAGAATTCGAAAAACAAGTTGGGGAATTTGGGTACAAATTTCGGCCAGTGTTGAAAACAGTAATCAAGGAGATAAAATATCTGACAATCTGTTTTTTGAATATAAAGCTAATACCACACATTTAACAGATGTTGAAATTGAACTTTTAAAAGAAGGTCTTACCTGGGTAAGTTCAATAATTGAAAAGAAAATTAGTACTCCAACCAAAATAACTCTAAATGAAATAGAGCTAAATCATTGTGACTATCAAGTTGAAGGAATGTTTTACGGAATTGCATTTTGGGCATCTGAACATTTTGGATTTGATTTACCCGAGTATCAATTTAATTATGATCTGAAAAAGAATAAGTATATGTTCCCTGATTTAGATGATAAATTAAAAAAACTATTTACCACATTATATATGAGATCAGAGCAATTTAGTTTCAAATAAACTTGTAGTATCACAAATTATAAAAATCAAAAAACATGATTATCGAATTGATACTTAGACAACTTAAGTTACTCGATAACGAACACTCTACACTAAAAATAAAAAGGCATAACAGGAGACAATCAATTCGTTGTTAAATGTTAGAGACATACGGCCCATTATGATCTAATAAAATAGATAGTTCAATGTAACCTTTCTAAAAAACGAAGGTCTTAAGTACAAAATATATGTATATGAACCTGTTTCGATCAAATTTTTTTGCGCTCCTTAGTATTGTAGTAGTATCAATTTTATTTTTTACAGCATGTGTAACCGATAGAAAATCCGATACTCCAAAAACAAAAGAAAAAGCTACATTAAACCAGTTATTAGAGGAGAAAATTAATCTATATTATCCGTCCGATGGAGCAGGAGCAGTTGTTCTAATTCGTAAAGGTGGAAGAACATTGCTTAAAAAAGCATTCGGAAATATAAATATAGAACATAAGGTAGAAGCCCAAACCGATATGAAATTCCGTATCGCTTCTATTACAAAGCAATTTACTGCGGTTTGTATTTTGATGTTAGAAGAACAAGGGAAACTATCTCTTGATAATGATATTAGAGAGTATATTCCTGAGTATAAACAATCACATGATAACAAAATTACTATTCGTCAATTATTAGGGCATACCGCAGGAATTCCAGAATACACAGAAGTAGAACCTTCTTATGATCATCATGGTACAGATCGGGTAACTATGGACACTATTGTAAATGTGATCAATACTGTTTCACTTGATTTTAAACCCGGAACCGCCTGGAAATACTCAAACTCGGGATATGTTTTATTAGGCAAAATTGTAGAAAATGTTTCCAAACAGGAGTTTAGAACATATGTTCAAGAGCATATTTTTGATGTGTTAGATATGAAACAGTCAAGCTTCTATGATTTTTATGAAATCGTTCCGCAATTGTCTAAGGGATATGAAGTAGCCGAGGAAGAACCTCATAAAATTGTTCATGCAAAAGCTGTAAAACCAGGAACACTTGCAGATGGTGGTATCATATCTACTATCGATGATATAACCATTTGGTACGACGCTTTAAAAAACAACACATTAATTAGCGAGAAACAAAAACAGAACGCTTTCACTTCTCAAAGCCTGCACGATGATAGAAAAACTAAATATGGATTAGGTTGGTGGACTACAACTCTGGGTAAGTACACCACAGTTGAGCATGGAGGAAACGTACACGGCACAGAATGTTACTCGTTATGGGTTTTTGAAGAGGACTTACAAATTATTGTGTTATCAAACCTAAATAGAAGTTCTCCCGGAGCACTCACCGTACAATTAGCTTCAGATGTTTTAGGAATTTTACCTAATCTAGAACAGGTTAAATTATTTGATGAGAGTGTATTAAATAAATTTACGGGGACCTATACTCATGAAGATGGAACCATTCGTAATATCACATTAGAAAACGGACAGCTTAATTCGCAACGAGATCAGGGAAGAAAGTTTGTTATTGTACCAATTAGCGAACACAAATTTATTTTTGAATCCGATCCCGATTGGTGGATTGACTTTACTATAAATGAGAATAAAAAAATAGAGAGCCTTGCTGTTGGATCCAGAACTGCTTTAGTATCAAATGGGAAGCGAAACCGATAATTGTACTGTATATCCAAAATCAAGAAGTGTGATACTGATGTTTTATTGAAGTTTCTGTCACTAATTCATAGAAATATTTCTCTGAAAAATGTATGCTTATTGTATTTTTTGAAAGCTGCTAAAAACAAAAACAAAGAACATTCTTTACTTTTTATGTAACCTTTTTGAAAAAATTGGGTAATACAAACAAAGACTACCCAAAAATAGTAGGTTAAACCAAAAAGAAATGAAACGAAATCCACAAAGATTATCGACTCTTTATATATGTAGCTTATTTATTTTTCTATTTAGTTCAATTCACGCTCAGATCAATAAAGATCATACTACAACTAGTAAATTGACTAAAGTCGAGCAAGCTAACTCATTATTTAAAGCATGGAATTCAGTAGATTCTGGTGGTGCAGCAATTGCAGTTATTAAAAACGGAAAAGTTGTTTTTAGTAATGCATACGGAAGTGCCAATTTAGAATATAGCATTCCAAATACGACTAACACTATATTTCATGCAGCTTCATTATCAAAACAATTTACCGCTTATGCCATTTTGCTTCTTGAAAAAGAAGGAAAACTATCACTAGATGATGATATAAGAACATACATTCCAGAAGTCCCAAATTTTGGCAAAAAGATTACTTTACGACATCTTGCTAGTCATACAAGTGGTATAAGAGATCAGTGGCGACTCCTGTATTTAGCAGGATGGAAAAATGATGATGTTATTCTTAATCAGGATATTTTGGATTTAGTATCTAAACAGGCTTCTTTAAATTTTGATCCTGGTACCAAACTATCGTATTCAAATACGGGGTTTACTTTATTAGCAGAAGTTGTGGCACGTGTATCGGGTCAATCTTTTGCTGAATATACAAAAGATAACATTTTTGTTCCATTAGAAATGAGCAATTCACAATTCTATGATGATTACGAAAAAATAGTAAAGAACAGGGCGTACTCTTACAAGAATAAAGAAAATATCATTAAAAAAAGTAAACTTAGCTTCTCTACTGTAGGGGCTACCAATTTATTTACTACCGTACATGATTTATGTAAATGGGCTATTTACCTAAATACTCCAACTCCAGAAAATAAAGGCATAATAACAAAAATGAATCAACAGGCCTATTTAAATAATGGTCAAATCACCGAGGCTGCAATGGGACAATGGGCAGGAGTTAAATATAAAGGTTTAGAATGGTTCGATCATACCGGTTCTGATGCTAGTTTTAGAGCCTATTTTTCTCGATTTCCAGAGCATAATTCGGCTGTAGTAATATTAGCAAATACAACACCAATACGTGCTTCTACGCTGGCATTAAAAACTGCCGATATTTTTTTGAATGAATACTATAAATCTGAATCAAAAGGAAAAACAAAGAAGAGTAAGAATGAAAAAAAGATTAAAAAATCAATCAAACTATCAAAAAATCAGATGTCAAAATTTTGTGGCAAATATTGGGAACCCAAAGAATGGTATGATAGAGAAATAAAAATTGTTAATGACACACTTATATATTATAGATCCGAAGAAAGTCAAACAAGGCTACTGCCAATTAGTAGTAATGAATTTAAAATGTTGGCAGATACAAACGATGTAAGTGTCATTTTTGAAGAAAATGAAAACAATGAAAAAGTGATGCGATTGAATATCAATAACAATCAAAACATTGAATTCTTAAAATATAACTCATTCAATATTAGTGAATATACTGGGGGTTTTAGCAGTGAAGAGCTTGATAGCTCAATTCAACTTTACAATGACAATGACTCAGTTTTTATAAAACTATTTAAGAGAGATCCGATTAAACTAAAGGCTATTAAAAAAGACGTATTTACATCATCAAACAGACATTTTAAGAAAATTGAAATCCTTAGAAACCCAAATGGTGTAATTTCTGGGTTTTTAGTGTCAAATGGAGGTATTGCTAGCTTAAAATATGATAAGAACTAAACCATAAATAAGTATCAATGAAAACTGTTTCTATAATAGGATTTTTGTTTTTACTCATATCTACTAGTTGCGATTCAAACAAAAAATCAACAGAACTAACCGAATTAGAAAAAGCTACTATTGGTAAATTAATCAAAAAGAATATTGATGAAGGTATTGAAGCTACACGGGTAAAAGACATTGAAACTTATATGAGCCGATTACCACAGGATCTTGTAATTTATGATGAAAGCGGAGAAATCATTTCAAGAGACAAACAAAAAGAATATGCATTGAGAGATTGGGCAATAATCGATACCACTTTGAGTATAAAAATGGACATTGATAGTATACAATTTTTAAAAAAAGATAGTGTAATTGTTTTTACATCTCAACGATGGAAAAGAATGATGTTTCAAAGAGACGGTATAACAACAGATACTGTACTAACTACACAGAAGCATAAAGAAACCTGGAGAAACAATGAAGAAGGCTGGTTTGGATATGACATAGAAGAACTTGGCGGAGAAATATTCATAAACGGAAAAAAATATATACCCGAATAAAACTACAATCAATAACGTATAATATCTGATTTCCTTTTCAGAAAATTATCACTACCAGACAATAGGTTTATGTCTTTTTGCTACTTTAGTACAAAATCAAAGAATCTCTGTACTAAAAAGTATCTTGTTTTGACTAATACCTGTGCGTAAAATATGAATCCAATTTCGACCTTATTAGAAGAAATAAACAGCCAAGATTTATGGGATAAAGAGTTAAAACTGGATAGGAATGAATATTTAAAAGTAAAAGGAAGTGTTGACACAAACGGATATCTGGTTGTAGATGGTAGTTTAAGAATTTTTGTGATAGACGAGTTTGAAGAACACACTATTAGGTTTGGCTACAGAAACAATTTTATTGCGGCTCTCGATTCATTTATAAACGAAAAACCATCTGATTTTTATATTCAAGCCCTGAAGAAGACGACTTTAAAAGTAATTAAAAAAGCTAACCTTATGAACTTTGTGTTGTCCTCTCCAGAACATACTAAAACATGGTACCTGATTTTAGAAAATTTTGTATTACAACAAATGGAAAGAGAAAGGGATATTTTGACCACTTCTCCTGTAGAAAGATATAATAGGGTTTTAAAACGTAGCCCTCAGCTCTTTCAGGAAATACCAAACAAGTATATTGCTTCCTACTTACGAATGACACCCGAAACACTTTCGAGAATTAAAAAATCTTAATTTCGATCAATGTTTTAAAATTTCAAATCATAGAATTTTGTATAAAAAAACAAATGAAGATAGCATCAAAAGATTTACTACAGGATTTGGTAGAAAGAACACGAAAAAATATTAATGAAGCAGAAAAATATAATCAGCTGTCAATAGAAAAACTCAACTGGAAAAATACGCCAGAGAGTTGGAGTATTTTAGAATGTCTGGAACATTTAAATTTATATGGAGATTATTATCTGCCCGAGATTGAAGATAGAATGCTAAGGTCGAAAAGAAAAAATGCATCTGTTTTTAAATCAGGTCTTTTGGGGAATTACTTTGCAAAGAGTATGCTTCCCAAAGAAAAATTGAATAAAATGAAAACATTCAAAGATAAAAATCCTATTAACAGTGATCTGGATAAAAAATGTATTGACAGGTTTATAGCGCAACAACACAAGACGTTAGAATTATTAGATATAGCAAGAAATAAAGATTTAAGTAAGATTAAAACATCGATCAGTATTTCGAAATGGATAAAATTAAAATTGGGAGATACGTTTAGGGTACTTATTTATCACAATCAAAGACATATCGTACAATGTAATAGGATAGCTAATAGTTACTCATGATACTTCATAAGGTAACAGTACTTAATTTCTAAAGATTACTTATTTTTAACCTTCTGTAGTAATCCGAGAGCTGAAGTATAAATAATGAAACAAAAAGAATTTGTTACCCATAAACCCAATAGTTCTTTTTTACAAGAGCATATTTCATATTACTATTTTCATTGTTCTGTAGATAATTCATTACAAAATAGGTTTATGTATTATCCTAATTCCAAAAATGCATTAACAATATATAGAAATTCAAAAGTAGAATACAGTTGTAATCACTCCAGAACTATACCCGATATCGAAACAGATTTTAGTTTTCTCTATTCTGGAGTACAAAAACAGTGTAGAACAGCCGAAATCCAAGCTCCTTTTGATAAAATAGGAATTGTTTTTCAGGAAACAGGAATTAATCATTTTATAAAAGTCCCTTTATCTAGTATTTCTGGTGACCCTATTGATAAATCATTTACTTATTTTGGGAATGATTTAATAGCATGCTGTGAATCTATTTATACTGAAAAAAATATTGAAAGCAAAGTGACACTTTTGGATCAGTTCTTTGAAGATAAATTCTGTGATTTTAAAGAAGAAGTATTAAAAAAATGCATTTATATTATTATAGAATCATCAGAAAAATTTACCGTAAAAGAACTATCAAACGAATTAGATGTGAGCAGAAAGACCTTGTTAAGGTTGTTTAACAAACATATGTGTTGTACAGTTAAAGAGTATATTGATATTATTCAGTTTAGAAAATCTCTTACTGATTATTTATTAAAAAATAATAATGCTTCACTTACCGAAATAGCTTTAAAAAACGAATATTACGACCAGTCTCAGTTTATTAATCACTTTAAGAAACTTACAGGGTTTAACCCTAAATCTTTTTTCAAAAATGTAAAACACCTTGGAACAGAAGATACTTTTTGGACTTTTAAGTGATCATGAGATGTCCCATTTCACCAATTTAACTATAAGTTGAGGTCTTATTTTTGTTGAAATTTTTTAACAAGATGAGACAGCTACTATGTATACTATTTTGCTTTGGTTTTATGCTAAACCTTAAAGCCCAACACCAAAATGATGTAACACACAAAATCAATTCAGAATATTTTAAAGAACAAAGAGAGATCAAAGTTCACCTACCCAAAAAAAATGATACAACAGAACGGTTACCAGTAATATATGTATTTGACGCTCAATGGAGTCCGTATTTTAAACTAACAACTTCTATTATTGATTACCTCATAGAAATAAAAGAACTCCCTAAGAGTATTGTTGTCGGGATAAACTCGAATAATAGACAATATGAATTGACTCCAGAGCCGGTAAATGAAGATTGGAAGATGCCAAGTCTAGGCGGCGCAAAGTTTTTAGAAAATCATCTTACTCATGAAGTGATCCCTATGATAGATAGTTTATATCATCCTGCCTCATTTAAAACAGCTATTGGGCATTCTTTGGGAGGAACTTTTATTCTCAATAGCATTGTAGATAACCCAAAACTTTTTAATGCGTACATCGCAATAAGCCCTAATCTTCAAATTGATGATGAAGAAATCATTTTAAAAATTCAGAAAAATATCGAAAAGATTAAAAAACTGAATAAATTCGTTTTTACTACTATAGGAAACAAGGGAAAACCTGATGTTGATTTTTTACCACCAGTAAAGAAATTAGATGCATTAGTACGAGATCACAATTCAGAAACTTTTAGTTGGCAATTCTCTGTATACGATGGCTTTACTCATGCTACTATACCAACAGAAAGTATACATAGAGGATTATTAAAGTTGTCTAAAAAGTGGGAGGTGTCAGAACAACAAAAAGAAAATATGCTGAATGCAGGAAGCGTATTAACAAACTTTGATAACTTCTACAAAAACCTTTCGAACTGGGCAGAGTATACAAACACACCTTCGCTCGATGATCTTTATGATTTTGGTTATTTTTTGGAGAAAAAAGAACTGTATACTGAAGCGGTAGCGTTTTATAAACAAGCTGTCAAAAATTATCCCCAAAAATCTCAATTGTACAATAAAATAGGGGAGAATTCTGTGAAAACTAAAAATAATAAGCAGGCAAAAGAGTATTTTGACTTGGCTCTAAATATAATTGAAAAGGAAAAAGATACTTTTGAATATGAGGGGACCTATGAGTACTATAAAAATGTCTATGATAAAAACAGGAAGAAAATTAAATAGGATTCCCCTTTTTGAGGCTCTGTAAAGGGTTTCTTTATTCGGATGCAGAGGCGAAAAAAGAATATTTTATTACAGAAAATTCAAATCGTAAATGGTGTTAAAACTAAAATATAGAGAACGATTAGTTTTAGCACGATAAAAGGGCTGTTTTTTATACTTTCGTTAACCATATACACTATGTTTATTGTAACTTTAAAGAAACATAATAGATGAGAACCTACACCAGAAAAACACCTTTAAAAATTGATTGTCCGATGGAGAGAACATTACATGTTATTTCTGGGAAATGGAAACTTGCACTATTATGTGAACTTAATAGAGGGAATTGTAGACTCAAAGATTTAGAAAAATACAATCCCGAAGCTTCTAAAAGAGCTTTAACCAAACAGCTAGGTGAATTAGTAGATGATGGTATTATTCAAAAAAAAGATTATGAAGTGTATCCCAAAAAAGTAGAGTACTCTTTAACAAAAAAAGGAAAAGAGCTTATTCCTGTGCTAAAAGTCTTAGATGATTTTGGTAAACAATTATAAAATTTTCTTAAAAAAACACTACTCAAATGGAGAGTAAAGCTCCTATTTTTGTATAATATAGGACATGCATCCTATATTCCATTGTTGGCAATAATTAAAGCAAAAAAATGAGAAATACCTTATTATTATTTACCTTTTTCGGAATCTTATTTTCATGTAAAGTTACACAAGTAAAAAAAACTTCTTCAAATTCTAAACCATTAGTTTATTTTGAGATTGACACGATAAAAACTAACCTAATAAAAGGTCAGAACTTTAAAGTTTTTTTCAAGTTAGTGAATAACTCTAGTGACTCTTTGTTTGTTTTAGACTCTAAAAGGGATTCTAAAATAGATATAGATTTTTTCTCTCTAGACTTTCCTTGTGACGTTGAGTATGTATGGGATGTAGATGAGGGAGAACCTAGCATACTTGCTGAAAGAGATAGAATGCATTTCATATCAATACCTCCAAACTCTACTTTTGATTATATGACTATTGATGGACAAAATTATTTTTTACAATGTGATACTTCAACAATTCTAAAAATAATATATGATACTTCTGACAAAAACAAAGTTGAAAATTTAATAAATGTACACAATGAAAATAAAAACATCGAAAGCCTTTATGAAAAATTAAGCAATATTAAAATAGAAAGCAGTATAACTAATGTCAAAAGAATAAAATAACTATTGTCCAACGCCATATAAAATTGATAAATATCTCTGGGTTTAAAAGAGTCAGGTTCTAATGCTTTTTCAATTCAAATTTATCTTTTACTTTTTCTATTTTCCAACTTTCGTTTAGTTCTAAAGACCATCCATCACCTATTATAATTTCACTATCAATATCGACTGGTTGGGTAACGATTACATTTTCCCAATTTGAAGCTAATAATGCACCATTATTTACTGTTAAAATCCCCCAATTATCAGTTATTCTCATTGTTGGATATACCGTCCCAAAATTTTCTAGAGGAGTTATGTTTCTTGGATCAAATGAAATCTTCATTTTTTCAAGATTCAATTTTAAAGTAGGTTGTTCAAGAAATTTTGTTTTTAGTTGTAAAATTTTTGCCAAACGCTTATCCTCTCTAACGCTCTCTACTTTTAATATTTCATTATAATTGTAATTGTTTTCTTGTGCAATTAGTTCAAAAGAGGAATTACTGTTTATATCTATCCCAAAAGATTCAATAAAATAATCTGTTAGCTTAGTATTCTTTGAAATATCTTTATGCCAATTATTTTTTTGATTAGAAAGTAAATAACCATAAACCGGTACTGTTTGATATGCAAAAGACCTTACAAATGTTGAATTTGTGTAAAATTGATTTATGCTATTTATCAAATGAATTTTCATTTCGTTTTTATCTCTCCCACTAAGCATAATTCCGGTAAATTCTGCTAACCCTTCATTTATTTCTAGTGAATTTTCGGCTTCTTTCTTTTGTTCATCGTTTTGTCTGATTTTTCTGAATGTTAATGCATTTTTGAGATGTTGTTTTATTTCATTTTTAGATGACAAAGCACTTTTTAAGGCTTCCAATTCAAGTTTTAGTAATATCCGATTAGTATAAGTATCCAAATGCCCATTACTTTGCTCTTGAAGACTATCGAACCCAATTTCGGGTTGGACTCTATGAAACAATTCATGAATTACTAAATTATCTCTTGACGTTTTATCATCGGGAAGGGGTAAGATTACCATTGACCATCTTTTGTTATCCCAATTTATAGCAGTGTTTGCAATATTTATATGTTTGGGTAAAGTATCTGAAAATATAGAATTGATTTGCTTGAATTTTTTTGTTGCGTTATTTTCATTAGAAAAGAAAACTCTAGTCTTAGGATTAACCAAAATTATTGGCCCATATAATTGTTTATTCCAAAATTTACCATTGTCAATTTTTAATAAACTTTCAATATCAGAAAAGGTTTTTCTAGCAATTTCTTTTTCGGTTAATTCTTGATTTAAATTCCCTTCATCAGATTTTTTTGTAAAACAAGAATAGCATAGCATGATGATTGCTAATAATAACATTTTTTTCATGATGATTGATTTATGGTGATCGAGTAAATGTAATAACTATAAATATAGTTATAGAACTATAAATCTAGTTTAACAATTGTTTAATAAAATATTTTATGAGTTTAGTGAAGATGTACTAATTATAAACAAGACCAAATACAAAACAGGTTAACATCAGAATGACTACTATTTGGTAGCGTTGCAGGTTCTTATATTTTAATGAATATCCGTAAAAATTATAATAAACCGTATTTTTGAGAGATGAATACTAAAAATAAAGAATGAGCATCTTCAAAAAATTATTTGGAAATAAACAGGAATCAAAAGTTGAATCAAGTATGAATACCGATGGATTTAGAAAACTATCAAAATCAAATTTTGATAACTTCGTTGATTTGCTTGAGCTACATGGAGGTTTGTCTTTTGAAAAACAACAGAATTTTAGCGAAATAACAGGTGAACATTCCTGGAATATAAATCTAAATGAAGGTCTTATTACCTTTGGAGAATATAATTTTCCTTTTGAAGTGATTGGTTCTTTGTCTTTTAATGATTTCTCCTGGATGTGGGGATGGGCAAATGAAAAGAGTGGTATACCTGCTAATTTATTAGAAAGCTCTTTAAAATTAAAAAGTATTGGAGAGCAAAATAATATAGAAGAATTTGTGAACGGACATTTTTCTGTAGAGGAGGGGTTCGAGCATAAAATGGGACTTATTGTAAGTGGTATGCTAAATGCTGATGCTTACTTTTGTGCAAATTATGGGCAAGGAACAATGGTTGTTACTATAAAAAGTAAAGACATACCTCGAATAGACAATAACTGGCTTGAAAAAGTGGTAACCAATTTTCCTCAACTTATTAGTAGTATTGAGATAAATCATAAAAATGCGTTTCTAAACTATTTGATTGACAAGGATTTTCAAATAAAGAACGAAGAAAATACGATTGAGGGATTAAAAAATGATAAAGTATTAGTTGCAGAATTTGATGAATTGGGAAGACTTAAAAACCTAAATGGAAAGATATAAGTAACATTATATTTAGATTAGATTGTACTTCAATTAACTACTACTGTATTAACAATAGATAGATAACTAGATAGTAAAACTTTTATGACAGAACTTCAGCCAATTTCTAAAAGTGAATTGATTAAGGATTTCCAGGCAATAGGAATTAAGACTGGAATGAACCTAATGCTTCATTCTTCGTTAAGTAAGATAGGGTGGGTAATTGGAGGAGCACAAACAGTGGTGAGCGCGCTAATTGATATCATTGGTAAAGAGGGAACTATTGTTATGCCTGCTGCAACCCCATTTTGTTTACATCCTAATGATTGGGGCGAAACCAAAATCCCAGAAAATTGGATACCAAAAATAGTAGAACATTTACCTGTGTTTGACCTTAATACAACACCAACAACAATGGGTGCAATACCAGAAACATTTAGAAACTGGCCCGAAACTTTACGAAGCGATCACCCCATTAGCTCAGTATCTGCCTGGGGAAAATTATCAGCTGAAATTATAAAAATTCATACTTTAGAAATTTCAGAAGGAGAAAATACGCCTTACGAAAAAGTTTATGATTTTAATTTCGAAATACTTCTATTGGGAGTAGGGTTCAATCGATGTACGATGCTTCATTTTGCAGAATCAAAATCAAAAAACAGGAGAATCACGACTAGTAGGTATCCGATTTTTCATAATACTAAAAAAGTATGGGTTGAAGTAGAGGATATGGGAAATGATAATAGTACTTATTTTCCTAAAATAGGAGCGTCATATTTGAAGAATAGAAATGCAAGTATAGGAAAAGTAGGAACAGCGGATTCAATTCTATGCGTAGCAAAAACATTAGTTGATTACGGAACCAATTATTTTGATACTATAAATATATAAAAAAAGCCCTCCTTCACTGATCCATTGTGTCGGAGGACTTTAAACAATCAAAAACTATTTTTAGTTACAGGTTCCTATAGTTTTCCACCAGTGTTCACCACTACCTGGGGTTACCCATATTGGCCCTGACTGAGCTTCGTATAATGTACCTTGATATACTACTTTGTCTCCCACATTATATACTGTTGGATATGCTGTCCAATTTGCAATCCCACTACAAGAACCACCGTTACCACCACCAGAAGTAATTGTAACAGATACTGTTGCTGATGTAGACGTTGCATTAGCATTATCTGTTGCAACGGCGCTTAGATTATAACTTCCTACAGCAGCATTATTCCATGAATAGCTATATGGACTTGTTGTATCTTCTCCAAGTTTAGTAGTTCCTTGAAAAAATTCAACTTTAGTAATTGTCCCATCAGTATCAGAAGCATTTGCTGTAATATTGATAGACTGCCCCTGGGTTACAGATTGATTATTTGTAGGAGACGTGATAGATACAGAAGGAGATTGGTTGTTTCCTCCTCCGGTACCATTACAATCCTGAACAAATTCCCATGGCAATCCTGCTCCAGAATTTGATGTTGGGTTATCATTTTTCGACCACCATTTTGCACGATATAATTTATTGTTATGCACAACCTCCTGACCAGTGTTATAAGTAGCAGAAGCATTCCATGGAGCAGATTCACAACCTGATCCAGTACCTCCACCGCCATCGCCAGAGTATGGAGATTCTGGATAGTTTTCTGCATTAGCTATAGCCTGAGATTGTGATACACCATTTAATACCTGACTTGCAACATGAAGATATCCATATGCAGAAGAAGTCGTATTACCGAGTAATAATTGCCATATCATAACTCCATCATTAGAGTTGTTATTTACAGAAATATGGTTAGATAGCTCTGCTATATTTTGATAGGTATATTCATAATACGGTCCCCAAGGCTCATTAGGATAATGAACTCCGGCTGCAATAGAAAAACCATACTGATTTGAGTAGTGTTTATATGCATCATACATAACTTTTCTATTACTGGCAGCTCCTGTATTATATCCTTGATATGCAATAAGATCGATTTTATCACCAACAGCTTCCATTACGGGGATCATATGTCCCGTAGTTGCAAAACCAAATAAGCTAATGGCTTGATTAGGAGAAGTAGCATTAAATAGATTGGTATCAGACTCTCCTGTTACAGTGTTTCTTTTGCTATAGGCGAAAGGAGAAGAGGGATCATCATTATTTGCACCTCCTAACGCTCCAACTCCGGCAGGAGCACAGGCTAATAGGTATTGTCCTTTTGGCATAATAGCTCTTGAATTTGTAAAGAAATCGATGAAGCGTTGTACATTTATAGGTTCTCCTATAGTGGCAAAACTACCATTAGGTTCAAAATCCCAATCGATGCCTTCAAATCCCATGTCATCTACCAGATCTTTGATCTGCTGATAATTTATATCATAAGCAGCATCTGTACCCCAATACGTTTCTCCACCGACAGATAAAATAACTTTAATGCCTTTTGATTTTAGAGCGGCTACAGATTCTTTTAAAGTATCCCCTCCGTAAGGAGTTTGAATACCTGTATTGGTAATATCTAAAGTACCTTTTTGATAACGAAGATTAGGCTTTGCAAATGCCAAAAAAACGTGAGTGATATGTTCTGGGATATCTCTTAGTTTTGATCCTTGCCCAGGTCCGGCCCAGCTTTCGGACCAAGAAGGGAAATATCCTAAAACAATAGGCTCTGTGAGTGCTGCCTTGTCTGTTAGATTTGTTTCAGAATTTTGAGCCTCCGGGGCTCCTTCTTCTAAAAAACTTTCATTTGTACAGGAAAATAAGAAGACCTGTATGAATAAGAGGACTGATAATCTTTTAAGTAATTTCATTGTGTATTAAATTAAGAGTTTGTGAATATTGCGAGGCCATTATACAGTTAATGAAAAATCATATGTTCATCTATTTCTTTATAATCAACCTCAGAAGCTTTTCTATATTTTAATTCTACAGTATTCCAATCTGTTGCCCAACCTTTTGCTATGTTGTTTAGATACACTATCTTAAGTTTATGTTTTCCTTTTTGTAAAGCGATTGAGCTTTCTTTTGGATGTTTTTTTAACGGAGTTTTATAATCAATAACGAGCTGATCTGCTATCCATATCTGATCTTGTGTACTAGAAAAATAATAAACCCCATCTTCTGGGATGTCAACATACCCATCAAGAAAAACTGCCTTGAAATTATCTTCATTTACTTCGTGACCCCAGTGATATGTTGTATTTGCATCTTTGATATTTTTAATAGTAGATATATGACTTTTAGTACTATCATTAACATCACTGATACTTTTGAAATAACCTTTTATCTCTTTCTTGATAAGTCCTTGAGATAATTCTGCAGTATCAGAAGGAGGAATGGGAGTTTCTTTTGTGATGTTCAATTTTCTAATGTCACTTATTTTTCCACTTTTCAATATTGAAGCAATTCGCAATTCGGTATTTTCCTTAAAATTTAATGGTTCGGTATATACTGTGCTAGTTGGTATTGGATCTGTTCCATCTGTGGTGTATACCATTTTAACCGGATGTGTAGTAGAAAAAGGAATACTTACACTATCAGTAAATACGATCTTATTTGAAGTAGGCCCCTCGGGAAGAGGAATATGGTAATTGATATTGTAATGTTCTAATACATCATAAACACTATTCAATCTATTTAAGAAATCACCGAATTTTTTATTTTCTTTTTGTGACCATGTAGTCTCTGCTAATGCTATGATACGTGGATATAACAGGTACTCAATTGTTTCTTCTTTATATGTATATTCTGTCCAGACATTTCCTTGTGCGCCTAAAATATGTTTCTTTTTATCTTCTTCAATTTCTTTTGGTATTGGATCATAGTGATATACTTTGTCCAGTGGGATATATCCTCCAAAAGCTAAAGGTTCTGCTTTAAAATCTCCTTGATAAAAATTAAAATAACAATACTTTGCAGGAGTCATGATAACATCATGCCCTTTGTTAGCAGCCTTGATTCCACCTTCTTCTCCTTGCCATGACATAATATTTGTTGTGGGAGTAATACCACCTTCCAGAATCTCATCCCATCCAATCATTTTTTTATGATATTTTGATAAGATCTTTTCTACACGAGCCATAAAATAACTTTGAATTTCTTTTTCATCTTTCAGGCCTTCGCGTTTTTTTAATTTTTGGCATTCTGCAGAATTTTTCCATTGATCTTTTGGTACTTCATCTCCTCCCATATGATAATATCCATAAGGAAAGAGAGTCGATAGTTCTTGGACTACATCTTCTATAAAAGTGTAAGTTTCTTCTTTTCCTGGACAGAGTATACTAGATTCGACACCCCATAAATTTCTTACTTCATATTTTTCTTTACTACAAGAAAGCTCTGGGTATCCTGCCAAAATTGCTATAGCATGCCCGGGTGTGTCAAATTCTGGAATTACATCAATAAATCTTTCTTTGGCGTATTCTACGACTTCTTTTATTTCTTCTTGGGTATAAAATCCTTGATGAAAAGAACCATCAGCATTTTTTCTTTTGGATCCAACCTCTGTAAGTTTAGGGTATTTTTTTATTTCTATTCGCCATCCCTGATCATCAGTTAAGTGCCAATGAAACTTGTTGATCTTGAAAAGAGATAATAGATCAAGTTGTTTTTTGATAAAATCAATTGAGAAAAAATGCCTGGAAACATCCAGATGCATCCCTCTCCAACCGAAACGAGGTTTATCTTCTATATCTAGAGCCTGGATTTTAACAGGAAGATGCATTTGATTTTTTGAATTAGCATCATATAACGGAAGAAGTTGCATAAAAGTCTGCATTCCATAAAACAATCCTTGATCGGTTTTTGCTTTTATTTTTATTTCATCTTTTGATATAGACAGACGATATTCTTCTTCACCAAAATCTAGCGTACTTTCTTTGATTAATTGAATGCTGTTTTTGGTGTTATTTTCATTATCTATTGAAAAAGAATGACCTGTGAAAGTCTTCATTTTTCCGATAAAAAAACTTGCGATAACTGCAGAAGAATTATTATTACATAGAAAAGTAGTTTTTTTATTGATTTCGAAATATCCTTGTTTTTGATCTACTTTGAAAGGTATGGGGGTGATACTCAAAGATTGATTAACAGGGAATGATGAATCAGGACTTTTACAGGTCATGAAAATTAAAAAAAAGAAAGGTATAATTCGTAAACTCATTACTGACTTGTTTTTTGAGAAATTCTTTGGATAATCAGGCGATTAACTAAATGGTCTATTGGTTTTTTTACAAAACCTCTAACCCGATAACCATGGTCATCTAATAATTTTTTTATAATATCTTGAGAGTAGTAGGCTACCGAACCTACAAAGTGTATAGGATGTTTGGATAATTCTTCTTTGTATTGAAAAAGGTAAGTACTTATAAATTTTGAAATACCATGATGTAAAATTCCTTCGAGATAAGCATTCCCTCGATTTCTAAAAATGAATTTTGCATAAGAAGCTAAGTACTTATTTGGATGATCAGCACAATATAATTCATCAAGAATTTGATTAAGTTCGGTAGTATATTCATTCTTAAATAATGAGGCTGTATCAGATGGCATTTTACCTAGGAAATAATCTTTAATCAATTTTTTCCCTAAATAATTACCGCTACCTTCATCTGCTAATAGGTACCCCAAAGCAGGGGATTTTTGAATAACTTTTTCTCCATCAAAATAACAGCAATTTGCTCCTGTTCCCAAAATGCATACTACACTAGGCTTTTCTGTTGTGGCTTTTACGGCTCCAATGATATCCTCTTCTATAACAGTAGATGTTACATTTTTAAATATAGATTGCAGCACGAGAGCTATTTTTTTCTTAGCATCAGCCTCACCACACCCTGCACCATAAAAATAAATCTTATGTATGAGATCTCTTTTTTGGAGTATAGAGTCTGCTTTTTGAACAATATTTATGATAGCATCGTCAGAAAGCAAAAGAGGGTTTATACCATCGGTTTTAGTCTTATCAATGAGTTCTCCATCATTATCAACAAGAACCCAATCACATTTGGTAGAACCGCTATCTGCAAATAATATCATTAGTCATTAGTTTATTTATCATTTATGTATTGTCTTATTGCTGGTGCATAGCGAAGAGATTCTTTTTAAAAGCAACTTTCCCTCATATGTTGAGGGAAGGTTGTTTTTTGCAAAAATTTATCTAACAAACAATGCAATTAATTTTAAAATAGATATCTCTTAAAAGCTTCTATCGCTTCATAATCTGCGAGACCAAGCTTATCATATAATATCGCTGTATTTCTATTTCTTTCACGAGCTCTTAGCCAAAATTCTCTTGAATCTTCTCCTTGAAACATCACTCTATCTTTTTGAGATTGGTGATATAGGATGGCATTAGTTTTTTTGGATACTTCGTGTGGACTTAGAGGTACGGCCATTTCAATTTCAGAAACGTCCCATTCTTGCCAGGCACCTCTATATAACCATACCCAACAATCATCCATGAAGGTTTTACTTTTTAGGTTGTTGATAGCCTCGAAAATAGCATCTAGACAAACCTTATGAGTTCCATGGGGATCGGCAAGATCACCTGCAGCATATATTTGATGTGGTTTTATTTTTTCAATAATACTAGCTGTAAGAGTTACATCTTCCTCTCCTAACGGATTTTTTTTGATTCTTCCGGTTTCATAAAAAGGAAGATCTAAAAAATGAACCTTATCATCATCTAATCCAAAATACCGAGTAGCACCCAAAGATTCCATTCTTCTAATTAATCCTTTGATTAACCGAACTTCTGGTATATCGATATCACCTGGGTTTTTTGATTTAAGAAATGTAATTACCTTTTTAAAAGTATCTTCTTCTTTATTAGGATGAACACTATTGGCTACCTCAGCAAACTTTAAGGCTTCATCATCCGTAACCGCTATATTACCCGAAGTTTGATAAGCAACATGTACATCATGTCCTTGATCAATTAATCTTAAGAATGTTCCTCCCATTGATATTACATCATCATCTGGGTGAGGACTAAAAATTAAAACTCTCTTTTTTGCAGGGAGGGCTCTCTCGGGTCTGTTTGTATCATCTGCATTTGGTTTTCCTCCTGGCCACCCTGTGATGGTATGTTGAACGTTATTAAAAATTTTAATATTTAAATCATAAGAAGACCCTTCAACAGCCAAGAGACCAGACATTCCATTGTCGTTATAATCTTTATCTGTAAGTTTTAAGACAGGTTTATTGAGTTCTTGACTCAACCAGGTAACAGCTTTAAATTTTAATTGTTCTTTCCAGATACATTGATCTACAAGCCATGGTGTTTTGATTCGTGTAAGTTCAGAAGCAGCTTCAGAATCAAGGATAATAGTGGTATTTTTATGTTCTTGTAAAAAAGATGCAGGAATATTAGATGTAATTTCACCTTCTATTGTCTGTTTAACCACTGTAGCCTTTTTATGTCCCCAAGCTAATAGTAATACCCTTCTGGATTTCATTATGGTACTTATTCCCATAGTAACGGCTTTTTTGGGAACATTTTCTAAACCATTAAAATCAGAAGAAGCATCAGTTCTGGTGACATGATCTAATGTGATGATTCGCGTACCCGAATTGGGATGTGATCCTGGTTCGTTAAAACCGATATGTCCTGTTCTACCAATTCCTAAGAGTTGAAAATCTAGTCCGCCGTACTTTTTGATCTTCATTTCGTAATCAATGCAATATTGATCCATTTCTGTAACAGGAATGGTGCCATCAGGAATGTTGATGTTTTCTGGGTTAATATCTACATGATCAAATAAGTGTTGATGCATGAAGTGATAATAACTTTGCTGATGTGCAGTATCCATTGGATAATATTCATCCAGATTAAAAGTAATTACGTTTGAAAAGCTTAACTCTCCAGAACGATGTAAGCTTACTAATTCTTCATATACTTTTATAGGAGAAGAACCTGTGGCCAGACCTAGTACACAAGGGCTACCTTCTTGTTGTTTTTGTTTAATTAATGTTGCAATTTCGTGTGCAACAAGCTTTGAAGCTATCGACGAATCGGGGAATATTTCATTATGAATCTTCTCAAACTTCGTTTTTTCAAACTGTCCTACCTGTTTATATTCAATTTCCTGGATCATTTTTCCTCAAGAGTTTGATTGTTTTAATTGTTTTTTTATTTTAAGGCTTTTTATGAAAAGAGATGGAGTTGAGAGATAATGCTCTATCCATCTCTTTCATAAGTATTATTTGGCTAACTCAAATTTTTTAAAAATTTCCACCAGCAATATCCCACCATAATCGGGTACCTCCATTATCGGCACCACCAAGAAGTGTTCTTGCTTGTTCTACACCTTGTGGGTTAGTACTTCGTTGACTAGCAGGGAAAGGTAATCTTCTAACCTGAATATCAGTATCGACAGTACCTCCACTATTATTAGCTACCGAAGGGAATATTTTTGGATATCCCGTTCTTCTGAATTCACTCCATGCTTCTTGTCCGTCAGGGAACATAGCAATCCATTTCTGAGTAATAATTCGTTCTAATTTTTCTTCATTCGTTGCTCCGGCATTCCAGGCAATAGTGATCGTACTTAATGCAGCAATATTATTAGATCCAACAGGATCAACATAATCAATAGGTGTAGAGGCATTATCAGTAATATAAGTTGATGCTCCTCCAGCTTCATGTTGATCAAAAGAAGTTGTGATTCCCATTTCATAATTTGATTGCGCATCACCGGCACCAGCCCATCCTCTTAAGGCAGCTTCTGCTTTTAAGAAATATGCTTCTGCAGCAGTCATTAATTGAATATTTGTAGTTGGAGTTTTATCAATGATATAAGAATTTCCTAATCTTGAAAATCCAACATAATCTCCTTTTTGATCGATATCATCAGTATATCCATCTAATAATGGTAATCCACTTCTTAATCCTTTTAGTGATCCAGGTGTTACCGTAGATTCTTCGAATAAAACGGGGCCTCTGGCATCGTTATATCCAACTAATATAGATTCCATAGAAGCATTCATACGAACGTCATTCCACTCAGAATTAAAAACAGTTAGTGAATGTTTTGCACCACCTTTAATGATGAAATTATCAGCATTAGTTTCCAGAAGTCCACCACTATGTGCTAATGATTTCTCTCCTTCAATTTGAGCTTTAGCTGCATCTGCTTTCGAAATTCTCATAGCTAAACGTAATCGAAGTGTATTGGCAAATTTTATCCATTGCGCATAATTTCCTCCATATACAAGATCAAAATTGGTGAATTGCTCATTGGTAGGATCTGTAGATAAAGTGGTTATTGCTTCATCAAGTTCAGTAAAAAACTGGTTGTATACCTCTTGTTGAGTATCATATTCTGGAAAAGATGCTCCAGGTACTCCAAATTTTGAATACACAATTGGTCCATATACATCAGTTACTCTATGCATACCTTCAACTCTTAATATTTTTGCAATTGCATAGATTAATGGAAATTTTTCTTCTCCACGCTCTTTGACTAATGCAGCATTTTGCATAACTCCTGTAGAAGAATATGGGATATCCCAAGGGAATTGATCCCAAAAATCAATAAAATTATAGTTTGTGGTATTTGCTCCTCCTGCAAATGGTCTTGGTGGAGCCATATATCCAGAGAAGGTATCTGCATTTAGGTTATGTTGTAGTTGCGTATGCCATGCAGGATCATACCTATATAGATTTAAAAAGATAGGATTAAATGGTCCACCTACATTAATAAAATCGGCTTCACTTTGTGCATCCGTTAACCCATTAGGATCTGTATTTAATGCTTCGAAATCGTCTGTACATGAGAGTACAAATACCGAGATAAAAACAGTAATAATTGTTTTTTTAATTATATTTTTCATGATATTCTATTCCTTTTAATTAAAATGATAAGCCAACATTCAAACCGATACTTCTGGTAGATGGCGATCCGAATACATCAACACCTTGAAGTCCATTTCCTGTACTTAAAGATATATTTGGGTCATAAGGTGCATCTTTATAAAAGAAAAATAAATTTCTACCGACTAAAGAAGTATTGATCGAATTAAAGAAACTATTCTCTCCAAGATTAAAGTTATACCCTATAGATAATTCTGCTAAACGGATATTAGTAGCGTCATATACATATTCACCACTAAATTTATCTCTTCCTCCAATTGCCTGATAATATTCTGTAGCTGGTATTGAAGTTTCTGAGCCAGAAACTTCATCAAAAATTCTTACGCTACCTGTTCTGTCTAATGTTCCGAAACCATCAACGATAGCTTCAGTAAGACTCATTACTTCTCCACCAAATTTTCCATCAACTAAAAAGGATAATGTTATGTTTTTATAGGTAAAAGAATTATTCCATCCTAAAGAAAAATCAGGATTTGCATTTCCTAATAAATCAAAACCACCTCTGGTATTTGCATCAGGTGCTGCTTGAGTAAAGTTACCATCTGTATTTCGAATCGGCAATCCATTTGCATTTCTGTTAAGTCTTTTTCCATAAATATCACCAAAAGACCCACCTTCTGCAATTAATAAGGCATACGAGTTAACACTTATAGGGGTTAGTTCTAGAAAATCTCTATCTAATCTAGAATCTAATTCCTTAATAGTATTTTTATTACTAGCTAGATTTACAGTTGTATTCCAGGAAAAGTTTTCATTTTGTATTGGGTCTGCTGTAATAGAAACTTCAATACCTTTATTTTCAAAATCCCCTGCGTTGATAGCAAATTGATCTGCTGTTTGACCGTTAGCATTTGTTTGACCACTAGCAGACTGGACTGTCATAAACTGATCTATAGTATTGGTTTTGTAATATCCAATTTCAAACCCTAGACGGTTATTAAAAAATTGCCATTCTGTACCTATTTCAAAAGATCTTTGAGTTTCTGGCTTTAGCTCTGTAAGCGGTCTTATCGTAGGACGATTTAACCCTCCTGGACCAGTACCAATAGTATTGATTGGATTATTGGCGAAACTTTGTATATCATTACCCACTTCTGCATAAGAAGCTCTTACTTTTGCAAAAGAAATTACTTCAGGTAAATCAAACATCTCAGATACTACTCCTGTAATACCAAAAGATGGATAGAAGAAAGAATCTGAAACAGTTGAAGACCAATCATTTCTTGCAGTTAGATCAAGGTATAACATATCTTTAAACCCTAATGTTGTACTAGCGAATAGAGATTGTACTTCTTTTTGCTCAGCTTTAGTTTCTTTTAATATTGGATTAACTCCTACTGTACCAACGACAAAATTAGAAAGCGTAAAAATATTTGGTATTTTTAGATTACCTCCAACACCAGAATCTAATAAGGTACTTTCTCCTAAATCAGATTTTCTGATACTGGTACCGATATTAGCTGTTAAATTTAAATTTTCTGAAAGAGGAGTATTAATTGTAGCTATGATATCACCATAGATCTGAGTATCCTCTACATCATTTAATAAATAACGACCGTTTGATGCAGATAGGGTTCCATCGGTAGTTGCATAGATTTTTCTTTCAAATTTATAAAAGTTTTTATCATAACTTCCTCTGGTTTGCACAGATAACCAGTCATTAAACCTATATTTTAAAGAAACAGAGGCTAATACTTTTTGATTTTGATCATCACTGGCATTTCTATTGATTATCCAATATGGGTTTTGTTCGATATCAGAAGTTCCTCTAAACCAACGTTGCGCCATTAAATTTCTATCTACATTAAATTCTTCAAAAACTCTATAGTTACTTAAGGTTTCTGTATCTGAATTAAATGCTGTTGCTCCTACTAATGGATTATAATATAGACCAGAAACGGGCTTATTATGTATTTTTTGAGTTGAAAGCAAAATGTTTGCATCAACAGTTAACTTGTTATCAAATAGTTTAGCTGTTTCTCTAATATTAAGTGTATGCTTTTTTACATTATGAGTAGGAAGTACTCCTGATGCTTGTGTATTTGCATAAGAGAAATAAGTTTGAGCAGTTTCTGTTCCTCCCGATACTGACAATGAATTAATTGCAGTTGTTCCTGTTTCTAAAAAGTCATCTATGTTTTTTTCTGTACGATCATTATAATCAAGTAAATAAGCAGCGTTATCTACTGTGAAACTAGAAGATACATTTGTTCTAAAACTTCCTGACTTACCTTTCTTAGTCGTAATTAATATAACACCATTAGATCCCTGACTACCATATAGAGCAGAAGCAGAAGCTCCTTTTAGAACACTAATACTTGCAATGTCATCTGGATTGATAAGAGATAATGCATCTCCACCATCTCTGTTTCCTGCGTTTTCAATATCACCAAATGTACTATTAGGTTGAATAGCAGAATTGTTTAATAAAGGAATACCATCTATAACATATAATGGTTGGTTGTTTCTGGTAGAAGTATTACCCCTTAGAGTTACCTTTACTGATCCACCAACACCAGAAGCACTTCTGTTTACAACAAGTCCTGATACTTTACCAGAAAGGCTGTTAATAGGATTGGCATCTTTGATTTTTGTTAGCTCATCAGATTTGATGTCCTGTGCAGCATAAGTAAGTGATTTCCTGGTTTTTTGAATTCCCAGTGCAGTTACTACTACATCTTCTAATTGTTCAGCATCTTCTTGTAACTGAACATTTATTACTGTATCACTACCTACAGTGACTTCTTTATTTGACATTCCTAAATAGGAAAACTGAATTACATCTCCTGCAGTTGCAGTAATTGTGTAATTTCCATCAAAATCTGTCTGTACTCCGTTTGTAGTTCCTTTTACAATAATATTAACTCCAGGTAGTGGTACACCATCTGAAGCCCCTGTTACTGTACCCGTTATTTGGGTTCCCTGCCCAAAACTCATAAAAGAAAAAAATAATAGAGTGGTAAGGGTTAAAATTTTTTGTTTCATATTAATAAGTGTTTTTTGAATGATCTCAAAGTAGTATTTTAATTATTTAACAAAATTTTTTTTAGACAAACGACATCGTTTCAATAACAATCGACATGCATTGATAGATAACGGTTTTTTTAAAATTCGATATTCTTATTTTTTTTGTTTTTCTCTACAAATAGCCTTACATTTTTCAAAAATTTTTGTTAAAAAAGTGATTTTAACTAGTATTATTTAATGATTTTTTAAAAAAAGAGAGGGGTAACGTGCAAAGGACTATTAAACGAAAATATCATCTATATTTTTGGATTATCTATTTTTTATTTAATGTAATTCGATGGGGGAGTTATTTTAATGATTATTGGTATTCGTTAAAATCGAACCTTGTAGAATTTCCTCTACACATCATCTTAGTTTATTTTAATATTTATTTTTTGGTTCCTAAATACATATTCAAAAAAAAGTATGTGTATTACGTACTTTTCTTATGTATGTCTCTTGGAGTTCATTATATATTAAGGTCTGGTCTTAATCTATTGTTGGTTACCGAGGATATCTGGCCAGAAGTAGAAGGAAGACTGGATCCATTTGGTTTTAATCATATTGTAGCAGTGGCTATAGGCGAATTGTATGTTGTAGGGTTAACCTCTGCAATAAAATATACAGTCGATTTTTTGATAATGCAAAATAAGAATAGAGACTTAAGTGAATTGCAATATAAAACAGAATTAAAATATTTAAAAGCGCAGATACAACCCCATTTCTTTTTTAATACACTTAATAGTTTATATGCACTAACAATAAAAAAATCGGATCTGGCACCTAATCTTGTATTAAAACTATCTAACTTTATGAGATATGTGATTTATGATACCAGTAAAAAAAAGCTCCCTCTTTTACAGGAGATTGATCATATC
The DNA here is from genome assembly GCF_000520995.1 of Aquimarina macrocephali JAMB N27. Lineage (GTDB taxonomy): Bacteria > Bacteroidota > Bacteroidia > Flavobacteriales > Flavobacteriaceae > Aquimarina > Aquimarina macrocephali. Next base: position 16,108 of record NZ_JACA01000019.1, on the reverse strand, counting down.
GATAATTATATTGAGCTCGAAAAAATGCGTTATGGTGATCGAGTTGATTCGAGGGTTGATATAAATGGTAATATTGATGATGTTAAAGTAGTTCCTATGCTGTTTTTACCGTTTATTGAGAATGCTTTTAAACATGGGCTAAAAAATAATGACAGAATGGAGTTATTAATCTCTTTTGAAAGATTTGAAAATGAACTGATATTTATATCTAAAAATAACTATGAAGATGAATCTAAAACTAAAAGACTTAATGGAATTGGAATAAAAAATGTAAAAAGAAGGTTAGAAATACTATACCCAAAAAAATATACACTAAACATAGCACAAAAAAATAATGAGTATTCGATTTTGCTTAAAATCCCTATATAATGACTATTAAATGTATCATAATTGATGATGAGCCCTTAGCAATTGAAGTTATTGAATCTTTTTTAAAAGAATTTAAAAACATTCAGATCGTTGATACTTTTAAAAACCCAATAGAGGCATTATCTATATTAGAACAAGGAGATATTGACGCTGTCTTTTTAGATATTAATATGCCTAGAATGAATGGCCTAGAATTTTTAAAAAGCTTACAGGAATATCCACAGGTTATTATTACCACTGCATATAAGGAATATGCATTAGAAAGTTATGAGCTAGAAGTTCTCGATTATCTTGTAAAACCTATTTCTTTTAATCGATTTCTGAAATCTATAAATAAATTAACAGCAAGACTTGTTGCTATAAAGAAACATGAGCCTTCTATGAATATGGTGCAACCGGCTCACATTTTCTTAAAAGTAGATAAGAAATTGGTGAAAATTCTTTTAACCGATATACTCTTTATTGAAAGTCTTAAAGATTATATCAGGGTGAGTACACTTGAAGATACATTTCTATCACATAAATCTTTAACTAGTATTAGTGAAGAGCTTCCTTCAGAAAATTTTATAAGAATTCATAAATCGTATACTATAGCTATAGATAAAGTTAAATCTATAGAAGGGAATCTTGCTGAGGTGGGAGAAAAAAGAATTCCTATAGGGAGAAATTATGCAGCTCACGCTAAACAACGAATATTAAAAAACAAATCAAATTTATTAAAATAAAAATAATGGTTTTAACAACATTGGACTACATAATCATAGCCTCATTTTTCTTAACCACACTTATTATTGGTGTTGTGGTGTCTAAAAGATCTGGAAAAAATACAGCAGAGTATTTTTTGTCAGGACGTAATATGCCCTGGTGGTTACTTGGTTTTTCGATGGTAGCAACTACATTTTCTACCGACACTCCAAATTTAGTTACTGATATTGTAAGACAGGACGGTGTTGCCGGGAATTGGGTATGGTGGGCCTTTTTATTGACAGGTCTTCTAACCGTATTTGTGTATGCCAAATTATGGCGTAAATCAAACGTTACGACAGACTTAGAGTTTTACACATTGAGATATAGTGGTAAACCTGCTCGATTTTTAAGAGGGTTTAGGTCGATATATCTCGGAGTAGTTTTTAATATAATTGCCATGGCTGCGGTAAACCTTGCTGCAATCAAAATAGGGCAAATTATGCTTGGACTTTCACCAATACAGACTGTTTTGATTGGTGGCGTGGTAACAGCTGCTTTTAGCTCTTTAGGAGGTTTTAGAGGAGTGATTTATACAGATTTTGTACTTTTCTTTGTCGCAATAGTAGGCGCTGTAGGAGCTTCCTATTATTTGGTTAATCTTCCTGAAGTGGGAGGGTTGAGCAATTTGGTCTCTCACCCAAATGTATCTGATAAACTTTCGTTTTTTCCAGATTTTTCTAATACAGAAGCATTAATTGGGATTTTAATTATACCGTTAGCAGTACAATGGTGGAGTTCATGGTATCCTGGTGCAGAACCAGGAGGTGGTGGATATATTGCACAACGTATGCTTGCTGCAAAAAATGAAAACCATGCAATAGGTGCTACTTTCTTTTTTAATATTATGCATTATGCACTACGACCTTGGCCATGGATTTTGGTAGCATTAGCATCTTTAGTAATGTATCCAGATATCGCTAGTATTCAAGAAGCTTTTCCTAATGTTGAATCTAGTAAATTAGGACATGATTTGGCTTATTCGGCGATGTTAACAAAACTCCCGGCTGGACTATTAGGACTTGTCTTAGCTTCTCTGGGTGCTGCATTTATGTCAACATTATCTACACATCTTAATTGGGGATCATCTTATATTGTTAATGATTTTTATAAGCAACAAATTAAAAAAGATGCAAGCGAAAAAGAACTGGTGAACGTTGGGCGAATTACTACTATAGTTCTTATGGTGGCTAGTGCTGTATTTGCACTTTATCTTACTAATGCCAAGCAGCTTTTTGACATTATTTTAATGTTTGGAGCAGGAACAGGATTAGTATATATTTTACGTTGGTTTTGGTGGCGTATAAATGCATGGAGTGAGATATCTGTAATGTTCTCTGCAATGCTTATCCCATTAATTTTAACTTTTACACCACTTGGTGACTCATTATTTGGATATACCAGTGATGCTGGAGAAATAATATCAGGAGTTTTTCCTTCCTGGTTTAGATTTATAGCTATGGTGATTATAACTTCAATCGTTTGGATTGTGACAACTTATTTAACTAAACCAGAATCAAAAGAGACTTTACGATCTTTTTATAAAAGTATTCAACCCGGTGGACCAGGCTGGAAAAAAATTGTTGATGAAGCTGATGCCGAGGGAGTAGAAATAGTAGAATCTAATGAGAAATGGTCTGTACCTTCTGGAATTCTAGCAATGTTATTAGGTTGCGTATTAGTATATAGTTGTTTGTTTTCTGTAGGTAACTTACTTTATGGAGAGTACGTCATGGCTGCAATTATAGGAGTATTAGCTGTAGTTTCTGGTTTCTTATTGGTGAGAGTTTGGAAATCAATAGGAAAGAATTTAATGTCGTGAGTGTAACTAAACGAATACAATCTGTAGACTTTTTAAGAGGACTTACTATAATGCTTATGATTCTGGTAAATACACCAGGGGATTGGTCTTATGTATATACACCATTATTACATGCAGAGTGGAATGGCCTTACTTTGGCAGATTTTGTATTTCCTTTCTTTTTATTTATTGTTGGGATATCTATATCGTTTGTATACAAACATAAAAAAGGAGAAAGGGCAATTTATAAGAAAATCGTAAAGCGTAGTATAAAATTAATAGCACTGGGATTACTTATCAATGTGTTTTTACCCTATTTTCCTTTCATTGAAACAGAATCGGTACGTCTCCCGGGAGTACTACAGCGAATAGGAATTGTATTTTGTATAGCATCTATATTGTATTTGAATTGTACTAGAAAACAATTGATTTTTATTGCTGTTACGATTCTTATAGGGTATTGGATATGGTTGGCATATATTCCATTACCCGATGGGGCCTCTCCCATACTAGAAAGAGGCCCAAATAACTGGGCAAATTATCTGGATTATCTATTACTTAAAGGGCATATTTGGAAACCGGATTATGATCCTGAAGGAATTCTTAGTACAATACCGGCTATAGTAACCACAATTACGGGAATCGTTGTGGGCGAGATTTTAGTGAGTGCAACAAAACGGAAACTTGGTGTATTGACCATAATAGGAACATGTTTTATCCTTATAGGGTATTTATGGAGTATTTTCTTCCCAATCAATAAAGTGTTGTGGAGTAGTAGTTTTGTATTAGTCACATCAGGCTATGCTACTTTGTTTTTAGTGTTATTTCATTATTTTATGGATTATAAAGAGCGTGATTTTGGTAGTCTTGTGAAATATGTAGGTGCTAATGCAATCATTATCTATTTCTCTTCTATGATACTCGCTAAATCTTTTTATTTAATTAAAATAGATTCGCAAACCTCGGTGCATCAATTTCTTTTTGAAACGTTTTTTGTATACCCATCGATTAACAAACCATTATCTTCGTTTTTCTATGCATTGATTGTCGTTGGTTTTTATACACTATTGGCATATTTCTTATACAAGAAAAAGATATTTATTAAAGTCTAAAATTTTAATAAGAACAATTATAAGATACTATAAAGAGCACTACAAGAAATTAAAATAATTCTTGTAGTGCTTTTACTTAAAAGACATTTTTTAAAAATTGGTTGTGTTAAAATTTTAAAAAAATAAAGCTTATTTTTGTTAAAAATTTAATTGTAAACAAGCTTAATGCAAATTATAATACAAATAATTACCCCTTCTTGTTTTATATCTGCCTCATAAAAAATACTTAAGATTTGTCATTTATGATTACAATTATCGAGAATAATGTAATTTTTAAACATGATCTAATGATATCTAAGTTGACTTTAAATACTAGGTAATAAAGTTGTACTCTAAGCTAAAAGATGAAACAAGACGTTTTATGAAAAGAAATGTATTCACCTCAATAATTCTTATTTCATTACTGATTTTATGTGCTAATGCCAAAGAGACTTATGATTTCCCCTCTCTACAGGAAGAAGAAAGTGTTTTAAAACAAAATTTAGATTCTATAGAATATTGGATAGATCATAGCTATATAAGTAAGGCTCTTAGTATAATTGATGAAACCGAAAAATTAGCTTTAGAGAGTGATAATAAAAAGTATATTGCTAGAGTCTATAGATTACGTAGTGGGTTGTATATATCCGTTCAGGATTTAAAAGGATTTGAAACTTATCTCGAAAAAGCGACTATTTTACAAAAGCAAATACAGGATCAATACGGTGAAATGTACATAAATAACCTCTGGGGTTTATATCATAAAAGAATATCAAAAGATAATGATAAGGCGATTTTTTTCTTAAAAAAAGCGATAGACGGAGCAGAGAAACACAAGTATGAGGAGCAGAGTATTGATATGCTGGTAAACTTAACTTCTATTTATTATCGAAATGCGGATTGGAAAAACTGTTATGAGGCCTCTCAAAAAGCTATTGAACTTGCAAAAAAATATCATAAAGATATAAGGTTAATATATCTATATTATCGAATCGGGACGGCATGTTCAAAAACAAATAGGTATGATGAAGCGCTTAACTTTTTTAGAAAAGGTGAAGAGATTGCCAAACGAGAAATGGACTCAACAAAGACAAGTAATTATGCAAATCATACACTATATCTTGCTGGGATTGCAGATGTATATGATCGAAAAAAAGAATATAAATTAGCTAATGATTATTATAAAGATTATATCCAAGAACAGGCAAAACAGAATAATATTTTCCTTGAAAAGTATGCCCAAGACATAAAAGCATACAAAGAACTTCAGTTAAAACAGAAGGATAATGAAAGAGTTCTTGCAGAAAATAAATATCAACAAGCTCAATTAAAACTGAATGAATCTCTTTTGATATCTGGAATTGTGATTATAGTTATTCTGGTTCTTTTGGTCTTACTTCAATATAAAAATTCTAGATTAAAAACAGAAAATAACGTACTCTTACAACAGAAAAATCAAGAATTATTAAAGGCAAAAAATAGGGTAGAAGAAGTTTATAAACAGAAAACATTGTTTATCAATAATATTACTCATGAATTAAGAACTCCTCTTCATGCAATAAATGGCATTGCACATTTATTGGAGAATAAGGAATCTAATGAAAATCAACGAAAAAAGCAGTTAAATATATTACAGTTTTCGGGGAAATATCTATTGAGATTTATTAATGATATTATAGAATTAAACAGGTCTGACGAAGCATATAAAACTTCTTTAAAGAAACACCCTTTTGATCCTGTTAAGTTGGTTAATACAATTAAAGAATCTCTTAATTTTTTTATTATTGGAGAAAACAATAATGATTTTAAATTTCTATTAGATGACAAATTACCCAAGCAACTTTTGGGAGACTCTGATCATTTGTCAAGAATTATAATAAGTATTCTTTCAAATATGTCTAGGTACGTAAATGGGGGTGTTATAGAGTTTTCTGTGCAACATCTTTTTTCAAGAGAAAAGATAAACACTATCTTATTTTCATTAAAGAGTAAAAATTTATATTTTTCTAAGAAAAAGCAAGAAGAATTAAATAAAGCTTTTATAGAAAACGAATCTGCAATTTTCACTTCCTTATCAGATGAAAATAACCTACCTACTCTCGAATTGGTAATAGCTAATAAATTACTTCTTCAGTGTAATAGTAAGCTAGATTTTATATCGGACGAAAAAGAAGGTACAATTTTTAGTTTTCAAATACCTTTCGAACACATAGAGCAGAAAATAGGGCAGGCAGAATTTAACGATAAAAAAAAGAAAGATGTAAAAATTTTGGTTGTCGAGGATAATAAGATTAATCAATTAATTACACGAAAAATCATAACTAATTTCGGTTATCATTGTGAAATTGCTTCAGATGGTTATGAAGCATTGAAAATGACAGAGAAAAATGGATATGACCTTATTTTTATGGATATAATGATGGAGGGGATTGATGGGTTTGAAACTACAAAACGAATACGTAAATCGGATAAAAAAACTCCAATTATTGCTTTAACAGCTATTTCTGAATCAGAAAACAAAGAAAATTTTGTAGATGCTGGCATTACTAAAGTAATAAATAAACCTTTCGAACCCGTAACACTACTGGAACAGATCCAAATAGTTATACCAAAATAATAAAACTATCCAGTTCTAATATCTCGAATTAATCAATCCTTTTTTTTCTTCAATAACGAATAATTATAGAATTGTATAATTGATTAATACAAAATTTCACTTATTGCCAATCTGATGGCTTTTGTGTGCTAAAAAGTGTTACTCGTATATTTTATTTCTTCAAAAGAACTTAAATACAGTACTTTATGATTGGGTTTTTGAATAACTCAAAGAAAACCAACGACTTAACACAAATTAACCTTAACAATGACACACAAGCTCACTACTCCAAAAATCCATTGGATTTTATGCAGGAAATTATGGATAATGATTTTTACTGTATTACTTTTTGCTATTAATCCAACGTTTTCTAACAATGATAGTGCATATCCCGGGATATCAAAAGCAGATTATTCTTTTACTCCGGATAAATCTTTGACTGTAAAACCATTATTTCAAGTTAATGACTTGATAAATAAAGACTTATGGGGTACTTTGTTTCCGTACCGTTTTGGCGCCAAAGACACAGGAGGCGGCGTTTGGGTATTAGATCCTAAAGATGATTTTTATACTTATGAATCTTTTATCGAGGCTATTAATAGAATGAGTAAAATTGAAGTGACCTTTGAGAGAAGATGTGGTACGAACGCTTATAGAGTTACACGTACAGATAAGACTACAGGTGTATCAAAAGTGATTCGAACAGATGTAGATTTTGATGCACCAAGAAATGCTGAAAAAGAAATTGTTATTAAAGAAGTAGATTATGGATCTTTTTTAGGAGAAGGAAGTCTGGAAACCAGAAAAAGAGAGATTACCGCTTTTTTTGCTAATATCTCTCACGAGACTACCGGGGGATGGTCAACTGCTCCGGGTGGACAGTTTTCTTGGGGTTTACACTTTCGTGAAGAACCTACAGATGCTTCTTATGCTTCTCCAGATACAAATTATCCTCCAACTCCAGGGAAATCATATAAAGGAAGAGGACCAATACAGTTATCATACAATTATAACTATGGTCCTGCCAGTGAATTTATTTTTGGAGACAAACAAATACTTTTGGATAATCCGGAAAAAGTAATCGAAGATGCTGCTTTAGCTTTTCAGACTGCTATTTGGTTTTGGATGACACCTCAATATCCTAAGCCATCGGCTCATGATGTGATGGTGAACAAATGGACCCCTAATGAGTTGGATAAAACCAAAAATAGAATTCCAGGACTTGGGATGACTGTAAATATTATTAATGGAGGAGTAGAATGTGGGCAAGGTACAGAAAAACCTCAGGTAGTAGATAGAATAGGGTACTACCAAAGATTCACTGATATTTATAATATAGGAACCGATATGGATGGAGTTCATGATCTTTCTGATTGTGGATGTAAAGATATGGCTAGATATGGTGGAGATGCTGCTGATCTCACAGCAGAACCCTGTGCACAAAAACCTCAGGTAACATTTGCTAGTCCGAAGAATAATCAAATGTTTGAGCAAACTACATTTTCTCCAATTTCAGTAAGCTTATCTATAGACGAAAAAAACACAAAATTAGTAAGCGTCACTACATCTGTAGAAAATCAAACTTTTGATGGAGTAACATTCAGTTGGACACCATCTAGTTATACAAATCACGTTTTAACCGCTAATGCTGTATTTGAAAATGGTATTACAGCAACTTCAACAATAAAGGTTATTATTTGGGATGGAGTGAATCTTGATTGTCAAGAAGTACCCGAATGGAATGCCTCAAGGATTTATAAAGACAAGAACAACTATGTAAAATACAATAACAGCGTCTATAAAAACAAATGGTATGCAGATAGTAGTAATGTCCCAGGAAGTGATACCGTATGGGAGTTTGTAAAAGAATGTGGCGCTTCTAATGGAACTAATCCTGTAATAACATGGGAATCACCAGGTAATGGACAGGTCATAGAACAAAACGAACTTACACCAATTACTTTAAAAGCCAGTGCCACCGATACCGATGGAACTGTTCAATCTTTTGTCTTTAAATATAATAATACTAGTATTAATCCTACCTCTTCGGGAAATAACTATACAGCTAGTTTTACGCCAACTGCATTTGGAGAAATTACAATTACAGCATTTGCTACAGATGATCAGAATAATACTTCAGAAAAAGCAATTTCTTTTACTGTGAAAGAAAAAACGACTGGAGGAAATAATAATGCTCCAGTTGTAAGTATAACGTCTCCGGGAGATAATGCTTCTTTTGAAGCAGGAACTTCGATTCCTATCACGGTAAGTGCGTCTGACAATGATGGTACGATTACAAAAGTAACTTTTTTTAATAGTGGAAATAAGATAGGAGAAAGTCTAAGTAGCCCTTATACATATACAATTGCTAATGCAGTAGAAGGAAATTATGTGCTAACAGCTGAAGCTACAGATGATGATGGCGCTTCTTCAATTTCTTCTTCAATTTCAGTTTCGGTTACTACAGTTGGTAATGGTAACTGCGCGAATGTACCTCAATATGTAGCAGGTACTTCTTATGGATTAAATGATGAAGTAGTAAATGAAGGAGAAAAATTTGAATGTAACATCCCGGGGTGGTGTTCATCTGCTGCTGCTTGGGCATATGCACCTGGTACTGGAGCTCATTGGCAACTTGCCTGGACAAAAACAGGAACTTGTGCTAAAAGTAATTCTGAAATAAATTCAAATGATTACTCTGTTTTTCCTACTGTAACTCAGGATATTGTAAACTTTAGGATAAAAACAGATAATACATCCTGGATTAAGATTAATCTATACCACCTTTCTGGAAAATTAATAAGTACACAATCATTTAATGGAATCCAGACAAAGTCAGGAAAATCATTTACACACGATCTGTCAAATCTCAAAAACGGTCTTTATGTATTTAAAATATATATAAATGATGACGTTTATTTTGAGAAAATCCTTAAAAATTAACTGCTAAGGAACTTTTCGGGTAGTTATTTACTTGTGACTTAACTACCCGATTATATATATACAAACTCGAATTAATTAATCACACTAATCATGAAAAATTTTTATACATTTTTATTAATGTTTTTTTGTGCGCTGTATATTCAGGCACAATACAATTTCCCTACTTGTTCTACAGAATGGGATGCAAGTAAAGTTCCTTATACACAAGGGCAAGAAGTTTCTTATAATAGTATTAATTATAAGTGTAAATATTATACCAGTGATGCTCCGGGAGCTGGTTCCTGGGAACTAATAGGACCATGTGGTGATGGAGGATTAGGACCAGATTATTCTGGTAAACAGCGAATTATTGGGTATTTACCTACCTGGGTTGCCGATTATGATATCAAAAATAAATTTAATCCAGAGGTAGTAACACATCTGAACATTTCTTTTTTAATGTTTAAACAGAATAATAACGATTATAATAGTTCAAATTTTGCTTCTGTATCTTTTGATGAGTTTCAATCTAGAAAAGTAGATTCTGTTCTTAATGATTTGGGAGTTCTTCAAAAAGCTAAAGCCAAAGGAGTAAAAGTATCTGTTGCATTAGGTGGAGCTACAGATTATGCATTTTTATGGCTAATGACCAAATACCAAAACAACGATAGTAAACTAGATGAAATTGCAACATTAATTGCTAATTATGTTACTCAAAATGATCTGGACGGTATTGATTTGGATATGGAATGCTGGTGGGCAGATCCAGCCATTAGCGGAACCTCAGATCAGGGAGGAAGAGTAAGAGGAAGCAAATGGGGAGATGCTGATAAAGGACCTCACCCAGCAGGTATTGGATTAAGAAAATTAAGCCAGAAATTAAGAGCTAAAATACCTAATAAACTAATTACATCTGCCGTATTCGGAACATCTTGGTATGGAAATAACTATGATGATGGTATGGTAGACTATATGGATTGGATTGGACTTATGTCTTATGATTTTACAGGATCATGGGATAAATCACCAGAAGGACCTCATTCTTCTCTTTATAAAGTAGAACAAGGTACTTATCAAGGACAAACAGCAGATAATCCAATTTATTCTGCACAAGATGCATTAGAATATTGGATGGGGTTTGCTCCACCAGCCTGGAATCATTCTGGAGGATTTAATGTGCCAAAATCTAAATTAGCTTTTGGACTACCTGTTTATGGTTATGATTTTTCTGAAAAGAAGCCTAATGGAGGTAACGGAGCCAAATTTGTTCCTTATAAAGATATAGTAAAAGATTTTGCTAATGCAGCTACAAGTTATGACCCTAAAGATCCTAAAAACTTAAGAGGGTATATAGGAGAAAATGGAAAAAAAATATACTATAACACACCAAAATTAGCCGCAGAAAAAATTAAGTATTCTAAGCAATATGGACATCAGGGGTTAATTATATGGGAGCTTACACAAGACACCGATTATAATTCGTCTTCAAGTATTCTTAAAGCTGTAAATGAAGCTGCAGGAAATACAGATCCTATAAACAATTCACCAACAGTAGTATGGGAGGCTCCTACAAATGGACAAGTTATTGAATTAACCGAATTGTCTGCGATAGCATTGAAAGCTAGTGCAACAGATTCTGATGGGACCATTCAATCTTTTACGTTTAAGCATAACAATACTAATATTAGTGCTACAGCAAATGGAAGTAGTTATACAGCCAGTTTTACTCCTGCAGCATTTGGTGAAGTAACTCTCATTGCTTCTGCAACAGATAATAAAAATGCAACTTCAGAAAAAACAATTGTCTTTACCGTAAAAGAAAAGTTAGTAGGAGGTAATACACCTCCATCAATAACTCTAATCGAACCAAAAGATTTAGATATTATAGAACAAACAGCACTGTCATCAATTCAGTTAAAAGCTACCGTAACCGATGATACCCAGGTTAGCTCTGTTAAGTTTATTGTAAATAATGTTGAAATTACTCCATCTGCAAATGGTACTCAATACACTACAGCTTGGACTCCTGGTGCTTTTGGTGATGTATCATATAAAATTACAGCTACAGATAATGAAGGATTATCTACAGAGACAGTTGTTATGTTTACTGTGAAAGAAAAAGTGATAGGAGGAAGCTGTGATGGGATAGCAGAATGGAGATCTGATCAAATATATGCGACAGCGGGACAAAAAGTAAGTTATAACGGTAATCTCTATACCAATAAATGGTGGACACAAGGAGAGACTCCGGGAAGCAGTTCTGTATGGGGGTTTGTTTCTAGTTGTGGCGGAGGCTCTGGTGGTGGAGATTTTTGTGGATCTTCACAATGGATAGCATCTATTGCTTATAATAGTGGAGATCAAATATACCATAGCCAAAAAATTTATAAAGCCAAATGGTGGACAGAAGGCGAAACTCCAGGTAGTAGTTCTGTTTGGGAATTTGTTTCAGATTGTGTCAATAATAATCCAAATATGTCTTCTGTTGCATTTCAAACATTGGTGGATGATGTTATAAAGTATAAGATAACAGTTCCAGAAGTATCATGGGTGAAAATTGATATATATGATATCTATGGTAAATTAATGGATACAAAATCTTTAAAAGAGTATAGTGGAAGTAGAGATTTCACACAAGATTTATCGACTCTGAAAAGTGGAATTTATATCTATAAAATTAATATCGGTGGAAAGGTAATCACCAAAAAAATAATTAAAAAATAAATCCAAAAAAGCGGTTAAAGAACCTCAGAAATGTATTGAATAATAGAAAATTGCCAAATAAAGGGTCTTGAAGCATTGATTGGCTAACACAAACTCAGCATTTTTTTTATCAGCGTATTCTAAGGCCCTGATTTGGCAGACCCATTGATTGTAATATAAACTCTAAAACCTCATTATTATGAAAACAACAGTTCGATTTATTGCAAATTTAGTTGGTGATAAAAATGAAGATTTAGCTAGAAAATACGGTACTAAACGGTATATCGTTTAAAATTTTGTTTGTTATGTTGTGAATAGATGCTAGTCATTTATACATACTAAAGATCCGGGGTATATATCCCGGATTTTTTTTGCTTAAATGGTAACGCCATCTATGATTTTACCTTTAACCTTTTTTATATAGTTTCTTCCTATAGGAAGTGATTTATCAGCGATTTCGATACAGTTTTTATCAATAGCCTTAATTTTATTAATGGCAATAGTATATGATCTGTGGATTCTTATAAAAAGATACTCTGGTAGTAACCTGGTAATTGCAGATAAATTATAGTGTGTTACATAATCTTTATGACCCGTTTTTATGATTACATAATCTTTAAGGCTCTTTATATATAAAATGTCTTCAAAATAAATTTTGATCATTTTTTTATCTACTTTAATAAAAATGTGATCTTCTAATTGAGATGAATGTGATAGCTTATTTATATTATTTAATGTTCTGGATATTTTATGTAAAGATTTTACTAGCCGCTTCAAAGAGATTGGTTTTATTAAATAATCTGTAACTCCTAATTCAAAACCTTGTACAGCATAATCTTCATCAGAAGAAGTTATAATAATTAAAGGAGGATTGTCTATACTTTTAATAAACTCTAACCCATTAACCATGGGCATATAAATATCAACAAATATTAAATCAATTGTGTTTTCACGAATAAAATCAAATGCATCGACGGCATTATAGCAACAGAAAACCACTTCAAAATGCTCAAAATATTCTAAGTGTTTTTTTAAAATAGTGATAGCCAGCGGATCATCATCAATAAGTAAACATTTTACTTTCATTCTATAGGTTTTTTAGCAATTATTCTATGGTTAAATGGATGTAGTTTACTCTTTTTATAATGAATAAATCATACTTTCTATTTGGGTATGTAACCGGATTTATTCTATTTTATTGTTTCTTTTTACAAAGGCTTTTATAGAATAACCTCTTTTACCTATAGAAATTATAGAATACAATCAATTTGCATCTTATTCCCGTTTTCCTTCTGAAAATCTACAATTTTAAGTCATTCAGCTAATTAGTTTTTTTAAACCCTTAGTTATTTCTACTTTTTCATTGAAAACTACATCGTTTTCGTAAATAATAACACAAACCATTTATAACTAAAGGTAAAAATTATGAGAAAATTAAACCAAACTTTTAAAGCCTGGTGTTTTCAAAAATTGCATTTGAAAACGTCTTTGCTTTTGATCTTTATGTGCATTTCGAGCATTGCTTTTGCACAAGTGAACACTGGAGGGAGCGCTACGACTTCTGATCATCAAAAACAAGTTATTGGCTATATAACTAACTGGGATGCATGGAAAACCACCACAGCTGGAGTTCCTGCTCCGGGAGCTTTAACTCATCTTAATATTGATTATTCTAAATACACGATTCTTAACTATTCATTTTTTGGAGTAGCCAGAGATGGTTCATTACATAGTGGAGATCACAGAAATAAAAATATTTATCAGGATGGAGCAACACAAGCACCAGCAGATCTATTTTTTACAGATTTATATAGTAGCTGGGATTTACACCTCTTATTCGGGGAGTTAGAATATGTAAACTATGTAAATGCTGATATAAAAGCACGGGCAGAAGCTCAAGGCTTTCAAGTAGAAGTAGGAGCTAGTACATGGACACATCCTGTCTGGGGATTAAGCGGTGGATTGCCACTACCTCTTAAAAAAGAAAATGGAGCACTAGGATTATTAGATCTTGCTCACCAAAAAGGAGTAAAAGTAATGGCATCTATAGGTGGATGGAGTATGTGTAAACATTTCCCAGAGATGGCTGCCGATCCTGTAAAAAGAGCAAAATTTATTGAAGACTGTAAAAGGTTAATCAATATTGGTTTCGACGGAATTGATTTAGACTGGGAATATCCAGGACCATTTTCAGGAATGAATTTTACAGGTAGTCAGGCAGATTTTGCGAATTTTGAATCTTTACTACAAGAAATTCGTAATGCTATAGGACCTACAAAATTAATTACATCGGCTATGGCTGCAGATCCAAGAAAACTGGATGGGTTTAATTGGTCTGGAGTAGTTGCTAATATGGATTATTTTAACATGATGACTTATGATTATAACGGTGGTTGGTCTAATAAAGCAGGACATAATGCACCAGTATACCCGTATACGGGAGCAGAAGTGCCTTTCTTTAACTGGCAATCTACATTAGAAAAACTTGTTGAAGTAGGAGTTCCTAAAAACAAAATATGTTTTGGAGCTCCATTTTACGGTAGAGGTGTAGTAACAGATGGAACTGCTGATCTTAATTCAACAACAGTAAAACGATCAGAAACTGTACAACCAGATGGACCAATACAAACCGCTGCAGACTATACAAATTGGCCAAAAGAAGTGTATGATGGTACTCCTAATTACTTTTTTATCAAACAAAAAGCCTTATCTCCTAATAGTGGTTGGACTAGAAAATGGGATAATGAAGCTAAGGTTCCTTATTTAGTAAATGGTAAATACTTTTTAAGCTATGATGATGAAGAGTCTATTGGTATTAAAGCTCAATTTATTAATGATAACGGGCTTGCCGGGACTATAGTATGGACAGTTTATGGTGACTTGGAATTTGGAGGTACAGCTACTTCTTTTGGTAGAAAACTTAAAAGATGGTCAGATGTGAAATCTCCTTTAGTGAATAAAATTAATGAAGTATTTGCCAATGGTGGATCAGGAGGAAATGTTTCTCCTACGGTTAATATAACAGCACCAGCTAATAATTCTACTTTTGCTGAAGGCGCAACAATAGCTATAACAGCTAATGCATCTGATAGTGATGGAACGATCTCTAAAGTTGAATTCTATAATGGAACCACAAAATTAGGAGAGGACACTACATCACCATATGAATATTCGTGGTCTAATGTTCCTGCCGGGAGTTATACAATAACGGCCAGAGCAACAGATAATGGTAATGCTAGCACGACTTCTTCTGCCGTTTCTATATCTGTTGGTAATAGTACAAATACACCACCAACAGTAAATATTACTTCACCTAATAATAACGATTCGTTTACAGCGGGAGTATCAATAGCTATAACAGCTAATGCATCAGATAGTGATGGAACGATCTCTAAAGTCGAGTTTTATAACGGAACCACAAAATTAGGAGAAGATACCAGCAGCCCTTATGGGTATACAATTTCTAATGCATTAGCAGGTGATTATACATTAACTGCAAAAGCAACAGATAATGAGAATGCAACGACAACTTCTACTACTATTTCTATAACAGTTACTAGTGATACAGGAGGATGTACCAATATACCACAATATGCTGCGGGTACTTCATATAGCAAAGATCAGGAAGTACAAAACGAAGGCGGAAAATTTAAATGTAATGTTCCGGGATGGTGTTCTTCTGCTGCAGCTTGGGCATATGCACCAGGTACTGGAGCTCACTGGCAAGATGCATGGTCAAAAACAGGAGATTGTAGTGGCGGCACTCCTAATACGAGTCCTACTGTAAGTATTACTTCACCAAGCGATAATAGCTCATTTCAAGAAGGAGCATCTGTAACAATAACAGCTAATGCGGCAGATGCAGATGGTACAGTATCTAAA
>NZ_JACA01000018.1 GCF_000520995.1 Aquimarina macrocephali JAMB N27 | reverse complement strand
GCTCACTGGCAAGATGCATGGTCAAAAACAGGTGATTGCGGTGGCGGTACTCCTAATATAGATCCTACCGTAAGCATTACTTCGCCAAGCGATAATAGCTCGTTTCAAGAAGGAGCGTCTGTAACAATAACTGCTAATGCGGCAGATACAGATGGAGCGGTGTCTAAAGTTGAATTTTATAACGGTAGTACAAAACTAGGAGAAGATACTTCTAGTCCTTACGAATATGTTTGGCAAAATGTTTCTGCAGGAAATTATGTGCTAACTGCCAAAGCAACCGATAAC
>NZ_JACA01000017.1 GCF_000520995.1 Aquimarina macrocephali JAMB N27 | reverse complement strand
GTTTGGCAAAATGTTTCTGCAGGAAATTATGTACTAACTGCCAAAGCTACAGATAATCAAGGAGCATCGACCACATCTTCTGTAATAAACATTACGGTTAATGGGACTAATAACTCTCCTCCAACGGTTGCAATTACTTCTCCAAATAATAATGATTCTTTTAATGAAGGAACTTCAGTTTCTATCACAGCAAATGCTTCTGATAGTGACGGAACTATTTCTAAAGTTGAATTTTATAATGGAACTACAAAATTAGGAGAGGATACAAACAGTCCTTATACCTATACAATTTCTAACGCGTCTATAGGAAATTATACGTTGACCGCTAAGGCTACTGATAATGGTGGAGCTACTTCAACTTCTTCTGTTGTATCAATTTCGGTTACTACTCCAGGAGGAAATGGTAATTGCGAAGGATTACCACAATATGCC
>NZ_JACA01000016.1 GCF_000520995.1 Aquimarina macrocephali JAMB N27 | reverse complement strand
CTCCAAATAATAATGATTCTTTTAATGAAGGAGCTTCAGTTTCTATCACTGCAAATGCTTCTGATAGTGATGGAACTATTACTAAAGTAGAGTTCTTTAATGGAACTACAAAACTGGGAGAAGATACTAGTAGTCCTTATGCATATACAATTTCTAACGCATCTGTAGGAAATTATACGTTGACTGCTAAAGCTACTGATAACGGTGGAGCTACTTCAACTTCTTCTGCGATATCAATTTCGGTAACTACAGTAGGAAATGGTAATTGTGGAGGATTACCACAATATGCTGCGGGTACTTCATATAGCAAAGATCAGGAAGTACAAAATGAAGGCGAAAAGTTTAAATGTAATGTTCCAGGATGGTGCTCTTCTGCAGCAGC
>NZ_JACA01000015.1 GCF_000520995.1 Aquimarina macrocephali JAMB N27 | reverse complement strand
AAAGATCAGGAAGTACAAAATGAAGGCGAAAAATTTAAATGTAATATTCCGGGATGGTGCTCTTCAGCAGCAGGATGGGCTTATGCACCTGGTACTGGAGCTCATTGGCAGGATGCCTGGTCAAAGACAGGCGATTGCGGAGGAGGAACAGGAGGCTCTCCTGTAGTAAATATCACATCACCTTCAAATGGAGCAACATATACCGCTGGTAGTTCTGTTGTTGTTAATGCTACAGCAACTGATGATGGAACTGTTACTAAAGTAGAATTCTTTGATGGAACTGCAAAACTAGGAGAAGATACTACTAACCCGTATTCTTTTACAATTTCCAACGCACAATCCGCAAGTTACTCTCTAACTGCTGTAGCAACTGATAATGAGAATAACCAAACCACATCAGAAGTTGTTACTGTAAGAAAAAGAGTAGATGGAGGAAATAATAACTTACCAGGAAAAATATTGGTAGGGTACTGGCATAATTTTGATAATGGATCGACCACTCCAAGATTGAGTGAAGTATCCAGAGACTGGGATGTGATTTGTATTGCATTTGCAGAGCCTAAAGGAGGAAGTAGTTCTGATATGCAATTTAGTCCATATAGTATTTATAATGGAAATACTCAAGCTTTTATAGATGATGTTGCTACTGTAAAGAGTAGAGGACAAAAAGTGCTAATTTCTATCGGAGGCGCTAATGCCAGAGTAGAATTAAATAATGATACTGAAAAGAATTTATTCATAAGTTCTATGACCAATATTATTAATACTTATGGTTTTAATGGATTGGATATAGATTTAGAAGGAAGTTCTCTTTCATTAGGTAGCGGGGATTCAGATTTCAGGAATCCAACTACAACAAAGATTAAGAATCTTATTGCTGCAACAAAAGCAATTAGAACCAATATTGGTGCAAATAGATTTATATTAAGTATGGCTCCCGAAACAGCATATGTACAAGGTGCCTATGGAAATTATTCTGGAATTTTTGGAGCATATTTACCTGTAATTCATGCATTACGTAATGAAATGGATTATATTCATGTACAGCACTATAATACAGGTTCTATGTTTGGGGGAGATGGAAAAATATACCAACCAGCTACTGCAGATTTTCATGTGGCAATGGCAGAAATGTTAATTACTGGTTTCCCAGTTGCTCAAACAGGGCTTACATTCCCTGGCCTTAGAGCAGATCAGGTTGCTATTGGGTTACCTGCTACGACACAAGCAGCAGGAAGCGGATATACTTCTGAAGCTGTTGTACAACAAGCACTGGATTATTTGATTAAGGGAACCTCTTATCCTGGAAGAACCTATACAACCAGTTCTACATATCCTAGTTTTAGAGGTTTAATGACCTGGTCTATAAATTGGGATTTGGTAAATAATTCTACCTTCTCTTCAAGTCATAGAGCATACTTGGATGGATTAGGAGCCAGAACTGCTGTAGCTAATACGCAAAGTAGTGTAGGAAAAGTATTTCCTAATCCTATTTCTGGAAATATAATTAATGTTGCCTTAGATGGTTCTATTTCTAAATCAGGTTCTGATTATTTCAGATTCCAGATATTTAATACTAATGGAGTTGAAGTTTATAATTTTCAAAATAACAAGCTTCAAAGAGGAGAAAGTGTTAAGAGTTTTGATATCGGTGAACTAGAATCGGGAATGTATTTTTATACGATTTCAGTTTCCAAAAACAAAACAACAGGCAAAATAATTAGAGAGTAATTTATTTTAATTTTCTAAGTGTACTACTTAAAATGGAGTCCAGATATCTGGACTCCATTATTTTTGATTTAATTTTCTTGAAAAGGATTTACTCAACTCTACTATAATTTTCGGCAAGTGTATATTGCCCGTTTTTATCGATATTAATTTGTTGATAAGAGTTAGAATCCATCATTAGTTCAAATCTAAAAACTTGAATAGTGTCTACGATTTTCATCATTGGCCCTGAAGCATATTCTAAGCGCTCTTCAAGGATACCATCCTTAATTGTATAGGTACCATAGCCAAACCATTCGTTTTTGTCTTTTGGATCAAACCGGGTCCACATCACTTTTTCTTTGCTGTACATCTTTACCTGGCGATATCCATTTTGATTTAAGATAGTATCGCTTATTTGATTCTCTTCATAAAGAAATTGATGTTTAAGTTCCCAAACACCTTCAAGGTTATAAGGCTCAGTAACGGTAGCTTTATTCTGATGCGTAACGGCAGAATAAAAGCACACCCCTAATAGAATCAGTACTAAGGTTTTCATGATTGAGAGGTTTTAAATCAGTATCTTATTAAGTTACAAAAAAATGGTGAGATAAAAAGAGCTGGATTAACTTTTGTGATGGTGTTAAGATATTGATTTTAAATAAATTATATGTGATGAGGTAGTTGGTTTTATTTCTGTCAATATTTTTGAGATGTATTGGTTTTCCAAAGAAATTGGCACTTCTATTTATAGAATAATGGTTCTGTAATTATTGTTTTTCTTACCTGTATGATATATTCGGTGTATTCAAATCTTTAATTTTTGAATAAGAATACGGATTCAAATTATTATTTTTAAAATCTGAATTGAATATTCTAAAGAAATATCAGGCTATGATTCGGCGTGGAGGAGCTGAGGTAAAACAAGTAAACAAATCCATTATGAAAGGATTTTAGATTCAACTCCAGCCAACGCCGAGATTATAGCCATATTTTAGTCTAATATCAATTCCATTTGGATATTACATCGCTCATATGGAGTTGAATGTCCCACCACTTTGTTAAACCCCAGTTTATGATACAGATTAATAGCAGGTTTTAGTACGGTATTACTTTCTAAATATATTTTTTGAGCATTTAATGTTTGCGCTTTTTTGATTATAGCTTTCCCTAATAACCAACCTATACCTTTACCTTTTGCCTGTGGAGAAACAGCCATTTTGGCAAGTTCAAAATCGTAGTGAGGATCTTCCATTTTTATTAAGGCACATACACCAACAGGTTCCTTCTCGTATAATGCAACTAATATCTCACCCCCTTTATCCAAAATGTATTCTTTTGGTTGATCCAGAGATTTACGATCCGTTTCTTCCATCTTAAAAAAGGTAGTAATCCATTCTTCATTAAGGTTCTTGAATGGGATTCTATATTTGTCCTCATAAGGAACAATTTCAACTTTTTTTATTTCTCTAAGTTTCTTTTCTTCTTTTACACGTTGAAACATTGATTTTTGATCCAAAAGAAATTCAAACTCTTCAATAGCGTGCCACATATTGTGCCTGCTTTGATTTAAGGTAATCTCTACAGCTTTTTGTACATCGGTATATTGATCTTTAATATGATTTGCTATCTGTAGGCCTTTGGGAGCCAGTTCGATATTATTTTTTCTCCCGTCATTTTTATCTTTCTTTTCGCATAAAATTTGTTCTTTAACCATCTCACGAACAATTTTGCTTACAGAGGGGTGAGAGTGACCAATTTCATTGGCTATCGCAGTAATAGATTTCTCGCTATTCTGAGATAGAACATAAAACACAGGAAACCATTTTGGCTTTAAATCCACATCATACATTTCATAAATTTTCGTAGCATCTTCTGTCATCTTTTCACTTAACATTCTAAGCCTGGTGCCAATTGCTATAATACCAATATTGTCAAAAAAATTCATTTGGATAATTAATTACGTAATCAGTTACGTAAATATAATGATTTACTTTCTTTTTTCAAAATGAATTCATTTTTCCGAAGATATTGTGATAGAGGTAAAGTACTACAAAGCAGTTTTAAAGCTTATATTTTATTTTACTAAAAAACCCGGTCGAATGGACCGGGTTTCTTTTATAAAAAATAGGAATATTTTTACTTTTTGGATCCGTTTTTCATGTTTTCTTTAACAAGTCCATAGAACTCATCAAATTTTGGATCAATTATAATTCTGGTAGCAGTTTCTATACTTTGCGAACCATATTCGCTTTTTCCCAGAACATCCATTCTTTTTGGATCCACTTTAAAATCATTTTGTAGAGTCCTTACTACCGATGCAGCTTGCTTTGTACTAAGATCCCAATTATCGCTAATACTTTTATCTTTAAAATTAATTGCATTGCTATTTCCTTCGACAATGATTTTTAAATCAGGTTTCGCATTTAAAGCATTTGCTATCTTTTCCAAGACACCTTTTGCTTTATCTTCGATAACACAATTATTATCATCTTCACCAAACAGTAATGTATTGGCCAAAGTAATTAACACAGCTCCATTTTGTACGGCAATATTAGCATCACTACCAAGTGCATTTTTTAAAACTGTTAACGTAGCCAGTTTGGTAGAATCTGTTTTACCAATGGCATCGTTTATCGTCTTAATCTGTTTATCTTTTTCCTGAAGACTTTCAAGAGAAGTTTCTAAGTTTTTAGCTTTCTGATTAGATAATTGGGTAAAACTACTCATATTGGTCAAAAGAGAAGCATTGGTCTCTTTTAGATCTTTTACTTGTATCTCCATTGTTTCAACCTGAGTTAATGTTGCTTTTTCTTTTTTACGAGAATCATTTAACTCAGCTTCGGTAGTTTTTAATTCCTTTCTTAGCTTATTTATTTCTTCAAGAAGGTCCTTTTTTTTCTGTGCATGAATAGACAAAGTCGAAATAAACAATACACAAACAAATAAAATAATTTTTTTCATCGATCTTTAATATGATTTGTTGCAATTGCTAAAGTAAAACATTTTTATAAATAACATGGCAACTGGTCGTTATGACTTTTCTAATAGTTGCTTTGCATTTTTAATACTAGAATTGATTTGATCCTTTAATGAATTCACTTTAATTTCTTCTTCCTTAAGTAGTTTTATTTGCGAAGATACTTTTTCAGGATCTGTTTTGCTGCCTTCTTCTTCATGAGGAAATTTATCACTAAAATCACTCATCCAGGTCATCATAAAATCATAGGCATCTTTTACTTCTTGTTGTGCTTTTGCATATGATTTTCCTTGGGCAGTGGTATCAATTTTAGTTTCTAGATCTTTTATAAGACTACTCATTTCACCCATTTTTGGCATAACTTCATCATGTACATCAATTACTTTTTGCATGAGAACGTCAAATTCTTGTTCTTCTTTAGAAAGTTGATTACAGGATGTGAATACTAATAGTAGTAGTGAAGTTGCGTATAAAAATGATAATTTCATAATTGTAATTTTTTAAGTTTTTGTTTTGTTGCTACTCTAAACGTTTCAAAGATATTGTTTTTCCTTTTTCTTATGAAGTTTAGCCGCTTTGTATTGCTGTCCGATTTTATTCATTTTATGCATTTGTATAATAATACAAAGCAGGCAAAATGAAATTGCTGTGATTAGAATAAAAGTTAACATATACATTAGATTAAGATTTCTTGATTTTTTTTGTTAGATATTCTGTACCAATGATCAAAAGAACACTTATTCCGAATAGTGGAAATACGATAGCTAAGATTCCTATTAGTGCGATGACTCCATATCCGATTTTGAAAGTCACAGGCACTTTTGGAACCCCCCAATCCTCTTTACGTTTTCGCATTATGTAAGAAACCAAAGCAGAGATGCTCATTATAGTTAATGCTATTGCAGTTAGTAACATCAACCACCAGCTCCAGGCTCCAAACTCTCCTTGATGAAATGCCATGACCCACATTCGACCACGCATTAAGACCCCTACATCGTTCCAATTATTAGATAATATTTGCCTACCAGAATATTGATCAAAGTGAATCTTTTTTTGAGTATCTAGGTTTGATGGGTTTAAATTAGATACGCTAAAAATACTTTTTGGTCCTTTTGGAAAGTGAACTAGTACTGTTCCAGGAAGGTGAAGTGTTTCTGCTTTGGCTACCATTTGATCTAATGTTAAGGCATCCCCTTTATCCTTTGATTGCAATTGATGTCCTTTCCATGTAGCAGGATAGCCTGTATTGGTTATTTTTTGGAGGTCTTTAAAATTTTTGCCAACCACATCTGTCCAGGGAAAACCACCGGCTAAAATGAGAAGTAATAATCCAGAAACCCAAAACCCTGTAATAGCATGTATATCTCTATAAAATGTTCTCTTTCCCTGATTTGTTCTGGGTATAAAAACACCTTTTATTTTCCGGCCACGTTCGGGCCACCAAACGTATAACCCGGTGAGTATGAGAACTACCATCCAACTAGCGATAAGCTCAACGATTTTGGTGCCAAACGTACCCATTAGTAATTCGCCGTGTAATTTTCGGATTTTAAACATATTTGTATCCTTAGTAATGATTTCTCCAGAAATATCACCTGAATATGGATTTACGTATACACTACTTTTTCCACCAAAACGCCCTGATATAAATTCGGTTGCCTGATTGGCAGAAGAAGTTAAAATCATTGTATTGGGTTTTTTAATAGCATTTTTGTTTGCGATTCCCCATTGTTCCTGGAGAGAAATAGGAGCTCCTTGTACAATAACCTCTTTAATATGCTTTTGCTTCGAGGCCTCGTAATCTGCTTTGAATAAATATATCCCGCCCGTTATAGAAAGTACAATTATAAACGGAAGCGATATTAATCCAGCAATAAAATGCCATTTCCAAAGCCATTGATTTAATTTTTTATTCTTTTTCATTTCTTATGTGAAATTAGCCCTCACAGGTTTTAAAAACCTGTGAGGGCTGGTTATTAGAAGTTATACTTCACTCCAAGATGGAAAGCCCTTGGATTACCAATTGTGAAACTATTTTCTCCTCTAAATCTATTAAATGAAGCTCTCGCTGCATACAACTCATCAAAAATGTTAAGTGCATGACCCCATACTTCAAAACCTTTATATTGAATGGTAGCTCTAAGATTAAAAACAGAGTGTCCATTATAGGTTGCAGTATCAAAAGTGCCATTTTCATTATCTATCTGATCTTCGAAACTTGTATTGTATTTACCTACCAATTCGTGTTCTGCGGTTAAGCTGAATCCAAAACTGTTTTCATATTTCTTACGATATGTAATTAAAGAAGTTCCCAATAGATTAGGAGCTGTTTCTCTGTCGGTATCAGAATAGTCAATTCCTCTATCAAAAAACTCTACATAGCGATGCTGCGCATAACTACCATTGTGAGTTATCGATAACCCTGCTATAGGGATCCAGGTTATACCATATTCGATACCATATGATCTTGTTTTACCAGCATTGGTACTAAAAAAGTTATCATCTGCATCTCGTAAGGTGATTAAGGTGTTTTGCCCTTCGAGAAGATAAATAGCAGCATCTAATTTTAATTTTGAAGGAATAGTAAAATAACCTCCAACTTCGTAATTATGATAACGACTTGGTTTTATGCCTAATAATTCATTTCGATTGCGATATAATGTAGAAACCTGTGGTGGTGCAAACCCTTGCGAATAGTTTGCATACATTCCGGTTTTTGTATTAAAATTATAATTGAGACCTAACTTAGGAGTTAGATTATTAAAATTATCGACAGCGTCATTTACGCCTGTAGTTTCAACTTGATTGTCATAATCATATTCAAAACCATCATAACGTAATGCTGCAGTAATTTTTAAGGCATCGATAGGCGATATCTCATATTGAAAAAAGCCAGCATAATTAAATATATTAGCTTTATAATTAAGGATAAAATCTCTGGAGTTAACAGTGTATCCCAGATTTCTTCCCGTTTCGGGATTAACAACAACTTGTATGGTCTCTGCTACATAATCTTGTGGGGAATAATCTGCTGTAGTGCCAATAATTAAAGAAGAATTAGCAAAGTTGAAATCTAACTTATGTTGGATTAATCCCACAAAGCTTTTAAACTGGTTCGAGTTTACTTCCCCCGAACCTAATCCTGTTAACTGCCCTTGATTTCTAAATTGCCGTATTCTATAAGAAGGAATTTGATCCATTCGATTGTTTCTAACCATAAAATTGAATGAAGTTTTATTGGTGTCGTCCCAAAATTTGTCTAGTGTAGTTCTGACTCTAAATGTAATTGCTTCTCTTTCGGTAAACGTTTGATCACTTTCATAATTTCCTTCAGTATAGTTGGATTCACTAAGAGAACCAGACATGTCAGATCGATAATCTATAAGATCGAAAACAGTTGTCCATCTTGCGGTTTCGGTAATATCATATACTGTTTTAAAAGTAACAGCTAACTTTTCATAATCACTATGTTCTATAGGACCATCTTCTCGCTGTACATGATGGCTTCCGAGATAAAAACCGAATTTTTCACTGGTTTGATCAGAAATTTCGAATTCATATCGAGTGAGTCCTAAGTCATTGATTTGAAATCCAACACTACCACCAAGTTTTTCTGTTGGGTTTTTGGTAATAAAATTAAAACTACCTCCGATAGCTTCGCTACCATAAATACTAGAAGCCGGACCTTTTAATACCTCAACACGACCAAAAGAGGTGTTGTTCATCTCTAATAATGCATTGTGATTAAATACTGATGTAGGTCGAATTTGAATACCGTCTTCCAGGTATAAGAATAACGCTTTTGTAGAAATAGGAGTACGAACAGCCATAAAATGTTGTTCATTACTTGCTGATCGGGAGGTAGACATAAATACTCCTGACACCTGATTTACCAATTGATCAATACCAAAAGCTTTGGTTTCTGCAATAGCTTGTGTATGTATTGAAGCAATAGATCCAGGTACCTCAGAACGTTTTTGAACCTCTCTACTGGCAGAGGTTACCAAAACTTCTTCTAAGGCTACATTATCTTCTGTTAATTTAATGGTATTAAAAGCATCTGTTAAACTTACTTTTTTGGAGATATATCCCAGAAAACTGATAGTGACTTCTGTAGAATTTTCTAATGTGATTTTAAAAACCCCTTCCGAGTCACTCATTACTCCATTAGTGGTACTATTAGATTCGATAATAGTTGCTCCCGATAATGGATGATTGGCACTGTCTACTATTTTTCCTTTATATGATTGTTGTGTATAACCGTATACTCCTAAACATAGAGTAACAGCATAAACTAATATGTTTTTCATTGTATATAATGAGTTGCAATGATGATTTCTTCCTATTATGTGGGATCACTTAGAACACTATAATTTAAAGTGCGGTAAGTCGAAAACAAATAATTTGAACTCAAAAACCTTTTCATACAAGACTTGACAAAGAGTTTGATTTTTTCTTTGCCCAAGTATTTGGGCTGATGATTTTTGAATCCTATTATGAGTATATTCAACTAAAAATCTAAGCGTCGATACCAGGAGATATCATCTTTTTGATATTAAAAAATGTTGAATTTTTTGTAATAGTAATTTTTGAATAAGAACCGATGATCTATTCAAAAATTAAATTCAAAATATGTTATGTAATTAAGAAAAGAGGTACTCAGGAGGGTGATCAATATCTTTAGAGATAGTTTTTAAACGGCAGTTTTTTAATTTCCAATTCTGAGTGCTTTCTGAAACGAACGGATTTGTATTTTTTATTTGTATTGTATTTTCTTGAAAAAATAAAGGAATAAAAGCTTCTGTAATGATGGTGGTATCAGAATTTTCTTTCGATGGTTGTGTCTTAGCCTTCATTTGACTCATTAAATAACACTTACCATTACAATTAAGACGAGGGCGTTCTTTATTTACACAATATTTTTCTACAATAGTATCAATATTAAGTTGGTAGTAGAGTACAGTACTGATTTCCATAGCAGGACGTATGGCAAAAGAAGCAAATAGTAGTATGGAGAATAGAATTCTCATCAGTATGCATAAATTTTGTGCAAAAATACAAATTTGGATTATTCTTTTATTCTAAAAAGCCAATAAGCTATTGTTAAAAAGGTTATTGTCTGATTTTTAAAGTTTTATAGTAATAGAATAACATCTGTATGAGCCACTTTAACGACATTTTATTATTGTTTAGAAGCTGTTTTGAGCTTTTGGGAGAGATATTTTTCGTTGATCGTATTTCTCCTGATTTTAAACTTATTTGGTTTATGAAATACTATTTATACCATTAAAAAAGATAAACGATCAAATTAAGGTTAATATTGAATCAGTTTTGGGTAATATACTATTGATATTCATTTTTTAAATCAACTAATTTTATGCTAACTAAGAAACACAAACTTTAAAACAATGAAAAACAATCAACTACGTTCAATTTTTTTTGAACTTAAGAACGAAATTATTTCTGCACTTCGAGGTATTTATGAAGATACTGGCCCAGCATAATTGTTGGCGTGATTTATTTTTTAAAAGAAACACACACTTTGGTTTTTACATACAATTAAGAAACAAAGAAACATCTGATAAACGCAAATAACATATTCGTTTATATAGATGTTAAATGACTATTTGATTTATAGTGTTGTATTATTTATGGACAACATTATAAAGGGCTTAGAATTTATTTTTTAGTATAAAGGATATCCTTTATGATCTCGAAATATACTTATTTATTTAAAACCTTAACTTATATATCTTGATCGTTAAACCTATAATAGATCGAGGGATATTTTATTTACACAAATCTTATGAAACCTTTACAGTATTCTCTATATGAGAAAAAAACAAAATGGCTATTTTTTGGCCTAATAATGATAATTCAATTATCATTTGCTCAAAATCAGAATCTCATACCAATGTCATCAGATCATTCATCAGATCATTGTTCAAGGGTTTCCCATCAAAATGATGGGATTATTCCTAGTGCTAAAGCCAAAGACAATACTTTTGGAATAGTTAAAAAAGCTGCATGTCAATATAGTACCAATGCACAATGGGGTAGTTTATCTACTTATGCATTAATTAGTGCTATGAGACAGACTGGGGATTATGATTGTTACAGGGATTTATTTAACTATAGTGCCTATTCACCAGGTATTTTTTCTAATGATAAAGTAAAAGCGGTAGCCAATGAAATAAGGGGTCTTGCATCTACATATAATGGCACCAACAGTACAGGGATGTATGGATTAACAATTTATTTGCACATCGCCATTTATCTGGATTTTAATCAAGCTTCAATTGATTTAACACCAGATACTTATAATACAATACAATTGGCGATCTCTAGTTTGGGGAATAACTCGTCACTTCTTAAGCATAACATATATGCTATGGGGGTATTAGAGGAATTACTTATAGTTGGAGGAGATATAAAATCACGTCATAACCCTGCTATTATCAACCTTTTTGAAAGAGTGATACGGGATTTTGCGGTCTACGAAACCTGGAAACCTATTACTGATCCTGTTATACAAAAAGCGTATGCAAAAGGGATGAATGCAGTTTATAATGCTTTTTATAATACTGTAAATACTGATTTTGTAAATGCACTGGTTAATGATAAACAATCTCTTGATTTGTTGGCAAAAGCAGCAACGAATAGTGCATTGATTAATAAAGGAGGAGATTTCCAGTATTTGTGGCAAAATGCAGCAGGAGCATTGGCTATATTAGCAGCATCAGATAAGCTTATTGGCAACATACAAGGGCATTTGGCTGCCATAACGAATTATTTTCCCAAGCTGTCTCCAAGTTGGGCAAAAGCAAAAATGGCTTTAAATAAATATGGAGATTGTAGTGCATATAATCTTTGCCAGCATCCATTGTCGATACGACAAGAAATAGAAGAGTATTTGTTTCCAAAGACAGTATCGTATGATGATGATAAAATGATCATTCGCACTCCTCTTAGTGATGAAAAAATACAAAACCTGTATCATGCTGCTAAACAAGTCCAAAGTCAGTTTTTTAGATTATTGCA
Organism: Aquimarina macrocephali JAMB N27; assembly: GCF_000520995.1. Taxonomy (GTDB): domain Bacteria; phylum Bacteroidota; class Bacteroidia; order Flavobacteriales; family Flavobacteriaceae; genus Aquimarina; species Aquimarina macrocephali. The sequence continues at coordinate 96,805 of NZ_JACA01000015.1, read as the reverse complement.
GACAGATCAACCGGTTGCAGGAGATACTAATACTACTATTAATATGATAGTTTTTGGTTCTAAGCAGCAATATGATGATTATGCACCATTGTTATTTGGTATTCGTACTGATAATGGAGGAATGTATCTCGAAGGGATTGCGACTTTTTATACCTGGGACCGAACTGTTGGAGTAGAAAGCTCTTTATCTCTGGAATCGTTATTTAGACATGAATATTGTCATTATTTACAAGGAAGATATTTGGTGCCAGGTAATTGGGGATCATCAGAAATATATAACAATAGTAGATTAGTTTGGTATGAAGAAGGTATGGCTGATTTTTTTGCTGGATCTACAGATACTAATGGAGTACAAATGTTAGCGCAAAATACCAGAGCAATAATAAACCAAGGGTCAGGTTGGCCAACTCTTAATACGGTTTTTAATTCGAGCTATACAAGTGGAAATTTTTACCATTATACTTATGGAAACGCTGCCTGGTACAATTGGTATCTTAACAATTTTGACTATTTAAAACGCTTTTTTGATTATACCAGAAATAATGATATTACCGGATTTGATAATTTTGTAAGTGAACTTAGAAATAATGGGGAAACTTCGTATAATAATTTTTTACTTAAGGTCAAAAATGAACAAGTAATTGGATGGCAACCTACAACAAGTTGGTCTGATGATAACCAAATTAGTATAGGAAGCTCTTCTGCAATTCAAAATGAAATAGGAAACCTACCCAATACCAGTAATATTTTGGTTGCGATAGATGCCGTAAAATCCTATAGACGTTTTAAAATAGAAGGTAAAATAACGGGGTCTGGTGTAGGAACAGCTCCCAAAGATATTGCAAAACAGCTAGACAATGTTATATTGAAGCTTAGAGAAAATAAACTCGTAAATAATTTTAAATATACTGTAGGGTATTTTAAAAATTTAAATTCATCAGGTAGTCGTTCTGCCGATTTTATAATCACAGGGCCACTTAAGGATGCCGATATCAGTGATAATCCGGTAGCAGATTTTTTTGCTCCAAATAAAACAACTATTGCCGGAGGAAAAATAAAATTTGTAAATGAATCTACTGGTTATCTTACAGGTCTTGACTGGTCTTTTCCTTCTGGGTCTCCTTCTAGTGCAACCAATCAACAAACGCCGCAGATAACATATAACTCTCCAGGAGCGTATAATGTTACTTTAACAGCAAAAGGAATTGCAGGAAGCAGTGATATAAAAACGATTCAGAATTATATTACAGTATACCCTTCTAATGCAAATGTATATTGTAGTGCCACCAATAAAGAAGGAGCAGATGATGTACACATCACTAAAATTCAATTAGGAAATTTTGAGAATACTTCTGGATATACAACATCCTACGTAGATTATACTTCGCTGGCTGGAATAGTACGAATAAACGAAAGTACTCTATTGGATATTACAGTACAAAATGAACATTGGTCCTATAATGCATTAGGGGTATGGGTCGATTGGAATCAAGATGGGGATTTTATAGATCCTGGAGAAAAAGTTTTTCATAAATATGCTGCAGGACCATACAATCAACAAATCACCCCTCCGTCTGGTGCAAAACTAGGTACAACCCGAATGAGAGTACGATTGAGTTATGGTGCAGAAAGTAATATAACACCATGTGGAACGCAAAACAGTATTGGAGAAATTGAAGATTATTCAATAATAGTTACCAATGATCCAGTTCCGGTTAATACTCCTCCTACAATAACATTACTGAAACCTTCTAATGGACAGAATTTTGTTCAAAAAGAAAATATTGCTGTAGAAACAGTTATAAGGGATAATGAGAAAGTTGAAAAAGCAGAATTAAAAGTGGATGGACAGTTAATTTCTACTGATTATGCAGCACCTTACCAATGGACTCATATAAATAAGCTAAATTTTTTAAGTCCGGGGCAACATGAATTAACGATCACGGCTTATGATAATAATGGTGTGACAAGTTCTAAATCGGTAACGATACAGGTAGAAAAAGCTCCAATAACTTTTTGTGAAGGTTCTGGTGCTCTGAATGATGTACATATCACTCAGGTAGTTTTTGGAGATATTAACAATAGCAGTGGTCATATTCCTTATAAAAATTATACTAATTTGTCTACAATTGTTCAAAAAGGACAGCCAACAATATTGTCTATAAAGGCTCAAAATGAGTTATGGACATATAATGCACTTGGAGTTTGGATTGATTGGAACCAAGATGGAGATTTTATAGATACAAATGAAGAAGTGTTTTCTCTTTTTGGTCCAGGTCCCTACAGTACTTCGGTAACAGCACCTTCTTTTGCACCTACAGGAACCCCGCTGCGTATGAGAGTACGAATGGCATATGGAGATGTAAATTCAATAGTTCCTTGTGGTAAAGATATCTATATAGGAGAAGTGGAAGATTATACTATCTATGTTGGAAATAGCACAATACCAACCTGTAATGATGGTATCCAAAATGGTGATGAAACCGGAGTAGATTGTGGCGGCTCATGTACTCCTTGTCAGGTTACACCAACCTGTAGTGATGGTATCCAAAATGGAGATGAAACAGGAGTGGATTGTGGCGGTTCATGTGCTCCCTGTGCTACTTTGACATACTGTGCTGCAAATGGAAATAGTGTATCTGATGAGTATATTGGCAGAGTTCAATTAGGAACAATTGATAATACATCTGCAGCAGGAAGTGGAGGATATAATGACTTTACTTCTGTATCTACAGCTTTGTCTAAAGGAATTGCACATACGATTACTATAACCCCGACTTGGACAGGTACTAGTTATACAGAAGCCTATAGTGTATGGATAGATTATAATCAGGATGGAGATTTTGAAGATCCTAATGAACAAGTGTTGAGCAAAGCGGCATCAAAAGATACTTCTGTAAATGGAAACTTCACAATTCCTGATGGTGCAAAAAATGGAAATACCAGAATGAGAGTGTCTATGAGGTATAATACAATCCCATCACCATGTGGTTCTTTTGATTATGGTGAAGTAGAAGATTATACGATTACTGTAGGAGCAAATTCTACACCTACTTGTAGCGATGGTATCCAGAATGGAAATGAAACCGGAGTAGATTGTGGCGGTTCATGTACTCCTTGTAATACGGATACTGGAGTAGTTTATGTGGATATAAATGATATCACAGTAAATTCGTCTAATAGCTGGAAATTCTTTAGAATAGAAGTTGGAGACGATAAAGATTATGGTGCCTGGTATTCTAGTAATGCGGTAAGGTTAGTTACCTATAATAAAGATCTTGTTTGTGTAGACACTAGTAAAAATGTGACATTGATAGGAGAGGGGATAGGAATTGATAGTGCTAGTAATTTTAGAGCAGAATCTAATAGCTATATTGTAAGTTCTTCTGATTATACTGATTGGAAAGGGAAATCAGGCTTTGTAGGATTTACTTTTAAAATTAGCGGTAATACACATTACGGTTGGTTTCATATATCAGTAGCCAATGATGGCTTATCCTATACTATTTTGGATTATGCATATAATACGAATCCAAATCAAACCATTACGACAAAAGTACTGAAGTTAAAAAATCGTGATGATAATAGCTTAGACGATACAATTACTATTTTTCCTAATCCATTTACCGAGAACTTCGTAATCAATACATCAACATTGGATAAAAGGGACTTGGTAGTAAAAGTTTATGACATACAAGGAAAATTATTGATCCATAAAAAATATGGAAAAAACCCTGGGCAAATAACTTTAGGACAGCAGATTAAAATGTCTGGAAGCTATTTTGTGAAAATAATGACAGATACAAAAACAGAAACATTAAGAGTTTTTAAATATTAATAAAAGGTTATTAATAGGTAGTGTTATTGATAAAAAGGTTGCTTGAAAAAGCAACCTTTTTTTTATAAATTAAAAGACTCAATCTCAAAAATGAAGTTTCATACCTTCATGTGAGGCTATAAATCCTAATTTCTCATAAAATCGTATGGACTCGGGACGCTTTTTATCTGTAGTAAGTTGTAGTACATGTGCTTTTTTTTGTTTTGCCCGTTCTATGGCCCATTCAAACATTTTTTGCCCAATTCCTTTACCTCTTTGGTCCTCTTTAATTCTCACAGCCTCAATTTGTGCTCGTATTCCTCCCTGATATGTTAAGTATTGTATGAAAGATAGTTGTAAAGTGCCAATAATTTCAAAATCATTATTTTCTACTACAATTAATTCTTGGTTTGGATCAGTATTAATAGCTGTAAAGGCTTCAAAATATTCTCTGGGGAGAGGAATTTGATAGTTTTCCCTGGTTTTTCCTAAATTATCGTTAGCAATCATTTGTACGATTAAAGGAACATCTTGTTGAGTTGCTTTTCTAAAATTCATAGTATGTGTATATACAGAACACTCTGGCTCATATAATTATCCTTTTATAAAAGTAATACTATCTTATATTTTGGAAGTAAAACCTGTATTGTTTTTGAATATATGCTCTTGAAGATTTATAGTTTGCCCTTCGCCAAATTCTATAATTCTATCATCATTCCATTTATATAGTTCTTCAATTGGTTCCTTAAATAATGAGAATGATGTATGATGTACAGGTAAGATAACAGTTGGTCTGGTGATTGTTACGGTGTCTTTTAAAAGATCGGCTGTATATGAAAAAGGACCACCAAATTTGTCTAAACCACCTCCTCCCATATTGGGGATCAAAATATCTGCTTTACGTCCTTTAATGTGTTTTTTCATTTTAGAATGATTGATAGTATCTCCTGTTACATAAATCTCTAGTGATTGACCATCTTTCCTGATTTTTATCCAATAACCGTTAACTCCACCACATAATATAGCTGATATATAGTTAGACCCATGAACACAAGTTATTGCTTCAATTTCTATTTCATATCCATTACTATTTGTATGGATTTTATCTGTCCAGTTCATGAACGAAACATTTTCTAAAGATCTATTGGTAAACCAGGGTTTTAGGTTTTTATGCGAATATACTTTTGAGCTTGATGATATTTTAGACATTCCTAGCTCATCGATATGATCTGCATGATTATGAGTCAACAACCAAATATCAATAGTATCAAAATCCGAATTTACAAATTGAGGCTTTGTTCGTCTTTTAGCTTTAAAAAATTTCAGATCGATTATAGTGTTTATATCACAAAGAATAGGGTCACAAGCAATTTTAAGATCTCCAACTTTTAATATCCATGTCGAAGCACCGATCCATTTAAAATCTATGTTTAAATTTTTCATATATTTATACTTTAAGTTACTTTAAGTAACCGAAAATAATTCAAAATATTCTGATAAACAATAACTTACAAATTAGTAATTAAGTAACATTATGATAACTAATACTGATAAACAACAGGTTAGATTGAAGAAAAAAATTGAAAAATATTTTATTTCTACTGCTCCATACTTAAAAGAAGGGTTTTGCCCTACAAAAAACCTGCTAGCAACTACCTTGGATAAGTGGAGTTTGTTATGTGTTTTTAATTTGGGGTATTATGAAGTTCTTAGATTTAATGAATTAAAAAAAAATATAGATGGAATTTCCTCAAGGATGTTAGCTGTTACTTTGAAGAAGTTAGAAGGATATGATATTGTAGAACGTAAGGTTTATCCAGAAATCCCTCCCAAAGTGGAATATTCTCTCACGAAATTTGGTTTTGAATTATCAGATAAAATTATTGACTTAAGTAATTGGTTTATGGATAATTCTAAATCTTTACGATAATGTAAACGTTTCATTAAAAGTAATCTTTTCCTAATCAAAAAGCTCCTTCTATGATTAGATAACCCTACTATTCCTACATTTATAGCGGCAAATAATTCTATGGATTGAGTGATACTCATTATACCATTTATTAGTTTTTTTGAGCACAAACAATCAAGGTTTCCACTTTCATTGTTTTTCCATCAATTTCTTGTCCTGGTTCCTCTTTTTCAATATGTTCTGTAACCATGAAGTTATTTCTGTGTAATAATTGGATAACTTCTGATTTGTTAAACATATCAAACCCATATTTTACAAAGGGATATGTTGCCATACTTGATTTTGGCCTTAAAGAAATGATCAGTTTTCCTTTAGGCTTTAAAACCCTTCTAATCTCTTTTAAAACACGTTTAGGGTCCTCCCAAAAATAAATAGTGTTAATAGTGAAAACTGTGTTAAACTCTGCATCTTCACAAGGGATTTTGTCAGCATCGGCAATGAAAAAATCAACCTTTCCTTCTTTTATTAGTTTTTCATTCAATGCAGTTGCCTTGCTCACCATTTCCTTAGAATAATCACAACCTTTATATTGAATTGTATTTTCTAGTTTAAAAATATCTTTTACAAAAAAACCATTTCCCATACCGATTTCTAATATAACATCGTTTGCCTTTGGGTTCAATACATCAATAGTATGAAGGTTGATCAATTTATTACCGGCATTCATCTTTTTACCCATCTCTATTCCCCAATCACCTTCGGGTTTTCGCAGTTGTAGGGCTATTTCTTTAAGTTGTTCTTCTGTCATTATATATTTAAAAAAAGTTATATAATAATTTAGGTCTATTTTTTACCAGTACTACTACTTTTCTGATCACTACTGTTTTTGAGTTCAATTAATGTTAGTTGTGCAGCAGCACATAGCTTTTCATTTCCGTTTTTAATAATAAATATTTCGGATTTACAAATGGTTAATGTTCTTCCATTTTTTAATACACTTGATTTTCCTATTAGCAGTTCTCCATCTCCGGGTGCCATCAAATTGATCTTAAACTCTACTGTTAAAACAGAGGAGTTTTCTTCCATCAATGAAAATCCGGCATATCCAGCTGCATTATCAGCAATAGTACTAATTATGCCTGCATGAAAAAAGCCATGTTGTTGTGTTAAACTCGAATGATAAGGTACATGAATCTCACAATACCCTGGCTGAACGTCTATTAATTGTGCATTGATTAACTTCATGAACTGTTGACGTTCAAAGCTTTCTTTAACTTTTTTCTTATATGTAGCTGATTTAGGTTTGAATTTCATTCTATGTGAAAAATAACAAAATTGAGCCTAATAAGATACTAATTATTTAGAAAAATCAATTAGTAAGATCTTTGTTTGCTGTAGTGAATAATGGCAATGATACTTTATATTTTACTACTAGTAATCGAATTAGAATGATTAACAGGGCAGTAGAGATATATGTGATGTTCTGATCCAAATCAAATGAATATAAAACCATAAAACATATTCCACCAGCTATAGAGGCTGTGGCATATATTTCTTTTCTGAAGAGTACAGGGATTTCATTACATAAAATATCACGAATTACTCCACCAAAACAACCGGTTGTAGTTCCCAGAGCAATAGAAACAATAGGTGCTAACCCTGCATTAATTCCTGTTTCGACTCCTATAATAGTAAAAACCCCCAATCCAATGGTATCGAATAAAAAAATTGATCCTTTAAGATAATCGAGTTTGTTTCTAAAAATGATAGAAAACACTGTAACCCCGCCTATCAAATACATAGTGGTTGTATTTTGCATCCAGGAAACCGGAGTATTACCAATGAGTATATCCCGAATAGTACCTCCTCCTATTGAAGTAACAAATGCAATGATAAAAATACCAAATAAGTCTAATTTTCGGTTCATTGCACTTAGTGAACCCGATATTACGAATGCAATGGTCCCTAGAATATCTAAGATATTAAAAATTGTCATTTCGCTTATTTTGTGGTTAAATGTAATATAACTTATCTAATTTTAAAACATTAAAGTTTCATGTTGTTTATGTAATATGGAGAAACGTATTTTTAGAGAAGCGATTAATTATCCGAACACTTCACAAACTCAAATTACTCTTCACAAATCGTTTTGCTGGTCTGAAGTATTAACTATTATTTTTATTAAACGAAACTTAAAACACGATAAAAATGAAAGAAAAATTACTTGCACTAGGTTTATTTTTTATAGCAGTAAACAGTTACAGTCAGAGTATCAATTTTCCTGACCCTAACTTTAAAAATGATTTGATACATCATTCTCCTTCAATAGATTTGAATAATGACGGAGAAATAGATGTTTCAGAAGCACAAAATTATAGTGGCCTTCTATCCGTTGGGCAGACTCCATTCATACATGATTTAACAGGAATAGAATTTTTTATAAACATAAGACAACTTGTTGTTGCAAGTGGTTTGTTAATAAAGCTAGATCTAAGTAATAACACAAAATTAATAACTGTACAAGTAGACGGAAATAAAATTAATAAAGTAAATTTAGGTAACAATCCTAATCTAATTGTACTTACCTGTTCAGATAATGAGTTAGTCGATTTAGATGTAAGTGCATATTCATCTTTGCAATCGGTATATTGTTATGATAATCCAAATCTCAAAACATTAGATGTGGCAAATGGAAATAATCACCATCCTAATTTTACTTTATTTGCAGATAATAACCCTAAGTTAACTTGCATTAATATAGACTCGGGGTTTACGCCTACTACTAATGGGCATTGGAGAAAAGATGCAATGGCTGGTTATAGCGACATATGCGTCCAAGGTAGTACAGGAGGATTGATAGATTTAGGGCCTCTTTCTGATGAGGTGCCAGAATCAGGTAAAAAAGTAAGTAATGATATCATCGTATATCCAAATCCAGCAAATAACTTTGTTAATATTCGATCTAAAGAAATAGTAAAGAAACTTACTTTGTATACGTTTGTTGGGGAGCAAGTTTTACAGAAACAAAACACTCCTGAATTAGATATTTCTGAGGTGAATAGAGGAGTATATTGGCTTGTAATAGATACAAAAAGCAAAACATTAAGAAAAAAAATCATAAAAGAATAACATACTTTATAGCCTATTTAAACCGCGTATTATGAAAATGAAAAACTACTTACAAATACTAGTTTTAGTACTAAACCTTTCTTTTTTTAATCAGCTCTTTGCGCAAGATCAAATGGTTCATTTATTAGAACCCTCACGAGACGGAAAAAAGCAACAGATTTTACAAATTGGCGAAAATAATGGTGTAAAATTATTGGCAATGGCTTCTTGTAAACAATGTATGCCGGCTGTTTACACTTATAATCCAGAAGTTAGTAAAGCATCGGGGAAATCTATTTATGGCACCTCGGGCATCTATGTGATACCTTATGATGAAAATAGTTATGTGTCTGTAGCTCCTAAATCACCAGCAGTGGCTATAGGAGAAGGTATTTGGGAGACTTTTTTATATGTTAATTTTTTTAGTGCAGATAAAGCTAAGGTTGCTGGTATGACTAAAAAGAAAGTAGAAGATTGGGCGATAAACTTTTCAAAACAGATTATGACAGGAGGAGTTGGTGCACAAGCTGTTGATAGTGAAAGTAACCTTTATTATCCAGCAGCAAAAAAACTACACAATGGAGAGTCATTTAATTCTGTTACTATAGACATTACAAAAGGAAAAGAGATACGTCTTAATTTTCCTAATGGCCATGGTGAGCGTTATAGTTTTATGGCAGAGTTGAGCAAGATTTTAGAAGTCGATATTTATGACGTTGGAGGTAATAGGAGAGAGTATATGCTTGTAGAAAGTCCGCTTTCGGTTATATGGGCAAAATACAGTTCGGGAAATGATTTAGGAAAATCAGTATGGGGTCCGTACGAAACCTTTAACTATTTCCATAAAGATCAAAAAGCAATAAGAAATTTACTGGTTAGTAAAGAAACTCAGGATAAAATAGATGCAAAATTGGCAGATTGGTCGTTAAAGGCAAAGGAACACACAGAAAAGGCATATGCAACAAAAGAAGCAGAAGCCATAAAAAACAGACGTTTACCTGCAAAAGGGTTTAGTAACTCAGAATTAGAAAAACAAGCGACACTAGCAGCAAAATCTTGGGCAAATCAATATGGTTGGGAAGAAACTATTTCCAAAGCATACTTTGCTGGTAGCGACTGGAGTATTTACAGAAATACGCTAACCGGTGTACAGCTTGGCAGGCGAATTTCTGGTGTTATTGTTATGAAACGTAAGGACGGTACATGCAGTTTTCATTACGCAACATTTGCTCAACAATACAATGGCGGTGGTTATCAAAAAGTATTTACAGAAGGGATTGTTCCAGGGCAAAACGTTTTAGAATGTACCTATGTTAACTGAAACCAGATAAGACTCATAAACTCAAATTACGATTCACAAACTGCTTTATGATTACTAATTCTAAACTACCTATTTTTGTTACATGAATGCAATTAAAGCAATACTGGTAGATGATGAGCAAAGAGCTAGAAACGTTTTATCAAATTTGATAAAACGTTGTGATTTAAATATAGATGTTCTTGCGCAATGTTCCTGTCTTGAAGATGCTGTGGAAGAGATTAAAGAATTACAACCCGATGTCGTTTTTTTAGATGTTCAGATGCCAAATTATGCAGGATATGAGATCGCAAATTTCTTTGAAGAAATGAATTTTGATATCATTTTTGTAACTGCTTTTGATGAGTATGCTATAAAAGCTTTTGAATTATCGGCTATAGATTACCTGGTAAAACCTATAGATAGAAGGCGGTTAATAGCAGCCGTAGAAAAATTGCAAAGCAAAATAGAAAAACAAAAAAAAATCCAAGACTATCAGGTTTTACTAAACACAATAAAAGAAAAAGAGTTTAAACAGATCATACTTCCCGAATTAGGCAATAGGCGGATGTATCATGTATCCCATCTATATCCACAGTCAGCAATCCTGAGTGCTCGATAAGGGCATTATTATTGCGTTTTGTAAAAGTTCCTGAAAAGGTTACATAATCAAAATAGTTCTTCTTATATTCTTTTTGTTGCCTCTCTGAACTGAATCCCCGAAGCGTTTTTGTTTTGTATTCCCTGATGGTAGCTGTGATCATAGCATAGGTTTCTAATATCCCAACAGTTGCAGAAGGATATAGATGATACAAGTTCGTACTAAAATAACTGAATTTTGGATTCCATTGGGTTTCTGGGATCTCTTCCAGAGCTTTATTAATCCGTTGAAGGTTACTCTGGTAATCAGGGATATTATTTACCAGTCCTAAGTGAAGCGTATCATTGATTTTGATAAGTAATTCATCTTCAGTATCCATTTGAAAATACAATTGGGCAAAATCAAAAACAGTTCCTTTACACTCTTTATCATGTATATCCTTGTAAACCCCCTGATTGTTTACAATCTCAATAGACAGACTATGGCGTTGCTCTGGTGTAAATGGATTAATGACAGGTTTACATGTATTTCCGTTTACATACAATATGGTTTGTTCAGGATAAAACTGCCGGAGGATATAACTGTAAATCTTTAGCCCATAATGGGTTTTGGATAGTATTGTTTTTCTGGTGATCATAACGTATTTTTTTACTGATCTGTGCGATCAATTGTTTCTGGTGTATTAAAAAAAATAGGGTACACACTTTTACTATAGTGATAGTGTAGCTGCAAGAAGTATGGGTACTATAGTGACACTGCTTTAAAATTTGTATCAGTGTACCTATAGCACGCTTACCTCTTAAATGTCGAAGCCTTTTCATTTCTTTGAGGACTTCCGTTTCAAGCAAAGAATTTTCGGACTCTCCAACGATATGGTATCAGTCGGATTACTCCTTTGTCTTTGATACATTTTCATTTCCTTGTTTTTAAATAATCCTCTGCCATTTGATCAATAACATGGGGTTTGCCCTGATGTATCCATTCTATAATTGCTTTTTTAGAGAAGGTGAGGGGTTTCCCTCTGGAGAGTACAGGAATCTGGTATCTGCTGATCTTGGAGTATACAGTAGGTTTGGTATATCCGGTAAGCCTGCAAACTTCTTCCATAAAGATAATGTCCTGTTCTTCTTTTTCTAAAAGTGAAGGTTCATTGTTACCATTTTTTAGAAACTGATCAGAGTGCTCTTGTAATAGCTGCTGCTGTAATTCTTTATACTCTCCAACAGTTAAGGAGTACAATGGTTTTGATAAATCGCTCATGTGATATATTTTTTTAATTAAAAATGAGCATTACGTAATGCCTGTGTTTCTTTAGATATCTGGCACTAAATAACAAAGGATTTCAAAGTGCTTTTCAGATAAATCGTAGAGCGTAGAGAATAGAGCGTGTTTACAACCCGTATTTTTTGATACAGCTTGTAGCTCCTAGGGTGTTGTATGGATACATTATGCAAAAAAAATCGTAGAGTGTAGAGAATAGAGTGTGTTTACTGTTTGTAAACTAGGAGAAAACAAAAAAGAGAGAAGTTACAATACGTCTTCTAATTGGTCAACGATACTATATAATAATTTTACCTTTTCATCTTTGCCTCCATTAGCATATTGAAGTTGAGTAGTTTTAAATTCATTTCCGTTTTTATCCAAAAAACATTTCACTGTAGTTCTCCAGTTCTCATTGCCCATAGGTTCTATTTTTTTGGTTTGTAACAAATAACGTACAAAAAGTTTCAGATAGATATTGTTTTCTGACCAGATGATTCTTTTAGATTTGGAAACCCCTCGACCAGAGAATATCTTTTTAAACCTTTCAAAATCAAAATCGGGGTCAGCTTTAATAAAATCATGTTTTATCAGTAAATGAAAAACATCATAGAAGTCAGTACTATGACTATTCAAATAAGCAGGCTCTTTTTGAAGAATCATTAGACGATAGGAATTGAATTCCTCTCTGGATTTTGGGCGTTTTCCAATACTCTTTTCATTTTTCACTTCAGGTTCATCCTTTGCAATTTGATTTTTTAATGAGACAAACAGTGTGTCTACATACTCCTTAACGGTATCACTGACCCTATCGGAGAAGAAAATATTGTGATATTGCCGAAGGACTTGTACATTAAGAAAATCTATATATGAAATTTCATAATCGTCAAAAGAATACGATAGGTGATGTTTTAAAAATTCAGGAATATACCGAACCCCTAATTCATATTGTCTAAGTTTTAATGAAAACCAATAGGCAAAATCTTCCTCTTTAGACAAAATTTCATAATTTACCCGATAGGAATATCCATCATTACGACTAAAAAAAAATTCCAAACCAATGTAATCCGAAAAATCACAAGCCCTGTTAAGCTGGTTTACTTTACTCTCATAATAGTGTTTTGTGTCTTTACTCCCTTCCAAATATCCATCATAAGTAGTAAAAGGACTGGTTTTTGAAATAGAAATATCCCTTACTTTTTCAATAAGTGTTTCCATAATCCTTTGTTGAGAAAAGTTCTTAAACTCAATACCAGGATTAAAAAAACAATCTCTCTCAAAATCCCATATATCAAGGGTATTAATTTGGAAATGTGTGAAAAGTGGTTCTTGCATATATATTTATAGGGAAAGGTTAGGAATATTATTTACAGCATCTACTTTTTTCTGGTCAATGATTTGGGCATAAATTTGGGTAGTCTTTAATATTTTATGTCCTAATAACTTTGATACCGTATAAATATCAGTGCCTATGGTTAATTGTAAAGTGGCAAAGGTATGTCTTGCACAATGAAAGGTAATTTTTTTTGTGATTCCGGATGCTAACATCCATACCTGAAGTTTAAGAGATGTGGTAGTATCAAATTTAAAACCTTTGAAAACAAGAGCTTCTTTATCATCAGGTTCTCCTAATAAATCCCTTGCCTGTTCAGAGATGGGAAGCGTCTCTGTTTTTTTAGTCTTCTGTTGAGTAAAACGTAAGTACCACCCTTGCTCCTTAGAATATTGTAACTCGCTCCATCTCATCTTTTGAATATCAGATTTTCGTAAACCTGTTAACGCACTAAAGATAAACGCTTTTTTTAAGTGTGGGTACTGGCATGCTGTCTTTACCACTGTTTTTAATTCTTCCAGGGTTAAAAACTCTCTTTCGGTTTCTTCCTGCACAATATGGGCTACATCATTACAAGGATTATGATCCAGCAATTTATCTTTACAGGCCTGACGTATGACAGTCCTGAATTTACTAAAGTAGATATGAGCCGTATTGACCGATAAAGGGATATGATTATCAGGAGTGTTTTCTGACTGTAAATACTTTTTAAAACCTTCTACCCAATCCTTATCAATATCTTCAAGGGTTACATGATCAGTACCTACATATTTTATAATGTATTGTAATACACTTTTCCATATTCCATACGAGCTACCAGTTCTCTTTTGTGTTTGTTCTTTAAAATAGGCGACAATACTTCTTTTAGGAGTTACTTCCTTATCTTTAATCAAATGAGAAAAATCATGCTCATCATGTTGTAATTTTAACAACTGTTTAGAACGGATACCTTCTGCCAGAATAAGTGTCTTTTTATTGTGTTCCTTTTCTATCTTTGTTCTGGGACTGGGATGAAGATATAGTTTTAAGGATTCTTTTTTTCTGGTTTGCCTGGCTTTTGGAAGATAATAGTCTAAGAACAAACTTATCCTACCATCTTTCAGGGTTTTTTGTCGTAAAGAGATATTCATGATGCATTTTTTTTGTGCCTTTAGAATCAAAAGGCACAATTACAGCACAATAATAAGCAAAAAAGCACATAAAACAGATGATTTTGGTAATTTTATTTTATTCAATAACTTTTGTAAACTACTGATAATTATGATTTAATATGTTTTTTTGATAGTTCGTTATGATGTTTGAATTTTTTGGAAAAGAAAATCAATTATTTTCGGATATATCAGCAATTTTTATCATCTTCTTCAATTAATTTCTTAATGAAATATGAGGGGTTCATGCCAACGGTTTTTTTGAAAATTTTTGAGAAAGAAGAAGCACTAGAATATCCAAAATCTTTTGCAATTGCATCTAAAGAATGTTTTCGTAATTCTGGATTTTCTGTAAGGCTTTTTGTAATGTATTGAATACGAAGATTGTTGGTGTGCTCTGTAAAAGAAACTCCTGTATGAGAGTTAATAATTTTTGATATGTAAGAGGTGTTACTGTCTAGTTTACTTGCTACATATTTCAAGCTAAATTCAGGGTTTAAAAAGGCTTTTTGTAACTCTAGCTCATCTAAACCCGAAATAATTTTATTAATAATATCTTCTCGAATAGCAATTTTTGGAGCACTATTATTTTCTGTAGATTGCGGAGTAGGTATTTTTTTTTCTGCTTCAAGAGAAATAAGAGCTTGATATTTTTTATCTGTTTTTGTTCGTAAAATATAAGAGCGAATTAGTACAACTAGTAAAAAAATAGATAAAAGAATGAAAAATATTTTATAAATAAACCATCTGTTTTTCTTCTGGTTTAAAAGTACTTGATTGGTATTGTTTATTTTTTTTAAAGCAATAAAACTTAACTGTTCGATTCCGTTAATTTTAAGAGTATCTAACTTTTTAATTTCAGATAATGCTAAGGTAGAGTATTTGTAAGCTTTTTCTAATTGTTTCGTTTTATTATAAGAATTGGCCAATATAGTATACCCTTTTAATCGTAGATTATTGTTTCTTGGATGTAATATGTTTTTTTCTAGAAATAGGTTTCCATAATACAAACAAGAGTCTTGACGATTTAGATTATAAAATGCTTTAGCTAGATAAAGATATGTTTCTTGATTTGTAAAATGTTTTTCCTCAGTAAGTTTTATTTTTTTTGCTTTTCTTAAAAGAGATAATGCATGCTCGTATTTTTGTTGATGTAATGCAATAACCCCCATTTTTATATCAAATAATTTCTGAGTGTGATTCGTTTGCTGTTCTATTTGGATAGCCGATTTATAATGTTTTTTATAATATGTTTTGGCAGAATCCAGAAAATTTGGTTTAAGAAATTTCTCATAAGATTTTAAATAGGAATCTCCTAATGCAACATTTATACTAGGAAGAGTTAATTTGTTTTCATTTACAGTCGAGATATTTTTTAGCGGGCTTAATAATTTAATCGCAGATTCGTATTTTTCAAGTTCTATATAAATTAAAGCAGTTTGATATTGTAATGCTAGTTTATATTTTTCAGAATAGAAATTATTCTTTTTACATAAATTTTCATTTTGCTCTATGTATTTTAGAGCTTTAGAGTAATCTCCTAAACATTTTTCTATATAAGAAAGACGCCCAAGCACATGAGATTTAATATAAAAAAAACAACTTTTATACAAGGTAGAATCTTCAGTATTTAATTTTTTTAGAATTTTTAAGGATACCTCTTTAGATTTACTACAATCTCTTTTAAAATAAATAGCATTCGCTTCAAACATCAATCCATTTAGATAATCACAAGGAGAATCAGCATACAATTGCATTTTTTTAGCATAAAATAGTGTACTGTCATTATGTATTCTGTAAAAATCATTTGTTTTATTTAACCAAAAAGAGTATGGTTTAGATGGAGTTTGTGAGTAAGCAGAAAAAATCAAAAAGAATACAAGGTAAAGTAATTTCATATAAGGTAAAATTCAGGACAAAATTAATAGAATTAGGAAAGAATACAACAAGAAATTTTCATGTTTTTTATAATTTATTTATGGTAATAATTTATAATTATAAAACTCTAAATCACATAAATATTTTGATTTTTACATCTTTTTAGATGTTTATTCATAAATAGACATGCCATGCTTTTTTTTTAAGAAATGACTTCATGATTTTGTGGTTTGTTTTAATGTTTGATTCTTAAACTCTTTGTGTAACAAAGGGTTCTGATAGTAACAGGAAGCTGAGTTTATAAGTTGAGATTTAGTAATATATAGGGTAATATTTATAAATCTTAACTACTTGCGATTTTAATACCATATATACCAAAGTATATTCGCTTTTGGAAAAAGAGTAAGAATCCTTTAGTTTATCGAGAAACGAAGTTACAAGCACTTCTTTATATAATATATTTTATAAGGTATTGTGGTTGGATAGTATAGTGTTTTCCAAAAAAATAAGAACGAATAAATATTTAAGGTTTATAAGATTTTATAAGAACCATTATGATTCAAAAAATTAGAGAAAGCAAAACATCAAAAATTCTGGCAACTTATTTGGCAATACAACTTGTAGTTACTATAATTCAGCCTACGTTTCTATATGCTTTAACCAGTGGTCCTTCACAGCCAGAGTTTAATTCTTTTACTCCTATTGGTACATCAGATATGGTAGATTTAACCAGCGGAGATTTTAACTATAATATCCCAATTATGGATGTAGGAGGTTACCCTTTAAATCTTGCTTATGATTCAGGAGTAATGATGGATCAAGAAGCCAGTTGGGTAGGTTTGGGATGGAATCTTAATGTAGGACAAATTAAAAGGCAGGTACGAGGAATTCCTGATGACTTTAAAGGAGATACACTGCATTATGAAAAAAATCTAAAAAAACATGTAACCGTAGGGCTTAATGTTGGCGTAGAACCACAAGTGTTCGGATTAGAAACAGGGGATTATGTAAATGCTTCACTAGGATTAGGTATCCAGTATAGTAATTATCATGGGATTACTTTCAAACCTTCTTATGGATTATCTTTTGCAGTATCAGATAATGTAAGCGTGGGGATGAATGTACAAACCTCTGTCTTAGATGGGGCAACGATTTCACCAAATATAAGTGCTAAAAAAGGTGTAGGATATGTAGATGGACAGGCTTTATATGGGAAATTGAATGCAGGAATATCTTTTAATTCTAATAAAGGATTGTCATCATTTAACTTAGGAGCGTCCTACGGACATCAAGAAGATAAGAGAGCACTTAAATTTGATAAAGCATATGGAGGGACATCAGGAAGTCTTTCTTTTTCTGATATAACTGTAACTCCCAGAAAACGAACCGCTTTTCAGGATTATAATGTTAATTTTTCGGTTTCTGTAGGAGTAGATGCATGGGGGTTGGATGGAGAAGTCGAGTTAAATGCTTCCGCTTCAGTTCAAAAAATAAAAGATAAGCAAAAAGTAGAAAAAGCATATGGATATGAACATACAGGACAAGCAAGTTCTCATGATGTATTAGATTATAATAGAGAAAATGATCGGGAAATTAGTAAGAGTTTACTAGCATTACCATATACCAACTATACGTATGATCTGTATAGCGTTAATGCACAAGGAATAGGGGGTATGTTTCGTCCGCACAGAACACAGATTGGTCAAATTTATGACGAATATGTTAAAGATGAGAGTTTAGGGTTTAGTTTAGGTGGTGAAATAGAAGCAGGTACAGGGTTTCATTTAGGAGGTAATTATGTAATCTCACCCTCTAAAAGTCATACAGGTGTATGGAAAACTAATGCTTCAAAATATTTAAAAAATGAAAACGAAAATGCTCCAAATCAAGCAGTAGATAACGAACCCGTATATTTTAAATATGTAGGAACTTCTAAAGTAGATCAGGAAGCAGAATTCTATAAAGAACGTTTAGGAGCAGATTCACCAATTGCTTTAAAAATTGGTGGAGGTGGATTTAATAGCTATGCAGATACTAAATTTAGAATAAAAACCTATGATCCAGTATCTCAAAAACCAAAATATGATAAAGAATTAGGTTTCCAAAACAATTTTAAAAGAACAAAAAGAGATGTTCGTAATCAAGCTGTTCAAAAATTAACAAAAAAAGAAGTTAAAGCTCTCTATAAAGACTCCTACTATAAAGATCGGATTAGTACATATGCAAAAGATCATCATACAGCACAACTTCGAGTACTAAAACCTGATGGAGCTACGTATGTTTTTGGAGAAACGGCTTACAATATTAAAAAGCAAGAAGTAACTTTTGCTACCAATTCTACTCAATATGATTGTGTAAAGGGAATTGTTAAATATAATACTAATAACACTAACGAAAATACGGTTAACAATACCAGTGGGATAGATCATTTTTATGATAAGGTAGAAACCCCAGCGTATGCGCATACCTATTTATTGTCTTCGGTTTTATCTGCAGATTATGAAGATAGATCAGGAGATGGTCCTACAGAGGACGATTTAGGAAGTTATACCTTGTTTGAGTATGAGGCAAAAGAAAAAGATCCTTATCGATGGAGAATTCCTTATGGTCATAAAGAAGCTTCTTATAATGCAGGACTCAATTCGCATAGATTAGATCAAAAAGGAAGTTATATCTATGGCGAGAAGGAAATCAAATACATTCGTAAAATCACAACCAAAACTCATGTAGCAGTTTTTGATTTATCCAAACGTAAGGATGCCAGAGGAGTAAAAGATCATAATGGAGGAGAACCAGTTGCAGGACAGTATATGTACAAAATTGATCAAATTAGATTATATGCTAAACCTGAATACGAAAAATATAAGAAAGATTTAGAAGATGATGACGATTCAAATGATCCAACAATACAACAATTAACTCCTATAAAAACTGCGCATTTTGTGTATGATTACTCTCAATGCCAGAAAGTTGAAAATAATTTTGAAGGTACTCTCGATGATAATGAATTAGATTATTTTGATGAGAAAGGAGAGAAAAAAAATAAAGGAAAACTAACCCTTAAAAAAGTGTATTTTACATATAGAGGGTCTAAAATGGGAAAATACACTCCTTATACTTTTGAATATAATGAAGCCAACCCCGATTATAACCTTAAATCATATGATGTTTGGGGTAATTATAAACCTAATAAAGGGAGTTGTACCCCAACAGATACTACGCTAACCGCACCAGAATTTCCTTTT
Organism: Aquimarina macrocephali JAMB N27; assembly: GCF_000520995.1. Taxonomy (GTDB): domain Bacteria; phylum Bacteroidota; class Bacteroidia; order Flavobacteriales; family Flavobacteriaceae; genus Aquimarina; species Aquimarina macrocephali. The sequence continues at coordinate 77,209 of NZ_JACA01000015.1, read as the reverse complement.
GTAAATCAAACCGATAAGGCACTACAAGATCAATACACCGCAGCTTGGTCATTGACCGATATTGGTTTACCATCTGGAGGAACTTTGTCATTAAGTTATGAAAGTGATGATTATCAATATGTACAGGATAAAGATCCTATGCAGATGTTTAAAGTAGTGGGGGTAGGTAATAAAGATAATTCAACAACATCAAATCCTAAAGCCAATCAAATTTTGTATAAAGGAGCTATAGGAGAAGCCAAATATTTATATGTAGAATTACCCAATGAAAATGATGTTAATGTAGATTTTAGATCAAAATATCTAAAGGGGCAGGAACAAAAGCCAATATACTTTAGGTTTTTGGTAAATATGACTAAGGCAGGTGCCATAGGGGCTAGTCAAACAGATTTTGATTATGTAACAGGTTATCTTGAAAGAGAAGGAGAGCCAAAGGTGTTTAAAGCAGCTAATGGAAAAATATATGCTTCAATCCCCATGAAACATAGTGAGATGGAAGGAGGAGTAGATGGCGGAATGAAAGTTAACCCAATTTCTAAAGCAGGATGGTATTTTGGTCGAAAATATTTAAACCGCGTAGTCTATGATGAACTTGGAGCAGATTATGGGGCACAAGAAAGTGCAGGGAGTATTGCTAAAAAACTAATTTCTAGTATTGGTGCTATTGGACAAATATTTTCAGGCCCTAACGGAAAATTAAGAAGTAATTCTCATTTATGTGCTCAACGTTTTGTCCCTCAAAAATCTTGGATTCGATTATCTGTACCAAATAAAAGAAAATTAGGAGGAGGAGTAAGAGTGAAACAACTAGTTATGACCGACCAATGGGATAAAATGGGTGGAAATGAATCCCAAACCTATGGTCAAACCTATGACTATACCTTAGAAGATGGAACTACTAGTGGGGTTGCAACTTTTGAACCTAATGATAGTGCAGAAAATCCTTTTGTACAGCCATTTTATGACCAAGGAAAACGATTGATAGCACCTCGTGAAGTTAGCTATGTAGAAAAACCTTTTGGGAAAGCATTTTTTCCTCATGCAAAAGTAACTTATGCTAGAGTAACTGTAAAAAACTTAAAACATAAAGATATAACTAGACATGCTACAGGTAAGGTAGTTACAGAACATTACACCTCCAGAGATTTTCCTACCAAGGTAGATTATACCGATATGGATAAACGATTCCCTAGTAATCAGAATAATATATTAAAACAATTGATAGGGGGACTTTTTGGAGCGCCAATAATTGTTAAAAATGAATTTACGATGACCCAAGGGTATGCAGTACATACCAATGATATGGACGGTAAACAAAAGGGGCAATATGTATATCAGGAAGGTATGGATAAACCTATATCTTCTGTAATATATAAATATCACACAGATGCATTAGACGACAGTAAATTAAATAATACCGTTCCTATAATTTATAAAGATGGGACTATACAAAATAATCAACAGATTGGGATAGATTATGATGTTATTAATGATTTCAGAGAGAGTTATTCAAATTCTAAATCTGCAGGAGTAAATGTAAATGGAGTTGCTATTTTCATTCCCATATTTGTACTTTATGTTTTTACTGTTTTCCCTACTTATAATGAACATGAAAATATAGCACATAGTGCTATAACGACTAAAGTAGTGCATCAAACAGGAATTCTAAAAGAAAAGATTGCAACCGATTTAGGTTCTAAAGTTTCGACAACTAATGAAGCCTGGGATGCAGAAACAGGAGAAGTGTTGCTGACCAAAACAGTAAATGAGTTTGATGATAGTTATTACAATTTTGATTTCCCTGCGTATTGGAGTCATGATAGAATGGGGCAAGCCACCAAAAATTTGGGAAATAAAGGAGTGTTAACTCCATCTGGAGATTATTTTACATTACCTAATGTGAAAAAACACTTTACGTTGGGAGATGAAATTTTAGCATCTTACGGTAAAGATACAGAAGAACGATTGTGGGTGGTAGGTTTTAACGATACCCAAACAGCAGTATTACTAATGGATGATAAAGGGTTAGTAGTTAACAAAAGTGCTAAAACCATACCAGAAAAAGTGAAATTCAAAGTAGTGCGTTCGGGATACAGAAACCTACAGCAAGCAAAGATGAGCTCGATAACGATGATGAAAAACCCATTAAAAGGTAAAAATGGAAACAGGATAAATCAAATTACAGATCAGAGTTTTTACCAACCTGGGGATAGCAGTCCAACAGATCAGTTAAAGATTATAAATGGTAGCGCTGTAGCGTATGATGATTTCTGGAACTGCCAGTGTGAAAATGGATTAGAAAGTATTCCTTTTGCCACTCCGGATTCAGACCAGTTGGCAGATTTAAATATAGAAGAGTATGGGTTTAATCCATATTTATATAATGTAAAAGGAGATTGGAAAGCAAAACAATCCTATGCGTATCTTACAGAAAGGATTGGAGTAGCGCAAGGAGGAGAAAACAAAAAAAATACCAGAAAAGAAGGATATTTTAAAGATTTTACTCCTTACTATACACTAATAGATAATAAATGGGTATCGCATGAGCAGGCTCAGGATAACTGGACCTTTGCTAGTGAAATAACGCAATACAGCCCTTTTGGAGTAGAAATAGAAAATAAAGATGCGCTGAATCGCTACTCATCTGCACAATATGGATATAATTTTACTTTACCAGTAGCGGTAGCTTCCAATAGTAAATATCGCTATATGGGGGCAGATAATTTTGAGGATTATAGTTTTCTAAATACAGATGACGGGCACTATAGTTTTAAAGAACAGGTGACAGGCGATGGAGATAAAGGCATAGCTATTTCTACTACCCATGCGCATACTGGAAATACTAGTTTATGGATTCCTAAAAATAATGGAGCCAGTATGACCACTCAATTACAAGGGGATCTAGTACCAGATAACGACTATGATGATGATGGATGGAAGGACGATGAAGATAATTGCCCATATACCTATAATCGTTCTCAAACCGATTATGATAATGATGGGATTGGAGATTCATGCGATGATAATGCAGTACCGCTTATTACAGATATAAAGAAATCGGGACAATTTTATGGGTGGAGAGAACAAGCAACCTTTACCATTCAAGGAACTCCAAATACCGAAGTAGTTTGCAGGGTTATACCCCAAAGTTATGGGAATAGAGGAGCATGGATATCGGTAAATGGAGATAAATTCTGGATAGCTACAAGAACATTTTCAATACCTATAGGCCCCACAGGGCGAGGATTTATTCAGTTTGAAGTAAGAGCACAAAGAAAAAGTTATTGGAAAAGCCCTAATCGCGTTGCTGTTGATTTTAGAGTATTTAATCAAGATGGTATTACTCCAGTATATAATAGTCCAGTTATTAGATTAGACCCCGTAGGGTATAGAAATTTAAGAAGTGGGGGAGAGCATGGAGCTAAATCTTTATTTCCATCAAGTTTATAACAGTATAAAACTACTCAATAATCCAAAAGGACTATTAAAAAATATATAGATGAAAACAGTATTTAAGTATATCATACTCCTATTTCTTTTTGTAACTAAAATGTATGGGCACACCTCTGGAGATACATCAAACAATCTGTATCAAATCTCTTGTGAAGTTTCCGAAATAGAAAAACAAGCTTTATGGGATTTATATAATACAACAGATGGCCCTAACTGGAAAAATACTAAGGAAAATAATAAACCTTGGGATGTTAATACTCCTGTGTGTGATTGGTTTGGGGTAACCGTGAGTAATGGGAGAGTCAATAGTTTGAATTTGGCAGCTAATGAATTAACAAGGTCTATCCCTAAAGAAATAGGTAATTTAACTTCTTTAGAAACCTTGCAATTGTCACACAACAAATTAACAGGGTCTATCCCTAAAGAAATAAGTAATTTAACTTCTTTAGAAACCTTGCGATTGAATCATAATGAATTAACTGGGGCTATTCCTAAAGAAATAGGTAGTTTAATTTCTTTAGATTACTTGAATTTGGGAGCTAATGAATTAACAGGATCTATCCCTAAAAAAATAGATAAATTAACTTCTTTAGGTTACTTGTATTTGAATGATAATAATTTAACTGGATCTATTCCTGAAGAAATAGGTAATTTAATTTCTTTAAATGTTTTGAATTTGCAGTTCAATGAATTAACTGGATCTATTCCTAAAGAAATAGGTAAATTAACTTCTTTAGTAGGATTGTATTTGTATAATAATAAATTAACTGGATCTATCCCTAAAGAAATAGATAAATTAACTTCTTTAGATTACTTGGATTTGGGAGCTAATGAATTAACAGGACCTATCCCTAAAGAAATAGGCAAATTAACTTCTTTAGATTTCTTGCGTTTGTCATATAATAAATTAACAGGATCTATCCCTAAAGAAATAGGCAAATTAACTTCTTTAGAAACCTTGCATTTGCCTATTAATGAATTAACTGGATCTATCCCTAAAGAAATAGGTAATTTAACTTCTTTAGTAGGATTGTATTTGTATAGTAATAAATTAACAGGATCTATTCCTAAAGAAATCGCAAGTATAAAAACACTAGATGATCTTACTTTTTCATCAAATAATTTTGTTTTTTCAGATTTTGAAAAAGAACATGGTGTCTATGAAATGAAAGCATATTATCTTTATTTACAACAAGCCAAAGTAGATCAGGTAGAAACAAAAAATGTTATTACAGGGCAATCCATTACTTTAAGTACTACTTCATTGACCAGCCCCAATAACAGCTATCAATGGTATAAAGATGGAGTAGCAATAACTGGAGCAACTAATAAAAACCTGATAATTACTAATACTACAGCAGCAGATACCGGAGTATATCATTTTAGAGCAACCAATTCAGTGATAGATAAGCTTACTCTGGAGCGCCACCCTATTACTCTTACTGTTACAGGAAATGATTGCGGAGTATCTGAAAATGAGAAACAAGCGTTATGGGCATTATATACTGCTACAGATGGCCCAAATTGGAAAAATTCAATAGAGAATAATAAGACCTGGAATCTTAGCACTCCAGTATGTGATTGGTATGGGGTAACTGTATCGAATGGAAAAGTGGTTACAGTTAGACTTTCGAATAATAACTTGGCAGGCCATATCCCTTCAGAGATTGAGGGAATATCTTATCTGCAAAACCTTACAATTTCTGGTAATGAGAATTTATCAGGTGAAATACCGATATCTATAGGTAAATTGATAAATCTGAAACAACTTGCAATATATGGCAACCCCAAACTATCTGGTAGTATCCCTAAAGAAATAGGTAATTTGACGAACCTAACTCGATTAACATTAAATCAAAACAATCTAACAGGTACACTTCCTGTAGAACTAGGTAATTTAACAAAAATGAGTTCTATGTTAATTCGTTCTAATCAATTAACAGGAGCTATCCCAAGAGAATTGGCACAGATTGATGAATTATGGGAATTATTTTTAGATGGAAATCAGCTAACTGGAGGACTACCCCCAGAAATAGGAAGACTTTCTAATCTGCGACATCTTTCTTTATCCAATAACAAACTCACAGGAACAATTCCTGTTGAATATAAAGGGTTAATAAAGCTAACTTATTTAGCTTTATCTAATAACGAATTATCTGGTGTAATCCCATCAGAATTATTTAGCCTTCAACTTTTGGAGAAAGTTTTTTTGGATAGAAATAACTTTGAAGGAAGTATTCCTTCAGGAATTTCAGAACTCTCAAATCTAGAAAGGCTAATTATAAATAATAATCATTTCAAAGGAAAACTTCCTATTATTAATTCGTTAGCACTTGAGTATTTATCTATACACTATAATGAATTTGTGTTTTCTGATATAGAAGAAGATCACTCATCCTATAAAGCTAAGGCCCAAAACAAATACAGATACTCGCCTCAAGCCAAAGTCGACCAACCTGAAACAAAAAGTATTAATACAGGGCAATCCATCACTTTAACTACTACCGCATTAACAAGTACAAATAATAGTTACCAATGGTATAAAGATGGGGTTGCAATAACGGGGGCTACAAGCAAAGATTTCATCATTTCTAATGCTGCCGATACCGATGCAGGAGTATACCACTTTAGGGCAACTAACACAGTAGTAAATGGGCTTGCTTTAGAACGTCGTCCGATTACTCTTACCATAACTACCGAGGACACATGTGGGGTCTCTGCGGCAGAAAAACAAGCATTGTTAGATTTGTATAATGCAACAAATGGTGCTAACTGGAAAAATACGATAGTTAATAATAAGCCTTGGGACGCCAATACTCCAGTTTGTGATTGGTATGGAGTTACAGTTGCTAATGGTAATGTAATAAGATTAAAGCTAGAGAATAACGAGTTAAAAGGTTTAATTCCAAAATCATTACAGAACTTAACGAAGCTAAATTATTTTAATTTAAATAAAAATAAACTAACAGGATCGATTCCTGGTGAGTTAGGTAAATTATCAAGTTTAACACATATACAACTTAAATATAATCAATTAAATGGAAATATCCCTATAGAATTAACGAATTTACAAAACTTAATAGTACTTCATTTATCGAATAATCAATTAAGAGGTTATATTCCTAAAGAGTTGAGTTATTTGAAGAACCTAAAACAACTTGTTCTAGAGCATAATATGTTAAATGGTAGTATTCCTAAGGAGTTGAGTAATTTATCAAATTTAGAACATTTAAGCTTAAATTCTAATCAATTATCAGGAGTAATACCTGCGGAGTTTAGTGGTTTGATAAAATTAAGAAATCTAGCTATAGCTAATAATCAATTTGTTTTTTCTGATTTTGAAAAAGAACACTTAACCTATAAAAAGATAGAATCATATTTGTATTCCCCCCAAGCCAAAGTAGATCAACCCGAAACCAAAAGTGTTATTACAGGGCAATCCATCACTTTAAGTACCACCGCATTAACAAGTACAAATAATAGGTATCAATGGTATAAAACGATAAATGGGGTAACCACAGCTATACCAGATGCAACTAGTAAAGAGTATGTAATTTCTAGTGCAACTGCTGCAGATCAAGGAATATACCACTTTTTGGCTACGAACTCAGTAATTACAGATCTAACTTTAGAACGACACCCGATTACGATTACGATAAAAAATCAGAACAATTGTAGTAGTATAACTTGTGAAGAAGCAGTGATTCAGGCATTGAATTTCTTAAAAGAAAATGATATTATCTCCTTTCCGCAAGTTGAGTATACCCTTACAGATAACCCTGCATTTTTTGAAACTTGCGTAGATGAGGTTTTCAATATTAACAATCAGGATACCTTAGTATGGAAAAATATAAGTGCTTCACTTGGTTATGCATTACAATTAAATGGGGTTAGTATTTTTGAAGTATTTAGGTCTGCTCCGGGACTTAGTGATCTTAGTATTGCATCGTTCTCTAGTATTGATATAACTAATGTTCATAATGCAATCACATACTTAGGTACGGATGGTTCATTAAAAGTGATGTCAACTACAGGGTTTTTACTGAATTGTACTCCCAAAGATTGTGTAGACTGTCCTGTAGATACAAACTTTTGTTTAAGTGGGGTATCAGAAGAGTATCCTCTGGTAGAATATCTGGTTCCACAAGGAGAACATATTGTATGGTATCTTACAGAAACAGGAGGTACTGCTATTAAAAAAGAAGAATTTATAACTACCGAAGCAGAAAAGCCAGCAGGGATAACATATTGGTGGGATGATACTAGTGATGCTGTAAACACGAGAACCCCATTAATTGTTAAGATTAGTGATAATGTACCAGTAGTAGAAGAGTTTCAAAGCTTCTCAAAAGGTATGCAAGCAACAATAGGTGATTTAAAGGTAGAAGGCGATAATGTACAATGGTATACCGTACCAGTAGGAGGAACACCACTTAGCACAGATACAATATTAGAAAATGAAAAAACATATTTTGCTGAGGGATCAGGAACTCCTTGTAGAGCACCCGTAATTGTTTCTATAGGAACTCTCCCTCCAGAAGGAGATGGCTATCAAGTGGTATGTGAAGGAACCACTTTAGCCGAACTGGAACAAAAATTAAAAATAATAGAAGGATCTACTATCAAATGGTATGATCAGCAAGAAAACGGTAGCGAATTATCCGCAACAATTCAAGTAGAGAACGGGGTCACATATTATGCTTCTCAGGTCGATATCTATGGAGATATAAGTGAATTCAGAAAAGAGATTGCTGTTAACGTAGTTATCGTTTCTCCTCCTTTTGTCCCAGAAACTCTACAAACTTTTTATAATAATAAATCTCATACGATTGCAGATTTATTAGCAATTGGATATGAAATTCGATGGTATGATCGTAAAATTGGAGGAACTGTATATGCAGATTCAGAAGAATTGATAGATGGGCAAGTATACTATGCAGAGCAGAGGTCAGAAAATGATTGCCCCGGGATACGACAAGGAGTACAAGTACGAATTTTAGAAGAAGAAACCCCTGAGCTGTTTGGGTGTGAGAAATTTAAGCCCAAAGCAGGAGATCGTTATGTGGTTAATGGATGGGTTAGAGAACAAGGCATAAATCGAGTAAATCCAGATGTCAGACTATTTAATGATAGTAAAGAAAGCAAGATGTTTGTAGAATTATTAAATCATTTAAAAAATAGAATTATAGATACCGATCCAGATATATATTATATACCAGAAATATATATTCCACAAAGTGCAACTCAAAATCTGGATTTTGACCCACTACTAGCCTATGTAAACGATACACAAATAGAGGAAAGAAAACTTACTGTATATGGGTTAACATTAGAAAACGATACTTATGGACATACCATTGGATTTTCTTTTGCCTTAAATAAAAACCGTACTAGCACATTTACTTATCTGTCACCTAAAGTTAGAAGAAAAGATTCAGGAAATGGAACTAGCCCTACGTTAACTTATCGATATCCAATTAGAGATAATAAAGATAATATGACGCTTACTTTTACCGATGTAAGAGTAGAAAACGGGCAGTTCTATATGATTTCAAATTTTAGTATGTTAAATGCAGGATCAGACACCGTAACATTAACTAATGTAAAAGATAGCGATTCTAAGGAATCTGGAATAAACCCAGAAGTCACCTTTTATCAAGATGAAGAAATATCAGGATATCAGCCAATCACTTACCTCAATACTTTAGTAAAAATCACATACAAAGATGCAGATGAGGGGGTTATGGATACCCATGGCTTACAATTTAAACCTCAAGGTCTGGTAATCGAAGGATGGCAACAAGTATCAGGATCTTTTACCATACCTGTAGATGCTCACCAGATGACATTATCTCTAGAAAATACATCCTCAGAGGTCAATGTATATTTTGATGATATTCGTTTTCATCCTTATGATGGTAATATGAAAACCTTTGTGTATGATCCAGCAACACAACGGTTGATGTCTGAGTTGGACGAAAATAATTTTGCAACTTTCTATGAATACGATGCAGAAGGAGGTTTGGTTAGAATTAAAAAGGAAACAGAAAGAGGAGTATTCACTATTCAAGAAAGCCGATCCGGAAATACCAAAGCAACCAAATAGATTGGGATTACCTAGTAAATAAAGAACAGTATACAAAAAATCAAAAGATTAAGAATATGGCGATTATAGTCCGATATGGGATCATTATAGCTTTAGTGCTAATAGCAGGAACTAATAACGGTAAGGCACAAACACAAGAAGCTATTGCTGTTTTAGAAAAACTTCAGAGAGCTTATACTAAGGAATCAGGTTATGATATAAAGATGACTTACACTATGTATAGAGGATATACAGGAAGTAAGGTTACCGAAAAATATAATGGAACACTATATAAGAAGGGGAACACTTTTATAATGAAAGCTTTGGATATGGAAGCCTTACAGTTTCCAGAAGGACAATTAAGAATAGACCATAAGTCCAAAAATATATACTATGTAAAACAATCAGGAAAAATAGAGAACCCTACAGATATATCTAAGATATTACAGTTTTATAAACCAGTTTCTCTAGTAAATAGACAAGGAATAGATATTATTGAAATGAATGTAAAAAGTCGTCAATTACAGATACCATTTCAAAAAGTAATTTTACATATACTTAAAGAAAAGAACACTCTATTAAAACAAGAGTTATACTTCGCTCAGAAAATGCCTTTTATTACAAATGAAGGGAAAGAAGAATATGATACAGCAAGGGTAGAGATCGAATTAGAAGATAATACAGACACAAAATCCATAAGGCAAAAAAAGCTTTCGGATTATGTAATTCGACAAGGAAACCAACTCATGCTTACCGATATCTATAGTACTTACACATTAATCGATCAAACTAATCCATAAGACTTACGCTATGTACAATTTAAAAAAACACATTTATAGGTATATTTTTGGGATAGCTATGATCATGCTTTCCTATAATGTCTATGCACAAGAAGAGCAAGTATTTGATGGTACAGTACTAGAGCAGGCACAACAAGTAGGAAATATACTAACGTATCAATCTTCTTTCCTAACAACGGCTACGGCAATAGACAAAGGACCATTTGCTTATGTTAACTTAAGCATATTACCAGATACAGCTCCATTTACCACCTATAAATTCTCTGTAACTATAGAGGTTACACCTATAAAGGCAGATGGTATCCCAGCTAGCACCAGTCATACGCAAGAATTGCATGTAGAGCAAAATAGGGCATTAGGAGCAGGTAGTTACATCGATAAGCAACAGTACAACTTAAAGGGAGCTTATGGAGCACAGGTAAAAATATTAAAATATAGCTATGAGGATATAGAAAATAATATAGCTACAGTAGAAAACGGAACAATCCCATCTAATATACGGTTAGTCATTGGGCATCAAAAAGAGCGTTTTGAAGCATTAGATAGTACAGCTCCTATTTTGAATGTTACTCCTAAAGGAAAAGAGGTAGAGTTTTATTGGAAACATGTAGATGGAGCAAAAGAATATGATCTGGAATGGACTTGGGTAGATAATTATGGAGAAAATACAATTCCGTTACGAGTAGATGAAGTGTATTTTACAGAAAAAAACTTTAGACAAAATAGTACTCGGGTTCGTGTAAAACAAAATAATTACCAAATACCATTGGTGTATTCGCAAGGGTACTTGATTTATAGAGTGCGGGCAGTTGGACATTTTTTAGAAGATATATCCCGAGAAAAATTAGGAGAATGGACTAGTGGTGCATCGGTTAAAAATACTATTGCAGACTGGCCTCATGTATTTGAGATAACAAAGGAGTTGGAGCATGAGTCTGACAAAAATTGGCAATTTCAGGCCTCGTATGCAGAAAACGGAAAAAAGAAAGAAGTAGTTAGTTACTTTGATGGAGGTCTTCGTAACCGACAAACAGTTACTACTATTAATACCGATCAGCATGCTATTATTGGTGAGGTAATTTATGATGCGCAGGGGCGTCCTGCGGTAGAAGTACTTCCTGTACCAACCAATGATGCAGAATTAAAATATTACCTTAATTTTAATACTGATACCGAAGGGCATTTTTATAGCTATCAAGATTTTGACGAAAACCTTCAAAACATAATAGATCAGCCTTCTGCTGATAAACTTATGGGGGTGCAATCGGGAGCATCAAACTATTATTCTACAGCAAATACCATTACGGGATCTTTAAAGAATAGAATACCTGATGCACAAGGACTTCCTATGTCTCAAATCGAATATACTCCAGATAATACAGGACGTATTCGCAGAAAAAGTGGAGTAGGACCAACACATCAATTAGGATCTGGACATGAAATGGAATATTACTACGGTACACCAGAGCAAAAAGAGTTAAATCGTTTGTTTGGTTACTCGGTAGGAAATGCAGTCCATTACAAAAAAAATATGGTGTTAGATCCTAACCGTCAACTAAGTATTAGTTATCTGGATCCGCAAGGACGTACCATTGCAACTGCTCTTGCAGGATACAAACCAGATCATCTAATTGGATTAGACGAAGAAAATGATGACACAGGATTACATAAACAAATCCGTACCGATCTTTTGGGAAAAATTAAACGTAGTGATACCGATAACAACGAAGATCATAATGCTATAAGAAGTACAGGGATATTAGGAAATTTGCAAGATCAATTATCCTATACCTCAGTCAAAACAGCCATACATCATGAAACCAGGAAATTTGTATACGATCTGATTCATGAACAACCCAATTTTGTTTTTAAAACTAAAATCACCGAAACAGAGGAATGCGAAGTTACTTATCCTTTAGCGTATAATTTAACCATAGATATTGTAAACGATGCAGCACAAAGTTTGATGACGAATCCAGTGCAACAAACTTCTGTGGTTTTAGGAGGAACTAACGGAAATACTTTTGCTCTGGATGAAATGGAAATTCCGATTAAAAGAGGAACTTTTAATATCAATAAAGATCTGGAGATTGATTCAGAAAAGTTAAAAGAATATGCAGACGATTATATCGCCAGATTGCAAGATCCTAACGATCCTTGTTATATAAAACAAGAAGATGTATCTCCTTCACCTTTACTCCTAGATGGATGTTTTACTAGTTGTGAAGAATGTGCTCAAAGTTTAAGAGGAGATTTTACAACCAACGAAGAAGCAAGACAAACTTATGTAGACGATCAAATAGAAACCTATGACTCTACACAATTAGATTTATTGACAACCATAGAAATTCAACAACTAAAAAATGCATTAGCAGCCCAATGGGATCAGGCATTAGAAGCTTGTATGGCACCATGTTCTGATGGCAGTGTAGGAGCTAATGAAGATACCGCAGATTCAATTAGTTGTCAGTCCAAAAAAGAACAACTACTGCAAGATATAAGTCCTTTAGGGCAATATGGAGCAGGAGTATCAGGGACTACACTGTTAAATATATTCAATACAGAAAACCGTTTATTAAGTACACAGGTAAGTGATGCGGTACATAATAGTTGGAGAAACCCCAGGCATGAAACCTATGATCCACAACCATCCTCACAGATAGAACTATATGCAAAAGGGCATTATTATGAAAAAGATGGAACAATTAGTTATATAACTATTCAAAAAAAGACTGACATTGATGAGGATGGGGTAGAAACCATTACATATACCCCTTCTATCATTGCAGATAGTCCTGTTCAGGAGGATACAGAAAACCCAGAGCAAGTATTTGTAGAACCACAGTACTTAGAGTATGTTTCTGATTTAATACATCCAGATACCTGGCAGAATAGTTGGGCAGCTTCGCTGATAACATACCACCCAGAGTATGGTTATTTAGCATACAGTACAGCAGTATGCCAATTAAAAATGCTTCGCTCAGGAACTACAAACAGTTATTTTAATCCTGATGGGTATGATAATTATCTAAAATCCATAACAACATTTAAAGATGCAGTAGAAGCAGGGGTTTTATCTAGTAATGGAACAATTATAGCCGATAAGGACCCTTATTTTACAAAAGCATTACCAAATAACTTTGAGACCAGTGCATTATATACTGCCAAAAAATCTATTATAAAAGAAGCTCTAACAACAAATTATGATGGCTCTAAAGCATCTTTAATGGCTTCGGTATATAAAACTGCGATTTGTAACACCTTACAAGAGTGTAGTGTGCCAGCAGGAGTATCAGCAGTGTATTCTGCAATTCAGAGATTGTCGATAGATAAACAAGATCAATTCTGGAACTCCTATAAGACCAATTATATGGGGCTTAAGCAACGTATCCTTTCTGCTTTTATGGATGCTTATGCCCTTAAAAGAGGATTTTACAATGGTTGTATTGGAGTATCAGAAGCGCCAGTTAGTTTGATCGCTCGTTTAGATACCTATAACAGAAGTGCAATAACCTCTTTGCAAACATACATAAGTAATACCACAGATAGACTTTGCCAATATGAAAAGTCCTCGGCCTATCAAAATAAACAAAAACGTTTTCAGCCTACCGACATGTACCACAATGCTGGAGCAACTCCAGAAGAGGTATTGAATGATATTGCCGAGCAGGTAAACTACGAATATTTTATTAATACAGGTATTTGTCCGTTGGCAAGAGATTTAGAATTATACTGGGGTGGTTTTTTTAATGATCTCAATCAAAAAGGAGGAACGCCAAAAACACCTCTTGCATATACAGGGCAGTATTTTACGATGGCATTATTTAACGAGCTAGGAGGTAGTTTCCCAGCAACACAGGATGTTATTATTTCAGGAACTGTAAATGAAAAAAAATATACTCAGCAAATAGGAGTAGGTGCACCATTAGATAAGGGAGAGCAAACGCTTAGTTTACCGTATACCTTTTCACAAAGTTGGAGTACCTATGGACAACAATGGAGCATAACAAATATTAGTAAGATACATGCTACCTATAATACAACGGCAAAGGTATTTGAATACCAGTTATTGGCGCAGATAGAAGAAAACGGAGTTCTAAAAGAGATTGTTTTTAATGGAACTACCAAAGCTCGTATTGCCGAATGTAGTGTAGGAACCCCCAACGGAGTAGGACAATATTTGGGAACAGGAAATACCTGGGACGAATCCGGAGATTGTAACATAGAGAGTTATTTCTCTAAGTCTATGGTGAAATTATTGAACAAGCTAATAGAATTAGGAAAAATTAATGCAATGTCCTATGATGTCGTACAATTACCAGAATATACCAATAGTTACTTAGCACAGTATTTTGGAGGAGGAACCAGTGTGCTATGGAATAGCCTAGGAGGTGGTGTGTATACCTTGACTGTAGATGGAGTAAAAAAAATGCAATGGAGTCTGGATACGATGCTTCCCGATCAGGGAACTATTAGTGCAGTAAGCTTTGGGTTAACAGAAGGGGTGTCTAATACCATTACTGCGCAAACCGTACAGGTCACTTGGTTAAATACCATAGAAACAGGAATCACAAAAGTGAGTACCGTAGGTACTGCAGCCGAAAATGAAGAACGAATCCTTAATTTTTTATGTTGTGGGGATATTAATGATCACCTAACAACTGGAGACATAGTTTGTATTGATGATTCTCTAGAGCAACGATTTGGGGAGGATATGACCAATTTAATGAATGCTTTAATTGATAAAGGAAAAGCAACTACGGATAATCTTTTTCAATCTATTTCCTTGAAAGAATATCCAGAGTATACAACTTTATTACAAGATTTCTTCACATCAAATAGTGGATGTTATCCTATTGGTCCTAGTTATGTTAATGTTTCTTGTAATTCTCCTAAGCTTGATTATTCTAATCTGGATCATGTGTATGCTACTTTTGGAGATCAGAACGGAGGATATAACTGTCAGTTTGAAATACGTTTTTCAGATATACAAGTTATTAGATTTGATATCACTACAGATATTAAGAACTTACATAAGGGGAATATCGTTGGAATTAAAAATAATTTTGGTGGTTATAATTACCCTAGACTTGCAAAGTTTATAATTTCTCATAAAGATGAAAATAATACTATTGTAGAAAGTGATACAAAAATTGTTGAGTATCAAAAAGATAACATTAGACGAATTAATCCCTCTAATTTATGGTTTGGTTGTGATTTATTAGATAAAGCAGAAAATTTACCATTACTACCAGATCCAGACGAATTAAAAAATGAAGATGTATCTGCTTGCCAAGCAAATCCAGATCTAGAAAATCAATTTGAAGAACTAATTAGAGGAATATTTAATGCACAATTAGAGGCAAAAAGAACAGGTACACAAATCCCTAAAGCAGTATATGATGATCTGTTCTTCGGTTCTTTTCAGCTTGGAGAAAGAATTAGAATAGGACTTGCGCCACAATACGAGGCTCATAATCCACCATTAACATATTCTGATGATTTTGTTAGGTATTCTAGCAGGATATATGGTGATCCTTCTAGAATAGGCTTGATTCATAATAATACAAGACATTGGATGTTATTTGATGCAGCTTATAACTCTAATACTTGGCCAACCGGATACCCATATAATGGTTATACCTATTTTAGGCTTGATTTTGAAGAGGACTTTTATAACGTAGAAGAGATTTTGGATATAATGATCTTGGATTCGTCCAAATTCTCTTACTCCACAACTTCTGGGGGGGTGAGTGCTTCGATACGATATAGAAATACAAGCGGTGAAATTATTTTAGCTAAAAATGTTATTTTATCAATTAGTCGGCAAGAACAAATTGAAGGAAAATCATATGGAGTAGATTTTTCCCTTTGCGACCTATTAGCAGTAAATTTAAATCCAACAGCGACCAGAAGTACTAATAATAATAGTAATACTTCTCCTGTTAGTAGTACTCAAACAACTACGTTTGATAAAAACACAAATCTATTAACTAGTAGACAAGCTACCAGGTTTACAGAAGTATCACAAATCACTTTTGCTGCTCGATTAAACGAACCTTGTGCAGAGCCTTGTTTACCACAACCTTTACCACCAGTAAGTTGTACAGATGCTTATGAGGTTTATAAAAACATTCTAATAAGAATAGGAGATACAGAGGAGAATTATAGTTCAGATGATTTCTGTAAATACCACTTGGGGTACTTGGTGGCAGACTATGATCAGTACTTAAAAACTATGGGAGTTAGCAATACTCAATCTCTTTTCTATATGACCATAGCCGATTTTGGGGCAACCGATTTTAACTATGGATATAGGGATATGGTTAACGTGATCAATGCTTATAAGGCGCATACCAATACTACTCCAGTAGATAAACGAGATTCATGGCGTACTTTTACTGCCAATCACTTAGTACAATTACAACAAGGAGGTACATGTATTCCTATCCCGAGTCCTTTTCCAGTAGATACGAGTGGGATTGAAGTACCACAATCAGATCAGAATACTTGTGAGGAACTTACACGAAGCATTCATGCCAGTTATTCTTTGGATACCTATCAAGCATATTTAGAGGGGCAACGTCAGATGTTTATTAATGCCTACGTAAAGCATGCTATAGAAGGAGTAGTAGAGCATTTTGATATGCAATATTTTGATAAAGAATATCAGTATACACTATACTATTACGATCAGGCGGGAAATCTAATTCAGACCGTGCCACCAGAAGGAGTAAAACGTTTTACAGATGACCAGTTAGAAACCGATAGCGGTTCAGGAACCCTTAATGATCGTATCAATACCTATAGAGAGGCCAATACCGAGTTAGAGGAAGATGCATTGCTACCAGATCATAGCTTACAAACACGTTATAAATATAATGCCCTTAACCAATTGGTATGGCAATATACTCCAGATGGGGGGATTACTCGTTTTGCCTATGATAAACTGGGTAGAATTATAGCTTCGCAAAACGCAAAGCAATTAAAAAATAATACTTTTAGTTATACCCGATATGATGGTTTAGGACGTATTATCGAAGCAGGCGAATTAATTCCTAATATCCCCATTGCTATAGAAGCATCTACAGGAATACTAATTGATAGTACCACCAAAACTCGAGTAGATATGGATACCTATCCGCATTCGATATCCAAGGAGCAACGCGAAGTAACCCGTACACAATATACCAAACCAGTAAGTTATGCAGCAGATATTTTTAATGCCATAGGGGTATTAGACGCTACTGTAGAAGCACGCTCGCGTAACCGGGTAACCGCTATCTATTATTATGATACGGTTAAAGAAGGTATACAAACCCGGGATTATGAAAATGCGATCTACTATCACTACGATGTTCATGGCAATGTAAAAGAACTGGTACAGCATAATCGTATCCTGTCTCATTCTCAAGATATCCCTTTTTCAGGAACCAAAAATATAGAATACGAATATGATTTGATTAGTGGTAATGTAAATAAAGTATACTACCAAAAGGGGCAACAAGATCAATTTATACACCGATATGCATATGATGCAGATAACCGTATTGTAAAGGTAGAAACCTCTGCAGATGGATATATATGGGAGCAGGATGCACAATATGAATATTTTGCTCATGGACCATTGGCTAGAACAGTGCTAGGAGATCAACAAGTACAAGGGCAGGATTATACCTATACCCTACATGGGTGGTTAAAGGGAGTAAATTCTGATAGTCTGGATCCTAAAGATGACCCAGGAGCAGATGGTACAGAAAAAACAGCAAAAGATGCCTATGGATATACATTAGGGTATTATAAAAACGATTACCAGTCAGTAGGATCTATCAATGCCTTTGTACATACCAATGCAGCTGCCCAAAACCCAAAAGATCTGTATAATGGTAATATAAAGCAGATGACTACCAGTCTGGTAAATACCAATGGGGCACCACAAGGGATACAGATGAATCATTACCAGTACGATCAGCTTAATCGTATTAAAGATATGAAAGGCTATGATATCTCAAAAACAACAACTCCGCAAAACTATACAAGTGCATATAGCTATGATCGTAACGGGAATTTAAAAAAGCTAAATAGAGTAACCGTTAATAAAAATGGCAATCAAGTAGATATGGATGATCTTACCTATCACTACCTGCCAAATAGTAATCAGTTGGATCATGTGGATGATACTGTAAAAGGGAGTAAGTTTAATGATCTAAAAGACCAGAAAGAAGGAAACTACCAATACGATGCTATAGGGCAGTTACTAAGTGATGAAAAAGATAATATAGCTAATATCGACTGGCGCGTAGATGGTAAAGTACGAGAGATTACTAAAAAAGATGGCGTGCGTATACGTTTTGTATATGATGGACTAGGTAATCGTATTGCCAAAGTGATGGCTATACCCGGGCAACCAGAAGAGGTTACGGTATATGTACGTGATGCGCAGGGTAATGTAATGGCAGTGTATGAGACTAATGAGTCCAACCCACAGGATATTACAAATCAAAAACAAATAACCTTAACCGAACATCAAATATATGGGAGTAGCAGACTAGGAGTAGAGAAAAAACATCTGGAATTGTTAGCAATGCAAACAGAGACAACCAGTTTAGTAACCAAAACGGTTGGCGACAAACGTTACGAATTGTCTAATCATTTGGGTAATGTATTAAGTGTAATTAGCGACCGTAAATTACTACAAACAAGTATTAGTACTACACAGGTTGTTAATCAATATGATTTTGAAGGATGGATATCTATAGATGATGATTATAATTGGTTTAAAAATGGTAGAGCGCAAGTAACAACAAATACCAACCAGTTAGTAGCATCTGTAGCCGATCGTAACGACGGGATTGCACATTCTATGCTTACCGAGCCAGGCAAAGAGTATACGATCACGTATGATCTCGAATTAACTTCTTCTCCTAATATTAAGATTAAAGCATCTAATTTTGGAGAAGATCTACGTGAAAAAATAGAGACTACCAACGGTAAAAAAACATTTACGTTTACAGCAACAGGGGTAGTAACTATGATACAGTGGGTACGAACCAAAGATAAAGATGATATCACACAGGTATTTGCAATAGATAATGTAGCGATATCTACAGAAGTAGCAGATGCTAATCCAACAGTTGTTACTACCTTTGTGCCAGACGTTCTTACATTTAATGATTATTACCCGTTTGGTATGCTCCTGCCCAACAGGTACGGGAACTCTGGGGACTACCGTTATGGGTTCAATGGAAAAGAGAAGGATGATGAAATCAAAGGTGAAGGAGCTCAATATGATTATGGATTTAGAATATATGATCCAAGAGCTGGTAAATTTTTGTCCCAAGACCCATTATTTAAATCATTTCCATGGCTAACCCCATATCAATTTGCTAGTAATACCCCAATAATGGCAGATGATTTAGATGGGTTAGAGAGCAGAATTGTAATTTTTGGGCCATGGGGAACAAAGCCAATTACGTATAGTGAAAATGATAAAGGGATTGATTATAGAGCTATAAAAGCAGCACATTACAAGGCTTTTGCAAATCATGAGAGTTGGGTTTTAGGGGCTGATGATTATCATAGTTCTACTAAAGGTTGGACAGGTCCTAATTCAGGAACACTAACAATAGACGGGCAGGGAAGTACAACTAAAATTACTTATACAAAAGATTCTGGCTTTAAGGTGTTGAAAAGGTCTTTGTCTAAAGGTAGTGAGGCTATGAATACTTATTTGTTTAATCCTACTCAGCTAAATGAAGGTTCTGAAAAATTTAAAGAGACTGTTTGGACTTATACAGCTGCTGTGGTTGGGGAACCATTGGTTGAAGTAGGTTTGGCAAGAGGAGCAGTATTGTTAAAAGAAGCTTATTTTTTAAGTAGGCTTAATCCTGGAAAAACAACTTCAATTGTTGGTAGTTGGGATGATATAAAACATATAGATAAAGCTTATAGTATTGAAAAAAACGGTACGAATATTGGGGGATTATCTAGGTTGAGTGATGATGTGTCTTGGAATAAATTAATAGATAAATATACTGATGCTAAAGGAAATGTAGATTGGGATAATGTTAATAATGATTGGTGGAATCAATATAATGAACCTTGGCTAGATGCTATTATTAAAAGAGGAGATGATATAAAGGTTGTTTCAGATACTAAAAATGAAAAGCTACTTTATTTTACAGATGCTACAGGAAGAAAAACCAAAAGACATTTTAAGAGGGAAATAGATTATTTAAAATCCAAAGGGTACAAAGAAAAGGGTGGTTATTTTGTAAAAGAGTAAATAAATGAAGGGATTAGATTTAAAAAAATATGTTATACAGAGTATGCAAAATCATGAGTGGTTTGGTAGGTATGGAGTAATGTTGGAAAATGATTTGCTGTGTAAAGTTGTGTTTAGAAATAGTATTGTAAAGTTCGTAAAGAATGAAAACTATGGATATGTTGATTGTTATGTTGTTAATCCGAGAGATTTAATTAATAAAAGAGGTTTTGAAAAACGATATTATGTCTCGGGAATTTTAAAAGCCCTCGATAATTTTGATGTGATTTTGAAAGATCAATTAGCAAATGAAAATGATGGATCATATATTGATTGCTTTGTCAAAATTTTAAATAATCAATTAATAGATGTAGTTAAGGGGATGTTTTTTTGGACGGATAGATATAATGAAATTAATGATAATGAAATAGAAATATGTGAAGTTATGGATGGTTATCTAGATTCTGAAGATTTTTTGGCTATAAATAAAAAAATGTTAACTAATGATGTTAGTTGGAAAATTGATTTAGAAAATTGGAAAAAAAAACGATAGCGCGGATTTGACCTAAACCCTGCTGCCGCCCGAATGAGTGATCGCTAGTGCTCGACTCTGTCGGGTACCGTATTAGATTGGTATTACTAGAGTGATAAGGGTAAGAGTAATAAAATAAAAATAGATTAAGATATAGATTCTGTTTACTTGATCCGCCACCCGAAAGGATTCAGGCGGTAGCGTAGGTAAATTCAAAGTATAAATGGTATTATAATTAAAAGCTGTAGTAAATTCAATATATAGTGTATAGATATAAGATGTCTATATGGATATAACAATTCTTAATAACTTTACTGTAAGGTTTATGATCAAATTGCTACTTTTACAATATATAAAACGAAGAGAATATGTCTGATACAATAGAAAGAATAAAGTGTCTTATTATAGGTTCAGGTCCTGCAGGATATACTGCGGCAATATATGCGGCAAGAGCAGATCTTAAACCTATTATGTATACTGGTATGGAACCAGGTGGCCAATTAACGACTACTACAGAAGTGGATAATTTCCCCGGATACCCAGAAGGAATAGATGGTCCTACGATGATGGTACAATTACAACAACAAGCAGAGCGTTTTGGTACAGAGGTACGTATCGGGATGGTAACTGCTGTTGATTTTAATACTACAGAAGGAGGAATCCATAAAGTAACAGTAGATAACTCAACGCAGATTGAAGCAGAAACAGTTATTATTTCTACAGGAGCTACAGCAAAATACCTGGGACTACCTAGTGAACAAAAATTACGTGGTGGTGGAGTTTCTGCCTGTGCAGTTTGTGATGGATTCTTTTACAAAGGGCAAGATGTAGCGATTGTAGGAGCAGGGGATACTGCAGCAGAAGAAGCTACTTATCTGTCCAATATATGCTCTAATGTTACGATGTTGGTTCGTAAAGATCATATGAGAGCTTCTAAAGCAATGCAACATCGAGTAAATAATACTCCAAACCTTAAAGTATTATATAATACAGAGGTAGATGAAGTATTAGGAGATCAGGTAGTAGAAGGATTACGAATGGTAAACAATCAGACAGGCAAAAAAGAAGAAATTGAAATTACCGGTTTGTTTATAGCTATTGGCCATAAACCTAATACAGATATCTTTAAAGGACAATTAGATATGGATGATACAGGGTATCTTATTACCGAAGGAAAGTCTACAAAAACTAATATTCCGGGAGTATTCGCTTCAGGAGATGTTCAGGATAAAGAGTATAGACAAGCTGTTACTGCTGCAGGAACCGGATGTATGGCAGCTCTGGATGCAGAACGATATCTGGCAACAGTAGAAACAAGTGACGAAGTTTCTGCTTAAGCCGAAAAAAATATAGCATTAAAAAAACATCTCGCTTAGCGAGATGTTTTTTTTTAATTTATCTTAAACCTACTAGGAACGTAGTCTATATTTTTTTTATACAAAATAGCTTCATTAGTGAATATTTTCATCATAACCTTAGGCTCACCAAGGAGGTAGATTTCAGTTTTATCCTTAGCTTCAATACTAATTTCTTCATTAGTTAAAATATAACAATCACTGGCACCTTCTGCAATTAGTGTAGTTTTGGCAACACTTAATTTTTCGCCATAAAAATCAGTATCATTATCTGCTCTAACCAGCATTGATTTTGCTTCCCCTTCAAGTTTAGCATATCCTTTTTGGTATAAATCTACTTTAAGGCTATCAGTCGTAACAATTCCTTTTACTTCTGAATTTTCATTAATTTGATAAGTAACTTCCTGAGCTGTAACATGTAACTCTACTATCGATTTTCCATTGGTTATGCAATCTACTTGATTGGCATCAGCTGTAAGAAATACTTCGGCATTATCATTTGCATTTACAATTAGTTTAGTAGTGTTTATAGGAGACAATGATTTAATATTTACCTTGTCATATAGTATAATTTTCTTTAATTCTGAAGCATAAGAGATATCGAGATTTAATGCTTTTGCACGTCGCATATCCCGATCCGATTTGATTGTTAAAACACTATCTACAACTTCTACCTGTATAACCTCTTGCAGATTACTATCTGCTTCGATCTTTACTTGATTATCACTACCCTCGTCTAATGTAACTTCGAAACCTTCATAAATTTCTATGGTATGGAAGTCTTCAACGTCTAGTTGTTCTGTGCTAACAATTTTGTTGCCTTTAATTTTTTCCTTTTGCCCATAGGTGTTTCCCAATACCAGAAGTGCCAATACTAACAATAGTGCTCTCATATTTGTGCGAAATTTATATACTAATAAACAGTTTTTTTTGCCTTTAAGTATAGTTTTGTATAAAACTTGTTACAAATATAAATAGAGAAGTGGTTTATATTATTTCAGATTAAAAATAATGTAGTATCTATTATATGAACATGAGATATTTTGTTATTAATAAAAAAGGTCGCCATATAAGCAACCTTTTAAAATATCTAATTTTTTTACCAAAAAATGATTAATTATGAACATCTGTATACCCTTTCCAATGTTCTCCAAAAGGAGCGGCGCGATATGAACCTCTTCTTTTTCCAAAGGTACTTGATGCTCCTTTTACTGCCCACCATCCCGGTTGTATAGTATGTTCTTTGTGTTTATGCTTATTTTTACCCCAGGTAAGGTGGGCGGTTACAGCCCCATTACTATTATGAAAAACCGATGTATACATTTGTATATATTTCCATGTAGCAGAGGATTGATAACGTCTACTGGTCTTTTGACTATTATAACATTGTTCTGCACCTGGAAAATTATGACAGAAGGCTTTGGTCTCTAAATTAGGATTTGTAGTCATTAACTTTGTAGGGAATTTTGTAATAGAAAAAACCGAGTGATCTAATTTTTCTACTACTGGTCTATCGCTTGATAGTTTTGCTTTTTCATCAGCATTAGCAAAATCTATTAGTGCTTTAGGGACAGGAGTACCTTTGGGAGTAAGAGATAAATATACTTTGAGTATAGAGTTATTTTTAAAATCAATAAACATCTTGGTGTCATTAGGACCAGATTCCAGAGTAGATACATAGAGTTCTGATTCTTCATACCCTTTGCTCATGGTCAAACTAATTCCGTTAGAGAAATTGAAGGTTGCCAAATCAATTTCTTCGACTTCTGAGATGTCATTTGTTATAATATCTTCTTGGATATCCTGATCTTCTTCTTGACAGGAGATAATAACAAGTGTAAAACATGCAATAAGCACGAATTTTGTGACATTTAAATACTTCATTTTGTTTTTTTTAAGTTTGTTAATATTGGAAGCAAAC
Source organism: Aquimarina macrocephali JAMB N27 (assembly GCF_000520995.1). Classification (GTDB taxonomy): domain Bacteria; phylum Bacteroidota; class Bacteroidia; order Flavobacteriales; family Flavobacteriaceae; genus Aquimarina; species Aquimarina macrocephali. The sequence goes on along the minus strand of NZ_JACA01000015.1, from coordinate 52,799 downwards.
TTAATACTGTCAGATTATGAAGTGTCCTGATTTTTTGAAAATCAAAAAATCAGGACACTTTCTTGTACTTTTATATGCTATAGGAGGGAAGAGTTGTTTTCTAATACCAGTTATACTTTGAATTTACCGCAATAAAATTCTCTTTTTCGCCTATGCTTCAAAATAAAAATTAACCGAAGCTATGGCTATGCTGAATTTTTCTTCTTTACATAAACAAAAAATAGCTGATTTTCTTTTACGGTAAATTCAAAGTATAACTGGTATAACTAGATTTAAGAGAAACAGAGATTCTATAAAAAAACTGCCCGAAAAGCATTGGTTGGTTAGTGTTGCTTTCTCAGACAGCTTAGTTTTGGTTGATTAAATTAATTGGGTTGTTAGATCTTAATGACCTCTAACATCTCCACCAGAGTTATCTGTTTCAGATACTTTTTCTGGTTTTCCGTAGTACACAACATCTGCACCACTTGTTGCTTTTCCTGTAAACTCGTCCTTTGCATGGATTTTAATAGAAGCACCACTTGTTGCTCTTGCTTCGGATACTAAGCTTAACAAATCTTCTGCGCGGATATCTGCACCACTGGTAGCATTTGCTTTATGATTGTTTACTTTTCCGGTTAAGTTCATCATGGCTCCACTGGTAACAGAAGTTGTTATAGTTTCTGCCTTTACTCTTAATTTAATATCTGCACCACTAGTTGCGCTAAGATCAAGATCTTTTTGAACTACAGCTTCATCTGAAGAGATGCTGGCACCGCTATTAACATGAACTTTATTGATTTTGTCATAAGATACAAATACATTTTTTTCATCTGCATAGTATATGTTTTCATCAGAAGTAACATATAGTGTACTACCTTCTACATATACTTCGATATGATCGTGTAAGTTTTTATTGGCTTCTACAATTACTTTTTGATCAGAATTGTTTACCAGGATAACATCTAAGCCTCTACTTGCTTTTATAGCGTTAAAGTCTTGACTTATGGTTCTTTCTTTTCTAATTACTTCTCCTTGACCTTTAACCCCATTAAAGACAACATTACAGGAGCAACATAAAGCTGATAAGCAAAAGGTGATAATAATTTTGGCTAGTGTAGTCATAATTGTTTGTTTTGATATGTTTAACTGTTCGTTTTTTGATTAGTCTGCCAGAAGCAGATTGATTTAGTTTTCGGTTTTTATTTCGATTCCGTTCTCGTCTATTTTTACTTTTACGGGTTCATTATTTAATTCTACTCCGTCTTCTCCTATTTTTAGTTTAAAGTCTTTGTCTTCAGAGTTTATATTTATGTTTACGCTATCATCATCTTCATCCCATTCGTTATATTCCCAATCGTTCTTATCTTCTGGACATTCTTTACATTCGAATTTCCCGTCGACTAATTTGATGTATTCTCCTTCTTTACCATCAATAGAAATATAATCATCGTATTTCCATGAGTTATTAAATTCTGATGTATTATCATTAGCAAACACTGTAATTCCTTCTGGTAATGTTAAGATTACTTTTATTTCCTGATCTCTATATTTGCTTGCATAGTCAGTAATTGCGTATCCATCTAATAAGAGGGTATTACCATTAACTTCATATCCATATTTGAGTTCTTCGGCTCTTTTTGAAGCTTCTTCATACGATCTTCCTTCTGCATTTTTTTCTATAGTAAGTCGTACTGTCGAATCTCTTTTTGAAGCTTTTAAGTATATTTCTATATCTCGGATAACGATTACTCGATTACCTTGGTCATCTCTTTTGATTTTATAATCATTTCTATGGTATAAATGTTTGACATACCTATTATTTCCTTCCATTTTTATGGTTAACGTATCGTTACTTGTAATAGGAAGTACTTTTTGCTCCATGATCACATCTGCGTCATAAGCTTCGAGTGTAGCTTGTCTAACTCCAAGAATTCCTAACCCGATAAGAGAAAATATCCATATGGCTAGTAAGCCTAATTTGGCTGGTGTTCCGATTGATTTTAGGTTTTTTATCAGAATTTTTAACCCAAGAATAAATAAAAAGAAAAAAGGTATTCCTACAGCAAAAAATGTTACTAATGATATTAACCATAATGGAACTTCGGGGTGACTACCTACTTCAATATATTCGACCCAGGGAACATCCATAAATCCAAATGTTCCTATTGTAAACAGACCAACAAATAAACTAATAAGAGTAACACCGGCTACTATAATAAGAATCACACCGATAAATTTCACAAAAATCTTTAAAAAGAATAGTAATACATCACCTAAAGCTTCAAAAAAAGTAGTAGAACTGCTTTTTACCTTGCTACTATATTTTTGATAATCTACATTTTTTACCGTATCTGCTACACCATCAAATCCTTCTTTAATTTTCTTTTCGATGTTACTGATATTAACAGCTTCGCCTTTCATAGCCAAAAAATCAGCTGTTGTTTTTGCTTCTGGTACAAAAATCCAAAATGCGATATAGATTAGAATAAATGCACCACTAGAAAAAATAGTAAACAATAACCAGGCTAATCTAATCCAAATTGGTTCAATCCCCAGATAGTGACTTAAACCAGAGCTTACTCCTCCAACATAAGAACTTGTAGTATCTCTAAATAACTGTCTTGATGCTTTCGTTTTTTGATATGTTGTATTTGGTTCATCCTCGAAGATTTCTTCATCTAATCTATAATCTTCTGGTTGCCCCATTACGGCAATTACTTCTTCTACTTCTTTGTTTCCGATAACCTGTCGTTCATCCTTTATTTTTTCACTGAACAATTCTGCTATTCTGGCCTCTATATCAGATATAATCTCATCTCTCCCTTGTGAATCGGTAAATGAGCGTTTTATAGCACTGAGATAGCGTTGCAGTTTTAGATAAGCGTTTTCGTCTATATGAAAAAATATGCCTGCTAAATTTATATTAACTGTCTTATTCATTTTACTTCTTTTTTTGTTTGGTTACCAGATTTACAGCATTCCGTAATTCGTCCCAAGTGGTATTTAATTCATTAAGAAACAATTTTCCTGTTTCTGTGAGTCCGTAATATTTTCGTGGTGGCCCTGATGTAGATTCTTCCCAGCGATAACTCAGCAATCCAGCATTTTTGAGTCTAGTTAATAAGGGATATATCGTGCCTTCTACCACAAGCATCTTTGCGTCTTTAAGGGTTTCTAAAATTTCAGCTACATAGGCATCATCGTCCTTAAGGATAGAAAGTATGCAATATTCCAGAACACCTTTGCGCATTTGCGCTTTTGTGTTTTCGATCTTCATAAAACTAATTTTTAAAAGTTAAACTGTTCATTTTTTGATTGATGTTGGTGTTTGATGATTGATGATTATTTTAAAAAATATTGATCAGAAAGTACTACACCGGCAATTAAAACAGAGGTTAAAAGATAATTGATTAGGTTAAATTTTAAACTATATCCTTGTTCTTTTGACGTTTTTATGACAAGAAAAAATAAAGTAAAACATACAATTAACGGTAGTATCCATTGTCCAAGTCCAAGCCATTGGCTTATTCTGGCTTCATCATTAGGATTAAAGATAGATACAATCATAGCCATTAATCTAAATGCAAAAGCAAAAAACAAGAATGGATACCAGTATGTGTTTTTTGTTTTTCTGATCACATAAAAAAACACAAATGCTGTTAGTATAGTGAAAATTGGTCCTGCAGCACTTATAAAATGATCATGCCATGCAGATTCATATTCTCCATTTACCAAGAAAGCCGAATTAAGTGTCATCTTCATTGAATATCCTAATAACTTTCCTGTAAGTAAATGTGCCAATTCATGAAAAAAGAAGGACAACAGAACAGCAAGAGCGGTTATTAAAATATATTTTATGTTAATTGTTTGCTTCATTATATTATTTTATAAACCGTATAGATAATGGATATCTGTAACTTTCGCCTTTATTCGCTTTTAAAGCGGCAGTGATGACAAAAATGATTTCCAGAAAAAATCCGATTAATGCTATAATTCCAATAAAGGAAGCTCCTATAAGAGTTCTAAATCCTCCTGCATCAGAAAAATTGATTGATATATCATTAAAATGAAACAAATCTGTAATTGTAGCATCTCCAAAGACATGAAAAATGAAAAATGGAAAAGAAAATATTCCTAGTATTACAGTATATAATAGAATACTTAATTGAAAATTGATTGCTTCCTTACCATGATCATCTATAAAATCTGATTTATCCTTATTGGTAGACCATAATAATATTGGAACTATGTAATTTCCAAAAGGAATAAAGTATTTAGAAAATACTCCCAGATGCATAAACGTTGCGATATTTTTGTGATTTTTGATTGACATTGTAAAAGTATATAATAGTTTCTTATGCAAATATATGGTTAAAAAAAGGTATTATGCAAAACATAGTACCATATTTTAACATAAATTTAAGATTTATACCCCTTTTCTTGACTATTTCTTTTGCCTATATTGTGAGAACTAAAAATAAAACTCATGGATATTACTCCTAGAAAACTTAATGCCTTCTTACTATTTAAGTTACCCTCTGCCTGGCTATGTGGTGTAAGGGTTAAAAATATAGATAGAACAAGCTGTACCGTTAGTGTAAAACATCGATGGATAAACCAAAATCCTTTTAAATCTATGTTTTGGGCAGTGCAGGGAATGGCGGCAGAATTAACTACCGGGGCCTTGGTAACAGGATATATAAGAGACAGTGGAAAAAAGATCTCGATGCTGGTGGCAAGCAATAATGCAACATATACCAAAAAGGCTGTTGGTAGAATTACTTTTGTGTGTACCGAAGGAGATTTGGTAGCAGATGCCATTAGAAAAACTATTGAAACCGGTGAAGGACAAACAGTATGGATGAAATCAATAGGAACCAATCAAGATGGGATTGAAGTTTCTACGTTTAATTTTGAATGGACAGTTAAAGTGAAGAATGAAAAGTAAAATAGTGTAGGGAAAAAATGAGTAGACTGTAACACTTTATGAAATTCGTTTACTTATAAAGAAACTATTCATTAATCAAAACACTATAAACATTAAAAAATATGACAGCACACGAAATCGACTACGAAATTATTGGTGAAGAAATGCAATACGTAGAGATAGAACTAGATCCACAAGAGGGGGTGATTGCAGAAGCAGGAAGTTTTATGATGATGGAAGATGGAATAAAGATGGATACGATTTTTGGTGATGGTTCTGCTAAAGATACTGGAGTTCTGGGTAAAATATTTGGAGCTGGTAAACGATTGTTAACTGGAGAAAGCTTATTTATGACGGCTTTTTATAATCAGGTAGGAGGGAAAAAGAAAGTAAGTTTTGCATCTCCATATCCAGGAAAGATTATTCCTATAGATTTAACTAATTATGGAGGAAAATTTATTTGTCAAAAAGATGCATTTTTATGCGCGGCCAAAGGAGTTTCTATCGGAATAGAATTTTCTAGAAAATTAGGAAGAGGACTATTTGGTGGTGAAGGGTTTATTATGCAAAAATTAGAGGGTGATGGTATGTCCTTTGTTCATGCAGGTGGGACTACATCTAGAAAAGAACTACAGTCTGGCGAAAAACTAAAAGTAGATACAGGTTGTATTATTGGATTTTCTAAGGGAATACAATATGATATAGAATTTGTAGGAGGGATTAAGAATACAATTTTTGGAGGAGAAGGATTGTTTTTTGCAACATTAACAGGTCCAGGAGTTGTGTATATACAATCTTTGCCGTTTAGCAGACTTGCAAATAGAGTATTGGCATTGGCCCCCAGAGGAGGAGGGAAAAGCAAAGGTGAAGGTAGTATTCTAGGTGGTTTGGGAGATATTTTGGATGGCGATAACAATTTTTAACAGTGTTAAATAAGCGCTAAAAGACTATTTTTTTGGTTTTATTTACATATATTAGCTAGAACAACTTTAAAAACTATAAGATTATTCCTACAATTACTTGTTTTAAACCTAACATTTTTTAAACCCCTATTAATTTATGGCTAGAGCAATGTTTGATTACACAAAAACTGTGCTTAAAAAAGTAAGTTTTGATGTTAATCTTTTTACTAAGGAAGTTTTAAAAGCACTAAACAGACTACTTCCTCACGAGATTGAAGAATTAAAAATCTGGATTCAATCATTAACGATGAAACAACCAGAATTACAATCTTGTTTAATCTATTTAAAATCATAAAAAAAAAGCGACTTTCTAGTCGCTTTTTATTTTTGCCATAGGGCTAATGATTTTTACATTTTGAAAAGTAATAGCTCCTTTTACAACTCCAGCAATAGTAGAATGCAAAGCATCAATAATTTGCATTTTTAGTTCACTTTTATTAAAAATTAAGCTCACTTCTCTCGCAGGAGAAGGCTCATTAAAGTAGTGAAGATTACTTTTTTCATCATTCTTTATATCTAAAGTATGTAAATAGGGTAGAAGTGTCATTCCCAAGCCTTCATTTGCCAGCTTTACAAGTGTCTCAAAACTTCCACTTTCTAACTGAAAATGATCCTCCTCATAACTTTTCTTGGTCTTACACAGGTTAATAATCCCATCTCTAAAACAATGACCATCCTCCAGAAGAAGCATATCATCAATATCAAGATCAGTAATATCAATTTTTTTCTTCTGATTTAATCTATGAGTAGAAGGAATATAACCTACAAAAGGTTCATAGTATAAAACACGTTCTTTAATGTTTTCGTTTTCTAAAGGAGTTGCTGCAATAGCAGCATCCAGATGACCATCGAGAAGACGTTCAATTATAGCTTCTGTGTTTAATTCCTCTATTTTTAATTTTACCTTTGGATATTTTTTTATAAAATTGTTTAAAAACATAGGTAAAAGAGTAGGCATTATCGTAGGAATTACACCTAATTTAAATTCACCACCTATAAACCCTTTTTGTTGATCTACAATATCTTGAATTCGTTCACTTTCATTTACAATATTTTTTGCCTGTTGAACAAGTTTGTTACCAACTTCTGTAAGTTCAATAGGTTTTTTACTACGATCAAAGATGAGGATATCTAGCTCTTCCTCAAGCTTTTGAATTTGCATGCTTAGCGTAGGTTGAGTCACAAAAGTTTTTTCTGCAGCCTTCGTAAAATTTTTGTGTTCGGCTACTGCTAAAACATATCTTAATTGTGTTATGGTCATGGTTTGCGTTTTGGGGAACAAAAATATAAAAGCTATTGATATTATTTATTAAATAATTATTAAAAATTTATTTTATCTATTGTGTTTGAAATAAAAAAAGGAATAGCACAGATGAAATGCTATTCCTTTTTAGATATACCTGTTAGTCAGGTTTTGATTGATGAATATGGGGTTATAAATTACATTCTGATTTCTAGTTCCAGATTTTCTGAGTTTACTTCGAATTTGGCTTCATCCCATAATGGAGGACCGTAACTCATATTGTTATTAGATACACCATAATCTTCTTTTGGCATTCCGCTAGGTTCAAAATCCATTCGATTATTTCCATTCACATCATGAAAACAACTAATAGCGAATACTCCTTCGGGAACATTAGAAAAAGTAATTTTTGCTACACCATCTACAATTGTACTTTTTTCGCCTTTGATTGGGGCAGCTTTCATAAAAGTATTTTCATTATAAAGCCCAAAAATAACTTCTCCTTCAGAACTTGTTATATTGGGAACGGTTACTGTAATGGTTACTCCTTTAGTTTTTTCTTGAGCTTGAAGAAGAAAGTTAGAAACTAAAAGCGCGGCTAGTAAAGCTAGAGTTTTCATAAGATAAAGTTTTATAGTTATTTGTTTTTTGATGAACCAAAAGTCTATAAATCTTTATTTGAGAACAATAAGAAACTCCCCAGTTGTCATTTTTGTAGGATGAAATGTATTTTTGAAATGATTGTAGAATAGGAGATTAGAAATTATACCCTATCTAGTCTGAAGATGATAGTCTGAAATTTGAAATTTTCGAATAGATTTTTTCACTTATCAAATAGTTTGTATTGCCCTTTTAGTCTTATCGTTACGACAATATCTTCTTTGTTGTTATTTCTAAAATACCAACCGTGTTTCCCTTCAAAAGGAGCTGTAAATGTTCCTGCCATATTGTTAGAATATGCTAAAGTATAACTCTCATAAAATACATTTTCCGGAGGTTTTTCTTGTCTCACTTCTCCATGAAAATCAATATAAACAATAGCATCATTAGCAGTACTCCACTCATACTTTATACTCCCATATTTTAATGCTTTAAACTTGTATTCTATACCTTTTCCAGCAGGGACAGTCACATTAATAGTATCATTTTGCTCTGCAAATTGTTCTGATGGTGGTGGATTGTTTGCTTCTTTGGGTTTAGGTACACTTACCGGAGAACCTAATTTTTCTAATTTCAGTTTCTCGAAATTTAATTGAGATACTGGTTCTGTATCGACTGTTTTTATTTTTTCAGTATCATTTACATATAATCTGCTAAAACCAAAAAGCTTTCCTGTACCTAGTGGGTCTATATTGTATTCTGCAGGCAAAACTGCAGTTATAAGCACAACAAAACCAATAAATAAGGCTATAAAAATTGATTTTATAAGTTGTTTTTTATTCATTATGTGGGTATTGCTTGTTGTCATAATTTAGAGTTACGTCATGAAATATCCTGTCATTTGAAATCCAAACAACAAAAAGCCTGCAGCCATAAGAATTATATTGGTAAGGTTAGAGAATTTAACGTAACTGTTATACCTTCTCCAAACCCCTAAAAGTATAAGAACTAATCCTAAGGCTAAAAACTGTCCTATTTCTACACCTATATTAAAACCGATTAGATTTACAAAAAGGCCTTCTCTATCAAAATTGAATTCTTGTAATTTGGTCGCTAATCCAAAACCATGAAACAACCCAAAAATTAATACCGCTATTTTGGTATTGGGTTGTTTCTTAAAAAATTGCTTAAATCCTCCCAGGTTATCAAATCCTTTATATACAATCGATAATGCGATAATGGCGTCTATTAAAAATGCGTTTACATTAATATCTGCCATTACACCAAGTAATAAGGTAAGACTATGACCGATTGTAAAAAAACTTACATATAATAATATTTCTTTTGTTCTGTATAAAAAGAAAATGACCCCTACCAGAAAAAGTAGATGGTCATATCCTGTTATCATATGTTTTGCTCCGATGTATAGAAACGGACCAAAAGCGATTCCTTTATTTCCTAATAAAAAAGACTGTGTTTCATCATCAACACCATGCGTAGCGTTTGCTGTTATTGAAATCAGTACAAAGGCGAGAAATATAAAGAATGTTTTGGTGTTTTTTAACATTTTTGCAATATAGATTAATGTGCGTGTCCGTGTTCTTTTACTTGTTGGATGCTATCTAATCTTGCTTTTTCAGCTTCATCAATCTCTGTTGTTGATTCTTGAGTAGCTTCTACTTTAGCAGGATCTGTGTTTTCTTCTTTTTTTTCTTTTTTCTCTGTACAGGCTCCCAAAACCCCTAAAGCTAAAACAGCTATAATCATTGATTTTTTAATTGTCATGTTTGTGTTTTTTAATAAGTTAATGCTAATAAATCTCTTTTAAATTTTGAAGTCAATACTAATTAATTTTTCAATCAAAATGTATTTTCTTCTTAATCTTTAAACAAAAATTCATCATTTTTAGTATGTGTGATTTAACAAGTAAAATAGTTTTGTTTACATGGTAAATATAGTTTTTTTTCTAAGATTGCCACAAAGAATGTATATCTCTTAGTGGTATGAATATTCTATAAAAATAGAAAACAAAAAATAGTGATTTTATCGAAGCAAGAGTTGTAAACAAGCTTTACTTATAATAATCCTCGAGCTTTGATCTCCAGATATTTATTAATAGTATTAACAGTAAGATTTTCTGGAGTAGTTAAGACGGTTTGTATTCCATGTTTTTGTAGCTCTTTTACCATTACTTTTTTATCATATGCAAATTGTTGTGCAATAGTTTGATCATAAATAGTTTGTAGATCTTCTGCATTTTGTTGGATAAGATGATCAAGTTCTGTATTCTGAAAGAAGATGACTACCAGCAAATGTTTTTTTGCTAATGCCTGTAAATATGGAAGTTGTCTTTTTAAAGATGATATGTGTTCAAAATTAGTATATAACAAGAGTAAACTTCTATGGTTAATTTGTCGTTTAACATGAGTATATAATAACCCATAATCAGAATCAAGAAACTGGGTTTTGACATTATAAAGTGTTTCAGAAATATTGTTAATGTATGTTTTCTTTCCGCTAGACGGCAAAAAATCATTTACTGTATTAGAAAAAGATAACATTCCTACTTTATCATGTTTTTTTAAGGCGATATTAGAAAAAGCCAGCGTACTGTTAACAGCATAATCCAGAAGACTCAATCCTCTAAAAGGCATTTTCATAACACGACTAGCATCGATTATAGAATATATAGGCTGAGATTTTTCATCCTGAAATTGATTGATCATCAAATTGCCATGTTTTGCAGAAGCTTTCCAGTTAATGGTACGAACATCATCACCGGTTACATATTCTTTAATTTGCTCAAACTCCATAGTATGCCCAATACGTCGTATTTTTTTAAGTCCTATTTGGGTTAACTTATTATCAATAGCCAAAAAATCATACTTTTTCATTTGGATAAAAGAAGGATATACTTTTACCATTGCAGCTTTATCAAAACTATAACGACGTTTTGCAAGGCCTATTCTGGTCATGGCGTACACATATAAGTTTCCAAAGACATACTCTCCTCGTTTTACAGGGCGTAATGAGTATTCAAAATCTAAAATAGACTTAGGAGAAATACTTCCTTTTTTGAGAAAATCACGTTTTTGAAATTGCACTGGGATCTCATCAATAATCTCTACATTAGTAGTGAACTTGTAATTACTTCTTATTCTTACCGGAACCGCATTAAAATCACTATTCGAAAATTTATCTGGTAAAATTCTATTGGCATGAACTCCATTTTGAGTATTATATAAAGCCACAATATCAAACAGAAAAACAATCATTAATCCCCATACCAATAACCAGACAATAGGGTAGATTGGAGTAAACCAGTATGATAATAAAAACAATACTGATATTAGAGTGAGTATATAAAATACTCTGGAACTTAGATATAGTGATTTTAAAAATTGGATCAAAACTAGCGGGGTATTTCTACAGATTGCAATATCATTTCAATAACATTTTCTGTTGTCATTCCTTCCATTTCACGTTCTGGTGATAAGATTAAACGATGGCGTAATACAGGGAAAAGCGATTTTTTTATATCCTCTGGTGTTACAAAATCTCTCCCGTTAATTGCAGCAAAAGCTTTTGAAGCATTCATAACAGCAATTGATGCACGCGGAGAACCTCCTAAATATAAGTGAGGATGTGTTCTGGTTTTGGTTACAATCTCTGCAATATATCCCAGAATTTTCTCTTCAATGATTACATCTTGTGTTTTTGCTTTAAATTCTAGTAATTGTTTTGGAGTAATTACAGGATCAACCATTTCTAAAGGCTTTGCTGTTTTTCTAACATGATGGGTCTTTAGGATATTTACCTCGTCTTCAAAAGTAGGGTAATCTACCTTGATTTTAAATAAAAACCGATCCAGTTGTGCTTCTGGTAAAGCATAAGTCCCTTCTTGTTCTACAGGATTTTGAGTTGCCAATACCATAAAAGGAGGATCCATAGGATATCGAATGCCATCTATAGTTACTTGCTTTTCTTCCATCACTTCAAACAGGGCTGCTTGAGTTTTGGCTGGAGCACGGTTAATCTCATCGATGAGAACCATATTAGAAAAAATAGGACCTTTTTTAAATTCAAAATCACTGGTTTTCATATTAAGTACAGAAGTCCCTAATACATCACTAGGCATAAGATCAGGAGTAAATTGGATTCGGTTAAAATCAGTCTTTAACGTTTTTGCAAATAATTTGGCAGTTACCGTTTTTGCGATCCCAGGTACTCCTTCGATTAAAACATGACCGTTAGATAACAAGGAAACAATTAATAGCTCGATAAAATCCTGCTGTCCCACGATTACTTTTGCCAATTCTGCCTTTAGTTTTTCTACAGATTGTTGTAATTCACTAAGATCAATCCTGTTCTGAAAACTCAGATTTTGCTCTTGAGATTCTGTTTCGGGAGATTGCTCTGGATTTATATTGTTTTTAATTTCTTCGTTTTCCATTTATACTTCGTTTAAATGATATATCGTTTTTAAGATCGAGTTTTGAATATGTTGATTAATTGATAAAGTTTTAATAAATCTTCTTTTTCAACTTTTACTTTTTTATTGAGTTCATCAAAATATTTAAATATTATTTTGGTATCTTCTATACTATTGTTGCTTCTGGCTGCAATATCGACTATTGTTTTTTCATTTAGTTCATTTGTAGGAATTCTAAGCACGTTACGAACATAATCCAAAAATAACAGGTTTTGCTTAGTTGCTATTTCTTTATGTTTTCCTTTTTCAAAATACATTCCGCTAATGGTCTTTGTAAAAGATAAAGTCTGATTTTTTAAAGGCTCTATAATCGGAATACTACGTTGTTTTCGTTTTCCTTCAAAAATTACAAAAAGCACTACTCCAATAAGAACAAAGTAGTACGCCCATTTGAGATAGCGATTATTTAAAAGTAAGAAAAGGGGAGAGGTATAAAATGTCTTTCCCGATTTATAATAATTATCCCATAGTATTTTTTGATTGGGATTTATATATGCCAAAAGGTTTTGAGTATATTGATAATTCGTGTCTTTTAGCATAAAATAATTTCCAAAAGCTTCGGGAAAGGTGTGTAATAGGATTTTTCCATTACCAAAAGATTGTTGTATATAGTTTACTTTTGGATCTTTGATTTTTAATGTATCGTTATATAATTGTGAAACTCCTAAAATAGTAGCATTTATAGTATCTAATTCACTAAAATATGGATTGTAAATATCTTGATTATATAAAAAAGGAGACTGTGCTTTAAGTTCTTTATTAACCAACTCAACAAGTGGTTTGGTAGATATTTTGTCAATAGATATAAGATTATCTGTCTCAATATTAAGAGTGTCTAATAATCGATTTTCTATAGTTTTTGCTGAAACAAATAAAGTATTCCCTCTTTCGACCCATTTTAATATTGTATGTAGCTCATTTTTATCAAAACTTATTGATCCATTAATAAAAAAATATGTTCCTGATACACTATCATTATCCTTGAGAAATTCATAAGGCGGTTGGTTTATATCCTGTAACCCTTGAGTATCAAAAGACTCTTTTATTAAATTGTAGGATACGAAAGAACCCAAGGGAATTTTATCTGTTTTGGCATAACTCGGATACCAGTTTACAGGTTCGGGCTCACTAGCTTCTATGTAGGTGAGTAAACCAATGGCTCCTATAATAATGATGATTAATATTTTAGAACTTTTAGTCATCACATTAACGTTGGATAAGATGGGTTATAGAAGTAAACTCTTTTTCAGCTTTCAGGTATAACTTTTCATTAACCTCAAAGCTTCCGTACCAGATAAAATCATATAACTTGGTGATGGATTTAAATTGATGTTGTACCGAATCATCTGTTAATTCTTTTATATAATCGGTATTTGTTTTTTGAGCTTCCCATTGAATGAGTTCTACATCAGATAATTTTTTTAATACAAACAAGTAATAATACCGAATTGCTAATCTATAATTTTTATGCTCTAAGGCCTGATTAATGAGCTGTTGGATATCCTGATTTTGAATAATATCTTCGTCTTCTGTAAGCTCTACCTGTGGAGCAAGTTGCTTTTCAAGAAGCATATCTGCAGGATTTACCCTCATAAATAACCAACCTAATAGAAATAATACACCTATAACTAAGAGATAGGGTAATAACCTAAAAACTACAGCCCAGAATCCGGTTACTTCTTCTGTACCGAATAACCACGAGATAAATTGATGCCAGAGTTGAGTCACCCAATTTTTAAATTGTGTCCACCAGTTATCAGGTTCCTGATATTCGGTATAATCAAAATCGTCTTGTGTTTTGAATTCTTCTATTTTTTGATCATCAAACTGAGGTGCTTTTTGCTTAGAATCGAGATCATAAACTAACTCCCGGGGGGCAGATATAGCAGTACTATCCTGAACCCTTGCTGATAAGAAGAGTGGCACAAAAAATAAGACGTAGTAAAGAATTTTCAATTTATTCTGATTTACCTAAAGAGTCAATTTGTTCTAAAGCGCCTGTAGCGTGTTTTCTTTCATTCAAATTATAATATATAAATGCAGTAGAAATTGCGGTGATAATATATAATATATATTGAACTGCCGATGATAGCGTATTTAAGACTATAAAAACCCAATCAACCATAGTAGATGGATCGGCCAAAGACCCTTCTGAAGCTGCAGTAAACGTTTTTGTAAAAGTATAGACTACTGCCGGAATAGAAAATACCATACTTATAATCCCTATAATTATTGCAATAACAAAAAGTGTAGCAAAGGTAATCCACCATTCGTTTTTCACAAGTAAGAAACTATCATTTATAGCATCAGAAATACTGGTGTTACGAAATACCAGAATTGAAAAAACCAAACTCATAGGGACATATAAATAGATACCTGGAATTGCACAAAGCATGAAACCAAAAAAAGTAATCAATCCCGAAAGTATTCCTAATCCGATAATATTTCCGAAATCTTTTTTTACTCCCTGTACTACAACTCCCTCGTCAACACTACCTTTGTTATCTATATAGTTTTTAATATAATGTAAAACGGTTCCGAAAAGTAATGCATAAAATACGAGTAATGTTGCCAGCATTGCAAAAAGAGCAATAATAAGCACTCCCGAATTTAGCATCCCTCCATTTCGGATACTCACCGGATCAAAAATATTAGCAGAAGAATAAGTATAATACCCAGAAGCAAGTAAAAGTAATACAAAAGCGATACCTGATGTTTTTAATAAAACAGATATCAATGATTTACCATTTTCTCTTATAAAAGCAAAAGTATCTGTTAGGATATCTCCTAACTCTCTTTTTTTCTTAAACTCTATGTAATTATTATTCATTTTTTTGTCTGTTGTAAAGTTGTCTGGGGTAAATTACGTAATAAAATAAGATTAGAGCTAGCGACCCACATATGATTACAATGGCTAGCCAATCCGGCATTTCTGTATGTCTGGTCACAAAACCTTCTAAAAACCCTGCTACTATAAAAAAAGGAATCGTGCTAATCACAATTTTTAACCCTGCTTTAATTCCTCTAATAAAAGAAGTAAGTCGAGTATATGTTTTTGGAAATAAAATAGAATTTCCTACAACCAGGCCTGCACATCCTGCAATAATAATTACAGAGATTTCAATAGTACCATGAATCCATATCGTGCGAGCACTTTCCCAAAGTAATCCTTTCTCGTAGAAGAAATACTGAAAAGAACCTAGCATTATAAAATTTTGCATGAGCATATATATGGTTCCTATCCCGAACATTACTCCTAGAATAAAGCAATTAAGAGCTACTTTGATATTGTTTAAAGTAATTCCCAAAAACATATTGGTTTCTCCCATTTGTTTATATACTGCCATGGGATCTTCATTAGCAATATTTTCTAAGGTCATATTTACATATGCATCACCTAATATAGATCTTACAAAAGCTCCGTCTGTCGCAGAAGAGTACGCTCCGATAGCTGTAAATAAAGCAGAAATGAGGAATGCGATTAGTAAGTGTTTTTGATATTGATAGAACTCTAAAGGAAATTCTTTAACCCAAAAAGAATACAATCGGTTTTTTTTCTCTTTTTTTGTTTTATAGATTTTTTGATGGGCACTGGATGCTAAGCCATTTAAATAGTTAAGAGTTTGACTATCAGGGTAAAATGTCTGAGCATAACTAAGATGATCAGTTATTTCTATATACAAATTAGAAAGCTCATCTGGAGTTATTTGAGTATTATTAACCAGAACACTTTCAAATTTTAACCATTTATCTTTATTTTGCTTCACAAAAGCCGCCTCACGCATGTATCGAAGATTAAGAGGCTCAAAGAAACATAATTAATGGATAATTTTCAAATAGAAACTGCTCAAAATGTTAGTATACAGCAAAATGCTGCTGGGATAGGAGAGCGTATTCTAGCGTATCTTATTGATCTTTTGATTATCATAGCTTATTTTATCATAGCTATATTTATGATTGGGGCATTAAGTCTTGATTATGGAGACGAGTGGGCTTTTTGGTTAATTTTAAGTTTACCTCCATTCTTATATTTTATATTATGGGAAACATTTTGGGATGGTAAAACTCCTGGTAAAGCAACGATGAAGATAAAAGTGGCTCGCATGGATGGTGCAAGACCAGCTTTTTCGAATTACCTGGTGCGATGGCTGCTTCGCTTATTAGATATTACTTTGGCATTTGGTGGTGTTGCGGTTATTTCTATTTTGTTAAACGGCAAAGGACAACGTCTTGGAGATATGGCAGCAGGTACTACTGTGATTAGTGAGCGGCAACGTGTACGATTTAATCAGACCATATTAGTCGATATTCCCGAAGATTATGTAGCCATGTATCCTCAGGTTACTGTTTTTAGTGATGCAGAGATTCGTAAAATAAAAACTATTTATACAGAAGCCAGGCGAGATGCAGATCATAATATTATTCTGGAACTTTCGAAAAAAGTAAGTGCTTTAATGGATGTTACTCCACAAGAAAAACCATTACAGTTTGTAGATCGAGTAATAGCCGATTACAATTATTATACGCAGAAACTATAATTAATATTACTTATGATTGGTTGGTCTTCTACAGGCTAATACTAACAATTGAACTTAGGTTTGTCTTTTTAGTCTTTTTTACCATTAAAGCACTTTAATTATCATGTTTAATATTTCAATAATTGATGTTATACAATTGAAAAAGAGGTGTTTTTATCTTTTTTTAAATTTATATTCATCTTGTTGTCAGTAGGTTGTGGTGATTCGTAAATGTTTTACGGTATAACCGTATGCGTTGCGTCGAGAAAAAATGGTAGTATTGTATTACAGTTCGATTTACTCCACTATCCTACCTAGAAATCGGATTTTCATATTTGTTTTATTGATCAATTTCAAGAATGAAGGTGTGTAGTATGTATCTAATCATATTTTCTTGTATCAAGAAAAATGTAATTGATATAGTACAGAAATATACGGCTGATTTTTGAATTGAATATAAAAAAGAAAACCGTTTCTGTAATCAGAATTAAATATTAAATACAAATCATTAATTTTTTAAAATCAAATTAGATATGAAAAAAATCGTTTTAACTTTAGGAATATTTTTAAGCGCATATGCGACGTATGCAATAGGTAATAATAGTAATGAATTAGAAATTGAAAGTAATAATTCAATACGAATTGTTGAGGAGGATGATAATTGTTATAGAATAGTGGATCATTATGATCACGCTGGAAATTGGATAGGTGTTTCTGTATATCCATGTTAGTCAATTTAAATAAATAATTAAATTTTTATGGAAACGGTTTTAATATAAATAATCTTATATAGTAGAAATGAAAAACCTAATATTTATAATAGCTTTTTTAATCTTTAATTATACAGTTAACTCGCAAAAAGAAACTATTGGTATTGTAAAATATCAAAATATAATCCATAATGAAAATGGAGTTTCTTTTGCGGTTCCTTATAAGTTGTACTTTAACAGTGTTATTTCTTCGTATAGAGAAGAAGGAGTAGCAAAGAGAGTAAATCATGAAAAAACAATAGAAGAAGAAAGAGAAGAGGGAGGGGTTGCTTCTGAACATAAAGTAATGAAGAATAGTTTGCCACGGGCATATTACTACACAAATAACAAAACCAATGAATTAATTTTTAGAGAATCAATAGTTGGTAAACTTTATGTTGTTAAAGATAGTATTGAATCTATTCCCTGGCAGTTACATGCTGAACATAAAAAAATAGGGGTGTACCCTTGTCAAAAAGCTACAGCAAAATATAGAGGAAGAGAATATACAGCATGGTTTACATCAGAAATTCCTATATCGCATGGCCCATGGAAGTTGAGGGGATTACCAGGTCTGATTCTGGAAGTTACAGAAGAAACTGGTAAATTTGAGTTTAGAGCAATTAAAATAAACCTACAACCAGATAAGAATGAAGTTCAAGATAAATTAGACAAGCCAAGTATAGACAAAATCACAGATATGACAACCTATATAAAAGCACTTAAAAATAAATTTGAAGAAACATTGGCAAACCTTAGGGCTTCTTTACCCAGAGGAGCAAAGCTAATGACAGACTGTGATGTTTGTCCCGATCCAAAAAACAATAGTTTAGAGCGATTTGATTAATTATGAAATGAAAAAGTTATTATACTTAATACTACTATTTGTAATTAATTGGACAATTACTGCTCAAGATCAGTTTACTGGCATTGTACAGTATGATTTTATAATCAATAATCCAAATGGTGTTTCTTTTGCTAATCCATATTTGCTTTATTTTAATAATCAAGTGTCTTTTTATATAGAAAACGGAGATGCAAAACGAATAGACAATAGTATTGATCAAGATATGATGGAAATAACGGGTAATATAGTTGAAGAAAAGATTATGAAAAGTACTTTGTCTAAAGATTATGTGTATACGAATGTAGATAAGGGTGAATTAATTTTTCAAGAAGAAATAAACCAAAAAGTTTTTGTAGTAAACGATAGTACTGCCAATATTAAATGGAAATTATCTACAAAAAATAAGAAAATTGGAAAGTATACCTGCCAAAAAGCAGATGGATTGTATAGAGGCAGAACATATACGGTATGGTTTACAACAGAAATACCGGTATCCCATGGCCCATGGAAATTAAGAGGATTACCAGGTTTAATTCTAAAAGTAACCGAGGAAACAGGGAAATATGAATTTCAAGCTTCAAAAGTAGATTTGAGCCCAGAAACAAAAGTAGTTAATAAGAGGTTAAAAAAGCCGGAGATTGAAAAACCCTCTAGTATGGAAAAATATATCAAGGCAATTAAAAACAAACAAAAAGATTTTGAAGCAATGCTAATGGCAACATCATCTGATAGAAATATGAAATTTAAAAGAAATTGTGATGAATGCCCCAAAGCAGAAGATCTTAGTTTAGAGATTTTTAAATAAAAAAATAATTTTTTTAAATTGATAAAGACCAAAATATCACAATATTACAGCTGCCTAATATTTCTTCTATTAGGCAATTTTTTATCTGCCCAGTCTATTGTTTCGGGTACGGTAACAGATTCTATATTAAATCCTATTGCATCGGCTAATGTGTTTTTAAAACAAAAAGATACACAGGCTATTATTGCTTTTGCTTATACCGATCAAGAAGGTAAATATATTTTAGAATCTGATGCTACAGGAGAACTAACCTTAAGTTTTTCGGGTCTGGGATATGCTACAAAAGATGTTGCTATTATACTAGAAGATAATACAACAGTTCAAAAGGATATGATGCTATATGCTACTTCATACGAATTAGACGAGGTAGTCATACAGTCAGAAAGAGCAATCACCGAAAAAAAAGATACCATTGTTTTTAATGCTTCATCATTTAAACAAGGAGAAGAAACTGTTGTAGAGGATTTACTTAAAAAACTACCGGGAGTAGATGTCTCAGAAACCGGAACAATAAAAGTAGACGGTAAAGAGGTAGAAAAAGTAATGATAGAGGGGGATGATTTTTTTAAAAAAGGATATAAACTATTGACCAAAAATCTAGACGTAAATGCCGTAGACAAGGTTGAAGTATTAAGACGGTATTCGAATAATAAATTGCTTAAAGGTATTGAAGAAAGTGAAAAGGTTGCCTTAAACCTTAAATTGGATGAAGATTTTAAAAGAGCATGGTTTGGTACAATTTCTCCAGGCTATGGAGTAGTTTCAGAAAATAGATACGATGTTGATGCTACTATTTCTAGTTTTGGTAAGAAAAACAAATATTTTCTATTGGGGAGTCTTAATAATATTGGTGAAGATGTAACCGATGATGTACGAGGACTTATCGATGCACAAAATTATACCGAAGAACCAGGTAGTATAGGAGAAGATCAAAGAGCATATGGATTAATATCCTTGAACACTAATGTACCGGGATTAAAAAAGTCTAGAACTAACTTTAATAATGCAGAGCTGGTTTCTTTAAATTCTATTTTTAAACTTTCTTCTAAGATAGACCTAAAAGTATTGGGGTTATTTAACGCTGATGATAATCGTTTTTTTAAAGACGGATTCGATACTTTTTTTAGTAATACGACCGAGTTTACCAACACAGAAAAATATACCTTAGGTAAAGCTACACATGTTGGATTTGGAAGAGTTGAACTTAATTATGATATCTCTAATACCAAGATGTTAGAATATGAAGGGAAATATAATAGATCACGAATTGAAACAGATTCACAGCTGTTATTTAACGAAATAGAAAATAGCGAGAATTTAGAGGATGAGAATATGTTACATGATCATATGATCAAATATAGCAATAGGTTTAAGAACAATAAGGTTCTATTACTAACAGGAAGGTATATTAATGAGAAAAAACCTCAAAAATATAGGACAGATCAATTTTTATTTGAAGAGTTGTTTTCATCGGTTCAAGAGGTAGATAATGTAGAACAATTCAGTAGGAATGAACTTAATTATACAGGGATTAAAGCTCATATATTAGATAGAAAAAAGAACAAAGATTTACTAGATTTTAGTGCAGGATATGAATTTAGAGAAGATCAATTATTTTCTGAGTTCTTTCTAAAAGAGAATGAAAGCATAGTGTTTGATCCTCAGGAATATAAGAATAACACCCAATATCGAACACATGATCTATATTTGAGTACTGGGTATAGAAAGAAGTTGAATGATATAAGTGTAGCATTACATATAGAAGGGCATCAATTATTTAATTCTTTAGATGAGATCAATAAAAAACTAAAGGAATCTCCCTTTTTGATGAACTCAAAATTGGATTTTAGCTGGGAGATTAATAAAGCAAATAGGGTTTTTGCATTTGCGGAAAATAGAAATTCTAATGCTCGTATATCAGATGTGTATACCAATCATGTATTAACAGGCTACAGGAGTTTTTCAAGAGGAACAGGAGAATTTAATCAACTTAATTCTACAAGAGTATTTGCAGGATATAATCTGGGTAATTTTGGAGATAGATTCATTGCTAATATAGCATTGTCATATATCAAAGACAACGACTTTCTAAGTACTAACGCTGTAATAACTCAAAATTTCATACAAACGACAAAATTAATCATTCCTGACAGAGAATTCTATAGCGTAAATGCTGGTTTAGACCGATATGTAAGATTTATCAGAAATAATATCAAAATTAAGTTCGGGTATTCACAAGCAGAGTTTAAAAATATAGTAAATAGTACAAGTCTAAGATCGATAACAAATCAAAATTATAAATATGGTTTTGAAATAAGATCAGGTTTTAGAGGAATTTTTAACTATCATCTTGGCACAACTTGGGATACAACAGAAATTGGGACAACAATCGCAACAAATACAGCAACACAAAATACATCTTTCCTCGATCTTTCATTTGTGTTAAGTTCTAGGTTAAATTTGCAATTGCAATCTGAACGTTATTATTTTAATAATTTGGAGAATGATGATGATACCTATTATTTTTTAGATTTTGAAATAAATTACACCCCTAAAAATAAAAACTTGAACTTTTCTTTGATTGGTAATAATGTATTAGACACAAAGGTTTTTAGAAATTATTCGATAAGTGATACTAATATTTCAAGTACAGAATATAAATTATTACCAAGATATGTATTGCTTAAGGCTAGCTATAAGTTTTAAATTATCCTAAATACAGCAAAATAATTTTCTTCTTTGTTTTATTTCTTCCCTTCAGTTTTATAAAAAAAATCTTTTTTAAGGCAACATTTTTTTCCTTGAATTACCGATGATGTTTTAATTAAAATATAAGGTAACATTTATAAATTGATAAGTTAAAATTTATAAATGTTAAGTACTACACCTTTCAATACAGCATACCATTGCATTACCTTTATTGGACATAATATTTTATGATGTCATAAAATATTTTCGCGAAAATAGTCGTAAAGTCGTAAGCGACTTAAAAAAAATACAGACAAATTAATTCTTAAAACAATAATCATGTTAAAATCTATTTTAGAAATTAATGGTGTTAAATCACTAACTAGAGGTAGCCTAAAAAATATATCAGGTGGAAGAATGAGAACAGATTGTAGTATAATATTTGGTGCGTGCGATGAACAACACCCTACAAATGATGATAAGTTTGTAAAGTGTCTGAATTATAGTGGTTGTGGACCTGCTTTCTAAGATGATAATGCCAACAAGCAATAATCATAAGAACAGTACTTAAAATTTATTTTAAAAAGCCCTTTCAAGGGGCTTTTTTCTTTTCAATAGCCGGAAATAGACTTAGAACTGAATCTTATAGGTTTTAAGTTATCTTAAATACTGCAAAACAACTTTCTTCTTTGTTTTATTCCTTCTCTTCGGTTTTTATAAAAATAGTTTCTTTTTTAGGGTAACAATTTTTTTCCTTGTTGATATGATGGTATAAATCATAAAACTTTTATAACATGAAAAAAATGAATTTTAAAAAATTAGAATTAAACAAGAAGACCATTGCACAGGTAAAAGGAGGGTTGGCACACCCTATGGGACCATATAAAGAACGCGTAAAGTGGGCTGTGGGAACACATAACACATGTCAATGTGAAACTATTGCTGCACCATGTTAAATTTTATAAGCGGACTTAGGTCCGCTTTTTTCTTTGTTTTATACTATAACTAGTATTGCTTACTTAATCACTTCAGCTTTTATAAAAATATTTTCTTTTGGCCATTCGCTACCATCTGTAGGAACATTAGAGATTTTATCAGCCACATCCATTCCTTTTACAACTTTCCCAAAAATCGTATGTTCTCCATCCAGGTGAAAAGCTCCGTTTTTAGCAATTACAATAAAGAATTCGAATGGAGTTGAACGATTTGATGGATTATCTACCCATTGTTTGGATAAGGCAACAGCACCTCTGGTATGCCTCAAACCTTTTACGGGTTCCTGCGGAATGGTATAGTCTCCAATTTCATGACGTTTGTTTGCCATTTGTTGACGATCACTATTTCCTCCCTGGATCACAAAACCTTTGGCTACTCGATAGAAAAAAGTTTCATCAAAATATTTCTGTTTTACCAGATAAATAAAATTTGCTCTATGTATAGGTGTTTTTTTATTTAATTTGATATGGATATCACCATATATGGTTTTTATATTAACCAATGTCTCTGGATTTTCTTTACCATAATTAGTCAGGAATTCCTCTAGATTATCATTGGTGAGTCTAAATGGCTCTTCTTCAGAGTCTTTGTTTTTGCTGTCCGATTTCTTTTTTCCCTGTGTTGCAGTAGTATTCGTTTTTTCCTTTTTATCATTTACAGAAATTGAGTCTGTATTTGTTTTTACATTCTGTTTATTTTTCTTAGAATGTGTATCTTCACAACTAGAGAATATGAAAATAGATACGCAAAAGCATAAAATTGATTTGGTAAATGACATTTGAAACATTTAAGAATTTAATCCCAAAAATAGAAAAAATGTCAGTACCGGGAGAATCTTCCCATTTTATTATGGCTCCAGAAGCTCGTATGAAAGCATTAAATCATCTTAAAATTGAAGAGAAGAACCCTCGTAATGCTGCAGTGATGATGCTTTTTTACCCAAAGGATGCTATAACTCATCTTGTACTGATTTTACGACCCGAATATGAAGGAGTTCATTCGGGACAAATAGCATTGCCAGGAGGAAAAGTAGAGACTTATGATTTAGACTATACAGAGACCGCATTACGCGAAACTCATGAAGAAGTAGGGGTACAGCCCAATACGGTTACAATTCTAAAGTCCCTTACAAAAGTATATATACCTCCTTCTAATTTTTGGGTACATCCGTTTTTAGGGTTTTCTGAAAGAAGACCCAATTTTGTTCGCCAGAAAGAAGAAGTTGCAAAAGTTATTGAGGTTCCGCTAACAGAACTTCTTAATGAAGATAATGTAGTTTTTAAAAAATTAACTACTTCTTATGCAAAGAATATAGAGGTACCTTCCTTTGAACTAAACGGTTACGTTGTCTGGGGAGCAACTGCAATGATGTTAAGTGAGCTTAAAATGCTTTTAAAGACGTCAATAGCGTTATGATTTTGTATATTTGGCATTCCTAATACAACCGGTTTTCTACATATGGGATTATTTAAAAGAAATCCATTTGGACATATATTATTTTTTAAAAAATGGCTTATCCGTATTATGGGTGGGTTAACGCATAGTCGTTATAGAGGTTTTAATGAATTACAAATTGAAGGAAGTGAAATTTTTAAAAACCTTCCAGATAATAATGTGTTATTTGTTTCTAATCATCAGACCTATTTTGCTGATGTAGTAGCAATGTTTCATGTCTTTAATGCAAGTTTAAGTGGTCGCACAGACTCTATTAAAAATGTAGGGTATCTGTGGCAACCAAAAATGAATCTATATTACGTTGCTGCAAAAGAGACGATGAGAGCTGGATTGTTAGCAAGAATTCTAGCATATGCAGGAGCTATTACTGTAGAGCGCACCTGGAGAGAGAAAGGAAAAGATGTAAATCGCCAGGTGAAAATGAGCGATATTACTAATATTTCAAGAGCATTAGATGATGGGTGGGTGATTACATTTCCGCAGGGAACCACAAAACCTTTTAAGCCTATTCGTAAAGGGACTGCTCATATTATCAGAAAATATAAACCAATAGTAATCCCTATTGTAATAGATGGTTTTAGAAGATCTTTTGATAAAAAAGGTATTCGAATTAAAAAACGAGGAATATTGCAATCTATGGTTGTAAAAGAGCCACTGGATATTGACTATGAAAATGATTCTATTGACGATATCGTTAGTAAATTAGAGTATGCCATAGAACAGCATCCTTCTTTTCTTAAAGTAATTCCGAAGGAAGAATTAGAAGCCGAGGAGGAGTTAAATAAGAAAAGACAGTGGGAATATTAATCTTTTTAGTGGTTTCTAGCTGCTCATTTTGTTAGTTAACCAACATTTTTCATTATTATTTCTTTGATTATAATATTTGATTTCCTTCCTTTTCTAATTGTTTAATGAAATAAGAGGGATATATTCCTGTTTTTTTGTGAAAGATTACTGAAAAAGATTTTGAGTTAGTAAAACCAATTTCTTGTGCAATTGCATCAACGGTATATTTTCTGAATACTGTATCCTTCTTTAATTTATTAGTTATATAATCAATTCTTAGATCGTTAATATAATTACTAAAGTTTTTTTCCTTATGTATATTAATAACTTTAGAAAGATACGTAGAGTTCGTTTTGATTTTTTTTGCCACAGAATTTAGGCTACAATCCTTCCGTAAAAAAAAATCTTGATCTTCAAGTTTATTTAAACCTAATAATATTTGTTGTACTTTAGATTCATCTATGGAGGTTATTTTAGTTGATTTTTGTTTAATCCTAGTTTCTCCCTTAATTCTCTCCAAACGGTTGATTTTTTCTATCAAATCATTGAATCGTAAAGTATTAGATTTTTGTTTTTTAACATATAAATATCCTCCTGCCATCAACATCAAAATAAGTAATCCAGAACCAACTAGACTATATGTTTTAACTTTTTCGCTAGCATCCTGTTTGTTTTTTAAGTCCTCTATTCGATTTTGAAGCTTTTGAGAATCGCGTTCAAAAATTTTATTAGCAGTTTCATCCTTTTCTTTCTCATAGGACTCTATTAATCTCATATACTTATTGTGCCAAGAAATAGCCGTTTTAAAATCCTTTTTTTCTCCATAACAATTTGCTAACAAAAGATACGCCTGAATTACAGACATTTTATTGAAATCATTTCCTTTTGCTGTCTTTGTTATTTTTAATATATATTCGATTGCCAAATCATAGTATCCCTGCTGGTAATAACAACTTGCTATAAAATAATAGGTCAAAGCTTGAGGAAAAGAATTTCTATTAATTTTATTATTTGCTAATAATTCTTCTGATTGAAATAAATAATTAAAAGATTCATCATAATTCTTTTTATTATAATATACCATTCCTTTTTCAATGTATAAGTGAGCTAAGGTTTTTTTGTCATCAAATAGTTTACTTATTTCAATTCCTTTATCGGCAAAATATAATACAGAATCATATTCTTCTAATGCTAAATATATTTCATTACTGGTAGTCAATACACGCGAATGTATCAGTTTGTTTTTTAAATGTGAATTTTCAGTTAAACGCAAAATTCTTTGTGTAATTTTCAGTGCCCTATCCAGTTGCCCCATTCTTTTTAAAATTGTAACAATGCCAGACAGTGTAATTATTTCTCCTCTTAAATCATCTATTTTTTCTATTACATCTAAAGATAAGAAATATGCATCTAATGCTTCAGGATATTTACCGTCAAGTAAATGAACGTGACCCATACCTGTATAAATAACTCTCAGTAACTTCTCATTCTTTAGCTCTTCTGCAATAGAAGCAGCTTTTTTAAAATATTTAAGGCTTTTTGTAAAGCTTTCTTTGTTTAAAAAAAACCATGCTAAACGGATATATAACTTTGTAGTAGTGGTATCATTTTTGTGGGAACTCATCACCACTTTTTCATAAACTTTTATTTTTGTAGTATCCGAAGATCTAATCAAGTTTTCTAGCTCTTCTGGGGTTATATTTTTTAGACTATCAGGCGTTTCAAACTTAGTTTCCTGAGCATTAGTAACAATTGATATTAAAGAAAATAAAAGTAATAGAAGTAAAGAGGGGCGTTTTTTTAAATGCATTCTAATAGATCTTATATTCAAGTAATAAATGCAACAGCTATTTTTACTTTGTCTCAAAGGTATCGAATTTTTATTCTAGACAAGTAAAAGCTTTCCAGGTAAGTTGTATCGATAGGATTGTGAAAAGTAATTTTCATTTACAGGAAACAAAGAAGTAATTCAGATAATCGTAGTGGTCAATGCGAAATAGATTTGTATCAAAAGAATTGTGAATCAAACTCAATCTATAAAAAGGGATACCTATACCAGAACAGGTTGATGGATCAATATGTGGATTTTTGATGACAGACATTATTTAGGCAAAAAGTGAATACTTCTCTTGGTTTCTATCATTCTAACCACATCTTAAAATCCTTTACACGCTCTCTTGCTACAATAATTTCTTGTTCGTTAAAATGATTGAGTTTTATTTGTAATCTTGAATTGGTATAGGATATAATATCTTGTATCGCATTTATGTTGATGTAGAACTTTCTGCTTGCTCTAAAAAATTGTTGTGGATTTAATTCGTCTTCAAGAGACTCCAGAGTTGTATCGATCAGATAGTTTCTATTATCTGTTGTATGCAGATATGTTCCTTTATTTTCAGAATAAAAACATTCGATATCTTCTACCGAAAATATTTTGAGATGTTGTCCTACCTTTGTTGTGAATCGTTTTTTGTATGTGCGATCCATAGGGTTTATTAATAGCTTTTTGATATCTTCAAAATCTACCTGAAGCTGTTGTTTTTGTGGTAATTGTTCCTTGTATTTTTTTACAGCAACTTCTAACTCTTCGTCGTCTATTGGTTTTAAAAGATAATCGATACTATTTAGTTTAAAAGCTTTAAGAGCATATTCGTCATAAGCAGTAGTAAATATAATTGAGCTTTTTATAGTGATCGCATCAAATATTTCAAAAGATAAACCATCGCTTAATTGAATATCCAGAAAAATTAGATCCGGATGTTCATTAGTACTAAACCATTCTATAGATTCTCGCACAGAATGTAACATGGTATGTACTTTTATATCTAGTTCACCAAGCATTCTGTTTAGACGTCTGGCAGCAGGTTTTTCATCTTCAATAATTATAATGTTCATTCTTTTAAAGTTAGATAGTTTTAAAGTTTTAAAAAGGTAAAGAATTTATGCCTAGTGCGTATCACTCCTGATTTCACACTTTTATAGTTATCATTTTTATTCCCAACGTTGTTGTTCCGGGCCTTGTTCCTCGTCCATGTATTCTCTAATCTTACGTTCTTCCCAGTCTTTATCAAACATAGGGTTTATTCTATAAGCTTTGACTGCATGAAAAGCTAAACCAATTCCCCAACCGAATGCAGCCCATAAAAACCAAGCATAATGCCATTCATTTTGATAATAATTTAATCCGGCTAAAAATCCAATAACAATAACATAAGAGAATAAATTATTATAGAATTTTTTTAATTCTTCTACTCGTTCTTTTGCTCGTTCATATCTTTTTTCTTTATTGAAATCTTTCATGATAATTAGTTTTTAAGTTTATTGATACTGTTTTAAAAAGAAATTAAAACTTATCCTTGTCCATAAATTCTTTGATTTTACGTTCTTCCCAATCTTTGCTGAAAATAGATTTTTTAAAGAATTTTTTCAGAAAGAATCTTTCTCTAAATACCCATAATCCATGGCCTAGCAATACAACTCCCCATATTACAGGAGTTAAAATGGTATTCCAGAATTTCCAATTTCTAAACCCTGGATCATCATTATTAGCATCAACAAATATTATCAACTTAGACATGAAAAAGAATAGAGCAATATTGATTACTATATATACTACAAGGTGAGAATAGAATCCTTTTTCTTCATCAAGTCTTTTCTTTGCTTTTTCATAAGCTTTTTCTTCGTTATAATCATTCATGGTAGCTGTCATTTGATTCGTTCATATATTTTCTAATTTTTTTCTCTTCCCAATCCTTTCCTAATACTGGGTGATATCCATAAGCTTCTGAATAATGAAAGATGAGTCCGATACCCCAACCTACAATAGGAAATATTACCCAGGGAATACCAAATCCTGTTGTTTTGTAATTTAGTACAGCCAGGCAAGGGATAACGATTACATAAGAAATCAGATTACCATAAAATTCTTTGATCTTTTGTACACGTTCTTTTGCTCTTTTATATTTTATGCTTTTTGTGTGTTCTATATTTTCTGAAATTGTCATATCTGCTGATTTTATTTGTTTTGTTAATATTGGAAGTTCTGCAATAAATGCATCTTCCGTTTTATACACCGAAAATTTTCTTTTCGTTAATAGCGCGTATCGTTGTTGTACATTTCCTAAGCCTACGCCACTGCTTTGTTTTATGACTTCTTTAGGTTGAAGATTATTTTCAACGATTAAAAAATTATCTTTTTCATAGATTTTAATATGCAGAGGGTTCTCTGGCATCACTATATTGTGTTTTACAGTATTCTCAAGTAAAATTTGTAATGATAATGGTACTACTCTGGCTTCAGGGTTTAATGCTTGCTCAGGAATCTCAAAAATAATACTGTCTTCAAAGCGTAATTGTATTAAGGTCATATACGTTCGAGCAAATTTTAATTCTTCATCCACAGTGACTAATTCTTTATCTTTTTGCTCTAAAACATATCGATATACTTTTGATAATGATGTTGTAAATTTTTGTGCCATTTTTGGATTTTCCTCAATTAGCGAGGTCAATACATTAAGGCTGTTAAACAAAAAATGAGGATCTAATTGATTCTTTAATGCTGCAAACTTTGCAGAAACAGTTCCTGCTATAATCTTTTGCTCGGTAACTTTTGTCTCCTGTAATGCTTTATAAAAGTATACCGTATGAAAGAATAGAGAAATGATAACTGTTAGTAATAATGGAAACAGATAATCTTTAAAAGACTGATCAACAATAAATTCTGAGCTTGTTTGGGTTTTAAGTATAACTACAGCAACAACAAACTGGCATATTGCATACCCTACCATTGTTATGATGATAGAACCTCCGGCTCCAATTAGAACCCTTTGTAGTCCCTTGTTTTTCCATTCAAATTTATTATTCAAAACATTAAAATAAAAAGAATTAAGGTATGTTAAAATAAAACAATACATATAGGCAATAGTCCACCATTTTACAGTAAGGATTCGGTCAAAATTAAATCCATTTGCTAATAAAGTTACCAATGCGACTATCACAGAGACCACTAGGGAAATAATGGCTATTCTTTTTAAATCATTCATGTATACCTCTTTTTATTTTAATGTGATCAAGGGTGAATTTTTTAACTTTAAAAATTATCCTTTACAGTTTTCCTGAACACGTTTTACCTGATCTTTACCCCATTTTGGGTAAAATGGAATATCGTGTGATTCGTTTTCAAAATACAAGATAGCTTTTTCTATCTCAGGACAAAAGACTTTTGGGTCTTTACCGAAGAATTTTGCGCCCCCCATTTTCCATTCGGCATGGTATAAAGTAGCTCTGGGGTTTTTAGGTTCTAATACCTTTGCTTTTTGATATAATTGTTCAACTTTGGCAGACAATGTCATCCCGTATACCGAGGGATTATATGCAACATATGCTGTGTTAAGTAATGCTTCCATAATTAGTATTTCGGCATTGTCACTCGCATATGTTTTTGCTTCATTAAGGTAATCCTGAGCCTTTTTTAATCTGGATTCTATAGCTTCTGCATCTTTTATACTAAAAGTTGTAATAATATGAACTTGGGCAGCATAATAATACGGTAGCCAGTTTTCTTTTTCAGCTTTAGCAATACGTTCAAAAAGATTAATAGCCTCATCTGGGTTTTTATTTCCCCATAATTCAAAAGCTTTGGTCATTCCTTTTTCATATGATGATTGAGCATTGGTTGCAGTAATGGTAAAAAAAGCAAGTATAATAACTATTGTTTTCATGATGGTTTAGTTTTTAATTTATAGTGTAAAGATCATTAGGAAACTGATCTTTTTAAAGTAATTATGACCGAAGTGTATTTTTTAATGGATGAAATGTAAACACACTTATAATTTGATAGATTGTACGATTGCTTTATCAGAAATAGAGAACTTAGCATCTTCCCATTTTGGTGGTCCAAACTTTCCTTTTGCATTATTACTGGTCCCATATGGTTCTGTGGGGATGCTAAGAAAAGTGTTCAATTTCTGGTTATTATCCGTATCGTGATATAATGAAATAGCATACTCTCCTTTAGGAACATTTTTGAAAATGACTTCTACACTTCCGGTTTTGGCTTTGGTACTGATAGATTGGTATGTTTTATTCAGGAAATTACCTTTATTATCGTATAATCCTATCTGTATTGTACCCTTGTCGGATTCTATATTGGTGATCATAACGGTAAGAGAAAATTCTGATTCCTGAGCAATACTTGTTTTTGTACATAACATAAGTAATAGGATGATCGTAACTTTTAAAGTTTTCATAATAGTATAGATTATAGTTTTCCTGAGTTTTATAGATTATCTAATTGATTATCGGTTTTATTATCACTTATGGTCCAGAAAAAACCAACAATAAAAAAGCGATCTGCATTAGGTGTTATAGCTCGTCTGGAGAAGTTTCCGTCGACATTGGGTGTATTTGCATATTGATAGTTAAAAACATTATCAAACCCTAATACATTAGAAACCGAGAAGTATAGGATTTTTTGCTGACTGATAAGATATGCCCAACTAAAGTTGATTGAATTATAAGTTTTTGTCTTTTCATTTTGAAATACAGATTGATTGGGATTATTATAGGGCCTACCAGATGCAAAATTATAGGTGGCACTCATTAATGATTTCCAATCTTCGATCCAGTATTTAGTAACCAGAGACAGGTTGTGTTTTGCTGCAAAGTTTGGAGTCGCTTTATTAGGGTAGTTTCTGTAATCTCTTTTAGTATCGAGATAAGAGTAACTGGCCCAATATTCGAGATTCTTGATAGATTTGTTATCTCGCCAGAAGATATCTAATCCAGCAGCATAACCGCTTCCATTATTAGTATACAAACTGGTAAATTCTGGACGATCTGTATCAAACTTTATGAGTTCCTCATAAGATTTGTAATAGGCTTCGGCTCTAAAAGTTCTTCGATTATTTTGATATAGGTAATTAAAAATATAATGCGATGATTTTTCGGGTTCCAGAGTTTCATTATATTTTAAAACATCTTGTTGTGGTGCTTGGTAAAAATCACCATATGCTAATGATATCTGAGATTTTGATGATGTTTTATAAGCTAAAGAAGCTCTGGGTGAGATCTTGGTATAATCTAATAAGGTATTATGAACTCCGCGAACTCCTATTTGCATTGCTAGTTTTTTACTGAAAAACACATTAGCTTCAGTAAAAGCGGCAGTACTATTATTATCAAATGAACTTTTAAAAGGATCAGAATTAGGAACGGAAACATGTTCTGAAAACGTACCTACATATTGTTCTGCACCAAAATTTAATTTAAAACGATTGCTAAATCTCTTTCTTAATTTCAATTTAAAATGAAAACTGTTCTCATTATTATCGACGTTGGTATTTACAATTTTAATGTCATTATGATCATTCGCAAAACTAGTACCAGTTGCGATAGTCCAATCGTTACCTAAGTTTCCTTTATACGAAGTGTTGAGATATAAATTTCTGTTTTTAAGCCCAAAATTAACTCCTTCTGGCGTATTGATATCTTCTTGAACAAGATCAAATTCGGAGTAGTTTAAACCTCCGTATACTTTTAAAAGCCCTTTTTCAAATGTATGACGGTATACCGCTTCTCCTGATAACGATTCGTACGGCTTTTTCCAATCTACCCGTTGCGATATGATTTCCTGATATGGCTTTAGGTTTAGGTAAAAAGCATTAATACTTAAAGAGTTCTTTTTCCACTTTTGTGTATTTCCTACGCCAAGACCAACACTTATAAAAGATAAGTCTGTTTTTTCCTGATCGGGTTCATCGATAGTATTTAATAATAAAACACTTGATAATGCATCTCCATACTCTGCAGAATAGCCTCCGGTAGAAAAGTTAGTGCCTTTAAAAAGAAAAGGCGAAAACCTCCCACGAGTAGGGATATTATTTGTGGTTGCGGCAAAGGGCTGAAAAACTCTCAGGCCATCAATATAGATATTAGTTTCATTGGCATCTCCACCGCGTACAAAAAGTCTACCGTCTTCGGCAACTGTAGATGTTCCTGGTAACGTCTGAAAAGCGCCAATATAATCCCCTGCAGCACCTGCTGTAGTAACAATGTCCAAAGGAGAGAGTACAGAGGCCTTGCTGTTATCTCCGGCAGAAAATGTTCCGGCATTAAGAATTACACTACCTAAAGAATTTACATCTTCTCTTAGTGTAATTTTTAAGTTGTTCATTGCAGAGACATCTGTTAATATTGTATATGTTTCAAAAGAAAGAAAAGAAACTAGTAAGGTTTGAGGCCCTGTTTCTGAAGTGGAAAAAGAAAAAGCTCCATTTTTATCAGAAGATCCTCCATCATATGTTCCGTCGAGATAGACATTTGCTCCTTCAATAGGAATTCCTGATGCATCGGTCACATTTCCTGTAATAGCGGTTTGGGCGTTTGTTGATAATAGAATTGTGATAAAGGCAAAGGTTAGTGCTAGTTTCATGTATATAATAGTTTTTTGATTGCGAGGTCAAAAATGGTCTATCTATACAAAAACTGAAATTGAATTTTACCGAACTGTAGAATTTTAAGGACTAATTGTAATGTTGTTTTGTTCTAAAAAAAATGACGAGAATGACATCTCCTCAGGTAAATGAGAAGGTAAACCCAGGGAACAGAAATGCTTACTTGAATATATTACAACCTATATTTAAGATGTGCAGTATTAGAACTGTTCTTTTTTCTTTTATGTATTACAATTAAGATGTAAAGAATATAATTGTCATCTATTTTGAAGTATGGAGTAAGATAGCACTACACTCGCTCTATAGTATCTTCTTTATTCTTAAACGGCCTTACTATCAATCTTGCTGCTTTATCATAATTGATATAATTGTATACCCAGTTAAAGAAAGTAACAAATCGATTTCTAAAACCTACCAGAAACCATAAATGAATAAACATCCATATAAACCAAGCAAAGAAGCCTCCGAATTTAAACTTTCCAATATCGACTACTGCTTTATTACGACCGATAGTAGCCATAGATCCTTTGTCAAAATATTTAAAAGGGACCATATCTTTACCTCTAAGGTAGCGTTTTAAGTTTTTGGCAAGATGACTTCCTTGCTGTATTGCAGGTTGTGCAACCATTGGATGCCCTTTGGGATATGTTTTAGTTTCCATTACAGAAATATCTCCAATAGCAAAAATATTTTCATACCCATCGACCTGATTGAATTCGTTTACTTTATAACGATTGGCTCTTGGGATCAGGGAATCTGCATGTATTCCTGATACGGGAGCTCCCGTTACACCGGCAGACCATATAAAGGTTGCGGTTCTAAGGGATAGGTCAGTATTAGTGCTTACAATATTATTTTCATAGTGTTGTACCTGGGTATTGGTATGAATATGTACCCCTAGTTTTTTTAAGAATTTAGTAGCTTTTTCTGATGCGTGTTCACTCATAGGAGGTAGAACACGAGGTGCACCTTCTATCAAATGAATTTCCATAT
The DNA here is from genome assembly GCF_000520995.1 of Aquimarina macrocephali JAMB N27. GTDB lineage: Bacteria > Bacteroidota > Bacteroidia > Flavobacteriales > Flavobacteriaceae > Aquimarina > Aquimarina macrocephali. The sequence goes on along the minus strand of NZ_JACA01000015.1, from coordinate 18,304 downwards.
CTTCAAAATTCATATCAGGATAATCTCTGGGAAGTACATTTAATTTTAATTCTGCAATTCCTCCTGCTAGTTCAACTCCTGTTGGACCAGCACCAGCGAGTACAAAACGTAGAAGTTCTTTCCTTTCTTCTGGATCTGTGGTAATCACTGCCTGCTCCAGGTTTTCAAGCATTAAGCTGCGCAGATTTAATGCTTGCGGTAAGTTTTTCATTCGCATTGCATTTTTTTCTATAGTAGTATTTCCAAAAAAATTGGTTCGCGCACCTGTAGCAATAACAAGATAATCATAAGAAATACTACCAATATTGGTATGTACATTTTGAATATCTGGATCTATGGCCGTTACTTCTGCCATTCTAAAAAAAGTATTTTTACCTCTTTTAACAATCTTACGAAGTGGATATGCAATAGAGTCTGGTTCTAATGAAGATGTAGATACTTGATAAAGAAGTGGTTGAAAAGTGTGGTAATTATGTCTGTCTAATAAGACCAGTTGCACATCTTCTTTAACCATTTTTCTTGCTAATGCAACCCCGGCAAACCCCCCGCCAATTACGACTAATCTGGGTAAATTGGTATGTGGAATATTCATAAGATATATGTTGTTTTACAAAGATAAAGTGATAAAATTATATACCCTACAGAATACTTGGATTTATGACTAAAATTATCATACTTTTATTTTTATTTGTAACATAAACGTTTTCTTGACTACATATAAGAAGTAACCGACCAAAGTGAATAAAGAATTAGAACATAGTTTTGTAACCAATCTTGAGCAAAATCAGAATATTGTGCACAAGGTCTGTAGAATATATACCAGTGATTCTGATTCACATAATGATTTGTTTCAGGAAATAACGATTCAGCTTTGGAAAGCATATCCTAAGTTTAGAGGAGACGCTAAGTTTAGCACCTGGATGTATAGAGTTGCATTAAATACTGCAATTACATTATACAGAAGGTCCAAAAGAAGTATTAAGACAGCTGATCTTGATACGATGAACTTTAAGATAAAAGCTGAAGAATATGATGATGAAGTTGAGCAACAACTGAAACTAATGTATGCAGCAGTAAAACAATTAAATGATATAGAGAAAGCTTTGGTTTTCTTATATCTTGAAGATAAATCATATAGAGAAATAGCTGATACCATGGGTATTAGCGAGGTAAATGCCCGAGTAAAGATGAATAGAGTAAAAACGAAGTTGAAAAAAATACTAAATCCGTAACCCCATGGATGAATTAGAACTATTAAAGAAGGACTGGAAGAAGCAAGAAGATGTGCTTCCCAGATTGTCATATAAAGAAATATATAAAATGATTCTAAAAAAATCTTCTTCTATTGTAAGATGGATTTTTATCATTAGTATTTTAGAATTTCTATTATGGGCTTCTTTGGATGTCGTATTTAGACTAAATGGAATGTATTCGAAAGTAGAAAAGGTAGATATGGGGTCATTCTCTTTGATAGCTTCGATTGTTTCTTACGGTATTTTGATATACTTTATTACTCGTTTTTATATAAACTATAAGAAAATAAAGGCGACCGATTCTGCTAAAGTGTTAATGGAAAATATTATAAAAACAAGAAGAACAGTAAAACAATATATCTGGGTAAACATTAGCTTTTTTGCATTAGCAATGGTTGCTACCATGAGTTATGCACTTATATTCACAGAAACATTTCAGAACAATTCTGTCAAAAACCAATTGCCAGTATGGTTAGTTGTAGTGGTTACTTTGTTAGTAACATCAATATTTATAGGAGCAATAGCATTATTCTACAGAGTTATTTATGGAATTTTTACCCGAAGGTTGAAAAGAAATTATGGAGAACTTAAACAACTTGAGATATAAGTTATTTATTCTCATTAAATGCTGATGGTAATAGCTGAGGAATAAATTTTACCAGTAAAGGTAATAGCAGACTTCCACCCGGAAGAATAAAAATAGCCAAAGAAGGTATCGTTTTACAAATATCAAGTAATTGTTTTTTTACTTGTTGTTTTTCTTCCTTAGATAAATCTCGCATTGTAGATTGTCCTAATAATATCATTAGGTCTTTACTTTCAGAGATTTCTTTAATTAGCCTCTTTTTATTTCTTAATATCAATACACTAACCGTTCGAGAGGTTTGCTGGTAAAAATGTAATGCAGGATTCGAATAATTAAAAAACGAAATATCTTCCTTATGTTGATTAATGAACGATTGTACCAAATCAATTGATTCTGCTATTACCGTATGGGATAGCTCAAGTTCTGTGCCCAGAGCCAGCATAAAACTCTGTTCTCCTTTATCTACCTCTTTATCATTCCAAACAGCCAGACTGGTAAGATCCAGAATATATTTTTTTTCAATTTCGTCTGTATATGGATCTAATTCTATATAATCAAAACTAGCTTCTTCTTCTGTAGAAATATTAGTATATCGTACAGATGAAGAGAATAATTTAACTAAAAGCTTGTCATATTCATCTTGCTCTTTTTTAGAGTTAAGAGCAAGAAAAACAGTATTTGTTAGGGTCTCCTCTAATTTGGAAGCATACTCAAAAGGGTTCTTATCATGTATAAGAAAATATTCAAAAGCTAATACATCAATAAACAATAATGCATTAGTTAGTAGATGACTGAAGTTTTTCTTAAAAAGAGATTCATTTGTTTGTATACGGGCGTGTATAATTTTTTCGAGCTTTTCATTTTTATTCCCCGGTAATATGTTGCCCAAAGAAAAAATAGATTTTTTGGTATCTAAAAAACCATAGAATTGCACAAGTGCATCAACACAATCATTTTTATCGGCATTTTCGATTGTATCATAGTACGTAATCACTAGTGCAGCGAATAAATTGATCTTTGTCTTTTCTTCTTCAGAATAAACAATATCCGAATCATTAACTATAATGGTATCTATAGAAGTACCATAGATAAAACCTACTCGTCTTAAATCAAGATATAGTTCGTCAAATGACCATTGAGGCAAATTGGGATCGCCATCAAGGTCTCGTAAAAACTTTTCTATCCAACCCGAAGTCGAAGGATTCATTGATTAATAATTTGTTACAAAGTTAATTTTATTTTGGTGAAATGCTATTTTGAAAAGTTATTAAAATGTATTAGAAAAAGTGAAATTTTTAATACACTATGATAGTAATGAAATATGCATATGAGTTATATCAAAAGATGTCAGAACTCAGGCATAGAGAGTTGTTATAAAACATTTATATAGATATTAACAACAACGCAAGAAATGGGTTTTAAGAATCTGATAATTATAAGAATTTTATAGTTTCAAAAAAAAGAGTAAATAAAAACAGTTATAAGAACCGAAACATTATAAAAACCAGTGAAAGCAATACAGCATAAAGTAGAAACTATAAATTGGCAAGTAATAACAGAGGAGATGAATGAAAAAGGATATACGATTATCCCAGAATTTCTTTCAGAAAATCAATGTAGAGAAATGATAGATAGATATGATAATCCCACAGGTTATCGCAAAACTGTGGTGATGGAACGATACAGGTTTGGTTTGGGGGAGTACAAATATTTTGATTACCCATTACCAAAACTTGTACAGACTATTAGAGAAAGTGTATATCCAAAGCTTGCTCCAATTGCCAATTTGTGGATGAAAGTATTGAAAATAGACAAAGTCTTTCCCGAAACATTTCGGGAGTTACAAACATTGTGTCATGCTAATCATCAGCTAAAACCTACACCATTGATTTTAAAATATGGAATAGGGGGATTTAATACTTTGCATCAAGATTTATATGGAGATGTGTATTTTCCTTTCCAAACTGTTTTGTTTTTAAACGAATCAGGTAATGATTATACAGGAGGAGAATTTGTAATAACACAACAAACTCCCAGAGCTCAGTCTAAAGCTATTGTTTTACAGCCTAAAAAAGGAGATATGCTCATTTTTACAACTAACTTTAGACCTGTAAAGGGAACAAAAGGATATTACAGGGTAAATATGAAACATGGAGTGAGCGAATTACATAATGGTAAAAGATATACCTTAGGAGTGATTTTTCATGATGCTGTTAGTTAGAATGATACTACACAAAGAAATAGGAAATACAGGCTTAAGAAAAAAAATAAGGCAAAAAGAAATTTGCTTTGGAGGTAACCTAAAACTCAAAATTTATGGAACTTTGAAATGTAGATCGGGAAAGAGAATGAAACGAGAAAATCGAGTATTTTTCTTGTCAGAAAATGAAGCAAAGAATCATGGATACAGGCCATGCGGACATTGTATGAGAAGTGAATATAAAAAATGGAAGAATGGATTTGTTTAGTCATATCATAGATCATGAGAAAAATATATTACCCCATGATGGTATCGTAAATTATTATGGTAAATTGATGTCATCACAGCAAGCCAATCATTATTTTAATCGCTTACTAGAAAATATAGAATGGAAAAATGATGAGGCTATCATTTTTGGTAAACGAATTGTAACCAAACGTAAAGTAGCTTGGTATGCAGAGAAATCATTTGAATATACGTATTCAAATACTACAAAATTTGCACTACCCTGGATACCAGAACTGTTAGAGTTAAAAGAACTTATCGAGCAAAAAACAGATGAAACATTTAATTCTTGCTTGCTTAATTTATACCATACTGGTAGCGAAGGAATGGCTTGGCATAGTGATGCAGAAAAAGATCTTAAAAAAAATGGAGCAATCGCATCATTGAGTTTTGGAGCAGAACGAAAATTTGCGTTTAAACATAAAATAACAAAAGATAAAAGAGCATTGGTTTTAGAAAATGGTAGTTTGTTGATAATGAAAGATACAACGCAAACTAATTGGCTGCATCGCTTACCTCCCACAAAAATGATAAACACTCCAAGAATTAATCTGACATTTAGAACGATAGTAGAAAAATGAGAATATTAGTAAACAAGTAATAATACTAATTGCATAAAGGCTTTACATATCCTTAATAGAAGATTTATGCTCAATTTCTTACTCTATAAACATCAGTAAGAGCAAGATCTATTAAGTTTTGTTAGTTTTATATATTTTATCCGTAATTTCCTTTTTTTATTTAATTCTAATAAATAATGGGTTTAAACGGCTTTTAATTATTTATTGATGAAAAAACAATAAGTGTGAAGTGTCTACAAAATATTACAGTATTAATATTAATAGTATTTGTTTTTGGATGCGATAAATCTGAAACTGATCTCACCACATATGTACCTATTCCTGCAGGTAAATTTTTGGATGATTGGACATTTCATGTAAATCAACAAAGCACCGGTGGTTTTGATATTGCAGAATTTAGATTATGGGTTCCGGACCCAACAGACGTTTCTGGTTTAAAAGCAATTTTGGTAATAACGCCCCATTTTAATGGTAATGGATTAGGTAATGCAGATTCTGAGGCGTGGCAAGAGTATGCTAGAAATAATAATATTGGCCTTATTGGCGTTCGGTTAAAAACACTAAATTCTATAGCTGCTTTTGATACCTATGCAAATGCAGAAGAGGGTAGTGGACAAGCACTTCTAACAGCCCTTGAAGCTATTGCAGAAAAAAATAATATTCCAGAAGTAACAACATTACCTTTTTTATTGAAAGGCTATTCGGCAGGAGGAATGTTTAGCTATTTTTTTTCAGCTTTTAAGCCTGATCGTGTAATCGCGTTTGCTAATATTAGAGGATGGGCCATATCTACAAAAAACGAAAGTAAGGATATACCAGGTTTAATGCTGATTGCCGAAATGGATACACCAAGTAGAGGTATAACTATAATGAAACAAGTAGTTGAAACAAATAGAGCTCAAAATGGACTTTGGAGTTATGCTGTTGAGCCTAATGCAGATCATTTTACTCCATTAGCTAAATCAGATGAATTAATAAAATTATTCTTTTCTTCTGCCTTAGCATATAGAGTAGATGGTACATCCAGAGAACTACTTCCTATATCAGAGACTTCGGGATGGCTAGGTAATAAAGTTTCTAAAAATATCTTTTCATATGAGACTTATCCAGATAATAAAAATGAAGCAGTATGGCTCATTGATGAAGGCTTTGCCAATACATGGAAAGATTATCAAATAGAGTGATAAAAACGTAAACCTGTAGGGTATATAACAAAAAAGAGGCTATTCTAAAAATAGCCTCTTTTTTGTTATATAAGATAAATTTTATTGGATAATCCCACCACAACTCACTCTGCTACCTGCGGCACCAGAAGGTTGAGAAGTAAAATCATCAATACCTTTATGTACAATAATTGCTTTACCTACAATATTCTTTTTATCATCATCACAACCAATACACCATTCATTAGTAGCAAAAGTGATATTGCCATTACCGCTTGCATCAGCTTTAAAGTTTCCTATATCTCCCTTGTGATATCCTTCTTTGGCACCCCATTTTCCATGAGATTCCATTGTTGGATTCCAATGCCCTCCTGTAGATTTACCATCTGCCGATGAACAATCTGCTTTTTCGTGAATATGAATAGCATGCTCTCCTTCATCTAGTCCTGTTAATTCTGCTATCATGTTTACCATACCTTCAGATTCGGTAAAAATAACTTTGCCCGAAACTTTACTATCACTTTTTGGTTCTAGAGTAAATTCTAAGGTCTTTGCATTATCCTCTTCTTCTTGATCTGTTGTAGTATCTACATTTTCTTTGGTGTTCTCTTGATCTGTAGTTTCTTTCTTTTCTCCTTTACAACCAAATACAGCTATAGATAAGAAAGCTAACACTACCAATTTTAACGTTTTCATAGTTTTATGGTTTGTATGTCATTTACAAACGTAATATAATGTAGTTTTAGTTTATGACAAAGAATTTGGATAGGAAATACCGAAGCATTATATAATACGTAAATTATATTCTTTTGAGAAGTTCTTTATTATCTCGCACACCTCGCTTTAGGTTTTCAGTGATAATTAGAGTTTTATCGATTCGGGATTGAGAATTTTTTATTTTTAGAATATAGTAAATTAAACTTCTTTTTTTTCCATCGGTCAAAGACTCAAAGATATCTAAAGCTTCCAGGTCACTTTGTAAAACAGCATCAAATTCTTCTGGCATCTCTACTCCGTATTTGGTAGTATCTTCGTGTAAGGCAACCTTAAAAAAATCTGTAGGGAAAACACCTAGTTTCTTTTGATTTTGTTTATTAAAAGTAATATGATAATTGCTTTTCCATTTTTGTAAAGCTGCATGAAATCGTACTGATGCTGTATTGAAAGTAATTTCTACAATCACTCTTTTATGCCCTTCTTCTATAAGATATTGTGCAATTTTATCTGGCACAATAATACTATGACTAGAATTGAGTGAAGTTTCAAAAAATTGATTTTTCATAGCCTATGATTTTACCGAAAATACAAAACAAAATTTGCTTCAATTTAAGAATATTTTGTTTAATGTTTATTTAATAGTGTTAATCAAATTTGATATTTAGTAAAGATAACTAACGTTAGTTATAGAAAAATTCAATACTAAATTCGACACTTTTTCCGTAATGTTAAAAAGGGATTCTTATTCTTCCCTTTTTTTTAGTAAAGTTTTAGATAAAAAATATTTTAATCATAGAACCAGTATTCATAATAGTTGAGCAAAGTATTATTTGTGATAAAAAGTGTATTAGTGTCTGTATTAAACATATTTCAATATTATTGTTAAATTTCGTGTGTTTCGTGAGACATTCTCATTTGTTTATATAAATGCTTTAATTTTTGTTAATTTTATAGAACACAAACTCAAAATTTTTTTTTATGAAAAAAGGTTACTCGTTTGTCATTCTATTATTTTTAATAGGGCAAACAATTCTTGCACAGAACTCGAACACGCTAGTTCGAAATCACTTTAGCGATATTGCTAAAAATGAATCTTCAAAAACTTTAAATACTGATTTTTCAGAATGGAGAATTACAGATGAGGTTCCTTCATTAAAACCTGGTTTAACACATGTATATGTTAATCAGCTTTATAATGGAATTCCTATTGTAGATGGAACTTTTAAGTTAACGGTTAATAATGGTAAAATTACTTATGAAATTGATCAATTTATTAAAGGAGTAAAATCAAAAGTAACTTCTACTAAAGCATCTTCTACAGAAGTTTCGGCAATAAATGCGGTTATAAGAGCGCATAACTTGCCTTCTGCTAAAAGATTGTCTAAAACTGTAAGCAAATCTAATGGAAACGATGTTTCACAATTTGCGGATTCTGGAATTACAGGGGATAACGAACCTATTCAAGTTAGAAAAGTCTATAAATTACATAATAACGAATTACGTCTAAGTTGGAATGTGAGTCTTTATGAGAAAAACGGACATAACTGGTGGAATAGTTTTGTAGATGCCGCGACAGGTGAAATTATATATGAAGATAACTGGGTAGTCAAGTGTAACTTTGAAAGTGCTGATCACGGGTCACACAATCATGAATCAGTACTTATGGATACCAAAGCAGTAGTAACAGTTGCAGAAGCACCAACGGCAGCTTTGGCTCCTGACTCATATAATGTACTTGCAATGCCGGTAGAAAGCCCAATACATGGTAGCCGTTCTGTAGTTACAAATCCAGCAAATACTACAGCATCTCCTTTTGGATGGCATGATACTAACGGAAGTAATGGAGCAGAACATACCATTACAAGAGGTAATAATGTATGGGCACAGGATGATATTAACGGAAATAATGGTACAGGTGCTTCTCCTAGTGGAGGATCAAGTCTTGATTTTAATTTTCCATTAAATCTTAATCAAGACCCTAGCAACTATAGAGATGCTGCTATAACCAATTTATTTTACTGGAATAATATAATACATGATGTATTCTATCAATATGGCTTTAATGAAGCTAGTGGAAATTTTCAGGAAAATAACTATGGTAAAGGCGGGGCAGGAAGCGATTCTGTAAATGCAGATGCTCAAGATGGTAGTGTTACTTGTAATGATCCAAGAACCAATTGTATCAATAATGCAAATTTTGGTACTCCACCAGATGGAAGTAACCCAAGAATGCAAATGTTCTTATGGAATAAAACGAATCCTAAGAGAGATGGGGATTTTGATAATGGAATTATAGCTCATGAGTATGGTCATGGTATTTCTACTCGATTAGTAGGAGGACCTTCTTCTAATGTTTTAGGAGGATCTGAACAAATGGGAGAAGGCTGGTCTGACTTTTTTGGATTAATATTGACCATGAAAGCAGGTGATGTAGGTACAGATGGAAGAGGTGTTGGTACATATGCGCTTGGCCAACCAACTTCTGGAAACGGAATTAGACCAACTCGATATTCTACAGATACATCTATTAACAGTACAGATTATGGAGATATAAATAACCTACGTGTACCACATGGAGTTGGTTATGCATTTGCAACCATTCTTTGGGATATGACCTGGGCTTTAATAGATCAGGAAGGTTTTGATGCGGATTTTTATAATGGAACAGGTGGGAATAATATTGCTATGGCCCTTGTTATTGAAGGATTAAAGAATACAGCTAATAACCCAGGATTTGTTTCGGGTAGAGATGGAATTCTTCAGGCAGACAAAGATTTATATAACGAAAAATATAAGTGCTTGATTTGGAAAGCATTTGCAGCACGTGGAGTAGGGAAAGATGCTAACGAAAATAATAATGGTGGTTCTAATAGTAATACAGATCAAACTGTTTCGTTTGTGAATCCTTGTGATGGCACAGATCCAGGAACAGGTAATTGTTCTGGTGATGTGACTTCATTTCCTTTTTCAGAAAGTTTCGAAACTAATTTAGGACAATGGGCACAAACAACATCTGGAGATGACTTAAACTGGACCAGAAATTCTGGAACCACTCCATCTACAGGAACCGGACCAAGTAGCGCAGCAGATGGTACTTTCTACCTTTATGTAGAAGCTTCTGGTAATGGAACCGGATTCCCTAACAAACGAGCTATCCTAAATTCACCTTGTTTAAATTTCAGTAGTTTAACTACTCCTAAACTTGCATTCCAATACCATATGGTAGGAAGTGCAATAAACACTTTAGTAGTAGAAGCAAGAACCAATAATACAGGAAACTGGACAAGCGTATTCTCTAAAACAGGTGCTCAGGGTACCAGTTGGAATACAGCAGATGTTGATCTATCAGCATATGCAGGTAATGCAAGTGTACAATTACGATTTAATGTAGTTACAGGTAGTGGTACTAGCGGTTGGCAAAGTGATATTGCAATAGATGCAGTAAGTATTCAAAATGGTACGACAAACCCTCCGGTGTGTGATGCGTTGAATTTTAATGATTTCCAGATTAATGCGTTCTCTAATCAAGATAATGCAGGTAATTTCTCAATCGTAAGTGGTGGAACAGGATTATCTATGCAGAATAATACCTGGAAATATATTAGTCTTAACTATACCGTTACAGCTAATACAGTAATAGAATTTGATTTTAGCAGTACTTCTCAAGGTGAGATTCATGCAGTTGGTTTTGAAAATGATAACACACTGACTTCTACACGATATTTTAAAGTACATGGAACTCAAAATTATGGAGTAACCAACTTTGATAATTATGCTAGTGGTACTAAGAAATATGTTATTCCTGTAGGTGATTTTTATACAGGTAGCATGGATCGTTTAGTATTTATCAATGATAATGACGCAGGAAGCGGAAATAACTCAATATTCTCTAATGTGAAGATTTATGAAGGATCTTGTGGCGGAGCATTAGCAGCAGAAATGGTTGCAGGATTTGGAAATATGACACCTATCCTGGGTGATGAAGATGAAGGTGATGTATCAACCATTAGAATCGCACCAAACCCATTGAAGAAAGGAAACTTACTTCGAGTGTTTGTTCCTAGCAAAGAAATATCAAATACATCGTATTCTGTTATAAATATTATGGGACAAGTAGTTGGAGAAGGAAGGCTTAATAATAATGGTTTTATCAATCTTGATCGCTTGGGTGCTGGTATGTATATACTTAGAATCCAAAATTCTGAAAAGAAAGAAAAAGATACAATAAAACGCTTTATTATTGAATAACTGATTTGTAGAGTAATACTAAAGACCGTTCGAAAGAACGGTCTTTTTTGTTTTATAGATGTATTTAAATTTGGTGATATTGATCTTTAAATCAAAGTAGTAATGACCTGAGTTTCACTATGCAAGGTCTTATGAACGGGACATTTATCTGCGATCTGTAGGATTCTGGTAATTTGTTTTTCATCAAGATTTCCTTCGATCTTTATTTCTCTTTCGAAAGTATCGATTTTTGCTGTTGGATCTTCACAGTTTTCACAATCTACCATATGAGATTTACTATAACTGGTATGTACTTCTACATGCTGTAAATCCCACCCTTTTCTGGCAACGTACATTTTTATGGTCATAGCTGTACAGGCAGATAATCCGGCTGATACATACTCATAGGGTGATGGCCCAAAATCATGACCTCCTACACTTTCTGGCTCATCGGCAATCAAATAATGATTTCCAACTTTCATTTGTGTTGTATACCCTTCAGCATTTCCTAAACTGGCAACTACATGGTGTTGGCTTTTAAGTCTTGGTTCTTCAGGAATTTCAATATATCGAGAGGACCATCCTGCAATAACATTTCCGGCATACATAGAATCTTCTTTCCGCATCAGCAAGTGATCTGCTCCATCTAAGGTTACGAAGCTTTTGGGGTGTTTTGCAGCATGATAAATTTCTTCAGCATTTTTTATAGGTACAGTAGTATCCTGTGGAGAATGCATTACCAGAAGTGCTTTATCCAAATGTTTTGCAACTTCAGGAAGTGATTTGGTTTCTAAATCATCCAAAAATTGTTTTTTTATCGTAAAATCTCTCCCACTTAGGTTGATTGTAGCTTTTCCATTTATTTGAATTTCTTCTAAACCGCTTTTTAGTAAATGTGCAACGTGCTTTGGGTTAGAAGGAGCTCCAATCGTTGCAACTGCTTTAATAGTGTCAATCTTTGCTGCTGCAAATATTGAAGCGGCACCTCCAAGAGAATGCCCAATAAGTAGAGTAGGAGCTTTATACTTTTTTGCCAAAAAGTCTGCTGCGGCTACAAGATCTTCGACATTACCAGAAAAGTTGGTGTCTTCAAAATCACCTTCGCTTTCTCCAAGCCCGGTAAAATCAAATCTCAGTACTCCAAATCCTTGAGAAGTAAGTCCTCTACTTATATTTCGTACCGCACCTAGATTCTTATTACAAGTAAAGCAATGTGCAAATAATACAAAATTATGGGGATGTTGATCGGCAGGAAGCTCTAAACGCCCCGATAGTGATTGACCTTCAGCATTGATAAAAGTAACTTTAGAAAGACTCATATAGATGGTAGTTTGTATTAAAGGTCGAACTTTTTACTTTAAAATAACATTTTAAGTATTAATAATTTCAACCTGCAAGGAATTAAGGGATCAACAGGTTTTTGTATTAAATTTCCTTTTTAATGTTGGTCAATTAAAATAGGATTTCCATCAGGATCCGTAATCATAAAAGATACAGGTCCTTCTTTCTTATCCATACCATTCGACACTGTAACTGTAATTCCTTCTCCTTTTATCTTTTTATGAATACCCCGGGCATTTTCAGAATTAAAAGTTAATGTATTGCTAGGAAACATTTCCTGAAACAAACCAATTTTTGAATTTCCATTTTTAAGGATAGCCCATTTTTGATCCAAATTACCATCAATCATTGTAAAACCTAGTTTTTCATAAAAGCTTTTAGAAGCTTTAATATCTTTTACTGCTAATGAAATTGAAAAAATACCGAGATCCATATTTTTTATATTTTTGGTTATATACCAAATGTACGACCTTCTTTTTTTCCATGTTTTGTCGGATTGAATGTCGAATGAGGTGGTGATAAGTTCTCCTTCTTTTAAACTAGAAAGATGCCTGTGAACATTTTTACTACCATTGGGGCTTATGAATTCCTGAATCATTTCAGTTTGATTTCCTTCTTTTTGAGTCATAGGGCCGATTCCAACCGTACCATCACTGCCATATTGAGCGACAATACCTTGGCTTTTGAAAAAATCCCAATATTGACGAAATTCCCAAAAGGTTCCCTGTTTTTTTCCATTTATTAATCCATAGAGTTTACCTGTGATACTTTGTTTCCCGATTCCCCATTCCCAATCCATACCATACTGATCAAAGGGTTCATTTTTGCTTTTATATGTTTCATTATCAGTAATCCAGCTCCCTATGGATTGTTCCATGTTTTTAACAAACCAATCTGGGATTTTTTGTTGAGAAAATACAATTTGTGAGGATATTAAAAATATAAGTATTGTGATATATGCTTTCATGATATTGATTTTATTTTTCTGCTATTTTCTGCCAGTTATTTAATAAAAACTCAGTGTCTTTTTCAGCTTGTCCTGTTCCCATGGATAAGAAATATCCACTTAGGAAAGGGCTCTTGAATTCATAAGAGAAATCTAGAAAAAGACGGGTTTGCATAGCGCTTATTGCTTCTAATTTCCAGGAACCGGATAATGATTTTAAAGGAAAAGGGTAGTCTTCTTTTTGAGTGTTTACAACAAACTGAAACTCTTTACCAGGATTCCATAATGTACAGGTTTCTTCCCAACTGCTTCCATCTGGTGCACTACAAACACGTTTCATACCTAAACCTTCTCCTTCAATAATCTCGACATGATTAATACTGGGGGCCGTTACTTTGTGGTAGTTGCCTACATCAGAAATTACTTCCCAAACCTGATCTTTGGGAGCATTAATGATTCGTTCGGCGGTAAAGTGTTGTACACCTTTGGCTTTTGGATATTGAACAAAACCATATACAAGTATAATGACAATATCGAGTACTAGAAATAGTGCTATTCCTTTTAAAATTTTACGTATCATAACTATTTGTTTTATTGTTTCTACATCATAAAAGTACCTAAGAAAATCACGGGAAGCCTTGAAAATAGGGAACACTTAATTAATTGAAACTCATTTGTTATATATTCTATCTAATTCAGTTTTTCATTTAATTAAGTAGTACTATTTTTATGATATGAATAGTATAGAGTCTTTTGCATTTGGAATTACTTTTCTATTAGGAGGAGTAATTGTCGTTGGTAGTTTTGTTGTTTTGGTTATTTTGAAAAGTACTTCACTTAAACAATCGAGATATTTTCTGGCGATAGCTCTTTTTGGACTTATACAACATTTGTTTACCTATTTATTGTTTACTACTCAACTGATCAAGCAATGGCCGCATATGTTGGGGATTGGATATCCATTGTTATTTTTGGTAGGCCCCTGTTTTTATTTATTTGTGAAGAGTTATGGAGATTCTTCTTTTAGATTAAAGAAAAGAGATAGTATTCATCTTTTGCCTTTTTTAATGATGTTGATACTTCTTTTTCCCAGATATTTAGGGAGTTCTGAAGAAAAGCAAGAAATTATACAATACTATTATGATATTTTACCTGATGGTGCAGTAGCCTTTTCTGATTGGTTACAAGCAAGTTTACATTTGATTTTGTTGTTGTTCTATGCGTTGGCAACCTTAGTAATGATGTATAAAAAAGATAAAAAGAATAGTATATTATTAAAACGATTTGGTGTATTGTTAATGATTTTAGCTTTTACAGAAATCGTATTACAAACAGGTTTTTTACTTACAGGAGCTTCAGCAATAACCGCAGAAATTATTCTTTCTGGATTAATGTCAATAACTATATTATTACTAGGATATTGGATTGTGGATATAAAGCAAATTCTCCCTGTGTTGGAAGGGAAAAAATATAAAACATCACCATTATCTGAAATGCGATCGCTGGAGATACAACAACAAATACAGACATTTTTTGAAAATGAAGATTGGTATCTAATATCTAACTTCAAAATTGCAGATCTGTCAAAAACTATTGATGTACCATCTCACCATATCTCACAGGTATTGAGTGAGAAAATGAGTTCTAACTTTTATGAAATTATTAATCATCATCGTATTAAGAAGGCTAAAAAAATGCTGCAATCGGGAGCACTACAGAAAATATCCGTTCAGGCTATTGGAGAAGAGTGCGGGTTTAGTAGTAAAACCAGTTTTTACAGAGCGTTTAAAAAAGTAACTTCGATGACTCCAACAGAATATCTTGGTAAAGGTGCTAAGAAACACGATGCTACTACAAATTAATTTTTAATTACTTCAGAAGATTAAAATGAAATATGAATATTACCCAGATATCATACTTTTTACTACGGCCCAGTTCCCAGTATCTTTAGACTCTTCAGAAGCCATACCTATAGCTTGTAATTCTGCAACCAGATGTGCATTTGCAAAACTCGGATTTCCACTTTCTACAGCATTTAAAAAATGAGTTATTGATTCTCTCATTCCGGGCCAGTCTGCATATGGCTGCAATGCAGGGAAATGTTCTGTTAAAGATTTTTCTTTAGTTCTTAATTTCAGTTCTCCTGTTAAAATATCTATTTGGATATCTCCTTTGCTACCAATAATCTCTACCGTAATTACCAGTTTATCTACACTATCTATATTAACTTTTAGTTCACCCCAAATACCGTTATAATCAAAAAGACCAGTACTTCGACTTTGTCGTCTTCCATCGGTTCCTTGACCATCCATAATAAGAACACGTTTTGGTGTAGCATTTAGTAAAATGTTAAGAACATGAACATACCAGAGTGATAAGCGATTAATGTTTGTTGTATCCTGATCGGGTTCAGGTCCCCAATTAGACCTTAAATCAATACTTACAGTTTGTATTTTTCCAATAGCTTTATTTTTTATAAGTTTAGCTGCTTCTGCTATAACAGGAATAAGTCCTAATTCTAGATCGGCATGTGTAATTTGTGGAGCATTTATCAACTTCTTCAGTACTTTTGGTATCAAATCTCTAGTATGACCAATAGGAGGTTCATAAAAAATAGCCTTACCAGAATCTAATGCTTCCATTACAATTTTACCATGTAAAGCATCAGGAACTGCAATCATTATGGCATCAATCGAGGGCGAATTTAATAAGTCTTCATAATTACTATATACATCAATGGTATTTCCAAATTGTGATTTGATAGCTGCGATGGTAGTATCACTTTTTGCAGAAATGGCAACAATATCGGCTCTTCCGTCATATGTAAGAGCTGGTATATAAGCGTCTTTAACCCAATTGCCATACCCTATGATTCCGATTTTAATTTTAGACATGCTTAATTTTTTTATTCTTTTTGAATACTATTATACATAAACCGATTTGCAAGAATAATGCAAGACTATTGGTAGTCCATAAAGCGACTGCTTCAAATCGAAGGCCATAGATAGCCCAAAATGAATACACAAATAGCCAACCCATAACATAACCGGGTGAAAGACTACTAGATTGTTTTGATTTATATTCTTTAATGATTTGAATAGCAGTTATAACGCAAACAAAAAAACCAATAGAAAAACCGATAATTTCAAATATTGATTCTGGTATAGATTGTAAAAAGTTCATTTTATATGGTTTTTATGATTGCACATGGATTTCCAAAAGCTAATGTATTATCAGGAATATCTTTAGTTACTACCGAACCTGCTCCTATGGTAACATTGTTACCGATAGTAACTCCGGGTAATATAACGCTGTTTCCGCCTATCCATACGTTATCTCCAATTTTTACAGGACTCGTTAATGTAGTAAAGGGAGCATTGCCAGAGTTTTGTATTCTATCAGAGGCTTTTACAGGATGTTTTGCCGTATATATTTGAACAAAAGGCGCAATTAGCCCGTTTTTTCCAATGGTTATTGTATTATCATCGATAAACATGCAATTGGTATTTATTACTGTGTTTTCTCCAACAGAAATATGCACTCCATAATCACAAAAAAAAGGAGGTTCGATCCATGCGCCATCTCCAATATGTCCTAATAAATTTGATAGTGTTTGTTTTTTACCTTGGGTATCTGTAGAATCCAGAGCATTGTATACCTGCATTAATTTTCTGGCATTATGATACATTTCGATTAATTCTGGATCTCTCGTATCATAGGATTCACCAGCCAGCATTTTTTCTTTTTCGGTCATATGCATGTTTTCTTAAATTAAATAACGACCGTACAAAATTAGCTTTGTTTTAGAAGAATATTTTTTACCTATGTTAAAAAATGTTGTTTAGCTCTTAATCTACTTAAAGTAACTTGAGTAACTCCTAAAAAAGAGGCGATATAGCCTAGTTTTACACGTTTAAATAAATCAGATTTCTCTTGAGTAAAAGTATCGTAGCGTTCCTTAGCCGATTGTGTAGCCAGGGCAATATGTCGTAATTCTAGATCAAGAAAAGCTTTTTGATGTGCTATTCTGGACCAATTTGCAATTTCAATATTGGTTTTATACAATAAATTTAATTCATGTACAGGAATAGCGTATATAACAGAATCTTCTAATAAGTCTACATATTCGAAACCCGGTTTGTTTTCATAACAACTTAACATAGAAAAGGCTAATTCTCCTTCTTTACTAAACCAGGTAGTAGCTTCTTCTCCATCAATAATACAATAAGAACGAGTCAACCCTTTTTCTATGAAATAATAATTCTTATCAACGATCCCACTTTTAATAAGTACATGCTTTTTAGGAAGATCTAGTTTTGTCATCTTACTTGTTAAAGATGCTATAGAAGCATCGCTTACAGCATACATACTTTTTATACTAGATATAATTTTTTCCACGTTTTTAAGGTATAGTTCTTATTTCCAAAAGTAAGAATTTAGTATTATCCCTTACCTTATTTTGTATAATAAACGAATTTGGTATATCTCTTTTACCGTTTTGAACATAAGTAGCTTTGATCAAAGATCTTTAATTGTTAAAAACTATAAGAAATATAGAGAGATTAGTTTGTGTTCATGTAGATTTCACATAGTTTTGAAAGACTACTTTATAGGATTGCCCAACAGATAATTTTATATCTTTTATTATTACCGAATGAGAATCAAAAGCCGAAATATGATCTACATTAATAATAGTTGATTTATGAATCTGTATAAACTTATTTCCTAATTCATCCAGGGCATTTTTAATCGATTGTCTGGCCAGAATATTTTTATCTTTAGTAATATAGCTTATATAATTACCATCTTTTTGAAGATATAAAATGTCTTCGATCTTAGTTTTAAATTGTTGTTGACCACTTTTTATATAGATGATACCATTGGCTACTTCTTCTAATTTTGGTTCTTCAATAGTGTCTTTAATTTTAAGTACTGCTTTCAGAAAACGTTCAAATGAAATGGGCTTTAATAAATAATGGCTCTAGTTTATATTTGCGTTGATATT
>NZ_JACA01000014.1 GCF_000520995.1 Aquimarina macrocephali JAMB N27 | reverse complement strand
GATAATGATGGTGTTGTCAATGATAAAGATTCATGTGCTAATACACCCTTAAACATAGAAGTAGACAATGAAGGGTGTCCTGTAATCATTCAACAATCCTTAATTGTGTATCCAAACCCTTTTAAAGATAATATATCAATTAGTATTCCAGATATCAAAATAGATGAAACTACAGTTGATGTATACATATATGATTTACAACAAAAATTAGTTTTAACTAAAACATGTTCTATTTTAAATAGTGAAATAGAAGTTTCGTTGAGTGATGTTCCGAATGGAATATATTTTATAAAAATAGAAAGAGAGACTCCTATCTTTTTAAAAATAATCAAACAGTAAACATAGTTTTACATCCAGCAAAGGCATAGAAATTTTTTCGTAGAAAAATTTTATGCTCTTGCAGTTATAATAACGAGAATCACGTAAAAACTTTTTGCACGTATGTTTTATCGAATACGCAATTTATAAGCTACCCATATGAAATAGAATTACTGTGGGATATTTTACACGAGTTTTTATAATTGATCACAAATCAATTATAAAAAGCTGCGGGTTGATGTGGCTGGGAACATTATAGCTACTAATAATAAACTTGCGTGTCGTAAAACGGCTTTGATATAATATCAAATACGCGGTATCCGCCGTTTTACTTATATCATACATTTGTACTATAATGTACTTGCGTTATGTCACTTTGCTTTGGACAAAAGCAAAGTTTATTTCCTCTACATTTTCTTTAAAAGTTTTCTAACGAAAAGTTCATTTAAAAAAAGGTAATGCAACACTTATTATACGAGCCGACGGCAGGAGGGGAGTGTAATGTGTGTGGAATGGGATTAAATTTATTGCATTTAAATTTTTTCGAAATTATTATGTTATATTTAATGCTTATATCTTCTAATGAAAACTACACCAAATCAAGACAAAAATAAGACCTTAAAAATAATTATAATACCAAGTATTATAGCTTTAATTTTTGCGATATCACTTTTTCTTTGGAAACGTAACTTCTTTGATTTTGACTCAACTGTAGACGCAGGAATGCTTGGAACTTTAGGGGATTTTGTAGGTGGAGTAATTGGTTCTATTTGGGCATTGGTTGGAGTGATTTTATTTTATTTAGCTTTAAAAGAGCAGAGAAGAGATATTGCAACAAATCAAAAAGCACTAGCTAAACAAATTGAAGCATTAGAAATACAAACAAATGAATTTAAATTGCAAAAAAATGAATTAATTGAGTCAAGAAAAGTATTTATTGAACAGTCAAAAACATTAAAAAAACAGCAATTTGAATCTACATTTTTTTCAATGCTAAAATTGTACAGTGACAACATTAGAATTCTAAATTCAAGATATTCTAATGGAGAAGATTATTTTATAGAATTCATAAAAAATTTATTATCTAAAGTAAAAATATCTAATAGTCCTTTAGATAATCATAAGGAGACTTTAGAAACATATAATGAACTTTTTTTTGATTGTAAAGATGATATTTCTCATTATTTCAGAATAGTATACAGACTTGTGAAATTCATAGATAATAGTACTATGTCTGATGATGATAAAAAAATGTATTCTAAAATATTACGTTCTCAATTTTCGGAAAAAGAATTGCTTATGCTTTATTATAACTCATACACAGTTTTTGGAACTAAATTTTATCCTTTAATTTTAAAGTATAATTTATTGAAACATTTGCCAAATGATTCTAAAATTGAATTTAAAAATTTGGTTTGCAGTAAAGTTAAGATGGATTTCAATAGACTTTTATTAATACAAGAACTATCTAATTATTTAAAATCATACTTTAAAGAGTTTAAACAATTAATGAAACAAGAGGTTATTAATGAAGAAGATTTTCCTTTTGAAAGGTCTGTGAAAACAGAAGATTCTTCAATGATCATTCACGTTATAGCAGATGAATTAACAGAAATAAAAATTTCTTTTTTGAATATAAAAGATGACATAATAAAAGACAAATATGATTTAGATTTGAATAACTTTATGGAATATGTTCTACATCATTTATATCATAAATTTGTCTTTGCAACATATAATGATTTAGAAGAATTAGATTTTAATATTTCTGAAAATTTAGATTCAAACAATGTCAAATATTTAATTACAAGTATTAAAGGGGTTTCACTATAAATAATTATGGAAAATAAATCAATAACATCACAATTATCTCAAAAAGAGTTTGAAGGCATTTTTAAAAACAATATGAAGATATCTTCATATTCAATGTCTATAAAAACACTCTTTAGCGATAGAATGCAAAAAAAGATTGACTACAATCCATATTACCAAAGGAATTATGTTTGGGATAGAGCTAAAGCTACTTTCTTTATAGAAAGTATATTATTAGGTACAGATATACCTCCATTAATCTTCTTTAATTCTGGTGGGAAAATAGAAGTTATTGATGGTAGACAGAGGTTTGAAACTATGAAAAAATTTAAAGAAGGTGATTTATCTCTAAACATAAAAGGACTTTTAGAATTATCTCAATTAAAAAATAACACTTTTAACAAACTTGATGATGATATACAGGGAATATTTGAAGATGTTAAAATAAGGATTTTTGAGTTTGAAGTAATTAATGAACCTAAATTATCTGAATATGTTGAAGATAAAATTAAAAAAGAAATATTTAGAAGATATAATTCGGGAATTACAGCTTTAAATACTTCTGAAATAGATAATGCTGTTTATGACGATGATAAAATCACAATTGAATTCAAAAAAATTCTTAAAGAAAATAAAGGATTAACTGCCAGAATTACTGAAACTTTTCTTGGTAAGAAATTTAAAGATAAAAATATTGATTTCTCTAAAATTTTACAGTTATTAAGAAAACATTTTGTTCTAACAAGTTTTCCAATTTCTCATTATGCAAGAACAAATAATAGACAAAATACACTTAAGCTTTTGTATGATGTTGTCCAAGAAAACAAAATAGTTGATTCTTCTTTAATAATTGATTTCTTTGAAAATATTAAATTAGTATTAACCTTAAAAGACTTTTTTCATAAAAATGGGTTTGAAGGAAACAAAACCTTATATGAATGCATATTATGGGCGATTTGTATTCTCAAAATTGAAGTTGTTCCTGAATTGAAAGAATTTACAGAAGAAGAAAAAAGGAAACTTCTAAATCATTATATCAACAATAAAGAAGCTTACAACACTGATTTTTATCATTATTATAAAGAAATAATTAATCGCTTTACTGATACTGCACAGATTTTCAAAAGTATTTTTTCTTTTGATTTTAAAGATTATATAAGAGATGAAAAATTTAATGCTAAAGTAAAATCTTTAAAACAAAGTGAAAATCAAGCCAAACTAAAATTAGATGAACTTTCTACCTTAAGAGTAAATAAACCAGATCCTTCATTTATTCCTGTTGAAGAGTTAATTAACGATTTACAAACTAAAAGATATTTAGTAAGACCTACTTATCAAAGACAAGAAAGAATAAACGAATATAAGGCTTCTGCAATTATAGAAAGTATAATATTGGGTATCTATTTACCTCCAATTTTTATTTACAAAAACAAGAATGGAGTTAAAGAAATAATTGATGGTCAGCAAAGGATACTGTCTATTTTAGGGTTTCTAGGAAAACAATATCTAAATGAAAATAATAAGTTAGTTTTCTCAAAAAATAATAATTATAAACTTCGTGGATTAAAAGTTATTAAAGAAATTAATGGATTTAGATATAGAGATTTAGATGAAAATGAATATCAAGAAAAGATTTTAGATTTTAAATTACAATTAATTGAGATTGATAGCGCAATTAATGAGAATTTCCAACCTGTTGATTTATTTATTAGATTAAATAATAAACCTTATCCGATTAAAGAAAATTCATTTGAAATGTGGAATTCTTTTGCTGATAAAGAAACTATAAAATTAATTAGAGAAATAACTCAAAAATACGTTTCCTGGTTCTACATAAAGAGTACAGACAAAAAGTACTTTATAGATAGGATGGAGAATGCAGAATTAATAACAATATTAGCATATATAAATTATAATAATAAATACAGAAAGGATTATAAAAGTGTTGGATATTATAATAGAAAAGACAAAATAACAGGAAGAATTGGGGACAAGAAAGATGTATCGAATATCGTTGAAAGATTATCTGTAAATGCTCTTATGAAAGATAATTTTATTCAATGTGTAAAAGAAATCGAAACATTTATAATTTTATTATCAAAAATTTTGGAAGAAAAGGATTTAAAAGAAAAATTGAATTCCTTATTTAATGTTGGAAAAGCTAAAAGATCAAAAATTGACTTTTATCTCCTTTATGATTTATTGCAAAATATACCTATTGATAAATATAAGCATCTAGAAATAAAAGATTTAAATGACGATATTTCACTTTTATCTTCTATTCTAAAGAATACAGAACAGAATTTAATTAATGATGATTACAAAACGAATTTTTTATCTGTAAAAGAAAAATTGGTTTCGAAATATCAAACATTAGTTAATTAGTTAAATGTAGGTTCTCTTATTATGTAAAATAGAACCTAAAAGTTTAAAAAACGGCCTCATAAAACTTTGGTACAAACAATAGGCAAAGGAGCGTCAATATTTTAGAGGTCTAGTACTAAGGTTTAATCAAAGTAATACATATTTATTCTAGTTGTAAACGATCTTATGAGTTAGAATGTTTTCTAAAATATAGCGACTGCGCCGTACATTGTTTCCAAAGTTTTGTGCAGCCTTGATTTTTTTGTTTCTTTTTTTATCAAGAAAAAAAGATAATGCAAACTCTTAGAAAGTCTAATCTGTGTTCCTAAGATAGCATGTGCATAGAAATTATCTCGTTAGAGTAATTTTATGCTTATGCGGGAACATCACGAGAATCGCATGAAAACTTTTTTTACGTATGATTGATCAAATATGGGATTTATAAGCTACCTAAAAGTTTTGTTTTTTTGGCGTTGGCTATGCGGTAGGAAATTGTGTATAAAAATAAATGCCATAACAGGCATTTAAATTTTTATAAAACAATCGAGCGCATAGGCAGCGGCAATTTTACATAACGGCAAATTATAGTTACAAATATAAACGTGAGGTTTAATCATAAACGCCTTAAAAGAAATATTAATGACCCAAGTAGCTAATATTGCTATGAAATAGAATCACTGTGGGATATTTTACATAATACTACATTATAGTTACAATAGAACTATAAAAGCCAATTTGCTATACTATACATTTGTACTATAATTTATATTATGTAAAATAGAATATTTGAATACTTCCCTGTTATTGATTTAAACTATTACTAATTATTCGATACTGCGGTATTATTTTTCTCTTCCAGCTTTAATACCTTACCTCTATATCGTATCGATGTTCGGTGATTACTCTGTATCATGATATCACTTCTCAAATTTGGATATAGTGTTACCGATACTCTAAGCCATTCTGTAGCATTCCTAATTCCAAATTTCATCAAGTACCGTTGTTTTTTCTCATCATAAGTAACCTTAACATCTTCTGGCACGCCATCAAATTCTATATTATTGTTCCTATTGTTAAAGCCTGCAGATATTCGACGTTCTCCATAGTATGGTAAATACACAGAGATACTATCTCCCAGGATTCTAAAATGATTAAAATTTCCGATCAGATTTATATTATTTGCTGTACTTCCTGCAGGAAATAAACCACTATTCGACAACGCATTAAGACTGCTAGTTGCTAACGGTGCTGCCCAATCCGAGATGATTTCGAGTTTTTTTTGTGCTACTAATTCATCTAAAGCCTTACTTTTCTCTGTAGATACCTCCAGATTTTGTGAGCTTCCGCAACTAATTAGTAAACAGCTTGTAAGTATTAAAAAAAGAGTTTTCATTTTTATTGAGAATATACTAATAATTGCATCAAATAGTATACCA
This sequence comes from Aquimarina macrocephali JAMB N27, assembly GCF_000520995.1. Taxonomy (GTDB): domain Bacteria; phylum Bacteroidota; class Bacteroidia; order Flavobacteriales; family Flavobacteriaceae; genus Aquimarina; species Aquimarina macrocephali. The sequence goes on along the minus strand of NZ_JACA01000014.1, from coordinate 222,196 downwards.
TTTTTTAAAATATTAACACATAAAATGCAGTAAATCAGATTATAAATAGGATATTTTCAGTCTCTAAAACCTATATCTTCCTCGTACATATAATAAATTTGGGGTTCCATAATACCCAAATTCAGATGTGCCAAAGTCTAGATTATGATTTACCTCTAAAGAAAAATTAGCATCAAAATCATACCCCATACCATACATAAACCTAGTCCGTAATAACGGAACTTTTATTATATCGTGAACATCTGCATTTCGTGTAAGTTCTATTTCCAAACCAGAAAAAAGACGAAATTTATTTGTTAAATGTAATTTTCCTCTAATCGGCATTTTAAAAACATCTGCAGACAGATATGTATCATTATACCCCTGTAATTCTATAAACAAATTTGAATTTACTTCATAATTAATTGTAAAATATGCATGCTGTTCACGACTTGATAGCCCAGAATATGAAAACCCACCGATTACCAATTTTGATTTCTCATCTACCACCCCATTTGCATCTGTTTCTTTTTCTTGTGCATATATTTGTTTTCCAGATAAGAAAACAGAAAATACAACTACTCCTACTACAAGAACAGTATACCTTTTCCTAGGTATTCGAAACAGTTTTAACCTTTGTTTGTTGTATCTTAAAGCGTCACTATTTTTCATAATTAAGTGATGATATTGGTTAAAAAATACTATTCGCATAAAAGACTATCAAAAATGATGTAGCGTTACAGAATATAACATTCTACTATAATTCTTTGTGGGTCAAATACGTTACTTTTGCCAGATGCAAAAAAATAAGTTAGCCCAGTTTGAATTTGTTACTCTGATGGCATCCCTAATGTCTATTGTTGCTTTGGCTATAGATGCACTTTTACCAGCACTGGACATCATAGGAATTACCATTGGTACCCGACAGATTGCAGACAATCAATTATTAATTACCATGATTTTTCTGGGCCTTGGTATTGGTCCATTAGTTTTTGGTCCTATATCAGATAGTATCGGTAGAAAACCAGTCGTGTATGTGGGGTTTGTACTTTTTATTATAGCAAGCTTTATTTGCATTTTTGCTACAAGTGTAGAAATGATGGTGTTAGGTCGGATTCTACAAGGTATTGGACTATCTGCCCCCAGAACCATTGCTATTGCCATGATTAGAGATATTTATAGTGGTGATTATATGGCACGTATCATGTCGTTTATTACTGTAGTCTTTATTTTGGTGCCGATTATAGCCCCTGCATTGGGGAAATTTGTGTTAGATCATTATGATTGGCAAGCAATATTTTATATACAAGTGCTATTTAGTTTACTCGTGTCTTTTTGGTTTTGGAAACGGCAAGCCGAGACCCTGGAAATATCTAAACGGATTAAGTTTACATCTACTATTTTTATGGATGGCCTAAAGGAATTAATGCAATACAAAACGACTATGGGGTATACTCTTATTTCTGGTTTTATTGTGGGATCTTTTATGGTTTATCTAAGTACCTCTCAACAAATTTTTGAGCAGCAATATCAGTTAAAAGAAGAGTTTCCGTATATCTTTGGTCTTTTGGCAATCTCGATAGGTTCTGCTATTTTCTTAAACGGAACACTGGTATTAAAATATGGTATGGAGAAATTGGTTACCACTTCTCTACTCGCATTTTTTGGAATTTCTCTTTTGTATATCGTGTTATTTTATAATTCTTCAAATCCAAGTGTAGAGGTTCTATTGCTATTCTTCGGAATGCAGTTTTTTGCTATTGGATTTTTGTTTGGAAATTTAAGGGCTTTGGCCATGCAACCAATTGGTCATATTGCAGGGATCGGTGCTGCAATTACAGGTTTTGTTTCTACGATTATGGCTGTTCCTATTAGTACTTATATCGGGAGGTTTGTTTTAAACACTACCCTACCTCTATTTATAGGCTTTTTGGTTTGCGCACTACTTTCAATTGTAATTCTTGTGTATATAAAAGTAGCAGTAAAAAAACAGAGTGTTACTCGCTAGGAAAGCGATTACCTGCGTTCATTATGCTCTTTACTTTCTTCTGGGATAGATAAATCACCATTTCCAGCAATGGCAAACTGGTCTCTTTTTGATCCATATCCAAAATTAGAAGACCTACGGTATTTATTCTGGAAATCTGCGAATCGTCTTTTTCTAGTGGGTTTTTCTTTACTATTCATAGTGGAAAGTTTTAGCGAATCATGCGGTTAATAATTAATTCTCTTTCTAAGTTATCATTTTTTTTTAATTTTAGTCTACTCATTCGCAGTACTTTATATTTATTTTAAGATACGTACGAACAATCCTTCTTTTAGGATTTAGAGTTCAATTAAAATTTTCTGTTCTTCATTTGTATTTAGTAGTATTGAAATTTTCCTGTTTGCATACCCTTCTGCGATAATGAGTATATCATATTTTCCCGGTGTTAGATCATTCCAAAAAAAAGCCCCAACATCATTGGTCACTTGTGCTATATCTACTAACCTTGTCATCCCAGTGATAGTTAAAGTTATCACTGCTTCTTCTATAGGTTTTTTAGATTTCTGTTCTATTATTTTTCCTCTAATTGCGGCTCCCATTGATATTTTGTTTATTAAAGAATGAGCATTCTCTTATAAAATGCTCATTCTTTCTATTTTACTTACTATTTATATTTGTTTTTCCAGTTTTTAAGATTTTTAAATACTGGTTTTGTAATTCGGGTAGCAGAATTACCCAATGAATATCCATTGGTATGAATTCCTACAACATAACGTTTGCCATTCTTGATTCTCCATACCGGAGATCCGCTTTGCCCCCCTGCTGTATCAATATTATATACGAGAGTCCTTGATGTAACAGTTTTAATTTTTCTGGCATGCCACCATTGTGTACCAGCAGGCTTATCACCAGGATACCCAGAAAGGTTTACTTTTAGTCCTAATAAATCAAAGAAACCATAATTTCCATATCCAAAATACCCTACTTTGTTACCATACTTACAGTTTTTTGGTAGTATGATAGCTCCATAGTCATGACTTCGTTTTTTACTCTTGGTCCATCCTTTAACCGAATGGAAATGAGAAGATTTACATGACCCGTATGGTTTTTTGGCACCATTTCTTCCTGGTATTACTTCGATACTCTTGGCCCAGCCCCCATGCTTATGCATATAGACCACATGACCAGCAGTAATGACTGTACGAGGACCGATAAGAAACCCCGTACCAATCCAACTAGTACCATCTTTGGCTTTAATTCTTAATGAACAGATGGCTCGCCAAGGATACTTGGTTGTTCCTTTAATTTGTTTACGATCATCTTTACCAATGACTACTTCCTGCATCATTTTTTTACCACTTTCACTGCGCATTAGCATAGCAGCAGTTGGATCTCCAAATTCTGCATAATACGCATCCAATACATTTTCATCATTATCCTCTTCTTCGTTTTCCTGCTCTTCTAGCACCGAATAATCATATCCTGAAACCTTTTCCAGAGTTCCGTCTTCGGTTTGAGAGCCTTCTGTGGCACCACTTTCATTTCCTTCAAAAGGAGTTTCCAGATCTTCAAAATCCTGATCTCCTCCACTACTTTCACTACTCACCTCCAGGTAATCATTAGCATACTCTTCTGTTTCTTCACCCAGAGTATCATCAAATTCGTCGGTTTCTATTAGGTCACCTGTTCCTTCAAAAGATTCTTCGATAACCGCTGTCTCATCAGTGATCTGATCTTCATATATTCCATTTTTCTTCATGATTTGTGTCTTTATAAAATTTGTTTGTACTATAGAGTTTCTTCTGCATTAGCCCTCTATTTCTTTTAAATTGCAATTTTATTCAAGAGCAAAAGTATAAACAATCACAATAATCAAAAAGAGTTAAATAGCTATAAATCAATAAGTTGAATAACTATTAGTTTTATAGGTAAATGATGGTGTACTATTGGGGTAAATAAACCCTTGGAATGATTCTTGATTATTTCTAACTTAGTAAAATTATAATTATCCCCCTATGAGAATATTTCTCTACATATTGATTAGTATTGTGTATATACAAGGATTTGGGCAAGATATCATTCCTAATGTCACACAGTTACCGACCAGTCCGACTTCTGATTATGCATTAATCAATGATTATCAAGGTATCGTTTTTGACAAAGAGAAGTCAAGAGTTTCTTTTGATTTTATAGAAGATAAAACTTCTGGTACGATTGCTGGATTAGATTTTAAGATTAATTTCAACCCTAAAGACCCGGAGAATTCGGCTTTTAAAGGTACTGCCCTTATTAATACACTAGACACTGATAATTTTTTACGTGATGGACACTTAATGTGGGAAAAATTCTTCTATAGAAAAAAGTATCCAAAAATAAGCTTTACAAGTACTGATGTTGTTTCTTTTGATACCAATACTTATAAGGTTATAGGTAATCTTACCATCAAAGGAACACAAAAAGAAGTGATTATCACATTCTCTCTTGATGATAAAAAATTATTGGGTAAAACAACTATTTATTCTAGTGATTTTGGTGTGAATATTCACGATGAGCGCGAAAAGAATAAATTAGATATACGGTTTTATTTTCCGATACTTCAATAAAGAAAGCAGCACTGCTTTTGTTTAATTGTTAAACTGAAACGACAAATGCCGAGTATTTTCCGTGATGTGTTATAGATATTGGCAATTGCATTGCTGTTTGGTTGATATTTACTATCGGTATTCCGTTACTATCTTTAGTTAAACAAATCAGAGAAGCATCTACATTAAGCTTTCTCGTAATAATTTCTTTCAATTTAGAGTGTATATTCATTGGTTTATCATATACCGAAGAGCGATAATCTATATCAGACCCCATAGCAATGGTATACACATATTCATTTTGGGTTTCAGTAACCGTTTTATAACTGTAATTATCCACATAGACCTCTCCTTTTGGTCTACATCTAAAACTTTGGGGGTTGTACCTGCTAGGAAGGTTAAATCGCCTTTGGTGAGCTTTATATGCCGCCTCTTTCATGCTCCAAAATTTCCAGATCAGTAATTCTATCTTTTCTGAAGCTAAAATATATTGCTGCTCCTGAATTGTAAATATTTTTTGAAGCCACCCTCTTCTCTGCCAATCACTCTGTGTATTGGCCAATTGAAGATCTACAATATCATTACCAATCATTTGGAAGCTAATTTATCTTCTATAACAGCAATTGAAGCTTTAATAGTTAACATCTTCTCCATAGACTCATTATCAATCTCAATATCGAATTCATCTTCAACATCAAGTACTACATCTACCAGATTTGCAGAATTAATTTCCAGGTCTTTTATAAAATCAGTGTTTTCGGTAAGGGTATTAAGCCCTTCTTCATTTTGCACATACGGAGTAATGATTGTTTTTAATTTAGAAAGTAATTCTTCTTTTGTCATAATCTAATTTGAGTTGATTCAATACTTATTTTAATACTACTTTATGTGTATTTCTTAAAGATAACGCAAGCGTTTACATCTCCAAATCCAAAACTAGCTTTTGCTATAATTTTGGGAGAATAGTCAAATGTTTTGGTGGGAATTCGATCTCTGGATACCAAATTTTCTATTTCGGGATGTAAATCTTCACAATTTACATTCCCAAAGATGAAGTCTTCTTTTAATTGTAATACAGTTGCTACACTTTCTATACTACCAGAAGCCGCCAGGCAATGCCCTACCATACTCTTAAGCGAATTGATATACGGAAAATCTTGTCCCTTTCGCCCTAAGGCAATACACCAATTTTGTATTTCGACACTATCCATCGTTGTGGCGGTCAAATGACCATTGATGGCATCGATTTCTCCCGGATCTATTTCTGCATTGGTTACCGCTTTACGAATACAATGTTGTACTGCTTCGCTATTAGGAGCTGTCATACTTCCTCCTTTACGTTGTCCACCACTATTTACATGTCCACCTAAAATTTCTGCATAAATTGGAGCTCCTCTTTTTTGGGCACTATCCAGGCTTTCGATAACCAAAGCCCCTGCTCCACTCCCGGGAACAAAACCACTAGCTGTAGCGCTCATAGGGCGCGAAGCACTGGTAGGATCTTCATTATACTTATATGGAAGGATACGCATAGCATCAAAACCTCCCCATACATAAGGCCCACTATCATTTGTACTACCAGCCAGAATGATTTCTGCTTTACCATCGCTTATTCGATCATAAGCCATCAAAATAGCTTCGGTACCTGTACTACAAGCCGAAGAATTAGTGGTAACCACATTTCCGCATCCCAACATACCTCCTAAAAAAGCACTAATACCACTGGCCATAGTTTGAATAACTGTAGTACTACCCAACCTTCTTACTTTACCTTCATCTACTTTATAAATGGCTTCTCGAAATTTATCTACACCTAATATTCCGGTTCCAAAAATAACACCAGCATCCCAAAGTGGTGTTTCAGAATCATTGATAGGTAACTTGGAATCTTTCCAAGCATCCATACCAGCAATAACTCCATACTCCATACCAGAAGCATTCAATCCGCGTAATTGAATAGAGCTAAAGTAATTATTTAAATAATCTTCTTTATATATTGGTAAACCAGCTATTTGACATGAAAAATTAAGATGATTTAATTCATCAATATACTCTATACCACTTACTCCATTACGAACGTGATTTTTAAACACTGAAACGTTCGTTCCATTTGGAGCAACTACACCTAAACCTGTTATAACTACACGCCTTCTATTCATCATTCATAGCTGAGTTAATAATCGATACTATTTTCTTTATAGCAATTTTAGCTTCAGACAGTATAGGTAGTATTGGCCATATATGAGGCATTCCTTTTCCTTTAATAACTTCTATTTTACCATGAACTTTTTTCACTTTATCTATTAGCACCTCTTGATCCGGAGTACATATGTCATTCGTAGCAGTAAACAGGTGCACTGGTGGAAAATCATTAAAATCACCATATACAGGGGAAATCAATTGATCTTTTAATGAAGATTGACCTGCACACATCTTCTTTGCAGATTTCACTCCTTTCACACTAAGAATAGGATCTATCAAATCAATTTCTTTAATTTTTGGATTTGTTAAGCTGGCATCCATCATAGGTGTAATCGCTATTAATCTATCGGGAAGTGTATGCTCTTCTTTTAGCAATCGCTGTGTAAGAGTCATAATCAAATTTCCCCCTACAGAATCACCTATTAAAATAATTCTAGAAGGATTATATGCTTTTGTAGCTTCCAGATATACCTGATATATGCTTTCTGTTATCGTTTTAATAGTGTTTTCCGGCGCTTTTGGATAATCTACCATCCAAGTGTGAGAATGTGCTTGTTTTGCGATTTTAGCGATTGCTATCCAGTTTTCCCGAGTTGGACCATAAACAAAAGCCCCACCATGACAATACAACAATAAGAAATCTGTATTGGCATCTCTTGGAACAATACTAGTCACTCTACTACCACATATCTCTTTGGTTTCAAACGTACTACCCAACAAAAGCTTTGCATTTGGGGCGTGTACGTCTTGTTTTCTTTTTTTGCGATAATCAATAGGATCCTTAGACCAGGATTGCTTTTCTCCTTTCAGCTTAAGAACTAATTTCACTAACGAATACCCTATACTCATCTCTTTATTTTATTTTCTAAAAGCCACTCCCGCTACAATACCTTTAGCAACTAACACATCCTTAGAATTATACATTGCTACTTTGCATTTTAACTTATTAAATCTAAAATATTCTTTATTAGCAATTACAGTCACTTTCTCTTCAGGATAAACGGGTTTATAAAAATTAATATCACTATTGGTCATTGCCACTCCAAAATCAGCTTTGTCCCACTCCCCTTTTAAAAGATAAATCCCAAAACATGCCATCCCAATTTGAGCCATACATTCGGTAAGTATCACTCCCGGCGTAATAGGATTATCTTTAAAATGTCCTGCGTAGAAATATTCATCCTTTAGAAACGTATAGCTTCCTTTGATATGATCATCATCGATTTCCAGAATTTCATCTACAAACAAAAATGGTTTGCTATAGGGTAATTTTTGTATAATATCTTCTATAACCAAAATTAAACGAGTTTAAAATGCGCATCCATCCGGAAGCGGTTGTTTTATTTCTAAATTATTAGCAAATTCACTATCCAGCATACTTTCTGTAAATCCTTCATTTACACTTCCCTTAAACACTTTATTACCGTACTTACTGGTGTTCATATGTGCACGCACATACACTATTTGATCTTTTTTAATAGGAACCGGCCCGCCTGACCGTATAAAAGGTTGCTCATTCACATGGCTATGTCCTAAAATTCTTCTATAAAGCAATTCTCCATCTTCAGAAATAACTTCCCACCAATCTGCATATTGATTACATCCTGTATCCGGACTCTTGATACCAACACTAAAAGAATATTTACTTTCTTCTCCGTTAACAGAAACACTACTGATTTCTGCTTTACCACCAGTAGTACTGATATCACTCTCTATTGTCCCGTTATCCTCTTTGCAAGACATTATGTAGAGCACCAGGGGCAAACACAAAATTACTATATTTTTCATTTTATTTGTTTTAGTTTAAATGTTCTCCTCCATTCACTGGTATTACACAACCATTAATCCAGGAAGCTTCTTCCTTGCATAGCAAATACACCACATTAGCCACATCTTCTGGTGTCGTAATTCGATTAAACGGGTTACGCTGCTGGCTATGAGCTATAATCTGCTCATGACCGGGTATCATTCGTAAAGATTGAGTATCGACTGCTCCAGGTTGCAGACAATTGGCTTTAATGCCATATGGAGCAAACTCTAGTGCTATACTTCTGGTAATCGCTTCGAGAGCTACTTTGGCTGCAGATACAGCTGCATAATTTTTCCAGGCCTTGGTATTTCCTTCACTGGTAAAAGAAATAATTCTTGTATCTTCTGCAAACAATGCTGCTTTAAAAATCGATGTAACCCAATCATAAAGACTAATTGCCATAGCATCAATTGTTAAATGAAAATCATCATTCTTTAATACATGCTCGGCATCTATCATAGGCTTTAGATTTCCTTTTGCAACACTATGCACTACTGTTTTTACTCGTCCTTCATCTATAGTATCTTTTATTTCAGTAATAGCTTCTATTCGTTTTTCTGGTTTCAAAAGATCTATATTAAACGAAAGAAAACCAACTCCAGTTTCTCTTATTGTTTCAAAATCAGCTTCAATATGATTCATTTCACTTTTGCGATTGCGATGCACAATAACAATATTCATCCCATGTAAAGCTAGTTTTTTGGCAGAGGCTAAGCCTAAACCACTACTACCACCCAAGATGAGTGCCCATTCATTTTTATCTGTAAAATCTTTATTCACACGTTTCGTTTAAAAAAGTTTTGCTTTCGCGGAAATGAAAAATAGTCTTTTTTACCATTCCAGCAATATTCTTTGCGCAGAAAATCCTGGTCCAAAACTAAGCATAAGTCCTGTTTCTCCTGGCGCCGGGTTTTGCTCTATGAACCGCTCTAATACATACAACACAGTGGCGCTACTCATATTACCGTATTCCATCAGAACAGCTTTTGTATCCTCGATATTCTTTCCCAAATGCCCAAAAAGCTCTTCTACGGTCTGTACTATCTTTTTCCCACCGGGATGAAAAATAAGATGATCTACCTCTTCAATGGTCTTGTTATATTTTGCAAGGAAAGGATGAATTACATTAGGAAAATGAGCCGCAATGGTCTCTGGTACTTTAGGATCTAATATCATTTGCAAGCCTCCGTTAGTTAGTTTAAAACCCATCATTGTTGTTGCATCATAAAAATGATACATTTCGTCTCCTATAATTTTTGGACCTATAGCATCTTCTTCAGATGATAATAATGTACACGCCGCTCCATCACCAAAAATAGCAGCACTTACCATATTAGTCATACTATGGTCATCCAGCTGAAATGTAGCTGTAGGTGACTCTATAGCAATTACTGCTGCTCTCTTTCCTGGATTGGCCTGTAGAAAGTTTCTTGCATAAATAATTCCCGAAACACCTGCTGCACATCCCATTTCTGTAACAGGTAATCTCACAATATCTTGTTTGAGATTAAGATCATTAATAATAAATGCATCAATTGAAGGGATCATAATACCCGTGCAACTTACAGTGATGATGTAATCCAGAGATTTAGGATTCCAATCCACTTTTTCTAATGCTTTTTTTAAGACAGAGGTTCCTAATTTCTTTACTTCTCGAATATAGATATCGTTTTTCTCCTCAAAAGAAGTAGCCGAAAACACTTCTTCGATACTCATGATCCCATAACGTCGATCTACTGCAGCATTTTCAAAGATCTTAATCACTTTACGTTTGAAACGATCATTCTCGCCCGATAACCATTGAGAAACAAAGGGTAATATCTCTTTTGTCTCTCGCATATACTGCGGGAGTTGCTTGGTTACAGTAGTTATTTTTACACTCAAATTATCTTACTTTTTTAATTTTACTCACTTGTGATTTTTATAATCCACCGATACCGAAAAGCCCATTTCCAATCCACTTTGTAATCTTGTAGATGAAGTACTTTGGCAAAATATAATAACTCTTGTTTTTTGAATCCTCTTTTTATAGAAACCAATCCATCATTTTTTGCAACATATCCTTTAATAAAAAAGAAACTGAATACTTTAAAAAGATAGTATGCCAGTCTACTACGATGAAGGTCATTAATTACTACTGCAGTTGTTGCCAGGTCAACTGCTTTTTTCATAACTTTTTTGATTTCCTCGTCTCTAAGATGATGCAATGTTAATGTGCAAATAATGATGTCACAAGAAAATTCTGCCCCCTCAATTTCTAAAATATCTTTGTTGAAAAATGATATTTCAGGATATGAAGTGCTTGATTCAATAGCATAATCTAAACACCTATTATTCAGATCAATACCAATTAATTTTATATTCTTTTTTTCTTTTTTAAATGAATCAGAAATAGCTCTTAGCATTTCACCATCACCACAACCTAAATCAAGAATTGTAATCTCTTGTGATGGATTCTGATTTTTAACCAATGTGTGCACAGCTTTAATAGTAATTGCATTACCTCCCAGCCATTTATTTACTCTCGAAATATCAGATAATGCTCGTTGCAAAGCCTTTTCTTCAACCTCTGGGTTATCCATGAGTTCTACCTCATTACTCCTATATTGTAAATTTGCTAGCATATCAAGGGCTCTCCGTGGGTTTGTTTTATAATTTTAGGTACAATAGCCGGTATTGTATTAGCTATTGTGTAAGAAAGCTCTTGTAGCCTGCCATTTAATAAGATTTTTTGTAACGCTCTACCAGCATATAATCTTTTAGAAAATGCTTTATTCCATTGCTTGGTGTAGTCTATTTCTATTACTTTTCTTGGGGTGATCAAACCCTGATCATAATTTTTTATTAGCAACTCACTAAGTATCTGGGCACTTTGTATTGCCATTGCCATACCATTACCGCAAAGAGGGTGAATTAAGCCAGCTGCATCTCCAGTCATAAAGACGTGATCTTCAACAGGTTTTTTCTTATCAAAATTTATCTGACTTATAGTAATTGGTGTATTAAACAATGATTCTGCGCTTTTAAAAAATGTATTTAAATGCGGATTTTTGCACAGGACTTCCTTTTGAAAGATACCTAAATCTTTATATTTTTTAAAACTATCATAGGTAGCCAGATAACAAGCATTTACAACATTATTCTCTACCATAGAAAGACCGCAGTATCCTCCTTCAAAATTATGCAGTGAGACCGTATTCGAATCAAAGTCGGTCTTGTAATGTGCCTTAACGGCTAGCCAAGGGGATTTTCGATAACTAAAACTTCGTTGCAGTGTTTTATCAAGTTGAGTTCGTTTTCCATAAGCACCAATAACATAATCACTGGTTAATACTCGATTACCAGCCGTTTTAATCCGAAAACTATTATTATGATAGTGCACATCTGTTACCTGATCACATAGTAATTGCACTCCTGCTACTGCTGCTTTTTTCCAAAGATAGTGGTCTAGAACATATCTGCTAACTCCAAAACCACCCAAAGGTAATGTGCTTTGTATGCATTTTCCTTTTTGTGTAGTTATATTAAATTTTGAAATCCTGGTAGGTTGTAAAGCATCAATGTCTATATCCAAAAAATCAAAATATGGTAACACTTCGTTAGATATATATTCACCACATACTTTGTGTTTTGGATACGTATTCATTTCGATAAGTGTAACAGGAACACCTGCCTTAGCCAAGTGAATAGCATTGGTTAATCCGGCAAGCCCTCCGCCAATGATTATTATGTGTGAATACGTGTCCAAGTATTGAAGATACATTAAAAATTAAGCATAAAAAAATCCCGACTGTATAGTCGGGATTTTAAATGTTTTATTACAAAAGTTTATTGTTTTACTTGCTTTTGTGCATCTTCTTTCATCTTATCATTAGCAACAATACCAAGCTCAACTCTTCTGTTTTTAGCTCTTCCTGCCGGAGTTGCATTATCATACTTTGGAAGTGTCTCTCCGTGAGCATAAGTCGTTAGACGACTTATGCTTATCCCTTGAGATACCAGATAATTTGTAACAGCATTTGCTCTTTTTTGAGATAATGACATATTATAACTATCATCACCTGTACTATCAGTATGTCCTTCTACAATAATATTAGTATCTGGATATTCTTTAAAAATACCTGCTAGTTTCTTAAGATTTGTTTTTGATTTTGAATTGATATCAGATTTATTGGTAGCAAAATATACTCCACTATTCTCATCAAATACTACATCAATACCTTCTCCTACTCTTGTTACTTCGGCTCCTGGTATTTCTGACTCAATCTTCTGAGCTTGTTTATCCATTTGCTTACCGATAACACCACCAGCAACACCTCCTACAACACCACCAATTACGGCGCCAAGGGCAGAGTTCTTGTTTTTTACATTATTTCCTATAATTCCACCTATTACAGCTCCAGCTGCAGTACCAATTACAGCTCCTTTTTGTGTGTTATTTGAGTTTTTAACGGCCTCACAACTTGTTAAAATTGTAACAGCCATTACGGCAACCACTATTTTTTTAAGATTTGTCTTCATCATTTATAGATTTGAGTTATTGTAATTTATTAAAATTCATAGTGATTACAAAAGGCTTCCCTTCTAGACTTACAGTCATTTTCCATGTCATTGTAGCATCATCAAGGTGATCTAATAGCATTCTGTAACCAGCATTATTATTTGTGCTTTTTTTCTTTTCGTTTATTGGTTTAAACATAAAGTAATACTCTCCATTACCTTCTGGCTTAGGAATTGTAAATCTAAAGTTTCTTGCACCTGTAGAAACACAACTACTTTGATTTACTTCGTACTTTCCTGTATTATTATTTGGGATAAATTTCCATACACTTCCAGTAAAGCATTCAGCAGAGGCATCATTATACAGATTTACTTCAAATATTCCTTGACGGTCATAAGAGATTTTATCAAGAGACCACTCTCCTTTCAGAGTCTTTTTTGCTGCAATAACGGTTTGTTGAGTAGTATTACAGGAAGCTAGTAGTACAACTACTAACGCTAACATAAGTTTTTTCATTGTCGTGAGTTTTATTATATAAAAATAGCTAATAACGATAACGTTTACAATATTATTATATTTCAAAAGGATTTTTAATTATCATTGGCTAAGTAATCTTAAAAACTAGATAAAATACACAAAAAAAGGACAAAAGATTCTTCCTTGCTTTTATCCATTTTTTTACTATTATAAAAACCTTACAAGATTTTATTGTGCTATCATTCTGTTCTCGGTACTCTAAATAATAAGACAAGACCCACAACAAAGAAAAGGATAAGAAAAAGAATCGAATATCGTACACTCCCTGTTACCTGAGCGATAATCCCGTAAGAGAACATCCCGATTACTATACCTATTTTTTCGGATACATCATAAAAACTAAAGTATGAGGCTGTATCAATAGCGTCTTCTGGTAATAATTTTGAATATGTAGATCTAGATAATGCTTGTATACCCCCCATAACCAAACCTACAATTGCAGCGGTAACATAAAACTCTGATGGTGTAGTAATTGTATAGGCATATACACAAATACCGATCCAGATAAAATTAATCACGATCAATGTTTGTATGTTTCCGAATTTTGAAGAAGCTTTAGAAGTAAGATATGCTCCTAGTACAGCCACAAGCTGAATTAACAGGATACTTATGATTAACCCGGTAGTAGGATTTTGTTCTCCCCAGTCCAATTCTTCGATACCGAAATACGTAGCAATAAGCATAATGGTCTGTACAGCCATACTATATACAAAAAACGCACTTAGATACCTACGAAGTTTTATGTCGTTCTGAAGTGCTTTCCATATCATTTTCAACTCTTTAAAACCATTAAAAACGACAGCTTTGGTTAGTACATCTTTCTTATTCCCTTTTGGTAGATAATAATAGGTGTACTGGCTAAATGCAATCCACCAAACTCCTACCATAATAAAAGATAATCTGGTTGGCACTCCTTCACTTTCAAAACCAAACCAGTCATATTTTAAAATCATGACAAGATTAATGATCAATAAAATCACACTTCCGATATATCCAAGAGAATACCCCTTGGCACTAATAGCATCTTGTTGTTCTGGAAATGCGATATCTGGTAAATACGAGTTATAAAATACTAAACTGGCCCAAAAACCAATTAAAGCCAAAAAGTAACATAATAATCCAAACCAAAGGTGTTCGAGATTAAACCAATAAAGTCCAATACAAGAAATAGCTCCTAAATAACAAAAGAATTTAAGGAAGTTTTTCTTATTACCTACATAATCAGCTATTCCTGAAAGTAAGGGGCTAATTATTGATACCGTTAGAAATGCTAAAGCGGTAACATAACTTATTAAAGAATCATTATTAAAATCATAGCCTAAGAAATGCACTGTATCATTAACAATATCTCCCTGATCATTTCTAACTATGGTTAGTGCTCCCCAAAAAATCGGAAAAACGGCTGAAGAAATCGTTAAATTATATACAGAATTTGCCCAATCGTAGAATGCCCAGGCATTTAATAATTTCTTATGCCCCTTTGGTAGTAGTTTACTCATTATGCTTATAAAATTAAAATATATCCATCAGATGATGAATACGTTTATATCTATTGATACGATCACTTCGCGAGTAGCCATTCATAGAAAAACAGTACTTTGACAAGTACCGCAGCGCTATCGAGAAGCATCGAATATACAATTTACGTAAAAAAAAAGCTGTTCTGAATTTGCTCAGAACAGCTTCTAAAGTAAGTATAATCTTTTTAAGATTATAAACTTTACAATTATTTAAAAGAGGTTACCCCAAATTTTTTGGCCTCAGCCTTTGCTGCAGGGGCCCACGCTGTAAGATTAGCAATACGTGTATCACTTGATGGGTGGGTACTCATAAATTCTGGTGGTGCTTGCCCTCCACTATTAGCTTTCATACGTTTCCATAACTCTGCTGCTTCATCAGGATTGTAACCGGCAATTGCCATTAATTGTAATCCTATACGGTCTGCTTCGGTTTCATGGCTTCTGCTAAAAGGCAGCATGACTCCAAATTGACTTCCTAAACCAAATGCAGTACCAACAATCTGTTGTGTTTTTTGATCTTTTCCGCTAACTGCAATTGCAGTTGCTGCTCCTGCTACTTGTTGGATTTGACCAGCACTCATTCGTTGCTGACCATGGTTTGCCAATGCATGAGCTACTTCATGACCCATTATTGCAGCCATTCCTGTTTCACTTTTTGCTATTGGTAAAATCCCTGTATACACTACTATTTTACCTCCAGGCATACACCAGGCATTAACATTTTTATCATCTACCAGATTATATTCCCATTTATAATCTTTTAGATATCCCTGGTAACCATTAGCATTTAGCCAACGTTCGGATGCTTTAGCTATTTTTTGACCAACTCTGGTAACCATAACTGCATCAGATGTTCCTTTTACTACCTTATTTTCTCCTAAGAACTGGTTATACTGCTGAAAAGCCATTGGTAATATCTGAGAATTAGGCACTAATGCCAATGTTTGTTTACCAGTAAATGGGTTTGTCGCACAGGACATGAATAATAAAACAGTTCCTAATAGGACTATAGATTTTCGTGTGTTCATATATTAATATTATCTTGAAGTTTCATTTTGTTAAAATTACGAAAATAACAGGCTACCTTCAAAAAACAACGGTTAATATTTATTTCAAAAAATCTATATAATGCTTTATTGCTCGATAAAAGGTAATTACTTAGCTATAATATGAAGTTCTGTAAAACTTTTAGGGACAATTAGCACATTATTTTCGGTATCAAAATGTACACTTTCAAATGAGACCACAACATTATCGATTTCAATTTCATTTATTTTAAACGGAAGCCCTATTAGTTCTATTTGCATAGTTTCATATTCGGTGATATAACTACCGTCTTTATGTTGCTGAATAATAACTTCATTTTCTTTCCCCGTAAAGGAAAAACTTCTAAGACTATATCTTCCTTTGGCATAGTCATAACCATCCTGAGCATCCTCATAAACTTTAGATACTTCTCTATTTCCTAATTTATAATATGCCTCTAGTTTTAATTCTTCTATCTTCTTTTCTCCAACATACTGTTGAACTGGATATTTAGGAATAATTGCTCCTTCTTTAATAAATAAAGGAATGATATCCAGATCGGCGTCTACCCATTTTTCTCTCCCTCCTTTCACATAACTTCTGGTCCAGTAGTTATACCAATTTCCGTTTGGGATATACATTCTTCTACCTTTGGCATTAGGTTCTTGTATTGGACATACGAGAATTTGGTTTCCAAATATAAATTCATCGGTTCTATAATGTGTTTGTAGATCTAATTGATCATATAACACCAGGGATTTTAGCATGGGAATTCCTGCTTCGGCATATTCCCAGAACATGGTATACAAATATGGTAATAGTTGGTAGCGTAATTCTACATATTTTCTGGTTACATCTACAACTTCTTCTCCAAAGGTCCATGGTTCTTGATTACCGTGATCTCCCGAAGAATGTGTACGACAGAAGGGATGAAATACTCCTAGTTGAATCCATCTGGCATATAACTCTCCTGTAGGATGTTCTGCAAAACCACCAATATCACTACCGGTAAAAGACATGCCACTCATACTCATACGCTGTGCCTGGATATTGGCTATCCAAAGATGTTCCCAGGTAGCCACATTATCTCCTGTCCATGAAGAAGTATAACGCTGCGCTCCAGAATATGCAGATCGTGTGATGATAAATGGTCGCTTAGGATATGCAAATCGTTTTACACCCTCATAGGTCGCTCTAGCCATTTGAGTGCCATATATATTATGTGCTTTTCTATGACTACAATAATTACCATCATAACTATGACGTACATCATCTGGAAATGTTTTACCAGGGACTTCCATTACAGCAGGCTCATTCATATCATTCCACACTCCTTTTACCCCTATCTCATCAATAATTTCTTTAAATAACCCAGCCCACCACTCTCTAACTTTGGGATTTGTGAAATCTGGAAAGAAACATTCTCCAGGCCATACTTTTCCTCTCATATAAGGGCCGTCGGCTCTTTTACAGAAATAATCATTTTTCATCGCCTCCTGATATACAGAATATTCGTCGTCAATTTTGATTCCGGGATCAATGATGACTACTGTTTTAAATCCATCTTCTGCCAGTTCGGCTACCATACGTTTTGGATCTGGGAAATATTCTTTATTCCAGGTAAAACACCTGAAACCATCCATGTAATCGATATCAAGATATATGGCATCACAAGGGATCCTGAGCTCTCTGAATTTATGAGTTACTTCTTTTACTTTTTTCTCGGGATAATAACTCCATTTACATTGATGATATCCTAACGCCCATAACGGTGGTAATTCTGGCTTACCGGTTAAATCTGTATATCGTGTAACTACATCTTGCATATTGGGGCCATAGAAGAAATAATAATTCATTTCTCCACCTTGTGCCCAAAAACTAGTTACATTACGTCGCTCATGGCAAAAATCAAAAAAGGTCTTGAATGTATTATCAAAAAATATCCCATAGGCTCTTTCTTCATACATCCCAATATAAAAAGGAACACTTTTATATAATGGATCTTGGTCTTTGCCAAAAGCATATTGGTCGGTTGCCCAGTTTTCTAAACGTTTCCCTTTTAGATTAAGGTGCATGGGTTTATCTCCAAGGCCATAATAACACTCCCCTTGAGGTGCAGACTTACTCATCTTTACAATATTTCCTCCATACTCATAGCTTTGCTCCCAATGAAAACCCCAATCATCTTTACAGATAATATTGCCTTCACTATCATAAATAGTTACATGTATATTTGCTTTAGCAATACAAATGCTAATTTTTGAAGTAGTAATAGTATATTCTATATCCGTCTCATCGACTTTCAGCATACTATACCCCCTGGCACCGGTTTCACTTATAGCATAAGAGAAGTCTTTTTCAAAATTATTATCGGTAGCATATCGAAAACGAATTACACTTCCTCTTAGAATAGTAACTTGTAAAATTACTCCATTTTCTGTGGTAAAATTTAATGTATCTACATGTTGCGAAAAGGAAATGATCTTACCAGGAAACAAATTCCCTTTTTGCTCTAGTTCTGTATTAGTAATCATATTTTTCTTTTTTCGATTAGTTAGGTTTGGGAGACTTCTACTGTTTATATTTTTTTATAGGTACTTATTTATTAATCTTAAATACAACTGCTCCTAAAGGAGGAATATCAACCGCTACAGAATATTTTTGATTGTGCCATTTTTTTGATGCTATAACCAATTCTTTTTTATTTGAAACACCACTACCCCCATATACTTTGGCATCACTATTAAATAGTTGTATCAGTTTTCCTTTATCTGGCAATCCAATACGATAATTTGTCCTTGGTATTGGAGTAAAATTGCAAACAATAATCAAGAGAGTTTCTTTTTCATTTCCTTTTCGCATATAGGCGATAACAGAATTTTCATGATCGTCATAACTTATCCACTCAAACCCCGATGTACTAAACTGTTTTTGATATAATGCAGGGTATTTTCTGTATAGTACATTTAAATCTTTTATTATTTTCTGAATTCCAGAATGATATGTATACTGAAGTATATACCAATCTAAGCTATTCTGAAAATTCCATTCTTCTCGCTGCCCTAGTTCGGCTCCCATAAACAAAAGGTTTACACCTGGATGTGTGAACATATAGGTATATAGCAATCTAAGATTGGCAAACTGCTGCCATTCATCTCCTGGCATTCTTCCAAGTATACTGCTTTTACCGTGAACTACTTCATCATGTGATAATGGAAGCATAAAATTTTCTGTAAATGCATAGGTCATACTAAAGGTAAGATCATTTTGGTGGTGCTTTCTATAAATTGGTTCTTTTGCAAAATACTGTAGTGTATCATGCATCCATCCCATCATCCACTTCATCCCAAAACCTAACCCTCCCAGATATGTAGGCTTAGAAACCATAGGAAACGATGTAGATTCCTCTGCTATGGTTTGCACATCGGGAAAACTACTATATACTTCTTCATTTAATTCTTTCATAAAAGAAATAGCCTCAAGGTTTTCTCTACCGCCATATATATTAGGTTCCCATTCTCCATCCTCACGAGAATAATCCAAAAATAATATAGAAGCTACTGCATCTACACGTAATCCATCAGCATGATATTGATCCAACCAAAAAATAGCATTACTAATCAGAAAGCTTTTTACTTCATTTCTTCCGTAGTTAAATATTAAACTTTTCCAATCTGGATGATACCCTTTTTTTCTATCGGGATGTTCATAGAGGCATGTTCCGTCAAAAAAACCTAATCCATGAGCGTCTTCAGGAAAATGTGATGGTACCCAATCCAGGATAATACCAATATCATTTTGGTGAAGTTTATCTACCAATACTTTAAATTCTTCTGGATACCCAAAACGAGATGTAGGTGCAAAATATCCTGTAAGCTGATATCCCCATGAGGGATCATAAGGATACTCCATCACTGGCATCAATTCTACATGAGTAAATTGCATTTCTTTGACATAAGAAACCAATTCATCAGACAGTTCTATATATGATAAAGATCGATCTTCTTCTATCTTTTTTTTCCAGGAACCTAAATGCACTTCATATACAGAATAGGGAGCATCAAGAGCATTGTGTTCTTTGCGTTTTTTCATCCATGCCGCATCTTCCCAATTATATTTATCATCCCAGACAACAGAAGCCGTTTTTGGAGGATGCTCACACCGCCGGGCATAAGGATCTGCTTTTTCTGTCTTGATATCATTATGATTAGAATGAATTTTATATTTATAGACACTTCCTTTTCCTATACTCGGGATAAAGCCTTCCCATATTCCGGACTCATCCCATCTCACATGTAATTGATGTTTTCCTTCAATCCAATGATTAAAATCTCCAATTACAGAAACAGATTTTGCTGACGGTGCCCAAACGGAAAAATAAGTACCCTCTACTCCATTAATTGTAGTGATATGAGAACCGAATTTTTCGTATAAACGATAGTGTTTACCTGTTTTAAAAAGGTTTATATCAAATTCTGAAAAGAAACTACAAGGAGTTACACTATCCATACACACTATAATTTAAATCCATCAGGGATTACAGTCCCCTTTTTTATAACAACAACTCCTTCTCTTATTACATATGAATCTTGTTCGGTGTCTTCAAGATGAGTTCCTCCATTAATAACAACATCATTTCCTATCCTAGCATCTTTATCGATAATAGTATTAGTAATAGAACATCGATCTCCTACACCGATCGGCGGAATCCCATTATCGCGATCATTTTCTAATTCATTCATATTTTGATAAGTATTACTTCCGATCATATAGGTGTTTTTGATCATTGTATCGTCTCCGATTCTTGAGCGAATACCAATTACTGAGCGTTCTATTTCTTTAGCATTAATAATACAACCTTCGGCAATCATGGATTTGTTTAATTGGGTGCCCGAAATTTTTGAAGGAGGAAGTATACGTGGCCTGGTTAAAACCGAATTTTCATTGTTGAATAAATCGAATTGAGGAATATCATCGGTTAAGTTAATGTTTGCTTCAAAAAAAGCAGGTACATTTCCAATATCTGTCCAATATCCTTCATATTGATATGCCAATACTTTATTTTTTGAAATTGCCTGTGGAATAATTTCTTTTCCGAAGTCAACAGTATCTGGATTTGATAAAATATCAACCAGAAGTTGTTTATTAAATACATAAATCCCCATGGATGCAAGATAATGTCTGTTCTCTTTTTTCATTTCATCACTTACTTCAGACTCCCATCCAGAAAGTTCTTCCAGATCTGGTTTTTCTACAAAAGAAGAGATAAAACTATCCTCATCTGTTTTTAGGATCCCAAACTGAGTGGCTTCTTTAGATTTAACAGGAATAGTTGCGATAGAAATATCGGCTCCCTTATCTACATGCGCATCTAACATCTCATTAAAATCCATTTGATATAACTGATCACCAGATAAGATCAATGCGTATTCGAACTCATGGTTTAATAATTGATACATCGATTGGCGTACTGCATCTGCAGTACCTTGATACCATGTTTTATTATCAGGAGTTTGCTCTGCTGCCAGAATATCAACAAAAGCATCACTAAAATTACTAAAAATGTAAGTGTTCTTAATGTGCCTATTCAAGGATGCAGAGTTAAACTGAGTAAGCACGAACATTCTTTTTATATCACAATGTATACAATTAGAAATAGGAATATCTACTAACCTGTACTTTCCAGCTATAGATACTGCAGGTTTAGATCGTTGATCTGTAAGTGGGGATAATCGGGTTCCCTGACCTCCTCCTAAAATAATGGCAAGAACTTTTTTATTGATCATTTTATGATATTAGTGATTTGTATATGGCAATATATTGATGAGCAGATCGATCCCATGAGTGATCGATTTTCATTACTTGTTTTTGTATATTTCTATATTTTATTTGATCATTATATAGGTTTACTGCACGTTCTATTGCATAGCAAACATCCTGCACTGAGGCATTATCATGACATATCCCAAAACCTTCTTCTCCTACATCAATAACTGTATCCTTAAGTCCACCGATTCTTCTAACTATAGGAATGGTTCCATACCGCAATGCATACATCTGATTAAGGCCGCAAGGCTCTACCCGAGACGGCATTAATAAAAAATCTACTCCTGCATAAATGATATGAGATAACTTTTCATCATACCCTATGTATGCATTATATCTACCGGTAAATTTTTCTTGTAATGCTCGCAATTGCTCTTCTGTTTCGGGATTTCCAGAACCCAAAATCATAATGTTTATATCTGTAGTGCACAGAGATTCTCTAATAATGTCTGGTAGGAGATCTGCTCCTTTTTCTCCTACTAACCGTCCAATAAAGCCAAAAAGAGGTTTATCTATGTCTAAATCATAATGAGTACAGATCCATTTTTTATTTTCGTTTTTGGCAAAAACTACATTAGACTCTTGATAATTGCTAATTACCATTGGATCTGTTTCGGGGTTCCAGGTATGAGTATCAATACCATTAAGGATTCCTATACATTTTTTTCTTTCATGCCTTAAAAGTCCTTCCAGGCCATTTGCGTTATCTTGCAGCTCTTCCATATAACTTGGGGAAACCGTAGTTACTCTCCAAGCACATTTAATTCCTGAAGCCAATGGATTAATACAGTTATCCCAGTCTAGCAGCCCTATTTTCTCTTTATCGAAAGCAGGTAAGTAATGTAATTTATCATATGATAACTGCCCTTGGTATTGTGCATTATGAATAGTTAAGACTGTAGGTGTTTTCTGAAGGTTTACATATGGTTTTGCATGGGTCATCAAAAAAGGAATCAATGCCGTATGATGATCATGACAGTGAACTACATCAGGCATCTCCTCTAAACTTGTTATCCAATCCAAAACTGCTAATTGAAAAGTAATGCATCGCTCTGCATCATCCTCGTAATTATACACATTGGGCCTATCTAATACTCCTTTGATATATACGAGATATGCATTGAATCCAATATCAGGAGATTTTATTTTTTCTATGACATATGGATATCTGAGCTCTCCTAACTGTATTGTGCTTTTGTATATCGTTTTGAGCTTCGAATCCTTGACAAATTGATTATCATAAAATGGAGTTATTACACTAGTAGTAAGCTCCATTTTGTTTTGGTATTTTGGCAAAGCCCCTACAACGTCTGCCAGCCCACCAACTTTGGCAATGGGATAACATTCAAAACTTGTATGAAGAATATTCATGAATAAAACGAACCTATTTTTTTTAACTTGTTTTTATTGATTTAAAAATCATTTAAAACTATGAAAAACCCAATAGATACTGATTGTAATTATCTCAAAAACAAGCAGTGTTAATGATTATTTAATAAAAAAATAACCAAAAAATTTCATTATCAACATTCAGTGAAGAATTCGCAATAGGATGAACTATATTATATCATTTTATGACTAGTTGGTATTAAGATTAGATTCTGTTGAAAAATAGAAATCCTGATATTCTATCTTAGAACTCATCTTTACTTATTTATAGTTCGCAGTGCTTTTTTAAGAATATACTGTGTTTCTTTGGTCGTGGATTCTTTTGCCCATCTGGCGCATATATTTTTCACCCAATCTGGCCTGGTTTTGCTGGCATCATTTAGCCAGTTGCCAACAGAATCCCTAACATATTTAGAAGAATCCGATTTAAGAGGGTCTAGTAATGGAATCCCTTTTTCTGGGTATTCTTTGAGTTCATCTATTTTTTTGGTCCACACTCCTATGGGACGTGTAGTTTCTACAGCATATCGTCTAACATTTTCATCAGTACTAGAAGTCCATTCTGATAAAATATCTATTGCCATATCCAGATTCTCAATAATAGCTTCTTTACAGGCAAATATTGCTACTTCTCTAACTCCAAAGTGTACATCTGCTGCATAAGGAGCAATGACTTTAAGTTTTTTATCAATTTCGCTTTCTCGAAGACCTGCCCAATATGTAGCCCAGCACCGTGGTACATCAGAAGTATGATTAGAAAGGTAATCAATAATACTTTGGTCATTGGTTAGCTGTAGAAATGTCATTCCTATAACTTTGGTATTAGCATTAGCAGAAGGTTTCTTTTGGGCTGACACGGCCTCATAAAAGCTATCATACCAATCCGGCTTTTTTAGATCATCAAGAATCTTTTTTAAGAGTACCAACTGGTCCACAGTAAGCCACTCCATAAGATTTGCAGTTTGGATCAATCCTTTATTTAAATAGGATATAACTTCGGTATCAAGGTCTTTAAAACTTCTAGCTCCTTTTCTATTAAGAATATGTTCTGGAATCATAGTAATGATATGTGTATAATGTACTTTTTCAAATGTAAAAAAATAGTGTATAGGTAAGAAAAGTAAGTTTCTTAACCCCCTTCGTAGAAGAGGGTATTTTAATACTTAAAAAAAGAATTATTCTTCAAATTGATTAAAAGTATCAAAGTGATGCATTTGAACCGATTCGGGTTTAATGATACTAAAAGCCGAAGTGGCTATATCGTTTTTCATAATATCTGTAGCTGCATCTTTGGCAGATTTCATATCACTCCAATACACAATATCTATATATTTTCCATCTCCATTTTTTGCTGTAGTTCTTTCTATAAATCCGTAATATAGTTTTAAAACATCATTTAAAGAAGATAATGCTTTTTCGGCTTCTGTATTTGAATATCCTGGATTTACTTCAAATAATACAACTTCTACTACTTTACTTCTGGTTTTCATTAACAAAGGGTTTTGATTAAGTTTTGTTGCACAATTAAACAATAGGCTTACCATAATTGATTAGGATTAATTGTTTGTAATTTATGATTTTCATCAAAACTAAATCACACCTGTGACAACCCTATGTCAGTAGTATTTTTCTTTTGGAAAAGTTGAATAGCTACACTCTTCAGCTCTTTTTTTGTAATAATCTTCCAGACTAAAATGTTTAGGAGAAAAAAGTTCTTGAGTTTCAATAAGATTAACAATACGATCTGTTCTAAACTCACGGTAATCTTTTCTTAATCTACAATGAGCAATCATAATCCAGGTATTGTTAGTAAAATAAGCTCCAAGTGGTTCAATCAACCTTTTACTATACTCCCCGGATGCTTTGGTGTATTGGATTTCGAGCACTCTAAAATCTGTAATGGCTTGTTGAATGACAGATAAAGAAGTACTTGGGTGAATTGCAGTTCTGTTATACGTAAAAACGCGTTCTTCTAGAATTTTGAGTTTTTCTTTTTGTGTAGTTTTAAGTACTGCAATTACCTTATCTATAGCTTCCTGATATTCATTAATCAGGGATTGGTCATTATTGGTTTTTATAATTTTGGACGCAGTAAGTAGTGCATTTGCCTCTTTTTCGGTAAACATAACTGGTGGTAAAGAGTACCCATCTACCAGATAATATCCTGTACCTGCTTCGGCGCCAATTGGCACTCCTGCATCAGTGAGAGCCTGCATATCTCTATATATGGTACGTAAACTCACATCAAACTTATTCGCGAGTTCTGCTGCCTGAACAACTTTTTTGGATTGTAATTTTACTAATATGGCTGTTAATCGATGTAAACGTTTCATTATTCGGTTTCATGTTCATCAGATGATGATAAAGCATCATCAATCTCACTTAGATCTGTTGTGTTATTAATAAAGTATTCAGTTTCTTCTATACTTTCATTAGGTTCTGCTGTTTCCAATTCTTGAGTTGGATTCATTTTTTTATCTCTTATCATCCCTCCTGTCATAATCAAGCTAGTACCTATAATTACAAATAACAATATTCCCGGTTCGAATCCTTCAATCATAGCTTCTGCGGGGATAGCATAAAATAAAAGTACTGTAATTAACCCCCTTGGTGCAATAAACAATTGGGGTGAAATATCTTTTCCCATAAAAAGGCGTAGCAACCCATATCGTATAACATAAATAGAGATTAATATCAAAAGACTAATCAGAGTAACTTTTAGACTTAACAAGGAAGAAAGCACAATGGTAATTCCGAAAATCACAAAGAACAATGTACGTATCACAAAGGCAGTTTCTGCAGTAATTACGTGCAACTCATGATAGATAGATTTTGCTTTTTCGAGATGAAGGTATCCTCTAAGTTTTCCTTGAAAAAATAATTTCATATTGGCAATAACTAATCCAAAGATCAGAATGATTATTAATGATGATAAGTGCATTTTTTTTCCTAAAGCGTATAATAACAATAGTACTGCGATAAGTAAAAACAGTTTTACCTGGCTTTTGATCTTCTGAAATATCAGAATAATAGCATAACTAGCTACTAACGAAATCACAATCGTAAGAATTAGATTAAGAAAAAAACCACCTACTCCCGAATCTTCTGCTGGATTTAATCTTCCGGTAAGGAAATAAAACAGCATAATTCCCAGAATATCAGAAAATGTACTTTCATAGATATGAAATTCTTTTTTTGCAGTTGGCAGTGATGATACGCTAGGTATAATAATTGCACTGGATAATATAGATAATGGTGTGGCATACAACCATGCAGATTGCATTGTCATTCCTTTTACTAATGCTTTTAAAATCACAGCTGCTATAAATGTAGAGGCTACCAATCCAATTAAAGCAATGGCCATCGATTTAAGAATGGGCATGAGTTTATCACTTTTTAACTCTAACTCCAAGGCTGCCTCGAGAACGATCATAATCAACCCTACAATACCCAGCATTTCCAGCATTGGGAAAAAATCAATAGTATCGCCTCCAAAAGCTTTAAGAATATATTGTATGATAATCCCCAGAACAATTAATAGTAGTACCGCAGGAACATTAGTTTTTTTGGCAACTCCATTAAAGATAAAGGATAAGATGATAATAAGCGAAATTCCTATAATAACATTGTAAGAAGAGAAAATTTCCATAAGGAGGTCTTGGTTGATTATATTTAGATGATCTATAAACGAATGAAAAGATAGTAAATTATTTTAAAGTAAAAGAGTTACTTTTAACTACTTTATAGTTTGATATAAGTATACTCCAGAGGTAGAGGTTTTTACTAAAACATAATACTATAAAATTTACCTATCGTATTCTATTCTAGAAAATATTACCTCCATTGTAAAAGGGATAACCCGATCCCAACAGTAGTTTGTTTATGATTATAATCTATAAGGCTTTCTCCATATCCATGAAATACCTGTGCATGAATCTGTAATAGATCCAGTACTTTAATTGCATAATCCAACTTAATACTACCTCGATTTCTACTTCCTCCTCGTAATGAATGCCTTGCTATTATGCTTACATCATGTCTTCCTCTAGAGAATGCCGATAATAATTCCACTCTTCCTATATAATTTTCTATTCCCGGGTTGTTGTCTTCTATAGGAGTTTCTTGTACACGCCACCATGGTCGTAGTACAATACTTAAAGAAGGGGTTTCCCATCCAACCTGTAAAATAACCCGGTTCCAACTTCTGGATAAGGGATTTGACCTCCCATTACTTTGATGATTAACACCAATCCCTGCAAATACACCATTGAGTCCCCAAATTTTATAAGCTGTAGGAAAGGTTAGCATAAATTCTGGTTCATAATTAGTTTCTCTAAAAGGTCTGGAGATATGTGCACTGTATAGTTGCCATCTAGAAGATTGAGTATAGGCAGCCCATAAATCACCGCCTATCTTTTTACCAAATATGTTTCTTACAGCTCTGGTTTTAAAACTAAGTTGAAATTTTAATTCGGTATTTGAAAAATCAGAAGATTCATCTACAGAATTTATTGGGTTATCACTTATGGGTTGATTATTTATATCACTGGTATAGTTGGCCAGCAAGAAATAGACTGGTTTATATGGTACTATTTTAAAAAGTTTAATAGTATCATTATTGATTAGCCAACGTTGGGATAAATTTCCTCCCGGATCATGGATTATGGTTTGACCCAAACTAAAAGAGTAGGTAAAAACCAATAAAATTAGAGAAATAAATACTTTCACGAATGCAATTTTCTTACTCTTAATACTCAACTATATTGAAAATGATTCCTAATATTCTAAATGAGGTATATATGTAATTTTTAAAATGTAGGATGGGATAAATATACATACTTTTAACAAGTAACTATTTATCAAATAGAGTAAATTATTTGTACACAAAAAAGGATACTCTCTATTCCATATACAATACTTTCTGCTTTAATAAATACATCTTGTACTACGTCTACTTTCTAAAAGTCTAAAGATTAAAAATCAAATCGATAATTCATTTTAAAGGCGACTCCCCAGTTTGTACGAGTGATATCTTTGTTATAATTATCAGAAACAACCAAATATACATATGATAAAGGTTTGTATTCCCATTGTAATCTGCTGTTGATATTAAAATTATCTCGTTGTGTATTGTACTGCACATAGGTTGTCCAGTTTAAACGATTTGAAAAGAAAACTTGCCCCGTAAAACGAGTTAAATGAAAAGTTTCTTTTCCTAACAGATTCAAATCAATTTTATTAATATCATACCTTAATTCTAAATTAGCAAAAGGTAATAACTGATAATTTAAATATGCTCCCACAGCTATTCTTTTTCCGCTATAATAATTCCCTTTTTGCACATTAAAACGGTATCTTAATTTTTGATTATTGGCAGAATTGTATCCAACCTTTAAAATACCAAAACGATACTCATCTGGGGTTAAAGAATTACCATTCCCCAATGGATCAAAACCATATCTTAAATCAACATAATCATATTTAAACACATAATATATAGCTGATAGATTTTTAAAGAATATAGCTGAGTTTAAGAAGTGTGATGACTGATTCAATTTACCATGTTCATCAAAATAGGTATCATTCTTATAATTTAAATAACGAACAGAGTTTAATCTTTTTGATTTTTCATAAAATTTCTCGTACTCTAATCCCGCAGTAGTTTGGGTATACCCTTCTCTTATAACAACATCATTAATAGCATCATAATTATACAATCTAGGTGTAAAACCAACATCTGTTATATAGTTTTTACCTAGATTTTTGATAGAAGCATTCCAGCTTAATCCTCTTTTATTAAACCAAATTGCTGCATTATAAAAATTATTGTCTTTAGAAATCCCATCATTAAAACTCTTTCCATAATTTGCCAAACCAAGCCATTTATTATTATCTGATTTATAATTGAGATTGATTCCTACTACCCGATTATAGTCATTAGTGAATTTAAATTTATCTGTTTGTTGGCGATTGATAAGAAAACCAGTTGCAGTAAATTTTTTTGATAATTGCTGCTCGGCAACCAGGGCTCCAAAATTTTCTGATGCAATTTCGTTTTCTTTATCTGTTTGTACGTCTAAAATTCCAATTCTAGTTTTTGGAGATACATTTCCTGATAATTTTAATCCAAATTGAATATCTGAATTTGCTCCAATACGCCTTGAGTAAAAAGGATTTACTCCATCAACACCAAGATTTGAAAATAGATCTGAATTTTCAAGAAAAAAATTACGTCTTTCTGGAAAAAAAATCGAAAACCGAGTAAGGTTTGTTACCTGTTGGTCAATATCAATCTGCGAAAAATCAGGATTTATTGTCGCATCTAATCGTAAAGAAGAAGTTACATTATATTGCACATCTAAACTTGGTTTAAAAGTAGTTTTTGTATCATCATCCACCACATCATTCTGATAATTTGCGGTAATAGATGGTGTTGTCGTAAAACGTGAAATTGATGTATTAGGCAATGCTTCAACGGTCATTTTTTCTGTAAAACGTAAGTCAAAAAGGCGATAGTTTCGTTTTACATTTTTTAAAATAGTCCAGGAATTCTTTTTAATATCTCTAACATAAAACTGAACTCCGAAAACAGCATTATTCGCATTAAAATTTAGTGCCTTTAATGGAATAGCTATTTCATATTGCTTTTGCTTTCCATTAATAAAAGCTTTGGCTTTCCATACCGTACTCCAGCTTGTACTGAAACTATACCCTTCATTGATACGTTCAACAAGACCATCTATTTGTGTACTGTAACTATTTACTGAAAAATAATATGCACTTTGTTGTTGATTTTGAGTATCCAAAACCATGGCAAATCCATCACTTAACCCTATAGGAACATCTCGTTTTAATGAATTAACTCGTGTTTTTGTTGTAGTATCATTATAAATTAAACTCACATATAAATATTCTCCATCATGAAATAGTTTTACAGAAGTTTGATTTTCTGCTAACCCTTCATCTGTTGGCATATAATTATAAAATCCTGTATGCTCATGAAGTTCATTCCAAATAGGCTCCTCTAACTGACCGTCTATAGTAATTGTAGCATTCTTAAATTGAATTGTTTTTGTTTGCGCCTGAGTATGTAAAGCAGAAAAAAAACAAAGTACTATCAGAAGTATTTTTTTCATATATAAAATTTAAAAATCTATAATCGTGTTGCTGTTTTGCTAATTATTTTCCAATCATCCTTTAGCTTTTTTAATAGAAAAAGATCTATCAATTTTAATTTTCTTTCAGGTATTAAAATTTCGACTTTGGCTGTGGCTATATCACGGTGTATCTCGATAGAAAGAATATTTCCTATTCTTCCATTATAGGCTCCTTTTTTCTTATTCTTAAAAAACCTGAGATAATCTGTTGGAGTTAATCTTTTAAATGTATCTCTTACTGTAAGATATAAAGTTGCATCAGCAGTAAAGGCACTTTCTAGTTTTTTTACATCATTATAAGAACTCCCTTGAATATAATTCTTAAGTGTTTTTTCAATCATTTCCTTTTCTGATAATGAATGGTTTGTTTTGACTATCGCGTTTAAACTATTATAAAAAGGCATATCGTTATTTATAATAGTTTTATCATGGTTAATCATCTTGTTTTGTGATAAAACAATTAAAAAACAAAAAGGGAGCGTGGTAAAAAATAGACGTTTCATGGTTTTGTATCTTAAGTTTGATCAAAACTATGGTTGATATTCATACGGTTTTTAAAAAGTAGACCGAAGAGAAAATTTTGTCGATTAAGGCCTTTTTAGGTTTTGGTCATTGATTTTTGCCTATTTGTAGCTATAAATACTAGCTTGGTAGATAAATAATCTTTATGCGAGTTGTATAAGTTATATTTGCTATTTGGTATATGGAGTCTTTAAAAACATACTTTAATAAATCAGAAATACGACACGTATTGTTCTGGATGGGTATATTCTTGTATTTCACATTATCTGCTAATATTGATAACTATAACAGCTATCTACAAATAGTTGAGTCTTATATAATCTTCATTGCAATACAAATACTGCTGGCATACACTTGTCTATACTATTTGGTTCCAGTTTTTTTGAATAAGGGAAAAACAGGTTTGTTTGCTCTATGGTTGATTATACTATTGGTTTTTATGTACGCCTTGTATATTCTTTATAGAATATACTACTATGACGTTAGGTACTTTGAATATTATAGCCCAATAGTGCAACATTATGCAAAACAATCTTTTTGGGAAAGGCTTTCAAGTTTTTCGGTTTTTTTAAGTAAGAGTATTAAATTTTTAACCCCTACTGCCCTACTTTTAATGTTCAGGTTTTATAAAAACCAACAGAATTATTTAAAACTCAATGAACAGAAAAAAATAGCCGAATTGACTGCTCTGAAAAATCAATTAAATCCGCATTTTTTATTCAATACACTTAATAATTTGTATGCTCTAGCCATAAAAAAATCAGATCAGGCACCAGAAGTGATTGAAAAACTATCCGATATTTTGGATTATATGCTGTATCGCTGTAATAGCAAATTTGTTTCTATCCAAAAAGAAATAGAGTTGATTGAGAATTATATTGCTTTAGAAAAAATACGGTATGGAAATAGAGTTCGTATTTCTTTTAAAAATAGTAGTACAGAGGACTCTAAAATAGCCCCCTTACTGTTATTAACTTTTATTGAAAATGCATTTAAACATGGTGTGAGTCAGGAACTAAAGGAAGCTTTTATTTCAATCACAATTAGCTCAGATAACAATCATATTATTTTTAATATTGAAAATTCTAAATCAACGATATCTGTTGAAAATAAAAATCAGAAGTGTATTGGGTTAAGTAATGTTCAAAAACAATTAGATTTATTATACGGAGAAGATTATTCTTTGGATATTAAGGAAGAAAATGATAAATATTGTGTTCATTTAATTTTGGAAGCTAAATAATGTATAGATGTTTAATAGTAGATGATGAAGAATTGGCTAGAGAGCTAATCGAAACACATTTGAAACAGTTGGATGGTTTTGAATTAGTGGCATCCTGTAATAGTGCCATAGAAGCTAGTAAAGTTTTACAACAACAATCAATTGATTTACTCTTTCTCGATATAGAAATGCCTGTATTAAATGGTACGGATTTTTTTAAAAACCTTATTGTTAAGCCGCATGTAATATTTACCACGGCATATAGAGATTATGCTCTTGACGGGTTTGAATTGAATGCTGTAGATTATCTTTTAAAACCCATAACATTTAGTCGGTTTTTTATGGCAACCGAAAAATTTATCTCATTGCAAAATACACGATCAATCTCAACCGAAGTTGAGAAGACTACCACTACCCAAAAGGATAATTTTATTTTTATACGTGAAGATCGAAAACAAGTGAAAGTCTTTTATGATGATATTTTATATATAGAAAGTGTGAAGGATTACATTAAGATTCATTTATCTAATAAAACTCGACTTATAAAGTATAGCTTAACGGCATTCGAAGATAGATTGGATGAACGATTTATAAGGACGCATCGTTCCTATATCGTAAATCGAGATAAAATTACAGCATATACAAAACAAGATATTGAAATTGATGCTATTGAAATTCCTATCGGAGAAAATTACAAAATGAATATATCTGATTTGTAGTTTTTTTATTCTGCTAAGAGTGCTATTTGAAAATGTTTATTGGTAGTATTAGCTCCCTTGAATCCTCAGTAAAACATATAAATTAACATCCTCAATTTATAAATATATACCACCCGCTCTTGTTTTTTAGTTATTCATAGTACTATATTCGCCATAGGAATAGACTTACACTGATTTAAGTAAGGTTGTGGATATACAAGCTGATAGAGTACGTGTTTATGGTCTAATTTTAATTGGAAAAATAAAAGGAATACAAACAAAATGAAAAAACGTTTTTTAAATTACTCATTAATTACATTACTATTAGTTACGGCCTTTGGTTGCGGTTCAGACTCAGATGATAGCCAAGATCTTAATGAACAAATAGAAGTAATAGACGCCAAGGTTACTTCTTTTTCTACAGAGTATGCCTATGTCAACGATCTAGTATCTATTCTAGGAGAAAATTTTGGTAGTGATATAACCGATACAAAAGTATATCTGGACAATAAAGCAGTTGAGGTTACTATTGTTAACAATACTGCAATAACAATAAAAGTACCTGAGGGGCTTAGTGCGCTTCCAGATTTAAAAATTGAAATTCCAAATACGACTATTTCTTTTAATGATTCGTATAAAAACATAGCTGTATTAGACAATACAAAAAATAAGTGGATAATAATTGATCATGATTATAATTCGATTGAAAGCATAAAGGATTTTAGAGGTGTTGATAAAGAAAAAGTTTATTTTTCGATACAAAATAATTCATCCAATGATGTTTTTGAAGTAACCAAATCGTTTAACGGGGGAGTTAGTATTTCTAATATTAATCAAGATCATAATTTTCTTGATGGAGGATTCTTTTTAAGTTCAAAAGAAAATGAATACTCATTAAGATCATTGGCTTTATACCGTAAAAATAAAGGAGGAGAAAGCAAGTTGCTTAATGATTTTACTCAAAATGGTTCTTGGGGATTAGATTTTTTTGTTGATAATGATGAAACTAATATCATAGTCGCAACATCAGAAGGAAGAATTTATAAATCTACTGATACTGGTAGTACATTTGATAAAGTACATGAAAATGTTCCTTCAAATTTCGAATTCGATACTTTTTTTGCACTTTCTTCAAGTCAGGTTTGGTTAGGAGGATATACATACCCATTCCCTGAAAACAAGTCTTACTATCCTGCTAAGCTATTATACTTAAAAGATGGAAACTGGACTAATAAAGAAATACAAATAGAAAATAAAGCGGGTAATTATGAATATATCAAGAAAATTCATTTTGTAGATGCAACTACAGGGTATGCCATTGCTTATGTTAAGAACCTTAATGGTGATGAAAAATATGTGATTATTAAATCAGAAACAAAAGGAGATACCTGGAGTATTATTCGTGAAAGCAGCTCAAAAGCAGAAGCATTTGCATTTAAAAACAAAGACATTGGTTGGTATATCTCAGGAAAAAATATTTTTAAAACTGTAGACGGAGGAGCATCATGGGAACTTTATTATACTAATGATACAGACTGTAAAGGAGTTTTATACAACGAGGATACACTTTGGGTTATAGCGAATGGAAAGATACTAAAGCATTATTTTTAAATAATTGAAACGTGTATTACGAGCTTACTAAGTTTTAGGGTTTTTCTGCTTTTCGAAATATACTATTGAAATCCCAATCGAAGAAAATTACAAAATGAATATATCTGATTTGTAGCTATATTATATTATTCTAAAAGTGTTATTTGAAAATTGAAATGAGATTAAATCACTTATAAAACACGTATTGTTACGTGTTTTATAAGTGATTATCTTTGAAGAATATGTATTAACTCTGTTTATTATGAATTAATTATTTTGTCATTTTCACTTCTCTTCCATTTAATGGTTGTTCATTTCTATAATTATTTAAAGGCATCAGATCTCTTAAGATTTTTACTTGTCTTAAAGATATTGTGATGGGTTCTTTAAAAATAAACCAATTTACACCTTGAGTACATGGTGGTGTGGTCAATGATCCTACATAGGTATAATATCCTTTATCTTTTGGAAGGTTATAACTAAGATTAAATGGCATTCCTATAGTTTTAGTTTCCCCATTTTTAACAGGTAAATAACTTTCTAAAAATCTGAAAGGAGCACTGGTTTTCCCTTCTTTTGCCATTACAGCAAGAACTAAGTATTCTCCTTTAGAATTAATATGTACCATATGTATTACAATTGGATATCGAATACCATTTATGGTATGTTCTGAAGACTCATGAAAATGAATTTGCTTTAAATTATATTTAGTATCCTTGTACATAAGATAATCTCCTTCTTCAAAATTATATTGAATTGAATGCCCGTTATTAACCACATCATGTATTTTGGTATTAGATACATAATGAATAGCTAAGGGTTTTAAATTAGTATCAACTATTGCATTTAAACTCACAATATTTATAGGGGATTGAAATTTCCCTCCGCAATCTGAATTCTTTTCAATTTCTGCCCAATGTTCTGGACTCGTTTCCCCTACATAACTCCAATGCTTTTTTGCATGATTTGTTGTCGTAATGGTTTTTTCTTTAGTAATTTCTAAAGAGTGTTCCTTTCTAATTTTCTCTTTTGTATTCGTACAAGAAGTTATTACAATTATCGTTGTAATTGCTACTATACATACAGTATTAATATAGATTTTCATTTCTTTTATTTAAATATGAAACTTAAGTGTTGTTTGTAAAATGTGGTTATTCCTAAAATGATTAGTCGTTGTTGATACATAATCATTCATATAACCAAGTCCTATGAATGTATTTTTAAGTATAGGATATGATAACCCAACATAAAACCAGTTTTGATTTAAAGATTTAGGAACAATCCCCGAGTCTGTATTCAACCAAATTTCATCAAAAACAACTCCCTTTACTTTTGTATTATCATACACTGTGAACAAAGGAATCTGAAATGTAAAACGATACCTAAATCGCATTTTAAAATCTGTTTCATTGGTTTTGAAAACATTAGGAGTTACTTCTGTAACCTGATCAATGAAACGTTGTTCAAATCTAAATCGATGTTTAAAATTAGATTTCCCAGACATATGAGATAATGTCACTTGTTCCCAAACATTGTTTTCATTAAAGTTATGTGTGGGCTTATAATTTTTTGCAAAACTATAACCTACTGCAAAATCCAGAGTTTCATTGGATTTATAATGTATAGAAGGTCTAATTAATATTTGTTGCCACTCTTTTAAAAAACTGGTTCTTCTAAAATGTGCTTCATTTTTTATATAAACTTTATTGTTTATAGCGTAATCGACAATTATAGAATTCCAGAAGCTATAACTCTTTTCTGTGGTCAGGTTTTGACCAAATACTGTTATTGGAATAATAAACAGTATGATTTTTATATATTTCACAATATTATTATTAAAATTAAATATCAAAATCAGGGATTAACTTTTGTCAATCCCTAACATTTATGATTTATAAATAATAATTTTATGAATATACTTTTAGGCAACAGTACAGGATATAGTACTTACTTTTTACAGCAGAAAATCGATAATTTTTTTTATTAAAATCATCATTATTTTTAGTAGTAACCTTTCTATTTAGAAATGTACAAAAAGCACTTTTAGAGTATTCTTCTTCTTCCCTGTCTTCAAATTCATCAAAGTCTATACTATCAATAAACGTTTGATCTTTATACTCAAGATCTGTATCACTATCAACACTGTGTATAGAAAAAGATTCGGTTACTAAATTGTTATAAGAAGTAGTATCTGCATTAGCTTTATTACCTAAAAAAAGTGCAGATATCAGAGTTATTAGTACTCTAAATGAATAATATTTAACAAAGGAAAGATTCATTATACCAACAAAAGTATCTATTTAGACTAATTGGTTATCTGTAGTGTAGTTGTTTTTAACACAAACTTTAACACCTCTTTCCTATATCATGATTTTTACAACAGGGTTCTATTACTTTTTTTTAATTAGTCTTAGAGTATATTCCATAACAGTATCTACATTGTTTAGATAATCATCTATAGATTGTGTAATAGTATAATCTGGCATAATACCACGATCAACAGGAAGTGTAGTTGCTGTGGTTACATAGGTGTTTCTGCTTACTGCATAAATGATACCCGTATTTGGTAACCTAAGTCTTTTTTGTCCACCTGTGCAGAATTGATTTGAGCCCAATTCTTCTCCAACCAGAGTTGCCAACTTTAAGTGTTTTACCAACGACATAAAATGCCCGGTGGTAGAACCACCATTTCCATCAATAGTAAAATATAAATTGTTTTTAAATCCATTTTCAAATGGTTTAACGGGCTCTAATTTTTCATTAAATTGAGAATTCGAAAAGTATACAAATGGTTTTTGAGCAAGATATTTAAGCAAATAGATACCGGCATCAGATGGTCCACCACCATTTCCTCTTACGTCAATTACTAAATTTTTAATCTTTTTTTGTTCCAGTTCTTTAAAACTAGTATCCATAAATGCTTTAAATTCTGGGAATTTACTTCCATAATAAGCAAAAGAACGTATTGTCATTATTGCAGATGTATTATCATTCATATACTGTAAACACAACTGCTCTTTGCACAAATATTCTGGGAGTTTTTGAAAATTATTTTGGTAGTTTTTGAGTTTTTTTAATTCAACTGGCTTAGATTTTCCTTTTATAGTCACTACATAAGATTTTGGAAAACCCAGTGCATAAGGAATGATCGATGTAGAATGTGAATTAATGAAGTTCTTTTTGTACGTTTCGATATTACCTTGTGATGAGATATGTTTATAGATTTCGTTTTTGATAGTTTCAAATTCAATTCCGTTAATTGAGGTAATTTCACTTTTAGGTACTACTATCTCTCTATTGATTAGCGGATCTGACACGTATAATTTGTCACTAATTAATTTTACTTCTATAGGAAAGCGTAAATCTATAGGCATCATCTTTCTTTCTTGATTAAAATACCCCATTGATGTATGACTACAACTAATATTTGCTATAATCTCACTACAATGCCAGATAAATTCACTAAAAGTTGTACGTTCTGTTATCAAGCTCTTTTTTACTTCTATTGCTTTCCAGAAATCATCTTTAGTAATGAATTTATAGGCATTAGGATTAACTTCTGTTAATCGGCGACCTAATTCGTCTAAGTCATTTTTATATTGTTTTATTGAATACACTTTATGAAATCTTGTAGAATCATATTCGGCATATTTAATTTTATTGATCCAATCTTCGGCATTTATATTTTTAGAATTTAGCTTAAGAGATTTTTCATAATTCTGAACTGCCAATTCTTTATTACCATCGGCATGATAAGCTTCTCCTAAACTATCATATGGATTTGAAGAATTTGGAAATTCTGCAACCAATAGTTCGAAAATCTTAATAGCATCCTTTATTTTGCCCTTATCTAGTAATTGATAGCCATAATTATTAAGCTCATTTTCATCATCAAAATTATAAGCTTTCGGGTTTTCTCTTTTAAGCCTGTGATAATGCGCTATGATTTCTTCAATACTTGTGGCAGAAATACTAGAAATCGTTTCTACAATTGATTTTTTAACCACAGTAGAATCATTATTTAGTAAAGCATCTGTTTTACTTTTTTCTTGAGAGATACAGCTTGTTAATAGGCATGTGCATATAAACACATTAAAAAGAATTTTGATTTGTTTTTTCATTATGTATTGATTGATAAATTCTTTTACAAAAAACAGAGTTTTGTTACAATTATTGGGTATGAAACTAGACTGTTTTGGTTTGAATTTATAAATATGAACTTAAAACTGTTCTTTGTATTTTGCCGGAGTCATACCTACAAGTTTTTTAAATACTGTGTAAAATGTTGATTTTGAATTAAATCCAGATTCATTTCCTATTGCATCTAATGTATATTTGGTATTTGACCTAATGATTAGCTTTGCTTCTTCAATTCTATATTCATTTACAAATGCCGGAAAGCTTTTTCCTAAATTATCATTCAGAAATTGCGAAAATTGGTGCGTAGATATATGAAGTATTTTTGCAATGTCTGAAGATTTTAAATTTGGATCTTTATACAACTTTTGCTCACTCATGAGGATATCTAATTTTTCTATCAGTATTTTTGCTGTCGTGTTGTCAATCTTTTTATCTGCATACTTTTTTTCATCTCCAAAAATTTGATTTTTCTGTTTCTTATTAAAAAGAAAATACAGGAAGAAAGAATAAAACAATACTGAAAAAGTGATAGATCCTATTACAAAATAAGAGTATTTCGTAAAGAAAAACATTAACCATAGGATTAATACAGCTAAAAGTAAAAATGCTAACCATAAATTAATAGGAAGGAGTTTCTCTTCTTTTTGAGATATGTTTTTCATTCTTTTGGCCAAATAATATCCCGAAACCAGAGTATAACATAACCACTGAATATTTATAGAAACCAAAATATATCTTTTCCAAAATATAGGATCACTTCTGAAAGGATATATAAAATGTATACCTATTGCTATACCTATCCAAAATGCAATATGATATTTCCAATACTTAATGTTTTTAGTATTTAATTTAAGTACGGATAGTACATATAAAAACAAAAAAGGGCCAATAAAAATAAAGGTAATAGGGCCAAATGCTGAGTAAGAATTTGGTGTAGCATCACTAAAAAAATAGATAAGAGACCGTAATGCGCGCTCACTTAAAAATAAGAGAAAGATTCCGAATAGTATATTTGAAAAATCTTTAGGTTTCTTTATAATTATAAAATAAAGACTTATCAGGAAGCTATTAAAAACCCCTAATGCACCAAAGAAAAATAAGATTTGAGAATATAAATTCATATTTAGATTAAAATATCAAATATATAAACTTGTATAAAAATGGTGTAGTAAAAACTGATTACAAATATAGAAGTAATCATTTAGGTATTTAGATTGCTTTTTGCTCGATTTTATACAATCTAGGTAAAAGTATTTTTACAATAAAAATTGTATTTATTTCTTTAACTTAAAAGCACTTCTTCTTATTCATTTAAAAATAAGCCTATTTGATGAATTATAGTTTTTATAATTATACAATTTCAATACATTAGCTGTGCAATAAATTATTATAATAATGGCAAAAAAATCAAGAGCTTATTGGAATAGATTGCTACATAGAGACTTAGCATATTTTTTTTTAGGTTTAATCATAGCTTTTTCTATCTCGGGAATCACGCTAAATCATCGACAGAGCTTTAGCTCAAGAGAATATACTGTAAAAGTTGAGCCTTTACAGTTAAAACTACCCAAAGATAAATCAAAAATAAATGAGGAGTATTTTAAAACTATAGCAACTACTATTTCTCAAAATAATTTTAAGACGTTTAGACTAAGAGGTGAGGAAGGTAGAATCTATTTTGAAGATGCTTTTGCCACGGTAAACTTATCGACAGGGAAAGGAACAATAGAGTATGTAAAACCAATTCCTGTGTTAAAACAAATGGCCATTTTACATCAAACCACAAATAAATGGTGGATTTGGTTTTCAGATATTTTTGGTATTGCAATGCTTATAATTGCAATTACGGGAATGTTTATTTCTAAAGGCAAATATAGTTTTAAGAAACGAGGGTGGATTCTAACAACCTTGGGATTATTGTTTCCTTTTATATTTCTATTTCTTATACGCTAAATAAAAAAAGCCAGTAAAAACATCTGTTTTACTGGCTTTTTTTATTTTTTAATCAAGATTTATTCTTTTATCTTTTCCAAATCCATCATAAACGCATAGTATAAAGCGGTACGTTTATAACGCTGAAAACGCCCAGATGCTCCACCATGACCTGTTTCCATATCACAATCCATGATCAACATATTATTATCTGTTTTTAACTCTCGTAGTTTAGCAATCCATTTTGCAGGTTCCCAATATTGTACCTGGCTATCCCAATAGCCTGTTGTGATCAATAGGTTTGGGTATGCTTTTGCTTCAACATTATCATAGGGAGAATATGACTTCATGTAATCATAATATTCTTTATTCTTAGGATTTCCCCATTCATCAAATTCAAATGTAGTTAATGGTATAGTTTCGTCCATCATAGTAGAGACTACATCAACAAAAGGTACAGCAGCCACAACACCATTCCATAATTCTGGTTTCATATTTATGATAGCTCCCATCAATAGACCACCGGCACTACCTCCTATTGCATACATATGTTCTGAACTTGTAAGTCCTTCATTAACCAGAAATTCTCCACAATCGATAAAATCAGTAAATGTATTCTTCTTTTTAAGAAGCTTACCATCCTCATACCAATGTCTTCCCATTTCTTGTCCTCCTCTAATATGCGCCATCGCATACACAAATCCTCGATCTAATAAGCTAAGCCTATCGGATCTAAAGCTTGGCTCAGAACTACTACCATATGAACCATAAGAATATAGTAATAAAGGTGTTTTACTACTTCTTTCAATTCCTTTTTTGTACACAATAGAAATTGGTATTTTTACACCATCTTTTGCAGTTGCATAGAGACGCTCTGATACATAATTATCTTTTGAGAAATTTGGATCTAATACCTCTTGTTCTTTTAAGATTTTCTGCTCTTTTGAATCCATATTATAGTCTATTGTACTATTAGGAGTTGTTAAAGAG
This sequence comes from Aquimarina macrocephali JAMB N27, assembly GCF_000520995.1. GTDB lineage: Bacteria > Bacteroidota > Bacteroidia > Flavobacteriales > Flavobacteriaceae > Aquimarina > Aquimarina macrocephali. Next base: position 180,586 of record NZ_JACA01000014.1, on the reverse strand, counting down.
GTATATCCATATCGTAAAATATTGGTATCAAAATCAAGATTAGTAGTTGGGTATGATAGATAAGCAGGATCGTTAAACTCAATATAATGATCATTATCACCATTCCATTTCATAACACGAATAGTACGTAATCCGTTAACGCGTTCTTGTAAAACTAGGTGTTCTTTAAAGAGTACAAAACTCTGTAGTAGAATATCTTCGCGATGCGGGATAACATCTACCCAGTTTTCTTTTGCAGTAGCTGTAATACGTGTTTTTACCAAACGAAAATTCTTAGCATCAAGATTTGTTCTTATATAAAAATGATCATCATAATGATCAACACCATATTCTAAATCTCTTTCTCTTGGTTGAATGATCTTCCATTCTGCATTAGGAGTATTGGCATCTAAATATCGATATTCTGTCGATAAGGTCTGACTACTACCAATCATAAGGTATTTATCTGATCTGGATTTAAATATAAAACAGCTAAAAGTCTCATCCTTTTCATGAAAAACTAACTCATCCTTAGATTGATCTGTTCCTAATACATGCTTATATATCTTATCTTGTCTAAGTGTTATAGGATCTTTAGAAGCATAAAAAACAGTTTTGTTATCATTTGCCCATACGGCTCCTCCTCCTGTATTTTTAAGTTCATCTGATAGCATTTCTCCTGACTCCAGGTTTTTAAAATAAACTACATAACGACGTCGGGAAACAGTATCTACACTGTAGGCCAAAAGTTCATTATCTGGACTTACAGATCGACCTCCTATAGCAAAATAAGCATGAGCTTTTGCAAGTTCTGGCCCGTTAAGCATGATATCTTCTTTATCATTGTCATCTAATTTCTTACGACAATATAAAGCGTAATCCATACCTTTTTCATAGCGAGTATAATAGGAATAACCATTGTCATTATAAGGAACAGAAGAATCATCTTTTTTAATACGTCCTACAATCTCATCGTATAATTTTTTCTGCAAACCTTCTGTATGTTTCATTGCCTCATCCTTATAATCGTTTTCGGCATTAAGATAATCCAGCACATCTTGCGTTTGAGCATCAGGTGTTTCGGCGTTTTTTTGCTTATCACTTAGACGCATCCAGAAATAATTATCGATACGTGTATCTCCATGTGCTTTTAACTCTTCGGCAATTTTTTTGGCGACAGGAGCTTCAATGGATTGATAAGGTTCTAAATCAGGTTTTTTTTCTGTATTACATGCCATAAAGAACATCGTAAAAATTAGAAGTGAATAGATGAATTTAGTTTTCATAAAGTATTTAAAATTAGTTTTTAATAAGCCTCTTTTTAAATCATTGCCACAATTTAAATTATAAAATATAAAAAATGTAATAAAAAAAATATAATTCTTAGTTTTTGGACTTGCTATATTATTCTATAATAATAGACCTTAAGCATATTACGATTCTATTTTACACGGTAAGTGTGGTTAAGGAGTATGTATAGAAACTTATGATTATATGTCCTGAATAGCCTTAAGCAAAGCTTCTAAGATTACATTTTCTTCTATTGTAGAACTTGGTGAAATTGTACGATTAAGATTTAATTGTCCTTCAGATGCTATTAACGTATTACTTTTAATAATAGTAGATATAATTATAGAAACCTCTTGTAGCTCGCTATTCGATATACTTTTTTGGGTTTCTTGTGATACTAAAACAGCTTGTTTAAATTGATTAAAGTAATACACAACCTTTGAAGCAGATAAGTAGGTTTCATTTTCTTCAATTTTAAATTGTATGGTTTTATAATCCTGACGACTCTGAATGCCAGAAATTACAGAATCGATTGTTTGAATTAACTGATGAGCAGTATTCATATAGGTTTTCTTCTGTTTTTTATTAAAAACAACGATTATTTGAGATTTGTTATAGGTTATCTTGTGATTATTCTTTCATTGTAACTTTGCCTCCAAAATTCACTCCCCAATTGATTCCGAATACTGTAACCAAATTATCATCTACCGGGAAATCTTTTCCAAAACCACCTATCAATGTGATGTCTTTTGAAAGTATATATTTTAAAGTTCCTACAGAACGCTCACTATTGATACTTCCATCACGAGAAATATATTCATATGCCAGCGAAAATCGATCTATTTCAAGTTCTACTTTTGCTCCCAGATCCCGATAAAATGTTTTGAAAAACTGGTCGTTATCGCCAATATTAAACTCATCTTCAATATATCTGGCAGTTACCAATACATTAAGGTAGTTATTTCGTTCACTATCCGACCCTTCATTTAGAATCAAACTTCCTTGTCCTGTTATCCAACTCCCAAGACGATTAGCTGTACCAGAATCTATCTTATCTCCTTTAAACAATGCACTATATCCAATAGCTCCATCTACACTTACATAGGGTTTGGTGGTTTTTTTAAACTCTTTTAATTGCGGGCTTATTTTCTCTTTTTCTTTTTTATAATGCTCAATAATAGCTTTCTCTGCTATTGCTCGTTTTACAGGGTCGTCTCCACTAGCATCTGTTAATACACTAACAGGAGGGCTATCAAGGTTTTTAAGAATATTACCTACTTTTTTTGCTTCGTTATATATTTTATCTTTATCATAAAAACGTAACAAAGTTGTTCGTAATCCTATAGAATAGGTTTTTCTTTTACCTTCAATGCCTTCGAATTCTTTATCAACATAAGCAGCAGATAATGTTGTCGTATTTAATCCTCTAAATGGCTTCTGTTTAATCTCTCCCGTGGTCTTGTCCTCTTCTATACCGATATATTTATAGTATGTTCTGTCCTTACTCTTTCGGTTAATAAAAAAGTAAGGAGCTACTTCTATCGAAAAACTTTCCCCAAAATTATTGAATACGTGTAGTGCTAATGCTTTCAGGTTAGTAGGTGTATAAATTTCTGTTGGGGACTCTCCTACTAATAAAAAAGCTGGAGAACTGGGATTGCTCATTGTAAAATCGCTTAGATTTTGGTCAGTTTTACCCTCCTGTGCCGAACCAAAATATGAGAGGTGTGCTAAGATGACAATAGATAAGATAGATTTGTAATTCATCGTCCTAATTTTTAATTAATTCAATAACATCAAAAACAATGAAAAATTCATCATCAATTTTTAGTTTTTTGCCCTCATAACTTTGTTCATTTTCATCATCTTTTAGATTGATTTTATAAACAGTGTTTTCCAGAATTGGATCAATGTTTTCATCGGTTACAAAACAGTTCGTTACTACATTAAGTTTTTTATTTACAATATCACTACTATTACCTAGATTAGCAGAAAAGTTATATGTGCTGCTTTTTTTTATGATTTTACTATCTAGTTTAACATTAGTACCTACTAAAGCCTCTGTACTAATTTTTACATTAAGTTTGACCTCAGAATTAGTACTCATTTTAAATGTTTTCATGGTTATATATTTATATTTTGTAGTTGGTTACTAATTCTATAAGCCATCTTCAACTTATTAGATCAAAAATACCAATAAAAAGGTACTTTTGATCTCTGATAGGGTATATTTATAAACGAAAGATATATAATCATTTTACTTTTTTACGAAAAAAAAGAATCTCGACCCACTTTTCCATAGTTAATACCAGGTAATAAAGTGAAATGGTTAGTGTCATCAATATAAAAAAGATCACGAAAACCCATTTCAGCCTAACAAACCAATAAAAAACAGAAAATATACTGAATGCATTTTTGCTTGTATCACTACCTATCAAATCCACTAAATATAAACCACATAAATTTTCTACAATATCAAATACCCCAGGGATAAAACAAATAATAAAAAACCAAGGTCTAAGTTTTAAACTTAAGGTACTTTCAAAGACCCGAAGTGAGTAATAGAAGAGAAATGAATAGGCTATAATAAAAACAAAATCGTAATAGGTATTATTCTTAAAATACACTGGGTTTTTAACTAAATCATTAAATTCTGATAGGCTATTAGAAAATTCTATCTTAATAAGATGCTCTACCTGTATGGACGGAATATATGCGAACAGAACACCTAATATCACAACTAGTAGGACATTAATTCTCCAGAGATTGCTATAAAAATTTAGCTTTTTCATTACTTCAGGTTTTTAATTTTTTCTTCACGTATATCTTTATAGGTTGTCCAGTCAAACTGTTCAATTTGTCTGATCGCGGCATCAACACCTTTATTAAAGAGTTTTGCTTTTTCTAAATCATCCATCCAAAAGTCTAACCAATTATGATCTTTTGTATCTACGGTTACTACCCTTTTCTCAATTTCTTTATTATTGAATAAAAAATCATTGTCATAAAAATTTCTGAATGTACTTATGAAAGATGTGATATATCCTATCAATGTAATTTCTTCTAGTTTTTTTACACTCTTCGATGGGTTTTTATTTTCTTTTTGATCACCTACTACCCTTTCACTAAGGAGAACACCAAACGTTGGAAATCTTGGTACAACATTATCCTTTCTATGAAATTCCCGAATAGGAAAATTAGAGAGCATTCCTCCATCTACAAACCTTGCATTAAGTTTTACTGAATTTTCCGCTTTCATTTCATTTTTGTAGTGCTCTGTACCAGGAATGAAATTTTTATAAATAAAAGGAATTGACATTGTCGCCCTTAAAAATGCTGCTGGTTTTATATTCCCCGGGGTAGTCCAATAATCATCTGCTCTCTCAGGGAATTTCACAATACGATTATGTGTTAAATTAGAGGTAATTAGTACTAATCGTGGTTTGTCCCCTTTTTTTGCGTTAACCAATTGTACCAGATCCATCCTTTTTGTAAGGTCATTTTTGGTTTCTATTTGTATTGACATTAGTAGATTCTCTGCCCAACTATAGAACCTTTCTCCGGTATTAATACCAAAATCCTTATCTAATATTTTCACAAAAAGGATATAAATAAATACTAGAAGTGCAACTACATTTAAAGTCCCTATTATAAAATCAAAAAGTCGAAGTTCTGTTCCCGAAATTCCATTTGTAATATTAAAAACAATGCCGAAAAGCCCATATATACCAACGAGAAACCCAATGGAAAAAATCCCTAAAAAAAGTTTTAAAATGATAGACTTATAGTTTCTGAGTAATTTTTGCTGTAACCACCCAATTATTCCATTTTTTTCCATGAACTTACTAAAATTTGTATTTGCAATGATATGAGTAAGTATTTCAGATTTAGTAGCTTGATGTGATTTATCGTTATATTGAAATTTTGAATCTTCAGCATATATAGTATTAGGAATGGACGCTAGAAATAAGGCATTGATTGCCCCAGCACTTGTTCCCCCATGACTATAAAACCGGATACCTATCTTTTCCATAATATAGGTATACCCTAATAATGCAATTCCGTACATTCCGCCTCCTTGTTGAACCAAATCGACAACAGGTCTTTCTATAGATTCTCCTGCATAGTTCTCATTAACTGTAGCATCAGATATAAGTTCTTTTTTTATAAGACCATCAGTAGTAAACTTGTTCTTTAAATTACGTTGTGGATCATTAATTGATTTCTCTAAAATCTCATTTGCAGTAGTAAAAAAACGAGTTGTTTTTTTTATATTCTCCTCACTATGTATTGACACTCTCGAGGTAGTAGAAAAGCCCTCAATAATTTGTTCTTGTATATTCATTTTAGAAATTACTTTTTATTACTATTAGCTATAATAGGAACTTAACTGATCTGGTTAACTAATGAATGAAACTATGATTAACCATCTCATCTATAATGACTTAATTACTGTTAGTTAGTACAAAATCGGGGTGATATTATGCGACGATTGAAGTATTTAAATTTAATAAAAATATACTTCTAAAAAAAGAGGTGAATCCCCCTATTTTTTAGAAGTATTTATATACAAATCGAAATAAAATAAATATAGTGAGTATTTTTATGATAAAAGGAGAATGATTTGACCTGAACACTCCTAAAAACAAGGTAAGGCATAACCAAAAATTACTCTTAAAATGAAAAACTCATTTAAAAACCTGTTTATTTTAAGCTTCTTTTTCGTCCTTTTATTGGCATGTACAAAAGATAGTTTACCAGAAAATGAAAATTTAGTAGAGAATGTAAATGATTCAGTATTTAAAACCATAGTGAATTTAGGGTTTCCCGAAAATGTTATTGAAGATTACGGAAGTTATTATTTGGTAGATAGAGATATTGTTTTTTACAAAAACAAAAAATACCATTCTCCAGTAATAGACCCTGTAACTAAACAAAGACGACATCCCAATTCTGTAACAATTAGCAATGTTAATGTCTATATAAATCCCGGAATGAATTTGGCCTGGAGAAATGCATCTACTGTTGCTATTAACCGTTGGAATGCAGTTAACTCTAGCCTAAATTTAAATATCACATCATCTACAGCTAATGCACATATTCGAATTATGTATGATTCGCAAGATCCAAGTGTTACTTTGGCTAACAATGTTTTTGGAAGAGGAGAATTTCCTACAGCTAATGGCTTGCCGGGCGTAAGAATATGGATAAACCCAGATTTTGCATCTAATACATTTTGTGGCGGACCTATTACTCAAAATATGAGAATTTCTAATGTTCAACATGAATTAGGGCATAATTTAGGAATTACTCATACCAATCAAGGTTTTGGAAGTTTGATTCCAGGAACACCAGGAACAGATGCACAATCTGTTATGAATGGAGGGCAAGCCTGTACTATAAATAATTTTAGCGCAGGTGATATTACAGCTATAGAATACCTGTATCCAGTTGCTTGGGTAGGACTACCAAAAGCATATACCCGATTCCCTGATCCAACAATATGTACAAATGTTTTTGTTCAGCAAGATTCATATATACTTCCCGTATCTCCCGGGGCAGATACCTATGAACTTACTTCGAACTCCCCCAATCTTTATGTAGATACTAATGTTAGTCCCGGACACATCATAACCATGATTACTAATCATACCGGTAATTATACAATTACACTCAAGACCACCAATCAATATGGTAGTAGTTATGCAACTATATATGTTACTGCTATACAATGTAATGGCGGTGGCGGAATAGGGTTTTAATTCACTAGTATGAAATTCTAAAAAGACCAATCTCTACAATCATATAGTTGTAGAGATTGGTTTTAATTAATAGTAATTGGCTTGATTATGAAGCTACCTTGTTACTTACTATTGATAAGTGTTTGCAGATTGTCTTCAATTTTTCTATCGATTAGTTTATTTAGCGGGTCAATACCTGCTTTGATCGGTTTTTGATCCACAATAATTTCTAATTGCATTACCTGATCGGTAATTTTGTGTTTCTCTAAATAAATTAACTCTTCTCCTCCATCAGGTCCTTCTCCATATACGCCAATATCAATCCAATCCTGTACAGGTACTGATTTTTCTATTCCTGCACTATCAATACGATATTTTGTAACGTCTAATACCAGATTTACTTTAAATGTATTTTTAGAAAGCTCTTCATACACTCCTTTGGTAGCCTTATTTTCATATAATGTCACTGTTTCAAATAAATCAGTAATAATATACTGTAGATTATCAGGTGTAACTTCCCTAAAATAACCTAATAAATCTATTGTAGTAGGATATCTTTCTGTCTTTGTCTTTAACAGGCCATCATAACTATTCCAGTCTCTGATAAATCGTTTTAAAGCAAGGTTAACCATCTTTTCTCCAATATAGTCCTGTAAGGCGTAAAGGTTCACTAGTCCTTTGCCATAATGTATGTATTTTTGTCCAGATTCTACCAATGACAGAGGCATCTCACCTATTTGTCCCCCAGCTCTTCCTGTTAGGTAACGATTCATTTGTGTTTTAATAAACTGCCGTACTTTTTCTTCGGGATATGCTTCTTTAAGCACCATGATGGCAGAGTATTGAGCCAAAGCTTCAGAAATCATTCCTCTACCCTGTACAGAGGCAGGATTTACCTGGTGCCCCCACCATTGGTGTGCCAGCTCGTGAGCAGTTATATAGAAAGCCATGTCTACATCATGTTCATCATCAATATCCATCAGGAACCCTATACCTTCAGAAAAGGGTACTGTATTTGGAAATGATTGAGCAAAAGTCTGATATCGAGGAAACTCTAATATTCGCATTTGCTTGTATTGATAAGGCCCGAAATGGGTACTAAAATAATCAAAAGACGTTTTCATTCCTTTCATCATTCTATCTAGATTATATTCATGCCCTTTGTGATAATAAATTTCTAAGTCAACAGAACTACCCAGGCTATCATGTATAGGCACCCACTTATCCTTCAACACTTCATACTTTGCTGAAACAATAGAATAGAAATTAGACATGGGTTTATCCATCTTATAATGATAATAGTTACGATTGCCTTCTTTCCATTTCTTTTGTAAATAACCAGGAGCAATAGCGATTTGACTACTATCAGTACCTATAATCATTTCAAAATTAATTTCTTCTCCATCTCCTTTTGATCTACCTTGTTTAATTGCTTGCGGATCATTTATTTTGGCTCTTCTATTTCTAGGTTTCAAATCATACTCCTCACGCTCATTATCATCATGTAATTCGAGGTTTCTATTGTATCCTAGTGTTGGAAAATGGAAATTATCGAAGAACGTTCCATTATAAACAATTTTGGTATTTGATTTTTCAACAAAACCATTTGTGGTAAATGTTTGCTTAAACTCCATTTTAACAGAATCTCCCGGTTTCAGAGCTGTATTTAATCTATAGACATAATAACTATACTCTTCATTATCATTATTTACTGTAGCTCCATTTTCAAATTTGATATATTCAATTGCTACCTGATAATTTGGTAATTTTTGAATATGAACCTCATTAATAGCTATATTATGCGTATTCGTTAGCACATAGTACCCTTCGACCGAATAGTCTCTATCATATGGAAAAAGATCTACTTTTAAGTTTACATCTACAATTTTTGGTTGTGGCAAATACTCAAAATGTTTGAGTTTTTTCTCATAATTTGCTCTATACGTACTCTCTTCCTTCGGAAATGAATATTCATTAAGAATGTTAGTATTGTAAAAAATATAGCTACCTAATGATATAAAGATTAAGATAGTAACAGTACCTAGCTTTATCAAAGGCTTGGTCAATCGTTGTTTACTTAGTTTCCAACGCTTTTTTATATGTGTTTCTGTACCTCTTACAGAAAATATAGTGGTAATGATAAATAGAATAATAGAAAACAAAATCCAATATATTTTGAAACTCATGTATGGCCATAGAAAATGCCCATAACCATTCATATCTGAATATGTTCCTAAATCTCCTCCACCAAAAGTGTATAATCCATGATCTAACTCTAATACTTCTAGCAAAATAAATGCAACAAAGAAGAAGATTACAACCATAATATGGCCTAAGAATTTATGATTCGTCAGAACCTGGAAAAAAAAGGAAATAAATGTTAAAAGGATAAGAAATGGAAAGATTTCAATAAAAAAACCATAGAAATATACATCCAATTCATAGTGGTAATACCCACTTAATGTTTGGAAAATTACTCCTGCCAATATTAAAGTTGACATTAATACTATATATATAAGTATAAGCCCAACAAACTTACCTGCCAAATTGATGAAATCAGACATGGGTATGGCATCGTAGATACCATTCAATTTTGTATCTCTTTCTTTCCATACAAGTTCGCCAGAATAAAACAAAAGAATCATTAAGAAGAAATAGATAGACATCTCCTGAAGCTCTTCTACTATAATATATGTAGCAGGATAACTATTAACACCATAAGAGGTATCTAAACTGATAGAGTTGATAAATATGATACTCATCCCACAAAGAACAATGGCCCAGAATGAAGTTTCTTTAAGAATTGATTTGAAATTAAATAAGACGTGCTTCCAGAATTGAAAAATAGTAGCTTTAATATCAAAATATAAATTAGCCTTTGGAACTTGACTATCCAAATGGTGTACAGTAGACTTGTTTTCTTCTTCGGAAATAGCTATTAGTTTCTTTTTTGAGGCTTTGCCTCTAACCAAATTGAAATTAAACTTATAATACCCTATTATCAATGTAATTATCCCTACTCCTATCCATAACAACCTGTTGTATAGTAGTACTCCTTCTATAGGAAGCATTAATATACCTCGTTCTGCTTTGGTCCAGAATTGAGTTAATACACTAATAGTTTGAAAAGAAAAGGGGTCCAGTAGAGCAGCAAAAAAACGATTATCCGGGTTCTTTAATAATGTAAGGGTTACTATATATGCCATTAGTAAAAACACTCCCTGAATGTATACAAACATTAATTTTCGGCTTAAAGCACCTCCCACATAGAAAACTGCCCCGCAAAAAAATATATTGGGTATAACCAGATACAGGAAAGGTTGTAAGTAATGCCAGAAATTAAAAGGTAACATAACGTCTGCATCACGCCACGGCATAAATTCACCTAGCATAAGCCCAAAAAGCAAGCCACAGAAAATAAAAAGTAATATGATGAATGATCCTATAAAACGTCCAATTAGATAATCCCTTTTTTTAATGGGATTTATAAACATTAGAGATTCCATATTATGATCAAAATCTCTTAAAGCAGCTACTCCCATGATCATAGAAGTAATCATAGTAAAAAAAGCAGAAACAATTGCCATTATTCTAGCTATATCCTGAGGAGAATTTGTTCCTAAGGCGCCAGAGTTTCTATCCATAAGAACATCTGCCGCTACTATAGAAAATAAAAATACAATTGCAAAGTATATATAGGTATCAGGGCGTTTGGCTCTGTACTTAATTTCGAATTTTAGTATTTCGTACCACATAATATTAGTTGAGATTAGATTGAAATGAAAATATTAGTTAGACCTGTTTAGAGTAATGGCAATGCATTCTGATGTTGATCTCTACCAAAAATTTGTGAGAAATACACATCTTCTAAATCTGCCTGAATCGGTATAAATCCATCTCCCGGATCGTTTTCACTAAGAACATGAATGACAGGCTTACCAAGTAGGAATTTTTCTGCGATCACCACATGATGTTGTTTATAGTGCTCTAATTCATTTTTCTTAATTGTTTTTTTATATACCTTATCTTTCAATTGCTCGATAGCTTTAACCGGATTTCCTTTCAGAAGTACTTCTCCCCGATTAACAATAGCCATATTGGTACACAATTCTTTAACATCATCAACAATATGGGTAGAAAGGATGACTACAGTATTTTCACCAAGTTCACTTAGCAAATTATAGAATCGGTTTCGTTCTGCAGGATCTAGACCGGCGGTTGGTTCGTCTACGATAATGAGTTCTGGATTAGAAAGTAGCGCTTGTGCTATACCAAAACGTTGCTTCATTCCGCCAGAATAACCTCCCATATTTTTTTTCCTGTGATCGTACAGATTTGTTTTATGTAAAAGGGCCTTAACAACTTCTTTTCTTTCTTTAGTATTTGTCAATCCTTTAAGTACCGCCAAATGATTCAATAATACTTCTGCAGATACTTTAGGATATACTCCAAACTCTTGTGGTAAGTATCCCAAAATTTTTCGTACTTCATTTTTTTGAGTTAAGACATCCAGGTCTCCAAATGTGATTGTACCTTCATCTGCTTCCTGAAGCGTAGCAATAGTTCGCATTAGTGTAGATTTTCCAGCTCCGTTAGGTCCTAATAATCCAAACATTCCTGTTCCTATTTCAAGATTTAGATTGTTAATCGCCTTCACTCCGTTTTTATATGTCTTTGTTAAGTTTTTAATGACTAATTCCATAATTGTTCGTTTTTTGATTGAAATTGTAAAATGAGATATACAGTACTTGTTATGATTTGAGTTATTAATTTTCTTCGGGTAGCATAGGGAGTTTTTGACCAGAAAGAGTTCCACGAGCAAATTCACCTGATTGCCACAATAGAATTTCACCCGTCTTTCCGCTTTTCATATTTGCATCAATAACAATTACTTTTCCCTGGTAACGTGTTTCAATTTGTCTATGTGTAGTATGACCAACGATTATATGTTCTACCTTAAAATGTTTTAGTAATTGATCAATTTGTTTTGCGGTTGCCAGTTCTCCCTGAAAATACCCTCTATAATAGATTGGGCCATTATTTCTATGTAGATAAGTACCAAGATCATTACGTGCTTCGGGCAATTCACTAACTACCAGCTGTTGTTTAAATTCTTTATTGATTTGGTCTATTGATAACCCTTTTGATACAAGATCAGGATGAAATCCACCATGGGTAAATAGAAGGTTATTTATTTTGACCAAAACTGATCGAGTTCGCAACCAATCTCCCAGAACACTACCTTTAGCAAAAAGAGATTCTAAAGGTTTGTCTAATATATTTGCGATGTCTTTATATTTAGGGTGTACAGAGCGTAGATTACCATTAAGAACCATTACATCATGATTCCCTAGTAATACATGCAATTTCCCTCCACTTTTTTCTGCTTGTTTTTCTAAATCATATAAAAACCATAATACTTCGGTTACATGAGATCCCCGATCAAAAATATCACCGGTAACTACAAAATGACCATTACCAAAGTTCCATTTCTTATCCTCATTGATAATGCCATTATGTTGTAATAATTGGATAAATACATTGTATTGTCCATGAATATCGCTGATAGCGGCAATTTTGAATTCTCCATTATACTCCAGCATTTCTACTTCAGCAGGATTGCCTCCCCATAAAGTAGCTTTCATCCCATTGTATTCAATTGCTTGAGGAGTTTTGTTGCTGAATTTTTTGATATGTTTTTTTCCTTCACTTACCCAAACAGCAATACGTTCTGTTTCAGATTCGGTTACGTAAGGACCATCAGAAGGTTCTTTATAAGGCACTTTCAATACTTCTAAAATATCTCTGATGTTATCTTCTTTTGCTAAATCAATAGCCGTATACTCATCATGGATATTTAAATAAGGATCCGCATCATAATTTATTAGTATTTGAAGTGCTTTTTTATCTCTACTTTTAATAGCAAATACCAATGCAGTTTGTTTTTTACTACTCACATAATTGATTTCTGCTTTATGATCGATAAGTTCTTTAATAATTGTGTAGTTTCTATATGCAACCGCATACATTAATGGTGTTATACCATCAGAAACTAAATTTGGATCTGCACCACTATTCAATAAATATTTAGTTACTTCATGAGTTCTATCGTTTTTTATAGCATATAAAAGCAAAGTGTATCCTTTATCATAGCTTTTATTGATATCATTGCCTTTATCTAAAAAAGCTTTAACGGCTTCTACATCGCCCAACTTAATATTTTGATGAATATCACTGGAGTTTTTGCCTGTTTTGGTTGTATTGAATCGTTTCTTAATCTGTTCCTTAGTCAATTCTCGAACCATATTTAGAGTAAGTTGTTTTCCGCTTTTAGAACTCCAGGTGCCTGTAATTTCTTTTTCTGAAATTTGACCAGAATAGCTACCTTCTGAATGAATAACAAAATCGAGTGCTGTATCGGTAACAACAATATTCTGCATTGGTAATGTCGCTACTCCTTTAGAAGCTGGCCCCATAAAACCGATTAGTTTACCTTGATCTGACCTCTCAAAACGCCAGATAATACCTACTGATTTATTTTCATTGATAACGATATTGCCATCCCAGTTTCCTATGATACTGGTTACAATTTTGTCACTGGTGATTTGTTCTTGAGCCAAGGTGGCCGTGCTAAAAATTAATAGAGTTATAAAAGAATAAACAAAATTAAATACATGTGTTTTCATAGTATGTGATATGGTTTAGAATGGTTAGTATTTGTATGACTGTTCCTTTTGATTGAATTATTTTGACCAAACATAATAGCCAAGCCTAGTGATATTATGATAAATGTGATAAGTATGGTTTGGTAAGGGACACAAAGGCTTTTGGTGAGTATAAAGTGACTTGATCACACTTTTCTAGAAGTTGAAACCTGTATAGAGTATGTTTATCAACTTCTTTGGATGTACCATTTTATTACCCTAGTTTTGGATATATGATGTTACTATTAAAAAAAAATATGCGATTGATAATCTCTCTGGGGATTTCTACTTTTTTATGGCTTAGTGGAGTAATTTGTATGGCTTCGGGTATCGAACTTACAGGTACTTTATTTGTTTTTTTGGCAGTTAGTTGTATTGGATATTTACTGATTTTCTGGTTATTCAATAGAAAAAAGAAAAGAAATTCTTCTCGATTATGGACAAAAAATGAGATTAGAATCACCACGACTTTAACGGGGTTAATATGTTTTATCGGAATATTTGAATCTGAACCTAATCATCCAGAGTTTACTTCTGTTTTTGTCTTATTGTTTATTTATATTTTAGTCTTTAGCGCTGTACTTATCAGAAATTACTACCTCCAGAAAAAGGGAGCTCCCACTATTTCCAAATCAGTGATACAAAAACTAATCTTTTGGTCTTTTGTAATAGGTGGAGGAAGGACTTTGATAATGTTTGATGAATATGAGAATAATGACGCATTGATTATTATCGTTTTTATTTATTTTCCGTTGGTTTTCTTTCTAGCAACCCGTTGGATTTTCAAACAAATAAAATCAATTTTAACATTAAAAAATGAAAAAGCAAAAACCGAATTATTGCATTTAAAAAGCCAGGTAAATCCTCATTTCTTTTTTAATATGCTTAATAATTTATACGGTTGGGTAGATAAAGATTCGAAGAAAGCAAAAGAATTGATTCTTAAGCTTTCTGATATGATGCGTTATAGTATTTATGATGGACAAAAAGATGTGGTTACACTAGAAGAAGAAGTGGCATACTTAAAAAATTATATTGAGTTGCATAAAATGCGTTATCACAAAGCTATATCTGTTAATTTTAATCTTCAAATTGAAAATGAAGGATATAAAGTGATGCCTTTGCTTTTTATTATACTTTTAGAAAATGCTTTCAAGCACGGTGTAGAAAATTTAAGAGAGAATGCTTATGTTCATGTTGATATGATTGCCAGAGAAAATGAAATACGTTTTGAGGTTGAGAATAATTTTGATCCTTCAGAAAATACTGAACAATCCGGAATTGGTTTAAATAATCTGGAGCGAAGACTTGAACTCGTTTATCCTAAAAAGCATTCTATATCGTATACTGTAACAGAAGATGTTTATAAAGCGCAACTAATATTAAATCAATTATGATCAAATACTTAATTATTGATGATGAACATATAGCTCATGATATTATCAAAGGGTATTGCGATTTATTACCCAATATGAAATTGATGAAGAATTGCTATGATGCATTAGAAGCATTTGAATATTTAAATAAAAACAAGGTAGATTTAATTTTTCTGGATCTCAATATGCCAAAATTAAAAGGTTTTGAGTTCTTAAAAACGTTACCTTCTTCCCCAAAAGTTATTGTAACTACGGCGTATAAAGAATATGCTCTAGAAGGTTATGAGCTTAATATTTCTGATTATCTGCTAAAACCTTTTGGGTTCGAGCGTTTTCTAAAAGCAATAAACAAGGCAGTAAGCTCATCACCCGTAGTGCAACTCCCAACAGAAATTGCTGGAAATAGTACTTCAGCAAAAACTATTTTTCTTCACAGTAACAAAAAATATACACAAGTAGTTATTGATACTATCCAGTATATTGAAGCAGCGGGAAATTATGCTAAAGTAATTACAACAACAGAAACTATAACGGTTAGGGAGAAAATATCTGATCTCTTAGAATTGCTTCCAAAAGATTATTTTTTACAGGTACATAAATCATTTGCAGTGGCAACAAAACATATTAAAAGTATTGAAGGAAACAGAATAGGTATCGGCGATCATATTATCCCTATCGGAAAAATCTATAAAACAAATATTATCCAGTTATTAAAGTAGTAATTGCCGAAGGGTAAAAATATTCTGCTTTACTTTTTAAGAATGTTATCCTTTGCAACTGCTCTTCAATATTATTTATTTTTTTGTTTTACATCCCATTCATAATTAATTCTACGTTTCAGATATAATTTTAATGGTTCTAATTCTATTGCTTTTCTACGATGATCTACATATTCGGGATCTTTAATAGGAAAAGGCTCTAGATTTCTCTTGTTATTATACCTAAATTGCATTCCATACAACTGTAATTTGTTATCATTTACCAGTATCCTATCCTGTATTTTTGCATATTCTATACAGCTACCCTCACCTTCAAAACAGTTATTTTTTATTTTTGACAAAAACTCTTTTCTCACATCATTACTCTTATGATGATTGATAATCAACAAAGGAGCATCTGCTGCTAACTTACCAACTGTCGAATATTTAGGCCATCCATGTTGATTAATGAGGCTTTTCATTTTTTCATAGTTATTTTTTGAAATTTCTTGCTTATACGCTCCTAACGGATAATACCATTGGGGTGCATGTCCTTGTTTCATAAAATGATCTTTTGCCTGATCAATATAATAATCCAACGCCTGATCTTTACTAATTAATCTAAGTAATCCTAGAGCATATTGAGGTTGTTCTAAGTTTCCTTCCTTTTCCTGATATCTTTGCAATTGTTCGCTTTCAACTTTTTGCCAACGAATATCATCAGTTAATGCGAATAAATCAGGATCTGCCAGAGCCCACAACGACGTATCACTTTTTAAAGCTATAGCTAGATAATGAAAGGCACTATCTTTTTGAAAAGTAAGTGCATAGGCACAGGCTAGATTATATATGTTCTTCCAATCTTTTGATGATGTATCAAAATCCTTTTTATAAGCTTCAATAGCTTCTTTTAATTTTCCTTTTTGTCTTAACAAATCTCCAGTCGATGGTTGAGCCATACATACTGTACTCGTTACAGCAATACTTAGCACTAAAATTATGTGTTTCATAAGAGCAATTAAGACTTTAACGGGTTAGAATTGCTTATTCCATGTAAAATTCTGCAAACCATAAATAAACAAACTCCTAGCACAGGAGTAATTAATGTATTAGAAATTCCTTGAAAGATTAATTCTGGAGCAATCCCTCCTGTTTTTCCAATAAAATAGAAACTATGCATAAGTCCTAATAATAAAGACAGAATGCTTAGAATACCTATCCAAAAAGCAGCATTATAAATTTTTAAGTTATGATGTTTAGCCGACTCCTGATTTTCTTGATTTTTTTTAGCTTGTAATTTTTTAAAAAAATGATAACCAGCGCTAGCAGTACATATGATAAAGACAACAATAAATTTTAAATCACCACTAGCAATAAATTCTGAAAAAGGCATTCTCATAATTATAGAATTTGTATTTATATTTCTTCAAATTTAGTCGCCAAAGGTGATTGCTTTTAAGGTTTGGTGATAAATGACATGATTAAATGGGGTTTTAACAAGTTTACCTCGTTTTTAATGATTACAATATGGTTAAAAATAAAAGCCTTACTAGATAGCAAGGCTTTAAAATCAGTTAAAATAGATGCGTTTATTTTAGTTGCTTTTCCAATTGTTCTTTATAAGCACCTAATTCTTCAGGATGATATTTCTCAACTAGCAGTAATGCTTTTTTCGCTATTTCTGATGCTAACTTAGCATCTCCTTTTGTCTGATATGCCTCTGCCAGCAGCATATGCAAATTGGCTGAATTGGGATAATACCCTATACCAAGTTCTAAGAGGTCGATAACCTGTTTATTTGTACCCCATTTCTTTGCAGCATAGGCCTTACCAGACAAATAATAACCATACGAATGCCCATCTTCTACAGGATAAATATCGAAACCATAAATTGCGGATAACTTATCATAATACTTCTTATAATAATTTTGTGCGTAGTTTTCATTTTTGTCCCAACCCATCCAACCAGGATTCCTCCATAAACTATTAGGATAAATTGTTGCAAAACCATTTCTAATTCCAGCCAAAGACATTAAATAGTGTTCTTCATTTTCTAGGATATCAAGTTTAATAGTCGCATTTGTAGTTTGGATATTTTCTAATTTTTGTTTTGCATCAGTATATGCTGCTTTTGCATTCGGGTGTTGAATTAAATCATTATCTGCTCTACCTAAATAGAGGGTGTTTTTGGGATAATTTGGATCATTTGTTTTAGACAGTATTTCATCAAACAATTCCTCCCCTTCCTTTCTATTCCATTCTAAATGTGCTGATAACGCTATATACCCTTTAAACATATTCGGCTCAGATAAAAATGCTTCAAATAAAAATCCATTGGTTGGTGATAATCCAATAATTGTTCGATGAGAGTTTACTCTATAGCTTTTATCGATATATGGAATAAGTTCTTTCTTAAAAAATTCAATATATTTTTCAGGAATCCCATTCCATTTTTTGTAACCAAGTTCTTTTCGTTTTTCAAATTCTCCATTCGAGAGTCCAATTATAATTGATTGAGGCATCTTACTTCGAGCTGCCATATATTTTGTAATTGTACCCGCAGCTTCAAACAAAAACTCAGCTTCCAATACATAAACAACAGGATAACTATGTACTCGTTCATCGTATTTATGAGGTAATGAAATGTATATTTCTTTTTCTTCTCCCAATACATTGGAGTGTATCTTAAATTTTTGTCCTATAATAATTGGTTCTCCACTATTAATTGTCTCCTTTTGTAAATCTTTAGGTATTGACTGCTGTGCTTCAGTACATCTGCTATTAAGGAACATTAATATTGCTAGAACTAAAATTTTGAATAGTTTCATTTGTTCGTATTTATTGTTTCAAGTCATCAGGTCTTACTTTATGAATAACCTCTGCGCTTACCCAATAAAAGTTTGATAATCCACCTTCTTCGTTATATCTGCCAAAAAATAAAAATTTACCATCTGGAGTAATACTAGGGCATGTTTCAGCAAAATTAGAATTTACTTCATTTCCAAGGCTAATTGGTTTTGACCATGTCCCGTCTTTCTTCTTAAAATAGACATAAATATCGCTGTCTTTTCTTGTGTCATCTTCCTTATTTCGTGCATTTACCACTAAAAAATCTTGAGACAGGGAAATAAAACCGTGAAAACCAGATTCAATTCCAACTTCATGTACTTGGGGAAATTTGCCATTTTTATTAGGCGCATAATACATTTTTCGTTTTGACACATTGGTATAAAATAAATCTCCGTTTTTCGCCTCATTCGAATAAAAAACAAAATCTTCATTTATAGGTGAATCAAGCTGTATAGCATCACTCCAGGAATTCTTGAAACGGTTTACATACCAAGTTTTAACTGATTCTTTATGGTGAGGCGATGTAAAAGAGTCATGGGCTGCAAAATGAATCTTTTTACCATTAGGACTAACAAATGGATGCATTTCACCAACTTTTTTGCCTTTTGTAAAGTTTGCTTTTTTAGGATTTGTCCATTTTTTGTCTTCGAATTTTGAAAAATATATACTTGGATCTTCGTCTTCTTTATTAGCTGAAAAATATACTTCATCTAAATCAGGAGAAAACGAAATACCATGTTCATATCTTCCATTTATTGAAATAATTCCAGGTGCAAAAATTTCAGGAATTAAGCCCGGTGGATCTTGTCCAAAATAAGATACTTCTGTAGTTTGTGAGTCACTGTCTTTTGAATTCTGTTTTTTAGTATTGCAAGCACTTAAAAATAGTGCAAATACAAGTGTCAAAAATATAAAGTTGTAATTTCTCATTGTATAAATTTTTATAATGTTTGGTAACATATAGACTACAGGATAGCCATGTACTCATTCATCATATTTATTGTTCTAATGTACTCGATTAGTTTCTATTACTTCGTTGTACTTGTCGATCTTTATGTCCAGATTTTCCATTAAACTTGTATACAAAACTCAATGACCATCTTGCGCCATTACGACTTCTTACCTGGTTTACAAAAAAATCTGTACCCGTTATCTCTTGTCGAGTTTTACGACTATCAAAAACATTACTAACATTAAAGATCAAATTCGCTTTATTTTTAAATAATTTTTTACTGGCTCCCAAGTTCAGATATGAAATTGATTTTCTTTTAGATTGAGCATTACCTCTTTCTCCCTGGTAATTAAACCTACTCTGAATTGAAATACCATGTTTAAGCCTTATTCTGGTACTTAAAGAAGTTTGCCATGTTTCATCAGAGAAGTCCAGTTTTTGTGTCCCAGCTGTACCTTCCTGGCTAAAACGATAGGCATTAAAATCTCCATTAAAACTAAGCCATTTTAGTGGATTATAAGAAGCTGAAAGCTCAAAACCATATCGTTTTTCTAAATCTAAATTGATAATTGTACTTACAAAAATACCGTCATCATTCTGAGTAGTATACCATTGTGTATCATCTGTAGTATAGGAATAATAAATACTTGGATTTATGGTGAATTTTGTTCCTTTTTGTAAAAGCGATACCTCTACAGCATCAGTAAATGCAGATTTTAATGTTGGATTACCAAAAAATCGGGTATTAAAATCTTCAAGTTCAGAAAATGGATTTAATTGCCATAATGAAGGTCTGTTTATTCTTTTACTATAACTTACTTGAAGATTTGTTTTTTCACCAATAGCATATCCTAAGTTTAACGTAGGAAATAGATTCGTAAAAGTATTAGTGTTATTAAAACTACCTTCCTCATCCTTGATGTTGATATTAGTATCTTCTATTCTTAAACCTAGTAAATAACTAAAGTTACCTATCTTACTTCCGTATTGAACATATCCTCCAATAATTCGTTCGTCGTATGCAATCTCATTATCCAGGTTATCTAATAGTTGATAGTTACCATTTACAAACTCTTCGGCAATAAATCCATCGGTTACATGCCTGTTTTCAAACTTAGCTCCGATTTCCAGTTTTGTATTTTCTCCAAAAGGAGTTACAAAATCAGATTGTAAAACAATATCATTATTCTTGTTTGTAGATTTTGTTCTTAAATTTGATATTGGAGTAATTGTAGGCGTCACTTTTTGAGTGCGTACCCCCCATTTTTTTGTACTATCCCAGAAATCATACTGCAGATCAAAAGTCAATTTACGCCCTTCTTTAACAAAGGTTTTGGTATAATTCATTTCAAGCTGGTTATAAGACCTTTTTTCTTTAGAATTTCCTAAAGTTGTTAATATGCTATCGATAGCTGCCGTAGTAGAGGTATACCCATAAGAAAGCATTGTTTCATCAGTATCTTCTGTTTGGTTTCTATAAAAAGCAGCTGTGATAGCATTGTTTTCATTGAGATAGTAGTCTGCACCAACATAAATTAATTTTCCATCATCATGTCTGTCCTGATCTTCACGTTGGTCTAAATGTACAGTGGTATTATTTCTTGTAGATGTTTGTTGTTTAGTATACTCTCCTTCATAATCTGTATATCGTATTCCGGCATTAGCAAAAAAGTTGAATTTATCTGCTTTATAGCTAAAACTACCATATAATCTATAATCATCTGGAGTTCCTACAACCCCTCTTAATTGTCCTGTTAATCCTCCTTTGGTATTCTTCTTAAGAATAATATTAATGATCCCCGCAGATCCTGAAGCATCATATCTTGCAGAAGGAGTAGTGATTACCTCTACCCGATCTACATTATCAGATGGAATTTGTTCTAATGCCTGGGCAGATGTTAAACCAGAACGTCTGCCATTAATTAAAATAGTAACATTGGCATTACCTCTTAATTGTACCGTCCCTGATGGATCTACCGCAACAGATGGTACATTACCTAATACATCAGTAACCGAACCACTTTGTGATAATATATCTTTACCTACTTTAAATACCTTTTTGTCTAAACGTAAAGAAACTTGTGATACCTCGGTAGTAATTTTTACTTCATCTAGTGAAACAGTTTCTTCTAATAACAGGATAGGTTTTAGATTTATTTTTTGACGAGATTCTTTGATTTCTAATGGTTCTGAGTGTGCCTGAAACCCAGTATATGTTATTTCTAAGTTATACTTCCCGACAGGAATATCCATAATAATATATACTCCTTCCTCATTAGTAATTACTCCTTCAACTAATTGTTGTGTAGCATCTTTTAAAACTACTGATGCAAATGGTAAAGCTTCATTTGTGATATTCTCAATTACTTTTCCAGTAATCTCTGCTTTTCCAGTTTTTGATTGTTGTGCCATAGTACAGGTTACTGAAAACCAGACTATCATTAAGGCTTTTAAATTTTGTTTCATCTGTTATTACTTGTTTTTAGTTATCAGATGGAATTGCCAGTATTCATATAGATTATGGCATATCACATACTGTCGATTTTTAATTGATGAGAGTAAAACTCGGTTTTAGTCAGTATCTTTTCAAGGTATTTTTCATCAACTGCTCTATATATGGATGAACAGCTCTAAGAAGTCCTGTTTTTAAGTTAATTTTACTTCATACTATTTATGATGCATGAATTTTAAATTATTATATCGCCTTCTTATTTTTATCACTGTTATATTAGTGAGTTCTTGTTCCAGATCTAAGTATTACAAGACACATGATTCTGTATATATGCTAGGTGATCAATCGCAATGGGCAACTAAAGATTGGGATCACCAACAATGGAAAAATGAGGTAGACGTAACAGGAGGAGAAGTTTTTTGGTCCAGAACCGAAGTTGAAATTACAGAAGCCCCAGAATTATTTCAACGTTACGGAGTATTTATAAATACTTTTGGAGAATATGATCTCTTTTGGGATGGAGTACTCATTGGAAAAAATGGAAATCCAGGGCAAGAAGCTACTCATGAACCTTCAGGTGAATTATGGGCTACTTTTAGCATACCCGATACTCTAGCAACAAAAGGGTCACATGTAGTGGCTTTAAAAACTAGCTTATATTATTTTCCCAATCACTGGAGAAAGCTTTATATACATGTTGACGATTATGATCATTTGGTACGATCAGAACTTATTAATACAGCATTTATGCATATTTTTGCTGGTGCTTTCCTAATTGCTTCTCTTTACTTCTTTTTCCTTTTTCTAAGCGAAAAAAAGGGATATCCAATCTTAATCTTTAGCATTAATTGTTTTTTGTTTTTTGCTCTGATTATGATGGAGTACGTTAAGTTTTATATCCCTATTCATTATAGCCAGCATCATATTAGATTAGAGATTATAGGAGGGTTAACATTTTGTATTGCCATTTTGGTGCCTTTATATTTTTCATTACAATTTCCTTTTCCTAAACGGAAAACTGTATTAATAACATATATAGGAGTATTATTATTTGTTTTTTTAATCAATCACTATAGTTATGATTTAACTGCCTATAATATGGCAATGACCATGTGGTTTTTTTCTTTTGGGATTATACTTTTTGGGGCTTATAAAAAAACGAAAGGAGCTATTATAGTACTATTAGCGTTATTATCCTGCGCTCTTATAAATGCTATTACTTATTACGATATCAGTCTTTTTGCAGGTTTTGGTATTATCCTTCTAGGCATGTTTTATATCCTCTCTGTGAGAACAAAAGAACAACGACTTGCTTATGAAGAATCTTTGGTACAGTCTACCCGCCTTCGACTAGAATTACTTAAAAAGAATATTCAACCTCATTTTTTGATGAATACCCTTACTTCATTAATAGATTGGGTTGAAGAGTCTCCACAAAAAGGTGTTGCTTTTATAGAAGCACTGGCACAGGAATTTAAACTTTTTAACCAAATAGAAAATCAAACTCTAATTCCTATTGGTCAGGAAATAGAATTATGCCGTACGCATCTTAATATTATGGAATATCGAAAGGAAATAAAATATCATTGGGAAGAAGAAAATATAGATCCAAATCAAAAAATACCTCCGGGAATACTACATACCTTATTAGAAAATGGGATAACCCATAGCCTTGCTAATGAAAATAATAGTGTAACATTCAAATTAATTTTTGAAACCGGTGATACTTATAAAACCTATACATTTTTAACAATTGCCAAAGTGAGAGATCTAGAAAAAAAGATAATAGAAGGCACAGGAATTAAATATATAAAAGCAAGACTAACTGAAAGCTACGCTTCTAAATGGAATTTTTCTTCTGAAGCTATTCCAAACGGTTGGAAAAACAGTATAAAAATAGATAACTAGCCCTATGAATATACTAATAGTTGAAGATGAAGCCAGAATTGCTAAGAGAATTGAAAGAATGACCAGAGAATTCTTTACAAATACTCTGCATTCATTACATCGCGTAGAAACACTACCTGAAGCACTAGAATTTATTAAAAATAATTCATTGGATATCGTACTTCTGGATTTAAATCTTAATGGAGAAAGTGGGTTTGATATCCTTGGTACAGCAGTCTCAGAATCGTTTCATACCGTTATCATTTCAGCAAATAGTGAACAGGCAATATCTGCTTTTGAATATGGTGTACTAGACTTTGTGCCTAAGCCTTTTAGCATGGACAGATTAGAGCAGGCCTTTAACAGGGTATTGTCGAAAGAAAAGACAGAAACTCATAAGATTAAACTTTTGGCAGTTAAGAAAAAAGGTCGAATACAACTGATCCCAATTGAAGATGTACTTTTTATAAAGGGAGCGGGTGCATATACAGAACTTTTTCTTACTAATGGAAGAAAAGAATTACATGATAAAACCCTCGAAAAACTGGAGCAACTGCTACCAGAAACTTTTGAGCGTATTCATAAATCATATCTAGTAAAAATGTCTGAGATAAAAGAAATTATTGTGAAATCAGGTAGTAAGTATATTGCAGAATTAAAAAATGGAGAGCTTATTCCCATCGGAAGAACAAAATATAAAGACATAAAAGCTAAATGGCTTTAGTTTTTTTATGATTTCTCTTTAAGTTTATACATCATATATGTAAATGCTATAAAAACCATAAATGCACACGTATACATAATCAGTGGGATTTTAGAAATCATATCTTGATAATACCATCCAGAAAAGAAAGCCCCCAAACCAATACCCGCTTCTAGCGCAATGTACATTGTAGCCATTGCTTTCCCTCTATGATTAGGGTCACTCATATCCACAGTCCAGGCGTTTAATGTTGGAGATAGTATTCCCATCGCTAATCCATAGAAAACTGCTGCAATAAGCAATCCATTAGCCGTATCCAGGAAGCCGATTAGGATGAGTGCCAAAAATAAAATGATAAGGCTTATAATAATTATAATTTTTCGTCCATAATTATCTGATACTTTCCTCGTCATAAATCGAATACACAACGAAGAAATAGTAAAAACAATAAAAAATGTCCCTTTATTAATAATACCCAAATGATCACTCCAGTCTGGAATTAAAGTTAAAATAACTCCAAAAGCTATATAACATAAAAAAGTTACAATTGCCGATGGCAGAACCTCTATTGCAATGATGTCATTTTTTGAAATCTTGAGAATAGATTTATTAAAGTGCTGGGGAGTTTTAAGAGTTTCTTTTGCATTTACGACTAAAGCGACAGATATGAAAGCAACTAATGAAGAGCTATAGAACAGTACATCAAAAGAATAATACATTTTGATAAAACTCCCCAGAGCTGGCCCCAAAGCCAGACCTGTACTAAAACATAAACCTTGTATCCCGAAAGCTTCTCCCCAACGTTCTTTGGGAACAATATCTGCTATGTATGCAGAAATTGCTGTTGGGCTAAAACCAGTAGAGAAACCATGTAATAGTCTTAAAAAAAGAAAACCAGAAATAGTAGTTAGCACAGGGTATAAAAAACCACATATTAAACATACAATTATACCAATAGTCATTACTGGTTTGCGACCGATTGTATCTGTGATTTTACCACTAAAAGGCCTTGATAAACCTGCCGTAAGTGTAAATAAAGAAATGATTAACCCTTTATATTCTGCCCCACCAAGACTACTTAAATACGCAGGTAATTCTGGGATTAGCATATTATAGCTCGCTGAAAAGAATAAAGAGCTTAAGCTAATCAATGCAAAATTAATCGTATAGATAGAATGCTTCTTATTAATCATCCAATACGACTTTATAATATGTATTAATTAATAATTCAGAATACTCCCACAAGCTATTAGAACCTTTATTTATAGTTTTTGTTTTTTCGTGTACTTTTTGGTATTCAACATCAAAATCATGCCATGTACCGCCACTATTAGAATCATTCTGAAGAGTAGGCTCAAATCTATCTAATGCTTTGGCAAATTTTGCCTCATTAGTTTTTCCTTCTTCAAACTCTAACCAAATTTCTATTAGTTCCTTTGATTGTTCCTCTGGAAGTATTCCAAATATTCGCTTAGCAGATTTTAGCTCTTCTTCGGTATTTATATGATTTTTTACAGTATCATAAATAAAAATATCACCTGTATCTATTTCAACAATATCATGAATCAATACCATTTTTAAAACTTTAAGAATATCAATAGATGCATTAGAATGCTCTGCCAAAACAAGTGCCATCATAGCCAAATGCCAACTATGTTCTGCATCATTTTCTCGTCTATTACTATTAAATAATTTGGTTTGACGTTGAATGTATTTGATTTTATCGATTTCTTTAATAAATTCTATCTGTTTTAATAATCTTTCCATTTGCAATATTTTATCCCTTTTTATTGTATAATTTTACTGAGTTCAAAGAAATAATTTGTTGAATTAAATAAAAAGGACAAATGTCCAAGTACAAGAAAAAATGATAAGAACGGACCAGGAATTATTGGATTATATTGATATTCTTTGTCGTTTGGATATTAACTATTTTATTGAAGAAAGATTTCTGCCAAAACAAAAAATAATAGAACAAGATAAAAGATATGCTTCTGTTTTTATTATTAGAGAGGGCATCACAAAATGTTATTTGTCTGATGAAAATGGAAAAGATTTTATTCAGGAGTTCCTGGGCAAAGGAATGAAATTTGGAGAATTAGAAGTCTTTAGTGGTAAATTAAGTTTTTGTAGTATTGAAGCAATTACAAGACTAGAAGTTTATAAAATTTCATATACAAATTTTAATTACTTATTAGAGCAAGACAAAAGATTTAATAGATTGGTTATGAAAGCTATGGCAGTTAAAATTAGTTATAAAGCTCCAAGACATTCTTACCAACAATCCCATACCATAGAAGATAATATTCTAAAGCTTAAAGAAGCTTTTCCGGAGCTTACAGAAGTGATTTCCAAAAAAGATATCGCTAATTATATGGGAATTACTTTAAGAAGCTTAAACAGGGTATTGATGAAATTAAACGATAAGAATCATAAATAAATTAAATAAGCGTGCATCCCAATAATATTCATAATAAACCATATGATTTTACAACACTAATTAATGCGCATGAAGCATTAGAAACTTTTGTCTTTACCAATACATTTGGGAATAGCACAATAGATTTCTCTGATCATAAAGCAGTTTTGGAGTTAAACAGAGCTATTTTAAAGTATCATTATGGATTAAAGGATTGGAGTATCCCTAAAGGTTATCTCTGCCCTCCTATTCCCGGGAGAGTAGATTATATACATCATTTGGCTGATATGCTGGCAAAAGAAGGGGTTACTACCAAAATAAATGGTTTAGATATTGGCATGGGTGCCAATTGCATTTATCCTATTTTAGGGGCACAAGTATATGATTGGTATATGGTAGGGGCAGATATTGATGAAAAAGCGGTGATATCTGCAAAAAATAATATTAAAATAAATCAGCAGCTGAGTAATTCTATTGAAGTAAGACACCAGACTAACAATGCGAATATATTTGAAGGAATTATAAAAAATGAGGAATTCTTTGATTTTACGATGTGTAACCCACCATTTCATGCCTCACAAGAAGAAGCCTCTAAAGGAACACTTAGAAAATTAAAGAATTTAGGGATTTCAGAAAATATCGAACTCAATTTTGGAGGCCAAGCCAATGAACTCTGGTGTAATGGCGGTGAAGCTTTATTCTTAAAACGAATGATAAAACAAAGCGTTACTTTTGCTAAACAAGTAGGTTTTTTTACAAGCCTCGTTTCCAAAAAAGAACATCTGCCTAAATTAGAGAAACAATTAAATAAATTGAAGGCAACGCATACTACCATCGCAATGGAACAGGGTAATAAAAGAAGCCGATTTATTGTTTGGAAATTTTAGATACTAATCTTCTGGTGGTCTTCCATGAATTTCTTCAAACAAAGTATCAAAATTATCACGTAAATACGTACTTAACTTCTTTCGATAATCATCCTTTAACCAAGTCAAAAAATTATGAGTACTCTTACTGATACATTTAGCATAGGCCTGAATTCTATAATTAATGTCCTCTCCCAGCATTTTAGCTAACCCCAATGCATCATAAATATCTTCACTATTTTCGATACATATCTTGGCGTGCTGAGCTATAGATTGTTCCAATACAACCTTAGATGATTGACCATTCTTTACAGATTGTATATACGTCTCTTTGATATCAAAATATACTTCTTCAGAATTAGCAAACTCTGCTCTTAATTCTGCTGGCATCTCATGTCTAAACTTTCCTTCAATCTCCTCATCATTAAGGAGTTTATCCATATAGTAATTTGGTGAATTAAATATTTTTTGCCAATCCAAATCTGCTCCCCATGGTCCAAAACGATAGAGGTTATTCCCTAAATCAATTACAGAAAATTTAGATTTATTTTTAAGGATACGAGAACCACGACCAATCATTTGATAATATAAAGTCAAAGATTTGGTAGCTCTATTCAAAATAATTGTATCTACCGTAGGTTCATCAAATCCTGTAGTCAAAATACTTACCGATGTTAAAATAGCGTTAGGTGTTTCTTTAAACCATTTTAGGATTTGACTTCTCTGTTTTTTTGTGGCCGTATTATCTAAGTGTGCAATGGGAAATCCTGCTGCTCTAAATGTATCGAAAACATGTAATGAAGTATTAATTCCATTATTAAAAATTAGCGTTTTCTTACCCAAAGAATGTTTTTTATATGCGTCTAGTAATTTACCCAGCATATCTTGATTTGTGTACAGGTCTTCTGATGATTTTACTGTATAATCTCCATTGGATCCAACCTCTAAAGATGTCAATCCCATATTATAAGCAAAGACTTCTGCGCGAGCAAGAAATTCATTCTCGATTAAAGATTCTATCGTTTCACCAACAATCAATTCATTATAGTTATCCTTCATCGGCAATTTCATATTCGAACTCAATGGTGTAGCCGTAACTCCTAAAATAAACGATTTTTCAAAAAACTTAAATAATTTGGTAAAAGAGTTATAATGTGCTTCATCAATAATGACTAAACCAATGTCTGAGATATCAAGCTTATCTTCATTTAGTCTATTATTTAAAGTTTCTACCATAGCCACAAAACAACTATACTCCTCCTGATCATCAAGATTTGCTTTGCTATCAACTACTTTATTAATTACCCCAAACCCGGTAAGCATTTTAGATGTTTGCTTACACAGTTCTATACGATGTGTCATCACTAACACTTTTTTGTTATGATGTTTAAGGTATTGTCTTACTATTTCAGAAAAAATCACTGTCTTACCACCACCAGTTGGTAGTTGATATAACAGATGATAATCTTCTGGAGCGTCTTCAAAACTTTTAAAAATCTTATTGATTGCTCCTTTTTGGTAACTGTATAATTCTTTACCGGTTTTTCTTTCTTCTGACTCTGTAGTCATCTCAGACATAACTTTCCATTTTTTTAGGCCTGTAAAATTAATGCCTTTCAGGAGTTTTGAAAGGATTTTGTCTTAAAAAATGATAAACTTTATAAGAAATGTTCTTTCAGCGTATTATAAAGAAAGAGGCCCATCAATAATGATGGGCCTCTTGATACAAAATTTAAGCGTATATGTTTAGATAACTTTTACGTTTACTGCATTCAATCCTTTGTTACCTTCTTTAAGGTCATACTCTACTTCATCGCCTTCACGAATCTCATCGACTAATCCAGAAATGTGAACAAAATACTCTTGGTTTGAACCTTCTTCTTTAATAAAACCGAAACCTTTGGCATCGTTGAAGAATTTTACTGTTCCTTTACTCATTGTAATATAATTTAATTTTAATAATTACTTTATGCATTTCAAATATGATGCCATAAATTTACAAGCAATAAAACTTTATTTTTTTCTAGATACTAGTTACCCTTATTTTTTTCTTCTTTAATCTACTATTATTCAATGTTGCGACTAGTTCATCGGCTATAGAAACAGGAACAGCAACAAACGTACAATCTTGTTTTAACTCTATAACTCCTAATTGATCCTTATTAATTTTACCTTGTTTAAAAAATAATCCGGCGATATCTCCTTTAGAAATTTTATCCTTTCTACCTCCAGAAATAAATAAAGTTTGCCAATATTGAGGTTCTCGTACAGAGTGCTTAGTAATCGTTTCTATTTCAACATTTTCAATAAAATCTGGTAAGTTTTCCTTTTCCCATTTCAATACATAAGCGGTTCCTTTAGCATTTACTCTGGCTGTTCTGCCGTTTCGATGTGTAAATTCTTCTATTTTTAAAGGAAGCTGATAATGAACAATATATTTAATCTCTGGGATATCGATTCCTCTGGCTGCCAAATCGGTAGCAATAATAATCTGATGGGTACCGTTTCTAAATTTGATTAAAGAACGTTCTCTATCTTTCTGCTCCATTCCTCCATAAAAACAACCATGACTAATATTATTTTTATCCAGGAAGTGACTTACATCACTTATAGTATCTTTTAGATTACAAAATATAATTCCGGGTTGATTACCTAATTGATGTAATAATGCAACAAGAGTATCTAACTTATTTTTTGAAGGAGATACTACCGTTTTTATTGTTAAATTAGAAACACCATCACCCAAGTAATCAATAATAGTTGGGTTTTCTAATTTGACAAAATCAGGAATGTCTATTTCTTGTGTGGCAGAGGTTAATATTCTTCTATTTATTCCTGGCAGTTCATTTATAATGCCTCTCATTTCGTATTCAAAACCAACTTCTAATGATTTGTCAAATTCATCCAGCACCAATGTTTTTATGCTTTCTTTAGAAAAACGCTCTCTACTGAAATGATCTGCTATTCTGCCTGGTGTACCAATAAGAATTGCCGGAGTATGTTTCAGTTCTATTTTATCTTTAGAAATAGAGCGGCCACCATATACAGCATTTACTTTATACCCAGATCCCATTTCTCTAACCACTTGCTCTATTTGAATAGCTAATTCTCTTGATGGTACCAAAACTAAAGCTTGTATCTCTGTACAATCAGGATCTAAATTAGCAATAATAGGCAATAAAAATGCCAGAGTTTTACCTGTTCCGGTAGGAGAAAGTATAATTGTATTTTCGGTTTCTTCAATGGCAACAAGAGCATCTTCCTGCATTGGATTCAAACACTTAATATTTAATTTATCAAGAATATGCTGTTGCTTTTTAATGATATTTGCCATACGTTTTATTTCTTTTTCTTCTTAGGTATTTCCGTTTTTGTATGAGTAGAATTTGTATGTTGTGCAAGGTAATTTGCTAACAGTTTCTCTATCAATTCCTCTTTGGTAAGGTGATGGAAAATTGTTTTAATCTTATCTTTAAATTCATTAGAAACTGTATGATTGGGTTTGGTTTTAAATATCTTCTTTGCCCACAAAAGCCCATTATTTTCTTCGATACTTTGTACATCAGCTTTTTTGAATTCTTTAAAAACTATACCCAAAACAGATTCAAATTCTGGTATATCTTCTATCTCTTCTTGTTGTATTATAGTTAAAGATAACCCTTTTGCTCCTGCTCTTGCCGTTCTTCCACTTCGGTGTACATAGGTATCGTAAACATCTGGCAAATGATAATTAACCACATATGATATTTCTTTGATATCAATTCCTCTGGCAGCCAAATCTGTAGCAACAAGAATATCTATATGTCCTTCTCTAAATTGCCCCA
Source organism: Aquimarina macrocephali JAMB N27 (assembly GCF_000520995.1). Lineage (GTDB taxonomy): Bacteria > Bacteroidota > Bacteroidia > Flavobacteriales > Flavobacteriaceae > Aquimarina > Aquimarina macrocephali. The sequence goes on along the minus strand of NZ_JACA01000014.1, from coordinate 148,845 downwards.
TAATTCTATCACGAATAGGCTGTGATAAGCTACCATGTAGTGCTCCAGAGGAAAATTTATTAATAGCAAGATTCTTTGCCAGCTTATTTACTGCCGCTTTTGTTTTACAAAAAATAATACCTCGCTCTCCTTCTTTTGAGCTAAGAAAATGCATTAAAACTTCTAATTTTTCTATAGGTTCTACAACAACATACCGGTGATCTATACCTTGATGTCCAACGGTTTCCATATCTGCACTTACTTGAATAATGTGCTTAGACATATAGTTTTGCACCATCTGTTTTATGGTTCCTGGCATCGTAGCAGTAAACAGAATTGTTCTTCTGTTTTTTGGTAGTACCGCAACTATTTTATCTAAACCTTCTTTAAGAGCACTTAACATCTCATCGGCTTCATCAAGAACCAGATAATTAGCGCTTTTAATATCAATAGCACCACGGTTCATCAAATCAATTAAGCGACCGGGTGTTGCAATAACTATATGAGTAGGGTTGGTTAAACGTTCTATTTGAGGTTTGATAGGAATTCCTCCGCAAACTGATGCTATAGAAATCTCTGGTAAATACGTACTAAAAGATTTTAAATTATCATGAATCTGATGGCCTAATTCCCTGGTCGGAGCTAATATTACAGCCTGAATGGTTGGATTATTTACGTCAATCATTTGCAACAACGGCAATCCGAATGCAGCCGTTTTTCCTGTCCCCGTTTTGGCTAAACCAACAAAATCTTCTTTTTGATTTAACAAAACCGGAATTGCTTTCTTTTGAATATCTGTTGGAATATTAATATCTAAATCCAAAAGTCTTTTTTGGATTGGTTCGGTAATACCTAATTTAAAAAACTGTTTTGACATAAGATGATTTTATACACTTAGACATATACTCTTTATACTATATAATTATTAAACAACAAGCTAATAATAAGTATCCAGAGTTTATGCTTCTTGAAGCGTTTTCTTTGATTTTCTATATAGATATGAATTAAAAATGTTTCTTTTAGCAAATCTATAAAGCTTATCAGAATTAATCATTTTTATATAAACAGTTTTTGGTACACCAAAATATTCATAGGTAGTTCCATCTAAAAATGAAATTTCTAACAGCATACCTTTATGATGATAATCCAAAATATTAGATTGAGAAGTTGTTATAGTATACTCCTCTAGATTCGAAGTTTTTGTTTCTGGAGCAATACTAACCAAAAAATGATAACCATCAATAATTTGACGGCTTTTTACTTCTGCTTCTTCTTTTTGAGGATCACCATCTTGAAATTTATCTGGATGCCATTCTTTTACTAAGTTTCTATAGCTTTTCTTTAATATTTTAAGATCGATTTCCTTTTCAATATTAAATAACTTCTTATACTCATTTATACGCTTCATAATATGCTTTTTAATGCAGGCGCGAAACTACACCTTTTTATTGTAACACACTTGTTTTTTGGACTTACTACCATTTGATTGAACATTTAGTTAAGAGTTATGTAGCTACTTTTTGATTAAACATTACTATTTTAAATTCTTCTATAGTTTTATACCCCAAACTAGAGTGTATTCTTCTTCTATTATACCAAGGTTCAATTCATTGAAAGATTGATAACTCAGCTTCTGATCTAAGTCCATACTTATTACGGTTATATCCAGTCGAACTAAGCACAAGCTTTCTAACGAAATATAAGCAGAATAGAAACGAATTATATGGGGTGTTTTAATGTTTATTTGGTAGTATACCTTCATTCTAAATAATTAAAGAGTATATCTTTCTTAAAACTCTTTAACATTATCATCGATTACTCGTTCTATTAATAATCGTTTTGGATCTATTGCAGCTTTTGCAGGAATAGTATCAATCTCAAAAGAAAAATTCATTTTTTCATCGGTAAACAGCACTCTTTTTGAAAAGATAAGGCGTTTTTCTTCTGTATCTGCATATACACCTATATCTACCCAATCGTGTTGTTTTACCTTAGTTTCAGTCCCCAGACCATCAACTTTTATTTTAGATGCTTCGATATCCATTGAAACTTCATATTTTCCGTTTCCTTTTCTTTTATAAGTAGCATCTTTTAATCTATAATCATATAGTGTAATTTCTTTTATCCAATCGGTTATCAAATAATTTAATGAATCGGGAACTTGAGGTTTTAAATGTCTTAAAAAATCATGAGTTGTTGGATAGGATGATTCCTTATATTTATATTCATCTAAAAAGTTTTTTAAAGCAGTATTCATTTTTTCTTCTCCTATATAATCTTGTAGAGCGTACAAGACAACACTCCCTTTTCCATAATGAATATAACTTTGCCCCTCTACTTTATACAAAGGCATTTCTTTTTTGGCTTCAGCACTTCTACCTTTTAAATATTTTTCATAATCATAGTTTAAAAACTGTTTCATTTTACTATCATCCTTTATCCTGTTTTTCATCACCATCAATGCAGAGTATTCTGAAAAACTTTCAGATAACATAGTAGCCCCTTGCATATTTGCTCCTACTACCTGATGTGCCCAATATTGATGTGCCATTTCGTGTGCTATAATAGCTTCGATAACATTGTTATCATTTTTGTTTGAAAGATCAGTTGTAAATCCACCACCTTCGGTATAAGGCATTGTACCAGGAAAAGCCTGTGCGAAGTTATAATACCTTGGAATCTCGATGATTCTGGCTTGGTTATGAACATAAGGGCCGAAATTTTCGGTATAATACTTCAATGATTTTTCTATAGCATCCAACATCATATCAATATTATAATCATGATCTTTATGATAATATACTTCGATATCAATACCATTCCACTTTTTATGAGATACCTCATATTCTGCAGACATAAAATTGACAAAATTTAAAGAGCTGTGATCATTTCTATACTTAAAATATGAACGCCCATCTACCTTCCACTGTTTTACTAAGGTTCCTGGAGCTATAGCAATTTGATTGCTTGAAGTTGAAACAATCGTTTCAATATTTACCCAATCAGATTCTCCTTCTGTAAAATAATTCTGCTTATTATTAATTTGATCATTAGGACTTAGCTTAGTCATTCGTTTTCTGGGAGGAAAATTGTACTTTTTTCTGACATTTTGATCCATGAGCTCATTATTTTTGTCATATCCAATTTTAGGTAATATATAAGCTTCCTGAATAAAAGTTCCGTTCTTTGCGACACGTAAATTTGAAACACTGTTTTCGAACCCTTCGCTTTTATATACAGCATCTATAACAATATTCATTTCAGAGCCTGGTTGTAGTGGGGTATTCAATTTATAAATTTGGTATCCTAGTTTTTTATCATCTAAAACTAATTTGGCGTTCGGAATGTTTAAAGTAATATCCCATTTTTCTGTTGTATAGTACTTAGAAATAGAGTAATGCAAAAAATCTATAGCATCATTTGTCTTATTTAACAAGGCGATATGAGTTTTAGCAAGTAAATTACGTTCCTCGGGATATATATCTACTTCGTAAGTAACATCACCAAACCTAGGCTGTGGGATGTTCTCATATTTCTTATAGTTCTTTTCATAAAAAACCTGCATCTCTTCTATCTCATTTGCAGATGTATAGGGATTTATTATTTGTGTATTGTAATAAACAAAGCTCGATGTTAGGACAAACAAATGAACAACTGTAATTAGAATCAATGCATATTTCTTTGTAAAATGCTTTTTGGCAGACTTAATTCTATCTTTTATTCCTCTTACAGCTCCTCTTATCCATAAAAGGCTTCCAATAGTAATAAGTAATAAACCAAACAATAACCAATATAAACTAAACCAGTTTTTTGAAATTAGAGCTTCACTAAAACCGTTCATGTCAGAATATTGATAATTTGGTGTAAAACCAAGATTTAACATAAATGACTCTATTCCTAAAGCGTCTACAATAACAAACTCAAATAAGAACAGTAATAGTATTGAAATAAAATAGCTTATATATTTATGGTTTATGATGATTTGTATAAAGACCAAAATACAAGACCAGGCTATATACAATAATAATCCTGAGTAAATAAAATCTAATAAATACACATCGATATCTGGATTAGTATATCCACTTAATAATTGATAACCTATAGAAATCAAAATAAGAAATAAATCGAATATAACATTAATCGCTATTAATGAAGTAATTTTGGCAAAAAGTAAAACGATTGAACTGTGCGGTAATCCATCTATAACTCCGCTAATATTGCTTGATCGTTCTCTCCACACCAATTCTCCACTAAAAAAGACCAACATGACCATTCCAATAATAGTACATATTGGTCGATTGAAATCTAACATTTTATAGGTAACATGATATGACTTAACTCCATAAAAATCAAAACCATTTAGTAATTTATTGATTAAAATTAGAGTCCCAACAATAAGCATTATTTTAAAAGTGTTACTTTTTAAAATGGCATAAAAATTTATTTTAAAAAAACTAGTAAACTGCTTTCTTGAAGCTGTAAAATTAAAATTACTTTGCGCTTTTGGAAGACTAAAAATTTTGATAGTTTGTTCCTTTTTACTGCTCTTCTTTTCTTTTTCTACTTTTTTACTCTTCTGAATAAATGAAAAAGATACATATGAACTAACGATGATAATAAGTCCTATACCTACCCATAGAATCCTATTCGCAAATAGCCAACCACTTACAGATATAACATTTGTATTTTTTTCAACACTTGTAAAGTATTTAGAATCTATTTGATATGCTCTAACACCCAAAATATCTGTAAACGCAGCTAAGTATTCGGTACTAATATCGGTTAAAAATGTTCCTGCAACCAGATATCCTATAATAAGGATAACTGTGGCGATAAAAGATATAATAGTGCTTTTCCATTTTAGAGCTATGGCATAAATAATTGCCCCAGAAACAAACATATTAGGTAAGACATATAAGAAATAGTTATTTATAAAAAAACTCAATTTAAGATCTCCTACTCTATCGGGATTTATCATTCCCGATTCGGGCCCCATATCAGACCCAATTAAAAATCCAAAAAACACACCTAATAGTGGAATCGTAGACAAAAAAAGTGCTCCAAAAAAACGACCAAAAAAGTAACTGGCTTTATGGATGGGAGTGCTAAATAGGATTTCATCAAACTGATTTTGATAATCTCTCAAGGCAGCATTGTTAAAATATGCAGTGGCAATTAGCAAACTAAAAATTGACATATTACCAATATAAATGCTCATAATATGAGGTGCATTTTTTAATACATTTCCTATTGCTCCTCCATACACTATATTATCATTTACAACCCCTATAGCTGCAATTATTGTAAATATGAAAAAGAATATATATAACATGGGACTTTTTATACCCATAGAGATCTCTTTTAAAAAGAATGCTTTAAACATAATGTTACGTTTTTAATTGATTAATCCAGATTTATACTACTTCTCTGATGGTATTAATTTTGGAAAAGAACACATCTTCCAATGTTGGTGAAACAAGAGTAAATCCTACTCCAGGTTTTATGTCGCTTAAAACATGAATCAATGGTTTACCACCGACCATTTTATTAGAGATAATTATATATTCATTACTATAATCTTCAAGTTCATTTCGTTCAATTAATTTTTGCCACACTTTCTCATTTAATTCATCAATTACATGCTGCGGTCTACCTTTACAAATGAGTTTTCCTTGATTCATAATCGCCATATTTTGACATAATTCTCTTACGTCTTCTACAATATGAGTAGACAAAATAATGATGACATCTTCTGCTACGTTAGCCAGAAGGTTATGAAATCTATTTCTTTCTCCAGGATCTAACCCAGCAGTTGGTTCGTCTACAATGATTAGTTTTGGATTGCCTATCAATGCTTGAGCAATACCTATTCTTTGTTTCATCCCTCCCGAGAAACCTTTAACACTTTTGTTTCTTTTTTCATACAGGTTTACTTTTTGTAATAAAAAGCTTACTAATTCTGTTCTTTCCTTTCGGTTTGTGATACCTTTTAATATTGCTAAATGATCCAATAATTGCTTTGCTGTAATCTTTGGGTATACCCCAAACTCTTGTGGCAAATACCCTAATACTTTTCGTAATTCAATTGGGTTTTCGAGAATGTCAATGGCATCCAAATGTATTGTCCCTTTATCTGCTTCCTGCAATGTGGCCAAAGTTCTCATTAATGAAGATTTACCTGCACCATTTGGTCCTAACAAACCAAACATTCCGTTAGAAATTTCGAGCGAAAGGTTATCTAATGCTTTTACTCCATTTGAATACGTTTTACATAAATTTTTGATTACTAATTCCATGAGCTACTGATTTAAAGTCAGCAACAAAAAGAAGGTAAGAGAAAGAAGAAATCAATTTTTTTTAACCAACTTATATATATGAATAGCTAAAAAGTGTATTATCATTAATGAATGCTATTCATTGATAAAAAACATAGTTTCATTGATGATATTAGGGTATTCATTAATTAGAATAGTCTAACTCCAATAGTTTTAATATTTTTATTTCCAAGAATAGAATACTATGAAAATCCAAACACTAGATACCAGAAAAAAATATATTCTAATACATGTTTTAGTACTGTTTAGTATAATTTTGATAGTTGTATTTGGTTTTGTTATTTCTGATAAAAATGCGTTTACGTTATCATCTTTAATTAATTATTTTCTTCAAGCTACTACTAGCATTCTTTTGTTAATAGCCCCTCCTGTTTATTTCAATATATATTGGATTATCCCCAGGTATTTAGTAAAAAAACGATACTTCATTTATATTGTATTACTCCTTATCATGATTATTGGTTGGGGGTATATAATAGGCTATGGTGAACCCTTAATGGATCAATATTGGTTTAATCAACCTAATCAGGAAATGAAGCCAGAAAACGGCATCACTGGCATGATTGTTATCATACTGATTTCTACATTATTAAATCTATCTTATAGATGGTTTATTCAGCTCTCAAAAATAAATCAGATTGAAAATGATCGTCTTCATTTAGAATTATCATTACTAAAAAATCAAATCAATCCGCACTTCTTCTTTAATACATTAAATAACTTGTATGCTCTTTCACTAGAAAAATCTGACAAAACACCATCATTAATTTTGAAGTTGTCTGAAATAATGCGTTATACAATCTATGATTGCAAAGAACCCAGAGTATCTATTGGTGGAGAAGTAACATATTTAGTAAATTTTATTGAACTCCAAAAAATGAGACATCATAACCGTGGAATTATCACTTTCGAAAAAAAGATCGATGATGAATCAAAACAAATTGCACCTATGATCTTAATTGTATTTTTAGAAAACGCATTTAAACATGGTTTTGATCATATGGAAAAAAATGCATTTATAAACTTTAAATTACAGACCACAGAAAAGATATTGCACCTACATATTGAAAACAATTTTAGTGATACCGAAAATGATGGTGGAATCGGTCTTGAAAATGTGAAAAGAAGATTATCTTTAATTTATCCAAATGCACATGAACTTAAGATTGCTAAAAAGAACACTGTTTTTACTATTGATTTAAAATTAAATTTATAATGAACTGCATTACAATTGATGACGAACCTTTGGCCCATAAAGTGATAAAAAATTATTGCGCTAATCTTTCATTTTTAAATGTTGTGAAAGAATGTCATTCGGCGTTTGAAGCTATGAATTATTTAAATGAAAATCATGTAGATTTAATTTTTTTGGATATTAATATGCCCAAGCTTAAAGGATTGGATTTTTTACGTACTTTAAGTAATCCTCCGCTTATTATTGTAACTACAGCTTATCAGGAATATGCTATAGAAGGTTATGAGTTAAACATTCTGGATTATCTCTTAAAACCTTTTAGTTTTGAGCGGTTTTTAAAAGCTATAAATAAAGCCCAGAGTCAAAAGAAAATGATAGAGAGTTTGCAGAATGGAACAGAAAATCAAGTTTTCGAAAATCAAAAAAACACTGTAAATCAAAATGATAGCATATTTGTAAAAGGAGACAAAAAAATACATCAAATTCAATTAGGTAGTATTTTATATCTAGAAAGCTTAGGAAGTTATGTCAAAATACATCTGGAAAACGAAACTATTACATCATTAGATAGATTGACCAATTTTGAAAAGACTTTACCAAAAAATCAATTTTTAAGAATACATCGTTCTTATATAATAGCACTTAAAAAAATACAAACTATTGAAGGGAATCGATTAAAAGTAGCTGGAGTTGATATTCCTATAGGTAATGTTTATAAACATAACCTAACCCATGCTATTAAAAAATAGTGCTCATATTTATTAAAAAAAATATTGTTCTTCTTATTTCCTTACTTTTATTTAATTGTATTAATAACACTACCACAAGTTAGCATTGCGTCACCAAAATAAGGATTACGAATTTCTTTTTCTCCACTTATCCAAATAGCTCCTTTATTGGTATTCGCCATAGGGCATTTTTGCACATATATTGCTGTATTTAATTCGGTAAAACTAGATATTAAAGCTACTATATTCTCATTTAATACTACAAAATAGGTTCTTTGTTTTTCTAATTCTTTGTTGTCGGCAATATTATCTAATACCCTGATACTCTTTGATAGATGATTTTTTTCTACCTCGCTTAAATTTGAAGTTTTAATTGCTTTTAAGGTTTTATTTGTTGTTTTCGCAAAAATAGAAACCTTAGAAACATTAGATTCTACAAATGCTTCTTTCATTTGTAAGTATGGTATAAGGGCTGGTAAAAAATCTTTCTGAAATGATTTTGATAATTCCATTTGCATTCCCAAATGCCCTTCATGACCAGTCATCATCTTTCCTCCTTCTTTGTTCATCATTGATTTTTTTCCTTGTAATTGTGCTGCAGCATCAACGGTAAATGCTCCGTTTGTTACTATCTCATCACCATTATTGAGCCCATTTAGAATTGTATATGTATTTCCTGTAGCATTTCCCAGCAGTACTTCTCTCATTTCAAAAATAGGTTCGGTAGTATTTGCTTTTATATAGACTACAGAGCGCTCACCTGTCCATAACACAGCACTTGCCGGAACAATAAGTTGTTCTGTAACCTGATTTTTACTTGCAACACTACCAGTTACAAACATCCCTGGCTTAAAAAGATGATCTCGATTGCTAAGGTTAGTTCTTATTGTAATGGTTCTTGTTTTAGCATTTAAAACCGGGTTTATAAAAGATATTGTGCCATCAAATTTTTTATCAGGATATGCAGTAGTGATAATATTGATTCGCTGCCCTTTTCTGAATTGTGCAATTTGATTTTCATATACATCAAATTCTGCCCAGACCGTACTAAGGTTACTTACTTTTAAAATAGGCTGCCCCTGTTTTACATAATCACCTTCTGCACTCATTACCTCTGATACTGTACCCGAAACTGTTGCATAAACAGGAAAGTTTTCCTGAACTTTACCAGAAGACTCTATTGCATTGATTTGGTTGTCTGAAAGTTTCCATAACTTTAATTTATTGCGAACAGCTTTATATAGTATTGGTTGGGATTCTTTAAGCGATACCGCAGTAATAAGTTCTTGTTGTGCCGCGACAAGGTTTGGTGCATAAATAGTAGCTAATCTTTGCCCTTTTCTAACTTCTTGTCCTTTATAATTAACATTCAACTGTTCGATTCTACCATCAAAATAGCTAGCTTGTACTGCATTTGCTTCTTCATTTTCCATTATTTTTCCAGATAGTATAATCTTATTTTTATCAACTCCTGTCAAATTTCCGACTCTAGTAGTTTGGATATTTGCCAATGCCATTGCATTTTCGGTCATTTTAAATTGATCAGCAGAAAGGCCATCAGTTTTAGTTCCTGCCGGAATTAGATCCATACCACATATTGGACAATCGCCAGGTTCTGTCTGCATAATTTGAGGATGCATTGAGCAGGTCCACATTTGATTTGTTGTAGCGTCTTCCTGATCACTATTGTGATTGTGTTGAGTAGAATTATTATTCCCAAAAATAAAGTAACCTCCCAATAGCCCAGCAAGAACTGCTATACCAATATAAATGATGTTCTTATTCATGACTCTTATTTTTTTTTATTTTTCTAATTGTCGGTGAGGATATAAACCATAAAGTGAATCCACTTAGTACTGTTATTAATCCTAATAGAGAGAAAGTTCTAAGAATGATAGTATTAAAATTGTCTCTTCCTTCATAGTCCATTGTATGAGTCATCCAGAGGAAATCAAACCAACGCCACGATCGGTGTCTCACTCTTTGAAAACTTCCATCTTTTACCGAGATATATGCTTTTACGTTTTGAGAGTGCTCATATGAAATAACATAAGCAGGTAGTGGTCTTTCTCGATACTCATGATGATTACCCACTTCACTTATTTTGTCAACACTTTTTACTTTTAATTCTGGATGCATATTTTTTTCTGCAATTTTCAGAGCTTCAGAAGCAGTTATTTCTGATTTTGTAACTCCAGTATTTGCATTAAAAAGTTGCTTATCATTTACCCAATAATAAGGTTGTCCATCTATTTCTTTAAGTTCTAGTGATTGGATGGCTTCCTTTGTTTCTATTTGAGAAGGTTTTATCAAGTCATTAAAGGATATAACATCAACATTTTCATTTTTAAACTGATCTCCGTGAATATCATCAATATCTGTCCAGCTAAAATACAGGCCACTAACCGTCCATAGCAGAAACTGGATTCCTAAAAAGAGGCCTAAATACCTGTGTGCTTTTCTAATTTTTGTTGCTGTTTGCCTTTTAACCATATGTATTTATTTTCATATCTAATTGATATGTATTGTTTTTAATCGTAAAGCATTAGTTATTACTGACACAGAACTAAAACTCATCGCCAGAGCTGCAATCATAGGAGATAATAGGATTCCGAAAAAAGGAAAAAGTACTCCAGCAGCTATCGGCACCCCTAGTGTGTTATAAATAAGTGCGAAGAAAAGATTTTGCTTGATATTCTTCATTACTTTATCACTTAATTTTTTTGCCTTTACAATACCCTGTAAATCCCCTTTTACCAAAGTAATAGTTGCACTTTCAATGGCCACATCGGTACCTGTACCCATCGCAATACCAACATCACTTTTTGCAAGAGCAGGAGCATCATTAATACCATCTCCAGCCATTGCAACCACTTTACCGCTATCTTGTAATTTTTTAACTTCACTAAGTTTATCCTCGGGTAACATCTCTGCTTTAAAATTTTTGAGATTAAGCTCATTAGCGACCGCATAGGCGGTATTGTAATTATCCCCGGTAAGCATGATTACATCAATTCCATTATCCTGTAACTGCTTAATAGCTTCACGACTAGTTTCTTTGATTTTATCTCCTATAACGATATAACTTGCTACATTTTGATCGAGAGATAAAAAAGAAACTGTTTTTCCTTTTTTCTGATAAGATTCAGCTTGTTTTTTAAGCTCAACTGAAATAGGTACATTGGCATATTCTAACATTTTTGCATTACCCAATATCACTTTTACATTTGCGATGTTTCCTTCTACTCCTTTCCCTGTTACAGCTTTAAATTCACTTACATCTAATAATTCAATATGCTGTTCTTTTCCATATTTTAGTGTTGCCTGAGCCAATGGATGTTCACTTAAATTATTAAGAGAAATGATATATTGAAGGATTTCTTCTTTACTAAATCGATCTCCGAAAGCTTCTACATTTTCAACAGCCGGTTTCCCTTCAGTTATGGTTCCTGTCTTATCCACAATAAGAGTATCCACTTTGTTCATTGTTTCGAGTGCTTCTGCTCTTTTAATCAACACACCATTTTGAGCTCCCTTACCAACTCCAACCATTACAGACATTGGTGTAGCCAGACCCAAAGCACATGGACAGGCAATTATAAGTACAGCAATTGCATTTACAAATGCATAAACATAAGTAGGTTCGGGACCATAAACTGCCCAAATGACAAATGTGATTAAGGCAATGATAACCACTATAGGCACAAAATATCCCGAAACACTATCTGCCAGTTTTTGGATAGGAGCACGACTACGACTTGCATCATTTACCATTTGGATAATTTTTGATAACAACGTATCAGCTCCAACTTTTTCTGCTTTCAATAAGAAGGAATGATTTCCATTAATGGTTCCACTACTCACCAGATCACCTTCTATCTTATCTACTGGTATTGGTTCACCTGTGATCATTGATTCGTCTACAGATGTTTGCCCTTGAAAGATTGATCCATCTACTGGAATTTTATCTCCTGGTTTTACTCGTAGTATATCATTCAATTCTATCTGATCAATAGAAATTTCTTCTTCTTTACCTTCTACAACACGTATTGCTTTGTTAGGTGCCAGTTTCAACAGCTCCTTAATTGCAGTGTTTGTTTTGCTGTGTGCTCGTGATTCTAATACCTGGCCTAAAAGTACAAGTGTTAAGATAACGGTGGTCGCTTCAAAATATACATGTACTGTTCCTGATTCTGTTTTAAACTGATCTGGAAAAAAACTTGGAAAAAGCATTGCTAAAACACTAAATAACCATGCAGTACCCGCACCAATGCCTATTAGAGTAAACATATTGAGGTTCCAGATTTTTATAGAACGAAAAGCACGCTCAAAAAACATCCAGGTGGCATAGAACACTACAGGAACAGAAAGTCCAAACTGAATCCAATTTCTATATTTTAATTCCAAAATATCATTAAGCGGATTACTCGAAAACATATCTGACATCGCTATTATAAAAATAGGAACCGTAAATAGTACAGCTATCCAGAATTTCCTTAATAATTTTTTATAATTCTTCTCTTCTTCAGAAAGATCTGGTTGTAACACTATTAGATCCATACCACAAATAGAACATGCACCAGGGGCATCTTTAATTACTTCTGGATGCATTGGACAGGTATACTGTTCTACAGCAATTGTATGTAATGTTATTTCTTCAACTAAATCCATCCCACATACAGGACAATCCTGTAACGCATTGTATGTTTTATCTCCTTCGCAATGCATTGGGCAATAAAAAACTCCTGTACCTTTTCCTTTAGGTTTAACCTGTTTGGGTTTATCGTCCTGATCTTGTGTCCCAGGGAGATAAATGCTGTAACGTCCTCCTTCTTGTGCTAATACCTCTTTAAAAATAGCTAAAGAAATGTGTTCTTTTGTCTCAATAATTGCTTCTGCTTTCTCTAGATCAACAGACGCACTGGTCACCCCATCCATAGTATCAAGTATGTGCTCTACATGACCACGACAGCCATTACAAGTCATCCCAGATATTTTATATGTATGTTTCATTTTTTAATTTTCAATGTTTAACCAGTAAAATTATTGAGTTTACATCTCTTTATATTTGATAATTATGGTTTCTTCTTATACAATTTTGTCCAGTGGTTGACGATCCCACGATTGTAGATTTTTAAAGCTACTCATAGACATCCCAGTAACTGTTTTAAATTGTTTTGCCAGATGACTTCCACTTTTATAGTTCAATGAATGTGCTATTTCAGAAAAACTTAAGTTTCCCATTTGAATATATTCCTTCGTTTTTTCAATTTTAAGACGAATAAAATATTTTTCTATAGTCAAACCCTCATTACTACTAAACAATTTACTTATCACAGAATAATCCTTATGTATATGTTTAGAAATAAGATCAGATAGATTTTCATTTAACATACCATCATTCGACAATTCACTTATCAAATAGGATTTCACTTGTTCTACAATAAGAGCTACTTCATCATTTATGATTTCGAAACCATTACGAATAATAATTTCATTTACTTTTTTATAAGTAATGGCGTCAATATTACTAAACATGATCTCTCCCAATTCTATTGTTTCAACAGGGATTTTAGCATTTTTAAATTCCTGTTGTAGTACAGTTTTACATCGGTTACAGACCATGTTTTTGATTAAAACTTTTTTCATCTGGTTGTATTTATTGTTTTAGAAGTCAGATGGAATAGCTAGTGTAATTATCGAATAGTTTCGGCAACACTACCACATTTTAGCATTCGATCTCCAAAATATGGGTTCCTAATTTCTTTTTCTTTAGATAACCAATATCCACCTGTATTATCAAATGCCATTGGACAATATTGCTTATAAACCTCTCCAGACGACAATGCTCCTTTAAGCGCAGTTTCCATTTGTGCAGTAATTTCTATGAACGCTTTTCTTTGCTCCTCGATATCATCTGTATTTGTTATTGCCTCAACCGCCGTTTTTAGAGCTGTATTTTCTGTTACTTTGGCAAGCATTTGAGCTCCTGCTTTAGCTTCATTAGCATCTGTATTTACCAAAGCTGTTTTGATATGGATATAATGCTGAAAAGCTTCTGCTGTTTCTACATTTTTAAACTGAACTTCCTTTGTTTGCTCTCCTTCATGACTACTATGATCATTATTATGACCCATTTCAGAATGTTCCTGTTTTTCATCTGTTTTAGATGTTTTATTCTCTTTGCAAGATAGTATTGTTAATCCTAGTATTGCTACTATAATTACTCTTATATCATAAATTTTTAAGTTTCTCATTTTGTTTACTTTTTTAAATAGTTTTGTTTTTTTGATTTGTTAAATAATTGATAATCGCAGCTTGTGTATAGTATAATTGTATACTCTCTATCTGATTTAGCTGAAATTTAAGTTGTAGTTCCTGGATGTCTAACACATCATTAAAATCTATAGTTCCTGTTTCATAGCTTTTTATCAGTATTTCTTCTGCATTTTTGGCTTGTTTTAAATTTTCTTTCTGAGTATTGTATTTGATTCTTGCAGTATTTCTATTGGAAACAGCCTTCCCTAAAATCGTTTCCATATGGTTTAATCGTTCTTCTTTTTGTGCTGTAATTTCTTGTTGGCGCAATTTGTTTTGACGAGTTCGGGAATTATGACGCTTATTAAATATAGGGATAGAAAAAGATACCATAGGCATTATAATATCTTTACCATTATCATTTATAGCAACATCATTTCTCTCTGATACTGGTATATAGTCAAGTCCAAAACCAATTTGTGGAGCCTTTTCTTTTCGATTAAGCAATTCTGATTGTTTTATGCTTTCATATATCTTATCGTATTTAAGTAGTTCTGGGTTAAGTTGTAAACTTTCAGTATTAGTAATAGGATCTTCTGGTGGCATATTCATTTCACTAGGGACAACTATATCAATACCCAAACCTCTATTTAGTAAGGTATTAAAAGCTATTTGCTCTGCCAAAAAACTTTCTTTAAGTACTGCTTTATGTTGTTCTAGCTCATTTTGACGCATTTGTAGTTTTAATACATCTACTGCAGAGCTTTTACCCACTTCGATAGATGTTAGTGCCAGCTTCTCGTAAGTTTGTAATAGTAGAATATTATCTTCAAGTATCTTTTGTTTGCTTTGTATTGCAAATAATTTATAATACGATTGAGAAATCGAAAGGGCTAATTTTCTTTTCACAATTACAATATTTACATATTCTGTCTCTGCCATAGCCGTAGAATAATTTTCTCTTGTTGTAATTGTTCCAAACCATGGTAACTTTTGTTGGATAGAAAATTTTGCACGTTGTGCACCTGTACGTGTTTCGGGTTCGCTTACAAAGTACCCTACACTTAATTGAGTATTAGGTATAGTATTCACTTCTTTTATTTTTTCTTTTGCAACTGCATAACGTAACTCAAAAGACTGAATACTAGAACTATTACGCCATCCTTCCTGAATATATGATTCAAGTTGTTGGGCATGTGTTAAATGAAAAGTGAAAAGAAATCCTAGTATAATATTTAAATGCTTCATTTACTCATTTTTTTAAGTTGAACTTCTTTTTTCCAGCCAAATAATACCGGTACAACAAATAGTGTTATAAGGGCAATCACCATTCCGCCAAATGAAGGAATTGCCATTGGTATCATAATATCACTCCCACGCCCAGTAGATGTTAATATTGGTAATAATGCAAGAATTGTAGTTGCAGTAGTCATTAGGCAAGGGCGAATTCTCTTCTCTCCTGCTTCGATCACAGATGTTCTAATATCATTAAGGGATTTCGGTTCATTTTTATCAAAAGTCTGTTTAAGATAAGTCGCCATTACTACTCCATCATCTGTAGCAATACCAAAAAGTGCTATGAAGCCAACCCACACTGCAACACTTAGATTGATGGTGTGAACTTGAAACAGATCTCGCAAGTTTTTATCAAAGAAATTGATGTTTAAAAACCAATCTTGACCATATAACCAGATCATTAAAAATCCACCAGAAAAAGCTACTGCAATACCTGTAAATACTATTAATGAGGTAGTTATTGAGCGAAACTGAAGGTAGAGTATTAAAAAGATAATGGCCAAAGCCAAAGGTACTACAATCGATAATGTCTTTTCTGCTCTCAATTGATTTTCATACGTACCTGTGAATTGATAGGTTATTCCTTTTGGAACAATCAGTTCACTATTATCGATCTTGGTTTTTATTAAGTTTTGTGCATTCTTAACAACATTTACTTCTGCAAAACCATCTTTCTTATCAAATAAAACATAGCCCACTAGAAATGTATCTTCACTTTTTATCACTTGCGGCCCTTGTTCATAACGAATATCCACTAATTCGCTTAGCGGTATCGAACTTCCTTTTTCCAAAGGAACATAGATAGTTTCGAGATCTGTTGGATTAGCCCGAAGTTCGCGTGGATAGCGTACTCGAACTCCATAACGTTCTCTACCTTCCACCGTTTGTGTAAGTGAAATTCCTCCTATTGCTACTTCGAGAATTTGCTGAACCTGTTCAACCGATACTCCATAACGTACCAATTGTTCTCTATCAATGTCTAAAAGCAAATAAGGTTTTCCAACAATACGATCTGCAAACACTGCTTCTTCTTTTACTCCATCTACTTCTTTTAGTATCTCTTCTAATTGGATTCCAAAAGCTTCAATTTGTTTTAAATTCTGCCCTTTTACTTTAATACCCATTGGGGCTCGCATTCCCGTTTGTAGCATTATCAATCTGGTTTCTATCGGTTGTAATTTTGGTACCGAAGTAACCCCAGGTAATTTTGTTACTTTTATGATTTGGACCCAAATATCGTCTGGGCTCTTGATTTCTGGCCTCCAGTTACGGTAGAATTGGCCATTATTATCAGGAATAAGGTTTTCTCTATTAACCGAAAAATATTTCTTTTTCGATACATTACCGACTTTATCAGGGTTAACATCATAGTTTTTATTATAAATCAGCTTTCCATCTTTACCTATAAATAAGCCATCATCATTAATCTTATATCGTTGTCTTTTCCCATTTTTATTAAGCATATACTCTGGCTTATATAAAATGATATTCTCATACATTGATAATGGAGCAGGATCAAGTGAAGATTCTGTTCTACCTGCTTTACCAACGACAGTTTTAATTTCGGGAATACTTGCTACTGCCATATCCAATTGCTGTAATATTCTCTTATTTTCTGCCACTCCAGCATGTGATAATGTGGTCGGCATCAATAGAAAAGATCCTTCATTTAACGAAGGCATGAACTCTTTTCCTATATTTTTCATGATTAAAAAACCAAAAACAATAATAATAGTGGGTAGAGATAAAAATAGTAGCTTATTATTCAACGCCCATTGTAATATTCTGGTATAATATTTTCTAAAAAGCGTAAAACTACCTAACAGTCCAAAGCAAATAACCCCTACAAAAATGAGGTTCACGAACATACTTTTACCTGCACCCATTGGTCTCCAATATTCTGATAACAAGAGTACTATTGTTACTACTGCTATACTAATATTGATCAAATTAGTATGGTCTTGTGAAACTATACCTCTTAAGTTAAGAATAGTTGTTATTGCAAAAGCTATCAAAATTACACCTAACCACATACCATTAAGAACTACTATACATCCTAATACAATTAAAACACTATTGATCACATAACTCACTGAGGTTTTGATGTTTTTCTTTCTGAATAGAAAAGCAGCAAATGGTGGAATAAAGAATAAGGCTACTATAATTGATGCTGTAAGTGCCATTGTTTTGGTAAATGCTAATGGTCTAAATAGCTTTCCTTCTGCACCAATCATTGTAAATACAGGTATAAAACTGATTATCGTAGTTAGTACTGCTGTCAATATTGCTCCAGAAATTTCTGCAGTAGCATTATATACTACTGTATTTACCGGTAAATGATTTTTATTATCATCCAGATGCCTTATAATATTTTCTGAAAGTATCACTCCCATATCTACCATCGTACCGATAGCAATAGCAATACCGGATAAAGCAACAATATTAGCATCGACTCCAAACAATTTCATAGCTATAAAAACCATCAAAATGGCTACGGGTAAAAGTCCCGAAATAAGGATTGAAGCTCTGAGATTAAATACCATAATAATGACAACAAGAAAGGTGATCAAAATTTCTAAGGTAAGAGCCTCGTTAAGTGTACCTATTGTTTCATGAATAAGTTCGGTTCGATCATAAAAAGGAACTATCGTTAATTGTGAAGTACGACCGTCTTTTAATTGTTTGGATGGTAAACCGGTACTGAGTTCGGTAATTTTGTCTTTTACATTATTGATAACCTCTAATGGATTTGCTCCATAACGTGCTACTACCACACCTCCTACTACTTCTGCACCTTCCTTATCCAAAATACCTCTTCTGGCTTCTGGCCCTAAACTAACACTGGCAATATCTTTAATACGTATTGAAGTATATTCTTCAGACGTTACTACTGCATTTTCTATATCTGCAATAGATTTTATATATCCCAGACCGCGAACTAGATATTCTGCCTGGTTAATTTCTAACGTCTGTGCGCCGATATCCCTATTTGATTGCTTAACAGCATTAACAACATGCTGCAAACTAATATTATACTGGCGCATTAGCTCTGGATTTACATCTACCTGATATTCTTGTACGTATCCACCGACAGAGGCCACCTCTGATACTCCACCAGCAGATGATAACGCATATTTCACATAGTAATCCTGAACACTTCTTAGTTCTTGCAAATCCCAACCACCAGTTACATTTCCGTTTTCGTCTCGCCCTTCTATGGTGTACCAAAAAATCTGGCCCAATCCAGTTGCATCTGGCCCCAAACTTGGGTTTACTCCATTTGGTAATAATCCTGATGGTAATGAATTTAGTTTCTCCAGAATACGACTCCTACTCCAGTAGAATTCTACATCTTCTTCAAAAATGACATAAATACTTGAAAACCCAAACATTGAAGAGCTACGAATAGTTTTTACTCCTGGCACTCCTAAAAGTGAAGTAGTTAAAGGGTACGTAATCTGGTCCTCGATATCTTGTGGTGATCGCCCCTGCCATTTTGTAAATACAATTTGCTGGTTTTCGCCAATATCTGGTATAGCATCGACTGCTACGGGGTCACTAGGTAATATTCCTGTTTGCCAACCAAATGGTGCATTTACAACACCCCATCCTACAAAAAGAGCTAGTAAAAGGACTGCAACCAATTTATTCTCAATAAGAAATTTGATGCTTTTATTTAGCATATACTGATTATTTGATAATTAGAAAAAGGCGTTGTTTTTGGATTACAAACAACAACTCTAGCCCACATGAATCTCCATTGGGCATAATTTAATTATCAATGTATCAAATAAGAAAGGTTTCGTTAAGCACATGAATATCCTTGACTAAGAAAGGAGGCGGATACTCTTTAAAAGGGATGACATTATCCTCAAGTCCTTCAAAAAGGTCTATATATGAGTAATAAAAAATTGCAACAAAAGCCTGTTGCTCTAAAGTGATTTTATCAAATGAATTTTGAAGTTCATCCTGTCCTTCAAAATTAAGTTGCTTATCAGTACAACAACTTTTTTTGGCCATTACCGAACATGCAATTGAACTAGAAACTTGTTGTTCCATTCCGCAGGTCTTTGCTTCTTTAAACAAAGCAACGTCCACCAAAGTATTTCCACAATAATGCATATCTAATGTAAACGACATAGTAGATATCAACACTACCATTGCCATTAAAACAGCCGATATTTTATGGATAAACTTTTTCATTTATGTAACAAATCTACAAAAAATAGATATAACGAATTTTGTTTAACAGAAGTTTAATCTTTGTTCTTAAGGAATAAAACCCTAAATACTTCTCAAATCAAAAGATTTTTCAATAAAAATTAAGGTCAATTATTTCGCCTTTAGTTGTCTAATAATCGCATTTTATAGTTCCAAAATGGGTTTATTTTACTTCTTAATGATATTAAAGAAAGATGTTCTATACGTTTTCCCGATAGGAATGGCTTCTTTTTCTATATGCACAAGATTCCCTTCTATTTTGTCAATTTTTCTAAAATTAATGATGTAGGACCTATGGATTCTTATAAATCCATCTTCTTTAAGTTTATATTCCCAATTACTCAGACTATCTTGAACTAGTAGTTTCTTTTCGCCATAATAGATATATATGTAGTCTGCTTCTGATTTGATATAATAAATATCATTTTTAATTATTTTGTAAAAGGTTTTGTCTGTATATACAAATAGTTCTTTTTCATTATGAATCGTATTTTTATCTGTAAGGGTGTTTTGTATTCGCATTACAGATTTTAAAAATCTATGATAAGAAAAAGGTTTGAGTAGGTAATCCTCTACAGCTTCTTCAAAAGCATCAATTGCATAATCTCTATAGGCAGTTGTAATAATAACTTTAGGTTTTATTTCTAAACTTTTTAAGAAATCTAAACCATTAGCTCCTGGCAATTGTATGTCTAATAATATAAAATCTACTTCGTTTAGGACATATAAAGGTAATTCTGAAACCGACTCAAAAACGCCAACACATTCAATATCTGAGGACTGCCCAATATATTTCATCAATAATTGCTGTGCAGGCAGTTCATCTTCTATAATGATGCATTTCATTTTAGATCAATTTTTAAATTCACTTTAAAAGTATTTTCTAATGACTCAATAGTAAGAGTATGCTTAGATGGATACAATAAAGCTAATCTCTTTTTTACATTTTCTATACCAATACCACTATCTTTCCATACTTCTGACTGTTTTGAAGAATAACTGGGATCATATCGGTTTTCGATCCATAAATTGAGTACATTATTTGCAAGTTTCACATCAATACTAAGAGGTATTTTCTTTCCTTCTACCATACTAGAATACTTAAATGCATTTTCAATAAAAGGAATCATCAACAATGGTGGTATATTCTGTTTTGGGTTATCCAAAGTATTTGAAAATTTAATATCAATTTTTTTTCCTAATCGGGCCTTTTGTAATTCTATATATCCATTAATAAATTCAATCTCTTGCAACAAAGGTACATTTGGTTTTTCTCCTTCATGCATTAAATAGTGAAGGCTATCAGAGAGTTTTAGAATTTTATCTGCCAAAACTTCATCCTTAAGGATTGCATTAGAGTACAACATGTTTAAGGTATTGAATAAAAAATGAGGATTTAGCTGTGCTTTAAGGCTTTTTAACTCTGCCTGAACTCGTTCTTGTTCTGTTCTTTCTAATATTTGGTTACTAATGATATTCTTCTTAATCGTAAATATTGCCAAAAAAAAGGCATTTATCAATAGATATTCTACTGTTTTATTAATAAAACAAAGTCTAAAATTGCATTGACAAGTTTTACCATTCAAATAACAATTTAGATACACAATTAAAAAAAACATTAATAAAAATATTATCACAGCTTTTATACTTCTGTAATTTTTTATTAAGAAAAAATGAGCGATGTATACAGAAACTCCAATAAAAACTGTATTTAATACTGCCTCACTAAAATCAAAAGAAAACCTGTTATGATCCCCAAATTTAATAATGGGATAGGTAAAGTATAATATCCAAAACAGGAAGTGTAATCCTATTTCAAAATATTTTATTTCGAACACTTTTTTCATACGCTTCTCGTAAATTTAATATTAATCAATGAGACCACTATTATAGCGTCTTGATTTTTTATTTCGTTGTTTAACCGTCCCTCCATCTATACGATAAGAAAATGCCAGGTGTACAACTCTTGAGGTAGGTTTGTATGTATAACTTTGTGAAAACCCATTACCAGAATTGATACCTTCAAAACTTTGAGTATTAAAAAGGTCTGTTACCCGTAAATTTATATTCCCTTTATTTTTTAAGATTTTATGTCTGATTCCTAAATCTATTTTTTGAGTAACTTCCCGGGTATAGAAAAACCCTTTTGAAGGACCATTATAACGCCAGGATACTACCACGTTCGTTTTTTGAGATACTGTGAATTGATTTTTTAGTGTTAGATTATAGCTTCTATTAAAATTACGGGTAAAGCCAATTTGGTCGTTTTTAAATTCTTCATAATTCCAATTAAAATTTAGGTCAGTGGTTAACCAATTATAAGGTTTTATGTTTATTGCCATTTCTAGCCCATAAGCATTCGTTGCGCCATTATTTACAGAAGTAAATACATTAATCCCATCATCATTTACATAATTATTGGTGGTAATAATGTTTTCTTTAAGGCGGTAAGCAAAAGCTGGCGTTATTTTTAAATATTTCTTCTTGAATTGATAGGAAACATCAAAATTATTTGAAAACTCGGGCTCTAAAGCCGGATTTCCCTGGCTAATCGAAAACTCATTAATCTGAAATGCAATGGGGTTTACCTGGCTTAAAGTAGGTCTGGATGTTCTTCTATTATATCCAAAAATAAATGTTTGATCTTCTTTTATTGTATAACTTAAATGCAATGAGGGAAACAGATTTGTAAAGTCATTCTCTATGATTGTATTATCCGTTTTAAGATTTGCTTTTCTGGCAAATAGCTCTCCCCTTACTCCTGCCTGAATATTTACCCCTTTCAGGTTATATTTGATTAATGTGTATGCAGCATATGTCGATTGTGTGTTTTCAAAACTTTCTTGTGATAAAGGAATATTATTTGCATCAAAAAAAGAGCGTGAATTATCGAGATTTTGTCGATTCCAAAACGTTCCTGCTTCAATTTTAAATTTCTCACTTAGTGCTCCCGAATAATCCATTGCCAGACTTGTAATAAAAACATCATTATCAGTAGCGTTATCAGTAATCTCAAGATTTGGTCTAAAATCACTTTTTAGAATATTTGCATTATCGGATAACTGAATATCAATTTCAAGAAAATTTTCTTTCTCCTTAAAATAACGTCTATAATTACCATTTGCATTAAATGTTTTATGAGAATGACTCCCTAAAATATTTTGAAAAGTAGTGACATCATTCTGAATTATATTAGCCTTATTATCCAATATATGTCCGTTATCAGTATAATCCAAACCTAAAGAAAATTCATTATCATCATTTGGAAACCAGTCAATGCCTCCATTAACTTTATACACATCTCCATTAAATTTAAAATCACTTAACTGTGTAAATGGTTGAATTCCCGATCGATTTTGGGTATTTTCATTTTCGAATATATTCTTCTTATAAGAACCTCCAAATCTATAACTGGTTTTAGATCGTCCATAATTAATTCCACCATTTGCACCGTGACTTCCCAGAGAATTTCCATTTAGACTTGTAGTTATGACAACCCCTTTCCTTACTTTTTTATTGGTAATGATATTAATAATTCCGGTAAGACCATTAGCTTGATATTTTGCAGATGGTGATGTTATGATCTCAATTTTATTGATTTCATCAGAGGGAATTTGTTGCAATAGTTCTGTTGTACTTAATGGTGATGGTTTACCATTAACTAATACATTTACATTTTGACTTCCTCTTAAACTAATATTACCATTTTGATCTGCCTGCACTTCGGATAATTGACTTAATACAGTTGCTGCATCTCCCCCACCTGATAATAAATCTTTTCCTACATGCACTACTTTTTTATCAATTAACTGCTTTACTGTGGTTTCTTCTGCTACAAGAGTTACTTCATCCAGTGTTGTTGCTTCTGTTTTCATGGTAATATCCAAAGTGGTGTTTTTATCAATTACAACAGAAGACATATATGTTTCATATCCAATAAAACTTGCTTCTACATCATATTTACCACTTTGATAATCTATACTATAAACACCATTATCATCGGTTGTTACACCTTCTAAAAATTCTCCTTTTTGGTTTTTTAAAATTACAGTTGCGTAAGGTATTGGCTCATTAGTATCTATATCAATAATTTCACCTTTCAAGGATTGAGAGAAAGAGTTGAGAAAAGACAATAATAGAATAATAATGATAGTAATTAATCGGGCCATTACTTTTTGTTTTTTTGTTATGACTCAAAACTACAATCGAATACTAGCACTAGTAATTAATATCTATGAATGGCTTTAGTTTGTCTATGAATGTCGTGTTAGCAAATCTTTCTGTTTTTCACAAATCAGTCCCTAAATCATATGGCTACAGTTAAACTTAATTAAAAGAGATCTCTTGATAACTAAAACTAAACACTCCAAAAAAACCTAATGCTTTTCTATCTGCTGTTGTATTTCTAATATTTCCTACTAAATTTATAGGAGGCTTTGAAAATATTAAAAAAGGTTCGGTAGTTTCTGGGCTACCAAAATCTACTTGATTCTCATATTGTTCATGAGCCGCTACATAATACTCATAAGTATGAAAATTCAAATTTGAAAGACTCACTCCTAAAATATCTCCTCCACTAGTCAAAGTTTCTATAAATGCATTTTCATTTCCATTAAAAAGAACATCATTAGATAATTCGAATACTTGGGATATCAGTTTCCCATTATTATAAAAGGAAAAATGAACCTGATAAAAATTGGTCTCATTTTCCGGGTCACTAAAAATTACTCTAGGATAGCCATTTACCTTACTTATAGTTGTGATTTGTACAGGTTCTTTTAATGGTTCATGAACAGATTCATAAGAAGTTCCATCGGCAAGTAGAACTTCAATCCAATATTTATTCCCAATAAGGCCACTAACTGCATTAGTACTTAGGTAGACTCCTTCAGATACTTGAAAATCATCAGTAACAAGTCTTACTGTACCATCGAGATCTTCAGTATATAGAAACACATAAGCGTCATTAATAGGGTCAAGATTAGTGTTATTAACCGGAACTGTTTTTTGAATGGTGATTTTTATGTTATCTGTGTTATTGATAAGATATCCATAGATAAAAACTTGCGGCTCAAACTCTGCATCAAGTGGTCTTTCTTTAAGACAACTTGATGCAGCTATAAAACAAAGAGTGATTAGTATAATTCGATATAATGGTTTCATGGTATTAAAATTTAAAATTGTACGTGATAAAGGGTACTGGTGCTCCAATTAGGTAAAAATCATAGGATCTTAATCGGTTATTTTTAAATATTGAAAAAGATGAAAAAGCATTTTTACGGGCATAAAGATTATAAAGGCCAAAAGACCAACTACCTTTCCACTTTTTATTAGGCCTTTTTGGAGTGTACGTAAATGAAATATCCATTCTATGCGTACTTGGTAATCGATACGCATTTCTATCTGAATAGGTTAAATAAGGGTTGTTATCAAAAATAAATCGCCCTGTAGCCTTTGTCACAGGTCTTCCTGATTGATATGTAAAAAATAGTCCTACATTCCATTTTGCTCCTAACTTATAATCGGTAGTCATATTAAAAACATGTGGTCGATCATAATTTGATGGGTAATATCTACTATCATTAATATTATCTGAAGAAAAAATACTGGTCGTCTTTCTTTTGGTAACAGAATAGGTATAATTAATACTTCCTCTTAATTTTCCGGTATTTTTATAAACTCCAAATTCTGTTCCGTAAGAATACCCTTTTGCAGGTAATAATTGTGTTTCTATATTCTCATTTAATAATAAGTCTGCTCCATTTTTATATTCTATTATATTTTTGAAGGTTTTATAATATCCTTCGGCTGTAAAATTATAGCGTTTGTCTTGTGTATCGTATGCATACCCTACAGAAATTTGATTTACTTCTAAAGGTTTTACATGTATTCCTGATAGTTTCCACACATCAAAAGGAAAAGCTGCGGTTGTGTTGGATATGTAATGAATGTATTGAAACATCCTGTTGTACCCTAACTTTAATGCTTTATTATCTTGTAAATTATATTTTAATGAAATTCGAGGCTCAAAACCGTTGTAGCTTTTAATGAGTTTTCCTTTTTTATACTCACGAGTATCAATAATAGTAGTTACATTTTGCGGGACCCCCGTACTATACACTGCAACTTTATTATACCCAAAGTTTCCAAACCATGAATATCGTAATCCAGTACTAAATGAAAAATTTTTCCATTTTTTTTCATATTCTATATAAGGCGCAATTTCTACTCCTTTTTCTACTTCAAAATCAATAGTATTGATACCAACATCATCACTGGAAGCCTTTGCCGGAGTGAAACGATATAGTGTACCATTTATTCCAAACCTCATTTTTGTACTAGGGTTAATGAAATACATAAAATCTGGTTTTACAATAAAGTTTTCAATGGAAGATTTCCATTTTATGGAACTATTAGCCTCTAAAGGCCCTCCATCTGTACTTTTTAAATTATAATTATACTCGCTATATATTCCAGAAACATTCATAAATAGCTTGTTAGAGAATATATGATTCCAACGTAATGTAGCTGTAGCATTTTTCCAGCTAAAATCTGTTTTATCATCAGGTTCTTTACCTTCTGGAATAACTTCCCCTTCAGAATGTAGTTTCATGACATCGGCTCCAAAATAACCTGACAAAAACAAGGTATTGTTTTTATTAATCTTCCATGTGAGTTTAGAGTTTAGATCATAAAAGAAAACTTTTTGGTCTTTTACTTCTCCTCCTATAATTGGAAAAAACACATCAAAATAAGATCTACGGCCAGAAACCAAAAAACTCAGTTTCTCCTTTTTTATAGGTCCTTCTAGGGTAAGTCTAGAAAACAACAACCCTAGCCCACCTTCTCCTTTAAAAGTCTTAGTATTTCCATCCCGTTGTCTAATCTCTAAAACAGAAGATGCTCTCCCTCCAAATCGTGCAGGAATTCCTCCTTTGTATAGTTTCATTTCTTTAATAGCATCTGTATTAAATCCTGAAAACAAACCAAATACATGAGTTGGATTATAAATTGGTGCTTCATCTAATAGAATTAGGTTTTGATCTATATTACCTCCTCTAACATTAATTCCCGAAGCGCCTTCACCAACCGTATTTACACCGGGAAGTGTTAATAATGCTCTCATGATATCCGGCTCTCCCAAAAAGGCAGGTAATCGTTTAATCTCTGAACCTTTTAAAGTAGAAACACCAGATGCAATCGTATTCACCTGGCTTTTATTTTCATTATTAGCAGTAATTGTTACTTCATCTAATTCATTAGAAGTTGGTTCTAGCTGTATATCGAGTTTTATATTCTTGGTTAATTCAATTTTTATCTCTTTTAGATTATATCCCAAATATGAAATTTGAAAAGTATAATGGTCTTCGGGAAATGTAATAGAATAAAAACCATATTCATTCGTAGAAACTCCTTTATCGCTATCTTTTATATAGACACTAGCTCCTGGTAGTGTTTCGCCCGTCGTAGTATCTTTAATAGTACCGCTTAGCGTAAACTTATTTTTCTGTTGTGAATGATTAGAAAGTATAATAAAACTATTCTTTACCAAATACTTAATGGTCGTGGTTTGTAATAACTCGTTCAATGTTTTAACCACACCTTCTTCAACTACTTTAATATCAAATTTTTCAGACACATTAATTTCATCGTTATTATAAATAAAACTATATGATGTTTGTTTCTCTATTTGTTTTAATATGGTTTCTAATTGAGTATTCTCGAGGTTTAACGTAACCTTATCCTGAGAAAACCCATTAATAGCCATGAGTTGTAAACAACCTAGTAGATAAAGAGAAAAAGATAATTTCATTAATAAAATACTTTTTTTATCAGGGGTTTTTACCTGCAAAGACAGAACGAACTGTTTTATTTTCATAAATTTGAATGTTGTTAATTATTACTGATTTTCGCGATTAGAATACTATTGACACGTCGGTGGGAAAATGGCAGTTTTCCCACTTTTTTATTTTATTATCCATTCATTTGCTTTTGTATTATATTCATACTTAAAATCTTTTGAAGCTTTTAATACTTCTAGGATTTCATTAATTGGTAACTCTTGATCAAAGGATCCAGTAAATTTTGAATTGGATATTTGTTCATTCTCAAAACGTATATTCACATTATGTTGAATCTTTAAATCATTTGCTATCTCATTTAATGGTTTATTATTGAATTGTATTTTACCTTCTCTCCAAGCAATACTACTGATAGCATTATTAGATTTTGAAGTAAGTACTCGTCCATCATTCTTAAAAATCATCACTTTATCGTTTGGAAGCATCATGATGCTATTTTTAAAATACTCTGCAGATGTCACTTCGACTTTACCAGTTAATAATACCGTTTCTGTAAATGCATTTTTTGCATATGATTTCACGTTAAAACTTGTTCCCAAAGCTTTTACTATAATATGATCTGGTGTCTCTACCGTAAAAGGATGTTCTTTGTCTTTTGCCACTTCAAAAAAGGCTTCACCATCTAAAAATATTGTTCTCGGTGATTTTGGATCATAAGAAATTTTACTTGAAGAATTCAACCAAACTACAGAGCCATCAGGAAGATTTATTTGTTGATGATCACTATAAGCAGTCTGAATGGTTATACTATCATTTGCTACTAATATTTGATATGTAAATACAGAAGCAGATAATAAAATCGCTACCATAGCTGCATACTTTACAATCTTTTTCCAGCTAGAATTTTTTCTTTCTTTATTTGCTATCGAATTGAAAAATCTTTGTTTAGCAATATTTGTTTCTAAATCACTACTCTCTGGGGCTTCACCAGTGATCTTATAAATATTCTTTATTTTATTAAATAAATCCTCATCAAAATCCTCAGAATTCATCCATTGTTCTACTCTTTCATTCGTAGCTGTATCTGCGCTTTTTGAGATATATCCCCAAATATCTACTTCCGTTATTTGATACTGTTCCATAATATGGTATTTTACTATAAGACGTATGTCGTATAGTTACACCCTATTAAAAAATTACAAATAATCTTTTAGTTCTTGTCTAAACGCTGCTAAGGCCTTGGAAATATGAAGTTCTACTGTTTTGATCGAAATATTTTTTTGTATAGCGATTTCCTGATAAGTAAACCCCTGATCCCTTGATAATTTAAATATTTCTATTGTTTTTGGGTGAAGTGAAGAATAAATACTATCTATTTTTTGCGATAGCTCCCATTCATTATCTATATTTTCTTGCATATCCTGGTTTAGTGAATATAAATTGATATGCTTTTCCCGCGTTTTATTCTTTCTGGTATGATCAATTATCTTATTCTTTAAAGTAACGATAAGAAATGATTCTATCGAACGATCATTTGATTGAATTTGCTCTATTTTCTCCCAAAGTTTTATAAATGTTTCTTGTACTAATTCTTGAGAAAAATCTCTTTCTTTAACCACCTTAAAAGAATAATTGAAGAGTTTTGTATAATGTTTATCAAATAAAATTGAAAATCTCTTTTTCTTTGGTGATTTCATTAATTTATTTTTCTCCTATTATTTTTTAGATAGCTAATATTAACATCTGTAGTATCAGAAAATTATACTTTAATAGATAGTGGCTAATATATAAATAATACCTAATTACTCACCTATCTTCATTTTTATTGAAAGCACAACACTTATAAACAACTCTATTTCAATACAATAAAACATGGTGCAATTATAAAATCATCTCCAATTGCATTGATTTTTCATCAACACTTAATGGACGTTCATCAAAATAAATAGTAAGATTTGGATGCTATAAGTAGGTTCGCATTGTCAATTAAAACGAATCCTATGAATACTTTAAAAATTGAAAATCTATCTAAAACGTATCCCAATGGAGTAAAAGCATTACAGGATATCAACCTAACTATTACTAATGGTATGTTTGGGTTATTAGGTCCTAATGGAGCAGGAAAATCTTCACTAATCCGCACCTTAGCTACGCTACAAGAGCCTACTCAAGGGATCGTATTATTTAATGATACAAATAGTAGTAAGAATCCACAAATCATTCGAAATCAATTAGGGTATCTACCTCAAGAATTTGGTGTTTATCCCAAAATATCAGCAATTCAGCTATTAGATCATATAGCAATATTAAAAGGAATACGAGATTCCAAAGAGCGTAAAGAACAAATAGAAGGATTATTACATCAAACGAATTTATATGCAGTGCGAAAAAAATCTGTAAAGACCTTTTCTGGAGGTATGCGTCAGCGATTTGGTATCGCACAAGCACTACTAGGAAATCCCAAACTTATTATTGTAGATGAACCCACTGCTGGTTTAGATCCAGAAGAACGTAATCGTTTTCATAATCTATTAAGCGAAATAGGAGAACATAGAATCATCATTCTATCTACCCACATTGTTGAAGATATTAAAAACCTATGTGCACAAATGGCTATCATGGGAGAAGGAAAAATATTAAAACAAGGTATCCCATCAGAACTTATTGCTCACTTAGAAGGTAAAATATGGCATAAGGTTGTAGCCAAAGAAAATGTTACGGCTTTCAAAAATGCCTTTAATGTCCTTTCTACCCGTTTATTTGGTGGTAAAACAGAGCTTCGAGTATTAGCAGATCATCAACCAGAACAAGGGTTTAAAGCTTCTAAACCAGATTTAGAAGATGTCTACTTCTCTACAATCAATAAACAAATTACAATACAATAATTATGACTATGAAATTACTTCAGTTCGAGTGGCGATATCATACTCGTCAAACTTCCTTTATACTATTTCTCGCATTGTTTATGGGATACGGTGTTCTTGCTATTACACAAGCTTTTCAATATTTAGAATTCAGTAGTATGTATAACGACGCTTATAATTTAAGTTTTCTATCTGGTATTATTAGTATAGGCGTTGTATTTGCAAGTATATTTTTTTGTGTGAATGGACTACTTCGGGATACAATTTTTCATACTGAAGAAATAATTTTTAGTACAGGTATACAGAAACATAGTTTTTTAATTAACCGTTTTCTGGGCCTCTTCTTGATATCTCTTCTTATTGGGAGTACAGCTTTATTAGGAGTTTTTATTGGTACAAACATTACCGGTATAAATCCAGAGACATTGCACCGTTTTGACATGAGCCATTATCTATGGCCTTGGTTAACAATCATAGTACCTAACGTTTTTATTTGTACTGCTATTTTATTTTCGGCAACACTCCTATCCCAAAAAGCAATAGTAACGTATATTACGGGACTTTTACTTATTGCTATTCATTGGATTTTGGGGTTTTATATTAATTCTCCACTTGTTGGCGGCTCAATACTTTCTGATCCGGAGATTTTAGAAATTGCATCTTTGGTGGACCCAATAGGCTTAAGTGCTTTTTTTGAGCAAACTCAGTTCTTAACACCGATAGAAAAAAATGATACACTTATTTCATTATCCGGGCATTTTATATGGAATAGAATTATTTGGATGTCCTTTAGTATTGGGGTTATTATAGTATCATATCAATTATTCTCTTTCAGGAAAATAAACCAAAAGGCAAAAAAACAAACTACTCCTATTGATGATTCAAATAGTAATTCTATTTATATACCGGTGACTACTACTTCAGATACGTTAACAACAAGAATAGCACGTATTAAATCAATTGTCTTTTTGGATGTAAAAATGATAATTACCGGAATTCCTTTTTTGATCATTATGCTATTATGGATTGCTATGATTGTACTGGCATTTAACAATAGCACACATAGTTTCGGAATTTATGGAAATCGATACCCAACTACAGATCTGTTTATAGGACTAATTAATGAAATTTTGCCAATAATAGGATTATTACTAATTATTTTTTATACCGGTGAAATGGTATGGAAATCAAGAACTAATGAGTTTCATGAGATTATTGATGCAACACCTATAAAAAATAGTACATTTTTTATTTCAAAATATATCACAATAGCCATAATACCAATACTCCTTATTTTAATATCAATCCTGGTTGCAATGATATTTCAGATTTCAAAAGGTTATTATGATTTTGAATTAGGTCATTATTTTTCAATGTTCTATTTCGGAGGGCTTCAGATTTTATTATACACAATTTTTGCACTGTTAATTCAGAATATAGTCTCTAATAAGTATTTAGGAATGGTAATTTCTGGTGGTATCATGCTATTGTTCGGCCCTTTAAGCAATAGCATAGGATTAGAACACCCTTTATTTCTTTTTAATAACCTTCCTAGTATGGCCAGAGCGCATTCTGATTTTAATGAGTATGGGCAATATGTTTTAAAATTTAACTGGTTATCCTTGTATTGGATCGCTTTTGCAGGAATATTAGCGCTATTCGGTTTTAAATTATGGAAAAGAGGAACAACTTCTACTATTAAAGCATACGCCAAAATGATATGGAGTAAAAAAGAAAGAGTACTATTGATAAGCTTTGTTTTTCTATTCATAACTATCGGTGGGTATATCTATTATAACACTAACGTAATCAATGAATATAAGATCGCAGACGAAGCATATGATTTTAATGAGGAATATGAACGTGCTTATAAAAAATATGATCATCTTGCTGTACCACAATTGGTCTCTGTAAAAACAGCAGTAGATATTTTTCCTAATGAGCAGAAATATGAGGTAAAAGCATCCTGTTTTATAACTAATACGTCTATACAACCTATAAAAGAAATCTTTATTACTGCACCAGTACCATTAAGAACACTATCTATAGAAAATAGCACACAAGTTTTTCATGATTCAATTATAGGAACTTATCTATTTAAACTTAATACTCCCCTTCGGCAAGGCGCAATAGCAAAAATGGAGTATAGTTTAACCAAAGCCTCTTCAGGATTTGATATTGACCATAGTATTACAAGTAATGGTTCTTATATTAAAAGCCATCAATTTAGTCCCCATTTAGGGTATGTAAATGAATACGAGATTAAACATGCATATGAACGAGAGAAACGAGGGTTACCTGTTAGAGAAAAACCAATAGTTAATGAAAATTATTTGCAAATTGGCAGAAAATTTAATTTTGAAAATATCGCTTTTGAAACTGTAGTCTCTACTTCAAACGATCAATCTGTACTATGCTCTGGAGATTTAATGAAACACTGGAAATTAGATAATAGAAATTATTATCATTTTAAATCGAAAGGTAAAATTAATAGTATGGTGGCATACCATTCTGCACGTTATAAAATTGAAAAAACAAACCACAAAGGCATTCTAATTGAATTATATTATCTCCCTGAGCATTATCGAAATGTTACAGAAATAATTAAAGTAGCCAAAGCAACTATTGATTATGCAACCGATAATTTTGGCAATTACCCTTATAAACATCTTCGTATCGGTGAAATGTCAATATTTGGTGGTAACGGAGCCAACGGTCAAGCAATGCCTGGTGTGATTAGTATTAATGAAAAAGTGTTTAAAAGAGATATTTCAAACCCAGAGAACTTTAATGTAATTGCCAGAGTTATCATTCATGAAATAGCCCATCAATGGTGGGGAGGGCTACTTACACCAAAGCGAATTGATGGATTTATGGTACTATCAGAATCTCTAGCTAAATATTCTGAAGCTGTGATTATGGAGAAATTATATGGTAAAGCTATGGTGAGGCAACTATCCGAACATAACGTAAAAAGATATTTTAGTGGTCGTTCTCATGCCACTGAAATAGAACCATCATTATACTTAAGTCAGTTACAACAATATTTGGGATATAGCAAAGGAGCTATTGTTATGTCTGCAATAAAAGATATTATAGGAGAATCTAATTTAAATACGGCGCTACAAAATATGATACATAAATACAGTGATAAACCGACTGCAACAACACTTGATTTTCTTGAAGAGCTGTATTTGGTTACTCCCATCAAGTATCATGATCTAATTGATGATTGGATGAAACGTGTAATCACTTATGATTTAGGAATTAAGAGTACTTCCTATAAAAAACTTAATAATGGTAGTTATGAAATTACAGTAGGTATAAAAGCCCAACGGTTTCAGACAAATACTTCTGGAAAAGAAATCATAACAACTATTAATGAACCTATTAAAATTGGAATATTTAATAGGCATCCAGAAACTATTGATAATGATAAGAATATTCTCTACTTAAAACCACACCAGATCAATAAAAAAGAAATGGTTTTTAAAATTATTACCAGGGAAATTCCAGCCTATATTGGTATAGATCCATATTACACCAGGTTAGATAGAAATATGGCCGATAACATAGTTTCTGTGAATCTTTAATATATTTGAATGATGACATTAAAAAAGAGATTTTATATCACAAGTATTCTTTCTGTAATCCTAGCCACATTAAGCTGGGGTTATAAAGACGCTAACAGTGAATTACCTACCTTTTTAAACATCCTTGTTGGTATAGTTATTTCTTATATGTTATTATTCTATCTATTTAAAACAGGCAAATTAAAAACAAATTGGACAAGCTCAATTATAAAAATCATTGTTTACATTTCTGGAATTAGCCTGTTGATTTTCGGAATAAATATGGCCAATAGAATTGATGACGATCAAGAGAGTTTTTGGGTAGTAAATCATAATATATGGCTTACAGATCTATTTGGGATATTATTAGCACTATTGATTTTTTATATCATTTTTTCATGGGCATTTGAGCAGTGGACAAAAATACAAACTCTTAAAAATGACAAAGCCAAAGCAGAGCTCGAACTTTTAAAAACCCAAATAAACCCTCATTTTTTCTTTAATACGCTTAATAATTTATACTCACTGATCAAAAAAGACCCCGATACAGCGCAAGAATATGTGCTTAAACTATCGGATATGATGCGATTTACCATTTATGATGGAAAAGAAGAAACTGTTCCCTTAGAAGAAGAAATTAAATATTTAACCAATTTTATTGAGTTACAAACAGCGAGGTATCATAAGGTAATTGATATTGATTTTAAACACCGTATTAGTAATAAGGATTACCCTATACCTCCATTATTATTTATTATTTTATTAGAGAATTCGTTTAAGCATGGAGTAGAAAAACTTATAAATCAATCTTTTATACATATTGAATTACAGGAAAATGATACCCAGATATTATTTACAATCAAAAACAATTATGATCCCGATACACATATAAAGTCAGAAGGTATTGGATTAGAAAATTTACAAGACCGCCTTAATTTACTTTACCCAAATGGTAGACACAAATTGACAATTAGCAACCAAAATCAAGTGTATTTTGTAACATTAGAATTATACAAATCATGATCACCTACATAATCATAGACGACGAGATTGCTTCACATGATATTATTGAAGATTACAGTAGTAACTTACCTTATTTATCACTTCAAAAACATTGTTATAATGCCTTTGAGGCTATGGAGTATCTAAATCATCATCAGGTAGATTTAGTATTTCTAGATATTAATATGCCTAAGCTCACAGGTTTTGATTTTTTAAAAACATTATCTAACCCTCCTAAGATCATCGTAACTACTGCATATAAAGAGTTTGCATTAGAAGGCTATGAACTTAATATTGATGATTATTTACTAAAACCGTTTAGTTTTCAACGTTTTGTTACAGCAATACAAAAAGTACAGGAAATATTGGCCTTACATTTGCAAACCATAAAAAACATAGATGATTCTAGTATCTTTCTGAAAGACAATAAAAAGCACTATCAGGTAAAACTAAAAGATCTATTGTTCTTAGAGGCTTACGGAAATTATGTAAAGGTGTATTTACAGAATCAAATGATTATTACTCATCAAACTTTATCTTCTTTTGAAGAAATGCTTTCTAAAAAAGATTTTATAAAGGTGCACAAGTCATTTATTATAGCAAAGACTAAAATAGAACTAATTGAAGGCAACCGAATAACAATTAAGGATCACAAAATTCCTGTGGGGAAAATGTATAGGCCAAATATTAATGACTTACTTAGTTAAATTTTAATTATTACCCGGTTACTTCATCTCTATCAAAGATCAACAATTATTATTTTTATTAATGGATTGCTTTATTCTATATCAATCCCTTTTTGATCAGGAAATTTCCCTGTTACCAACCAGCCTCCAAAATCTTCAGAAACAGCAAATAGAAGTGTGTTTTCTCCTTTTTTCAGATTTAGGTATATCGCATCAAACAACCCTATGGTACCCAAATATCGGTAATCCCTCGAGCGCCATCTATTCGTACCTTTATAAATAGGTTTACCATTTAAAATAGCGACTACTCTATCACTGTAACCGAATTCAAAAAGTTTTATTTGGTCTTTATTAGATGTAATTTTAATTTTTGCAAAAACAGTGTTTCCAGGAGTTCCATCAATCAAAACCACTTCTCTTGCAATGTTTGCCGCGGTACCTTCTTCTACTTTGATTTTTTTTCCCCATTTTCTGGATTCAATTATCTCTTTTAGTTTCATTGGGTCATGTACAGATTTTTCTTCAAATATATCAGACACTTCCCATTGAGAAATCAACCCATCGATAGGTTTCCTTTTTATAGGTTTAAAATCTACTATTTCATATTTACTATTATCAATTTTGAAATTAGCATAATGCATTGCAGCAGCTCCCCCTCCTCCTATTGCGATCTCACCCTCTCGAGGTTCATGAACCAGATCCCATGATAGGTTTGGAGTTTTAGAATAGTCCAGAT
This sequence comes from Aquimarina macrocephali JAMB N27, assembly GCF_000520995.1. Taxonomy (GTDB): domain Bacteria; phylum Bacteroidota; class Bacteroidia; order Flavobacteriales; family Flavobacteriaceae; genus Aquimarina; species Aquimarina macrocephali. The sequence goes on along the minus strand of NZ_JACA01000014.1, from coordinate 112,171 downwards.
ATATCTGTGCTCTACGACCATTTACTACTATTTTCACATGAGTCCAATCATCATAATTATAATCATATGCAAAAGAATATCTAGGGCCAAAATAAAGTTGCCATGGTGTTATGCCATTAATAACAGGTGCAACTTGATTTGCATCGGGTTTACCAGAAAGATGTGCTCGCAGATAAAAGGATTCCATATTATTCCTATCAGAAGCTCTAAAACGAACACCAGGAAATCCCTGTTGATTGGTTAGATATACATCAAACTCAATAGTACCATTTAGAAATTTAGTATCTTTTAAATATGCTAAGCCACGCTGAATATAAATGGCATCTTTTCCTTTATAATTTTTTAAAACATATGATTGCGCATTTATTTCCCAGTTTATGGTATCTAAAGGAATTATATTTTGAGAATTCCCTGGCTGAATAAAAAAAATACTAAATAGAATATATATTGTAACCCTCATCATGAATTTTGTTTTTTGATTTTAATCAAAGTTCTAATGTATGATAGACAATGTGAAAACAAGTTGGTGCAAGTTGATTCAATGTTGTTCAAGTCGTAATTTTTGATGACTTTTGTTTAATATTATGAACACATATCCAGAACATAAATTAGTAAAAAAGTGTTTGCTTGAAATCGAAGAGAAACTTAAGTGGGGAAACTCTGATCAATGGCATAATGATGTATTCATTGAATTGAGCGAAAGTATTCAGCAAAATACCGGTATCCTTTTAAGTCCAACAACTTTAAAACGTGTTTGGGGTAAGGTAAATTATAAAAGTGCACCAAGCATTAGTACATTAAATACACTCTCACAATTTGCCGGATATGCAAATTGGAGAGATTTTAAGAATAAAAATGATGTCAAAAAACCTTCTTGGGTAGAAAAAAAAATAACTCATAATCTTGGTGTTATTATGGTCTCTGCCTCGATTATGACTGTTGTATTTATTTCATTTTATTCTATGATTGGAGCTAAAAACGATACTATAACCGATACCGATTTTTCAAAAATTACTTTTAGTAGTAGACCAATAACAGAAGGGTTACCAAATTCTGTAGTTTTTGATTTTGATTTAAATACTATTAAATCTGATAGTATTTACATTCAACAGTTTTGGGATGTTACAAAAACTATTAAAATAAGACCAGAACAAAAGAAAGCTACTGGTATTTATTATTTTCCTGGATATTTTGGTGCTAAACTTCTGGTTGATGGGAAAATTATAAAAGAGCATGATTTGTTTATTACATCAAATAGTTGGATGAGTACCATAGATTATAAACCTATTCCAAAATACGTCGCAAATACAGATTTACTTCGAGATAGGTTATCTTTTTCAAATATTATACTCAATGAAATTAAATCTACAATAGAGCCTGTGGTTTCTACTTTTCATTTGGTAAAAGATTTTGGAGATGTATCTGGAGATAATATCAGAATCAAAACCTCTGTTCGTAACCTGTATAGAGAAAAATGGGCGGTTTGTCAAAAACTCAGAATTGTTATATTAGGTACCAACGGAGCTTTAATAGTACCCTTCTCTATTCCGGGATGTGTTTCGGATATCAATGTAATGCTTAATGATGTGTACTTAAGAGGTAAAGAGCATGATCTTTCTGCTTTTGGGGTTGATTTTTCTGATTTCAGAGCTATCGATATCAATATCAAAGAAAAAAAAGTGGCTGTTTTTATTGATGATAAAGAAATTTACTCGAGACAATACAATAAATCTATAGGAAAATTTGTGGGTATTCGTTACCGGTTTTTGGGTGCAGGAGAAGTTAGTTATCTAAATATTACTGAAGACCCTGATGAAAAAACAATTATAAATCATGATTTCAATGTAAAAAATTAGGTATTGCATATCAATTTTTTAAAAAAAAACAGGGATTTAACTGTTACCAATCAGTCTTTTAACTCTTTTATCTCAAAACCTCCCATTGTATATTTGGTCATAATAAATTTATAAAGTTATGGCACAATCATCTTTTCAAGTAAAAACATATTCATATTACAATTGGTCATCCCGAAGCTTAGGAAAAACCAATTTAATTTTAAAGGGAGCTGGTGGAGAAACCTGTTCGGTTTGGTTTAGAGAAGACCCTAATGCTGTACTCCCCGTAGCAACAGTTTCTGGATCATATTATAGCTTTTATTATCATCATGATCAATTACAACATTTAATAGACATGCTAAGAAATGAAAGCCCAATCTATGTTTATTTCAATAATGATAATGACTTCAATAATTCTAGGATTTCTACTGCTAATGAACCTGTTGGTGAAGGTGAAATGAGTTAAATATCAGATAAAATTAAATACGTTGTAGGGTCACCATAGCGTAGTAGTTTATCAATAAACTGTTGTAAGTGTAATTGATCAACTAATTTCACTTTCATAGAAATATTGTGTGCCCCTGTAACACGGTGTGCTTCAACAATTTCCGGGAATTTATCTAATTCACTACAAAACACATTCAGGTTTCCGCTAAATAATTTAAGCATAATAAGAACTTCTATACCAAAACCTAGTTTTTTATTATCCAATTCAACCCTATACCCCTTTATAATTCCAAGGTCCTCTAATTTTTGGATACGTTCTCTAACCGAGGATGGAGAAAGTCCTATTTGTCGACCTATTTCAACATAAGACGCTCTTGAATTATCATTAAGTCTATTGATAATTTTATGATCTATATTATCCAACATAAATACAATACTATAATTGAGGATGTATTAATCCTTTACCCAACCCCAAGGAGCATCAGGGTTTTCTACCGGTTTTGTGATATCCATTACAACTTTAAAAACACGTGGAGTCCCTAAACGTCTTAAGTTATAGGTAAAAGTTGTATCATCAACTGTAATCCACCAAACATTAGTAGAGGCTGCGGGAATCATTTTTTTGGTTTCTTCATCTGCAGGAAATATTTGTATCCCTTTTTGCCCTAGATTTGTTGTACTACCACCATATTGAGTAATTTTATCCTCAGAGCCATCTTCATGCCTATGATCATGTTTTAACGTTATGCGATTATCTTTATACGTTAACACCCAGGTTCTGGATTTATCATCTCCAACAAAAAAAGGTATTTTTATAACGGTATCACTACAGTAACGTACATGCATGACTAATCGTTTGCCACCAAATTGCTCATCTTCTTTGGGTAACTCCAGGCTCCCTTCGAATGATTTTCCACATAAATTCTGTAATGAGCTCCAAAATTGCTGAACCTCATTTGTGTCCTGAGAGAAGGATGCTGTAAAACAACCTAGTAAAAAAATAAGGAAGTGTATTTTATTCATAGATTCAATATAATAGAATTTTGAAAGTTATGAATTCTTTTTTACACTCCCATTATTTTTTACCATATCATAAATTAATCATTTAGATACTGGTCTCTTGGTGTTATCAACATTATTTGCATCCAAGCGAGTACCAAAAGGATCAATCGAGATATATTGTGGAATCTCATCTACGAGAAGTTTAAACTGCATTTGATTTGCATTAATCTGATGCGGTTTTAAGTATACTATCGAGTCTTGATTATCAATTGTACTCGGGTCTTTTGAAAACATCCCAAGTTGAATAGGTTCATCTATCGAAATCGCTACTGCTTCTCCATTTTCTTTTGTTTCAAAACGTTTTGCAAAAATGTCTATAGTAACTTCATATTTGCCATTAGTAAGTGCTGTAACTTCAGCATTTTCAATTTTTAAATCATATGTGATAATACGCTTAAACCAATCATCAATCAAAATATGATACTCCTCGGGTGTAACCGCATAAAACTCGTTTAATAACTCTGTTGATGTAACTTTAGATTCTTTTTCGTCTTTGTACTTGATTGCCAGTCTTCTCATTGCTTCATTCATCTTATGCTCTCCGATCAAATCTTTTAGAGCAAGTAGAGATACATAACTTTTTCCGTACAATAAATAAGATTGGCCTTCTCCCAGGTATAAAGGAGGTTCTGGATCAGTAGCATAAGAGCGACCAGAAAAGTAACGTGTATTTGCTGATTTACTTAATTGCCAAATTGCCTTTTTACCATAGTATTTTTCCATAATAACTGCTTCGGTGTATTTGGTTAATCCTTCGGTAATTAATCCTCCACCATCTACATTTTTAGGAGTAAGCATATGCCCCCACCATTGGTGTGCGACTTCATGAATAGTTCGTTTGGCTACTAGATCAAAATTGTCTGTATTGCGATTATCAGTGAGATATAATCGATCTTCTACCATTGCAATGGTACCTGGTTGCGCTTGCCCTCCAAACCGCCAATGTCCTGGTATTTCTGCAATTCGTATATGATCAAACTTATAATCTATAAAGTGTTTTTGACAATAATCTAAAGTTTGTCTGGTACTCTTAGAAATAGTATTGATGTTATACTCATGTCCCGGGTGATAATATTGTTCGATTTCTACTCCTTTATAGTTTTCTTTCTCGATCTCATAAGCTCCCGAATAGTAAGCCAAAAAAGGAATAATGTCATGAGATGATTTATAATGATAAAAGTTTCTGTCGTTTTCATGCCAGCTTTTTATCAATTCTCCAGTTGCTATAGCAGTTTGATCTTTTTGTGTAGATACCACTGTTTCGTATGGTAATTTAACATATGATGCATCAACAGCACTAAAATGGCTAGCATTGTTTTCATCCTCTATTTGTTTTGGTAACCCACGCTTTTCTCTTTCAAACGAATCTGTGATTTCAAAACTCGTAGTGTATCCCAAAATTGGTTCAAAATTACTATGCTGTATAAATGACCCGTTATTAACCAAAATAGTACTGGTTTCAAACCCCTTTTTTTGATAGGTTAGTTCATAGGTATATTTTATCTGTTCTCCCGGAGCCAAAGGTTCTTCGAATCTAAAAATTCGAATATCGTAAACACTATCATGTTTTTGTAATATTGCATTTTCTATAGACATGTTGGTAACAGGAATTCTTTCATAAATAAAGAATTCTTGTAAAGCCTTTTCTCCTCTGTTTTCGAGTATATAATCAGCCTTAATAGTATAGAAATTCTCATCTGGATATATATCCACTTTGGTTTTTATTGCTACCGGAACGAGCTGTCTGGGGACATCATATTTCTTATATTTTTTTTCATATGTTTCACGGAAATCTAAATTATCGCTTACTGTAACATATTCGTTTATAATATTTCTATTGTAATATATAGTAGCTCCCGAAGTAATAAATACTATCCCAAAGAAAACAAGTGTTGTAAGTTGCCATTTTTTCCAATGATATCGAAGTTGTTTTAATCTGAAAGCAAACTTATGGGTGGTACCTCGTTGCCATAATTTAAAAGACAATAACATTAATATCAAACCTAGTGTAGTCCAATGCATAGCATAATAATGAAAAGGTTTTGTATAATCTCCATACCCTGTCATATTGGTATACTCTATAGCTGGGAAACTTCCTATCCGAAGTAATGGATGTTCAATTCCTATTAATGAAGCAAGAGAACTACCAAAAAAGATAATAATCAGCCCTGTAATTGCCATACCTGCATATTTATTAGGCGATAAACTTTGAATGAATAGTGCTAATAAAATATAAAAGAGAAAGGTCATTCCCGAATAATAAAACATAGAGAGGTACTGCCAAATTTCAAAAATATAATAGCCTTTTGTTATTTGAATACCAATAGCGATAAGAATACTTATTGCGATCAATATAACCGGTAGTAGAATAAGTGTAATGGCTTTTGATAAAAAGAATACCATATTCGAAGCTGGGGTAGCATCAATTATACCACTAAATTGCAAGCTACGTTCGCGCCAAACTAATTCACCACTATAAAATACAATTAGTAATAATCCTAAAAATGGTAACGGATCTTTAATCAACCAAATAAGCAAGTCTGTTGTTGGGTATAAACTATCATTATATGCTCCTCCTTGATTAACTCTTGAGTAAATTTCAGTAACAACAATAACTATCCAAATCAGTATAATAGCTATAAAAGGTAGGCTCTTAAACACATTGGTAAGTTCGATTCTCAATAAAGATTTAAAACTTGCTACATGTGCCTTTATAGTCGCTGTTATAGTATAAATGGGTTTGTATGCTTTCTTTACTATTTCTTTTTCTTCAATAAGTATGGCTCTTTTACTTTTTTGCTTTAATTTCTTAAAAGAAAAATAGGTGTACGTTATTTTTAATACCACTAATGATATTGAAACCCAGAAAATTCTGTTCCAAAGAAAATTACCAGAAAAAGAAAGTAATCGTGTGTTTTTTTCGAAAGGAGTCCAGTATTGAGTTTGTTCAAAAAAAGCTGAAATCCCAAACGGATCTGCCAACGCTGCTATAATCATATTTTCTGGTGATGCGGGTGTTGCGGCAGCTAACAAAGGGGAATTAAAAAAAATAGAGCAAATCCAGTATAGTGCATATATCGTAATTGCACTAATATATGTAGCGATATTATTCTTGCTAAACGCGCTAACCGAAAAAACAAATGCAGTACAAATAAAAACATTAGGCAAAACTATGAGTAGCCATGTCCACAGATAATAATCTAAATGAAAAGAAGTTAAACGTTCTGGATCCAAACCCGGCATATATGTCCCTAATGCAAAGCCAACCAGTGTCATGGTAAAAACCAGTAAACTGAATAATAATACTCCAAGAAACCTACTAATGAAAAAGTGGTTCTTTTTTATCGATGTACTGTACATTATGGCTTCCATCCGATATTGTTTATCTCGTAACACTCCGCTAATGACAAAAAACATAATAGCAAACTCACATCCTAATGATAATAAAGCAATATTATAACTAATCTGGTATGCAGAGTTAAGATTTACTTTAGCCAAACCATTACCCTGGCTTCCTAATATGAACCCAAAAGCAAGAAAAATAATAATAAAACCAATAAAAGCCTTTTGTTTAAGTTGATAACTGGCTTCAAAACGTAATAAGGAGATTAACATAACTTAGCTTTTTATAGGTTGATTATTAAATAATGTAGAGAAATACACACTTTCAAGATCAGGTTTCATAGTTTCAAATCCTTTTTCAGGAGTTGTTTCGGCAAAAACCTGAATCTGTGTTTTTCCAGAAACTAGTCGTGTAGAGATTACATTAAACTGCTCTTTATAAAACTGGAGATCTTCTTTTGTTATGGTTTTTGTCCAGACATTTCCGACTAATGTTTTTGTAAGCTCTATGGGGTTGCCTTGTTTTATAATTTTTCCTTCACCCATGATAGCCATATTTGCACATAAATCGCGAACATCTTCTACGATATGAGTTGATAGAATAACAATAACATTCTCCCCTATCTCACTTAATAAGTTCAAAAATCGATTACGTTCCTCGGGATCTAATCCTGCAGTAGGTTCATCTACAATAATGAGTTGCGGATTACCCAATAAAGCTTGGGCTACTCCAAAACGTTGACGCATACCTCCAGAAAACGTATGTACTGCTTTTTTGCGATGTTGATATAAGTTTGTTTGTTGTAACAGTGCTTCTACCTGATCCTTACGTTCACTTTTGCTGGATATTCCTTTTAGAACAGCAATATGATGAAGTAAATTTTGGGCACTGATCTTAGGATACACCCCAAATTCCTGCGGTAAATACCCTAAATGATTTCTAATTTCCTGGGGGTTGCTAACAATATTTTTATCATTAAAAATTATAGTACCCGATGTAGGTTCCTGCAAAGCGGCAATTGTCCTCATTAAAGATGACTTTCCTGCCCCGTTAGGACCTAATAATCCAAACATTCCGTTTGTAATAGTAAAAGAAACATTATCCAGAGCTTTTACTCCATTAGGATACGTCTTAGATAAATTTTGAATATGTAATCTGTTCATAGTTTGATTAATTAATGATTTCTGATACGAACCTATTCGGAAATGAGATCACTAACCAACTTTTATGACCACTACACTAAAAAAATCAATACAAACATGTATAATAGATACAAATAAGGTTGATTCAAAAAAAGAAAGTGTTTATGCAAAAAAAAGTATCGTTCATCAAATTTATTGTCAAGACACTATAACATCAGTATTTTTGTGGATATGATTACATTTTTGAAAAAATATAAAGCTTTTCTAATTGGTTTTTTTGTGGTCTTCTTTACAATACTATATTTAGAATATATAGGGTTCATTAAAATTCCGGAAGATGAGTATATAGAGGTTATTGTCATTTTTACATTTTGGTGGTTCGTTACCTCACTTCCTATTTATAAATTCAAATATTTTAAGAAAAATAAAATTGTAGTATACAAAATACTTGGACTAATACTTTTACTCATAGTAGCCATTACAGTAGATAGTTATTGGAAAATCCCAGATAACCCTATCGTTATATTTCTAATTACATTGTTCTGGCTAGGTGTTTTTTATGTGTTATTTTCTTCATTTTTTAAGAAATATAAGCTGTTCATTCTAGTAATCTATACAATTGCAATATCCTATTTCTTTTATGTTCGCTTGTTTTCTAAAAACTTAGACACTTATTTAAATGATGAAAAAGATATTGCATTCATTATTCTTACATTACCTATACCCATTCTAATTATGCTTTGGTTATTTGAGCAATGGAAATGGCTAAAGACATTGAAAGCAGAAAAAGGGAAAGCTGAGTTGGCTTTATTAAAAAGCCAGGTAAATCCACATTTCTTTTTTAATACATTAAATAATTTATATGGCTTAACAGTAGAAAAATCTGATAGTGCTCCAGAAGTAGTTCTAAAACTATCTGATATGATGCGATATACTATTTATGAAGGTAAGCAAGATGTTGTATCATTAAAAGATGAAATCAAATATTTAGAGAATTATATAGAATTACATAAAATACGGTATCAAAAAAAAGTGGTTATAACATTTGATTATACTTATGATGAAGATGATAAGATTGCACCTTTGTTGTTTATCATTTTGCTAGAAAATGCTTTTAAACATGGCGTAGAACGATTAACAAAAGATGCTTATATTCATATTAATTTAACAGCCAAAGACGATATTATTTCATTTTGTATTGAAAATAATTATGAAGAACCAAAAGAAACTAGTCAACATGGGATTGGATTGGATAATTTAAAAGACAGGTTAAAACTTATTTATCCAAAAAAACATAAACTACTTATCGAAAAAGACAAAACCGTTTACAAGACAACCTTAGAGATAGATATACAATGATACGATACATTATTATAGACGACGAACCTATTGCACATCGTATTATCGAAGGGTATTGCAATAATTTACCACATCTGGAAAAAGCTGGTAACTGTTATGATGCTTTCGAGGCAATGCAAATGCTTAATCAAGAACAGGTAGATCTTATATTTTTAGATATTAATATGCCAAAATTGTCAGGTTTTGAGTTCTTAAAAACACTATCTAACCCTCCTAAGGTTATTGTTACAACGGCGTATAAAGAGTTTGCTATCGAAGGTTATGAGCTAGAAATCACAGATTACTTATTAAAACCTTTTCCTTTTGAGCGATTTGTAAAAGCTATCAATAAGACTATTAATACGGTTGTAAAAAATAATACAACCACACCACAACCATCTCCTACTGTAAAACAAACTCGCTTCTTTATAAAAGGAGACAAAAAATATCATCAAATAGCTACAGAAACAATTTTGTTTATTGAAGCTTATGGAAATTACACAAAACTCTATCTTAATGAAGGTATGATCGTTAGTCATGAAAAAATATCATCTCTGGAAGAGGTTTTGTCAAAAGATAACTTTATACGAGTTCATAAATCTTTTATTGTTGCTATCGATAAAATAGAAACTATTGAGGGCAATAGAATCTTGATCGATACTCACAAAATCCCTATAGGCCAGACATATAAGAGTAGTATTTATAAGCTGTATAGTTCTAATGGATAGAAGTGTATTAATTTTAAGAGGAAAGAAAGAAAATATAATTTATCTTAGAAATTAAGTTAGGTTGTAATTGATATAGATCTGTACTACACTAAAAAATAATGGTATTTAGTTTTTGCAATTATAAATAAATGCTGGTGGAATATTTTTAATACAAAGCGTTGTGCTTGTATCTGCAAAGTTGTTTTTTAAAAACTCTAAATCTTTTTTAGAATATTGATACTGAATCAGGCTTCCGTTATCTTTGAGTATAAATTTCACATCTTCGATTAGTTGTTTTTTAAAAGTATGTTCAATATTCGCTAAAGGCAAACAAGACACTACAAAATCTACTTTATTTTCAGAAAAAATAGTAGCTAAATTAGATACACATGTATTATGTATCGTTAAACGTTCATCATTTATATTCTCTAATATAGGTACAAATGAAAGGTTTATTTCAAAGGAATGTAAATAAGAATTCCCTCCTATTTTGCTTAAAATTTGTTTCGTAATTATTCCATCACCAGCACCTAACTCAATTACTACCAAATCTTTATTATTACCCAAAGGTTCAACAAGTTTATTTGCTAATGTTTTAGAACTTCGAAATAAGCTTCCTGTTTGTTTTAGGTTTTTTAAAGCAGTAATTGTGAAAAAGTTTGACATGATTTTTTGATTATGATTGTTTTCTAATTGATGATGAATGCGCTACCAAAGATATAAATTGAACATAAAACCAACTCTCCTAATAAAATGGAGGTTATAAATACTGGAATTTTGATTTTAATAGCACCGGATAGGTAACAAATTAAATCCGTAGGTACTATCGGAATAAAAGACCAGAGGATAATATATAAATAACCATTTTTACCCAATAATCTATTTTCTATAAGATTAAATTTAGTATTATCTCTTTTAAATACATTAGAAAAACCCAGTCTATTCGAAAAAAAATAGATTAGTAATGATGATGCAAGAATCCCCGTTAAAGAGATAATGAGCACCCAAACTAAATTATTGGGAAACAATAATACGCCAGCAAAAATTAAAGGTGTACTGGGTAATAAGATAAAACCTCTTATAATATGTATTAAAAAATAAGCCATCCAAGCATATTTATGAAACTGCCCTACAAAAGAAGCGATTTTTTCTTTTGTAAACAGGTCTGGGTAAATAAAATATATCAACAAACATATAGCAACAAGACCTATCCAGGTGTACTTTATTATGTATTGAAGCTTTGATGACATCTTGGTCGTTTAAAATATGACGAATATGTTCAAAAATAGTTACACATTAAACCACTTCATTATAAAAAAATCCTTGTTTCGTACCAATTTATAAATATTCCGTTTGATTCATAAAAAAAAGAAGCCACACAATGTGGCTTCTTTTTTTATTAAAATAGGTAAGTTCAGGGGTTACTGATTAATTCTTAATCACCTGCTAATAGCACATAAGAACTGGTTACAGGAGATATATTGTATTCTTTTACGTTTTTTATATTTTTTAAGTGCTTCTCTGCTTCTTCAAAAGCAGTTTGTAATGCACTTAGACGTGAGTTTTTGCTTACAACAATCGTCTTCGATATCGTATTACCATTAACATATTCAATCGTCATTTTCCATTTTTTCAGAGAGTGAACATTTTTGTTCAATGATGTTTTCTTTTCAACTTCTTTTTTACGTTCTGTTTTCTCTTTTTTATCAGTACGAGGTTCTGTTTTAGAGGGAGTTGCATTTCCGATAGACACGCAAAATAGTACTGTTGCAAATAAAAGTTTCATAGTTTGATGATTTGAATTTGTATGCTACAAATATACAAACATTTTTTTAATATTCAAATATTTTTTTAATAAAAATTTATTTGATTAATCAAATGTTATATGTATATTTGTTTTTATGATTAATAAGAAATTAAAAAGGCTCCTTAGAAAAAGTAAAGGAGCTAAAACGGTATACGGCATATCAAAAGCTTTAGGAGTTAGTCCACAGGCAGGAGATTATGTGGTTAAGCGAAAAGATCTGGTAAAAGATTTTGAGCGGCTAAAGAAAATTGCCGATTATATGGGAGTAGAAATAAGAGATATTATTGACCATAAAGAGAAATAATTTTACTTCTTCTCTTCTATTTGGGCCAATCCATAGTTAGGTTTAAGTATTGGATACAAGGTTTGATATAGGTATAAAACAAAACGCCAGGTTAATTCTATAAAAATTAGAACTAACCTGACGTTTTGTTTTGTGATTTTAATAGTACACTTAATAATCACATATGTATTACTTTACATAACTATTGCGACTTAATCCTTTTTAGCATTCCTCTTGCATTTTCTCCTACTCCTCCCTTGGGATCCATTTTAATTGCTTTCTCATAATATTCAATTGCTTTTTCTTTATTTTCTAACCCCAAATGACTTTCAGCAAGACTATCCCAGGCGTTTGCAGAATCGGGAAATAACTGAGTATTAGATTCAAAAATTATTAAAGCTGTTTGTGGTTTATTATTTTGAAGATAATAATACCCCATTGCATTAATTTCACTTTCATTTATCATACCTGTTTTGGTCAATAAAATAAGTTGCTTGTGTATATCTGCTTTAGATTCTTGGTTCGTTGTTTTATTTTTTTCTATGGTTGCAAGAGTTTTTTCTAAAGGCTCAAAAAAAGAATCTTTATATGTCACAGCTTTTACTGATGCTAGTTCTTTTGCTTTTTCCAAAGCCTTATTTGCAGACATTTTTATATCTGGTTGTACTCCTACACCTTCCCAATTGGTTTTGGTAACCGGGTTTATAGTTCTTGCAAAAGGTATAGCAATCCTAAATCCATTTGGCAAAGAAAAACCTCTCGTTGGGTGTGCTCCTCCTCCTGTAATTTCCCCTATTATAGTAGCTCTACCTCTACTTTGCATAGTATATGAAAAATCTTCGGCACCAGAAAATGTATAATCGCTTGTTAGAATATAAACAGGCACTTTAGGTCTTTTAACACCTTTTACATCTGCAACCCATAATTCTTCGGTGTGATCAGTAGCACGCGAATAAATAGTGTTTAATAATAATTTCTCATTAAAGAAGTAACTCGATAAATAATTTACTGTTGTTGGACTTCCTCCTCCATTTCTTCTCATATCTATAATTATAGCATCTGCTATAAGCATATCATTCATAACCTGATCTATTTTTGCCAAATGTTCCTCAGAACCACCAAAATAAGCAAGGTCTATATAACCGATATTTGCTTTCATAAGTTTAAATCCCCTTAACATAGGAGGTCTATATCTAGATAAGTTTTGTACAAAAGAAGCTTTTGTATCTTCTTGAGATTGTTCTGGTGGTCTGGGAGATAAAAAGCGTAGATGCTTATCTTTTGTGATTTTTCGTAACTCCTTGGTGAATGCTTTAGCAAAATCTGATGGTGACTTATCATCAAAAAAACCTTTTTTCATCAATGCATCCAAATGAGCATTGGTTTCTTTTGCTTTATCTAAGAAGATATAATTATCTTCTAATAGCTTTTGCGCTTCTTTAATGATATCATTATTAGATTGAGCAAAAAGAAATGTTGTGATGAAAAGAAATGCGATTACCATTTTACTTTTCTGTAATACTGTTTGTTTCATGAAAGTTGAAATTATTAATTATCGACAAATGATCTTTTTGCCATATGTAAATTAACAAATAAAGAATCATGAAAAATAGGATGAAATTAACCTCGGGAGCACACTCCTCTATATTCTTCTAAATTCATTCGGTTTAAACCCGGTACAGAGTTTAAAAGTTTTAGAAAAATGACTTTGATCAAAAAAACCACACAGAAATGTAATTTCGGTAAGAGGCTTGTTAGTGTGTTTTAAGAACAAAATTGCTTTTTCAATTTTAATCCTGCGCATATACTCTCCAAGTGTACAATTAAAATATTTTGAAAAGTATCTGGAAATTGTAACTGGATGTATCTGTAGTTTTTGTGATAACTCTGTTAATGTAATAAATTCGTCCCATCGATCACATAATAGCTCTCGAATAGCATCAACCCAAAGAGGTTTATAATCAATGACCTTGGTATATCCCGAAAATAATGTTAGTAACGATGAGTGAATAGAATCTGAAGAAGATATATCATCTATCTTTAATTCCTTATATATTTTTAGTAATTGAAATTGAACAGCAGTATTTTTAAGAATAGAACTCCTAAAATCCGAGGTTGACAGTTCATTTTTCACAAAAAAAGAATCATCAATTTCTATATTTAAATTCTCAGACGGAAATGCGGTATGTCTATTTCTATGTACTTCTAACTTATCATACAGTATGATACTTCCTGGAAGGACTTGAATGTCTTTTCCTTTTCGTGATTCTAGATTACCTCCTTGCAAGACCAACGAAAGGTGATATTTTTCATGAGAATGCCAATCTTCTGAAACCGGTTTGTGATATTTTACCATAGAAATATCATAACTTTCAAAAGAAAACTGCTCTGTCGTTTTTCCTAAAAATTCTTTAGTTTTTAATGCAATCATAATGTATATCGCCAAAAAATGAATCTTTCTTTCTAAAATATCAAATTCATGAATTGTATAGAAACAAATATAATGCCATTAAAATAGTTTAAAAAATTAGAATTCATATTGGCATTTCTTTAACTGTGGACATAGCTCTTTTTTCCTACATTTAAGAACTTTGATCATTCTATAAATCAAACATTATGAAAACATTAATAACGTTCGTTCTTTTATTGATCCTTTCTTTTTTAGAAAACCCTATTCTGGCTAATTCTTCTTTAAAAGCAAATTTTAAAACCGGTGACCCTGGTATTACTTCTATCAATTCGATGACCTTTGGACCAGAAGGTATTTTGTTTATTGGTGATAGCAAATCTGCACAAATTGTTGCAATAGATCTAAGTACCCATCCAAAAGTTGATAATAGTACGGTGAAGATTGATTTTCTTGATAAATTAATTGCTGATATGTTGGGCACTGCCATCGATCAGATACAAATCACAGATATGGTAGTTAATCCAGAAAATAATAATATTTACCTCTCTGTTCATCATAGTTCGGGTAATGTACTATTGTTTCGCGTTGAGAATAATAAGCTAAAAAAAGTTTCCCTCGATAATATATCTCATAGCAAAACTTCATTAATAGATCCAGTTCATAAAGAAGCGAAAGATAAACGAGGTAGAAAACTTCGTAAATGGGCAGTTGCAGATATCAAATATACTTCTGGAAAAGTAATGCTTTCTGGCCTAAGTAATAAAGAATTTGCTTCTACTTTCAGATCGGTTGATTTTCCTTTCACTGATAAACAAGATTATGGTTCTTTAGAGATTTATCATGCTGCGCATGGTCAATATGAGACTCATGCTCCTATAAAAGCATTTATACCAACTACGATAAAAGGTAGTTCTCATATCATTGCTGGTTACACCTGTACTCCTCTTGTTATTTTCCCCATGGATAACATTAAACCCGGAAAACATAATAAAGGTAGAACTATTGCAGAATTAGGAAGTGGTAACAGCCCTGTAGATATGGTAGAAATCAAAAATGGTGGTCAACGATACTTACTTATTGCCAATAGCAACAGACCACTAATGAAAATGGAATTTACTGACCTGGAATCCTACAATGGCTCTCTTACTTCTCCGGTTATTAAAAAAGGTGCAGCTGAAGGAGTAAATTATGTAAACCTACCTTTTGTTAATGTACAGCAATTAGATAAATTTGGAGAGACTGGTTTTCTTATTGTTCAAAGAGAATCCAGTGGAAATCTTGCTCTAAAAAAAGGAAATAGCTGGTGGCTTGAGAAATAGCAACTTTGAATAAAAAAGTATTATTTATTAGTAATGTGAAAAACTTTATACTTTTCGTTATAATAGTATTCTTTTCTATTCTGGAGATGTATGCTCAAAAATCTCCGGAATTTACCTTTAACAAGGAGTTTATTACTATAAAAAAAGATGCGAAAACTTCGGGAAACCTCTATGTCTATAGAGGTGAGATTCCTAAAGAAGAACTTTCTAATGTAAATCCAATATTAGGTAAGTTGATTCAGGAAAAAACGGTACTACGTTTTATTCCGTTAATACCATTTGGATGGAATCAAAAATATACATTAGTATATCGTGATGCAATAGAATATTTCGAACTTGATACTCCAGAAGAATACAAACATCTTTCTGTAAAATCGATTTACCCTTCGGCAAAAATTCTTCCTTCTAATCTCTTAAAATGGTATATTCAATTCTCTCACCCAATCAGTGAAACTTATGTTTATGACCACATACGATTCATAAATGCTACAGGAGATACTATATCCAATGCTACTTTATCCTTAGAAAATGCTCTCATTAGTGATAATGGGAAGCTTTTAACCGTTTGGATAGAACCAGGACGCCAAAAACGTGATTTAATACCTAATACGTTATTAGGTCCGGTTTTTGAAAATGGAAAGACATATAAACTTGTTGTTTTAAAAAAATTGAAGGACGCAAATGGTATATCTATGCAGCAAGACTTTATACACTCATTTAGAGTCACTATTGCCGATCGTGTAAAACCCGATATAAAGTCATGGAAAATACAGTTCCCAAAAGTAAATTCTAAATCACGTTTATTGATTTCATGTTATGAGTCTCTAGATTATGGTAGTACACTAAATAGTGTAACTATTATAAATGCAAAAGAAGAAAAAATTGATGGAAATTGGCAATATACTGATCACGAATCAACTTTATCCTTTACACCATTACATCCCTGGAAAAAAGGGAATTACAAAATTTTGTTTGACACTCACATTGAAGATTTAGCAGGAAATAATTTAGATAGATTATTTGATAGTGAAATTGGCCTTTCAGATATGAAACAATTACCTATTGAATATAAGCTGGAGTTTAATGTTAAATAAAAGGTAGATTTTGATCTCGATTTAAAAGGAAATCTCGCACGATTCTGGCAATAATTCTTTTATTTTTTGTTTTTCTTCTTCTGTAAGTTTGTTATTAGTTATCTCTAGCCTTTTTAACTTAACTAAATGTTTAATAGTCTCAGGTAAGTTTCTCAACTTATTTTTGTTAAGGATTAATTCCTCCAGATTATTTAAATTACCAATGAAATCTGGAATGTTATTTAAATTGTTTTTGCTTAAATCCAGCTCTTCCAACATCTTCATATTTTTTATAACATCAGGAAAACTATCTAATTTTGTATCTGATAAATATATTTTCTTAAGCTTCGTTAATTTTGCTAAAGATTGTGGTAAGGTTTTTATTTTATTTTGATTGAGAACTAGAATTTCTAAATTTTCTAACGTACTTACCACTTCAGGAAACTCTTTTAATTTATTTCTTTGTAAGCTTATTGATCTCAACCCTGTTAATTTTTTTACGAATTCAGGAACAGTCTTAAGTCTTAATCCTCCAATACTAAGTGATTGCAACCCTTTTAACTCTCCTATTACGATAGGTAGAGAATCGAACTTATTATCACGTAAATAAAGTGTTTCGAGACTAGTCAGGTTTTTAAAAGAATCTGGTAAATCACGGAGCTTATTTTTATAAAGCTCAAGTTTTTCTAAATTTCTTAAATTACCTATAGACTCTGGTAATTTTCTTAGTTTGTTTTTATTTAATCGCAACATTTCTAACTCCACGAGCTCCCCAATAGATTCTGGAAGATACCTCAGCCTATTATTATGAAATTCTAGCCAATATAAATGACTCAATCTCCCAATCTCTTCTGGGACAAGGCTTATATTATTATTTGCTAAATCAAGCGTCCTTAATTCTTTTAATCTCATTAAATATGATATTTCCTTTAACTTGCTATACGTAATTCTTAAATCTCTTAATTTGATTAGTTTAGTAAATGAATCTGGTAGCTCTTTAAGGTTAGTTTCAAAAATGAAGAACACTTCTAGATTAGTTAATTCTCCTATTGACTCAGGCAATTCGCTCAGTTGGTTTCTAAATATTTTTAGATCTTTTAAATTGCTAAAAACTCCTATAGAGTCTGGTATTACGGGATCCCCTTTGTCAAAACCCAAAGATTCAATATTTTCTTTATTCTCAAAAGCTTTTATCATATAACTAGGGTAAACATCTTTCTGAGCACTACCACTAGAATACACTAATATTAGTATTAAAACAGAAATCAATGACCTTTTTGTCATATCAAAAATATCCAAGACTAATATCATATTCCATCTATTTTATCTAAAACCAGTTTTCGGTAGGATTTACCAATAGGTAAAGTAGTCGTATTATTAAGTATTAACTGGTTACCTTCTATTAGTTTTAGTTCGTTAAAATTAATGACAAATGATTTATGAATTCTTATAAAATCTTCTTTAGGAAGTTTATCAAAAAAATCTGATAACGTATTGGGAGTTAAAATCATAGTATCGGTAAAAATTTTAATATAATTACCATAAGCCTCTATGTATTGAATATCTTTAAAAGGTACTTTAATTAATTTTTTATCACTTTTCACAAAAACAGAAGTGGCTATTTCTTCCTTTTCTGAAAGGTCTACTACGGTAGTATCCGTTACATTTTTTTTCCGAATTTTTATAACTGCCTGGATAAAACGTTCTAACGAAAAAGGTTTTAATAAATAATCAGTTACCGACAATTCAAACCCTTCTATAGCATACTCTGGATATGCGGTTGTAATAATAACATCTGGTCGTTTCTGCATTGTTTTCAACAAACTTAATCCTGATAATTTTGGCATGTTTATATCCAAAAAAAGAACATCCGCAGATTGGTTTTGAAGAATTTTCATAACCTCAAAAGCATCTTTACAAGATGCTAATACTTCTAAATTGGGGACTTGCTCAATATAATTTTCTAATATCTGACGTGCAATGGGCTCATCATCTGCGATAATACATTTTAAAATCTCCATTTATAATTTTAAGGTTAATTGAACTTCAAACTCTTCTTCCTTTTTACTAATACTCAGGGTATGTCTGTCTGGATATATCAGAGTCAATCGTTTTTTTGCATTTTGTAAACCGATACCGCTTTTCCCCTTTTCCAGATCAGATTCATCACCTCCTCTATAATCAGCTGTATTTACACAAGTAAACAATAATTCACCTTCAACTATCTCAATAGTAATCGACACTCTACTCTCTCCTTTTTTAGATATGGCCAAATGCTTAAAAGCATTTTCTACAAACACAATCAAAAGCATTGGGGCTATATCTAAAGTAACCATTTCGCCATAAGTATTTAGCTCTATCTCTGTTTTATCTTCTAAGCGTATACGCTCTAAAGACACATAATTTTGTAAGTATTGAATTTCTTTTTGTAAAGGAACTAATTGTTCTTTGGTATCATATAAACTATATCGTAGTAAATCTGAAAGCTTTAACATTAAACCTGGTAGTTTATCAGAATTTACAACAGATAAGCCGTATAAATTATTTAGTGTATTAAACAGAAAATGTGGATTTAACTGTGCTTTCAAAAGTTTTAATTCGGCATCTTTTATTTCTTGTCTACGAGTAAAACTATCTTTTGCAATCTTTATCGCTGAACTAAACAATAAGGCCAAAACCATTACAGAAAAAAGATTGTATAGCATCGCCCATTCGAATTTTTGAAACTGTTTACTCATAAAAAAAACAGCAATACAACTAAACAAAAAAGCATTGAGACAGAAAAGTCCAATTCCTAAAAGCTTATTTTTCCTGTTAAATAGTGGTAGTATTTTTAGGTTGTTTATATACACAGGAACAATAAGGTATAACGTTACCCATACAGCAGTAAGAAGCCTGTTTTCTGACTGAATTGACATTGCTAGAATTAATGTGGTAAAAAGCCATACCGCAATATTCTGCACAAAACGATTATCTATCCATTGATCTAATTTGGGCATATTTTTTCTTTAAATATTCTCAAAAATACTAGAAAATGCATCTAAAACACAGATATTAATGATCAAAGGAGTTCTTTTGACTGTAAACGTCTTCAATATACTGATGTAGGGAACAAACTCAGCTTTAGTACTATTGATCACTAAATCTAGCACATTGATCATTCTTTCTTTTTAATGTATTGGTTTACCCTCACTTTTGAAGTGTTAATTCAAAAATCAATCATTATGAAATCAATTCAAAACTTATGCCTTCTTATTGTACTATTTATTATTAGCATGATAAAAACTTTCGTTGCAATCTAAAAAAGTGAATTGTAAAAATGTATCAAAAACCACTAAAACAGTAATCAAATGAAACTAGATATACAAAACGTATCCAAAAGATACAACAGCAATAAATATGGATTAAAAGAATACTCCCTAAATATAGAGAATGGTATTTTGGGATTACTTGGTCCTAATGGCGCAGGAAAATCCACATTATTAAAAATGATTGCTACTATTAGTAAACCATCAAATGGAAGTATTTTATTAAACAAAAACAACGTTGTAAAAGATCCTAACTATATGCGAAAACAACTAGGGTATCTACCACAAGATTTTGGAGTGTATCCTAACTTGAATGCTTACGAATTTTTAGAATACATGGCTGCACTAAAAGGTATCGGGGGAACACAATTAAAACAAAGAATTGCATTTCTCCTTGAAGGATTAAATCTAACCGAAGTAGCCAAAAAACCTATAGGTAATTATTCTGGAGGAATGAAACAACGTATTGGGATCGCTCAGGCACTACTTAATCATCCAAAAATATTATTATTTGATGAACCGACCGTTGGTTTGGATCCTGAAGAACGTGTACGTTTTAGAAATTTAATTTCAGAATTAGCCAATGATTGTATTGTTATTTTGTCCTCACATATTGTTTCTGATATTGATACTATAGCAGATCAGGTAGCTATAATGAAAGAAGGCCAACTATTATGTCAGGGAAATCAGAAAACTATTGTTGATACAGTAAAAAACAAAGTGTTTGAAATAACAATGAATAAAGAAGATGTGCCCAATTTTATAAACCATCATATTACCCTTAATACCATTCGAAAAAAAGAGGCTATTACCGTACGATATATATCTGAAACACATATAGAATCAGCAATACCATGTAAAGCAACTCTGGAAGATGCTTATCTATATACAACCAAAAAATAACATAATCAATTCATGAAACGAACATTAAAAAAACTTAAATACATTTTCATAAAAGGAAATGTTTAAAATTTAAACGTATGAAAAATTTTATAACTATAATAAAATCAGATTATTTACAACGTACTCGTAGCTATGCTTTTTTGATCACATTATGTATTAGTCTTGCTGTGGCATATTCATTTATTCCTGCCCCTGGCGCTAGTTATTCTACCATTCGGATCGGAGACTATCTAGGTTTTTATAACTCTTCGTGGATAGGTTACGTAACAGCACTTATGACTAGTGTTTTTCTTTCTTTAGTTGGTTTTTATCTAGTTAATGGTACGATCAAAAATGACATAAGCAGTAAAGTAGGTCAAATCATAGCCACTACAAGGGTTTCAAATTTTGGATATCTCCTATCAAAAACGATTAGTAACTTTTTGTTATTGTCTACTATAGCATTTATCGTATTTATAATGAGCATCATACTATTCTTCTTATATAATGATGGGTTTTCTTTTGAAATACTTCAATTTATTATTCCATACAGTGTTATTGCTATTCCTTCTTTGTTTTTTATTTCGGTACTAGCGGTATTGTTTGAAGTCTTTTTAGGTCAAAAATCTATCCTTCAAAATATTCTTTTTTTCTTTCTTTTTTCGATAATGGCTATTTATAAACCTAGTGATACATCAAAGAATTTTTATTTAGATGCATTTGGCACTAAGATAATCACATCTCAAATGGAAGAAACGGTAAGAAATATAGTGGGTCATAAAGATTTAGGTGGAATAAACATTGGGTTTGTATTAGGAAATGTATCTGATGCTAATTATTTTGTTTTTGAAGGAGTTGATTTTCCTATAGGGTATATTTTAAGTCGTTTGGGATGGATTATTTTTGGAATTCTTTTACTAGGTCTTGCTTCCCTGTTTTTTCATAGGTTTAGAGTTAAAGAACGTTTTCAATTAAAAAACAAGAAAACACTCTTAAAAACTAAAAATGATAATGATATCGATATTTCCAAACTTCCAAAAGTCTCTCTCTCATTCAAAATATTACCTCTTATAAAAACTGAATTTATATTACTCATACGAAGTGGGCATAAATGGTTATGGATACTAAATATTGCAGGTATGTTGGCGTTATGTTTTGCTCCTCTATCTATTGCTCATCAAATGATATTACCTATAGTCTGGTTCTTACAAGTAGGCAGATGGTCTTCATTGGTGACCAAAGAGAGAATATTTAGCACACATTTCTTTACTTTTGCTTCGTATCAACCACTCAAAAGACTCTTGTTATCTCAAGTACTATCTGGAATTCTATTGGCTCTTTTACTTGCTTTACCATTAGTATTAAGGTATATCATACAGCTTGATTTCATGCATGTTACTTCTATTATACTTGGTGGCTTTTTTATTGTTTCACTTGCTGTTCTAACTGGGATTTTGACTAAAGGAAAGAAGTTATTCGAAATCTTATTCTTCATGATCACCTATGCCAATATTAATGCAGTACCATTTACCGATTATTTTGGTGGATTACACCATCAATATAGCTACCTCATCAGTATTGCTATTCTGGCAATACTATCACTAACCATTAGCTATGGTCTTAGAAATATAGAATTGAAAAGAATATAAATACGATCAGTACTTCAATCCAAAAACCGAACAGGTTTAATCAAAAAAGCTTCCGGAAGATTTATCTTCCAGAAGCTTTTATTATATCTATCTAAATTACTTAGTTATAATAAACTTTTTGGTAATAGTTTTATTGCCAGTATTAACCTCTAAAAAATACATACCATTAGATAAACGTGCTACGTTGATTTTATCTCCCGATAATTGATTTTCCATTACCGTTTGCCCCATATAATTGATAATTCTATAGGATACATTTTTTTGATTCATATTTTTTATAAATAACATTCCCTCTTTTATTGGATTTGGATACAATATGAAATCATTTACCAAAGAAGAATCATTTCCTTTAGAAAGCAAAGCTGTGCTAATATTCACGGTATAATCCTCTACTTCTCCGTAAGTAAAGGTATCACATGGTCCAGATGCTGTGCTGTATTTCATAGACACACGCATTCTTGTATTACCTGCTACAGCTGTAGTAGGAACATCAAAATTAAATGACTGATTATCACTACTATTGGATAAGTTTGATACAATCTGCTCAGCACTA
Source organism: Aquimarina macrocephali JAMB N27 (assembly GCF_000520995.1). Lineage (GTDB taxonomy): Bacteria > Bacteroidota > Bacteroidia > Flavobacteriales > Flavobacteriaceae > Aquimarina > Aquimarina macrocephali. The sequence goes on along the minus strand of NZ_JACA01000014.1, from coordinate 89,013 downwards.
TCAAAAGTACCATTCTGATTATAATCAATCCAAATACTCCAATATTCTCTGTATGCCGTATTTGCAAAACCGGCACTTACTACAATTGTATTTGTTCCTGTCCCAATATTAGCAATCAAATTGGTAAAATCTCCATACCCAGCATTTGCAGTTGTCGTATTTGCAATACCACCTAATCCCACATAATCGATATATTCATAATTTACATTACTTCCTTTAGAAGCACAATATGTAGTTGAAGTATTCGACGTTGTTCCACTAGCTGTATTACTTGATGAAGAAGTATTTCCTGCTGCATCTTTAGCTTTTACAGAAAATGTATACGTAGTATTAGGAGTCAACCCAATAACAGTATAACTAGTACTTGTTGCTGTAGTAACTAAAGTAGCTCCCTGATATATTTCATATCCCGACACTCCAATATTGTCTGTCGAGGCATTCCAGGATAACCCAATAGTGCTCGAAGTAACTGACGATGTTGTAAGCCCTGTTGGTATAGAAGGCGCTTCTGTATCAGGAGCAGAAGATTTTATGCTAATATTATCTATTGCCATATCACTTCTAAAACTTGTTCCTGTAGTGCCTTTAAATTGTAATTTTATTACAGATCCAGCATATGCAGTAAGATCAATTGCAGCTTGGTTCCAGCTATTTCCAAGATCTCCACTTTTTGTCCATAATGATGTATAATTAGCTCCATCATTTGTACTTACTAAGACTTCCATAGCTCCCATATTGGATCCATACATATGATATCCAAATTCTAAAGAAATACCAGAAAGAATTGCTAAATCAATACAAGGGCTATTAAGAAGTGCTGTTTTATTTGGACTTCCTGGCGGTGTAACATTTGTAGATGCCTCGGTATATAAGTAAAAAGTCCCATCTTGAGCCGACGAAGGTCCTGTTGAAGATGAAGAAGTTCCTCCAGAATCTCGTGTCCAATTAATATCATCTCCGGTAGCATTAGTCCAAAGCCCTAAACCAGTCTCAAAGCTTTCTGTATAAGGAAAACTATTTATCCCTGTACAAGCTTGAGTATCTGTGGTTGTAAAGTTTATTAAAGTACCGTAAGGAGAACTTGCTCCTCCTGCACAATTACTTCTTACCTGAGCTTCATATTGAGTTGTAGCGGTTAGCCCGGTTATGTTAATCGTATTTGTATTTGAAGATAAGGTTGTCCAATTCGAACTTCCTGTCACACGATATCTTACATCATATGTAGCTCCAGAATTAGCACTCCAGCTCAATGTTGCCGTCGTAGGCTGTATATTTGATGCTGCTAATCCTGTTGGTGCTACTCCGCCTATAGGAGTTAATTGAACATTTTTAGTCACTGCAGCATAATCTGCTACCGTTACTCCTGTTAAAGTAAGTGGTTCATAACATTCTGCTTCATACAAAATATTGTAAGTTCCTGCTTTAATAGGTCTGTAATAGTCTCCTTCTGGTAATTCTGTCGGTGTCCAGGAATCATAACTCTCACGACCTACAACTGTTACTTTAGCTTGTATCGGTTGGTTGGTTGCTGCATCAGTTACTACTCCACGGATACCATAATTTACTTGTTTCAAAAATGCGAGAAGAGCTTCTCTATTATAGTTCCAATAATTTACTAATTGATTAGCAGCAGGTGTTTTGTTATTAGAGAGTTCAACGGTTACTTCTCTTCCTTTTTGATTGTATATCTGGTAATCTTGTCTCCCTCCTTGTACCTCATACCAGGCATACCCATTTGTAATACCATTATTTAATGCAGTAAAATATCCAGAAGGACTATTGGCCTGACAGTGATCTCTATATTCTTTAGAAATATGTATAAAATAATCCTCATCAGGATGTGCTCCAGCATATGTATCCCAAGGATAATTAAATACTTCTATTCCTCCATGAAAATTAGCAGACAATACAAAATGTTTAGTATCTGCAAAATTCATAAAAGCGACTGTCTCTGTTTGATAACTGTTACCATCTGGATGTGCTCCGTCATCTGGATCAGGGTAATTTCTGTTTAAATCTACGTTATTAGCATTTCCCCGGGTAGCATTAGCAACAGATGTGTTATTAGCGCTATTGCGATACGTACCATCAGGATTTGCCAGTGGATTAATCCAAACCTCATTATTATCCAAAAGATTCTTAATCTCGGCATGTTTTGGATGACTTGTATTGTTATAAGCTCCAAGTAAATAATCAATAAGATTAAGCATCATAGGATAACCTGCTATTTCATCACCATGCATAGAAGAAGTATACATTACCCTGGGTTCTTGCTCATTTTGATTTACATTATCTGATAATTTTACAAACAGTAGCGATTTATCTCCTTCAACCGTAGCTCCGATATTTTCTACTTTACATAGGGACGGGTTACTAGTAGCAAAATCATTCATCATTGTTACATAATCACCATATGTTGGATATGCAGTAAGTGGAAACGTAGCAGCTTTTATAGCTAAATCAGAAGTCATAGTTCTATATCCTATGATGTTATCTTCTGAAATGACTGTAAAAGCAACTTTTTTTTGTAAAAAAGATGAAAACTGATTTTTATTAGCCATTACTTTAACACTATTTGTGTTTTCATCAAAATGAACAATAGCTAATTCTTTGGTAATAGTACTTAATTCTGATTTGTTGTTGATTGTGAAGCTGAAAATTACTTCTCCTTTTAGGTTCAGGTATTCATTAGCGAGCTCTTTATTACTTTTTTGCGCAAAAAGAGAAATGCTCATGGTGCAATACACCAACAGCATTAACATGATGTTGTTTTTCATTGGTTTTAAGAGTAATTTAAATTGAGTTAATATTTAGGTTTTAATGATATCGTGTAATAAATATCAAACCTAAAGGTACTAAATTCGTGAGAATTAATTAGAAACGTTTTTTCTTTGTTTTTAGGGAGAGTTCCTCCTAATCTTTTATTATAGAAAATGTTATGAAAAAACAACACAAAATAATTACTACAAAAGTACTATATAATCATCCAGTTTGTTGTAGAAGTCTCGGGAGTAATTTCGACTTCATAATCTCCCAAATCTCCTATTTTTTTTGGTAGCTTTCCTTGAGAAAGAGCATTAAACATTGGTGTAGGATCAGCATCAAAAGTAACTACTCTAAGAGTTTCATCCATTAGAGTATCGAGTACAGCAACTTCATAATTAAGTAATCTATCTAACCAAGGAAGTTTATAGTCCTTATGTATTAGATAAGCTGCAAAATTTTTAGCCTCTTTATAACTTAGTTGTTCTGGTGGATAATATTTCCAAAAATCATTAAGAATGGCGGCAAATACTTCCATCCCTAATACCAACATCATATATCGTGTTGTGAGTTTAAATATTCGAGCTACCATAGAAGCTCTAAATTCTTTTATTAGCTTTTGATATATTTTAATTCTTTCTTCATTCTTTAATACATCATGTTCGTCTACTCGGCCAATAACATGATTACCTAATATATTTTCCCATGCTATGGGATCAAACTCCTGGTTAAGTTTTTGAATATTGCATACTGTTTTTGGAAGTTTTTCTTCCTTAGGAATACGATATTGCTCTTTTCTATTTTCCCAAAGTCCTCTTACTTTTTCCATTTCAGAAATAATAAGAGCATCACCAACTACAGGAATATAAGAATCGAATATTTCATAAGTAACAGCTTTCAAATTAGTAAGATCTGGTAAAATTTCTTTTGTTATAGCAAGTAACCTTTTATCTATAGGTCCAGAATGAGAATCCATCCATAAATTATTCAATTCTGTTCCTCCTGCTATATGCATTTCTACCACATGTTCTAAAGGTATTTCTTTTAAGAAATCTGTAATACTTTGACGGCCATTTAATTGATTGGCAAAAATATTATGAATATCTAATAATATTCCACAGCCCGTTTCTTTACATAATTCTGCCACAAAACTTCCATCATTCATCTCATGACTATTGGGTTTTAGATAATTCACCCCTGTCTCAATAGCAATAGGTTTTCCTATTTTATCTTGAAGATACTTTATATTTCGTATTGCTAACTCCAATCCTTTTTTTGTCTGGCAAGGCGGAAGAAAAAAACCAGTATTAAATTCGGTAGTAGCATTAAAACTAAGGTGCTCTGTTACCCAGGGACTATCAAAAAGAGTTGTAGTATACTTAATTAATTCTAACTGATCCTTTTTTGGCAGTAAACTCCCTCCCACAGGTGCTCCTATACTGTGTACCAGCTTATGATATGGTAATTTATTTATTTCTTCAAAAACTTCTGTTGGCACCTTTAAATTATCATTTTCATCTCTGATGCATAATGTTTGAGGTTCTATTTCAAATGTATCAATTAACCCATTAGGAAAATTAATATTGGCCACTGTAGGTGAGTAAATAATGCCTACCCCTAATTGCGGTAGGCACTCTAACTCTAGCGTTTTTTCAATTACACCCATAATTTGTTTTAAAAATTAAAATCAAACTGGTTTTGGAAAAATATATCATTCCCCGAACAACATGCCAGGCATCCTATTTCTTCAAAAATGCTTTTTATAGCATTATCAATCTTACCAATATCATAAGATACAGCGGGAGATACACCAACACTTAGAGTCTTTGTTGCGATTAATTTACTAGGTTGTGGTGAAGGGTCTCTAAAAGCCAATGACCGTGAAACTACATTCTCTCTTGGGTCTAAAACATAATCTCTAATCGTTTGAAAATAGCAGTCTACGCCAGAGAAACATTTTGGACATCCTAATTCATCTAACAGCTCATGAATACTATTTTGAAAAGCTTTTGCATCATATGCTACTTTTGCAGGGATCGATAATCTTACTGCCCCTCTTCCCTTTTTTTGATCAATTTTCATCTTATTTTGTGTTTTAATTATTAATTACATAAAAATACTCACACAATCATTTGTAAAACAGAGTTTTACCACTATAAAGCACAAGGTAAACACCCCTTAAATATAAGGGTGTTATACTCCTCAAAAATCTAAGTAATAATTAACAATGTTCACTAAAAAAATATGGTCAAAATGCCGTATATTTAAGGATAGATCCCTTCTTGTCAATACATTACACATGTAGACAATAAAACACACATTTTATTACTTAAAAACCTTTAAATCTAAAATTATGAGTATCTCACAAGCATCCCCTAAAAGCAAAATGGAAAGACCAAGCTTTAAGAACCAATATGATAATTATATTGGAGGAAAATGGACCTCACCTGTAAAGGGTCTGTATTTTGAAAACATCTCTCCGGTTGATGGTGTTAGTTTTACCAAAGTAGCTCGTTCTACGAGTGAGGATATAGAACTTGCAATTAATGCTGCATGGGCAGCTGCACCAGAGTGGAACAATTCTTCTGCCACATATCGTAGTAACTGTTTATTGAAAATCGCAACGGTACTAGAAGAAAACCTCGAAGTATTAGCACGAGCAGAAACCTGGGATAATGGAAAAGCATTACGCGAAACTCTTGCTGCAGATCTCCCTCTGGCGATTGATCATTTTAGATACTTTGCTGGCGTAATTCGTGCAGAAGAAGGATCTGTTAGTGAACTCGACGCCAATACAGTATCTATAAATGTACCAGAACCTCTTGGGGTTGTTGGGCAAATTATCCCATGGAATTTTCCATTATTAATGGCTACCTGGAAAATTGCCCCGGCACTGGCAGCGGGAAACTGTGTTGTTTTAAAACCAGCAGAACAAACCCCTGTAGGAATTATGATCTTAATGGAACTCATCGAAGGTATACTTCCTGCTGGCGTTCTTAATGTAGTAAATGGTTTTGGAGTTGAAGCGGGTAAACCATTAGCATCAAGCCCACGTATTAATAAAGTAGCCTTTACCGGAGAAACTACTACAGGGCAACTCATCATGCAATACGCATCAAAAAACATAACTCCGGTAACCTTAGAACTTGGAGGAAAATCACCAAATATCTTTTTTGAAAGTATTATGGAAGCTGATGATGAGTTTTTTGATAAATCTTTAGAAGGAGCAGTAATGTTCGCACTCAATCAGGGAGAAGTATGTACTTGTCCATCTAGAATTCTGATTCAGGAAAGTATCTATGACCAATTTATAGAACGTGTTATCGAGCGTACAGAGGCTATTAAATTAGGACATCCATTAGATCCCGAAACTATGATGGGTGCTCAGGCTTCTAATGATCAGTATGAAAAAATACTAAACTACCTTTCTATTGGTAAAGAAGAAGGATGCGAAGTATTAACAGGAGGAGAATCCGCATATATCGAAGGTCTTGAGAATGGTTATTATATACAACCTACACTTCTAAAAGGAAATAACAAAATGCGTGTATTTCAGGAAGAAATCTTTGGTCCTGTAGCATGTGTTACTACTTTTAAAGACCAGGCAGAAGCCATTGAGATAGCAAACGATACCCTTTATGGATTAGGTGCCGGAGTATGGACTCGCGATACTCACCAGGCTTATCAGGTTTCTAGAGCAGTACAAGCAGGACGTGTTTGGGTAAATTGCTATCATACCTACCCGGCTCATGCTCCTTTTGGAGGGTATAAAAAATCTGGTATTGGTAGAGAAACACATAAAATGATGCTTAATCACTATCGCCAGACTAAAAATATGCTCATATCATATGATAAAAAAGCAATGGGTTTCTTCTAAAAAATGAATAAAATGATAGCACGTATTAAGATTACCGATGCAGCAAAAGCTGTAATCGATACCCTTACTGCAAAACACGGGGAGTTGATGTTTCATCAAAGCGGAGGATGCTGCGATGGCTCCTCCCCAATGTGTTTTCCGAAGGGAGAATTAATGATTAATGAAACAGACATCTGACTGGGCAATATCCATGGGTGTAACTTTTATATGTCTGGGGATCAATTTGAATATTGGAAACATACGCAATCAACCATAGATGTTGTACAAGGCAGAGGGTCTAGTTTTTCTCTTGAAATTCCTATGGGAATTCGTTTTGTAATCAAATCACGAATATACACCGAACAAGAAATGGGAGAATTAAGCTCTATTCATATTGGTGAAGTATGAATTTACAACTGATAGGAAGATTACAAGCGTTATAAAACCATAATGAATGTTTTAGATAAATATAAATGTCTCCTAGTGCAAGGATCAAAAACATAACTGATAAAATTAGTTATTTTTGGTTCCTACCAGAACCCAAATCGTTTTATCAGTTTCATTTTTCCATTTTCCAAAATCTTTAATTTCTTTAGAGATCGAAAATCCTGCTTTTTGTAATTCTTTCTTTACATATTTTAAAGACAATGTATGCGCTTCGGTTTGCTCTGCTCTTGATGTATTAAGCATATGTTTTTTTAATTTCTCTATGATAACAATCCTTCCTCCTGGTTTAAGAGCGTTTTTTATATGATCTAGAATTTTCATATAATCATTCATTTCATGATATGTATCCATTACTACAACTACATCTAGTGCTTTATTTGGTAATTTAGGATTATCGTAATCTCCAACTATAGTTTTTATATTTTGAAGCTTACGATCTTTAATATATTCATCTAATTTCTCAAGTCTATCTTCTCTTACATCTACAGCATATACTTTTCCTGATTCTCCAACTTTTTGAGCCAGATGCATGGTAAGATACCCCTCATGACAACCAACATCAGCAACCGCATTACCTTCCTCTATTTCTGCAAGTTTAAAGATTTTAGGTACATTCATCCACGTATCTCTTTCCTCCCAATCCGTTTTTTTATATTGGGCATAACCAATCTCTACAATCAAAACTAATAAAACCAAAAACTGACCTCGTTGTCGCATATCAAATATTTTTTACAACTGCTTTAGTTTTCAAAATACTTTTAAATTGAATACAGCAGGCTTATTTTATGAAAATTTTGTGCTTTAACCGCATTTAGCATTACTCTACAAACACTCGGTCTTCTCCTTTAAATTCGGGAGTTTGAACAGAAATTACTTTCAATGGTATTTTTGATAAGACTTTTACTGCATGTATAGTTTGTTCTGGTATAGTAACCCAGTCTCCTTTTTGTACTATAATTTCTTTATCATCAAACCGTACATTGGCTTTACCCTCCAACACTAATACCTGCTCGGTATGTTTTATGTGCTTATGCGGTTTTACATCTTTTTTAATCCATATTACAAAAGTTGAAGTATGTGTATCGCTATACACTTTCTTAACTAATATATTGTCATAGTCCTGATCAGGTTGAAAATCCGAAATAGCACTTTTAGTTTGTGCCCAAAGCCCTGTTGAAACGATAACACAACAAATAAAGGGTATAATTTTCATGAGTATATATTTTAGCAAATTAAACTAAGATTTTTCGGATTCAAACTTTGCACCTGTAGGTGTACGATATCCTGAAAAAGGAAGTTTTAATAATTTACTCACATTTGCATTTGAATCCACATCTGGATATGTATCTACTCCATATATCAAATCTTCATTTTTTATCTTGGAAAAAGTGCCAAAAATCCTATCCCAGATAGAAAAGATATTACCATAATTTGTATCTGTATATGGCAATACATAATGATGATGTACTTTATGCATATCTGGAGAAACTATAATCCAACTTATCATATCATCTATTCTTTTTGGTAAAGAGATGTTGGCATGATTAAATTGGGATAATATTACAGATAGAGATTGATACAACATGATGATACCTATAGGTGCTCCTACAATAAATACAGCAAGAGTCGTAAACAAAAATCGGATAATACTCTCACCAGGATGATGTCTATTGGCTGTTGTGGTATCTACATGATTATCGGTATGATGAATGAGATGAAACATCCATAATGGTTTTATGATATGTTGAACATAATGTGCCAACCACGCTCCTATAAGATCCAGTAATGCAATACCAAGTATTATTGTAGGCCATAGAGGTAATGCCAACCATTGCAATACACCAAATTGATTAACAACAGTCCAATCGCTAGTTTTTAGTAATATAAAAGCTAATACAAAATTAATAACTATCGTTGTTAGAGTAAAAAATATGTTGGGCCATGCATGCCTAAACTTTTTATAATCAAATTTAAACAAGGGCATCGCATATTCTATACCCCAGAAAAAAGTAATCCCTCCTACCAAAATTAAACTACGATGAGATGATGGTATAGTTTCAAAATAATTAATTATACTTTCCATACACACAAAATATTCCATTTTTAATAATTAGACAATTGTTTTTCTATAAATGTGAGTAATGTAACAGAGGTTTTTACTTTTAAGCAACTAAAAAGTTGCGTATTAAATATATATACTTATATTTGCAACCATATAGTTGTGTATTAACAATAAAAATATAATAAATATGAAAGATGTAATAATCAAAGAGAAGATACTTAATCACCCAATTGATAAAGTATGGAACGCGATAACTAATGCTAAGGAGATTTCAACCTGGTTTTTGGATGCTGATTTTAAAGCCGAAAAAGGGTATCAATACATATTTAACTCTTCTGGAGAAAACTGCTCTCCTATAAAAGGTGAAGTAAAACAAGCAAATCCCTATACTTTAGTATATTTGTGGATTGTAACAGAAGCTCCAATAGAAACAACTGTTAAATGGGTATTAGAAGAAACCGAAGAAGGAACTAAATTATATCTAGAACATTCTGGTATTTCTAGTTACAAAGGAGAAACTGCTGTTGAAATGTTTACTAGTTTTAATGGCGGATGGGATAATTGTATTTCGGGATTAACCGATTACCTTAAACAAATGGTTCATGCAGGATAGAATCACCACAATATTAAAAGCTGTTGCAGATCCTACAAGGCGTGAAATTTTTCACGCTTTGGTGGTAGCAACTACTGCCCTACCTATAACTCAGATATCAAATCAATTTGATATTAGTCGCCAGGGTATTACTAAACATCTAAAAACTCTAGAAGGAGCTGGTTTGATCCATATAGATACCAAAGGAAGGGAGCGTTTTTGTCATGCCAATGCTAACCCATTAAAAGAAGTAAATCAATGGTTAAAGTTTTACGAACAATTCTGGGATGGAGCTCTAGGTGATTTAAGTGATTATTTAGATAATATGTCTTAATATTTTACTGTAATTAAACACTTGAGTCATTTTTTATTTTTTCTCTCACCCATTTAATTGCTTCTTCAATATTTTCAAAAGATACTATACCTTCTTGGTAAAACATATTTTCTATCCTGATACTTGTCTTCTGAGATTCATTGTATGTAACTGCAGCAAAAGCCTTCATATTAGGAAATACATCTTTTATTTTCATATAATCTGTAGCTTCTAACGAATATGAATTTATTCTATGAGAGACATAACCAAAAGGTTGGTCACCAAAGTGTAAATTTGTTAATAGAGATAATGTCTTTGCTTTTTCGTAATCAAAACAAATACCTTCTGCTACCTCAATTACCAGATAATTTTCATAGAAAAAGATCTTGCCCATCTCAAGATCATATTGTTTAATAAGCTTGTCATTCTTTATAGGTCCTGACATATTTAATATTCAGATTTTAGAGTAAAAACCAGATTGTAAACGCTTCAACTTTTTTAACAAGCGTTAAAAATTACTTAGTTTTCCATTTTCCTCTCTAAAAACCTATCAATTCAATATACTTCAACCTACAAAACCAAGTAAATCTATACTAAAAGTACTAATTATTATCGGTATTTTAATGGTTACAAGAATTATATCATTTTATATTTCCTTAACAATTATGCAAGTATTTAATCCATATATAATATCAGAAAAATAGCGTTCGTAAAACTCCTAGATTTGTATTTTGTTGAGTTTCTAACTACATTGTTACAGCAAAACAACTTAATATCAATAGATTATGGAAACAACAACAAAAACACCCGTATGGTTTTGGATTATTAGCGCCTTAGCACTTTTATGGAATATCATGGGTGTAATGGCTTATATTGGTCAAGCTTTTATGACAGATGAAGTATTGGCAACTTTACCAGAAGGAGAACAAAACTTTTATAATAATACACCGGCTTGGGTGACTGCTGCTTTTGCTATAGCAGTATTTGCAGGAACTATAGGTTGCATAGCATTACTCCTTAGAAAAAAATGGGCTTCTCCTCTCCTGCTCCTTTCACTCATTGCTGTTCTTGCACAAGCTACATATAATTTCTTTTTACAGGACTTTGTAGAATTATCGGGTAACCGAGTTATAATGCCAATCATAGTTATAGTCGTCGCTATCTTTTTAGTTTGGTTTTCAAGAAATTCTAAGGCAAAAGGATTGATTTCATAATAAAAAACCTTCATTTTACGATACTATATTATAACCTGAATCAAGATTATTGATTCGGGTTTTTTTATGGATTTATTTTATATAAAAAGTAAAATCATATCATATCGATTTCACTAAACATTTGAGTGGTATCGCCAATTTTAAGAAAGTTTAACGGTTTTTTTAACTCGATCTTAAAGACTAATTCGATATGTCACCAGTTTAAACAATGTGCACAGATTAAACTAAAATCGTAAACTCAAAAATGAAACTTAATGAAAACGAAAACCGTATTAAACCGATTTAAAATTGGAGCCCTGGCAGTTGCATTATCTTTTGCTTCTTGTCAAAAAAATGAAGATTTTGATCAAAATCCAGATTCTATTGAGGGACAAGATCAATTCATCGAAAAGTATTTCTTAGGAGATCGTGTCCTTGTAAAAAAAGAAGATGATGGAACCTATAGTCTACAAGGAACTGATGCCAGATTATTTGAAGATCAGTTGACTGATACAAAAGTTGCTCTTTCTGATAAACTAGAGCCAGATGCTGGAATAAATGCAAAGTTAGGACTTGGTGGAGGTGTTCGTAAATGGACAAATAACACTATAGTTTATGTAATTAAAGGGCTGAGTCAATCTGTGAGAAGTGAACTTCAAAAATCGATGGATGAATGGACTAGCAAAACTAATGTTCGCTTTAAAGAACGTACCAATGAATCAAATTATGTTACCATTAGTAGTAATGGAGATAACTGTAATTGTGGCGTTGCAACTCTTGGAATGAATGGATCAAGAGGATTTATTCGTTTAGGTACCCGTACAACAGCTGTTGTGATTATTCATGAAATCGGACATACCTTAGGATATATTCATGAACAAAATCGTTCGGATAGAGATAATCATATTATCATCAATTTTGACAATATCCAAAATGGAGCTGCTGATCAGTTTTACAAAAGTAATTCTGCTACTTTGATAACCAGAGATTTTGATATTAAATCTACAATGATGTATGGTAGTTATACATTTAGTAAAAATGGAAAACCAACCATAACAGACCTTAACGGAAATGTTTTACCAAGAAGACAAGCTGCAATTTCTGCTCTTGATATTGAAGGGACTAATAAAGCATATCCAAAAGATGGTGATAATCCTCCAGTAGGAACAAACCCATGTGATGGTATTGCAGAATGGGTAAGTGGTCAAAGCTATTCTGTTGGAGATAAGGTAACATACCGTGGATTCTTATACGAAAGAGATTTTACAAGATGGAACCGAATCGCAGAATGTAAAGACTCAACTCCAAGTGCGGATATTTGCGAAGGAGTTAACGAATATAGTAGAAATAATAGCTATACAGCTGGAGATAAAGTAACCTATAACGGATTTTTATACACGTTAGGTACTAATGGAAGATGGAGTAATGACGGACGTTGTGGTTCGTAAACATTTTTTGCCTTAAATTAAAAGTGAAAAAGGGTTGTCGTTAGACAGCCCTTTTTATATTAATAACACATCTATACAAACTTCTTTATGATACATCAATATCTTCAAGCTCCTTAAATAATGCCTCTGCAGAATTTATGTTGTTATTATAACACCTCCCCACCCATCGTACAAAAACAATAAAAAATATGATTGCAACCGGTATAGCAATTGTAAATGGCCAAAGGGATTTGGTTTCAGAAAATAAATCTTTATTATTAAGGATTTTTGATGTAACAGGCATAATAACAAACATTAAAATAAATCCTAGATAAAATCCCATTTTGGTAACAGTTTGAAAGCGTTTCTTACCTTTACTATATTCAAGTAATGTTTCCTTATAATTATTTACTGCAATATTTACTTTTCTCATTTGATAAATCGATTTTAACGATAATACCGGTAAAACTGATAGTATAATTATTGATATTATTCCTGATAATAAGGTATACCAATTATCAAGTTTATTAAGATTGATTAATATCAATATCACTACACCATAGCATATGATAGCGCCTATCATCTCTGGATATGCTATTTTATTTATTTTTTTTCTATATTGTTCCTGCGTCATCATAATGATCATTTTATCCGTTAGCTTCTTTTGTTTCTCTATTTGGTCACTCATCTGAGACCAAACTGTTTGCATTTCCTCCAATTCCATCTTCTCTTATTTTTTTACAATTTGTGTTTTCAATTTTTGTTTAATTCTAGAAATTCTGGTTCCAACATTACTTGGAGACAGGCCGGTTATCACAGCTATTTCTTCATATTTCTTACCTTCCAAAAGCAGTAAAATCAATCCTTTATCTAATTCATTAAGATCATGTATATGTGCATATAATTTTTTCAATCGCTCTTCAAATTCTGTATCATGTTGTTCGGTTTGACGCATTATCACATCATACATTTCTATCTGATTTCCTCTTCGTTTTTCTTTTTTTAATCTTGTTATAGCAGTATTAAGACCTACACGATACATCCAGGTACTAATTTTAGAATCTCCTTTGAAACTATCATATGATTTCCATAACTGGTAAACAATTTCCTGATAGAGATCTTTTTGATCCTCGTAATTATTGGTATAAATGGTGGTTATTTTAAAAATAACTCCTTCATTCTCTTTAATAATTCGAGTAAACTCGTATTCTTTACTCATATATAGGCCTACTTTTCCTAATTAGTATAGGGTGCATTAAAAAAATCACAAAATATTCTATAAATATTTTATGAAATACTGATTATACTTTTAAAATTTACTAAAAACAAGCTATCATAAATACAATGAGTAGCTCTTAAAAAGGTAAGTACTTTAATCTTTTACTACAATCAATGTAGCTTTAACACCAGTGGTAAGATTCCATTCACTACTTGTAAGTAAGTTACCCTTATCATCATAAAGATGAAACTCTGCGGTATTAGGGCCTGATTCCCCTTGATTTAGGGCTTGTATATCTATTTTATTAAATCCCTTAGCAAGGTCAACCGAGATTCCTTTAAAATCTCCGGAAAGGAATATTTTTGAGACAATAACGGCATCATTAAGGTAAATTCTTACCACATCGCCATCTACAAACTGATGATCTCTATACATCAATCTTACAAATTCTCCATTACTCTTAAAATCACCTAGATACTGATCACTTTTATATTCTTCTTTGATTTCATTATCTTTTTTGAACCACTTTGGAATAGCATCTGTTTTGGGCTTAAAAAAACCATCATTACCAGTCATATCAAAAGTTGGCTTACTACGAGCATACTCAGTTAATGCATCCGGGGTTTTATATAAAGACGAATTACTATTAAAATTAGGATCTAAACCCTTAGACAGGCTATACTTATTTGTACTAAGATCACTTTTAGCATCAATTCGCAAAGAAGTAGAGTTTTCTATTTGAGCATGCATTACCATTCCCATACATAACAAAAAAACTATAAAAAATTTAGCTTTCATTTCTTTTATGCTGCTCATTAATTTTAAGTAAAGATAAATATTATAGCCCTTTAAGACTGTTAATTCATTATAAAATCTTACTTTTTATCAATCATTAACATTAATAAAGACGTTAAAAATCTGTAATAATTACAAGTGTTTGCTCTATTAGTTCTGTCTGTTAGCGATCAACTGATCTTATTTGAGATGTTTTTGTATCAATTTTGAAGAATAATACACTTTGAAATATTATATAATTTAACTAGTAAATAATTGATTTTAAGCTTATCCCCCCTAATAATTTTACGGTAAACCATAAATTATTGGAAATATGTAAAAAAATACCCCAACAAACTTGTAAGATAAACCTTATATTTATTATTTTGTTGTTAAAAATAGGTATGATCTATTATGTTATCGGAGGAGTGCTTCTGACTATGCTCCTTTTTTTGTATCTACAATACAGAAAAGTTTCTAAAAAACTTGATGAAAAGAATATAGAATTAAAGTCTTTAAACAAGGAAACAGTAAAACAGTTTCAATTGCAACAAAATCTTATTTCTATTCTTAGTCAGGAACTCAGAACACCCTTGTATGGAATAATGGGATTGACTAATCTCTTGGAAGAAGAGCATCCTGATCTTAAAAATGATAAAAACCTGAAATCATTAAAATTTTCTGGAGATTATCTTTTTACCCTTATTAATAATGTATTACATGTTAATTTTTTGGATTCTGAAGAGATAACTGTACAAAATATACTATTTGATATAAAAGAAGTTACTCAAAACCTTATACATTCATTTAGTTATGCTACAGAGAATAGTGATAACGTATTACACTTTGAGTTTGATTCTGAAATAGATCATATGATTTATGGAGATCCTGCCATTCTTTCTCAAATACTTATGAATCTGGTAAGTAATGCATTGCGTTTTACTAAAAACGGAAATGTATATTTCTCTGTAATTTTAATTAAGAAAAAAGAAAATATATCTACTATTTCTTTTAAAATTAATCATGATGGAGATGAGCTTTCAAAAGAAGACAAAAAATCTATCTACCAAGAGTTTATTAATGTAGGAAATGCGAAAAAAAAATACTTGGGAACAGGGATTAATTCAAAAATAATAAATAGACTTGCTCAGGCATTAAATGCCGAAATTATTATCCAAAATGATTCTCATCTGGGATCTGAGTACGCATTGGTTATTGACTTTAAATCACAAGTTAGTAAAGAGACCATAAATCATAATAGCACTTCTTTTAATAATTCCATAGCTTCAAAATTTAGAGTATTAATTGTGGATGATAATAAATTAAATCTTCTGGTTGCCGATAAAATATTATCAAAAGAAAACTTTGATTGTACCACTATAGATAATGGTTTTGATGCTATAGAATTGGTTAGAGAAAATGAATATGATGTAATTCTTATGGACATTAATATGCCTAAGTTAAATGGAATTGGCACAACAAAGAGAATACGCGAGTTTGATACAAAAACACCAATTATTGCCCTAACTGCAGTAGATGTTACCCAATTAAACAAACAGATTATACAAGCTGGACTAAACGATTATATATTAAAACCGTATAACAAAAATCATTTATTAGAAATGATTCACAGACATATAGACAACCCAATACATACTCACTAATTAGTTGATAATTATTTGCTGTCCAATTTTTAGCACCGAGTTATATTTTAGCGAATTGGTTTTACATATTTCAGAAACTGCCAATCCATGTTTATTGGCTATTCGATGAAGAGTATCTCCTTTACGTACCGTATAAATCTTTTTTTGCTCTTCTTTAATCCGTGCGATATCCTCCATAGTTTTATGAATAACTATTTTACTCATACGAGTAGATCTGTGATATCTGGGTGTCATCCATTTCTTAGTCACAAAAAGAGTATCTGATCGAATTTTCGTATCACTGGCAAATTCGAATAAATATTCTGGATTAATACTTTTACCGTGATATCGTACTTCTAAATGTAAATGACTACCTCTAGCATTTCCTGTTACACCACCTGTGCCAATTGTTTGCCCTTTTTTCACCTCTTCGTTCTCTTTGATCAGCGATTTTGAAAGATGAGCATACACTGTCTCTAATCCATTATGATGCCTAACCACTACAGTATTCCCGTGTCCACCGTGATATCCAACATATCTAATTTTACCGTCTAATATTGATTTTACACTATCTCCAACCTGAAGATCAATATCTATACCTTGATGTGGTCGCCCTCTTCTCCATCCATAACGAGAGGTAACTACCATTTTGCGGTCAACCGGAGGTGAAAAATCTTCATCCTGAAATGCTAACTGAAAAGGAAATGTAAGATCCTCATTCCAATATGGATTAAACTGTTGATTGTCCCATTTTGTAGTATATGCTTCCAGATTTTCTTGTAAAATATCTTCTTCGGGAAGATAGCTACTATTCTTTTTGGGATAAATTGGTAAGCAGATGATCTCACCTTCTACGACTAACTTTTTATGATCAACTGGAATATTTTCTATTTGCACAAAATTTTCCTGTGCAACTAACATTAGGAATGGCGAAAATATCAGGAAGTAAAATACAAGTCTCTTTTTAATTAAAAACATCAATTATCGTTATACTTTTTTAGTAATTAAAGTAGACCTGGGTGTTAGGGTTTATTTTCTACAATATAACTGTAAAAATAATACGTTATTACAATAAGTTAATAATTTATTTTTTAACAAATACTGTTTTTTTGTCGACAATCACCATAGAATTTTGATAATCAACATGTTATTAAATATAAGTTATACAGGGTTTCCGTACGTATTTTACGGGATACTATTTATTCTTAAAACCATTAACACTTTTTAAGAAATTGATATGAAAACATTAGTAATTATCAAAACAATAAATGGTCGTAGTCGTAGTTAGAATAACACTAATTATTAATTAAATAACCATGAAAAGATCATTCACATTTATTGCTTTGTCAGGGGCATTAATCATGACATCGTGTGTGTCAAAGAAGAAGTATGTTGCATTAGAACAAGAATTACAAGACACTCGTAGTACTTTACAAAAGACTGCAGTTGAAAAAGATGAATTGGAAGGCAAATTTGCTAAAATCGAATCCCGAGTAGCAGATTATAATGCTAAGATCAATTCTCTTAAAGACTCTAATGATGAAAAAATGGTAATGGTAGAAGATGTTGCAGCAATATCTAACAACACCAAAGAGAAGATGAAAGAAACATTAGCCAAAGTTGATCAACAAAAACTTCAGGGAGCTACATCTTTAAAAGATTCGATGAATTTGGCGGTATCACATAACTTAAAAAATTCTTTATCCGATGATTTAAAACAAGATGAAGATATCTCTATCGATATTGATAATACCGTAGTAATGATATCTATTTCTGATAAAATGTTATTCAATAGCGGTAGTTATAGAATAAGTAATAAAGCTGATAATATATTAAAAAAATTAGCCGATGTAATTAATTCTGAGCCAAGCATAGAAGTAATGGTAGAAGGTCATACTGATCCAAGAACTATTAGCAATGCAGTTGTTCAAGACAACTGGGACTTAAGTGTAAAAAGAGCAACATCTATTATTAGAAAACTACAATCTAGCTATAATGTTGATCCGGCAAAATTAATTGCCTCTGGAAGAAGTAGTTACAAGCCTCTTGTAGAGAATGATACCGAAGAAAATATGGCAATCAACAGACGTACAAGAATCGTATTACTACCAAATATGGATAAGTTTTTTGCGATGTTGTCTTCTAACTAATTATAATTTTTAAATAACAGCCATGTTATTTATTAAAAACGAGATGGATCAACGTATTCATCTCGTTTTTTATTTTTATCCTATTAAACCTTTTCATTGTTAGAATGTCTTAGTAACAAATCAAAACATTTTGAAACTATGAAAAATATAACACTACAAAAAATTCCTGTTTCTTTATTCTTACTAATAACTCTGCTAGGAACTAGTAGTTTCACCTCTAATATATATACTTGGGAACACCTTGGTTCCAGAACAGTAAATTACAGATTAGATAAAGATATTATTAAGGTAGCTGCAAGAGAAGGAGGATTTAAAAAGCTTAAAATCAAGGTTACAGGAGGCTCTTTAAACATGCACAAAATGGTTGTTCAATATGGTAATGGGAAAAAAGATGTAATCCAATTAAGGCATAATTTTTCTCGTAAAATCGAAACCAGAATAATAGATCTTAAAGGTGGAAAACGTATAATTAGAGATATCACCTTTTTTTATGATACTAAAAAATTATCTCGAAAAAAAGCAAAGGTTCACGTCTTTGGAAAGCATTAAAGAAAAATAGTATCAGATTTGTTTTATAAAACAAATCTGATACTATTTTAATCAAGTCTATAATATCCACATTTAAGATATGCTCCTTCAGGAAATGAAATGGGATGATCAATATCATGATCAGTCTTTTCTAATAAGCTAAAGCTTCTTCCTGATTTAAGGATATTCTCTTCAGAAATTTTAAAAAAGTCCTCGGCCAAAACTCTGGAAGAACAGGAAGCCAAAATCAAAATTCCATTAGAAGATACTAAATGTGATCCTAATTCTGCTAATCGAGCATAACTAATCATCGCTTTATGAATTTCACTTGCTCTTTTTGCAAATGATGGAGGATCTATAACTACAATATCAAATACAGTTTTATGATCTATTAATTTCTGTAATCCCTCAAACGCATCCGCTACTATAACACTATGTTTTCCCTGATGCACATTTAAAGCAACATTCTCTTTGGCCATACCTAAAGCTTGTTTACTAATATCTAAACTTATTACTTCCTTTGCGCCACCATTTAATGCATGAACCGAAAATCCACCAGCATAAGAAAACACATCCAAAACAGTTTTACCATAAGCAAGCTCCCCTACTCTTTTTCTATTATGACGGTGGTCAAGAAAATATCCAGTTTTATGACCTTTAATTACATTTGCAGAAAATAGGACTCCATGCTCTTTAAAAACCACAACTTCATTTTCTAGAGCTCCATAGATTATCTGACCATCCTTAAGATCATATACTTCCCCTTTGGACTGTAATAGTCTGCTTAACCTAAGTACAACACAGTTACATCCTGATATAGCAACCAGATGCTCTACTATCCAGTTTAAATAAGGAAACCAAATATGTGAATATAACTTAATAACCAGAACTTGATCATATACATCTGCAATACACCCAGGAAGATGATCATTCTCTCCAAATAGCAATCTATAACTATTTGTATCAGTTTCTAATAAAGGAGTTCGTTTTTTATAGGCCTCAGAAATTTTTTCGACAAACCACTCTTCATTAATCTGTGCTGTTTTCCTAAATTGAATTAATTTAATACGTATAGGAGAATATGGGTCATATAAACCACAAGCCAAAAAAACATTTTTTTTAGTATCATAAACGATCACCAGATCGCCTGCTTCTCCTTCTGTATTTTGCTTTATAATACTATCTTCAAAAACCCAGGGATGCCCTTGTTTTATTATCTTTTCTGCAGCAGGTCTTACCTTAACAGCAAGTCTTTTTGTTTTTATTTCAGGAACAATATTCATCGTATGCAAGGATAGTGATTATTTTGTTTTCCTAAAATGATTACATTAAATGAATTAAGGTTTTGTTAAATAAAAACCATGAAAATATTGATATGTTTAAATTGTGAGAATAAAAACCAATCAATATGAAACGCATACTCACACTTATCGCAATTACAATGTATCTTTCTTGTTTTGTCGCATCGGCTCAGGGTAAAGATCCATTAATCGAAAAAATTATTAAAGAAGCAACAGAAAGTTCTCAATTAAAAGAATTGGCACATGAGCTTATGGATGGTATTGGTCCTAGGTTAGTCGGCACTCCACAAATGCAACAAGCGCATAATTGGGCTGTTGCAAAATATAAAACCTGGGGAATTGATGCCAGAAATGAAAAATGGGGAGAATGGCGTGGATGGGAACGAGGAACCACCCACATTGATATGGTATCTCCTTGGGTAAAATCTCTTGAAGGTACACAATTAGCTTGGAGTCCTGGTACTGGTAGTAATGGTGTTGTTGCCGAGTTAATTGTTATTCCCGAAGTAAAAGATTCGATTACTTTTCAGAAATGGTTACCCAATGTAAAAGGTAAAATTGTAATGACATCTATGAATCAACCCACAGGGAGGCCTGACTATAATTGGGAAGAATTTGCTACAGAAGAGTCGTTCAAAAAAATGAAAGAACAAAGAAATCAGCAAACAAAAGCATGGAGAGAAAACATTAAAAAAACCGGATATAATCGTCGAACTCTCGCCCCTGCTTTAGAAAAAGCTGGTGCTGTAGGAATAGCACAAAGTAATTGGTCCAGAGGGTTTGGAGTTAACAAAATATTTAGTGCCCGAACAAAAAAAATACCCACAGTAGATTTGTCATTGGAAGATTACGGAATGTTATATCGCCTTGTAGAACATGGTTCTAAACCAAAAATAAAGATCACATCAGAATCCAAAGAACTAGGAATGATGCCTACATTCAATACGATTGCAGAAATAAAAGGAACCGAAAAACCTGACGAGTATATTATTCTTTCTGCACATTTCGATTCATGGGATGGAGGTACTGGAGCTACAGATAATGGAACAGGAACCATAACCATGATGGAAGCTGCACGTATCCTCAAAAAAATATATCCAAACCCTAAACGTACCATACTTATAGGACTTTGGGGAAGTGAAGAACAAGGTTTGAACGGGTCACGAGCTTTTGTTGAAGATCATCCAAAAATTGTTTCAGGTGTGCAAGCCTTATTTAATCAGGATAACGGTACAGGGCGTGTAGTTCGCTTATCAGGACAAGGATTCCTGCATTCTTATGATTATTTAGGAAAATGGCTAGAAGCAGTTCCCGAAAACATCACTAAGCATATAGAAACTACTTTCCCAGGAACTCCTGGCGGAGGTGGTTCTGATTATGCTTCTTTCGTATCAGCCGGAGCTCCTGCGTTTTCATTAAGTTCACTTAATTGGTCGTACTGGAATTATACTTGGCATACAAATCGTGATACATACGATAAAATTATATTTGATGATGTACTTAATAATGTAATTCTAACTGCAATTCTGGCATATAAAGCTAGTGAAGACCCTAAAAAAACTTCGAGAGAAAAAAGTATATTACCTATAAATAAACGTACCCAGAAACAACGTATCTGGCCAGAATTAAGAAGTCCAAACAGAAAAGGAGGACAAAACTAATTAGTATCAAATTAAGAATATTCAATTAGAATTGATACAAAAAAACGAGACTGTTTAATTACAGTCTCGTTTTTAAAATTGTTTCTTAAGTAATGATCAATACCAGAGGCAGCCTCCAGATCCGCCAATACCAATACAGATACCAGCTTCACAGAATGGACCCCCAGGAGCATTTTCGCAACACATTCTACCTCTTTGTGTACATGCGTAACGTCTTGCACCAGAGATTTTGCTTTGCTCCTCTTTACTCAGAGCTTTTACGCCATCCAGATTTAAGATAATTTTCATTTGTGTAAATATTTGTGGTTAATGAGTTTCAATATTAATTGATTAGTTTACAGAATATTAATCTTAGTAAAAGTAACACAATTACGCAATATCCGGATACAGAAAAAACTCAAAAAAAGTACTGTTTAATATCAGAATAGTCATAAAAAAAGCATCCATCCCAAGATGTATCAGGATAAACGCTCTTATTTATATTGTTTGAATCAAGAGTTCTTTTAAATATAAAAACTCAATTCTATGATTGGTTTAAAGCAAATAAAACCTTTTTTAAAAGCACCTATCTCAAGAAATATCAAGATACGCGCTCTATAGGTATCGTTAAAACTAATTTGCTTGTCTTCAAGAAACTATTCATTTCTTTACTGCCTACACTTACTAGACGAACATTGCTTTGTTTTGTTACACAACAAAATTGCATTATTTCACAAAACACTGATTATCAAATACATAAATAACAAAAAAGTAACTATTTATTATAAAACAGTCCATAAAAAATATTTGTAACATATTTATAAAATTAAATATGTATATTTGTTACATGAATAATGAAAGAATACTTCAAATAAATAAAGCCATATCTAATGCCACTCGTTTAGATATACTAAAATGGTTAAAAGACCCAGAAGCCAATTTCCCTCCTCATAAAGATCTTGGACATTTTAATGATGGTGTATGTGGTCAGCATATTAAAGATAAATCAGGTTTATCACAACCTACTATATCTCATTATTTAACCGGTATGTATAAAGCTGGTTTATTAATTACCACAAGACATGGAAAATGGACATATTTTAAAAGGAATGAACTTGTAATCAAAGAATTTTTAGAAGCCATAAATAAAGAGCTATAAAAAATTTAGGTAAACATATTTACAAAATTAAATATATAATAATATAAAAATGAAAATAGAAAAAGTAAACATCGACGACAAATTATCTCTCTTTTCTGATCATTGGAACCCTCGAATTGTTGGAGAACTTAATGGACAACATGTAAAATTAGTGAAGTTTAAAGGTGAGTTTGTATGGCATAAACATGATAACGAAGATGAAATGTTTTATGTTGTAAATGGTGAATTCAAAATGGAATTTCGTGATCGGACGGTACTTTTAAAACCTAATGAATTTTTGATCATCCCAAAAGGAACAGAACATAGACCTGTAGCAGATGAAGAAGTTTCTGTAATGCTCTTCGAACCCAATACTACAATCAATACAGGTAATACTCCTGGAAATTTGACACAAGATAAATTAGAAACTATCTAAAAGGAAAGCTTATGAAAATCTTAGTTATTGGTGCTACCGGAACAATAGGTAGTGCGATTTATAACACTCTCAAAAATGAGTATAGTGATGTATTTGGTGCTCATCGAAATAGCAAGTCCTACCCTATTGACATTACAGATAAAGCATCTATAAAAACGCTATTTGAAAAACTACCAAAAATAGATGCAGTAATTAATGCAGCAGGTACAGCTTCGTGGAAACCATTATCAGAATTAACAGAAGATGATTATTATATCGGGATACACAGTAAATTAATGGGACAAGTTAACCTTGTGCATATAGCAAAAGATTATGTAAATGACAATGCCTCAATAACTTTAACAACTGGTATTCTGGCAGAACATTATGAACCCAATGCCGTAGGATTATCACTAGTAAATGGTGCTTTGCATAGTTTTGTTAATGCCGCATCAAAAGAATTAGATCGTGGAATTAGGTTAAATGTTGTTGCTCCTGGTGCTATAGCAGGAGATTTTCCAGAGGATCAAAAATTTGCAGGATACTATCCGGTTCATATTAAAGATGTAGTGGATAGCTACAAACAAATATTTAATAACAATAACACAGGTACTATTTATAAAAAATATTAAAAATAAAACATTTAGGCTCATGAAAATTTCAATGTACCAAATCGATGCTTTTACCAAAACCTTATTTGGAGGTAATCCTGCTGCAATATGTCATTTACCACATTGGCTAGACGACAAAACTTTACAGAACATTGCAGTAGA
Source organism: Aquimarina macrocephali JAMB N27 (assembly GCF_000520995.1). Lineage (GTDB taxonomy): Bacteria > Bacteroidota > Bacteroidia > Flavobacteriales > Flavobacteriaceae > Aquimarina > Aquimarina macrocephali. The sequence continues at coordinate 64,779 of NZ_JACA01000014.1, read as the reverse complement.
AAACAATTTAGCAGAAACAGGATATTTTGTAAAAAAGGACGACATCTATGAAATAAGATGGTTTATGCCTCATGCCGAAATTGACTTGTGCGGTCATGCTACACTTGCATCGGCATATGTAATCTTTAACTATATTGATTCTTCTATCAACGAAATTACATTTTCTTCAAAAAGTGGGATTCTAAAAGCCAAAAAAGAAGACAATGGAGCAATTACACTAGATTTTCCTTCCAGACCACCAGAACCTATTGAAATTCCTTCTGAAATATACCAGGCTCTTAATGCAAAACCTATTGCTACTTTTGCTGCTCGTGATTTGGTAATCACGCTTTCATCTGAAGAAGAAATATTAAATGAGAACCCTAAACTCGATTTACTTAAGGATCTACCCTATTTATGTATCATTATCACTGCTGAAGGAAAACATGCTGATTTTGTTTCTCGTGTATTTGATGCAAATGGTATTATTCAGCCCGAAGATCCTGTTACAGGTTCTGCTCATACTTCTCTGGTACCGTTTTGGGCTAAAAAACTAGGAAAAAACAAACTTAAAGCTCAACAATTATCTGCTCGTAGAGGAGAATTAGATTGCAAACTAGATGGAAACCGTGTTTTCCTTAGCGGGCACTCGGTTCCATACTTGATCGGAGAAATTGAAATATAATCCCAGGAATTGTCATTGAAATAAAATCAGAATACTTAAAAAAATGAGTAGTACTCTTTGAAATTTATGCTTATGAAAACTATAGGATTGATTGGAGGAATGAGCTGGGAATCATCAGCTCTCTATTATGAATTGATTAATAAACGTGCAAAAAAACTTCTCGGAGGTTTTCATTCTGCCAAGTGTATTTTGGCTTCGGTTGATTTTTCCGAAATCGAAAACTTACAACGTAAAGATGATTGGGACGGATTAAACAAATTAATGATAAAATCCACAAAACAATTAGAAAACGCTGGAGCAGATTTGATAATTCTATGTACAAACACAATGCATTTATGTAGTGAAGAAATGATTAAAAATACTTCAGTCCCTTTTCTACATATTGCAAGTGCTACGGGTAAAAACATTAAATCTAAAGGATTAAAAAAGTTGGCTCTCCTAGGTACCAAATTTACGATGGAGAGAGATTTTTACAGAAACATCTTAAAAGAGTTTGATATTGAAATAATACTTCCAAATCAAAATGATCGGGAACTTATTCATGAGGTAATATATAAAGAACTGGTACTCGGAAACATTAAAGATAGTTCTAGAGAAGAATTCAAACGAATTATAAAAGCATTAGAGCATGAAGGTGCAGAAGGTGTAATTTTAGGATGTACAGAAATACCGTTATTGATCAAACAAGATGATGTTGATATTCCAGTATTTGATACCACAAAAATTCATGCAGAAAGTGCCGTTGAAATAGCCTTACAATATTAATATAACCTATTACATCTGATAATAATTATATGACAACATTAAGAAACCGGCAGTGTATCTATACAAAAAGACCAGAAGAGATAGTAGATAATAGTCATTATACCATGAAAGAGGGAACCATTTCTATGTCTTATCTTAAACCTGGTGAAGTACTAATTAAATCAGAATTTTTTAGTATTGATCCATATATGCGTATTCAACAATCCAATAAAAATACTTGGGAAAGCCCCCACCCTTTAAATATTGTTCAAGGCGGAGCGGTAGTTGGCCAAATAATAGCTATAAATGATTCTAATACCTCTCTTAAAATTGGTGATTGGGTATTATCATACACAGGTTGGCAAGAATATGCTATTGCAGAGGTTAATAGTCTTCGGAAATTAGACCCAAACCAAACCTCTGTAACCACTGCATTAGGAGTCTTAGGAATGCCTGCACGTATTGCATATTTTGGATTAATTGAAGCTGGAAAACCTAAAACAGGAGAAACCATTGTCGTGTCAGGTGCCTCTGGAGCAGTTGGACAAATTGTTGTACAGATAGCAAAATTAAAAGGATGTAAAGTGGTAGGTATAGCAGGATCAGATAAAAAAACCAAATATCTACAAGATGAATTGGGGGTAGATGCTATAATTAACTATAAAAAACACCCCTCGGCTATAGAAATGAAAAATGAACTTTCTAGAATATGCCCAGAAGGAATAGATATATATTATGATAATGTAGGAGGCTTTATCACCGATGCTATATTCGAACTAATAAATATTAATGCAAGGATCATAATTTGCGGTCAAATTTCACAATATTCAGGAGGGCTGGACAATCCAGAATTAGGGCCTCGGTTTTTACATAAACTACTATATAAGAGAGCCACAATACAGGGAGTATTAGCAAGAGATTACAACCATAAAATGGATCAAATGCTTAAAGAAATGACTCCATGGGTAATCAGTAAATCATTAAAATATAAAGAAACAATCATTGAAGGGTTTGAAAACCTGCCCAGTGCTCTTAATATGCTTTTCCATGGTAAAAATATGGGGAAATTAATTGTAAAAGTATAATTACCATTAATCATCCATAAATAGCTGATTAATTTTAGCTCTCAATTTTCGCTTATAGTCTTCCTCTAACCAATCTCTATAGTTTTTAGTACTTTTACTAATACAATAAGAATATCTACGTACACGAAATTCTATATCTTGATCTAAAAGTTTACTTAAAATTCGTGCATCAAAAACATCTTCGCTATTTTGTACACACATTATAGCATGTTGTTCTATAGATTTTTCGAGAACCGTTAAGCTTCTATGTCCGTGGCGTTTTGTTTTTGCATATTCTTCTTCGATATCAAACTCAACATTTTCAGATTTTAGAAATTCTTTTCTTAACTCCTCTGGCAATACATATTTAAAATTGCGTTCTATCTCCTCATCCCCAACCAGATTATCATAATAGAAATCTGGTGACCTAAAAATAGATTGCCAATCAATATCAGAATTCCATAACCCAAATCTTGCAGTATTATTTCCTAAATCGATTATTGAAAATTCTGGTTTAACAGGTAATATACGAGATCCCCTACCGATCATCTGAAAATATAAAGTAAGTGATTTTGTTGCCCTGTTAAGAATAATACTTTCTACTGTAGGTTCATCAAATCCAGTAGTAAGAATACTAACAGAAGTAAGAATAGCATCATTTGTTGTTTTAAACCATGCTAATATATCTTCTCTTTCTTGCTTACTATTTGTATTATCGAGGTGACGAATAGGATGTCCTGCCCTTTTAAAAGCCTCATATACATAAATAGAGGTATTAATCCCATTGTTAAAAATCAGTGTCTTTTTACCTTTTGATCTTTCTTCATAAGCATGTAATAACTTATCCTGCATTAACATATTGGTATACAGGTCTTCTGAAGATTTTACAGTATAGTCACCATTCATTCCTATTTTTAGAGATCCTAATCCAACATCATAGGTATAAATTACAGGCTTAGCCAGGAATCCACTATTAATTAATGAACTGATTGTATCCCCTACAATTAATTCATTATAATTATCCTTCATCGGGAGTTTCATATTTGAACTAAGCGGTGTAGCCGTTACTCCAAGGATAAAACAATTTTTAAAAAATCTAAAAAGCTTTCTAAATGAATTATAGTGAGCTTCATCAATAATCACCATTCCTATATTGTGCAGTTCTAAATGATCATCATTAAGCCTGTTGTTAAGAGTCTCCACCATCGCAACAAAACACATATATTCATTTTGGTCATCGAGCTCCTTAACAGAGCTGTTTATGATTTTATTCTTTACCCCAAACTCGGTTAACATTTTCGAGGTTTGGCCACAGAGTTCAATTCGATGAGTAAGGACAACCACTTTTTTTCTAGTGGACTTTATATACCGTCTTACAATTTCAGAAAAAATAACCGTCTTTCCTCCTCCGGTAGGAAGTTGATACAACAGATTATATTTTTGGGAAAACTCTTTTAGACGACTAAATATCTTATCTATATCCCGCTTCTGATAATCGTAAAGTACTTTTTGTTCTTTTTTATCTACCCCTTTGGGTTGTAATCCCATGTATCTCCTATTAAAAAAATAAACTACAAAATTAAACACTTTTAAAGGTTATATGAAAGAATTAAGGAGATATATTTAATCTATTTATATTTTATTCTTTACTATCTTATTAGAATTCACATAAGTTCTATACATATATAAAAAGTAAACATTTTTTGTTTCTTTACATTTTTCAAAAAATGTTAATTTATCATAATTATATATTTCAAGAACAGTTGTTATTTTAATTTTACCCTTTCAATTAAATATCTATTTAATGGCTAAAGCAGACAAAGACCTAATTCCTGTACAGGCACTTTTAATCCCTAAATCTATAGTATATACTGCAAAAATATTGAATTGGATATCTCCTTTTCTGGCATCTAGATTTGCAGCCAGAATATTTTTAACACCTTTCGGTTATAAAATGCCCGATAGAGAAAAGGTGATGTATGAGAAGAGTAAAAAAGAAAGAATTCTAATAAAAAAAATTAATAGAGAGGTCATCATTTATAATTATGGAAATTCTAATAAAAAAATTCTTCTGGCTCATGGTTGGTCTGGAAGCGGTACACAGCTTTCAAAAATTGCAGATCAATTATTAGAAAACGGATATAGTACTGTAAGCTTTGATGCTCCGGCACATGGCCATGCTCCTGGAAAAAGAAGTATGTTACCCTTTTTTATCGAAACAATAAACCAATTAGAAAAAACTCATGGTCCGTTTAAAGCTGCAATAGGACATTCATTAGGAGGAATGTCATTATTAAGAACTACCCGATTTGGATTACAAATCAAATCCTTGGTCATCATTGGTACCGCCAATAGCATCACTGCAATCACTAAAAATTTTGCAAAGAATCTACAATTAGATCAAAAGGTGGGGCGTTTATTAAAAACATACTTTGATAAAAAGTATGGAGAAGATCTTGATAATTACTCGGGAGCGACTTCTGCCGCAGGAGTAAAAATACCTACTCTTGTAATACATGATAAAAATGATGTTGATGTACATTACAGTGCAGCGCATGAAATCGTTAATAATTTAGAGAATGGACAACTGTTAATTACAGAACAACTAGGCCATCGAAAAATTTTAGGAGACCAAGAAGTAATATCCAAAATCATAGAATATATTTTGGAATAGTTATTGATCAGTTATTGTTAGCCAGTTTATACGACTACTTAGGTATAACTTTAATTAAAAATTAGAAAAAACTATGAAACGTTTTATTTTATTATGTATTAGTGTTCTGGCTATTAGTTGCACAGGTACGGCACAAAAAGAAGGTAAAAAGGATAGTAAAGTCTATGCAGTCTCTAAAACCAATGCAGAATGGAAAAAGGTTCTAACCTCAGAACAATACTATATTCTTAGACAAGCAGGAACAGAAAGACCATTCTCTAGCCCTCTAAACAAATTGTATACTCATGGCACATTTCATTGTGCTGCATGTAATACACCATTATACGAAAGTAAATACAAATTTGATAGCGGAACAGGTTGGCCAAGTTTTGATCGTGCAATAGAAGGAAGTATCGATAACGATATAGATCATAAATTAGGATATGCTAGATCCGAGCTACTATGTGGGACATGTGGAGGACATTTGGGCCATGTATTTAGTGACGGTCCCAGAGAAACAACAGGAATGAGACATTGCATTAATGGTGATGCTCTAGTGTTTAAATCTAATAAATCAAAAAATGAGTAAATATCCAATAGAAAAATCTGAAGCCGAATGGAAAGAGAAGCTTACAGAAGAGCAATATAAAATATTAAGACAAAAAGGAACCGAAAGGCCATTTACCGGGGAATACAACATGCATTTTGAAGATGGAGCATATACCTGTATGGCTTGTGATGTACCTCTATTCAAAAGTGTTTCTAAATTTGATTCGGGATGTGGCTGGCCAAGTTTTGATGAATCAATAGAAGGAAGTGTAGAATATATAAAAGATACATCCCACGGTATGATACGCACAGAAATATTATGTGCTAATTGTGGTAGTCATTTAGGCCATGTATTTAATGATGGTCCAACAACTACAGGTCAACGCTATTGTGTAAACTCTATTAGTATAGACTTTAATAAAAAATAAATCGATAATAAATAAAATTTAGAATTCATGAGAAAAATTTTCGCACTACTATGTCTAGCCACATTTATATTTACATCTTGTTCTAGCGATGATGATACAGATTTTGATACTATTGCAAACACCTTTGAAGTAACAGGAACGTTTAATACTGCTAATAATTTTCGGATTGAAGCTGTGGTACCTGATAATGTTAATGTATTAGACTCAGATGTTGCGTTAGTTTATATATTAGATCCTGAAAAATCTACAGCTCAAGTTGATGTATGGGAACCACTACCAAGGACTTTTTTCTTTGCTCCTGGAGAATTTGCTCAATTTCAATTCAATTTTATTTTTAACGAAGCACAAAATATTGCGAGTATTGATATATTTATAGAGAGTGATGATCTAAATGCATTGGCCGCTGATATTACAGATAATCAATCTTTCAGGATTGTAGTTATACCTTCAACTTTTGCAAAAAATTCAAAAATAGATTTTTCTGATTTTAATACTGTAAAAAAAGCACTTAAACTGAAATTTTAAAGAAGTACATAATTCAATTATATTTCATATTAAGTACTGATTATAATAAAAAACATTAAAAATTAACACCACGGTTATATAACGTGGTGTTTTTTTGTCCTTTTTAATGAAAATCTTATTCTTAGGGAATACTTAAATCCTTTTTTGGTTAGCCGAATTATCCTTAAATTCGTGACTTCAAAAAATCGACATTTATGAACACATATGATATCATCGTTTTAGGAAGTGGTCCTGGGGGTTATGTAACTGCAATTAGAGCCTCGCAATTAGGGTTTAAAACCGCAGTAATTGAAAAAGAAAGTTTAGGCGGAGTATGCTTAAACTGGGGGTGTATTCCTACAAAAGCACTATTAAAAAGTGCTCAGGTATTCGAATACTTAAAACATGCTTCTGATTATGGACTTACTGTAGATAAATTTGACAAAGATTTTGATGCAGTTGTAAAACGTAGTCGTGGTGTAGCAGAAGGAATGAGCAAAGGAGTTCAGTTTCTTATGAAGAAAAATAAAATTGATGTTCTTGAAGGTTTTGGAAAATTAAAAGCCAGTAATAAAGTAACAGTAACAGATGCTGATGGAAAAGCTACTGATTATGAGGCAAAACATATCATTGTTGCTACAGGAGCCAGATCTAGAGAATTACCTAATTTACCACAAGATGGTAAAAAAGTAATTGGGTATAGAAAAGCAATGACATTAGAATCTCAACCAAAGAAGATGATTGTGGTTGGATCAGGAGCGATTGGAGTTGAATTTGCTCATTTCTATAATGCAATGGGTACAGAAGTTACTATCGTAGAATTTTTACCTAACCTTGTTCCTCTCGAGGATGTAGAAGTATCAAAGCAGTTTGAACGTAACTTCAAAAAAGCAGGAATTAAAGTAATGACTAATTCTTCTGTTGAAAGTGTAGATACAAGTGGTGATGGAGTAAAAGCAACAGTAAAAACTAAAAAAGGAGAAGAAATTCTCGAAGCAGATATTGTATTATCAGCTGTTGGTATTAAAACCAATATAGAAAATATAGGCTTAGAAGAATTAGGTATAGCTACAGATAGAGATAAAATTGTAGTAAATGATTGGTACCAAACCAATATCCCGGGAATTTATGCAATTGGTGATGTTGTTCCTGGTCCTGCCCTAGCCCATGTTGCTTCTGCAGAAGGAATTACATGTGTAGAAAAAATTGCAGGAATGCATGTAGAACCTATCGATTATGGAAATATCCCAGGATGTACATATGCTTCTCCAGAAATTGCTAGTGTCGGAATGACCGAAAAGCAAGCCAAAGAAGCTGGTTACGAATTAAAAGTTGGGAAATTTCCTTTTTCTGCCTCAGGAAAAGCCAGTGCAGCAGGAACTAAAGATGGTTTTGTAAAAGTGATTTTTGATGCAAAATACGGTGAGTGGTTAGGCTGTCATATGATTGGAGCCGGAGTTACAGATATGATTGCTGAGGCTGTATTAGGTAGAAAATTAGAAACTACTGGTCACGAAGTATTAAAAACGATCCACCCTCACCCAACAATGAGTGAAGCTGTAATGGAAGCTGTAGCAGATGCATATGATGAAGTAATTCATTTATAATATATAAACAAACCAATACATATTATCAAAAACGCCTTACTATCTTAATAGTAAGGCGTTTTATATCAACAATTTTAATCAAAATTGGTATTATGTAATTACTTTGTAGAAAAGCTTTGTATTGCCAATATATAACTTTGTAAACCAAAGCCCAGAATAACACCTTCTGCATTAGGTGATATATAAGATTGATGTCTAAACTCTTCTCTACCAAAAGTATTTGATATATGAACTTCTACAACAGGAATTGATATTGCCTTTATAGCATCTCCAATACCAATAGAAGTGTGAGTATAAGCTCCCGCATTAAGGATAACTCCATCATATTGATCATCTGCTTCCTGTAGTTTAGTAATCAATTCTCCTTCTATATTAGATTGATAATAAGACAACTCTAGTGTAGAAAAGTCAGATTGTAATTGAGCAAAGAACTCATCAAAAGTTTGATTTCCATACACCTCTGGCTCTCTTTTTCCAAGGAGGTTTAGATTGGGACCATTTATGATTAGTAATTTCACACGTTTATTTTTTTTTAGTAATTAATTGACAACAAATCAATTATGCTTTATATTTTTATTACTCAATATTAGGTTCCTGTCTTCGGTTATTCTTAGTCTTGAATAAATATCCGACGGATAATTGCGCTACAGAATGCTTAAAATCTATATCCAATGTATCAATATCATTAATATTAGTTAACCCCAGATTATATCGTAATTGAAAAAACAAACCAGTCTCTGTCTTATATCCAGCTCCGAATCCCCAGCTAAAATCAAAATTATTAAAAGAATCAAAGAATTCATCAGGAGTATCTTCTGCAGATTCTGTTGCATTTGCTAATATAGCTAGTTGTGGCCCTGTCTCCAGACTAAATTTATTTATAAAATAAAACTTAGCGATAATAGGTAGTGTTAAATAATTTAAACTAATCTTATTTTCTTCTCCGCCATTATCAACTTTATACCCCTGTGCTGTATACAACACTTCTGCCTGTACAAAAAACCGTTGAGATATAGGAAACTCTACGACAGCACCCAAATGCATTCGTACTCTTGCATCTGTATTTTTTATATCTCCGGTTATATTCGCATAATTAGCTCCAAATTTAAATCCTGCACGAGTATATAATTCTTCACTCTCATCTTGAGCATATAAAGACGTGATCATCATCATTAGGACCGAAACAGTAAGAAAAAACTTATTCATCATATATAAATACTATTACTATTCAAAAGTAGTTTTATTTTTTAAAAAACCTGAATCTGTAAACAAAAAAAGCATTATAACATTTCTAAATACCCCTAAGCAATATTATCAATAAGGCTATAAAACTTATGTTCTATTAAAAATCGATGTGTTTTATTCTCTAATTATAATCAAAAATACGTTCAAAAAATATTAAGAACTAATTAACTTTTTGTTCTGGCAAATTAAATAGTTTAGCGGCAAACTTTAAACCAACAGTAATTATGAAAAAAATTGCATTAACTACTTTAGCAGTAGTAAGTTTTGTCTTTGCAAGTGCTCAAAACAATGATCAAACTACTAAAGGAAAATGGTTAATCGAAGCTAATACTAATTTCGGCGCAGCAAGTGCTTCTAATACGAGTATTCAATTTACAAGTTTTTCTGATGATGGAGGATCAGTAATTAATATTGGTGCAGAAGTAGGCTATTTTATAATGGATGATTTAGCTCTAAAAATTGGTTTGGGATATGGATCAATAGACAAAGGTGGTGATTCAGAATCTTTAGATTCCTTTTCTTATAAAATAGGGGCCAAATATTATATTATTGGGAGGATTCCTGTGCAGATCGATTATAATGGTGCAAGTACAGACCAAAACCAAGATCCATCCTATTTTGGTGTTCAGGGAGGTTATGCTTTTTTTCTAGGAGATAAAGTAAGTATTGAACCTGGATTGCGATACAATTTTAGCTTGGATGATCGGTTTCATGCTGATGCCTTCCAATTAAACATAGGGTTTGTATTACATCTATAAAAACATTTATTTATTATTTTAAAACCATCCCAAAGTAAATTGGGATGGTTTTCTTTTATATCATATCTTAGTATTAATGAAATGGGATCACGCTATAAAAGACTACAAACATTACTTAAAAATCGAAAGAGGATTATCTGAAAATTCAATTGTTAATTATACTCTTGATATCCAGCGATTATTAAAATTTCTAGAACATCAGAATATCGCAACTACTCCTCTTTCTATTGAAAAAGATATACTTCAGCAATTTATTTTTGAAACAGCAAAACTGGTTAATCCCCGTTCACAATCAAGAATTATTTCTGGATTAAAAAGTTTCTTTAATTATCTTGTATTTGAAGATTATAGAGAAACCAACCCTATGGAACTCATAGAGTCACCAAAAATAGGAAGAAAACTACCCGATACATTATCTGTAGAAGAAATAGATCTCATTATTGCTCAAATCGACCTTGGCAAACCAGAAGGAGAACGTAATCGCGCAATTATAGAAACTCTCTATGGATGTGGTTTAAGGGTAAGTGAGCTTATAACCTTAAAAAAATCCAGTCTTTTTTTTGATGAAGGGTACATTAGTGTTACCGGGAAAGGTGATAAACAACGTTTTGTACCTATAGGAGAAACTACTCAAAAGTATATTGATATTTATACTACCGAAATTCGTAATCATATTGATATTAAAAAAGGACATGAAGATACCTTATTTTTAAACAGAAGAGGAAGACAACTCACCCGAGCAATGATTTTTACTATCATAAAGCGATTGGTAGAAAAAGCAGGGATCCACAAACAGGTTAGTCCTCACACTTTCAGGCATTCTTTTGCTACTCATCTTTTAGAGAATGGCGCCGATTTAAGAGCTATTCAATTAATGCTAGGTCATGAAAGTATTACAACTACAGAAATATATATGCATATAGATCGAAGCCACTTAAGCGAGGTTATACATAGTTTTCATCCAAGGAGATAATATGAACATAAACCTGAAAAGAATATCTATATTTCTGATACTATTCTTAAACAGTTTTATAGTACTCGCACAACGATTACATGCAGATGGTGGTATTCTTCTAAAAGCAGAAATTACTATAGGTAATCAAAATCAATGGCTACAACTTGGAGTATTTGGATTCGGAACAATGAATTATGGTGATATTTCTATAGAAAGCGGTTTATCTATTGCGTCTTATACGTTTTTAAAACGACATACTATCAAAATGCCCGGCTTAGCATATTCCTATGATTTTTTTGCTCTGGGCGGAATAGGAAAAAATAGTAATTTATTAGGATCATCTGTTTCAACGACCAATACCTCGATTATATTTAATCCAACAGGGAAAGGTGGGTTCAAAGGACTCGGGTTTGGTTTTGGTAAAGATTACCTCCCAAAAGAGTTAAAATCGTATGGGTTAAAAAGAGGCGCGTTTTTGATGCGATTTAGCAATGCTGATCATAATATCCACCTTGCTTTTTTGAATGATTTCAAAATCGGTTGGTTTAGTGGTTCGGGAACCGATTATGGCGTTACAGGTTCTTTAAATATTGGGTTTACCAAAATACAGAATTCAACAAGAGTATATCGATTGGGTTTTGGAGTTGATCTTTTTACTCCAAGACCAGATTACAGTATATCTCCCAGAAATAAAATAAACTCTGATGATGGTCGCAAAAATGTATGGTTTACATTACCCCCATATGCAGATTTATTTTACAGTAACCTTTATAGTTACGGTACGTTTCAGGATGCCAATTATACTATACACGCCAAATTTGGAATTAATAGTCAAAAAGCAGGGGCATATATACAAAACACATTACATGATGGTATTGGGCTAAACCCTCGTTTTCCCTGGAAAGTAGAAACAAAAGATAAGATATTTATAGAAATTAGTGGAGCTTTACTTCTCAAAGAGACTACAGATGAATAATAAATTTAACATATACTATTACTTAGTCTTATCGGTATTATGTAGTGGCTGTAATACCTATACCACGTTTTATAGCAAAACCTATACAGCTAACCCAATCAATGATACTTCTAAAGTATATCGCTTGGATCTTAGCAATCAAAATCTTGAGGTTTTACCAGATTATGTGACCAATTATAAAGATCTAAAAATGATAGATCTTAGTAATAACCCGAACCTAAAACTAGATCAAGTATTTAAAAAATTAAATCTATTAGTCAGGCTTGAAGTTTTAAATCTAGATAACATGAATATCTCTACTTTACCAGAGTCTATTAAAATGTTATCTCACTTAAAACAAATTTCTATAGCCCATAATCCAAATTTAAACCTGGAACACACTTTTGATCTTATCTCTGAACTTCCTATTGAATTTATAAATTTGAAAGGAAATAATATCGAAGAACTTCCTGGTAATATCAGCAAACTACATTCATTAAGAGATGTAAACTTATCGTATAATAAATTAAAAGGAAAAGAGAGTTATGTTCATTTAGGTGCGTTACCTCGGCTATATTCTTTATGGTTAGATCATAATGATCTGGATGAATTACCAGTTACAATAGGTTTATTAAATCAGGTACACTTTCTATATATTGATCATAACAACTTAAAAGTACTGCCAAATGAGATGTCTGAAATGAAAAAAACATGGGTTGTACATGCTGGATATAATAAGTTTCGGGAATTACCCGAAGTATTCACCAAAATGCGATCTCTGTTTATGGTACATGTTAATAACAATAATATTCAATCGATTCCCGAAGTTTATAGTACACAGAAATACACCTTATCCGGGCTCATTTTAGACAACAATCCCATTAATAAAACAGAAAAAAGAAAAGCTCAAAAGTTATTTAAAGGGTTCTTTCTACTCTCCTTCGAGCAGAAAAAACAATAAAAAACTCTTACTACGAGAGTAAGAGTTTTTTATATTAGGTATATCTATTTAAAAATATTAATTCGGTCTCTTCACAATTCCCGAAGGAACAACAGTATTAGACAACATCGTTACAGGGTTTCCAGATCCAGTTGTAATTCCTGCAGTTGCGCTAAGTGGTGATATAAAAAATGGTTTAGGGTCACCATCTGCTATAGGCTCAACTGTAATAAACACTTTTTTGCTTGTTACCGCAGCAGGAAGTGTAATTCCAGTAATAGGAACTTGGGTCGGTAAAACAAGAAAATCTTCTCCAGGAAATGCAGGAACAGTTCCTCCTGAACCTTTAAAGAAATTTCCATCATCAACACCACTAACATTAGAAAAAGTTCCTGTAGATAAAATTTGAGTACCAAAATCCACCCAACCTTCATACTTCCATCCGCTAGCTAGAGCAGGAAGAGATAAACCAGGAGCAGTATCACCATTCATAAACCAAACACCAAACTCATCATTACCATTATCCACGCCTCCAGCATTGTCTGTAGGAGTTGCTAAGAAAAACTGACCTGATGTATTAGAAAGATCAGCAACTACTGGTGGAAAAGTAAGCTGTGCAGAATTACCATTAAAATTACCCGTCAAAATTTTTGTATCAGAAGGTCCATTATCGATATCTCCCACTGGTTCTACAGTTACTATAAACTGAGTTGCGCTTGCTAGATCAGATGCAAATACGTCTAAACGAACCACTCCTTCGGGGTTAGTAAATTTTACAGTACTAACAGGTTGTCCATTAACAATAATCCATCCTTGATAAGCAGTTCCTCCTGTAAGAGCCTTTAATCCGATCGTCTCTAATTCTATTGTGGCAACTGCTGGACCGTCATCATCATTAGAGCACGAATTGAATAGCGCTCCAAAAAATAGAACCGCTATAAATAATTTTGTTTTTGTCATCACTTTGCTTTTTAATTATCTTTCAAATGTAATTAGATTACAATAAAATTAACTCCAAAATACTTACAAAATTGTATATAAAAACATATTCTTCCTATCTTAAAATGTATTCGTTATTTCCCTTGCTGCCCTTCAACATTGGGTGTTTTAAATAATTCTATAAAAGCTGGACCTATATGAGATATGATTTCACCCGCAATCAACCCTTCAAAACCTGTTTTTTGAACGGCTATATCTCCAGAGCTTCCATGTAAATAGACTCCAAAAACTGCAGCATGCAGAGGATCATAACTTTGAGATAGCAAACCAGTAATCATCCCTGTAAGCACGTCACCGCTTCCTGCCGTGGCCATTCCCGGGTTTCCTGTATTATTTACATATAATTGATCTTCATATACAGTGATAGAGTTTGCTCCTTTAATAATTACAATACAATCATATTGTTTTGAAAATGCTTTTGTTTTTTTAATTTTATCAAAATCACCTTTCCATTTACCGACTAATCGTTCTAACTCCTTTGGGTGAGGTGTTAAAATAGTTTTCTTAGGTAGTTTCTCAAGAAGTTCAGTATTTTTTGCCAAAATATTGATTCCATCAGCGTCTATCACAAGAGGAGATTCATTTTCCTTTAAAAACTCTCCAAAGGCATTAACTGTTTTTTCATCGGTTCCAAGACCTATTCCAATTCCTATAGCTGCAGGCTTAAAATCCAAAGTGATTTCTTCTAATTCATCATCACTATCTGCAATAACCATTGCTTCTGGAACAGCCGTCTGCAGCACTTCATACCCACATTCGGGGATATATGCAGTAACTAAGCCAGCTCCTGTCTTTAAGGCAGCTTTAGTTGCCAAAACCATACTTCCTATCTTACCATAGCTCCCTCCTATCATTACAGAATGTCCATAAGTACCTTTATGACTAAACTTATGTCTTGGTCGATATAATGGCAATACTTCATTTTTATTAATCAAGACTCCGACACCCGGGTTTTGCATTAAAAAACTTCGGTCCAATCCAATATCAATCACTTGCAGGTCTTGTGTATACATACCCGTTTCTGGTAAAAAGAAAACAAGTTTTGGTAATTGAAATGTAACTGTAACGTTTGCAAAAATTACTCCTTCAGGATTGTCTTGTGCTTTATCAGAATATAAACCCGAAGGAATATCTATAGAAAGTGTAAAACATCTCGAAGTATTAAGGTGTTTGATTAAAGAAACCACCCAGGGCACCAAAGGTCTGTTAAGTCCAATACCAAAAATGGCATCAATAACTATATCCTCTCGTTTAAGTTGAGGAAAATCCTCTTCGCATTTAAGCTGGATAGGCCAATCTTTACTAATTTCTTTTAATCGATCATAGTTAGATAGAAACTCCTTCGATCTATTATCGCTAAAATTTACGATGTAAGTTTTTACATTATACCCATGTTCTAACAATAATCTCGAAACTACTAGTCCGTCTCCTCCATTATTCCCAATACCACAAAAAACATGGATCATAATTGGAGATCCTTGTAATCTGCTATGAATCAAATTAAAAATTTGTGTTGCAGCACGCTCCATCAATTCTAATGATGTGATCTTAGCAGCTACCATTGTAGCTTCATCTGCCATACGCATTTGTTGCGCAGAAAATATTTTCATCTATCTATATGTATTAATATTTATTCATGTTTTTATCCTAGAGGTTCCTTTAAGAACCTTCAACAAACTGGTAATCCTTCCTCAAAGACCCTAAATACAATTTTAATCGTGCCTGTTTCATACTTTTTCTAAGAATTACATAATGAAACAAGTTATTAATTATTGAATTAGTAAAAATTTAAGGATGCAGTTAATTTAATTTTCTTTAAAAGTAAAAAATTATACATTTGAACACGCAAAGTAAAGCAAACAAATGTTTAGTACCATTTTCTTATTGGCTTTATTATTTACCTTAGGAACGATTATCGTATCTGAGGCTTCTTCTATTACAACAGGTACTATTACTATTATTACCCTTAGGGGTTAGTTCATTTATATATTACCACCGCACCACATACGTAATTCACAAAAAAAGAATTACCAGCAAAGCTTTTATTAATAATTTCAACTTAAAAAATACAATATATCATGAACGTTCTAAAATTTGGAGGTTCTTCTGTCGCTAATGCATCGACCATAGAAAGTGTAATAGAAATCATAAAACAACAATCTCAAAAGCAATCTTTATATGTAGTAGTTTCTGCAATGGGCGGAATTACCGACTTACTATTACAAGCAGGAGAAGAAGCTTCTGCTAACAATGAAAACTATAAAAACACACTGGCAGAAATTGAGAAAAGGCATTTTGAAGCTGTAAAAACTCTTATCCCTGTAGTATCCCAAAGTGCAATAATTAGTAAGGTGAAAGCCGAACTTAACACTTTAGAATCATTGTGTGAAGGTGTATACTTATTAAGTGAATTATCTCTTAAGACAGCTGCCGTAATTGCAGGTTTTGGAGAGATGCTCTCTTCTTATATTATCACCGAAGCAGCCAAAATAAAAGGCTTAGATATCGTTTTAAAAGATTCTAGAGAACTAATCGTTAAAACAATTAATTCTAAAGTCGTAATTGATTATAAAGAGACCAATACCAGAATCAAAGAATTTGCAAATAATAGTACACATAAAGTAAGTCTTTTTCCCGGTTTTGTTGCAAGAACAAAGGATGGCGAACCAACTACACTAGGAAGAGGGGGCTCTGATTTTACAGCAGCTATTCTGGCAGCAGCTATTGATGCAAGTGAATTACAAATCTGGACAGATGTAAGTGGTTTATATACCGCCAACCCAAAATTAGTAAAACAAGCTAAACCTGTACATCATATTTCATATCAGGAAGCTATGGAACTTTCTCATTTTGGAGCTAAAGTAATCTACCCTCCTACCATACATCCTGTATTAGAAAAGAATATTCCGATAATTATTAAAAATACTTTTAAACCCAAAGATCAAGGAACTCTTATTACACGAAAGGTAGATGAAAGAAAAAGACCAGTAACCGGGATTAGTCATATTGATAGTATCGCGATCATTTCTCTGGAAGGTAGCGGCATGGTTGGCATTCCTGGATTTTCTAAACGCCTATTCGAAGCGTTATTTTTAGAAAATATAAATGTTATTCTTATTACACAAGCTTCTTCTGAGCATTCTATATGTCTTGCCGTTGAAGCTTCTGAAGCAGAGAAAGCCAAAACCATTTTGGATACTACATTCGAATTCGAGATTTCTAAGTACAAACTAGACCCTGTAAAAATAGAAAATGATGTAGCTATCGTTGCATTGGTTGGTGATAATATGTATCACCATCAGGGGTTAAGTGGTAAAATGTTTAGTACACTAGGTAAAAACAATGTAAATATTAGAGCTATCGCCCAAGGAGCTTCAGAAAAGAATATTTCTGTAGTCATAGCAAAAAAAGACATTAAAAAAGCTCTTAATATATTACATGAACGATTTTTTGAAGTAAAAACTAAACAATTAAACCTATTTATAACTGGTGTAGGAAACGTAGGTAGTAAACTAATCGAACAACTTCAACAACAAAATAAATACCTAAAAGATAAACTACGCCTTAAAATTCGAGTAGTTGGCATGTCAAATTCAAGAAACATGATCTTTAATGAAGATGGAATTGATCTTGATTCCTGGCAAGAAATACTTCCAAAAGGAGAAAAGGCGAATGCAGAATCATTTTTCGCCAAGGCAAAAGAAATGAATCTACGTAATTCTATCTTTGTAGACAATACTGCAAATCCCAATATTGCTAAGATTTATAAGCATTATCTGGCAGAAAGTATGGCTGTAGTAACTTGTAACAAAATTGCATGTGCCGATGAATATTCGAATTATGAAGAATTACAAGATCTCTCCAGAAAATTTAATGCTCCGTTTTTATATGAAACCAATGTTGGAGCAGGTTTACCTATAATCGATACTCTTAATAATTTAATTGCCTCTGGAGATAATATTCACAAAATACAAGCTGTATTATCAGGCAGTCTTAATTTTGTATTTAATAATTATACAGAAGAAGTTACTTTTCATGATATTGTAAAACAGGCTCAGCAAGAAGGATACACAGAACCAGATCCAAAGATTGATTTAAGTGGTGTTGATGTGGCTCGAAAAATCCTGATCCTTGCTCGTGAAAGTGAAAAAATTATGGAGCTTGAAAATATCGAGAATGAAGCATTTCTTCCTCAGGAAAGCTTAGAAACCAAAAGTGTAGATGAATTCTTTAATTCGCTAGCCCAAAATGAGGAACATTTTAAGGAAATTCTGGCAGAGGCTAACAAAAAAGAATGTCGATTAAAATATGTCGCGCAATACGAAGCAGAAAATGCTAAAGTAGGATTGCAGCATATACCAGCTGATCATCCTTTTTATAATCTGGAAGGAAGTGATAATATTGTACTTTTTTATACAGATCGATATCCAAAACAACCTTTGATAGTTAAAGGAGCCGGAGCTGGAGCCGAAGTTACTGCTTCTGGTATCTTTGCAGATATCATAAGAATTGGCAAAAGTAAATAATATGAAATCAGCCTGACAATTAAAACGTACTAAAAAAAGAACAGATGAAAAGTGTTAAAATATTTGCTCCCGCAACAGTTGCTAATCTTTCTTGTGGATTTGATGTATTAGGATGTTGCTTGGATAATGTTGGCGATGAGATGATAATTTCAATCACGGCAGATCCTGGCGTAAAAATAACAAAGATTGAAGGAGCTAACCTTCCGATGGAAACTCACAAAAATGTTGCTGGTGTTGCTGTCGAAGCATTTCTTGAAGCATATGGGGAAAATATAGGGGTAGCCATAGAAATTTATAAAAAGATAAAAGCAGGTAGCGGAATTGGAAGTAGTGCCGCTAGTAGTTCTGGTGCTGTTTGGGCGGTAAATTACTTATTGGGTAACCCATTTACCATGCACGAATTGGTAAAATTTGCAATGGAAGGTGAAAAATTAGCCAGCGGTAATGCACATGCAGATAATGTTGCTCCTGCCCTTCTTGGTGGATTTACTTTGGTACGTAGCTATGCACCATTGGATATCGTAAAATTACATTCTCCAAAAGATCTGGTGATGACAGTTATTCATCCACAGATTGAAGTAAAAACATCGGATTCCAGATCCGTAATCAAACATAAGGTAACCTTAAAAAAAGCAATTCATCAATGGGGAAATGTTGGTGGATTTGTTGCCGGATTGTTCACAGAAGACTATGATTTAATTGGTAGAAGTTTAGACGATGTGATTATCGAGCCATTGCGATCCATTTTAATTCCTGAATTTAACAATGTTAAAAGTGCTGCTATTGAAAAAGGTGCTTTGGGTTCGGGAATATCTGGTTCTGGGCCTTCTATTTTTGCATTAAGCAAAGGTATGAAGGTTGCAAACGACGTAGCAGATGTAATAAAAGATATTTATAATAAAACAGGAATTGATTTTGATATACACATCTCAAAAATTAATAGCAAGGGAATTAAGATAATAGAAGAAACTGAATACAGAAAATAAAAAACAATGAAATACTATAGTTTAAATAATAATGCTCCTAAAGTATCTTTTTCTGAAGCTGTCATAAAAGGTTTAGCTCCAGATCGAGGATTATACTTTCCAGAAAATATAACACCGTTACCTAGTTCGTTTTTTGAAAACATCGAACATCTGGACAACATTGAGATTGCCTATCAGGCTATACACCAATTTGTTGGAGATGAAATACCAGAGCCAGAGCTACGAGACATTCTGGCAGATGTTTTAAGTTTTGATTTTCCTGTAATAGAAGTTGAAAACAATATAGGAACATTAGAACTGTTTCATGGTCCTACGATGGCTTTTAAAGATGTAGGAGCACGTTTTATGGCACGATGCCTAGGGTATTTCAATAGAAATAACGAAAACCAGGTTACTGTTTTGGTTGCTACTTCTGGGGATACTGGTGGTGCAGTTGCAAATGGTTTTTTAGGAGTAAAAGGTGTAAATGTGGTTATTCTTTACCCAAGTGGAAAAGTAAGCGAAATCCAAGAAAAACAACTAACCACACTTGGGCAAAATATAACAGCTCTAGAAATCAACGGAGTTTTTGATGATTGCCAGGAAATGGTAAAAACTGCATTTCTGGATGCAAGCATTACTGATCATAAACAATTAACCTCTGCAAATTCTATCAATGTGGCTCGGTGGCTCCCACAATTATTTTATTTCTTATTTGCTTACAAACAGGTTAAACATAAGAAAAAAGATATCGTGTTTTCTGTTCCAAGTGGTAATTTTGGTAATATTTGCGCAGGAATTGTTGCTCATAAATTAGGGCTTCCTGTTAAACAATTTATAGCCTCGACCAATATAAATGATACTGTTGTTAGGTATTTAGAAACTTCAGAATACCAACCAAAACCATCAAAAGCTACTATTTCTAATGCAATGGATGTAGGTAATCCAAGTAATTTCATCAGAATACAACAGCTTTTTAATCATAATTTTGCTGAGCTTAAGAATAAATTCTCTGCTTATAGTTTTGATGATAATCAAACCAGAGAGGCTATGAAGATGATATATAACGAAGCAGGATATATTTCTGATCCCCATGGTGCTGTTGGTTATTTAGGTCTTAAGCAACAGGAGCTTACTAATAATGAATATGGTATATTTCTAGAAACTGCTCACCCTGTGAAATTCCTAAATATAGTTGAGGAAACTTTGGACACAACTATAGAAATCCCGAATCAAATCCAAAAAGTAATGGGTAAGGAAAAACATAGTATAACAGTAAATAGTTATGAAAAACTAAAAGAGTTCTTACTTAGGTAAGAACTCTTTTAAAAATATAGTTTTTATTTTTTTAATCTGTAGCTAAAGATTTCATTACTCCATGAACAATATCAGTAGTAGATGCCAGGTATTTAAAATTTACTGTTGTATACTTATCTTCACTCTTACGTACAAAAGGTGAATTATCTGCATTTTTTAATTCTGCAGTAAGCGTCACAGTTTCAAAACCAAAATTGGCAAAAAATCTACTCTCTGGTGTAGCCACTTCTCTCTTATATATAGGCACGGGAGATTCAAGACGATATAATGACTCTAAGCTAAGGCTAGATGCTAGCATTTCTATAGCTCTATCTTCATCATTATCCCACCCCATATAATCAGATCGATGCATGGAATGAATCTTATATTCTTCGTCTTTTAATTTTTTGGTAAACATTCTTGTACCTACCATATTACTTTTCCAGTGGTCAAAAAATACAACCATGAAATTTATTTTACGTTCCTCTAATTTTGCTAATTTCATTGCGACATAATATGCAATCGCAACACCTGTAGCATTATGAACCGCACCAGGACTGTCCTTAACAGTATCATAATGGGCTGCTATCACAACATATACATCACTACCATTGGTAGCCGGAATCTCTGCAAAGATATTTGCGCCATTAAATAAATTTCCTTTCTTATCCTTTACATTGTAAGTATGTTTTTCAGGTTTAAGTCCTATATCTTTTAAAGAACTAAATAAAAAATCGGCAGTAGTTTTCCTCTCGGAAGCACTTGATCTGCTTTTTAATTTTTTTCTTCCTCTAATAGGTTCATGGCCAGTGAGCTTGGCGACAATTCCTTTTTGGACATTAATAATCTCTGCTTCTTTTCGATCTTGTTCAGTCTGAGCTGGGGCCATCTGAATTGCGAAAATAAATAATAGTAAAAATTCTCTATAATAATTCATTTTGTAGGTTTTGTATTCTTTTTCCCTTTAACACAAATTTATGAAAAATCTGTAATTAAACAATTTTGTATTTTTATTGCATAAAATAACACTTTAATATGTCTTTTGCAAAAACCATACCTTTTATTATACTAACGTTATTATTTGTTCAATGTGGCAATGATTCCAATACTAAAAATTTATTAAGTGCTTCTGAAAATTGGAGGGGCGAAGTTATTGAATTTCCTTTAGAATTTGCTACTTCCTTACAATATTCGGGTATTGAACATGTACGTTTTGCCCCAGGATGGGGAAAAGAAGGCACTTCTGACTATTTTTCATATGCTTTTTTATGGGATTTAAATGAGAATCCTCAGTTATCTGCTAAAAAACTTGAATCCGAAATGGAAGCATATTTTGATGGTTTAATGCGTTTGGTATCCAAAATGGATTCAGAACAAAAGAATAAAATACCTAAGTCTAAAGCTTTTTTTGAAAAAGTAAATGATTCTGTATATGTAGGAAAAATAATTGCTTATGATGCTTTTACTACAAAAAAAGAAGTGAATCTAAATATTACAGTAAAGTATAGTAAGTGTAAATTAGAAAATAAGCACCTTGTATTGTTTAATTTATCTCCTCAACCTCTCGAACATCAAATCTGGAAGAAATTAAAAAAAGTGACCGTTACTATGAATTGCAAATAACAAGTTCTTTTTCAATTCATAAAGACTCTTTTTGTTTTACTGCTTATTATTGAGCAGTCATTTCGTATACGATATAAGTATCCTAAAATAGTTTAAAGCCGGGTTGTTTTAAACCACTGGAATGCTATAATGGTTTTTGCATCACATATTCTTCCTGATTCTAGTAGATCATCAATTTCTGAAATATGATGCTTACATAGCTCAATATCTTCATCTTCTTCCTGTAATCCTCCCCCAACATATATTTTATCTTTATCAGAAACTTCTGCATAATATAGATACATACGCTCAGAAGAGCCTCCTGGAGTAGCATAAAATGTAGTTATATGCTCTAAACTATTAACTAGATATCCTGTTTCTTCTTTAACCTCACGAATTGCACATGCAACAGGGTCTTCATTTTCTTCTAAACCTCCGGCAGGAATCTCTAAAAGCCAGCCATTACCATTTTTTGTAGTAGGGTAACGAAATTGGTTAATCAATATCAGGTGATCTGTATTTTTTTCATACAATAAAATTGCGACAGAATCTCCTCGATCTACCATTTCTCGAGAATATGTTATGGGAGTATCCTTATGAAAACGATCGTGAGTAACTACTGCTTTTTTTACTTTCAAAAAACCATCGTAGACCAGGTTCTCATTAAGAATTTTATAATCCATCCATTTATAATTTGGCAAGCAAAATATTGTGTTTTGCTGCTAACAAGATATGGATTTAAATGGAAATATAATATCAGTCACTGGTCAGAGTTTCATTAATAAAAATGGGCTCGAATAATTTTAATATCAATCGAACCCATTATCAATAACTAACTCAAATCCCTTTACTTTTTCCTATAAAATTCCTTTTATCGATATAGAATCTAAAATAATCATTTCTGTACCTGCACCATTTCTAAATGTTACTACTAATTTCCCTGTAGCTAATTTGTTATCTGGTATTGGTATTCTCAATTCTTGCCATGTTCCTTCTACAGCTTCAACATCATCATCAAAAATAGAAAGAATGGGATCTCCTAAGCCATCTGCTGTTTCAAAGTAAACTACAACCCCATCTTCTGTTTCCCACGAGGTGGTTCTAAAAAACAATTTTATATCTAACACGGCATTAGTCACATCTGGATTTAAGCCAGTAATTTCATCAAAAGTTAGTGTTACAAAGCCATCGAGATCGGATGTGATATACCCTTGGTTTCCATCGATAAAATTAGTTTCGAAACTATCAGGGTTTGCAGAAGTAACCGTAGTATTATAGACTCCCATTATTTCTTGTTCAATCGCACTAACACTTGCTGCCAAAAAAGATGCTGTAAAACCTAATTCACTACCCGTACTTATATAACTCACATAAGGAACTTCTGATCCTGGGTCTGTATCCTGAATATTTGGTAACGGTTCCTGTGTTGCAGCTGGACGTGGATACCTAGTTAAGGTCCCAAAAGTTGGCACTTCTTCAAAACTGGTATATCCAAATTCAAAAAGATCATCTTCTCCAATATTTATCGTTACACTTTTATTTTCTCTTTTGTCTGGTTCCCCTAAGATATAACCTTGTATAGATTGAAGACTAAATGTCACTGCTCTTGATCCTTTAGAAAGATCATCATCAACCAAAGATTCAAGCAGTATCACATCCACTGTTGATTGCCCGGCAGGTAAGACAAAGCTTCCCGAACTTGCAGGAAGCATAAAATCAATTCCTTCTTGAGCAGCATCTTGATCTGGAAATGCCACGGTATAGTTCACCGTCAGATCTTCAGAAAGAAGCTCACCCGAGTATGTAAAAGTAGTAGTAACTGCTCCCATATCAGATTC
Source organism: Aquimarina macrocephali JAMB N27 (assembly GCF_000520995.1). GTDB lineage: Bacteria > Bacteroidota > Bacteroidia > Flavobacteriales > Flavobacteriaceae > Aquimarina > Aquimarina macrocephali. The sequence goes on along the minus strand of NZ_JACA01000014.1, from coordinate 40,487 downwards.
AAGAACATTAATTTCATTAGTTTTAAAAGAAATATAATTAAATTCAGAGGGTAATAGTACGTCGTTTTCAGTATCACAACCTAGGATACTTACTAAACCTATGAGGTATATAAATTTTATACTTTTCATGTTTGTTTCGTTTTTAATATCCTGGATTTTGTTGATTAGCGATATTTGGGTTTACATTGATTTCATCGATAGGTACAGGTAAGATCGTTCTATTGGCTGGGGCATTAATCTCGATTGGATCCCCATCTTGTCTGTATTTATTAAAAGTGATACCATGTCTGGTAAGGTCAAAGAGCCTAAATCCTTCAAAAGCTAACTCTTTTCTTCTTTCCAGTAAAATTTTATCCTGTAGTGCTTGCCCTGTTTCTGTTGATACTGGTAATGTATCTGGAGGAACAGGTATTTCTAATGCGCGATGAATAATTACATCCAAAGCTTGCTGAGCATCAGAATCTTCATTTAATTGTGCATGTGCTTCTGCTTTTATCAAATACATCTCCGAAAGTCGTAAAACATGTACATTATCATCCTGAGTATCGTTGCGAGGAAATTTTTGTATTAGATTTACTGCTCCATCTGCTGGGTACAACTCTTTTCTAATATCTGTATCAGATAAATTACTCTTAAAATTATCAGTAGCAAACGCATCTTTATAATTAAGGTAAAAATGACTAATTGAATTTGAACCCGAATTATCGGTTTCATTATTAGCTACAACAAATAAACTTTCTGAGTTAAAGTCCTCTGCCCAACCTGTAATATAATTATCTCTTGTTAGTAAACTTTTACCACTGGTATTAATAACATCGGTAGCCATATCTCTGGCTCCTGTCCAATTCTCTTGATGTAAGTACACTCTTGCCAATAGTCCTTTGGCAGCATTGATATCCAATCTTGTAGGTCTGGATTCTGTACGCATCAGATTAATAGCTTCCATCAGATCACTAATTATTTGTTGATAAACAGCTGCTGTTGTACTTCGTGGAGGTTCTTGAATATCTGCTCCATCACCCAATAGTTCAAAATCTGGTATTGGAACACCTAAATGAGAAGCATCTGTAGTAAAGTTATAAGGTTGAGCAAATAACAGCTGAAAATTATGAAAAGCCAACGCTCTCAACGCATACATTTCTCCTATATACTGATCTGCATCTTCTTGTACCGTCTCAGGAAAAGATAATTTCTTGCCTTCACGTATTACAATTGAAGTAGTAGCAATTATTCGAGATGTAATATTCCACGCCTCGTTAGTTCTAGTATCATTTGATGTAACTATATAATCGTCAAATTCTAAGTACCTTCCTGTATTATCAAAAGCATCTATAAATGCATTATCCGACATAATCTCGGGCAATAGCGTAAAAGTTCTGTTGTATAACGCTGGATTTGCAAGGAAGCTATATGCTCCACTAGTAGCGAGTTTCAAAGAATTGATATCTGTAATAGCATCTTCTACTTCTACAGCATCAGAAAAACGTTGCTCTAAAGTATCCTCACATGATAATAATGTGAGTAGTATGGTAATAAATATATAAGTGTATTTTTTCATGATAATTCGTTTAAAATGTGATGTCTAAACCTAAAAACAATGTACTTGAAATAGGTATTTCCTGATTCAATCTACCGTCTGACCCTGCTTCGGGATCTCTTTCTAATCGATCATCTTTTATAAAAGTGTATAGATTAGTTCCTTTAACATACACTCGGGCATTAGAAAGCCCTATTCTTTCTATTGAAACTAATGGAAGATCATAAGAAAGTGTTACTTCTCTTAATCTCACATAGCTTCCATCATACACAAATCTACTTGACCGTAGCGCAGAACTACCTGATTGCCCATTTCCATATACAAAGGCTGGGATATCTGTAACATCTCCTGGCTTTTGCCACCTTCTGTCATAAGTACCACGACTCACATTTCCTGTAGAAGATAAACGTCGAGAACCATCACTATTAGTAAACCTGTTCCATGTATCATATACCAAACCTCCCCAGGCAGTATATATTTGAAAATCCAGAGTAATTCCTTTGTATGAAAAAGAATTTCTAAGGCCTGCATAAAAATCGGGAGTTGCATTTCCTATAATTACCTGGTCTGCATTATTATAATTTGAAGTTACTTCTGTTCTGGTATCATCAACATACCAAAGAGCATTACCATTTGCGGGGTCTACTCCTGCATATCGTGGTAAATAAAAAGTTTCTATATCTTCTCCAATTGCCACAATACTAGTACCGCCTATTATTGGGTCGCCTCCCCTACTTAGTTTAGTAACTTCATTTTTATTTGCTGTAAAATTGAAATTTGTAGTCCATGCAAATCCTTCGGTATTCGAAACAATATTACGAGAAGTAATATCGAATTCTACCCCGGTGTTTTCCATCGATCCAATATTTTCTGCGATATTATTTCCTTCACTACCATCCTCTCCTCCATCTCCATTAGCTGCAGAAATAGGTCTCTGTCTTAGTAAATCAGTTGTCTCTCTGGTGTACCAATCAATACTACCTTGTATTCTATTATTCAAAAAGGAATAGTCTAATCCTACATTAAAAGCTTTGTTTAACTCCCACTTAATATCAGGGTTTCCTACCGATGTAAAAATCAAACCAGGATTACCATCACTATCATTAACTCTAAACAGGTTGTATATTCCTGTCTCAGGATCATTACCATTTACACCATAACTCGATCTTAATTTTAAATCATTTATAAAACCTACAGATTCCATAAATGACTCATTGGCAATATTCCATCCCAGACCTACTGACCAAAATATTGCAAATTGATTATTTTCTCCAAAACTTGAAGATCCATCACGTCGTACAGAACCGCTTATCAGATATTTATCATTTTGTGAATATTCTGCATTAAGAAATACGGAGTTTAAACCACTTTGTGCTTTATTCGTAGAAGCTAAGGTTGGAGTACTACCATTATTCAAATCTTCAAACCCATCTGGAATATTTTCTACAGTAAGGTCACTGAATTTATTTCTGGTTTTTTGTAATTCATACCCTCCAAACGCAGTTAAACTATTGTTATTCCAATCCAGGTTATAACGTAGTAAATTTCTAAACAGCCAGGAAAACAAGAAGTTAGAATCCTGTTCTCCTCTACCTAAAGGTCTTCCATCTCCATAACCGGCAGGGAGTCTTATAAACTCATCTTGAAATGTTTGATTCATATTAATCAAAGATTCAAAAGATAGATTTTTTACGATTTCATATGATAATCCTGCTCCGGCTAATATTCTATGATCAATATCTTTTCGTATTTCATCTTGCGCTTGGGCAATTGGATTATGAGTACTATTAAACCCAAAATTAAATGTACCATCCTCATTATAAGGAGATATATCTGGTCGAATTCTGTATATCGAACGAACTGGATTGGCAAACTGTCCTCCTCTTGGTCTTTCTTTAGAAATAGATTTATTATAAGAGATATTTACATCTAGTTTTAAACGATCTGTAAATTTATGATCGACTTTTAATCTGGTATTCATCCGTTCTAATTGAGAATTTAGAATAATTCCTTCTTGATTAAAGTACCCTCCAGAAAGATAAAATTTTGTGTTTTCTGCTCCTCCTCTTACAGAGAGGTTATGCTGTTGGTATAATCCATCTCTAGTAAGTTCATCATACCAATCTGTATTTACATCTGGATTAAATCCATTATCAGTCAAAAAAGTTAATGCATCGGCATCGTTATCACGTATTCCTGCATTTTGAACTCCTTCTACCAATAATTCTTGCAATTCTGAAGTGTTTAATGGTTTAAACCGTTCTGCCACAGTTGCTGATGACAAACCAGATTGAACGCTATATGAAACCTGAGTTTTACCTGATACACCAGATTTGGTTTTTATAACGATTACCCCATTAGCTCCTCTTACTCCATAAATAGAAGTAGCAGCAGCATCTTTTAAGATAGAAATTGCTTCAATATCGTTTGGGTTAAGTGATGTTACCACTGAAGAATTTGTAGTTTGAAAACCATCAATAACATATAGCGGGAATGCAGATTCAAATGATCCAACTCCTCGTATTCTTACATTGGGAGACGCTCCTGGTTGCCCACTACTTGCAGTTACTTGTACACCTGCAATATTACCTTGAATACTCTCCTGCAAAGCTGCTCTTGGGGTAGCAGTAATTGATTTTACATCTACATTTAGTGCCGAGCCTGTAAGTCTGGATTTTCGTTGAACACCATACCCGGTTACAATAACTTCTTCTAGATTACTGATATCTTCTTTTAGGGTTATATTAACAGTGTTTTTATTTACTATAATCTCCTGATTTTCAAAACCTACATAAGAAAACACCAGGGTATCACCTTGATTTGCTTCCAATTTATAATTCCCGTCAAAGTCAGTTAATGTCCCTTTATTTGTGCCTTTAATAACCACATTTACTCCAGGTAAAGGGTAACCTTCTTCGCTTAGCACATTACCGCTTACAAAATTTTGCTGCGTTTTTGTTTTATCGCTAATGGTATTTTTACTGGTTTGCTCTATTGATTTTTCTTCCATGTAATCTAATAGATTCTTAAGCGCTAAATCTGATGTTTTTACATTTCTTGGAAATAAAACTATTTGATTTTTATGAATTTTAAAATTTATATTAGTATCATCAAATAGCCCGTACAGTACTTTTTTTACCCGCTCATTAGTGGCTGTAAGAGATACTTTTCTTGAAATGTCAACCAAATTGTTATTATAAAAGAAGCGGAATTCGCTTTTTTGTTCAATCTCTTCAATGGCCATCTGCAATGTAACTTCCTCCAGGGAGATCGATATATTTTGAGAATATGTATTAAATGAAAATAGCTTTGAAATAGTAATACAAATAAGTAAAGAATAAATTTTCATAATTCTTATAAGATGTTTTCTGGATAAGAAAACTCCGGAAAGTTTTTTTTTCATAATTTTGTGTGATTTTAATTATTCTAATTCTGAGTCTAATTAAATGATTAATAGAGGAGGATGTTGCCGCATCCTCTTCTCTATTTATTATTCTGAATTTAGCATGACTTTGTTGTTTACATTTTTATAATTAATAGGTGAAGACATTTTGAGGAGTTCTAAAACCTCTTTTAGGGTAAGGTTATCAAACTCTCCTGTATACTTATACTGTAGGAGTGAATCAGATTTAATTACAAACTCTACATTATATTTTCTGTTTAGATCTAATACAACTTGTTTTAATGGAGTTTTATCAAAAATTAATTTGCCTTCTTGCCAGGCAACTATATTTTTAGAATCTACTCTATCCACCTTGATATTACTTTTTTCTTTATCAAAAACTGCCCTCTGGGACGGTTCTAAAACGATGGGTTTTTCTATTTGTTGTTGAAAAACTTCAACTTTTCCTGTCACCAATGTAGTTTCAATTTTTTCGTCTTTTGGATAGGACTTTACATTAAATGATGTCCCCAAAACTCTAATATTTATATGGTCTGTAGTAACTATAAAAGGTTTGGTAACATCCCTCTTTATATCAAAAAATGCTTCTCCTATTAAAGTAACTTTCCTAATACTATCTGTAAATGTATTAGGGTAAGTAAGACTACTATTTGCATTTAATACAATAGTAGAACCATCAGGTAAGACTACTGTTTTGTACCCGCCATGGCTTGTCGTTACATGCTTGGTGGTAGTACTAAAAATTTCTGTAGTATCAACAATCAAATTGTTATCAGGAAAAGATGTGAACATATACCACGATATAAAAGGGACTATTATCGATGCTGCAATAGCTGCATAGTAGTATCTTCTTTTCTTAGATTTCCTTGAAGAAAAACGTTGGTATTGAACATTGACGTCCATATCACTTAACGAATCCAAGGTAGAAGCAACATATTCTGCTTTTAGTAAATTGAATTGTTTTTGATGTTCGCTATCTTTCTTGATCCATTCAATTACTGATTTCTTTTCATCAGGACTGGTATCTCCCTTTATATACTTTATAAGGTCTTTTTCTTGCATTAATTACAGTCTTATATTTATACAGACGTACAAATATGTATTACCCCCCCAATTATTTTTGGTTTTTTTTAAAAAAAAGATAAAAATTCGCGTAGATGTAGCCTCATATGCTTTATAGCTTTAGACATATGATTCTCTACAGTTTTAATTGAAATATCTAATTCATCAGATATTTCTCTATTCTTTAAACCTTCAATCCGGCTTTTTACAAAAACTTTTTTGCATTTTTTAGGAAGTAATTCAATACCCGTCTGTATTCGTTGTTCTAATTCTTTCTCTAGTATAGAAGAAGCATCTTTATCTGCAAGTGCACTATGGTTTATAAATGCTTCAAGTTGTACTATATTATTCGAGCTATTAAGTTTATATTTTTTGGATCGCAAATAATCCAGGCAGGAATTTTTGGTGCTCTTAAATAGGTACCCATTAATATTAGTGGTAATATTTTTTTTGTTTTTCCAGATTTTCACAAATACGTCCTGTACTATCTCTTCTGCTTCTTCTTTATTAGAAACATAGCTTTGAGCTACATATAATAACTTACTATAATAAAGTTCAAAAAGAATTTTGAAGGCTTCTTCATTTCCTTCATTTATATTCTTAATGAAAAAGCTTTGTGTTATTTGCGATTCCTTTTTCACTAGTACAATAATTCATGATAAAGGTAAATATTTTTTTTTAACGATACTACAACAAACAATTAACATTAAAAATTTCATTTTCACAAAACCAGCATCTTTCCTCTGACATATACATATATATACAGGGTTTTTATTGGTTTTTTGTTTTTTCATAAAGGCATTAAAAAATAAGTATAACAAGAAAGTTTTACTCCATTAATTTCTATCCTTGATTCTATATACAAATTTTAGTCCGCTCCAATCTTCATCTATTGCTGCCACTTTAATATCAACTAATCCTATACTAATTAGGTAATTTCTTATAGGGTCTCTTTTAAGATCTGTAGGGATGGATGAACTTCCTTTAGGCCAACTAACCCATAACATTCCGTTCTTTTTTAAAGCAGTTTTATAAATAACCGCTACTTCCTGTAATTCCTTAAAAGTGGTACAAAAAATATGAATAAAATCTACACTTCTATTTTTAGGCTGCTTTACCTCTTCGATTCCTTTTGGTAAATCTGAAAAAAGAGTGTAATAATGATTTGGTTTTTTATATAGCATTAATATATTATCCTCTTTAATACCTAGTTTTTTAGCTAGAGGTGTACCCGAATATCCTGTTGACATAATTAAAATGCATTTACAATAAATTAATAACACTCTTTAAAGTTACTAAATGCTATGAATTAGAAGAGCTCTTAGAATTATTTTGTACCTTTTATATATTTCAATTTTTAATCATCAATATGATGTCAAACCGATAACTAATTAGGATTATACCAAAAAAGCATTGGATACCTACACAAAGTTTTTTACATTCGGCGTCAATTTGATAACACTAAATCATCTTATTATGCAAAATACTGCTTTGACAGAAATTCATACTGCTTTGGGAGCTAAAATGGTTCCTTTTGCTGGTTATAATATGCCCGTATCTTACGAAGGTGTAAATATAGAACACGAGACAGTACGTAAAAGTGTTGGGGTTTTTGATGTATCTCATATGGGAGAGTTTCTTATTACCGGTCCTAATGCATTAGATCTTATCCAAAAAGTAACTTCTAATGATGCTTCTAAGTTAGTAGACGGAAAAGCACAGTACAGTTATTTACCAAATGATAAAGGAGGAGTTGTTGATGATTTAATTGTATATAGAATTGCTGATCAAAAGTATCTTATGGTTGTTAATGCATCTAATATCAAAAAAGATTGGGATTGGATAAGCAGCCACAATACAATGAACGCTGATATGCGTGATCTGTCTGATGAATACTCTTTATTAGCTATTCAAGGACCAAAAGCTGCAGCTGCTATGCAATCATTAACTTCTGTTGATCTTGAAGCAATGAAGTTTTACACTTTTGAAGTATCTGATTTTGCGGGGATAGAACATGTTATTATCTCTGCTACAGGATATACTGGTAGTGGTGGTTTTGAAATCTATTGCAAAAATTCTGAAGTAGAACAAATCTGGAGTAAGGTATTAGAAGCTGGAGCGGATTATGATATTAAGCCTATTGGTCTTGCTGCCAGAGATACATTGAGATTAGAAATGGGATATTGCCTTTATGGCAATGATATTAATGACACTACCTCTCCTATTGAAGCTGGATTAGGGTGGGTTACTAAATTCTCAAAAGATTTTATTAATGCAGAAGCCTTAGCCAAAGAAAAAGAACATGGTGCAGAGCGTAAATTAATTGGTTTTGAGTTAGACGAACGTGGTATTCCTCGTCATGATTATGATATTGTAGACGGAAATGGAAACACTATCGGGATAGTAACTTCTGGTACTATGTCACCTTCTTTAGGAAAAGGAATCGGTCTTGGGTACGTTCCATCGGTTTTTGCTAAACCGGGAAGCAAAATAAATATTCAGGTACGTAAAAACGCAATTCCTGCAACAGTGGTAAAATTGCCTTTCTATAAAGGATAGTTTTACAATAAAAATAGTATAGTTAAGTTTCAAAGTTACAGTAGTAATATTTGGAACTTAATTTTTTTACACAATTAACATTGAAAAGAATTTTAATCATAGGAGCCAGTGGTTTTATAGGAAATGCGCTATATAAAGAGCTTAATTCTTATTTTGATACCTATGGTACATATCATACGGATAATACCTTTTTTGAAAAAAATCAAAAGTTCTTTCAGTATGATATGGAATTGGAAGATATCTCTATTTTACTGGATAATCTTAAACCTACCATTATTATTACTGCCCTTAGAGGTAACTTTAATTCACAATTGGATGCACACCAGCGTATAATACAATGGATTCAAAAACATAAATGTCGACTTGTTTTTATCTCCAGTGCTAATGTATTTGATTCTTTTAGTAACTATCCATCATACGAATATGACAAGACGCTTAGTGATAGCGTTTTTGGGAGATTTAAAATTAAAATTGAAAATGCACTATTACGATTGCCTGCTCATAAATACGTAATAGCCCGTGTACCTATGATTTTTGGTTCTACAACTCCAAGAGTACAAGAGCTTAAAACTCTTCACGACCTTAGAGCACCAATAGAAGTTTTTCCTAATGTAATTATTAATGCAACTTCTATATCAAAATTAACACTACAAATACATTATATCATTAATCGCAATAAGAAAGGAATCTTTCACCTCGGAAGTACTGATCTTATTTATCATCTAGATCTAGTTAAAGAAATTTGTGATGCCTTACAATTAGATGATCCTGTTTTCAAGCAAGTTTATGACTCAAATAATGATCGTTATCTTGCTGTTTTACCAAAAGATAATAAACTTCCTAAAAACCTTCAGATTACTACACAACAAGTTATTAATTCTGTAATTGCAAAATGACTCTTAATATATTGATAATTGATTATTAATAATATATATTCTCATTATCTTTGTATTATGATTGAAGATGGAAAAAAGATTATATTATTTGATGGTGTTTGTAACTTGTGCAACACTGCTGTCTTATTTACTATAAAACGGGATAAAAATGATGTATTTCGTTATGCTCCATTACAAAGTGAAATTGGAAAAAGATTAATTGCAGAGAGAAATATTGATCCTACAAAACTGGATTCTATACTATTAATTGATCCAAATATTGCTTACTATTATAAATCAACAGCTGCTTTACATATTGCAAAACAGCTGTCTGGTATATATCCCTTACTTTCGGTTTTTCTTATTTTACCTAGATTCCTTAGAGATTGGATTTATGATATTATTGCCAAAAACAGATACAAATGGTTTGGCAAAAAAGAAACTTGCATGATTCCAACTCCAGAGCTCAATGCTCTTTTTATAGATCAATAGTAATTGAATCATTATCTACATTCCTTCATTTGGTTTCCGGCATATTAACCGAAGAATCATTTGTTCTATGTTTTACCGTATGCTTTGTTTGATGTTTTTTTCTTAGTTCATTTGATTGAGCATCTAACTTATTAATATTATCAATATGTACAATACTAAGACATATTACAGCAAAAGTAATAAGCACTATGGGTAGTAAAAGCCGTTTCATCTTTATGAGTGTTTATGTGATACTTCAAATGTATAGATAAGAACGATACGGCGTAAGGGGATTTTAACTAAGAATGCTCAGGGGGGTTTTCCCCTGCTAAAAATATAACCGAACAGCTTTAAAAAGAAGCGTTACCTAAATCAAAAGGGCAATTCACTCAATTCTGGTTTTTATAAGAAAAGCAACACTATACATTCGCTTTGTAATTAAAACCATACTACTATGAAAACCTATACATTATTATTTTTGTTTTTTTCATTTATAATAGCATTTGGTGCTGAAAAAAAAACCGAAACTACAATAGAAGAAGTAACCGTGTATCTTGAAGGAGCACAAATAAAACGAACAGCCTCTGTGAATCTAACTTCGGGTACGAATGAGATCACATTATCAGATTTATCTCCTAATATCGATGAAAACAGTATTCAAATATCTGGATTAAAGAATACATCCATTCTTGCCATAAATTTCGCAATTAATTATCTGGAAAAGAAAAAAGATTCTGAAGAGTTAGCATCTTTTAAAAAACAACTAAAGTCAATATTACAGCAAAAAAATAATTTTAATAATAATGTATCGGGTCTTCAACAAGAACAAAAACTTTTAAATAACAATCAACGTATTGGAAGTGATGCTACTCCTATTTCCTTAGAAAAAATAAAAGAAATTTCTGCTTATTATCGAGAAAGATCAACAGCAATAGAAAACGAAATATACACACTCACTCAAAAGGTAAATGATCTAAATAATCAAATTCAAGATCTTAAAAATGAAATCAATAAACTTGAAGACCATACCAAAGAAGAACGAGGTGAGATCAAATTGAAACTAGACTCCCCTATTGCCTCTAATTTAATCCTAGAAATACGATATAACGTTACTAATGCTGGATGGTTCCCTCTATATGACATTAAATCAAACAGCACAGAGTCACCACTTAACATAACTTATAAAGCAAATGTATATCAACAAACGGGTACAGATTGGAAAAATGCAAATATCATTCTATCTACCGGAGACCCTAATACTAACAACCTAAAACCAGATCTAAATCCAAAATATTTAAATTTTACGTATCGAGGATATAGAAAAGGATACACCATAAATAAATATTCTTATAAATACAATCCAACTATAAGAAGAGTATCTGGGATCATTACAGATGAACAAGGGATGCCTCTTCCCGGAGCTAATGTAGTAGAAAAGGGAACAACTAATGGAATACAAACAGGTTTTGATGGTAGATACTCCATTAATATACAGGGTGGCCGAGAACTTTTTTTCTCTTATCTCGGGTTTAATAATAAAACGATTCCTATCCATTCTTCATTCATAGATGTAAAATTAGATGAAAGTTTAGAATCATTGGATGAAGTAGTTGTTACTTCTAAATTACGAGGAAAAATCCGTGGTCTTTCTTCCACCGAAAGAAAAGAAGAAAAAAAAGAGTACAACCAAATCGTCGAAACCAAAGAGTCGGGAATAACCAGTACCCGATTTAAAATCAAAAAGAAATACACCATTAATTCTAATGCCGATATTACCGTAATTGCTATTGACAAATTTGACATGAAAGCTGATTATCAATACTATACCGCACCAGAACTTAATGAAAACGTATTTCTTACTGCAAAATTAGGGAACTGGGAACAATTTAATCTCTTAGCAGGAGAAGCGAATATCTATTTTGAAGGTAGTTTTGCTGGTAAAACAAATATTGATCCCCTGGCCACAACAGATAGTTTAACTATTTCATTGGGTGTTGATCCAAATATTGTCGTAAAAAGAGAACAGCTCGATAATTTTAAAAGTAGATCCTTTACAGGAAGTAATAAAATCATAAATCGTGGATACAAAATAAGCATCAAGAATAATAAACAAAGTAAAATCTTTATTACTCTAGAAGATCGCATGCCAATTTCACAGAATAAAGAGATCAAACTTGATAATATAAATTCTGGTAATGCTAAGTATGATATCAAAACCGGTATTATAACGTGGAAACTAGATATTTCTTCTAACCAGAAGGTTGAAAAACAATTTTCTTACCAGGTTAAATACCCAAAAAGCAAGCAGATTAATCTTTAACGTTGAAATGTATAACGAAAACCATCTTTAAACTGCTCGTCAATGATAAACTCATCAGTCGTAATCTCAAAATTGCCTAAGTTTCTGTCATTGACGATCAGTTCCTTATTACCATCTATAGTAACAATCGAAAAAGCATAGGTTCCCGTTGGAAATAAATCTTCGGTAGAGGAACTAGCAGCATTATTATTTGTTACTTCTACTCTTTTTTTAGTATCATCAAAATCCCAAACAATAATTCCTTTTTCAAAATTCTCATTTACACCTGCAAATCCTCCTGTAATGTTTACCAGGTTCCAAATTCCTGTCAATCCAGATGGATTAGGAGCCGGATCAACCGGGTTACCATCATCATCTCCACTACAACCTATCATTGCAAATAAGAACACTATATAAATAAAATGTTTCATCTCAATTATTTTTGGTTACTATCTATATAACAGTAGATGAATTACATTTAGTATCCGTTGCGTTAACAAATGTTAAATATCAAAATATGAAACCATATCATTTTATCACAATCTAATTAAATCAAAGTTTCTGCAATGTGTTCTATTTCGTCCAAAAGAGCTACCAGGTCATCTTTCTGGGTTAATGGATTCATAATTGTAGTTCTTAAATAACGATGTTCTCCTATTGTTGTTTGAACAATATAAAACTTACCAGATTTCACTAACCATTGACGAATAGCATTGTTAAGAGTATTAAGATCTTTATTATCGGTTTTGATATATCTGAAATTAATAATATTAGCTTCTGGCTCTAGGGCTAACTCGAAAGAAGGTCGCTCATTTACCATTTTTGCAAAGATCGAACCCAGGTCATAAAGCCTATTAATATTCTTCTCGAATATTTCTTCTCCATAAGTTTTAAGGATTGTATACACCTTAATAGACATCATTAATTTTGTACATTCAAAAGTTCGTTTCCCCGAATTGTACCATTCTCTGGTATGCTGAGAATCCCAAAGATATTGAGCTTTTTGAGCAAATGTTTGATATGCATTTTCTCCTTTCTTAAAAATTAACGCTGTGTTTAAAGCTGGAGTCATTAACATTTTATGAAAATCTATAACTACAGAATCGGCACGAGATATTCCATTGGTTAGATGTTGATATTTTTTTGAGAATACCACTCCTCCTCCATGTGCTCCATCTATATGAAACCACAAGTTATTTAGTTCGGCAAAATCAGCTAATGCTTCCAAATCATCATATGATCCGGTAGCAGTAGAAGAAGCACAACCAATTAGTGCAATCACATGAAATCCATCACATTTAGCTTTATCCAGATACTTATTTAATACACTTGTATCTATTTTAAAATTTTTATCTACAGGCACTTTGATAATCCCATCACTTCCAAAACCAAGAATCCTAGCTGCTCTATCAATACAATAATGCGCTTCTTCGGAAACCAGAATTGCCAATTTTTCTTGATGTCCTTGTTCCCAAACGGCAGATGGGGCCTTGGCTTTACGCGCAGCCAATAATGCAGTGAGATTTGCCAAAGTACCTCCCGAAGTAAGGAAACCAGAAGTTTCTGCAGTATATCCAATTTTTTTTGCTACTAAATCAGTAACGATTTTTTCAATCGCATTAGCTGCCATTCCCATTTCATATACACCAGTACCATTACTTAATAAATCAGACATCAGTCCAGCCAAAGTTGAAACCAATGCAGGGACTGCAACTTGATGACCAATATATCTTGGATGATGTACCTGGATAGAGTGATCTAAAATGTTTTTAAATACATCTAGTGTTCCCGAATCTGATGCAAAGTCTTGTTTCCAATAGGCTAATTCCTCATCTGGATTACGAAAAGGCAGTACAGGATGTTCTCTATCAGTTTGAACTTTCTCTAAGTGATCCGCTAATAAATCAATAACTTGATGCCCCATTTTTCTAAAATCGGAAGGATCATAAGCTTTCTCTAATATATCTGTTTTTGGTATTGTATTCTGCATATCGTGTATTAGAATTATATCTTTTAGTATTGCACATATAAAAAAGCATTAATCGAAAAAAAGTCAGCCTGCTAAACAAGCTATTAAAGTATCAACTACATCAAAATAATCAACCAGAATGCCAGGCTGACGAATTCTGATCGAGAACTCTCCAATATGCGTAATGGATTAAACAAACATTTAAACATTTCAAAATTAGTTATCTACATTTATAATAAAAAATACTTAATTTTGATAGATTAATAACAAAAAGTTATAAATGACTCTTCAGCAAATAAAAAGTGTAGTCGTATTATCAGAGAAGTTAAATTTCACAAGAGCAGCAGAAGAACTAAACATTGTTCAACCGGCCTTAAGTAGGCAAATTAAGCAGCTAGAAGACCAGATTGGTGCTATTTTATTTATAAGAGATAAACGTAACGTAAAACTTACTCCTGCCGGACAACATTTTGTAAAGGAAGCAAAAAAACAACTTGCTCAATTAGAAAGGTTAAAAAAACAAACTATAAATATTCACAATGGGCATGCTGGAGAGATTAACATAGGTTTTACTCATTCTATAATGCAAACGATCTTACCCGAAATTTTAAAAACAATTAATTATCAAATACCGGGTATAAAAGCGGTTTTAAAAGAAATGAATAACCGTGATCAATACCTGGCATTACAACAAAACGAATTAGATATTGGCTTTGCTACAAACCCGATGGTTCCTTTTAACTTAAAAAGTAAAGTACTTCGTATTGATAATTTTTTAATATTACTACCAGAAAACCATCCTATTGATAAACATAATTATACAGATTTTTCTGTCTTTTCTAATGAGGAATTCATATTTCCATCGGTAGCAGATGGTCCTAATTATGTTCATATCCTGGAGTCTATCTGTATTGATGCTGGTTTTGCACCAAAAATTGTTCACGAAACTGATTCTGCAAGCACTAGTTTCAGGCTTGTTGAAGCTGGATTAGGAATCTCTTTCGAACCGGTATCTTCATTACAGGGGCATGAGTTTCCAATAAAAATAATTGAATTAAAAAATATAAAACAAAAGGCACAACTAACTATGATGTGGAATCCCGAAAGAGAAACGGAATATCCATTATTATTTGAATTACTTAAAAACTGGGCCGTTAGCTAAATAGAAATAATTTCTTAATTCAAACCTATCCCTGATAATCATCATCCCATTCTTTTACATGGGGTTCACCCAATTTCCCAACTGATTTTGCTACGATCATAGATACAGTAGCATCCCCAGTAACATTAACCGTCGTTCTTAACATATCTAGTGGTCTGTCTACTGCAAAGATTAATGCCAAACCAATCGGTAATTTATCCGATGGGAAACCAATTGCTTCCAATACAATAACCAGCATCACCATCCCTGCTCCAGGAACAGCTGCTGATCCTATTGAAGCCAATAAAGCAGTTAATACAATAGTAATTTGATTGCTAAAGGTTAATCCTTCTGGCCAAAGCACTTGCATAATAAATACAGAAGCTACTGCCTGATACAAACTGGTTCCATCCATATTGATAGTTGCACCAACGGGTAACACAAAACTAGATACTTCTTTATCCACACCAATATGCTCTTCTACTCTTTCCATAGTTACAGGAAGTGTAGCTGCGCTAGAACTAGTTGAAAACGCTAATAATTGTGCCGGACTGATCTCTTTTAAGAACCATAATGGAGATTTCTTAGTAATAACAGCAACCAATATGCAATAGAATACAATCATTAAAGCTAATCCAAATACGACAACACCAGCATATTTTAATAGTGCCAACAGTATATCAGGATCATCAGAAGTAACTACTACATTGGCCAATAATGCAAAAACAGCATATGGTGCTGTAAGCATAATTAAATCAACCATCTTTAATACTACATCATTTAAACTATCAAAGAATTTTTTGAGAGGTTCTGATTGCGAAGGTTTTATCAATAACATACTGATACCAAGAAAAATTGCAAAGAATATCACCTGCAACATCATCTTGTTATCACTCATAGCTTTAAAAGCATTTTGAGGAACCATATCAACAATAAATTGCAAAGGTCCACTTTCTTTTTGCCTACTTGCTTCAGCTATACGCTCTGATATTTTAGCGTTACCAGCATATTCTGTAGTTAGTTTTTCTATAGTTTCGGGAGTAATCCCATTTCCAGGTTTAAAAGTATTTACCAATAATAAACCAATGGTAATTGCAATTACTGTAGTTAAGATATAAATAACGATAGTTCTTCCTCCTATCAGTTTAAATTTTGAAATATCCTTTAGATCAGAGATTCCTTTGATTAAAGAAGCCAAAATTAACGGAACCGCAATTAGTTTTAATAGATTTACAAATATGGTCCCTAAAGGTGCAATCCAATCTCCTGTAAATCCCTTTCCCCATGAAAGTGTTGTCATCAAAAACCCGAATAAGATACCAAGTATCATTCCGATCATAATTTTCCAATGCAGTGCGATTTTTTTCATGTGAAGAATTTATTTTTTTAAGCCAAAACAGCGTCCAAGATATAAATTTAAAATAATAAAAAGGGACAGAAATTGCGAAATACGAAATAAAAGGTCTGTTTTTTTAGTATATCAGTGTTTTACAGACCCGTAACTTAAATTTATCATCTTGTATTAAAACCAGATTACCTGGTATTAATTTATTTTTTAATTGTTCTATTCATTAACCAATAATCAACAAGTACCAAAGCAGCCATGGCTTCAACGATAGGCACAGCTCTGGGTACGACACAAGGGTCATGTCGTCCTTTTCCCTGCATAGTAACGATATTACCATCTTTATCAATAGTCTCCTGATCCTGCATAATTGTAGCTACTGGTTTAAAGGCCACATTAAAATAGATATCCATCCCATTAGAAATCCCTCCTTGTATACCACCAGATAGATTAGTTTTTGTAGTTCCATCGGTATTAAAAAGATCATTATGCTGACTTCCTTTTAGTTCTGATCCAGCAAAACCACTTCCATACTCAAACCCTTTAACTGCATTAATTGATAACATAGCTTTCCCTAATTCGGCATGTAGTTTATCAAAAGCAGGTTCTCCTAATCCCACAGGTGCACCAGAAATAACGCAGCTTACAATTCCGCCAACGGTATCTCCTTCTTTTCTAATTTGTTTGATGTAGTGTTCCATTTCCGCAGCTAACTTAGGATCCGGGCATCTTACAATATTACTTTCTGTTAATGACAAATCAAGTTCGGTATGGCTTTTCTCTAATTTAATAGCACCAACACCACTTACATAAGCATTAAATTTTATATCAGACAATACTTGTTTAGCGATTGCTCCTGCTACTACTCTACTTGCTGTTTCACGAGCTGAAGAACGTCCTCCTCCTCTATAATCTCTAATACCATATTTCTGATCATAGGTATAATCTGCATGAGACGGGCGGTAAGAATCTTTAATATGAGAATAATCTTTAGATTTTTGATTTGCATTTTTAATCGCAAAACCAATTGGAGTTCCTGTCGTAACGCCTTCAAAAATACCAGAATAAAACTCCACACTATCGGGTTCTTTACGTTGTGTAACAATAGCCGACTGGCCAGGTTTACGACGATCAAGTTCTTGTTGGATAGCTTCTAAGTCAAGTGTTACACCAGCGGGGCAACCATCAATGACTCCGCCAATTGCTACTCCGTGTGATTCTCCAAAAGTAGTTACCTTAAATAGGTTACCAAATGTATTTCCTGCCATGCATACAATTTTTAGCAAATGTAATTTTTAATCTTCAAAAATACAGTAGTATTATGATATAAAAAATTGGGTTTCATTTACAAAAATTGAATGTATTTGCTAATTCTAAACTGTATCATCAATAAAATTAATATTCCTTTATTCTCAGTATCAAGCTAAAGGCTTCTTAATCTCTAATTAATATTATGACTTAATTCTTAAAGACCACATAACAATATGCTTATACTTACTTAATCCACAGTCTATAATCCGTCCTTTTCTTTGTGTACCTATTATGTTTTATATGAAAAAACGTATTGTAGAGCTTGTTGTAATTTCGGATATCCATCTTGGTACTTATGGATGTCAAGCAAAAGAGCTTCTCAACTATCTAAATAGTATCAAACCAAAAACTCTTATTCTTAACGGTGATATTATAGATATCTGGCAATTTAGAAAACGATACTTTCCAAAATCTCACCTTAAGGTTATCAAAAAGATCATTTCGTTTGCATCAAAAGGAACAGAGGTTATCTATATCACAGGTAATCACGACGAGATGCTTCGCAAATTTAGCGATGCCCAAATGGGAAATTTTAAATTAGTTGATAAACTCGTTTTGGAATTAGATGGCAAAAAAGCATGGTTCTTTCATGGAGATGTTTTTGATGCCTCAATTCAAAACGCAAAATGGTTAGCTAAATTAGGCAGTTGGGGGTATGATATGTTAATTCTTTTTAATCAAGCTATTAATTGGTTTTTGCTACGTATAGGGAAAGAAAAGTTTTCGCTTTCTAAGAAAATTAAAAATAGCGTAAAAAAAGCAGTGAAATATATTAATGATTTTGAAGATGTTGCTGCAGAATTAGCGGTTAAAAACAAATATAGCTATGTGGTATGTGGCCATATTCATCAACCTCAAATGCGGGAATATAAAGATAAAAACGGCTCCTGTCTTTATTTAAATTCTGGAGACTGGATAGAAAATCTAACCTCATTAGAATATCATGATGCAGCATGGAAATTAGTTCACTATGAAAATGAATCGATGAAAGCTTATGAAGAATCAAATGAAGAGGCAGAAAGCTTAGAAATTGATCCCGAGACCCTGCAAGCTTCTTTTATGGTAAATGAGGTAATTACATCTCTCGAGAAATCATAATTTGCAATTTTACTATTGGATTCGACCAGAGATAATTATTATTCACTTTGATGTATTTTTTTAGAATACTAATGGGTGTATGTAACGCTTCTCGTTGTTTCTCTAATATAAGTAAAGATTATACCATTATTAATAGATTAAACTCTTTAGTCTAATTTATCAAAAAGCTCTTTTGCTTTTCGAAAATTAAAATTTTTCTCATTTTTAAGAATTAACAGCAATGTATCCTTCGCTTTTTGTTTGTCTCTCATTTTTAAATATACCAAAGTAATATACCAGTATCCTTTAGAGCTATCCAAAGAATTGCTTTTTAAGAGCTTATTAAATATTTGTAACGATTTTTGATACTCTCCTATTTCAAGATAAGATACTCCCAAATAAGATAAGATATAAGGAGTAGAATCTATATTAGAAACATTGGATGAAGTATTCAAGCTATTAGAGAACACAGAAATTGCTTCTCTATATTTTTTATCAAAAAATAATTGTTCTCCTTCGGCAAGATTATCTTGTATATTACCCTGTATTGTTAAAGAAGGTAATTCACTCCAATCACTATATTCTGCATATAATGAATCTGTTGTTTGAGAAACACTAAAATATTGCACCATCAATATAATACAAATTACAGATGCAATAGCACCTGAAAAATAAACCCATTTTTTGTTTAATGATTTTTTTTCAAAATAAAGGTTTTCTGCTTCTTGTATTTTTTCTATAGTTAAAGAGTACTCTTTACTTTTTCTTAAATTTTTAATTTTATTTACCTCTTCATCATCTCTGTTATCCTCTCTTAAAACCCATTGTTTTTCACTTATAGCATATTTTAAAGTTTTCTGAACTTGTACTTCCTCTTGAAGTTCTTTATTAGACAAAATATTTAGCTCAAATGCTTCTCTATCATCAATACTCATATTACCAGATAAATATGCTTCTATTTTTTGGTAAATAATATCATCAAATTTCATTGTTATATTTCATATTAGTAAAACCGACTATCAGATTTTATCATTTTAATTAACTTGTTTTTACACTTAAATATTCGTTGCCTAGCTGTATTAATAGTAGCATAAGATAGCTCCTTGATAATCTCTTCATAAGAAACGTCATTAAAAAAAAGTGACAAAATCTCTTTACAATTATCCGATAGTAGTGCAAATTTTTCTCTATACAGCTCTAATTGTTCTTGCTCTAACACAAATAAAGCAAAATCAGTATCTTTATCTACTAGTGTAGTAATAGCATCTTTTATTACCCGTTTTTTTTGTTTTTCCAACTCTCTTCTCCAAATATTTTTACAAATTGTAAACAAATAAGCTTCAAAACAATCGATATTAAGTTTTCTTTCTCTAACTCCTATAACAATATACAATAGTGATTCTTGAAAAACATCTCTAGCCTGCTCATGATTACCTTTATTTTGTAAAATAAATCGTAATGCTTTTGGAAAAAATCTTTCATAAATCTCGACAATAACAACACTATTATTTTGCAAGAGTGCAGTGATAAACTTATCTTTTACATTTGTAATATCTTTCATGAAGTTAACCTCTTTCGTTTTCTTTTTTTATTATTGATAAGATTAAATCTAAACACTTATTTCAAAATATATAAATCAATACCCTAGAGACAAACCTTAGGAAACCAACCCCCTTAATGGAAGATTAAGCAATCATTATTTTCAATTTATTTAAAATATATGGGTAATAAATTTATTATTTATGCACCATACGATAAAAGTAACATTTAAAACACAAATAAAATGAAATGCTTAAAACCTTTATTGCCTCTATTAATAATATATTTCTTCATTTTTGGTTGTACAACTCAGGATATAGATAAACCAGTAACAGATCAGAGTTTTAGTAAAAATAATCCTGTTAATCTACCTATTAGATCTGCAAATGAATTAATTATAGCATATAAACAAGGGGTCAATACTTCCATGAAAAATAATTTAAGAAGAAAATATAACGTAAAACGATTTAAAAAATGTGATTGTACTAATGATAGAATCGAGAAATGGGAGTTTGATCCAAGTGTAGATATTGAAGGAAGAAATGATCAAATCACTCAAGAAGGAGGTATAGAAGGAACAGATTATCAATTTTTTTATACCAATGAAAATACATCACCAACAACCTTAACAACAATTACATCTAGTCATAGTAATTCATTAATTACCTCTTTTTTAAAACCTAATTCTACTATAACAATTGCTATTCTTGATACTGGTATAAATTTAAATAAACTACCATATAGAGATCCTTTTTTATATACTTCAACATCTAATGCCAGACTTTGTAAAAAAAATGAAGAAGGAGAAGAAATATCTGGTTGGGACTTTATAAATAGTGATAATGATGTATATGACGATAATGGGCATGGAACCATTGTAAGTAGTATTATTAAATCTAAATTAGATAATGAAAACATTACTGATTATCGAATATTACCAGTTAAGGTATTTGATCATTTAGGAAAAACATCCACTTTTAAACTATTATGTGGTTATTTATATACTGTAAACAAACCATCTGTTTCTATAATTAATATGAGTTTTGGATGGTATAGCGCTCCTAGTTCATTGCTTTATAAGTTTATTTCTGAAAACCCAGATATTCTTCACATATCTTCTTCTGGAAACGATAATCATAATAATGAATCTGTTGCTCATTATCCCTCTTCATACAACAACAACAATGTTCTTGGTATAGGTAGTTTTAGTTTTCAAAACAGAGCAGAAATAGTAAAATCTTCTTTTTCTAATTATGGTATTACAAGTGTAGATTTTTTATCTATAGGGGATCAAGTATCTTTTTACGATAATGATGGAGCACTTTATCTGGTTTCGGGAACTTCGTATGCGGCTCCCTTAGTAGCGGCAAAGTCTGCTATATATTATCTATCTGGATATACAACACCCGTAGAGATTACAAATCAATTACGAATTAACGGAACATTATTGATTTCTGGATCACTGCCTACATATTATGGTGATAGAGTTATTGAATAAAATACCTCTGCTTAGGTGTTAATCCTAAAGCAAATAGCTTTATTTTTTTTTAAACAAAAAAGATTCTTATTTTAGAGGAGGCTGTCTAAAAAGTAATCCTTAGCTGTCAGACTAAGCTTGTCAAAATCATTAACTGATTGATTATAAATTGGTTTTAGACAAACTTAAGGCCGACAATGCATACGGTTTTTGACTTTTTAGACAGCCTCATTCTAACCCTACAATATGCGACTTTATTACTCTTTTGTTATATATTTATTTACTCTGCCCTCCATATATACTCAAAGTACTAAAGAGTTCTCCCTAGAGATTGAATATAAAAAGTTAGAAAATTCAACTTTAGAATACAATTGTAAAATAGAGAAGATTAAGACCCTTTTAGAAAGTAAAAAAGGTATGGATAATCCAATAATTACAAGTTATTTATATAATGAATTTGGGAAATTTAATGTTAGAAATAAAGATTATGAAAATGCTATATGTAACACTAAAAAAGCATTACATATTCAAAAACAATTTATAGACACCATTCCTTATAAGGTTAATAAAAGTTATAACAACCTTGCATATATGTATCTCTATTCTGGAAACAGAACAAAAGCTTTAAAAACTTTTAAAACCCTAATTAAGCAATCCCATAAAGATAGGTATACTATCATGGCATATACCATTGGTATTAACAATCTTTATATAGAACAAGGAGACTATTATAAAGCCATAGATTATCTTAACGAAGCAGAAAATATTATTAAACAAGCTAATGATTCTATATTAAATAAAGAAAAATACCGTGTTTACCTGAGCTTTTCGCGTGTTTATTCTGAAACAATGAAAAAGGATCATTATATAAAAGCCATCGAATATCTAAAAAAAACAGAAGAAAACATCTTACAACTATCTGAGCAACTTAAAACAAAAAATCAGATAATAATCTATGCCAGATATGGCTATATCTATGATAAAATCGAACAACACCAAAAAGCAATTGATTATTATAAAAAGGCATTAACATTAAGTTTAAAAACTAATCAAAAAAACAAACATAATATTGCTACAACATATAATGCTTTAGGATACATTAATGCCAAATTAGGTAAAGATCAATTAGCTTATGAAAATTACCAAAATGCCAAACAATATGATTCCTTAAAAACCTCAATCTATGATAATCTAGGGGATTATTATTTAAAAAAGCAAAACCATGCAGATGCTTTAACAAATTACCAAAAAGCAATATTCTATGGTATAGATCAATATGATAATTTTGATTTAAAAAAACTCCCATCTATAGAGAAATTGGCGCAATCTTATGATAAGGTTAATTTAGTAAATGATCTTAAAGACAAGGCCAATGCATGGTTAGATTTTTTTTCAAAAACTAAAAATGAAGAATATCTTCAAAATGCATTAGAAACCATTACTCTTGCTGATAAATTAATAGATATTATTAGATTAGAAAGTACCGAACAACAGTCTAAATATTTTTGGAGGAAAAAAGGCATTGATCTATATATGCTGGCCACTTCTATTTGTTATGAATTACAGGATGCAAAAAAGGCTTTTTTCTTTATGGAAAAAAGTAAATCTTTATCCTTACTAGAAAATTTAACTCATGAGGAAGCCAAAAAGAGAGGGGGACTTCCTGAGGTCCTTCAAGAAAGGGAATATAGCTTAAAACATAAAATACATGAAACCATAGAACTACAAAAAATAGATACATTACTCTCTGAACCCGAAAAGCAATCTTTACTATTTAAACATAAAAAAGAATACCAAAACTTTATTAGTTCTTTAGAAAAAGAATATCCGGGCTATTTTCAATACAAAAAAGAAATAGCAATTTCTTCATTTAAAGAAAGTTATTCTAAAATCATATCTTCTTCAACAGATTTAGTACAATATATTATTACAAAAAATGAAGGATATGGTATTTATATAAATAAAGAAGGGGTTAACTTTTTTGAAATACAAGACATAAAACAATTACACAAAGAAATTAAATTTATTAATAAGTTTAGCACTAAACCACTTACCACGCAACAACAATTAGATGCTTTTAGCACGACATCTTTTTCTGTTTATCAAAAATTATTTCCTTTCGATAATGCTAATACTCTATTAAAAAACAAAAAGCTACTAATAATCCCTGATTATATATTGCAAAACTTTCCGTTTGAAACTCTAATTACAGCTCCTCTTCCCCAAAAAAAACGAACACCTTACTTAATATATTCTACAGAGATAAGCTATGCTTATTCTATGTCTTTATTAAAAAAGGTAGAGCAAAAAAAAAGAAACCCTACTTCTAACCTTATTGCATTCGCTCCTATACATTTCCAAAAACACAAGTTAGCTAGCTTGAATAGAAGTGAGTATAAAATGAAAGAAATACAAAAGTTATTTCCTGCTAAAATATTATATCAAGAACAAGCTTTAAAATCAAGTTTTATTAACAACGCTAACACATTTAATATCATACATCTATCCACCCATGCAAGTTCTACTAGTAATCATGATCCTTGGATAGCATTTTATGACGAAAAAATCACTCTAAACGAGTTATATTTTGTTAAAAATCAAGCAGATTTAATAATCTTAGATGCATGCCAAACTAGCATCGGTGATATACAACCAGGAGAAGGTGTCATGAGTTTATCGCGTGGTTTTTTTCAATCTGGATCCAAAAATGTAATCTCTTCATTATGGAATACCAATGAAAAATCAAGTTCAGAAATTATTCTTGATTTTTACAACCACCTAAAAAAAGGAAAAACAAAATCAGATGCATTAAGAAAAGCTAAACTTAGATACCTAAAAGAACATCAATTATCAGAAAACTCTCCATATTTTTGGGCACCATTAATTTTAACCGGTAGTATTGAAAACGTTACCTCTACTGTAAACAACAATAGTCATAACTATCTTTTTTTGGCTGTGTTTTTACTTATTATTTTATTAATTGGTAGTAGTATTTGGTATTATTACAAGTCATAATATGCTTTTAGAATTGTAAGCAATTACCATTCTAAGTCCGTTTAAACTACATTTTTATGTTATTTTATCAGACTCAGAATGATAAAAACCACTAATCTAAATAAGGAAATGTATTTTTGATACTTCCAAAATTATAATTAGTCACACCACCAACATCCATTATCAATAAATGCCCAAAAGAAATCAAATGAACTAAACCCTCCAAACTCATTGCCACACCAATGAATTCTTTGTGAACTTATAGGCTTTCCATCATTCAAAACTCCTTCAAATACAGATACTGGTTCGTTATTGTACCTATGCCAAACATAAATCAATTCATCATTAACCAAATGTTCTGTATAGGCTATTCCTGTAAATTTGGCTTCAACAATTTGATATTCCTTTAAATCCTTTTTAGTAATATTTAAATCTTCAAAAAACGATTCTAAAGTTACTTTTCTTCCTACAGGATAATCTTTAGTTTTTATGATACCATAATCTTCATGATAATCCAAAGTAATTTCTTTTCCTCTAAAAGGAACTTTTACTTCCCCATATTCAAAATTACTTCTATCTACTTTGTATACTCCAGCAGGAATGGTAATTTCTTCCATTCCTAAATGTCTAGCCAGTTTTTTTCGTAGTATTACATCTTCTTTTAGTATAAAATCAGGCTCTTCTAAGCTTCTCGAAAACACCAGATGTAGTTTATCTCCCTCTATACGAAACGCTATTACTCCATTATCTTTATTCTCATTGCCATTCATCAACACCTTAAATGCTTCATGTAGTTGGTTTGCAGAACTTATTTGTCCTCCATTATTAAAAATAGACCCCCAACCAATAACAATATCTCCATCTCCATCTTTAAAACATACACCCGGACCTGTAGCACAGCTTCCAAAACTAAATTGCCAGTCCATAGATAAAGTCCATGGTGCCATGTGTACTCCTGAGTGTTTATACTCTGCGTTTTCTTTTTGAATAGAGATTATTTCTTCCTCTTTGGAACAAGCAAATGCAATAGCTAAAAATAATAAGAGCAATAATCTTGCTAAATGATTTTTCATGATTTTTGGTTTTAATTGTACCCTACTCTTTTTATATAGGTTTTTCGGGATTCACCTTTTTAAAAATAGATCGATCTATAACTAAGTATGAAAAACTAAAATTCATTACCCATTAAAAAAAATATTTTCTTTTATGGGTAATGAATTTCATGAATCTACACTTTACTAAGATCGATCATTAAAAAACTCAGAAAAGTTCTGGGGATATTTACTCTTAAAACATTTAGCATGAAATCAAATCAAAATATTAATTTATGGAAACTAAAAGAACAATTTTTAAAATGCATATCTGCTATTTTATGTATTGTTTTCATTAGCATAATATATAGTTGTGAAAAAGAAGAGATCACGAACAATGATCTAAAAAAAATAAACTTCAAAAAAGTTGGTAATTATACGCTTGATAACATTCCGATTATAAAAAACAATCAAGATATCAATAGACTAATGCAAAATCAAGAAGATAAAGACGAAGAGAAATTAAATAAATATTTATATGAAATAGCTCTAGCCACACGAGATTTAATAAAGGATGATAACTTTAATAAAACCATTATACAGATGGCAAAAGAGTCTAAAACCGAAACGGCATATTTATTAGAATTAGAAAAAGTTGCACCTCAATACTTTGAAATAATAAATAAAAATTTAAAAAACAATGGACTATCCTTACAAAGTATCGCAAATGATATGACCCATACTCCTATTTCTTCAAATCCCGAATATCCAGAAACAGCTGAAATAGAAAAATATTTACCTGCTATTTTTATTCCTAACCTGAATCAAATAGATCCCGACAAACAACCCATAATATCTCCAAACATCGAAACAGATTGTACCAATAATGAGCAAATAGAAGATTTTATTGTATCCTGGTATTTTACTAATAACGGAAAATTAAAAGAGATCATCTTAGGAGAAGAAACTTCTCTTAAAACATCTAACCCATTATTTTTAGTAGACCATGCTTCAGTATTTGATAAAAATGAAAATGTTATACAACTAGGAGAAGAAAATTTAATAGAGTTGCCTGCAAGAAAAACCATAATCAGATATGATTCTCATAACATAAAAATAAAAAATGGCTATCGGTATGAAAACGGTTGGGGAAACAAATCTGAATATGCAATTATTGGATATCATGTAGAAAACTTTCCTACCTATGATCTTATATCCGGGTACTCCAAAGATTTAGCTAAAGTTAAACCTAATCAGATAGGATCTACTTTATACAAACCTTCGTTACATGCATATGTATGGGTACCTCTTGCTACAAACAAATTTTATTGGAATACTTATGAACGAGATTGGAATAGATCACCTAGACCTTTGGGGTATTTTAATAGCCCTATAAACAGTTATGTGTTCAATTCAAAAAGAAGATATTATAATGATTGGTATGCATGGATTCCCAGTACTGTTAATATTCACAATACTCCTTTTGAGTGGTACGGGTGGGAAACTTGTGTCAATTTTACCAGTTGGAAAGCAGAATACCAAGTATGTAAAGTTGAATAGTAAGCCTTAGCCTTAGGATAAATGTATTGGAGAATAAACTCTGAATTAAAAAACTATTCTCCAATACATATTACCTCTGTTCTTAATAAATATCAATCATTTATAGCAAACACATACTTTATAAATCAAATCATTTTAATAAACTATAAAACTATATAACATGAAAAAAACACTAATGATTTTCATTTTTTATATCATCCCTATTTTATCCATAGGTCAAAATCTAGTTCTCAATCCTGATTTTGAAGATGGAAATGTTCCTACAAATCGTGGGCAAATAAACCTTGCTACGGGATGGAATCATCAATGTACAGATCCATTGATTTTTACAGCTGGTGGAAGCGGAGTAGATCTATTAGATAGATTATCAAGTAACTCTAATATACAAGTACCAAATAATATATATACTACGCCTGCCGGTTTAGAAGAAAGGACAGGAGATAATCGCTATGCACATTTGTGGCAAACTCAAAATGGAGGATCCACAGGAAACACATTGATAGGAGAACGTTTAAAAGGTACATTATCAGGCCCGTTAACCGAAGGAACTTATAATTTATGTTTCTGGGGTGCACGTGCGAGTAGTGGAGTAATTTCAATTAGTGATCCTTATCAAATCATCGAAGTTTATGTAGTTAACGACAATGATTGTGCAGATGATGGGAAATGGATATTAACTACTCCAACTATGACTTTTGATGGTAGTGGCAATTCATTCTGGAGTCAATATTGTGCTAGTTTTTCCATTACTGCAGCAGAAGCAGGTTTGGGATATGATAGGATTTTGTTTAAGATTAAAGATCCTGCAACAGCCCTTATGATACACAGTCAATCTGTTTATATAGATGAAGTAGAATTAAAAAAGGAATGTGAGGATATTACCATAAAAATACCAAAAAAAATCAAAATATGTGATTCTGATTTTCAGGAAATCTGTGCTCCACTAGCTCCATTTGGTAGCACATATACATATGAGTGGTGGGGTCCACATCCGACATTACCTATGAGTACTTTATTGGCAACTACTCCTTGTTTTACTCCTTCCAACTACGGTTCATATCTTTTAGTTATAACCGATGAAAATGGTTGTAAAACTACATATTCATTTACCATTATAGAAGATGAAGGGCCTATAGTTTCTATACCAGATATATATTATTGTAATGAATTCCCTTCTCGATTAATTGGATTCGACTCTGACCCTATTGGACCAACGTTATATCGATATTCATATGAATGGACATATAACGGTGTTCCTATAAGTGGACACTCAGGAGATTATCAAATTCCTCCTATGGGAGATGGTGAATATTGTGTTACTATTAATTGGCCTTCTAATACAGGCCGATGTTCTTCAACAACCTGTTTTACGGTTAAAGAATGTTGTAAACCTGATCCTTCCTTTAATACATATTTTAGTGCATCTGCAACATCAAATAACCTGGTGATTAGTAATATTACCTCACATGCAGATGAGTATGACGAAGAAACATTTTACATTTATAAAAAATGTACAGGAGACATTAGCTGGTCTTTACTTAATTCTTTTACCAGAACAGGAGCCGCGATGTATACTTCCCTGTCTTTGACAGTAGATCATACTTGTGAGTATAAGATTCAACATGTGGTCAATCAGATTTGTTTGCAAAAAAGCTTTGTGTCTACAGTATACTTAAATGAAACCCGAAATATTAATATTTCTCCAAATCCTTTTATAGATCATTTTAAAATAACTATAAAAGATTTTGAAAAACTGAAACATATAACCATACGTGTCGCCAATCAAAGCGGGAAAGAATTCTATAATACTACTATAACAGAAGATAATCATCAAGTACAAGCAGCTAGATGGCCTGCTGGATTATATTTCTGTAAACTTACTATTGATGGAAAAACCTATATAAAAAAACTAATAAAAAAGTAGATTTAATAATTTTGAAAACTAAACTGAAATTTTGAAAAATTAAAGAATATGTTTTCTCAAATACAGATGGAGTGTAGCTTTTATAGTTGCATTCCATCTTTTATTTGATATATAACTATTGCGAAATGTGTATATTTGGCATCAAATTAATCCTTCTTAAATAAAAAAATATGCTTGGTTTAAAACTGGCAACAGATCCACGTTGGGCAGCTCTCGCCGAAACAAATATCGAAGAAATCTTAACAGACCACGCATGGTGCGAACAAAAAGCAGCCACAAATGCCATTACCATTATTACGTTAAATTCTGAACATACCGATTTGGTTACTGATTTATTAGCTTTGGCACAAGAAGAATTACAGCATTTTGAAATGGTTCATGAAATTATTAAAAAGCGGGGTTATAAATTAGGTCGAGAACGAAAGGATAGTTACGTAAATGAATTGTTTAAGTTTGGTATTAAAGGCGGTAGTCGTAAGCAAAGTCTGGTTAACCGATTATTATTTTCTGCAATGATCGAAGCAAGAAGTTGCGAACGATTTAAGCTTCTTTCAAAAAAAATAAAAGATCCTGAGCTATCAAAATTCTATCACGATTTAATGATTAGTGAAGCTGGTCATTACACGACATTTATTGGTTTTGCACGTAAATACGGAAAAGGTATTGATGTAGATAAACAATGGGATGATTTATTAAAATTTGAAGGAGAAATTATTCAGAACTACGGCACTTCCGAAACTATACACGGATAATGTTTTATATCAGTTAGATTTTGAATCCTACATTTATTTGAAACTTCCAATTTTAAAATCTTATTTATACTAAAGCATTTTTTAGAATACTAATGGGATGTAACGCTTCTCGCTCTGTCCCATCTTTTATTTGATGCCTGCAGCTAGTACCTACAGCAACGACAATAGTGTTTTCAGGTGTTTTTCTAACTGACGGAAATAAGGTTTGCTCTCCTATTTGCATACTAATATCATAATGTTCTTTTTCATATCCAAAAGATCCTGCCATACCACAACATCCAGATGGAATGATAGTAACGTTGAAGTTTTTGGGTAAATTTAGAATCGAAAATGTATCGTGTATACCAGATAAAGCTTTTTGGTGGCAGTGCCCATGTATTTTGATTGTTTTGGTATCGGCAGTAAATAGATCAGCAGTTATGTTTCCGTTTTCTATCTCTGTATGTAAGAATTCATCAATCAAGAACGTATGTGCTGCAACTGATGTTGCTTTTTCTTTATCATCAGCTAATCGTAAATATTCATCTCTAAAGGTAAGTATCGCAGAGGGTTCTAATCCAACCAAAGGAATTTCTTCAGTAATATAATTACTAAACGTTTCAATATTAAGATTTGCCAGAATTTTAGCTTGTTTCAACAATCCTTTTGATATAAAAGTCCTTCCACTTTCTTTATGGTCAACTATCTTTACCTCATAATTTAATTTAGCGAGTAGTTCGATCGCATCTATTCCTATTTTAGTATCCAGATGATTTGTAAATTCATCTATAAAAAAGTATACCGTTTTTATAGGTCTCTCAGGTTGTATTTTTTTTATATTTTTCCTGCACCAACTTCTTAAAGATTGTTTGCTTAACAAAGGTAAATTTCGTTCTCTGGCAATACCAAAAATGGATTTTAAAATCCCGGATGTCAGTGCATTGGTAAAGAAAAAATTTGTTAAACCCGGAGCAATCCTCCCTATATCATTCAATCTATTACTATAAGCAAAAAGCTTTGTACGTAACGATATTCCGTTCTCTTTTTGATATTGATATTCGAATTCTGCTTTCAGCGCAGCTACATCAACATTAGAAGGACATTCACTAGCACATCCTTTACAACTTAGACAGAGGTCAAAAACTTCTTTTAATTCTCTATTATCAAATTTATTAACCTTTTCACTATTGGTTAAAAACTCTCTTAGTGTATTTGCTCTACCTCTAGTAGTATCTTTTTCATTTTTTGTAGCCCGATAACTGGGGCACATGGTCCCTCCTGCTTCTACAGATTTACGGCAATCACCGCTACCATTACATTTTTCTGCAGCTCTTAGAATCCCCATCGAGTCGGTAAAGTCAAAAATGGTATCTATCTCTGGTTCTTTTCGATCTATTTCATATCGTAGTTTTTGATCCATGGGATAGGCATCTATAATTTTACCTGGGTTAAAAATAGCATTAGGATCAAAAGTATTTTTAATACGTTCTAATATTTTATAGTTGTCCTCACCAATCATAAAGGGTATATATCCAGCCCTTACAATACCATCACCATGTTCGCCACTCATAGAACCTTGGTATTTCTTTACCAAAGATGCTACATCATCTGTTATTTTTTTAAATAGGGCTACATCATTACTCTTTTTTAAGTCCAGAATAGGCCGAAGATGAATTTCTCCTGCTCCTGCATGTGCATAATACACAGCTTCTTGATCATAAGACTTCATTAAATCTGTAAATTCTGATATGTAATCTGCTAAATCAGGAATAGCAACCGCCGTATCTTCTATACAAGCAACTGCTTTTTTATCTCCAACAATATTACCTAATAATCCTAATCCTGCCTTTCTTAGTTCTAAAGCCTTATCTATTTCTTCCCTACGTAAAATTGGATTGGCATAGCTTAGCTTTGAGTCATCAAGAGTTTTTAATAGGTTATCTTTTTGCTGTTCTAAATGATCAGCATCATCTGCTCTAAGCTCCAGCATGAGGATCGCTTCTGGATCATCAACAATAAAAAAACGATTCTTTAATTGTTCGATATTATTTTTTGTGCAATCCAAAATGGTTTTATCCATCATTTCGCAAGTGAATAACGAATGTTGCATTACAGGCACTACTGCTCTCATACAATCATCAATAGTTCTAAAATGCGCTGCAATCATTAATGTTTCTTCTGGAGGAAGTTCATCTAACTGTAATGTAATTTGTGTAGTAAAAGCCAATGTACCCTCACTTCCAGCAAGAAGTTTACACATATTAAAATGTGTATTTGTGGTAGAAAAAATCTCAGAATCAATCAGTTCATCAATAGCATAACCTGTATTGCGACGATGAATTTCTCGTTTTGGAAAATGAGTAGCAATTTGTTGTTGGATTTCTTCAGAAGAAAGTTCGGTATAAATCTGGTTGTAAATTTCTCCTTCAAGAGTATCTAAATTTCGTTTTTCTTCAAAATCATTTGATGATAGTTCAGAAAAAATGACTTCACTACCATCAGACAATATCGTTTGTAATTCTAATACTTTATCTCTTGTAACACCATATTGAATAGATGTAGTACCACTACTATTATTGCCTACCATTCCTCCAATCATACAACGATTAGATGTTGATGTATTGGGACCAAAAAATAGTCCATACGGTTTCAAAAAACGATTAAGATCATCCCGTATTACTCCTGGTTGAACGGTTACCGTTTTTCTTATTTTATCTATTGCGATTATTTTGGTAAAATATTTAGAAACATCCACCACAATCCCATCTCCCACACATTGTCCTGCAAGTGATGTTCCTGCTGTTCTGGGAATAATACCAATACCATATTGAGATGCAAAAGCAACTATTTTTTTCACATCTTGTATTGATTTTGGAAATGCTACTGCCAAAGGAATTCTACGATATACCGAAGCATCTGTAGCATATAAAGAAGTAATCAGAGTATCAAATTGTAATTGACCTTCTAATTGGTCTTGTAAAGATGTCAATATACTTTTATCAATCATATGAAATATTCTTTCCTAAAGAATTTAAAGATACCTGTCTCCTGAAATTAGTATCAAAACAAATAAAACTATCCGTTCCTGCGACTCCATCGATCTGATGTACTTTTTCATACAGAATCTTACGCAAATGATGATTATCAAATGCAAAAATAAGAATGAAAATAGCATAATGTCCTGAAACATAATTACATTCTAATATTTCCGGAATTTCTTTTAAACCATCAACTACTTCTTTTGCATATCTAGCCTCTCTTAAACGAATACCAACATAAGACTTCGTTTTAAAACCAATTTGTTTCTCATCTACTACAAACTCGGCTTTCTTTATTACACCACGTTTCTTAAGTTTTTTAATTCTCTGATGTACCAAAGAATTAGAAATTTTTAAATTCTCTGCTATTTGAGAAAAAGGCTTCCTTGCATCTTCGCGTATCTGTAATAATATCTGCTGATCTATATAATCAAAATGATTCATACCAATAAAAAATTTAAAACATCCACAGTCAAAATTGATAATAAAAACAAAACATTATCTTCAATTTGACACAAAATCTATATAATTGGAACTAAAACCAATATATATACACGCAATAATAGTCAAAAATAATAATTTTGTATCAAATAAAAACATAATTAAAATGAATTTGACTCATTTTTTTGAAGAACTTTGGAAACAATACACTGCAAAAACTCCTTCTGCACAAAAAATTAAATCTTTGTTTGAAGCAGAAGGTAATACTGTTTTTAATGATCATATTGCAATACGTACTTTTAATGATCCTAGAGTAAGTATCGATGTTCTGGCAAAACCCTTTATTGCAATGGGTTATGAACCCAAAGGAGAATATCATTTTAAGGCCAAAAAATTATACGCAAAACATTTTGAGCACAAGAGTAATCTTAACGCTCCAAAAATCTTTATTAGCGAATTACTTCTCGAAGAGTTTTCTGTAGAATTAAATAACATAATCCAAAACACCATAAATCAAACAGATCATAAGATTTTACAACAAGAAGATCTTATTCTAAAAGGCAGGATTTGGGCCAAACCATCCTTTGAGATATACAAAACACTCCTTTCTACATCAGAATATGCAGCCTGGGTATATGTTAATGGCTTTTGCTCTAATCACTTCACAGTAGATGTTAATAAGCTTCAATCGTTTAAAGATTTATCTCAAGTTAATGAATTTTTAAAAGAGAATGGTTTCAAAATGAATACTTCTGGAGGTGAAATAAAAGGCTCTCCATCCCAATTACTAGAGCAATCCAGTATTTTGGCTGATGTGGTCAAGGTAGAATTCGAAGAAAACGTTAAAGAAATCACATCATGCTATTATGAATTTTCATACCGTTACAAAAATAATCAAGATGTTATTTTTAATGGATTTATAGCTGATTCTGCAGATAAGATTTTTGAGAGCACCGACATGCAGTTACAAAGTAGTTAATTTAATCTTAACAAAGATTTAAGATTTATCCTTACAGAATAGAAGATTTATGACGTTATAGTCGGGAATAGGAAATTACTATTTACGATTATGACGAAGTATATATTTTTTATAATTCCCTTTCTATTTCTTTGTATTTATAATATACAGTCTCAGGAAATTTCTAAACATACTATTGGTTTACGTATTAGCGAAGGAGACGGTTTTTGGGCCGAAGCTTCATATCAAAATGCTTTAAGTTCTAAAACACGAATAGAATTAGGACTTGGAGCGCAAGGCAAAAGAAACTACAATGCTCTAAAGCTAACAGGGATATACCAATGGGTTTTTAATATTGACGGAGGTCTAAATTGGTATGTTGGGCCAGGAATTGGAGGTGGATTAGTTGATTTTGACTCTAATATTGTACGTGATGATGATTTAACCATCTTTGGTTTTGTAACAGGAGATGTAGGTATTGAATATAATTTTGATTTCCCACTATTAATCTCACTGGACTTCAGACCAGAGATATACTTCGATAGTTATACTAATGATGATATCATCTTTAATTTTGGCTTAAGCGCCAGATACAAATTTGATTAACACTTTTAATACACTAGTTTTACACACAAGACTTTAAAACACGCTAACCATTTCTATTATTATAATCAATTAAAATTTTTAAAAATTAAAATCATGAAAAAACTTTTTTTTGTACTATCAATCATTATTTCGGCTTCACAACTGCAGGCACAAGATATTCCTGAAAATGCTATAGGAATTCGGTTATCAGATGGAGTTGTTGGAGATGAAGGGTTTGGTCCCGAAATTACATATCAACGACAAATAATAAGTGAACACAACAGAATTGACGCTAATTTAGGTTTTAAAACAAATTCTTTCATCTCTACGTATCGTGGTGGAGTATTTTTTCATTGGACATATAATATCTGGGATAAACTAAATTGGTTTGCTGGTCCAGGTGTAGGTGCAGGGTATATAGATTTTAAAACCCGATACCTTGGTGTAATTATTGGTGATGTAGATAGAGATGCTGAATTTTTTCCTTACATAGGAGCAGATTTTGGAGTTGACTATCGTTTTGATTTTCCACTTCAGGTAGCATTTAGTATTCGTCCAACATTTGATATTCATGATATAGATCAATCAAATGGATTTAGAGATGTAGACAATACAGGAGTAAATGTTGGTATTTCTGCCAGATATACATTTTAGACATACCATTATAATAAAGTAATAACTAAAACACCGTTGTCATGTACATGATAACGGTGTTTTTAATTTTATAAATAAATGATATTATACTGCAGCCAAAGCACTCTCATACATTTTGAGATATAGAGGAATAATACTACTAATATCAAATTTCATTGCTTCTTTATATGCATTTTCTTTAAAGACTTCTAATCTGCTATCATTTTCCAGAATTCTAATTGAATTTTCTGACATACCTTTTACATCTCCTACATCACTCATATATCCAGAAACACCATGAGTATTAACTTCTGGGATTCCTCCTGCATTACTTGATATTACAGGTACCTTATTTACCATCGCTTCTAATGCAGCTAAACCAAAACTTTCTCGTTCTGATGGAAGTAAAAACAGATCAGAAAAACACAATATCTTATCTATTTCATTACTATTACCGAAGAACACCACTTTATCTTTTATACCAAGTTCTTTACATCTTTGCTCAGCTGGTTTACGTTCTGGGCCTTCTCCAACCATCAATAATTTTGCAGGCATCTTTTTCTGAATATTATAAAAAATATCTACAACATCTGTAATACGTTTTACAGCTCTAAAATTACTAATATGAGTAACAATACGCTCTTCTGGAGTTGCCATAAGTTCTCGTTGACAATCTGTAAAACTGGTTTTTCTTTGACTTGCATCAATAAAATTAGGAACGACCTCTATATCGTTTTTGATATCAAATAAACGTAATGTGTCGTCTTTAAGGCTTTGAGACACAGAAGTAACAATATCACTTTTATTGATACTAAATGTTACTGCAGGTTTATAAAAAGGATGGTTTCCTACTAAGGTAATATCTGTCCCATGCAATGTAGTCACCATAGGTACATAAATTCCTTCTTCTTCAAGCATTTTTTTTGCCATATATCCAGCATATGCATGCGGAATAGCATAATGAACATGAAGTACGTCTATTTTATACTTTTTAATCGTATCAACTAATTTACTAGACAATGCCAATTCATATGGTTGATAATGAAAAAGAGGATATGTAGGTACGTTTACTTCATGAAAATGAATATTCGGATTTAACAGATTGAGCCTAACAGGTTGTTTGTAGGTAATAAAATGTACTTCGTGGTTTAGTTTTGCCAAAGCAATTCCTAATTCTGTGGCCACCACCCCACTACCTCCAAAGGTAGGATAACAGACTATAGCAATTTTCATTCAAATAATTTTTCTTGTCGTACAAGGTACAAGAAAATTGATATTGGGTATTGTTAAAAGAGTTGTAAAAAAAAGCAGATCATAAGCCGGATTCTGTTTCCCGATACATCAGGATCCTTATCATTTATCTAGACTGATAATTACTTATCAGTTCAAACCGCCTACCCTCCAACATTGGGCGCACAACCCTCAAAAGCTGGTTTACATGGCGTTGCACCGCATAGAGTTTACCTGGTTTCACTACAGCATTACCTGTACATACTTTCTGCTGCACTTGTCCTCGCCTTACGACGGACGGGCGTTACCCGCTATACTGTGCTATGGTGTCCGGACTTTCCTCTCCCGAATAACCAGGAGCGATAAGGTGATCTGCTTTGTGCAAAAGTATTATAATTCTGAACTTAGAATTCAGAATTCAGAATTATTTTTTGGGTGTTAATAACTAAAGATAAAAACCGATAGCTATAATTTATTTTTTGTAAGCAATTTTTAACTTTGTAACGATGGAGCATTTTATAGTATCAGCACGTAAATACAGACCCCAGACATTTAAGGATGTTGTAGGGCAACAGGCAATTACTAATACGCTGCTTAATGCTATAGAAAACAATCATCTTGCACAAGCATTATTATTTACTGGTCCAAGAGGAGTAGGAAAAACTTCGTGTGCCAGGATTCTGGCAAAAACAATTAATCAGGATGGAAATGAGCATCCAGATGAAGATTTTGCCTTTAATATTTTTGAACTCGATGCTGCTTCAAACAACTCTGTAGATGATATTAGAAGCCTTATCGATCAGGTACGGATTCCACCACAAGTAGGAAAATATAAAGTATATATTATTGATGAGGTTCATATGCTTTCTCAAGCAGCTTTTAATGCCTTTTTGAAGACATTAGAGGAGCCTCCTAAACATGCTATTTTTATTCTGGCAACAACAGAAAAGCATAAAATTATTCCAACAATTTTATCGCGTTGCCAAATATTTGATTTTAAACGCATTACAGTAACCGATGCTAAAAATCATTTAATGCAGGTAGCTTTACAGGAAGGAATTACTGCAGATGAAGATGCTTTGCAAATTATCGCTCAAAAGGCAGATGGCGCAATGCGAGATGCTTTATCAATCTTTGATAGAGTTGTTAGTTTCAGTGGGAAAAATTTAACCAGACAGGCGGTAACCGAAAACCTGAATGTATTAGATTATGAAACTTATTTTAAAACTACCGATTTAATACTTGAGAATAATATCCCACAACTCCTTATAGAATATAACGAAATTCTTGCTCAAGGTTTTGATGGGCATCATTTTATATCTGGTCTTGCATCGCACTTTAGAGATTTATTAGTATGTAAAAATCAGGCTACTATCAATCTTCTAGAAGTAGGACAGCAAACAAAAGCTAAATATTTAGAGCAATCACAAAAAGCTCCGCATGGTTTTCTTATTAAAGGTATTGAACTTGCTAATGATTGTGATCTAAAATACAAAACCAGTCGCAATCAAAGACTGCTGGTTGAGTTATGCCTAATGCAACTTGCCTCTATCCTTGTGGATGGAGAAAAAAAAAATGACAAACCCTTCATAATTCCTCCTTCTTATTTTAAGGAAAAGGGAATTAAGCCAGTTAAAATTTCATCTGAAATAAAAGAAAAGGCTTTAGAAAAAACTGAAAAACAAAATAGCACACCTCCTCAAGTAGAAGAAAAACCAGAACCTTCAACTACTCCAGTTTCTGAGGTTACACAAGACAAAGACACAGAATCTCATATTCAAGAAGATGATTCTGAAGATACAATTACCGTTGAAGCTCCTGTTGTAATTGAGAAAAAACCAGTTTTAATAAATAAGGAACGTAAAACTTCTGGATTATCACTAAGTAGTATTAAGAGGAAAAAAGAACATGAAGAAAGTAAAGAAGAACAGGTAGTTGATCCTGAAAATTTACCAAAAGAGGAATTTACAGAATCACAAATGCAGGAAGGCTGGATAGAATATGGTAAAATGCAAGATAAAAAAGGAGAGCGTATTATTGGATCTATGTTTGCCATGAATATCCCTACCCTTGACAAAGGTTCTATCTCATTAGAGTTGCCTAATCAATCGATGAAAATTGATATGGAAGCTGCTCAATCCGGGTTATTACAATTTTTATTCAAAAAATTAAAAAATTACAGTATTGAAATGAAGATTACTGTAAACGAAGAGGCTTCTAAAAAGTATGCCTTCACCCCCCAGGATAAGTATGAAAAATTAAGAGAAAAAAATCCTCTTATTGATAAGCTACGTTCCTCTTTTGATTTAGATATTTAATTTGATCTTGTCATCAAATTATTATAGTTTTCCTTAATACTCATAAAGTATCTGATCGTCTGAGTTCTTTATATTAAGCAATACTCTGTTACCATCTACTTTTAGCCCAAGAATATTAAATGATATTTCTTTAGTAATAAATGCATTACATAATTCTTCATTTTTTAGAGACAATCTTAAATTTCTTTGTGGCGGGTTGGTTTCCAAAATTTCTTCAGAATCAATAAGTTTCAACTCCCAACTATCCCCGCTGCATCCACTGGAACCAAAACTGATTTTCAAACAATTTTCATTTATTTTCAAACTGTTTATCGTCAAATCATGATTTGGTTCATCAATATATTGTTTTGAACTAATTACGGTTAATTGATCACAACTACTTGGGTTATTATTATCATCATCACTACTACAAGCTAAGAATCCTAATACTACAATTAGACCAACCAGGCTACTTTTATTCATAATATGTATTTTTTAATAAGATGAATAAAAATCTTTAAGGTTGCTTCGAACAAGTAAAAATGAAAAAATTAATATTTTCTTTCGAATCTTAGTTCTATAATGAGTTACTTCATAAATTTGTAATTATTATAAAAAACTACCGGAACCATGTTAGGCTTAAAACTTCCCACAGACCCAAGATGGGTAAATATTGTAGAAAAAAATATTGAAGAGATTCTTACAGATCATGCATACTGCGAACAAAAAGCTACTTCTACAGCAATATCACTTATTGTGAGTTTTCCTGAATACACAGAATTAGTGCAAGAGATGATAAAACTGGTAAAAGAAGAAATGAGTCATTTTAAAATGGTTCATGATAAAATTCTTGAACGGGGTTGGATTCTGGGTAGAGATCGAAAAGATGACTACGTGATTCAATTGATAACTTTTTTCCCAAAAGGAGGAAGTAGAACAACCCAGCTTGTACATCGCTTATTATATGCAGCTTTGATTGAAGCTAGAAGTTGTGAGCGTT